>CAVRUP010000036.1:0-31862 GCA_963724335.1 uncultured Alphaproteobacteria bacterium | reverse complement strand
CCAGCGCGGGCTCAGTCGGCGCGATCACGTAGGATTTCAACGGCGGGTAGCCGTTGAAGCCGACCGAGGAGTAGGTCGAGGTATAGGCGCCGGTCGCCTCGATCAGCACCTTGTCGCCGATGGCGAGCGTGACCGGCAGCGGGTAGGGCGTCTTCTCGTACAGCACGTCCACCGAATCGCAGGTCGGGCCGGCCACGATGCAGGGCCCGGCCTCGTCGCGATCCTTGCGGGTGCGGATCGGATAGCGGATCGATTCGCCGATCGTCTCCGCCAGCCCGTGGAACTTGCCGATGTCGAGATAGACCCAGCGGGTGTCGTCCTCCGGGCTGCGCTTGGCGATCAGCACCACCTCAGCCTCGATCACGCCGGCGTTGCCGACCATGCCGCGGCCGGGCTCGATGATGGTCTCCGGGATGCGGTTGCCGAAATGGCGGCGCAGCGCACGGAAGATGGCTTTGCCGTAGGATTCAAGCTTCGGCGTCTTGCGCACATATTTGGCCGGGAACCCGCCGCCCAGATTGACGGTGGAAAGCATGATCCCGCGCTCGGCGCAGGTGCGGAACACCGCGGCAGTGGAGGCCAGCGCGCGGTCCCAGGCTTCCACATTGTGCTGCTGCGAGCCGACATGGAACGAGATGCCGTGGGCGATGAGGCCGGCTTTATGGGCGCGCTCCAGGATATCGGCGGCGAATTCCGGTTCGCAGCCGAACTTGCGCGACAGCGGCCACTCGGCGCCGGTGCCGTCGCAATGGATGCGGCAGATCACGCGGCTGCCGGGGGCGGCGCGGGCGATCTTGTCCACCTCCGCCTCGCAGTCCACCGCAAACAGCGTGACGCCGAGCTTGAAGGCGGCCGCGATCTCACGCTCTTTCTTGATGGTGTTGCCGTAGGAGACGCGGTCCGGCGTGCAGCCGGCGGCGAGCACGGCTTGCGTCTCCTGCACCGAGGCCACGTCGAAGGACGAGCCGAGCCGGGCCAGCAGGCTCAGGATCTCCGGATGCGGGTTGGCCTTGACGGCGTAATAGACCTTGGTGTCGGGCAGGGTCCTGGCGAAAGCATTGTAGTTGTCGCGCACAATGTCGAGGTCGAGCACCAGGCAGGGCCCTTCCTCTTTGCGGTTCTTAAGGAACTCGCGGATGCGATCTGTCATTGCTTCTGTATCCCCGTGTCATAGCGCCGTTGGCTGCATGCTTTGCCGGGATAGCGAGATACGCCGCTACACCCGGCCGCTTGCAGCCGTCTGCTGCCATGGTCTGGATTGGGGACGCGCCCCGCTCCGCGCCTGGCAAGATGGACAAGCCTCTTCGGACATCCGGCATTCCGGCCGGCAACCCAAAAAAGCCCGATCCGTCGTTGCTTTAAGCCGCGTACCCCGTTGAGCGCGGGGATTGCCGGTTCGCCTCCGGCTGCCGATCGCATGAGCTGGGAAGTGAGCTCACTTCCCGAGGCGGCTGTCCGGCCTCTTGTCCGGATGCCCACCGATCGACACACGGCCACAGGCACGTGCGAAAAAGGGCAGGTATCGGAATAATCCAACTGTCATGAGAGTCAACAATTTATCGCGCGCCAAGTCGCGCGCATCCACCGCTTGGTGAATGTCGCGCGTTGGGTTGCGCCGTGAAAAGGCGGCGCTTTCCAGTGGGTGCAAGCCCCACCCGGCAACCGCTCCAGCCGGAAGCAATCGGAGCAGTCATGCAGGTACGAAGTGGCTGAAGCCTTCGATTAGCGTGTCACGAATTGGTGACAGCGCTAGTGTGCAGGCCGCAACGCGAGTGAACGCCGAGCAATCCTCGAAAAGGACAATGCGCAGGCCGACCCGGCAACCCTTTCGGGGAAGGTTGATACGTCTGGATGAAATGAGCGAAGCGGTGCATCCAGATGCTGCGCCGGGGTAGTGGCGGCGGCATGTACACAAGGAAAGCGCACGAAACACGGGAAACCCCAAAGCGTGGTCAGCGATGACCAACTGAAGCCCGCGAGGGACAGGCTGGGCGCCTTGGGGTGGCGGAGAGGTTCGTAGTACCGCTGAAGCCGGGTAACGCCGGCGGAGGGAAGGGACCTCAGTTCAAGACAGACGCAATACGTGGTGAAAGACCTGGAGATTGGGCAACCTATAAACTCCGATGAGTGTTCAGAAACTGCAGAAGGCGTTGCACGCGAACGCAAAGGCGTGAAGTCTTGTCCGAGAGCCGGATGCGGGAAATCTGCCTGTCCGTTCGATGAGCGGAGAGAGGAAACGGAGCGTTGCCGAATGGCCCAAGCTACCGCGCCTCTCTTCGACTCTCTTTGCTTTTTGTGTGTCGCGCGCGCCGCGCAAGGCGCCGGTCAGCGCACCAGCACGTTCTTGAACTGCCAGGGGTCGCGCTTGTCGATCTCTTCCGGGAACAGTCCGGGCCGACCGGCGAGCGGCGTCCAGTCGGTGTAGGCGCCGATCACCGGGCCGAGATAGGGCATCTGCACCTCGAGACAGCGCCGGTAGTCCATCTCGTCGGCCTCGACAATGCCGGCATTGGGGTTCTCCAGCGCCCACACCATGCCGGCCAGCACGGCGGAGGTCACCTGCAGGCCGGTGGCGTTCTGATAGGGCGCGATGTCGCGGGTCTCGTCGATCGAGAGCTGCGAACCGTACCAGTAGGCGTTCTTCTTGTGGCCGTAGAGCAGCACGCCCAGTTCGTCGATGCCGTCGGCGATCTCGTTTTCGTCGAGGATGTGGACGTCCTTTTGCTTTCGGCCGGCTTGGCCGAACATCTCGTGCAGCGAGAGCACGGCGTCGTTGCAGGGGTGGTAGGCGTAGTGGCAGGTCGGCCGGTAGATCGGCTTGCGGCCGTTCTTGAGCGTGAAGTAGTCGGCGATCGAAATCGACTCGTTGTGGGTGACCAGGAAGCCGTATTGCGCCTGCGCGGTCGGCGTCCAGGACCGCACGCGGGTGTTGGCGCCGGGCTGGGTCAGGTAGATCGCGGCCTGGCAGCCGGTCTTGTGCTTGTGGGCATTGGCCGGCATCCACTTCTCGCAGGTGCCCCAGCCGAGCTCGGCCGGTTGCAGGCCCTCGGAAATGAAGCCTTCCACCGACCAGGTATTGACGAACACGTCCTGCGACTTCGGTTGCTTGGCGCGCTGGGTGTCGCGTTCGGCGATATGGATGCCCTTGATGCCGGTCTTCTTGGCGAGCCGGCCCCATTCCTCGCGCGTCTTCGGCTGCTTGAACTTGAGGCCGATGTCGCCGGCGACATTGAGCAGCGCTTGCTTGACGAACCATGACACCATGCCGGGATTGGCGCCGCAGCAGCTGACCGCGGTGGGGCCGCCCGGCCTCTTGCGGCGCGCGGCGAGCACGGTCTCGCGCAGGGCGTAGTTCGAGCGCGCCTCCGGCCCGAGCTTGCTGTCGAAGTAGAAGCCGACCCAGGGCTCCACCACGGTGTCGATGTAGAGCGCGCCGATCTCACGGCAGAGCTCCATGATGTCGAGCGAGGAGGTGTCGACCGACACGTTCACGCAGAAGCCCTGGCCGCCGCCGGCGGTGAGCAGCGGGGTGAGCAGGTGCCGGTAATTGTCCTTGGTGACGGCCTGATGGATGAAGCGGATGCCGCGCTCGTCCAGAATCTTGCGGTCCTTGTCCTCGGGGTCGATGACCACGAAGCGGGACTTGTCGTAGCTGAAATGGCGCTCGATCAGCGGCAGCGTGCCTTTGCCGATCGAGCCGAAGCCGATCATCACGATGGGGCCCGTGACACGGGCGTGAACGGGCCATTTCATCATTGCTCAAAGCCTCCAGCTATATTCGGGTGATATCCGCCGCGGCGCGCAAACGGAAGGGCAACGCCGGCGATTCTGGCGCGGCGTCCACGAGAATCTGGCGATTTTTTCTTACGCGGCGCGGGCTTGCGGCTTCTGGACGATGCGGCCGGTCGCGCGCAACAGCCCGTTGGCGCCATCGAGCGCGCCGGGAACGAGCTCGAGCGCGAGCAGGCGGTGGTGCTCGAACGGACCGGGCAGCTTGAGGCCGGCGGCCGTCCCGGCGGCGAAGCCGAAGCGGCTGTAATAGGACGCGTCGCCGACCAGGATAACCGCGCCATGGCCGAGCCGGCGCGCCTCTGCGACCGCGCGGCGCACCAGCGCGGCGCCGATGCCGCGGTTGCGGCAATTGGCCGCGACCGCCACGGGGCCGAACAGCAAGGCCGGCTGGCCAGTGCCGCAGGCCACGTTCCACAGCCGGGCGGTGCCGATGACGCGTCGGCGGTCGGCGGCGATCAGGCTCAGTCCTTCGGCCGGCAGGCGGCCGTCGCGCAGCCGCTGCGAGGTCTTGCGGGCGCGGGTGTCGCCGAAGGCCTGGTCGAGTAGCGCCTCGCGCGCTTCGACGTCGGCTGGCCGCTCTTGACGCAACGTGATCATCTCTAGGTCCTTCCCTGTCCCGCCGCGCGTGCAGGCGCGCGCTGACGGAACGCATCCGTTCGAGTTGAGGGAAAGGGGAGGCGGTAAGCCGCCTCCCGTCGCTGTCAGATGTGGTAGGTCTTCAGCGGCGAAAAGCCGTTGAAGGCCACCGACGAGTAGGTCGCCGTGTAGGCGCCGGTGCCTTCGATCAGCACCTTGTCGCCGATCTCCAGGCTGACCGGCAGCGGATAGGGCTGCTTCTCGTACAGCACGTCGGCCGAGTCGCAGGTCGGTCCGGCCAGCACGCACGGGCTCATGGCGTCGCCGTCGCGCGGCGTGCGGATCGGGTAGCGGATCGACTCGTCCATGGTCTCGGCCAAGCCGCCGAACTTGCCGATGTCGAGATAGACCCAGCGCACGTCGTCCTCCTCGCTCTTCTTGGAGACGAGGACGACCTCGGCTTCGATGGTGCCGGCATTGCCGACCATGCCGCGGCCCGGCTCGATGATGGTCTCCGGGATACGGTTGCCGAAGTGCTTGCGCAGCGCCTTGAAGATGGCGTTGCCGTAGGTCTTCACCGTCGGCACGTTCTTCAGGTACTTGGTCGGGAAGCCGCCGCCCAGGTTGACCATTGCCAGGTTCATGCCGCGCTCGCCGCATTCCTTGAACACCGCCGCCGCCGAGGCGAGCGCGCGGTCCCAGGCGTGCTGGTTGCGCTGCTGGGAGCCGACATGGAACGACACCCCGTGCGGCTCGAGGCCGGATTTGAGGGCGTGCTCGAGCACGTCCACGGCCATCGAGGGCTCGCAGCCGAACTTGCGCGACAGCGGCCACTCCGCCCCGACGCAGTCGGAGAGGATGCGGCAGAACACCTTGGAGCCGGGCGCCGCGCGGGCGACCTTCTCGACCTCGGCCTTGCAGTCGACCGCGTAAAGGCGGACGCCGAGCTCAAAGGCGCGCGCGATGTCGCGCTCCTTCTTGATCGTGTTGCCGTAGCTGATGCGGTCGGGCGTGCAGCCTGCGGCCAGCACCATTTCGATCTCGGAGACCGAGGCGGTGTCGAAGCAGGAGCCGAGTTTGGCCAGCAGCGCCAGAACTTCCGGCGCCGGGTTCGCCTTCACCGCGTAGAACACGCGGGTGTCGGGCAAGGCCTTGGCGAAGGCATTGTAGTTGTCCTTGACGACGTCGAGGTCGACGACAAGGCACGGCCCGTCGTCGTTGCGCTTACGTAGAAACTCGCGGATGCGCTCAGTCATGGCGCTCTCCCACTAGGCTAAGGGGCGGTTTACGGCCCCTGATGTCGCGGATTTCCAAGCATGGCGCCGCGCGCGATGGGGACGCGCAAGCGTTTCCGCTCTTCAACCGCTCATGCTGCCTTGGATTGGAAAGGGGAGACCCCCGTCCGCACGGCCGGCAAAGATGAACAAGCCTCTTCGGTGACCCGCGCCGGAGGTGGAGCCCGGCAGAGACCAAGGAAGCCCGATCGTCGTTGCTTCAAGCCGCGTCCCCTGCTGAGAGCAGGGTTTGCCGGTTTCGCCTCCGGCTGCCGGTCAGATTTCTTGGAGAGCTTTGGCTTCTCTCTCCAGGCGGCTGGCGGGCCTCTTGTCCCGCTACCTACCGACCGACACACGGCCACAGGCACGTGCGAATTTGGGCAACATTGAAATAACAAATTTTGCGCGCGATGCAAGAGAATTTGTTCCGCGCACGCAAAAACTTTCTTAACTTTTCGTTTCGGCGGGACGCGGCGCTCGGCTCAGTTGCGCGCGGTGAACGGCTCGATGCGGTGCGCGTTGCGGATGAACTGCGCCATGATGGCGATGCCGCAGAGCACGAAGAGGCCGTCGAGGATGCGCTGGCCGATGTGGCCGAGATCGAACAGCGTGGCGAGCGCCCACGAGCCGGCGAAGGCGGCGCCGAACACCTCGGCGCCGATCAGAATGGCGGCGCTGATCACGGTGATGACGTTGAGCCAGACGATGCGGCGGCCTGCGGCCATGACGTTCTCCTTTTAGCGGCCGCAATGTCCACGAATCCGCCTGCCAAATCAAGTCCATAGAGGGGCAGCGGCGTTTGATCTTGGTCATGGCCGCGGCCGGTCGGAGCGGCGAAATTGCCGTCATGTCGATCGCCAGTGCGCTGAAAAATGCCAGGCAATTCCTCGCCGGCCTCGTGGCCCTCGGCCTCGCCGCCGGCTTCGCTGCCAAGCTCGCCGGCCTTGACGCCTGGTCGCCGGTCATCTGGGCCGCCGTCACTATCCCGGTGCTGCTGGCGCTGCTGGCGGAGATCGTCACCAGCCTGCGGCGCGGCGATCTCGGGCTCGACATCGTCGCCGCGCTGTCGATGACCGGGGCGCTGCTGGTCGGCGAGAGCCTCGCCGCCGCCATCGTCGCGCTGATGTATGCCGGCGGCCAGTACCTGGAGAGCTATGCCGAGCGGGCGGCCCGGCGCGAGATGACCGCCCTCCTGTCACGGGTGCCGCGCACCGCCATGCGGCAGCGGGACGGGCGGCTGGAGGAGGTCGCGCTCGATTTGGTCGTGCCCGGCGACCGACTGCTGGTCCGGCAGGGCGATGTGGTGCCGGTGGACGGCGCCGTGGCCGAGGGCGTGGCGGTGCTCGACCAGTCGGCGCTCACCGGCGAGTCGCTGCCGGTGCAGCTGCGACCTGGCGAAGCGGTACTGAGCGGCTCAACCAATGTGGGCGACGCCTTCGATCTTAAGGCCACGCGGCTGGCCGCGGAAAGCACCTATGCCGGCGTCATCCGCCTGGTGGAAGCCGCCCAGCGCTCGCGCGCCCCGATGTCGCGGCTGGCCGACCGCTACGCGATCATTTTTCTGGCGGTAACCACGATACTGGCTGCTGCGGCCTGGCTGCTGAGCGGCGATCCGGTGCGGGCGGTGGCGGTCCTAGTGGTGGCGACGCCCTGTCCGCTGATCCTGGCGGTGCCGGTGGCGATCGTCGCCGGACTTTCGCGCGCGGCCAAGCTCGGCATTTTGATAAAAGGCGGCAAGGCGATCGAGACGCTGGCGCGGGTGAATTCGCTGGTCATCGACAAGACCGGAACGCTGACCCACGGCCAGGCCAAGATCGTCTCCACCCGGGTGACCGACAGCATCACGCCGGACGAGCTGCTGCGCATCGCCGCCTCGCTCGACCAGGCCAGTAAGCACATTATCGCGCAGACCATCGTCGCCGAGGCGCGCGGCCAGGGTCTGGCGCTGGCGATCCCGACCGAGGTGGTGGAAACGCCGGGCGAGGGCATCGTCGGACGGGTCGACGGCCGCCTGGTCATGGTCGGCGGCGCGCACTTCATCGCCGGCAAGGTGGCCGACTCCGGCCTCGAAACTTTGGGGCGCGACCGGCCGGCTGGCGCGCTCGCGGTCGCCATCGCGGTCGACGGCAAGCTCGCCGGCCTGATGATCCTGTCCGACGAACTGCGCGCCGGCACGCAAGCGATGCTGCACGAGCTGCGCGATCTCGGTATCGAGCGCATCGTCTTGGCGACCGGCGACCGCCACGAGGTTGCGCAAGCGGTCGTCGCCGGTCTGCCGATCGATCTGGTGCGTTCGGAGCTCACCCCCGACCAGAAAATCATGGTGGTGCTCTCGGAGCGCAAGAACGGCCCGGTGATGATGATCGGCGACGGCGTTAACGACGCGCCGGCGCTTGCCGCGGCCGATATCGGGCTGGCCATGGGCGCCAAGGGGGCGGCGGCCTCGGCCGAGGCGGCTGACGTGGTGCTGTTGGTCGATCAGCTTGACCGCGTGCTACCCGCGATCCGCATCGCGCGGCGCTCACGCTTCATCGCCCTGCAAAGCGTGATCGCCGGCATGGGGCTTTCCATCCTCGCCATGATCGCGGCCGCTGTCGGATATCTTCCGCCGGTGGAGGGCGCGCTGTTGCAGGAGGTGATCGACGTGGCGGTGATCTTCAACGCGTTGCGGGCGCTGCGCGGGTAGCCAAGCCGGCCGTTCATGGCTAGATGAACGCCATGACGAACCCGACACCCGCCGACGAAAACCCCCTGCTGATCGACTGGACCGGCCCCTTCGGCCTGCCGCCCTTGGACGCGATCAAACCCGAGCAGTTCCGCCCGGCCTTCGACCGCGCGCTGGCGGCGCACCGCGCCGAGATCGACGCCATCTCCGCCAATCCGGCGGCGCCCAGCTTCGGCAACACCATCGAGGCGCTGGAGAAGAGCGGGCGCGACCTCGAGCGCGTCTCCAATGTCTTCTTCGTGCTGGCCGGCGCCGATACCGGCGACGCCATCGAGGCGGTTGAGCGCGACATGTCGCCGCTGCTCGCCCGCCATGGCAACGCGCTCTATCTCAACCGCGCGCTCTATGCCCGCATCGCCGAGCTCTATCGCCGCCGCGACTCGCTCGGGCTCAATGCCGAGCAGGCCCGCGTGCTCGACCGCTACCACACGAAATTCGTGCGGGCCGGCGCCGCGCTCGACCAGCCGGCGCAGGGTCGCCTCGCCGTCATCAACGAGCGGCTGGCCAGTCTCGGCACCCAGTTCGGGCAGAACGTGCTGGCGGACGAGAAGGATTACGCCCTCGTGCTGGAGGAGGGCGATCTTGCCGGCCTGCCCGACTTCGCCCGCGCGGCGGCGCGCGCGGCCGCCGAGGAACGCGGGCACCCCGGCAAGTTTGCCATCACGCTCGCGCGCTCATCGTGCGAAAGCTTTTTGCAGTTCTCGTCGCGCCGCGACCTGCGCGAGAAAATCTTCCAGGCCTGGATCAAGCGAGGGGCTAGCGGCGGCGCAACCGACAACCGTGCGCTGATCGCGGAGATGGTGGCTTTGCGCGGTGAGCGCGCGCAGTTGCTGGGCTTTAAAACTTTCGCCGACTACCGGCTCGACGATCAGATGGCCAAGACCCCGCAAGCCGCGCGCAAGCTGCTCGACGAGGTCTGGGGCCGGGCGCGCGCCAAGGCTGCAATCGAGCGCGACGCGCTGCAGAAGATGATCGCGGAGGAGGGCGGCAATTTCGCGCTTGAAGCCTGGGACTGGCGCTACTATGCCGAGAAGCTGCGCAAGGCGCGCTACGACTTGGATGAAGCCGAGATCAAGCCGTACTTCCAGCTCGACAAGATGATCGAGGCCGCCTTCGAGACCGCACACCGGCTGTTCGGCCTCAACTTTGCGCCGGTGAGCGTGCCGCTCTACCACCCCGATGCCCGGGCTTTCGAGGTGACGGATGGCCGGGGCCGCCACGTCGGTCTGTTCATCGGCGATTATTTCGCGCGGGCGTCAAAGCATAGCGGCGCCTGGGCGACCTCGCTGCGCGACCAGGAAAGGCTTTCCGGCGACGTCCGGCCGGTCATCCTCAATATCTGCAACTTCTCCAAACCGGCGGCGGGCGAGCCGGCGCTTTTGTCGTTCGACGACGCGCGCACGCTGTTCCACGAATTCGGCCACGCGCTGCACGGGTTGCTGTCGAACGTGACCTATCCGCTGCTCGCCGGCACCGCGGTGTTGAAAGATTTCGTCGAGCTGCCGTCACAGCTCTACGAACATTGGCTGGAGGTGCCGGAGATATTGCAGAAATACGCGCGTCACGCCGCGACCGGCGAGCCGATGCCGAAAGCGCTGCTCGACCGTCTGCTGGCCATGCGCACCTTCAACGAGGGCTTTGCCACGGTGGAATACACCGCCTGTGCGCTGATCGATCTCGACATCCATGCCTTGCCGGAGGCGAGAGCGCTCGACGTCAGCGCGTTCGAGCGCGCGCGCCTCGACGCGATCCACATGCCGGCGGAAATCGTCATGCGCCACCGCCTGCCGCATTTCCAGCATCTGTTCTCCGGCGGCAGCTATGCGGCGGGCTACTACGCCTACATGTGGTCGGAGGTGCTCGACGCCGACGCCTTCGAGGCCTTCATGGAAACCGGCGACCCCTTCGATCCGGCCACCGCCCAGCGCCTGCACGACTGGATATACAGCGCCGGCAACCTGCGCGATCCGGCCGAGGCCTATAAAGCCTTCCGCGGCCGCCTGCCGACGGTCGATGCGCTGTTGAAAAAGCGCGGGCTCGCCGACGCCGTGCCGGCATGAACCTGCATACCGCCGGACATCGCCGCGGCGTCGTCTGCGCGCCGCATGCCGCCGCCGTCGAGGACGGCCGCGCGATCCTCGCCGAAGGCGGCAACGCCATCGAGGCGATGCTGGCGATGGCCGCGTCGATCGCCGCGGTCTATCCGCACATGAACCATGTCGGCGGCGACGGCTTCTGGCTGATCCGCGAGCCCTCCGGCCGCGTGCGCGCGCTGATGGGCGCCGGACGCGCCGGCAGCCAGGCGACGCCGCGGCTTTATCGCGACGCCGGCTTCGACGAGATCCCGGCGCGCGGTCCGCTCGCCGCGCTCACCGTGCCGGGCGCGGTGGCGGCCTGGACGCTGGCCACTGAGGCGGCGCAAAGCGCAGGGCGGCAAGCTGCCGCTCGGCGTGCTGCTGGCGGGCGCGATCAAGCGCGCGCGCGAGGGCTACACGGTGACGCGTAGCCAGGCGCGGCTGACGGCGGAAAAACTGCCGGAGATGAAAGATGCGATCGGCTTCAAGGACGCCTTCCTGATCGATGGCAAGCCGCCGGAGGCGGGCGCGCGGCTCAAGCAAACCAAATTCGCCGACACGCTCGACCATCTCAGCCAAGCCGGTCTCGAAGATTTCTATCGCGGCGACGTCGGCCGTGAGATCGCCGCCGATCTCGCGCGCATCGGCAGCCCGGTGACGCGCACCGATCTGGAAAAATTCGAGGCCAGCGTCGCCGAGCCGCTCAGCGTCCGCTATCGCAGGCCGGCACGCTCTATAACACGCCGCCGCCGACGCAGGGGCTGGCCTCGCTCATCATCCTCGCGCTGTTCGATCGCCTGCGCGTCACGCAAGCCGAAAGCTTCGAGCACATCCACGGCCTGGTCGAAGCGACCAAGCGCGCTTTCCGCGTGCGCGACCGCGTGGTCACCGATCCCGACCAGATCGCGAGCGATCTCCATCAATTCCTGACGCCCGCCTTCCTCGACGCCGAAGCCGAGAAAATCGACGCCAAAAAAGCCGCGCGCTGGCCGGCGCCGTGACGGCGAAGGCGACACCGTCTGGATGGGCGCGGCGGATGCAACCGGCCTCGTCGTCTCCTACATCCAGTCGCTCTACTGGGAATTCGGCTCCGGCTGCGTGCTGCCGGCGACCGGCGTGCTGATGCAGAACCGCGGCGCGAGCTTCTCGCTCGATCCCAAGGCGCTCAACGTGCTGGCGCCCGGCCGCCGCCCCTTCCACACGCTCAATCCGGCGCTCGCCGCGCTCAAGGACGGCCGGGTCATCGCCTACGGCACCATGGGCGGCGACGGCCAGCCGCAGACGCAAGCCGCCGTCTTCACCCGTCACGTCACGTTCCGCCAGCCGCTCGAGCAGGCGCTCGACGCGCCGCGCTGGCTGCTCGGCCGCACCTGGGGCTCGACGCACACCAACCTGCGGCTGGAATCCCGGTTCGACGGCAATCTGGTCGACCGGCTGATGGCGGCCGGTCACGACGTTGCCGTGCTGAGCGAAGCCTATTCCGACACCATGGGCCATGCCGGCGCCGTCATCTTGCATCCCGACGGCACGCTGGAAGGCGGCCACGATCCGCGCGCCGACGGCGGGGCGGCTGGCATATAGAATGCATGGACGTGCGAGAATGCCCGGCGTTATACATCGCCGGCGAGAGAGAAGAGGGGACGTTATATGAAGCTGGCCAGCCGTATCGCGCTTGTCGCGTTGAGCATCGCGTTGTCATCCGCCGCCATGGCCGAGACCTGGCCGGCGCAGCCGATCAGAGCCTACATCCCGTTCGGCGCCGGCAGCGCCACCGACATCGTACCGCGCACGGTGTTCGATGCGCTCTCCAAGGAGCTCGGCCAGACCATCACGGTGGAGAACAAAGGCGGCGCCGGCGGCACGCTCGGCATCGGCGAAGTGGTGCGCGCGAAGCCCGACGGCTACACCATCCTGGCCAACTCCTCGGCGCAGACGATCGCGCCCTGGATCGTGCCGAACTTCCCCTATGACGTGGTCAAGGACCTCTCCGGCGTGCTGATGATCGGCCAGAACGCCAACGTCCTGCTCGTGCTGCCGTCGAAGGGCTGGAAGACCGTGCCAGACCTCGTCGCCGCGGCCAAGGCCAAGCCCGGCACGATCAATTATGGCTCGGCCGGCGTCGGCACCGCGACGCACATCAGCGCTGCGCGGTTCAGCCTCGCCGCCGGTATCCAAGCGACCCATGTGCCCTACAAGGGCGGCGCGGAAGCGCTAACCGATCTGCTCGGCGGCCGCATCGACTTCTTGTTCACGCCGATTTCGACCGCCTTGCCGCTGATCCGCGCCGGCCGCGTCGTGCCGCTGATGGTCTCGACGGCGACGCGCGCCTCCGACCTGCCGGATGTGCCGACGCCACGTGACCTCGGCTTCGTCAATGCCGAGACCATCGTCTGGTATGCGGTGTTCATGCCGTCCAAGACGCCGCGGGATATCGTCGAGAAATTCCACGCGGCGGCAATGAAGGTTCTGGCGACACCGGAGATGAAGGCAAAGCTGAAGAAGCTCGCGGTTGATCCGATGCCGATGACGACGGCCGAAATGGATAAATTCGTCGCCAGCGAGCTCGCTTCCAACGGCAAGCTGATCAAGGCCGCCGGCATCAGCGCGAAATAGCCGATGGGTCGAGTCGCTGTGGTTTTCCGCAACACTGTTACACGCCACCTTTGTGCCGCAGTCCTTGGTAAAGTGGCGCGGACATGACCGCTTCGATCCGATTGCTTCTCGTCGCCCTGTTGAGTCTCGCCTTCGCTCACCCGGCGAGCGCGCATCCGCATGTCTGGGTCACCATGCATGCCGAGCTGGTCTATGCCCCGGACGGCAGCATCACCGGCGTGCGCCATATCTGGGCCTTCGACGACATGTTCTCCGCCTTCGCCACGCAAGGCCTGGACACCAAGGTGAAGGGCCAGTTCACGCGCGAAGAACTCGCCCCGCTCGCCAAGGTCAATGTCGAGTCGTTGAAAGAGTACGGTTATTTCACCTACGCCACCGCCGACGGCAAGAAAGTGCCGATGGGCGAGCCGCTGCCGGGCTATTGGCTCGACTACAAGGATACGATCCTCACGCTGCACTTCACCATGCCGTTCAAGACGCCGGTGAAGGCGAAGTACCTGAAAATCGAAATCTACGATCCGACCATTTTCGTCGATTTCGAATGGGCCAAGGATAAGCCGGTGCACGTCGTCGGCTTGCCCGCCGGCTGCAAGGTCGACGTGGTTATGCCGCGTGAGATGAGCTATGCGGAAGGCCTGAAGCTGAGCAATGAGGCGCTCGCCTCGACGTTTAATTGGGGTGCGAATTTCGCCAACAAGATTCTGGTGAATTGCCCCTAAAGCGCATGATCCCGAAACCGCGCACCGGTTTTTCGGACAATGTCATGCGAATGCAAAATACCAAGTGAAGAGTGGAATCGCGGGGCGGCGCATGCACGGGGAATTGTTGACATGACGTTCGGCCGCCGCTCCGCCTTGGCGCAATGTGCGCTGTTCATTGTCTGCATGCTGCTCTTGGCTTGCGCGGTCGATGCCGCGCTGGCGCAGCCGTTCGGCATGACGCGCAGCGTAGCGCCGCCGCAATTCGGCCCCTTCGCCGGCTGGATTCTCGCCAAGCAGGCCGAGTTCTACCGCATGCTGTCGGGCACCATCCGCGCCGCCAAGACCGACGGCAGCGCCGCCTGGGGGTTGATGGGCATCTCGTTCGCCTATGGCATTTTCCACGCTGCCGGTCCCGGCCACGGCAAGGCGGTGATCTCGTCTTATCTGGTCGCCAATAACGAAACCTGGCGGCGCGGCATCGCGCTGTCGTTCTGCTCCGCCGTTCTGCAGGCATTGACCGCCATCGCCATTGTCGGCATCGCCGCGGTGCTGCTCAACGCCACCGCCCATGTGATGGGAAACACCGTGCGCGTGATCGAGATGGTGAGCTACGCGCTGATCGTGCTGATCGGTCTGCGGCTGTTATGGGTGAAAGGCCGCGCCTTCCTGCACCTGCTGCGGCCGCACGCTCACGAGCATCACGACCACGCGCATCATGACGGGCACGACCATGGCCATTCGCACGATCATGGCCATGGCCATTCGCATTCGCATGGGCATGCGCACGACCACGACCACGACCACGACCATGAGGACGAGGCGCACGCCTGGGGCCATGCGCATGCGCCGGAGCCGAGCGAACTGAAAGGCCCGCATTGGCTGCGGCGCGGGCTGTCGGCGATTATCGCGGTCGGTTTGCGGCCCTGCTCGGGCGCCATCATCGTGCTGGTATTTGCGCTGGCGCAGGGGCTGTTCTGGATCGGCGTCGCCTCGACCTTCGTGATGGGGCTCGGCACCGCGATCACGGTCGCCGGCGTCGCCACGCTGGCGGTCGCCGCGCGCGGCTTTGCCGGGCGGCTGGCCAAGGGCAAGCCGGGCGCCGGCATGCTGTTCCTGCGCGGCGTCGAAACCGCGGCCGCGCTGCTGATCATCGTTTTCGGCGTCGCGCTGCTCACCGGCTACATGGTGAGCGAGCAGATGGTGGGCGTCTAACGGAAGTCGTCCGGACGCAATTCAATCGGCCGGCCGTGCGGGGTGCGGTCGCAGGCGCGGTCCCAGGCGTCGCGATAGCGATGCAACGTCTCGCGCGTGGTTACGCCTTTCTCGGCCACCAGTTTCTCCAGCGCGTTGAGCCAGTGCGAATAATAAGTCTCGCCGGTGTCGGGATCGCCGGCGGCCTGCGCGCGCTTGATCTCGGCGGCGAGCGCCGCCGCCCATTCCGGCCACGTGAAGACGCCGCGCTCATGCAGCGCCAGCGTCATGGCGAAAGCCTGCGCCTCCCACGGCTCGCGGAACACCGGGCCGTCGGCATCGCGCGGGATGCTGGGCACTTCCTGCGCGGCGCGGGCTGCCGCGGCCTGGTCGATCATGCATTCACCAAATACGGTTCCCAGGCGTCGACCGAAACCGTTACGCTCGGATCGCCGTCGGGCCCCCACAATTCGCGGCCGTCGAAGCGCACGGTGTAGAGCCATTGCGGGTTCTCGCCCAAGCCTTGCGCGTTGCTGTCGGGAAAAACATGGCAGCCGATCACGCGCTCGATCGTGCCTTTGTGCCCGCGCACGTAGCGCGGCAGCCGCGTATGCGTGAGCGGATTGATGTTCTTCGCGCGCACGTTGTCGCCCGCCTTGAACGCCGGCTTGGTCTTGGTTGCACGCTCGGTCGGCCCGCCGCGATGCAGCACTTTCAGCACGTCGTCGGGCGAGAGCACGCGCGGCACCGGCTTTGCCGGATGCAACGAACGGCCGGCGGCGATCTCGTCGTCGCCGACCAGATTGCGCTCCTTCAGCATCGTCTCCAGCGCGGCGAACCAGATCTGATAGTAGCTCATCGACAGATATTCGGCCGGGTCGCGGTTCTCGCGCGCGAAGCGCGACATATCGATGTTCCACTCGCCCGGCATCGCCATGGCGAGGGTCAGTGCGAAAGCGCGTCTTTCCCAGTCGGCGTGGAAGACCGGCTCGTTCGGCTCCGGCTCGACTGCGCCGAAGCCGTGCTCGCCGCCCATGTCCTGCGCGCCGTTCATTTCGGACTCTTCGGCAGCCCGGTGCCGATCATGGAATCGCGCGTGACCAGCTCGGCGAGTCTGTCCTCACTCCAACCCTCGGTGCCGGCCGGCCGCATCGGGATGACCAGATAGCGGATCTCCGAGGTCGAATCCCAGACGCGGATTTCGGTGTCCTTCGGCAGGCTCACGCCGAAATCCTTGAGCACGCCGCGCGGATCGCTGACCGCGCGCGAGCGGTAGGGCGCGGACTTGTACCAGACCGGCGGCAGCCCGAGCACCGGCCAGGGGTAACAGGAGCACAGCGTGCACACGACCATGTTGTGCCGTTGCGGCGTATTCTCCAGCGCGACGATGTGCTCGCCCTGGCGGCCGGCATAGCCGAGTTCGGCGATCGCGGACGTCGCCTCCTTGAACAGCCGCGCGCGGTAGGCCGGATCGGCCCAGGCCTTGGCCACCACGCGGGCGCCGTTGCGCGGGCCCGACCTTTTTCTCGTAGGTCTCGATCAACAGATCGAGCGCGGCCGGATCGACATAGCCCTTTTCGGTGAGCACGGTTTCCAGTGCGCGCACGCGCAATTGGGTTTCCGTGAGCTCGGAATGGTCGTGGTCGTGGTGATGGTCGTGTCCGGACATGGCCGTACTATAAGCAAAAGAACCGGCCTTGTGCCATCATCGCGCACCATGACGTTTTTCAGTCATGACCGCACTTGGCCGACCGCATCGACCGCCTGAATACGGCGGTGGGGCGCGCGGCGGCGTGGCTGGCGCTTGTCATCGTGCTGGTGCAATTCGGCCTGGTGGTCGCCCGTTATGTGCTCGGGCTGGGCTCGATCTGGCTCACCGAGACGGTGGTCTACGGCAACGCCGCGCTGTTCATGCTGGCGGCGGCCTGGACGCTGCGCGCCGGCGGCCATGTGCGGGTCGATATTTTCTATGCCGAGGCTTCGCCGCGCGCGCAGGCAATCATCGATCTCATCGGCTCGCTCATTTTGCTGTTGCCGTTTGCGCTCGTGCTGGTCTGGCTCGGCGTGCCCTACGCCGCGCGTTCCTGGGCGATCCTGGAACGCTCGCAGGAGACCAGCGGCCTGCCGCTGGTGTTCGTGCTCAAGACGCTGATCCCATTGTTCGCCGTGATGATGGCGCTGCAGGGTATCGCGCAGGCGATCCGGGCGCTCAATCTTCTCAGCAACGAGCGCAGCAAATGAATTGCGAGCCGCGCCACATATTCTCCCTGCCCCCTTGTGGGGGAGGGGTGGGGAGGGGGGTAGCCGCTACGGAGCGTGTTCGCATCACCCCACCCCGACCCCTCCCCACAAGGGGCGGGAGAAGAACGCGCGGCGGAGGGATCCGCTGGCCGAACTCCTCGCCATCCTGATGGTCGCCGCGGTCATCGCCGCGCTGATGGCCGGCTATCCGGTGGCGCTGACGCTCGCCGGCGTGTCGCTGATCTTCGCCGTGCTCGGCCACATGCTCGGCGTCATGGGTTTGGGCATCCTCGGCGCCTTACCGCAGCGCATTTACGGCGTGATGACCAACGACGTGCTGCTCGCGCTGCCGATGTTCATCTTCATGGGCGTGATGCTCGAACGATCGCGCATCGCGGAAAATCTGCTCGAGCGCATGGGCTTGCTGTTCGGCCGCCTGCGCGGCGGCTTGGGATTTTCGGTTGTCGTCGTCGGCGCGCTGCTCGCCGCCTCGACCGGCATCGTCGGCGCGACCGCGGTGACCATGGGCCTGATCATGTTGCCGGCGATGATGCGGCACGGCTACGACCCGCGGCTCGCCGCCGGCACGGTCGCCGCCTCGGCCACGCTCGCGCAAATCATTCCGCCCTCGACCGTGCTGGTGGTGCTCGGCGACCAGCTCAACAATGCCTACCAGGCGGCGCAGCTCGCGCAGGGCAAATTCGCGCCCAATGTGGTTTCGGTGAGCGACCTGTTCGCCGGCGCGATCGTGCCCGGCCTGCTGCTGGTCGCGCTCTATCTTGTCTATCTGATCGCGATGGCCGCGCTGAAGCCGCAAAGCTGTCCCGCGGTCACCGCCGCCGCGCCCGCGGCAACCGGGCTCGATCGAAGCGCTGCTCGCGCCGGTGCTGCTGATCGCCGCCGTGCTCGGCTCGATCCTCTACGGCGTGGCGACGCCGACGGAAGCGGCCTCCGTCGGCGCGGTCGGCGCCATTCTGCTCGCCGCGCGCAAGGCGCGCCTGCGCGGCCTGCTGCGGCCGGTGGTCGAGAAGACCACGCAGATCACCGCCATGATCTTCCTCATCTTGATCGGCGCCACGCTGTTCAGCCTGGTGTTCCGCGCGCTCGGCGGCGACGACATGGTGCACCGCGCGCTCAGCGACCTTCCCGGCGGCACCGACGGCGCGGTGCTGGCGGTGATGTTGGCGATCTTCCTGCTCGGCTTCGTGATGGACGCCTTCGAGATCATCTTCGTGGTGGTGCCGATCGTGGCGCCGGCGCTGTTGAAGATGCCCGGCGTCGACCCGGTCTGGCTCGGCATCATGATGGCGGTCAATTTGCAGACCTCCTACATGCACCCGCCGCTCGGGCCGACGCTGTTCTACCTGCGCGGAGTGGCGCCGCCGGAGATCACCACGCGGCACATCTATGTGGGCATCATTCCCTTCGTGCTGATCCAGATTTTCGCGCTGGTGGTGCTCTGGTCCGCCCCTGGGCTTGCGACCATGCTGCCGCATGCGCTTTATAGTGGCCGCTAGGGAAACGCCGATGCTCGAACTCTATCATCACGGCTCGTCCGTCTGCGCCGCCAAGGTTCGGCTGGTGCTGGCGGAAAAGGGATTGTCGTGGAAGGGGCGCTATCTCGACATTCTCAAGGGCGATCAGTTCGACCCCGCCTATATGAAGCTCAATCCGAAAGCGGTGGTGCCGACGCTGGTCCATGACGGCCGGGTTCTCACCGAGTCGACCGTGATCTGCGAATATCTCGACGAGGTCTTTCCCAATACCCCGCTCAAGCCGGTCTCGGCTTTCGACCGGCACCGGATGCGGCTTTGGACCAAGGCGGTCGACGAGGAAATCCACCCGGCCTGCGCCGAGGTGACTTTCGCGTGCACCCACCGTCACACCGTCGCGCGGCTCGGCGAAGAGGGCGTCGCGCGCTTTCTGGCCAGCACGCCGCCGCAGTCGGTGACGCCGACCTGGCACGCGCGCAAGAAAGAGATCGTGACGCTCGGCTTTGCCGCGCCGGGGATCGGCCGGCCGTTCGCATTGTACGACCGTTATCTGCAGAAAATGGACGACACGCTCGCCGGCCAGCTTTGGCTCGCCGGCGACAGTTTCTCGCTCGCCGACATCGGCCTCGCGCCCTATGTCAACCGGCTCGCCATGATGGGAATGTCGGAGATGTGGGAAGGCCGCCGTCCGCGGCTGGCCGACTGGTTCGAGCGGGTGAAGGCGCGCGCGAGCTTCCAACCTGCGTTCATGGAGTGGTTTCCGCCGCATCTGGCCGACGATCTCGCGACGTTCGGGGCGAAAAGCTGGCCGGACGTGCGGCGCATTCTGGCGGCGTAATGGAGATTAAATGAATGAAAGCAGCCGACATGTTCAGCCTGCAGGGCCGGGTGGCGCTGGTGACCGGCGCCTCCAGCGGGCTGGGCACGCAATTCGCCAAGGCGCTCGCCGATAACGGCGCCGCGGTCGCGCTGGTGGCGCGGCGCGCCGACCGTCTTAAGGCGCTGAAGGACGAGATTGAAGGGCAAGGGCGGCAAGGCCGTCGCGCTCGAGGCCGATGTCACCGACCGCGCCGCCATGGTGCGCGCCTTCGACGCCGCCGAGAAGGCCTTCGGCACCGTCACCATCCTGGTCAACAATGCCGGCATCGCGCAGTCCGCGCGCCGCGCCATCGACGTCACCGAAGAGGAATGGCGCAAGGTGCTCGGCGTCGACCTCGACGCGGTGTTCTACAACGCGCAGGAGGCGGCGCGCCGCATGCTGGCCGCCAACAAGAAGGGCGCCATCGTCAACATCGCCTCGGTGCTCGGCTTCGGCGTCTCCAAGGGCGTCGCCGCTTACGCCACCGCCAAGGCCGCCGTGGTGCAGGTCACCAAGGCGCTGGCCGTGGAGCTGGCGTTCAAGGGCGTGCGGGTCAACGCCATCGCGCCGGGCTGGTTCGTCACCGAGATCAACGACAAATATCTCACCGGCGAAGCGGGCGACGCGCTCAAGCGCGCGATCCCGATGGGCCGCTTCGGCAAGGAGGGCGATCTCGACGGCGCGCTGCTCTTGCTTGCCTCCGACGCCGGCAGCTACATCACCGGCGCAACCATCGTGGTCGACGGCGGCCAGGTGGTGATGATTTCAGGGTAAGGAAACAGAACAATGGACTTCACACTCCCTGCCGAAATCGAGATCTATCCGCCTGCGCGTGCGCGACTTCGTCGCCGAGCACGTGCTGCCGCTCGAAGCCGATCCGGAAAACTTCGCCGACCACGAGAACATTCCCGCCGCGCGGCTCGCGCCGGTGCGCGAGAAGGCCAAGAAGGCCGGCCTGTGGGCGCCGCAGGTGCCGAAGGAATTCGGCGGCATGGGCCTGCCGATCGTGGCCTGGGCGGCGATCTACGAGGAGGCGGCGCGCTCGATCTTCGGCCCGCTCGCCATCCATTGCATGGCGCCGGACGACGGCAACATGAACCTGCTGGCCAAGGCCGGCACGCCCGCGCAGAAGGAAAAATGGCTGCGCCCGATCGCCGAGGGCAAGGTGCGCTCGGCCTTCGCCATGACCGAGCCGCATCCCGGCTCGGGTTCCGATCCCGGCATGATGCTCACGCGCGCCGAGAAGAAGGGCGACCGCTACATCGTCAAGGGCCACAAATGGTTCATCACCGGCGCGGAAGGCGCCGCGCATTTCATTCTGATCGCGCGCACCTCGGACGAGCCGCGTCGCGGCCTCACCGCGTTCCTCTATCACAAGGACCAGCCGGGCTGGCGCATCCTGCGCCGCATCCCGATCATGGGGCCGCACGAACACGGCGGCCATTGCGAGATCGAATATGACGGGCTGGAAATTCCCGAGGAAAACATCCTGCTCAAGGTCGGCGACGGCTTGCGCGCGACGCAAATCCGCCTCGGCCCGGCGCGGCTGACCCACTGCATGCGCTGGCTCGGCTTCGCCAAGCGCTGCATGGAGATCGCGCAGGACTATGTCGGCAAGCGCAGCGCCTTCGGCAGCAAGCTCGCCGACCGCGAGAATATTCAGGTCAAGCTCGGCGAGGTGGCGCACCAGATCGAGATCGGCCGCCTGCTCACCATGCACGCGGCCTGGAAGCTCGACCAGGGCGACCGCGCGCGCAAGGAAGTCTCGATGGCGAAGGTGCAGGTCGCCGACGCGCTGCATCAGGCGTCCGACGTGGCGATCCAGCTCAACGGCGCGCGCGGCTATTCCAAGGACACCATCCTGGAATGGATCTACCGCTACGCCCGCGCCGCGCGCCTGGTCGACGGCGCCTCCGAGGTGCACAAGATGGTGCTCGCCCGCTTCATGCGCGAAGAGGGGCGCGATTTCTGGAAGTGGGGCTGAAATCGTGTCGTCCCGGGCGACTGAGCGAAGCGAAGGAGGCCCGGGACCCATACGCCGCAGTCTCTCGATAGACTGCGGAGTATGGGTCCCCGCTTTCGCGGGGACGACGGAAGAATTCACACCCGCGCCACCGCGATCTCCAGCGGGAAGTCGTCGACGATCTCGTGCCCGCTGTCGGTGACGATATAAGTGTGGCCGAGGAAAATGCCGAACAGGCCGTCGGGCGTGATCGGATTGGGTTCCGCCATGATCACCATGCCGGGCCGCAACACCTCCTCGAATTTCTCGGCGGAAACGTGCTCGGCGACGACGTGCGGCTTGTCGGTGACGAGATCGATGCCGTGCGTCTGTGTCGGCCGCGATTGATAGCCCTTGTCGCGGAAGAATTTGCTCGCCGTGCGCATGGCTTCGACCGGCTTGCCCGGCGCGATCTCGGCGATGATGCGCCGATAGCCGGGCAGCGTGATGTCGTTCCAGAAGTTGCGCACCATGTCGGTGGGCTCGCCCAGGCAGATGGGTGAGCCGATCTGCGCGGTGTAGCCGCGATAGCCGGCGGCGAGCTCCATATTGACGATGTCGCCCTTTTGCAGCACGCGGGCCGAAGGGCGCGGATTGCCGAAGATCATCGACGGGTTGGCCATCGGCGTCGAGCCGATGATCAGAAAGTCGATATCGCCGCCGCCTTCGAGGATGGCGGCGCCCGCCGCCGCGCGCAGTTCGTATTCCTTCACGCCCGGCTTTGCGCGCGCGACCATCGCTTCCATCGCGCGCTGGCACAGCACGCCGGCCTTGCGCACGCAGTCGAGTTCCTCGGCGCTATGGACCGACAGCAGCTCGTGCAAGAAGCCCTTGGTGAAGACGAGCTCCGCATCGGGGAGATTCTCGCGCAGCACGTTGTATTGGTTGACCGGGAGATAGTCGGCGTGGCGCGGGTCGATCTCCATCAGGCCGATGCGGCCGCGCTCGAGTTTCAATTCGCGGATGCGCTCGACCATGATGTCGGCGTAGCGGCCGCTGCGGCTATGGCGCACGTCCTTGACCGCGACCTCGACCTGCCGGCGCACGGCTTCGGCATGCGTGCCGCCCATCGAATAGATCAAGGTCGGCTCGCCTTCGAGCGGCACCAGCACGTAGCTCGACAGCGCGTGCCATTCCCAATGGCCGGTCAGCCACAGCATCCCGCCGCCGAAGCTCCAGTGGCTCGGACCGCCGGGGACGATCAGCACGTCGAGTTTGTGCTCGCGCATTTTCGCCCGCAGCGCACGATAGCGGCGCTCGTATTCGGCCTTGGAGAACTGCTCCCACACCGCGTCGCGGTAATAGGGCGTGTCGCGCATATTGGCGAAGGGCAACGACTGGTCGAGCTTGGTGCGCACGACCTCCCATGGCTGCGGGCCGATACGCGGCGGAACGATGGTCATTGCGGGCGTTTCTCTTAGTCGACCGGTTTGATATTGGCGTCTTTGGCGAGCTGCACGGTCGCGGCGAGATCGTCTTTGAAGAATTTCGCAAATTCTTCGGAACTGATCTGCGCCGGCTCGACGCCGAGCTTGGCGAGTTTTTCCTGCACGGCGGGGACCTTGAGCGCCTGTTCGGTCACGTCGTGCAGTTTTTTCACGACGTCGGGCGGAGTTTTTGCCGGCGCCGATAGTCCGTTCCAGAAGCGGAACACGGCGCCCGGATAGCCGGCTTCGACGACCGAGGGGACGTTCGGCAGAACCGCCGCCCGCTTGGGCGAACTCACCGTCAGGATGGTGAGCTTGTCGCTGTGCAGCGCCGAGGCCGCCGCCGCCAGCGGGATGAAATAGAAGTCGATATTCCCGTTCATCACCTGCACCAGGCCGCCTTCCTTGAACGGCACGTGGCGGACGTCGATCTTGGCGGCGAGACGGAACCGCTCGGCCGCCATGTGCGAGGAGGAGCCGATGCCGGCGGAGGCAAACGTCAGCGTGCCGGGTTTCGCCTTGGCGGCGTTAACGAGGTCGGCCACCGTCTTGAACCCGCTCTTGACGGACGCGACCAGAATGTTCGGCGAAGTGCCAAGCAGGACGACCGGCACGAAATCCTTCACCGGATCGTAGGGCAGCTTGCTGTGCAGCACGCTCTCCGTCGCCATCGATGACGAACTGGTCACCAGCGTGTAGCCATCGGGGTCGGCTCTCGCCACCGTCGCAAATCCGGTGGCGCCGCCGGCACCGGGCTTCAATTCGATAATCATCGGCTGGCCGATGAGCTGCGAGACCTGATCGAGCACTACCCGGGTGACGGTGTCCGAGGCGCTGCCGGCCGGATAAGGACTGATCACGCGGATCGGATGATTGGGATATTGCTGCGCATTCGCCGGCGCGGCGGCTGCGATGAGAATTGCCGCCACGGCGGCATGGCACAACGCACGAACATTGATCATGTGAACACCCCTATTCGCGGTAGCTCTTATCAATCCCATCGAGCACGCGCAAATAGGCCGGCCAGTCGGAACTGCCGCGGCCCGAGTCGTGGTGTTCGAATTGCTCCGCGGTCTTGGCGCAGATTTCCGCCGGGATATCGATGAGCTCGGCCCCGGTCGCTTCCATCTTCAATTGGATGTTGGCGGCGGTGAGCAGATATTTCATCAGCACGAAGGCCTCGCGCGCAGTCTTGCCGACCGTGAGCATGCCGTGATGTCGCATGATCAAGGCGCGGTTCTGCCCGAGGTCCTTGTTGATGCGCGCGCGCTCGTCAAAATCCTCGGTGATCCCTTCATAGCCGTGATAACCGACGCGCTGGTAGAAACGCAGCGCCTGCTGCGACACCATGCGCAGGCCGTGCTTGAGGCCCGACAACGCCGTGCCGTTCTCGGTGTGCACGTGCACCGCGCAATTGACCTCCGGCCGCGCGCTCAGCACGCCGCCGTGCAGCGTGAAGCCCGGCCGGTTGACGCCGGATTTCTCGTCGAGGTCATGGTCCATGTTGACCTTGACCAGGTTGGACGCGGTCACCTCGGTGTAGAGCAGCTCGTGGCGCTTCATCAAGAAATTGCGCGGCTCGCCCGGCACCCGCATGGAGGAGTGGTTGTAGATCACGTCGTCCCAGCCGTAATGGGCGAGCAGCCGGTAGACGGCGGCGAGATCGACCCGCGCCTGCCATTCAGCCGGTGAAATCCCGTCGCGGGCGACCGGCTTTGCGACGCTGGCAAGCTTGGCATGCTTGTTCATCGGGCAGTCCTCCAAATTTGCGCGGAGATTACCACAGCGGCTGCGCTTGGCCAGATCGCCGCCCCGGTATAGAGAAAGCCGTCATGAGCAAACCGATCCCGATCCGCATGGCCGGCTACGGCCCGCCCACCACCGGCTTTTCCAAGGCGCTGAAATTCATCGGCGACAAATTGCAAGGCGAGTTCGGCGCCCGCGTGGCGATCGACTACGTCTGGAACATCATGGACCACGGCCACAAGGCCGAGGACATTCTCACGCTGGTCGAGAACGGCGAGATGACGCTCGGCTACCAATCGTCGAGCTATCTGACCGACCGCGTGCCGGAACTGGGCTTTGTCGATCTGCCGTTCTTGTTCGCCAGCAACGCGCAGGCGCGTGCCTCGATGGACGGCGCGCTCGGCCAATATCTCGCGCGCAAAACCGAAGAGCGCATCGGCTACCGCATCCTCGGCTGGTTCGAGAACGGCTTCCGCCACATCTCCAACCGGCTCCGCCCGGTGCATGTGCCGGCCGACCTCAAGGGCATGAAGATCCGTGTGCTGCCGAGCGAGATCCACAAGCGCACATTCGAACTGCTCGGCGCGCTACCGATGCGCATGGACCTGACCGAAGCGATCGCCATGATCAAGGCAGGCACGCTGGACGCGCAGGAAAATCCGCTCGCCAACACCGTCACCTATGGCGTGCACAAGTTCCACAAGTTCCACACGCTCACCTATCACTTCTATATTTCGCGCCCCATTTTCCTGCACCGCGCCTCGTTCGATGCCTGGCCGGACGATCTTAAAGCCGCGATGCAAGCCGCAGTGACCGAAGCGGTCGCCTTCCAGCGCAAGCTTGCGGTTGAGGAACACGAGGCCTCGCGCAAGATCATCGAGGACGTCGGCTGCGAGATCATCGAATTGAATGCGCAGCAACACGCGGCCTTCGTCGCCGCGGTGCAGCCGCTGCTCGCCGACGGGCGCAAGATGTACGGCGCGGAAATGTTTAAGATGGTGGCAAAGGCTTAAGCCTCATTCCCCGACGGTGCCTTGCAGTCACCGGGGCAGGCGGGAGAGACATGAACATTAAACCGTCGCTCGCCGAATACGACGCCTGGAACCCCGGTCTGGAATCGGAGGTGCCGCGCGAATATTTGCCGCTCTCGACGATTTTCCGGAGCGAGAATGTTTCGACCACCATCGCCAAGGCGCATGAGCTGAGCGACTATTGCAGTCTGCCCGTGGAAGAGCTGGTCGCGTTCCGCGCCGAGCGGCTGATCGTGCACGAATTGCTCATTCGCGTGACCACCAGCCTTGCGGTCCCCGACGGCCGCGACTACGAAGACTTAGGGAGAAATTTTCGCAAGATCGCCGCCACCATTCTCGATCGATATGTCGCGCTCCACCGGGCGGAATTGGGCGAGGTTCTCGAGCGACTGCGCGCCGAAGCTTCTGCCCTGATCGAGCGGGAGCTTGCCAAAGCCTTTGCTGCGCCGAAGCCGGCCGCCGAACCCGAAGAAACAAACTGGCTGCGCCGGCTATTCCCGGTCGAGCGGACGGCGCGACGGCAGCTGCGGCCGCTGGAGACGCCCGCCGAGCGCGACCGGCGGATCGTTTCCGACTGGCGGAAAAAATCGGGCAAAGCGGGCAACCGGCTGGAGCAGGCCTGCTTCGACGCTCTGTGCCGGATCGCGACCGCGGTCATGAGCCGGCGCGGCCGGCTATTCGGCGACAACGCCTTGCTCACGGAGCTTGCCGTCACGCTGGTCTGCAACGACTACGGCAGCGAAGTCATCGGCGACGCCATCCTGCCGTATTTCCAGGAAGCGGTCGCGCGCGAAGGCTTCCGCCCGCTGCCGCCGCAGGAAAAACCGGTCGTCATGAACGTCAAGGGCGCCTCGGCCTCCGGCAAAAGCACGATGCGGCCGCTGCAAAAAATCCTGGCGCGAAAACTCGATCTGCCATGGGAACAGTTTGCGCTGATCAGCCCCGACATTTGGCGCAAGTTTCTGCTCGACTACGGATCGCTCGGCGCCGCCTACAAATACGCTGGCACGCTGTCGGGGCACGAGGTCGACATCATCGACAAAAAGCTCGACCGCCGCATGGCGGCGCGCGCCGCCCGCGGAGAGATGTCGCATCTGCTGATCGACCGCTTCCGCTTCGATAGTTTTGTTCCCGAGTGGGAAGGCAAGGGATCGAGCCGGCTGCTGACGCGGTTCGGCGATCTGATCTACATGTTTTTCATGATCACGCCGCCGGAAATGACCGTCGAGCGCGCCTGGACGCGGGGATTGCAAGTCGGCCGATACAAGGCCGTCGACGATCTGCTGGCCCATAATATCGAGGCCTATACCGGCATGCCCGAATTGTTTTTCACTTGGGCGCTTATGGTCGGCAAGCGGGTCCACTACGAATTTCTCGATAACAGCGTCGCGCAAGGCCGCCCGCCGCGCACCGTGGCGTTCGGCTGGAACGGCGAGATGACCGTGCTCGACATCAAAAGCATGCTCGATATCGAACGCTTTAGAAAAATAAATATTCGCGCCCAGAAACCTGAGGAAGTTTATGCCGGCCAGAATCTGGCGCCCGAGCACAACGTCGACTTTCTCAAGCGCTGTGCGCGCTGGATTCCGGTCATCAATTTCGCCGACTATGAGACGGGCGAAGTCTATGCGCGGGTGGAACGCGGCAAATGGGCATGGCGCAACGAGCGGCGCTTCGCCGCGGCGCTCAAGGATGCGGACGCCAAGGCCGGCTTGCTGGCGGTCGCGCCCAAGGCCTATGAGCCGGTGGCCGGCACGGCGGAAAAGCGCACCGACGTCGCGATCGAAAAAGCGCACACGCTGGGCGCCTGGGGCGAGGCGGCAAGCGCCGCGTGAAGCGGCGTGCCGATGATCGGCCCGAGACCTTAAGCATAGGCGGCGCGATAGCGCTGGCGCGCCACCAGCAGCCCGACCACCATGAGGTTGAGAAGATTCGAGCCGATGCCGGCGGCGAAGGCCGGCGCGTAATAGCCGAAATGATCGTAGAGCAGGCCGGCGAGCCAGCCGCCCGCGGCCATGCCGATCCCGCTGAACAACAGCAGCGTCGGAATGCGCCAGTAAGCCTCGGCGGCCGGGAACAATTCGCGTAGCGCCAGGATATAGGCCGGGATGATGCCGGAAAAGCCGAGGCCGAACGCGGCCGCGACGGTGAACAGCCCGACCGTATCCTGCGTGAGCAGGAACGAGATCATGGCCGCCGCCTGCCAGGCCGATCCGATCAGCACGGTTGAGAGCCCGCCGATGCGGTCGGAGATCGCGCCCCAGATCTGCCGGGAAAGGAACGCGGTGCCGAGCAGCACCGACAGCATCAGCGCGCCGACCGAGCGCGCGATGCCGAGGTCGCTGCAGAAAGCGACCAAGTGGCCCTGCGGCATCGCCATCGGGATACAACACAGCACCGACGCCGCGCACATCAGCGCGAACACGGCGTTCGGCGGCCAGCCGAGCACGCGGGCTTTTTCGCCGCCGCGGCCGGAGGCCGGCGCCGGATAAATCACTTCCGGCGGATGGCGGAAATAAATCGCCGCCAGCGGCGCGACGACGACGATCTCGGCAATTGCGTACCACAGCATGGTCTGCCGCCAGCCGAAGGCGGCAATGGCGCGCTCGAACACCGGCGGCCACAGCGCGCCGGCGAGATAGCTGCCGCTCGAGATCAGCGCCAGCGCCGAGCCGCGCCGGCGGTCGAACCAGCGGCTGACATAAATGTACATCGGCGCATTGATGCCGCCGAGCCCGATCAGGCCGATGAACAGCCCGTGCCCGATCCACAGCGGCCAGGGCGGGCCGAAGGTCGACAGCGTCAGGCCGGCCGCGATCATCAGCGAGCCGCAGAGCACGGTCCAGCGCGTGCCGACGCGGTCGGCAATGCGGCCCATCATGATGCCGCCGACGCCGCCACCGAGCCAGGCGAGCGCCGAGGCGAGCGCGGGGATCGAGCGCATGCCACCGACCTCGGCCGCGATGTCTTTCAGCGCGACCGCTGTGATCCAGGCGGCGCCGAACGACATCGCCATGACGCAGAGCGCGACCGAGGCGATGACCCAGGACGTTTGGCTCTCGATCGAGGGCGAAGGGGATTGCAACATCAATGCGGAACCCGGCGGACCGCCCCTTTTACAGACCGCGCCGGATTTGACCACCCGCGCCCACGGAAGGGCAGCTCTGCCTGCTGCATTGCAAAATGCATTGAGGGCCGCGACCGGGCCGATCTACACGCCGAACGGATAGGTGTCCGGCAGCCCTTCCAGCACCTCGGTCTTGAACGGCGTCACCGCTCGGGTCTCGTCGAACCAGATATATTCGTCGAATTGCCGCGGCAGCGTGGCCTCGAAATAATGGCTGGCGAGTTCGGACTCCGGCCGATAGATCACGCCGATCGCGCGCTCGAGCCGCGGTTGCATAAGGCCGCGCGCGGGAACGCTCGCCCGGTCGCGCAAACCGAGCATGAAACGCGGCACGCCCGCCTCGTGGCACAATTTTTCGTAGGAATTGTTCAGCGCCGGGCGCACGCGCTTGATTTCCATCGGGCCGTCCCAATCGGAGGCAGCCGCCACCGTGCCGTGATCGGTGCCGAAGCCGATTGCGTAGCAGCGGTCGCCGAATTTCTTGCGGGCGAGCTGGCCGATATTGAATTCGCCGCGCGCCGACATTTCCGTCGCCGCGGCGTCGCCCACGTGCGAATTGTGCGCCCAGACGATGGCCTTGGCTCGCGGGCCATGATGCGCCAGCAGCGCCTGCAAGGTCTCGAACATATGGCTGTCGCGCAGATTCCAGGACGCGCGCGAGCCGTAATACATGATGCGGTAATAGCGCTCGGCATTGGCGACCAGCCGGGCATTCTGCACCGCGTCGAGGAAACGCTCGCCGTCGTGGCTGGCATAGGCATGCTGCTTGCCCATGAGGTCCCTCAGCGCGCGCACGACATCCTTTTCGCAGGTCGGATAGCTGCCGTTGAGCGCGGCGTGGCCGTAGGTCGCCGGGTCGGCCTGCCAGGGAGTCAGGCAGCCGTAACGCTCGCGGGCGATTTTCGCCGCCGCTGGATCGACCTCGTCGAGATATTCGAGCACGAAGCGGATCGACGCGTACAGGCTGTAGAGATCGAGGCCGTGAAACGCCACCCGGCTTATCGGCTTCACCGCGGCATTATGCTCGCGCAGCCAGTCGACGAAACCGCGTACTTCGTTATTGCGCCACATCCAGACTGGGAAGCGGGCAAATGCCGTCCACTCCGACGGCGGATATTCCCGGTGCCGTACATAATGATCGATGCGCGCGGCGTCGGGCCAATCGCCTTCGATGGCGATGAAATTGAAGCCCTTCTTTTGGATCAGCGCGCGCGAGATTCTCTCACGCATGCGGTAAAATTCGCTCGTACCGTGCGAGGCTTCGCCGAGCAGCACGACACGTGCCTCGCCGATGCGGTCGAGCAGCGGCGACAAATCGGCGGTTTCGATCGAATCGAATGCTTCGGCAGCGTTCGCGACGGCTCGCTCCAGCGGCGGCTCGCGCAGCTTGACGACGCGGCGCGCCTCTTGCGCCGGCGCCTGCCAGCCTTCCTGGCCGAGCAACGGGACGAAACGCACGTCGGCGAGGTCTTCGCGCCGGTAGTCGTCTTCGGCAACGCGGGTAACGCGCACCAGCTCCTGGGCGCGCGCGTCGCTGCCGATCGGGATCACCAGGCGTCCGCCGATCTTGAGTTGATGGCGCAGGGAATCCGGAATCTTGGGGCCGCCGGCAGCGACCACGATGGCGTCATAGGGCGCATGCTCGGGCCAGCCGCGGGTGCCGTCGCCGTGCAGCACGTGCACATTGTCGTAGCCTTGCTCGGCGAGCGCCGCGGCCGCCTTTTCCGCCAGCGGCCCGATCCGTTCGACCGTGTAGACGTCGCGCGCGATCTCGGCGAGCACGGCGGCCGCGTAGCCGGAGCCGGTGCCGATCTCGAGAACCTTTTCCCCGCCCTCGAGTTCCAGCGCCTCGGCCATCAGCGCGACGATGTAGGGCTGCGAGATGGTCTGCCCTTCGGCGATCGGCAGCGGCGAGTCCTCGTAGGCGAATTCCTGCAGTTCATGCGGCAAAAACGCCTCGCGCTTGACCTTGCGCATCGCCTTGAGGACGTTTTCTGAGCGCACCCCGCGCGCGCCGATATGGTGCTCCACCATCTCGTCGCGGAGCTGGCTGAAATCGAAATCAACTTTGCGTTTCGCGAGTGCCATGCCCGCAAAGCTAGCCAAATGGCGTCCGGCCGCATTGACCCCCGTCAAATGGGATGCGTCAATTCGCCTGCTGCATTGCGCCAAAATGCGTGAAACCGCGTTCGGCCGAAATTTCCTTCTGACCCGAGCGCCGAGGACGAAATTGACCGCAGGGCCTTAAGGTGTAAGGTTTTCTTAGCGCGTATCCGGCTTTGCGTCCGTTATCGCATCCCTATATGAGTGGCGTCCGGGGGCGGTTAAATTCAGGCCCGCGGCGCCAGCCTTAGGCCACCCATGACGCTCCGACCCGTCAGTATCGACGACAAATACGATTTGGCTCAGAGCCATGTCTTCGTGACTGGCTATCAGGCGCTGATTCGCGCCTGCCTGATGCAGAAAGCGCGCGACCGCGCCGCCGGGCTGAACACCGCGGGCTTCGTCACCGGCTATCGCGGTTCGCCGCTCGGCGGCCTCGATCAGCAATTCATGCGTGCCGGCCGTCCGCTCAGCCAGGCCGACGTCAAGTTCCAGCCCGGCATCAATGAGGAGCTCGCCGCCACCGCGCTCTGGGGCACCCAGCAGGCGGAACTGCGCGGCGAGGGCAAGTTCGATGGCGTGTTCGGCATGTGGTACGGCAAGGGCCCGGGCGTCGACCGATCCGGCGACGTGTTCCGCCACGCCAATCTTGCCGGCACCTCGAAGAACGGCGGCGTGATCGCGCTCATGGGCGACGACCACACCGCGGAATCCTCCACCACCGCGCATCAGTCCGAATTTCACTTCGTCGACGTGATGATGCCGATCCTCAACCCGGGCGGCGTGCAGGAGATCATCGACTACGCGCTCTACGGCTGGGCGATGTCGCGCTTCACCGGCACCTGGACCGCGCTCAAATGCATGCACGAGACCGTGGAGTCGACCG
>CAVRUP010000035.1:0-28395 GCA_963724335.1 uncultured Alphaproteobacteria bacterium | reverse complement strand
CGTCGTCGACGGCAGCCTCGAGCGCATCAAGCTCGTCACGCCCACCGATTTCCGCATGCCGGAGGGCGGGCTCAATATCCGTCTCGTCAATTCCATCCTCGGCCAGGAAGCGCGCCTACACGATTTCAAGCGCGACGCCATGCTCGCTTTCGTGCGCGCCAACAAGCTCAACAAGATCATCACCTCCGGTGGGCGCAATCCGAAGATCGGCGTCATCACCACCGGCAAGGCCTATCTCGACGTGCGCCAGGCGCTCGACGAACTCGGGCTCGACGAGCTCAAGTGCAACGACCTCGGCCTGCGCCTGTTCAAGGTAGCCTGCGTGTGGCCGCTCGGCCGGGCGGAGCTGGCGGAGTTCGCGCAGGGGCTCGATCTCATCATCGTGGTCGAGGAGAAGCGCTCGCTGATCGAAGTGCAGGTGCGCGAGGAACTCTATGGCACCGCCAATCAGCCGGTCTGCATCGGCAAGAAGGACGAGCAGGGCAACTGGCTGTTCCCGGTCAAGGGCGCGCTCGACCCCAACGATATCGCCATCTGCATCGGCGAGCGGCTGTTACGTTACGGTGACAACGGCGAACTTTCGGCCAATGTCGCGCGGCTGAAATCGGCGCAGCATGCGCTTGCCGAAACCGCCGACGTCGCCCAGCGCATCCCCTATTTCTGCTCGGGCTGCCCGCACAATACCTCGACCCGCGTGCCGGAAGGCAGCCGCGCCTATGCCGGCATCGGCTGCCATTACATGTCGCAATGGATGAACCGGCAGACGCTCGGCTTTACCCAGATGGGCGGCGAGGGCGCCAACTGGATCGGCGAGGCGCCGTTCAGCAATCGCCCGCACGTGTTCCAGAATCTGGGCGACGGCACCTACAATCACTCCGGCTATCTCGCCATCCGCGCGGCCATCGCCTCCGGCGTCACCATGACCTACAAGATCCTGTTCAACGACGCGGTGGCGATGACGGGCGGCCAGGCCAATGACGGCGGCCTCACCGTCGATCAGATCGCGCGCCAGGTCGCGGCCGAAGGCGCCAAGCGCGTGGTCGTGGTCACCGACGAGCCGTGGAAATACCCCAAGGATACCGACTGGCCGCGCGGGCTGACCGTGCATCACCGCGACGAACTCGATGCCGTGCAGCGCGATCTAACGACCGTGCCCGGCGTCAGCGTGCTGATCTACGACCAGACCTGCGCCGCCGAGAAGCGCCGCCGCCGCAAGCGCGGCACTTTCCCCGATCCCGACAAGCGCATGGTGATCAACGACCTGGTCTGCGAAGGCTGCGGCGATTGCGGCGTGAAATCGAATTGCGTCTCGGTGCAGCCGCTGGAAACCGAATGGGGCCGCAAGCGCACCATCGACCAGTCGAGCTGCAACAAGGATTATTCCTGCGTGAAGGGCTTCTGCCCGTCCTTCGTCACCGTGCATGGCGCCAAGCTCAAGCACGGCGAAGGCGTCGCCGAGCCGGCCGATTGGCCGCCGCTTCCTGACCCCGGCATTCCGCTGATCAATCATCCCTACAGCGTCATCGTTACCGGCATCGGCGGCACCGGCATCGTCACCATCGGCGGCATTCTCGGCATGGCCGCGCATCTGGAAGGCAAGGGCATCGGCGTCATCGATATGGCCGGTCTCGCGCAAAAAGGCGGCGCGGTTTACAGCCATATCCGCATCGCCAATAGGCCCGAGGATATCCACGCCATTCGCGTCGCCGCTGGCGGCGCCGATCTGGTGCTCGGCGGCGACATTGTTGTGGCCGGCGCCAAGAAGGTGCTCAGCGCGATCAAGCCGGGAACCAAAGTCCTGATTAATTCCTTTGAATTCATGCCGGGCGATTTCACCCGCAATCCCGACTATTCGCTCCCCACCGAGCGGCTTAAGCGCGCCATTGTCGGCGCCGCGGGGCGCGATCGCAGCCATTTCTTCGATGCGTCGCGGATTGCCTCCGATGTCGTCGGCCGCGCCATCTCGACCAATCTGGTCATGGTCGGCTATGCCTATCAGACCGGCGGTTTGCCGCTTTCGGCGGAAGCCATCGAAAAGGCAATCGAGCTCAACGGCGAGGCCGTCGCGGATAATATTTCCGCTTTCCGTTGGGGCCGCCGCGCCGCCGCCGACCCGGCAGCGGTCCAGGCCTTGCTGAAACCGCAAGCCGACACTGCGCACGACTCGCTCAAGCTCTCGCAATCCTTCGCCGAGACGGTGGACCGGCGCGTTGCGTTTCTCACCGCCTATCAGAACGTCCGCTACGCGCGGCGCTACCGCAACTGGGTCGAGAAGGTGAAAACGGCCGAAGCCATGAAGGCGCCCGGCGAGTGCGCGCTGTCGGAAGCGGTCGCGCGCTATCTGTTCAAGCTGATGGCCTACAAGGACGAATACGAAGTGGCCCGGCTCTACACCGACACCGCGTTCGTCGAGCGGGTGAAGTCCACTTTCGGCGGCGACAATCTGCGGCTCGAGTTTCATCTGGCGCCGCCGCTGCTGGCGCGGCGCGATCCGCTCACCGGCGAGCCGAAGAAGATGTCGTTCGGGCCGTGGCTGCTCGGCGCCTTCCGCGTGCTCAAGAAATTCAAGGTGCTGCGCGGCACGCCGCTCGATCCGTTCGGCTATACCGCCGAGCGTAGAACAGAACGGCGTTTGATCTCAGAATACGTGGAAATTCTGGGTGAAATTATCGAACATCTGACGCCGACCAATCATGTTTCGGCGGTAGAACTGGCTGCTCTGCCGGAAAAAATCCGTGGATTCGGTCCGGTCAAGCAGCGGCACATTGCCGCCGCCAAGGCCGAAGAAGCCGCATTGCGCGAGCAATTCCGCTCTGGTTCGACGCCGTTTCTCAAGGCGGCGGAATAATTTAGCGTTCCTCTGCGACCAAATACTGCCACCCCTGAGACTTGACCGGCCTGCCTCGGTGTTTTCATATCGTGGCAACAAGTCCGCCCGCGAAGGCGGCGAGGGGTTAAGAAGCCGCACCACCCGAGCGCGGCCGTGAGGGAGGAACAGGTTGTGGCGATTAGCGCCGCCGCTCCGGCGGATACATTCCCTAAGCTACTGATTCGTAACGCTAATTTGTACGGCACACGGCCGGCGATGCGGCAAAAAGATCTCGGCATCTGGCAAACCTGGAGCTGGAGCCAGGTGCTCGACGTCGTGCGCGCCTATGCGGTGGGCTTGAACCGCCTCGGCCTCAAGCGCGGCGAGACCATCGCCATCGTCGGCGCCAACCGGCCGAAGCTCTATTGGTCGGTGATGGCGGCCCAGATGCTCGGCGCGGTGCCGGTGCCGGTCTATGCCGATGCGGTCGCCGACGAACTCGCCTTTGTGCTGGCGCACGCCGAGGTACGCTTTGCCGCGGTCGAGGACCAGGAGCAGATCGACAAGATCATGTCGGTCATGGATCGTCTGCCCAAGCTCGAGGAGATGGTCTACGACGAGCGGCGCGGCTTGCGCGATTACGACCACAGCCACCTGCATCCGATCGACGACATCATCGCGGAAGGGCGCAAAGCGCTAGCCGACCCAAGCGTCGGCGCTTGGCTCGACGCCGAGATCGCCGCCGGAAAAGGCAGTGATCCATCCATTATTCTTTACACTTCTGGCACGACCGGCACGTCCAAGGGCGTTGTTCTGACCGGCGAACGTTCGATCAAAGCGGCGACCGACACCGTCGTATTCGACAAATTGAACGAAAACGACGTGGCGCTCGCCTATCTGCCGCTCGCCTGGGTCGGCGATCATTATTTGAACTATGCGCAAGGTCTGGTCGCCGGCTTTTGCATGGCTTGCCCGGAAAATTCTGACACGGCGATGCAGGACTTGCGCGAAATCGGACCGAGCTTCTATTTCGCGCCACCGCGCACGCTCGAGGTCCTGCTGACGCGCGTGATGATCCGCATGGAGGACGCCGGCTTCCTCAAGCGCAAGCTGTTCCACTATTTCATCGGCGTGGCGCGCAAATACGGCGAGCGCATCCTCAACGGCCAGCCGGTGCCGCTCTCCGGCCGGCTGCTCTATTGGTTGGGCAACGTCCTGGTGTACGGCCCGCTCAAGAATGTGCTCGGTTTTTCGCGCGTGCGCGTGGCCTATACCGCCGGCGAGGCGATCGGGCCGGACCTGTTCAATTTCTATCGCTCGATCGGCCTCAATCTGAAGCAGCTCTACGGCCAGACCGAGGCCTTCCTCTACGTCACCGCGCAGCCCGACGGCGAAATTTATTCCGACACCGTCGGTCCGGCCTGTCCGAACGTGGATATCCGCATCGCCGACAATGGCGAGGTGCAGTTCAAGTCGCCCGGCATGTTCTCCGGCTATTTCAAGGACGAGGCCAAGACAGCCGAGGCCATGACGCCGGACGGCTATGTGAAGACCGGCGATGCCGGCTTCTTCGACGAAAAAACCGGGCATCTGAAAATCATCGATCGCGCCAAGGACGTCGGCAAGCTCAACGACGGCACGCTGTTCCCGCCGAAATACATCGAGAACAAGCTCAAGTTCTATCCGAACATCCGCGAAGCGGTGGCCTATGGCGACCAGCGCGATTTCGTCGCGGTGATGATCAATATCGATTTGACCGCGGTGGGAAGCTGGGCCGAGCGCAACAACGTGGTCTACGGCTCCTATCAAGAACTCGCCGGCCATCCATTGGTCTACGACATGGTCGAGAAACATGTCGCCGAGGTGAACCGCTCGCTCGCCCAGGACAAGGTGATGGCGGGCGCGCAGATCAAGCGCTTCCTGATCCTGCACAAGGAACTCGATGCCGATGATGGCGAACTGACGCGCACCCAGAAGGTCCGGCGCGGCTTTATCGCCGATCGTTACGCCCCGCTGATCAAGGCGCTCTATGACGGCTCCAAGGAAGCCGACATTTCGACCGAGGTCACCTTCGAGGACGGCCGCAAGGGGACGATCAGCGCGCGGGTGAAAATCCGCGACATGAAGACGGAAGCCGCGCCTACTGCGATGGGGAAGGCGGCATGAGAGCCCCCAGCGGCCCCGATGTTGCGGTCGGCGACGTGCTGTTGTCGGTGGAGAATGTCTCGCTGTCGTTCGGCGGCGTGAACGCGGTGAGCGACGTTTCCTTCGACATCCGTAAAGGCGAAATCCGCGCCATCATCGGCCCGAACGGCGCCGGCAAGACCTCGATGCTCAACGTCATCAACGGCTTCTACACGCCGCAGCAGGGTCGCATCAGCTTCAAGGGGCAAACACGCGCCAAAATGCGCCCGCACGACGCCGCCCATGGCGGCATCGCGCGCACCTTCCAGAACGTTGCGCTGTTCCGCGGCATGACAGCGCTCGACAACATCATGGCCGGCCGCACGCTGAAGATGCACAAGAACCTCTTCTGGCAATTGCTGCGTTTCGGGCCCGCCATGACCGAGGAAGTCGAGCACCGGCATCGGGTCGAGGAGATCATCGATTTCCTCAAGATCCAGGAAATCCGCCGCATCCCGGTCGGCCGGCTGCCCTACGGCCTGCAGAAGCGCGTCGAACTCGGCCGCGCGCTTGCCATGGAGCCCGATCTGCTGCTGCTCGACGAGCCGATGGCCGGCATGAACATGGAAGAGAAAGAGGACATGTCGCGCTTCGTGCTCGACGTGAACGATCACTATGGCACCACGATCGCGCTGATCGAGCACGACATGGGCGTGGTGATGGACCTGTCCGACCGGGTGGTGGTGCTCGATCACGGCATCAAGATCGCCGATGGCACGCCCGACGAGGTGAAGACCAATCAGGGCGTGATCGACGCCTATCTCGGCGTGGCGCATTGAGAGGGGTCTGATGCATCTCCTGTATCAAATCTTCATCGACCCCTTCGTGCAGATGGGCTCAGCGCCCGATCTGTTCGTGCAGACGCTGTGGGAGGGTCTGGTCGCGGGCGTGCTCTATGCGCTGATCGCGCTCGGTTTCGTGCTGATCTTCAAGGCCTCCGGCGTGTTCAATTTCGCGCAAGGGATCATGGTGGTGTTCTCCGCGCTCACGCTGGTTGGCTTGTACGCGCACGGCGTGCCGGCCTTTCTCGCCCTCGCCATCACCATTGGCGTCATGTTCTTGCTGGCGCTTGCGGTCGAGCGCTTCGTGCTGCGGCCGCTGGTCAACCAGGCGGAAATCATCCTGTTCATGGCGACTTTCGGCCTGACCTACATCCTCATCGGCTCCGGCGAACTGATTTTCGGCGGCGATCCCAAGGTGATGATCGCCGACCAGCTACTGCTGCCGAGCGGCTCCTACACCATCAAGATGCTCGGCGGTTTCGTGCAGATGCAGAAAATCGACATCGCCGCCGCCGTCATCGCGTCGCTGATGGTGGCGAGCCTGGCGGTGTTCTTCCAGAAGACGCGCATCGGCCGCGCGCTGCGGGCGGTCGCCGACAGCCACCGCGCCGCGCTCTCGGTCGGCATCTCGCTCGAATATATCTGGGTGACGGTGTGGTTCGCCGCCGGCATCGTGGCGCTGGCGACCGGCATCATGTGGGGCGCGCGTTCGAACGTTTCGTTCGCGCTGGAGATCATCGCGCTCAAGGCCTTGCCGGTGCTGATCCTCGGCGGTTTTACCTCGATCCCCGGCGCCATCATCGGCGGCGTCATCATCGGCGTTGGCGAGAAGATCGGCGAATTCTATTGGGGCCCGTTGTTTGGCAGCGGCATCGAGGAGTGGTTCGCCTACGTCATTGCGCTGGTTTTCCTGCTGTTCCGGCCGCAAGGCCTGTTCGGCGAACGCATCATCGAACGGATTTGAGGTCGGCCATGTTTTACCGCGAAGCCGGCCAGTACAAGACGACCTACCAGGCCGATCAGGCGCTGTTTCCGATTCTGCAAGACAAGATCGGCATCGTTGTGATCCTGGCGGCGGCATTTTTCCTGGTGCCGCTCACCGCGTCGACTTTCGTGATCGATTCGATCCTCATTCCGGTTCTGATCTTCTCGCTCGCCGCGATCGGACTCAATCTGCTCACCGGCTACACCGGTCTCTTGTCGCTCGGCACCGGCGCCTTCATGGGGGTGGGCGCGTTCGGCTGCTACAAGCTCGCGACCTATTTCCCCGGGATCAACATCGTCGTGCTGGTCGTTTGTTCCGGTTTTCTGGCCGCAGCGGCAGGCATCGTGTTCGGTCTGCCCAGCCTGCGGATCAAGGGATTTTACCTCGCGGTCGCGACGCTGGCATCGCAGTTCTTCCTGTCCTGGTGCTTCATCCGCATTCCGTGGCTCTATAACTACAATATCTCGGCGTCGATCGAAGTGCCGACACGGACGCTGTTCGGCATTCCGGTCACCGGGCCGACGGCGACGCCGGTCACGCGCTATATCATCGTGCTCACGATCGTCGCTGTCATGACCTGGCTCGCCTCCAACCTGATCCGCGGGCGGATCGGCCGCACCTGGATGGCGGTGCGCGACATGGACATCGCCGCCGAGCTGATCGGCATCAAGCTCTATCCGACCAAGCTGCTCGCCTTCGCGGTATCGTCGTTCTACTGCGGGGTCGCCGGCGCCATGCTGGTGTTTCTCTGGCTTGGCAACGCCGAATCCGAAAGCTTCAACATCAATCAGTCGTTCCTGGTGCTGTTCATGGTGATCATCGGCGGTCTCGGCAGCCTGCTTGGGTCTTATCTCGGCGCCGGGCTGATCTTCGGCATGCCGATCGTGCTGCGCATGCTCAAGTCCACCTTCGACATTCCGATCACCGCCGCCAATGTCGACCACATCACCTTCATAACGCTGGGGACGCTTATTATCTTCTTTTTGATCGTCGAACCGAACGGCTTGGCCCGGCTTTGGCAGATCGGAAAACAGAAACTCAGGGTGTGGCCTTTCCCGTATTGAAAGGGCACAATCGCAGCAATTCCCCCATCCGGGGCGTCAAGACCGGGCGGGGGGACCCCTCCAGATCGAGGGTCTGAAGTAAACGCCGGGGCAACAAAGCACCGGCAGACGCACAAGGGAGAGATACGATGCGCTTGAAACACATAATCCTCGGCGCGGCTGTCGCCAGCCTGGTCGGCGGTTCCGCCCTGGTTTCGCAGGCTTCCGCGGAAACTTTCGTCCCGCTGTTCACCTACCGAACCGGTCCGTTCGCGAATTCCGGAATCCCGATCGCCAACGGCATGCATGACTACTTCAATATGCTGAACGCGCGCGACGGCGGCATCGGCGGCTCGAAGCTCGTCATCCAGGAATGCGAAACGCAATACAACAATGCGAAGGGCGTCGAATGCTATGATTCCGTCAAGGGCAAGCATCCGGTGGCGATCACGCCCTATTCGACCGGCATCACGCTGGCGCTGATTCCAAAGGCGGCGGTCGATCACATCCCGATCCTGTCGATGGCCTACGGCCTCTCCGCCTCGGCGGTCGGCAAGGACTTCCCGTGGATCTTCAATCCGCCGGCGACCTATTGGGATGGCTTGTCCATCATCATGCGCTACATCGGCGGCAAGGAAGGCGGGCTCGACAAGCTCAAGGGCAAGACCATCGGCTTCATCTTCTTCGACGGTGGTTATGGCCGCGAGCCGCTGCCGCTCCTGCATGACTTCGCGAAAGACTACGGTTTCACCGTGAAAGAGTATCCGGTGCCGGGATCGCAAATGCAGAATCAGTCCAGCTTGTGGCTCAGCGTTCGCCGCGACCGTCCGAACTACATGATCATGTGGGGCTGGGGCGCGATGAACCCGACCGCGGTGCAGGAAGCCGCCAAGACCGGTTATCCGATGGATCATTTCATCGGCGTCTGGTGGTCGGGCAGCGAGGATGACGCACGCCCGGCCGGCGCCGGCGCCAAGGGTTATCTCGCGCTCAACTTCAATGCGGTGGGCGCGAACTTCCAGGCGATTAAGGACATCGAGAAGGACGTGATCGCCAAGGGCAACAGTCAGACCCCGAAGGGCCAGGTCGGCGAGAACTTCTACAATCGTGGCGTGATGAACGCCGCGGTGATCGCCGAAGGTATCCGCAACGCGCAGAAGATCACCGGCAAGAAGGACATCACCGGCGACGAAATGCGCCGCGGTTTGGAATCCCTTAAGATCTCGGCGGCGCGCTGGAAGGAGCTCGGCCTCGACGGTTTCGCCACGCCGATCTCCGTGAGCTGCAGCGATCACAACGGCCATGCTTCGGCCTACGTGCAGCAGTGGGACGGCACCAAGTGGGTGAAGGTCTCCGACTGGATCGCGCCCATGAAGGACAAGGTCGATCCGCTGCTCGACGCGGCGGCGCAGGACTACGTGACCAAGAACCAGCCCTGGCCGAAGCGCACCGAAGCTTGCGACAAATCGTCCTGATCTGAACTGAACAATCCCTCTCCCCGCCGCGCTGGCGGGGAGAGGTTCTTGTCTGGAGCGGACATGTCGGCGGCAACGCAGACCGAAACCACGGCTTCCGCCACGGCGGAGAAGATTCTTTCGGTCAACAATATCGAAGTCATCTACGACCACGTCATTCTGGTGCTCAAGGGCGTGTCGCTCGACGTGCCGAAAGGCGGCATCGTGGCGCTGCTCGGCGCCAATGGCGCCGGCAAGACCACCACGCTGAAGGCGATTTCCAACCTGCTGCACGCCGAGCGCGGCGACGTCACCAAGGGCTCGATCGTGTTCGAAGGCGACGAGGTGCAGAACCTCTCGCCCAACGAATTGGTGCGCCGCGGCTGCATCCAGGTGATGGAAGGCCGCCAGTGCTTCGCGCATCTCACCATCGAGGAAAACCTGCTCACCGGCGCCTTCACCCGGCGCGACGGCAAGACGGCGATCCGCAAGGATATCGACCTGGTTTATTCCTATTTCCCCAAGCTGGCCGAGCGGCGCGATGCCATCGCCGGCTATACCTCCGGCGGCGAGCAGCAGATGTGCGCCATCGGCCGCGCTCTGATGTCGCGCCCGAAGATGATCCTGCTCGACGAACCGTCGATGGGGCTTGCGCCGCAGATCGTCGAGGAGATTTTCGAGATCGTCCGAAATCTCAACGAGAAGGAAGGCGTTTCGTTCCTGCTCGCCGAACAGAACACCCACATGGCGCTGCGCTTCGCGCGCTACGGCTACATCCTGGAGAACGGCCGCGTGGTGATGGACGGCGACGCCAAGTCGCTGGCCGAGAACGAGGACGTGAAGGAATTCTATCTCGGCATTTCCGGCGGCCGGCGCAAGAGCTTCCGCGAAGGCAAGCATTACCGGCGCAGGAAGCGCTGGCTGGCGTAAGCGCCCGTCATTGCGGGACGGCCCGAAGGGCTACTTTGCGGCGCCCCGGAATGACTTTTGATAAAGTAGCCCTATGTCCGACCATTACGACTCCCTGGAAACCCGCTCTCCCGTTTTGCGCGACAGCGAAGAATGCGCTGTGCTGCCCAAGGTCATCGCGCATGCGATGACCGCGCCGGGCTGGGCCAAGCATCTCGCCGGCATCGATGCGCACGCGGTCAATTCGCGCAGCGGCCTCGCCAAATTGCCGGTGCTGCACAAGTCCGATCTCGTCGCCCTACAGACGGAAAACCCGCCGTTCGGCGGCCTCAACGTCACGAGCGCAAGCAAGGTGCGGCGCCTGCTGATGTCGCCGGGGCCGATCTTCGAGCCGGAAGGCGAAGGCAAAGATTGGTGGGGCGCCGCGCGCGCGCTGTTTGCCGCCGGTTTCCGCGCAGGCGACATCGTGCACAATTCCTTTGCCTATCACCTGACGCCCGGCGGCTTCATCCTAGAGTCGGGCGCGCATGCGCTCGGTTGCGCGGTCATTCCGGGCGGTGTCGGCAATACCGAGCAGCAGCTCGAGGCGATCGCGCATTACAAGCCGTCCGGCTATGTCGGCACGCCGGATTTCCTGAAAATCCTGCTCGATACCGCCGGCAAGACCGGCAAGGACGCTTCATCGATCGGACGCGCGCTGGTATCGGGCGCGGCGCTGCCGGCCTCGCTGCGGGAGGAACTCGGCAAGCGCGGCGTTGCCGTGCTGCAATGCTATGCCACCGCCGAACTCGGCGTGATCGCCTACGAGAGCGAGGCGCCAGCGCGCTTTCAGGCTGAGTGGGAACCGGTCAGCCGCCCGGAAAGCGCGCCAACTCAAGATTCCGGAGCGCGCATGCGCGCTCCGGTGGGCATGATCGTCAACGAAACGGTGATCGTCGAGATCGTGCGGCCCGGCACCGGCGACCCGGTCGCCGAAGGCGAGGTAGGCGAGATGGTGGTCACCTCGTTCAATCCGGACTATCCGATGATCCGCCTCGCCACTGGCGATCTCTCCGCGCTGCTGCCGGGCCTATCGCCGTGCGGACGCACGAACAATCGGATAAAGGGCTGGATGGGCCGCGCCGACCAGACTGCCAAAGTCAAAGGCATGTTCGTGCATCCCAAGCAGATCGCCGAAGTTGCCGCGCGTCATCCGCAGCTCAAGCGCTTGCGGTTGGTCGTCGGCCGCGAAGCCGAGCAGGACAGCATGACGCTGATGGCGGAATGTGCCGCACCCGATGCCGCGCTGGAAGCCGCTGTCGCCGCCACCCTGCAATCGGTCACCAAGCTCAAAGGCGCCGTCAAGCTGGTCGCGCCGGGCGCGCTGCCGAACGACGGCAAGGTCATCGCCGACGAGCGCAAGCCATGAGCCCAGCCGCTGTCCCACCATCGGGCGGCCGCATCGGCGTGCTGCTGATCAATCTCGGCACGCCCGACGCCACCGATTACTGGTCGATGCGGCGCTATTTGAAGGAGTTCCTCTCCGACCGCCGCGTGATCGAGGAGAACCCGATCAAATGGTGGCTGGTGCTCAACCTCATCATCCTGACCGTGCGCCCCGGCCGCAAGGGCCGCGATTACGACAAGATATGGAACAGAGAGCGCAATGAATCGCCGCTTAAGACGATCACGCGCTCGCAGTCCGACCAGCTCGAGGACTTGCTCGGCAAGGTCGACAAGCGTCTGCGCGTCGATTGGGCGATGCGCTACGGCAATCCGTCGATCCGCTCGCGGCTCGACGCGCTCGCCGCGCAGGACTGCGAGCGCATATTGATCGTGCCGCTCTATCCGCAATACGCGGCGGCGACCACCGCGACCGTCTGCGACGAGGCCTTCCGCGCGCTCGCCAAGATGCGCTTCCAGCCGGCCTTGCGCGTGGCCGCGCCCTATTACGCCGAGCCGGTCTATATCGACGCGCTCGCCGCTTCGCTCAACGCGGCGCTGGCCAAGCTCAAGTTCAAGCCGGACAAGATCGTCGCCTCGTTCCACGGCATGCCGGAGGACTATGTGGCCAAGGGCGATCCCTATTACCGCCACTGTGCCGAGACCACGACGCTTTTACGCAAAAAGCTCAAGCTCGACGAAGAGGGTCTGCTGATGACCTTCCAGTCGCGCTTCGGCCCGGCGGAATGGCTCAAGCCCTATACCGACGCCACTATGAAATCGCTCGGCGAGCGCGGCGTGAAGAACCTTGCCGTGATCATGCCGGGCTTTGCCGCCGATTGCCTGGAGACGCTGGAAGAGATCGCCATGGAAAATGCCGAAATCTTCAAAGCGGCGGGCGGCAAGAATTTCGCGGCCATCCCCTGCCTCAACGATTCAAGCGCCGGTATGGCGGTGATCCGCGACGTGGTCTTACGCGAGCTCAAGGGCTGGATTTGAGGCTGGTTGGGCCCATCAACGCCTCGTTAACCATACGGCTTTAACTTCCGTTAACCAAAGTCCGCGAACCGGCGGGCGAGCGCTCCTTTTGAAAAGGCGCGGCCGCCCGACGTTCCGCCGTGGTCGGGAGAGCAGAGACCGCCGTGCCGCGCTTACGTCCCTTAACTCCAGTCACGCCGCGCGGCGTACGCCTGCTCATGGCCGCCTGCGTGACGCTGTGGAGCGCGGACGCGATGGCGCAAACGCGCGGCGCCACCGTTCCCCGATCCGCTGGCGCCCAATCTGCAAACGGATCCGCGCCATCCGCCGCGCTTTCAGAAGTTCACGCGGCCGGGGCTGGCGCAATTGGGACCGCCCGCCAATTTCTCAGCCCCGGCGTCCGGCGCCGGCATCACCGGCTTCGATTCCACCAATGCCCGCAGGAAAACAAAACCCAAAGCAAGAACGTCAACGGGCAATGCGAAAGCGGCGACGTCCGATGCAAACGCCGCATTTCCCAATGCCAATGTGGTGGCGGCCGACGCGGTCCCGGCAGCGGCCAACGCGCAAGCGATCGCGCCTGGTGTGGCCGCGCCGCTCACCATCTCGCGTTACCAAACTCCGCCGCCCGACACCGGCGCCTTTGCCGGAGCGCCCGGCGCGCCGCCGGTCGAACTGGGGCCGATCCGCAAGCTGCCGCCCAAGCGCAAGGCGCACACCGAGCCCGACGATCCTTACGCGCCGCTTGGCGTGCATGCCGGCGCCTTCACGCTCTATCCGGCCATGGAACTGATCGGCGGCTATGACAGCAATCCCGCGCGCGCGTCGGGCGGCGCCGGCGCCACGCTCTACACGGTCGCGCCGGAATTGCAGGTGCAGTCGAACTGGTCGCGCCACGAGCTCAAGGCCGATCTGCGCGGCAGCTATACCGGTTACAGTCCCGATCAAACGCCGACGCTGAGCCGCCCCAATTTCAACGGCAAGGTGGACGGCCGCATCGACGTGACGCGGGACACGCGCATCGATCTCGGCACCCGCTTGCTGATCGCGACCGACAATCCGGGCAGCCCGAACTTGCAGGCCGGCCTCGCCAAGCTTCCGGTCTTTGCCACTGTCGGCGGCGACGCCGGTGTCACCCATCAATTCAATCGCTTCGAACTGGGCGTCAAGGGCGACGTCGAGCGCACCGTCTACCAGGAATCGACGCTGACCGACGGCAGCACCGCCAGCAACGATGACCGCAACTACAAGCAATACACCGGCACGCTGCGCGGCGCCTACGAAACGATGCCCGGCGTGAAGCCGTTCGTGGAGGTCGCCGCCGACAGCCGCGTGCACGATCTCGCCGCCGACATCAACGGATTTGAGCGCGATTCAACGGGCCTGACCGGAAAGGTCGGCTCGACCTTCGATCTGGCCCGCCGGCTCACCGGCGAAGTCGCGGTCGGCTACACCCAACGCAGCTACGCCGATCCGCGCTTCGATAACTTGGGCGCCCTGATCGGCAATGCCTCGCTGATCTGGACCGCCGACGCGCTTACTACGGTCAAGCTCTCCGCCACGTCGGCGGTCGGCGAATCCACCATTCCCGGCGTGTCCGGCGTTCTTTCGCGCGACACGGGCCTGCAGATCGACCATTCCCTGCGGCGTTGGCTGATCGCGACGGCAAAATTCGGATTTGGCGTGGACAATTATAAAGGCGGCACCGACACCTCGACTGGCTTGGCGGCGATTTGCGATTGCGTGATCACGACGCCGGGCGAGACGGGCCCCGACCGCCAGGACCTGCGCTATCAAGTCGGCTTCGGCTTGACCTACAAGCTCAACCCGGAGTTCCAGATCAAAGGCGAGGTGCGCCACGAGTGGCTGCGCTCGAACGTCGCCGGCAACGATTACGACGCGAATGTCTTCCTGCTCGGGATTCGCGTCCAGCGGTGAACGCGCTTACTTGTCGCCGAGCAGTCGTTTCAACTCGGCGCGGAATTCGGGCGCTATATCCGGGCGGTCGAGCGCATAGGCCGCATTGGCGGCGAGAAACCCGATCTTGGAACCGCAGTCGAAGCTGCGGCCCTCGAATTTGAGGCCGTAGAACGGCTGCGTGCGCGCGAGCGCCACCATGGCGTCGGTAAGCTGGATTTCGCCGCCGGTGCCGGCCGCCTGCTTTCCCAGGAGATCGAAGATCTGCGGTTGCAGGATATAGCGCCCGGTGATGGACAGATTGGACGGCGCTTCGGCCGGCTTCGGCTTCTCGACCATTTTGGTGATGGCGAAGGCCTTGCCCTTGGGCTTGCCGACGCCGACCACGCCATACATGTGGATGCGATCGGCCGGCACTTCCTCGACCGCGATGATATTGGCGTTGTCGTCGAGGTCCTTGGCGGCATCGATCATCTGGGCGAGGCAGCCGCGCGGATGCTGCACCAGCACGTCGGGCAAAAGCAGCGCGAAAGGCTCATGGCCGACCAGTTCGCGCGCGCACCAGATGGCGTGGCCAAGGCCGAGCGGCGATTGCTGGCGCGTGAAGCTGAAGGTGCCCGGCTCCGGCAGATCCTGCGACAACAGCTTAAGGTCGGCCTTCTTGCCGCGCTCGACCAGGGTCAGCTCGAGCTCGAACTGGCGGTCGAAATGATCCTCGATCACCGCCTTGTGACGGCCGGTGACAAAGATGAAATGCTCGATGCCGGCCTGCCGCGCTTCGTCCACCACGTGCTGGATCAGCGGCCGGTCCACCACCGGGAGCATTTCCTTCGGCATGGCCTTGGTCGCCGGCAGAAAGCGGGTTCCCAAGCCTGCGACCGGGAATATGGCTTTGCGGATGCGGGGCATGCGGGACTTAATCTCGGTTGCCGGAGGCGATGATTCGTTCCGCCGAGCAGAAAGCATGATGGCGGGCGTCGGTCCAGATGGGTTCCGGATGCTAGACTATTAACGCTGTTGAAACGATATCGGGGCACCCATAGAGGGCACCGGGGGACGATGAAAAGAGCAGCGGCATCGGCAATGCGATTGATCCCCCGCTATCTTCTGGCCGCGGTCCTGCTGGCGTCCGCCGGCGCCGCCGCCGTGGCGCAGACGCGCGACGGCCGCTATTCCGGCGCCACGGGCGCAATCCCGCCGGCCGCCATGGCTTCCCCGGCAGCCGGGCCGGACTGGAGCGGCGAATCGGGCTCGTCCGGCGATCCGCGCATGACCGCCGCGGCGATCCGCGCGGCGGCGGCGAATTTCCGTGGCTGCCTCGATCGCCTGTGGCCGTTGGCTGCCCGGCGCGGTGTTTCGCGCAGCGTCTATGCGGCCTACACCGCGGCGCTCACGCCGGACCTGCGCATTATGGATTTGCTCGATGCCCAGCCGGAATTCACCAAGTCGCTCTGGGACTATCTCGATCTCCTGGTGAACGATGCGCGCATCGAGCAGGGCCGCGCGCTCTTGCAGCGCTACCGCGCGACCTTCGACGCGGTCGAGCGCGCCTATGGCGTCGACCGCTATATCATCGCCGCGATCTGGGGCGTGGAGACCAATTACGGCGCGCAGGGCGGCGACCGTCCGGTGATTCGCTCGACCGCCACACTCGCCTGCATCGGCCGCCGGCAGAACTATTTCCGCGAGGAATTCCTCTCGGCGCTGGAAATCCTCCAACGCGGCGACGTCAAACCCAACCGGCTGGTCGGCTCCTGGGCCGGCGCCTTCGGCCCGACCCAGTTCATGCCGACCGCGTTCAAGCGCTATGCGGTGGATTTCGACCACGACGGCCATCGTGACGTGGTTGACTCGGTGCCCGACATCATCGCTTCGACCGCCAACAACCTGAAGCGGGACGGCTGGATCACCGGGCAGACCTGGGGCTACGAAGTCGTGGTGCCGGCAAACTTCAATTTTATGCTCGCCGATCATGCGCGCTCGATGCCGATCGGCGACTGGGAGCGCTTGGGGATCGCGCGCCCCGGCAACAAGCCGTTCCCGCGTCCGGGCGACCGTGCATTCCTGCTGGTTCCGGCCGGCGTGCAGGGGCCCGGCTTCCTGATGCTGGCCAATTTCCGCGTCATCATGCGATACAATCCGGCCGAGGCCTACGCCTTGGCGATCGGCCACCTGGCCGACCGCCTGCGCGGGGCGCCGCCCTTCGCGCAAAGCTGGCCGCGTTACGAGCGGGTGCTGTCGCGCGGCGAGCGGCTGGAGTTGCAGCAATTGCTGGAACGGCGCGGCTACGATATCGGCGAGCCGGACGGTCACCTCGGCGCCAGGACCAGAACCGCGATCCGCGATTTCCAGATCAGGATCGGGCGGGTTCCGGACGGTTTTGCTTCGGCCGCCGTGCTCGACCAGTTGCGCGGCCGCTGACGCTAACCGCCCGGCCACCTTCGAGTTGACATTTTTTACGCGCTATTGGCCCATGCGGCCGCGAAGGGCCCCTTCGCGGCTGGCGTTTTCCCTTGTAGATTAAGGGCTTGTTGGGGCGGAGACTTGGGCGATCGGCATGTTTGGCAAAATCCGGTTTGCGCATTGGCTTATCGGGGCGGTCATTCTGGCCGTGGCCGAATGCGCCAGCGTGGCCGCGATCGAAATCGCCCTTACGCTGCCCGCCCAGGCCCAGCGGGCCGATGACCGTTATCCCTTTCTAAGCCGCCAGCGTCAGCGCGGTGGCTTCTTCGGCGGCTTCTTCGGCGGCGGCGGTGGCTTCAACTCGCGGCCTTATCCGGGCGAGTACCCGCCGCAGCAACCGCAATATCAGTCCGATTACTCGCATGCGCCGAGCCCGCACAAGCCGGAGGCGAATGCGCCCGCGCCCACCACGTCGATTGTGGTGATGGGTGACGGCATGGCCGATTGGCTCGCCTATGGATTGGAAGATGCGTTTTCGGACTCCCCGGAAATCGGCATCGTCCGCAAGAACAAGATTCATTCCGGACTGTTGCGCTACGAGGCGAAAGGCGATCTCGACTGGTGGCATGTCGCGCGGGATATCCTCGCGCAGGAGAAGCCCAATTACGTGATCATGATGCTCGGCGTCAGCGATCGCCAGAACATCCGCGAGCGCGATCTGGCCAAAGAGGCCGACAAGAACGCCAAGGACGAGCAGGCCAAGAAAAACGCCGATCAAAGCGCGCCAAATAAAGATCAGACCGACGACCAGGATCAGGCAGGGATCGTCGCGCCCGAACCGCAGCGCGGCAAGAGTGCCAACGGCATTATCGAATTTCGCAGCGACCAATGGGCTGAAGTTTATTCGAAGCGCATCGACGAAACGATTGCGGCCCTCAAGAGCAAGGGCGTGCCGGTATTCTGGGTCGGCCTGCCGTCGATCCGCGGCACCAAGTCAACCGCCGACGCCAGCTACCTCAACGATCTCTATCGCGCGCGCGCCGAACGCGCCGGCGTGAACTATATCGACGTGTGGGACGGCTTCGTGGACGAAGCCGGCAAGTATTCGAACTACGGCCCGGACTATGAGGGCCAGATGCGGCGGCTGCGCTCGGGCGACGGCGTCTATTTCACCAAGTCCGGCGCCCGCAAGCTCGCGCATTATGTCGAACGCGAACTGCGCCGATATATGAGCAATCATGGGCCGGTGGCGCTTCCGGTCGGGCCGGTCGGGCCCGTGCCGGCCGCGAAATCGACCGTGCGCCCGGTTGCCGGACCGGTGGTGCCGCTGACGGTAACGCCGGTAAATTCCGAGGAATTGCTGGGCGCCAGCAGCGCCCAGCCGGTGCATAGCGACGCCATCGCCAACCGCGTGTTGGTCAAGGGCGAACCGGTGCCGGCCCCGACCGGACGCGCCGACGATTTCGCCTGGCCGCTGGGCAGCGACGCCAAGACTGTTCCACCCGCGGCGAGCGTGCCAGCGGCGCCGGCGGCCCATGCGGTCGCCCGGACCGAGCCACCCGCCGCCGCTGGAAAGTCACTGGAAGAGCCCAAGCGCGGCGTCGCGGCAAAGACCCCGCAGACCATCGGCGCCAAGCCTCGGATCGAGCGCCGCGTGGAAACCAAGCCGCGGCCGCCGCAAAGCGACGTCCCGCGCCCGCCGGCCGATATTCCGCTGCGATAGAAGCCCGTTAACGCGGCAGCGTCGTCGATCCCATCAGGAATTTGTCGACCGCATGCGCCGCCTGGCGTCCTTCGCGGATCGCCCACACCACCAGCGACTGGCCGCGCCGCATGTCGCCGGCGGAAAACACCTTGGGCACCGATGTAACGTATGCGTCGGTGTCGGCGGAAACATTGCCGCGCTGGTCGAGCGCCACGCCGAGCGCCTTGAGCATGCCTTCATGCAGCGGATGCACGAAGCCCATGGCGAGCAGGACCAGGTCCGCCTCGATCTCAAATTCGGTGCCGGCGATGGGCTGGAATTTCGCATCGGCATGCACGCAGTGCAGCTTCTTCACGTGGCCGTTCTCGCCGGAGAATTTCTGCGTCAGCACGGCGAACTCGCGCATGACGCCTTCCTCGTGGCTTGACGAGATGCGCAGCTTGAGCGGCCAATCCGGCCACACGATCATTTTGTTCTCGTGCTCGGGCGGCTGCGGCATGATCTCGAAATTGGTCACCGACACCGCGCCCTGGCGGATCGAGGTGCCGATGCAGTCGGAGCCGGTATCGCCGCCGCCGATCACCACGACCTTCTTGCCCGTGGCGAGGATCGGCTCGACCGTCGCCTTGCGGCTCGCCGCTCGACGCGCCGGTTCTGCTGCGGCAGGAATTCCATGGCGAAATGGATGCCCTTGAGTTCGCGACCGGGCACCGGCAGGTCGCGCGGCTTCTCGGCGCCGCCCGCTAGCACCACGGCGTCGTGCTCCTTCACCAGTTTCTCGGCCGGCACGTTGACGCCGACATCGGCGCCGTAATGGAACCGCACGCCCTCCGCCAGCATCTGCTCGATGCGGCGTTCGACATGGATCTTCTCCATCTTGAAATCGGGAATGCCGTAGCGCAGCAGGCCGCCGGCCTTGGCCCAACGCTCGTAAACATGCACCTCATGCCCGGCGCGGGCGAGCTGTTGCGCGCAGGCGAGGCCGGCCGGCCCCGAGCCGACGATGGCGACCTTCTTGCCGGTCTTGTGCGAAGGCTTTTCCGGCTTGAGCCCTTGCGCGATGGCGCGGTCGGCGATCTCGCATTCGATGGTTTTGATGGTGACCGGATTGTCGTCGATGTTGAGCGTGCAGGACGCCTCGCACGGCGCCGGACAGACGCGGCCGGTCACTTCCGGGAAATTATTGGTCGAATGCAGATTGCGCGCCGCCTCGTTCCAGTGCCCGCGATAGATCAGGTCGTTCCAGTCGGGAATCTGGTTGTTCACCGGGCAGCCGGTGGGCGCGCCGGTAAGGCGGCTGGTGCCGTGGCAATAGGGCACGCCGCAATCCATGCAGCGCGCGGCCTGGTCGCGCAGCTCCTTCTCCGGCAGCGGCAGCACGAATTCGTGCCAGTGCTTGATACGCTCCGCGACCGGTTCGTATTTGCGATCGTGCCGTTCGATTTCGAGAAAGCCGGTGACCTTACCCATACTACTCCGCGGCCTGCATGGTGGCGGCCTTCTCCTTTGCCATCTCGGCAAGCGCGCGGCGGTATTCGACCGGCATTACTTTGCGGAACAGCGGACGATAGCGTGGCCAATCGGCCAAGATCTCGGCGGCGCGCTTGGAATTGGTATAGCGCGCATGGTTGGCGATCAGCACACGCAGCCGCTCGGCGTCCTTGCTGGTCAGGTCGGACATTACGTCGACGCGACCGTGGGTTTCGAGATCGTTGTAGAGGCCGAATTCCGTCTCGTTGACCTGTTCCTCTTGCGGCACCGGCTCGAGCTCGACCATCGCCATGTTGCAGCGGGATTTGAAGGTACCGTCCTCGTCGATCACATAGGCGATGCCGCCCGACATGCCGGCGGCGAAATTGCGCCCGGTGACGCCGAGCACCACCACGACGCCGCCGGTCATGTATTCGCAGCAATGGTCGCCGGCGCCTTCGATCACGGCGATGGCGCCGGAGTTGCGCACGGCGAAGCGCTCGCCGGCGACGCCGCGGAAATAGCATTCGCCTTCGGTCGCGCCGTACAGCACGGTGTTGCCGACGATGATCGATTCCTCCGGCACGATGCCGGAATCCGCCGGCGGCCGGATGATGATGCGCCCGCCCGACAGGCCCTTGCCGACATAGTCGTTGGCGTCGCCGTCGAGCTCGAAAGTGATGCCGCGCGCGAGCCAGGCGCCGAAGCTCTGCCCGGCGGTGCCGGCAAAGCGCACGTGAATGGTGCCGTCGGGCAGGCCGGCATGGCCGTAGCGCTTGGCCACCTCGCCGGACAGCATGCCGCCGACGGTGCGGTCGATATTGCGGATTTTCGTTTGCAGCCGCACCGGCGCGCCGCGGTCGAGGGCGGATTGCGACTCCGCGATCAGCTTGCGGTCGAGGATGTCGTGGATCTTGTGATCCTGTTCCTCGCAATTGTAGATGGCGGTGCCCTTGTCGGCCTTCGGCTTCAAGAACAGCTTGGAGAAATCGAGGCCCTTGGCCTTCCAGTGCTCCACCAGCGCGCGCTGGTCGAGCATCTGCATCTGGCCGATCATCTCGTTGAAGGTGCGATAGCCGAGCGCGGCCATCAGCTCGCGCACTTCCTCGGCGACGAAGAAGAAATAATTGATCACGTGCTCGGGCTGGCCCTTGAAGCGCTTGCGCAGCACCGGGTCTTGCGTGGCCACGCCGACCGGGCAGGTATTGAGATGGCACTTGCGCATCATGATGCAGCCGGCCGCGATTAACGGGGCAGTCGCGAAGCCGAATTCGTCGGCGCCGAGCAGCGCGCCCACCACCACGTCGCGCCCGGTGCGGATGCCGCCGTCGACCTGCACCGAAATGCGCCCGCGCAGGCGATTGATCACCAGCGTCTGATGGGTTTCGGCGAGGCCGATTTCCCATGGGCTGCCGGCGTGCTTGATCGAAGTGAGCGGGGAAGCGCCGGTGCCGCCTTCGAAGCCGGCGATGGTGACGTGATCGGCGCGCGCCTTGGAGACGCCGGCGGCGACCGTGCCGACGCCGACCTCGGAGACGAGCTTCACCGATACGTCGCCGGTCGGATTGGCGTTCTTCAGGTCGAAGATGAGTTGCGCCAGGTCTTCGATCGAATAGATGTCGTGGTGCGGCGGCGGCGAGATCAGGCCGACGCCGGGCGTCGAGTGGCGCACCTTGGCGATGATCTTGTCGACCTTGTGGCCGGGCAACTGGCCGCCTTCGCCGGGCTTGGCGCCCTGCGCCATCTTGATCTGCATCATGTCCGAATTGACCAGATATTCGGCGGTGACGCCGAAGCGGCCCGAGGCCACCTGCTTGATGGCCGAGCGCATGCTGTCGCCGTTGGGCAGCGGCTTGAAGCGGTCGCTCTCCTCGCCGCCTTCGCCGGTGTTCGACTTGCCGCCGATCCGGTTCATGGCGATGGCGAGCGTGGTGTGCGCTTCACGAGATATGGAGCCGAACGACATGGCGCCGGTGGAAAAGCGCCGCACGAGGTTCTTGGCCGGCTCCACTTCCTCGATCGGCACCGGCTTGCGGCCGTCTTCCTCCGCCGATTTGACGCGGAACAGGCCGCGGATCGTCAGCAGCCGCTCGGTCTGCTCGTTCACGATCTTGGCGAAGGCGCGGTAATGATCCTGCGAATTGCCGCGCACCGCGTGCTGCAGCCGGGCGACGGTCTCGGCGGTCCAGACATGGTCCTCGCCGCGCATGCGCACGGCATAGTCGCCGCCGACGTCGAGCATCGACGCATAGATCGGCGAATCGCCGAAGGCGTCGCGATGGCGGCGCACCGCCTCTTCCGCGATCTCGGCGAGCCCGACGCCTTCGATGCGGGTGTGGGTGCCGGTGAAATATTTGTCGACGAAGTCCTGGCGCAGGCCGACGGCGTCGAAAATCTGCGCGCCGCAATAGGACTGGTAGGTCGAAATGCCCATCTTCGACATCACCTTGAGCAGGCCTTTGTCGATCGATTTGATGTAGCGCTTGAGGATCTCCTTCTCGTCGAGCTTCTGCGGCAGATCGTCCTTCATGGCGATCAGCGTCTCGAAGGCGAGATAGGGGTTGATCGCCTCCGCGCCGTAGCCGGCGAGACAAGCGAAATGATGCACCTCGCGCGGCTCGCCGGTCTCGACGACAAGCCCGACCGAGGTGCGCAAGCCTTTGCGAATAAGGTGATGATGCACCGCCGCGCAGGCCAGCAGCACCGGGATCTGAATCCGCTCGGCGCCGGCCTTGCGGTCCGACAAGATGATGATGTTGCAGCCGGCGCGCACTTCTTCCTCGGCGCGTTCGCATAACGCGTCGAGCGCCCAGCCCATGCCGTCGGTGCCATGCTCGGCCGGGAAGGTGATGTCGAAGCTGTGCGACTTGAAGTGATCGCCGCTCATCTGCGAGATCGAGCGGATCTTTTCCAGGTCCGCATTGGTCAGGATCGGCTGGCGCACTTCCAGGCGCTTGGTGTTCGACATGCCTTCCAGGTCGAACAGATTGGGCCGCGGCCCGATGATGGAGACGAGACTCATCACCAGCTCTTCGCGGATCGGATCGATCGGCGGGTTGGTCACCTGCGCGAAGTTCTGCTTGAAATAAGTGAACAGCGGCTTCGGCTTGTCCGACAGCGCCGAGATCGGCGTGTCGTTGCCCATGGAGCCGACCGCTTCCTCGCCGGTGGTGGCCATCGGCGTCATCAGGAACTTCAGGTCTTCCTGGGTGTAACCGAAGGCCTGCTGGCGATCGAGCAGCGACAGGTTGGAGATCGGCGCCTCGTTGGCGGTCTCCGGCAGTTCCTCCAGCACGATCTGGGTGCGCTCGAGCCATTCCTTGTAAGGATGGCTCTTGGCCAGCGTCGCCTTCAATTCCTCATCCGGAATGAGCCGGCCCTCGTCGAGATCGACCAGCAGCATCTTGCCCGGCTGCAGCCGCCACTTCTTGACGATGTCCTTTTCCGGGATCGGCAGCACGCCCATCTCGGACGCCATCACGATGCGGTCGTCGCTCGTCAGCAGATAGCGCGCCGGCCGCAAGCCGTTGCGGTCGAGCGTGGCGCCGATCTGGCGGCCGTTGGTGAAAGCGATTGCCGCGGGGCCATCCCACGGCTCCATCAGCGCGGCGTTGTATTCGTAGAAGGCGCGCCGCTCCTCGTTCATGAGCGGATTGCCCGCCCACGCCTCGGGGATCATCATCATCACGGCATGCGCGAGCGGGTAGCCGCCCTGCGTGAGGAACTCCAGCGCATTGTCGAAACAAGCGGTGTCGGATTGGCCCTCGTAGGAAATCGGCCACAGCTTGCTGATGTCGGCGCCGAACAGCGGCGAAGACACCGAAGCCTGGCGTGCCGCCATCCAGTTGTTGTTGCCGCGCAGCGTGTTGATCTCGCCGTTATGCGCGATGTAGCGGTACGGATGCGCCAGCGACCAGGTCGGGAACGTGTTGGTCGAGAAGCGCTGGTGCACCAGCGCGAGCGCGCTTTCGAAGTCCGGATCGTGCAGGTCCGGATAATAGGTGCCGAGCTGATCGGCCAGGAACATGCCCTTGTAGATTACCGTGCGGCAGGAGATCGACACCGGGTAATAGCCGGATGTGCGCCGCTCACGCCGCGTGTAGATGGCGCTGGAGATCGACTTGCGCAGGATGTAGAGCCGGCGCTCGAACTCGGCTTCGGAGTATTTCTTCTTGCCGCGGCCGATGAACACTTGCAGGTGCATCGGTTCGGTCGGCTTGACCGACTCGCCGAGCGTCGAATTGTCGGTCGGCACTTGGCGCCAGCCGAGCAGCGAAAGCCCTTCGCGCTGGATCACCTCCGCATAGGTATCGCGGATGATCTGCCGCCAGTTGGGATCCTTCGGCATGAACAGATAGCCGACCGCATATTCGCCCGGCTTCGGCAGCTTGATGCCGAGTTCGCCGCACTTCTTGGCGAAAAACTTGTGCGGGATCTGCACCAAAATGCCGGCGCCGTCGCCCATGCGCGGGTCGGCGCCGACCGCGCCGCGATGCTCAAGATTGCACAGGATGCGCAAGCCGTCCTCGACGGTCTGGTGCGATTTGCGGCCCTTGATGTCGGCGATGAAGCCGACGCCGCAGGCGTCCTTGTCGAGCGAAGGATCGTACAAGCCTTGCGGTTCCGGCGAACCGGGATCGGCGGTGGCGGCGCGCAACAGGTCGGCGTCGCCGGAGCGCGAAGCGGTCCCGCGGTCGACAAATCCTGCGCTGCGTCGGTCCTCGCTCATCCTGATCCTGCCTCGCCGGCGCCCGAGGCCTCCGGCGTACTCGCCTCGTTCGCGGCCCATCAGGCACCGCGATCAACGCGCAACCGATCTCGAGAAGGGCAGCCTTGCTCGGCCGTCGCCGCCGTGGCTGCTCCCGTTGGGCGCCAGCGATGTCAGCCCCGCGTTCAAAGGCCGGCACCGTGATCGCCAGCTATTAGGACAGCATTACTGTCCTAATAGAACATGCCAAATTTTGCTCCGCCACACAAGGCTGGTCCACGCCGGATTTGGTCGAACCTTACGCTTTGTTGCGGCGGCGCCTTCCTAGCAAGCAAGAAGAGGACCACGCGCCGGTCACCGGCGCAATGCCGTTGCGCGGTTCCCGCTTCGCCAAATTGCGAGGCCGGTTAACCGTTTAACCGTGGTTGCCGGAAAAACCCGCGGAATAAGGCGATTTGGCTATGCTGCCGAAAATTAAGACAATTGACGGGTTTCTGGCAGGGGCGGGCGTCTTGAAAAAAGCGGTGATATTCGCCGGCGCGGCGCTGGCCGCCACGCTTACGACCGCCGGCTACGCGCAGCCCTATTTCCACGGCCCGCGCATCATCCACATTCCCGAACGCGAAGCGGTATCGTCGAATGATGACCTCGCGCCGCCGCGCGAAACGGCACCATCATCCGAACGCCGCGGCGACCTGCCGGCGCTGTTCGACGGGCCGACGCCGATCCGCCCGCTGCCGCACTTTAAGGGCGCCGGCGTCAACACGCTGGACGGCAACTAAGCTTACAAAACGAAAGCGCCCCGGGAATTCCGGGGCGCCGCCGTTTGCGATTGAAGCTGCGGAATTAGGCCGCGGCTTTGGTCTCGACCACCTGCGGCTTGGCATTGCCATTGCCGATCGGGATCTGGCGCGGCTTTTTCGCCTCGGGGATCTCGCGCACGAGATCGACGTGCAGCAATCCGTTCTCGACGGTCGCGCTCTTGACCTGGACGTGGTCGGCAAGCTGGAAGACGCGCTCGAAAGCGCGCGCGGCGATGCCCTGATAGAGCACTTCGCCCTTCTGCTCTTCCTTGGCCTGCTTGGCGCCCTTGATCGTCAGCGTGTTCTCTTTCGCTTCGATCGAGAGTTCGTTTTCGGCGAAGCCGGCGACCGCTACGGTGACGCGGTAATCGTTCTCGCCGGTCCGCTCGATGTTGTAGGGCGGGTAGCCCGGGGCGGACTCAAATCCGTCCAGCATCGAGAACAGCCGGTCGAAGCCGACGGTGGAACGATAGAGGGGAGCAAGATCGAATGTACGCATGGCATATCCTCCTTGAGTTGAGCGACATGCGGGCGGTCCGCCGTAAGGGCCGAACCGAAACCCGAGCGCAGCCGAATGGCCTGCGCGAAATTGATATGGGAACGCCGTTTGGGGCTCGCAAGAGGGCCGCCTGCCGTATCATAAGCTATTGAAATAACGTGCTTTTTAAGAAATCGCGGGGTGCGATTGAAGGCGCCTCTCGGCGCCTTTTATTCGGGCATGATCTTTTCGGAAAACCGGTTCCCACTTTTCCGGATCATGCCCTATAAGGCGCGCGGGCCACCGCGCACCGGCTCATTTTCGGCCTTCATGAAACTCGTTTCCATCCCCGCCAATCCGGTGCCCGACGATGTGGTGACCGGCAGCATCGAGACCCCGGACGGGGTCACACTGCGCTTTGCGCGCTGGGCGCCGCCGGCCGGGCGCAAGGGCACGGTGGTCGTGCTGCAAGGCCGCGCCGAATACATCGAGAAATATTTCGAGACCGTGCGCGATCTGCGCGCGCGCGGCTTCGCGGTCGCGACCTTCGATTGGCGCGGGCAGGGGATGTCGGAGCGCGCGCTCTCCGACCCGCACAAAGGTCATGTGCGGAATTTTTCCGAATACGCCACCGACCTTGCAGCCATCATGGATCAGGTGGTGCTGCCCGATTGCCCGCCGCCGATCTTCGCGCTCGGGCATTCCATGGGCGCCGCCATCGGCATCAGCGCCTGCCATGACGGCAGCCGCTGGTTCGAACGCATGGTGCTCTCGGCGCCGATGATCGCGCTGCGGCCGGGCCGCCTCACGACCATGGCGGGGCCGCTGGCGCGCTTCATGCGCCTGCTCGGACGCGGCGGCGGCTACGTGCCGACCGGACATGCCGACGCCACCGGCTCGGAAGATTTCATCGGCAACGTGCTCACCTCCGACCCGGTGCGCTACGCGCGCAACATGGCGGTGCTGGAGGAGGCGCCCGAGCTCGGCATCGGTTCGCCGACGATCGCCTGGGCCGATGCCGCGCTGCGGCTGATGAAGCAGTTCGCCGCGCCCGGTTATGCCGGTCACATCCGCCAGCCGATCCTGCTGGTCGCGGCCGGGCGCGATGAAGTGGTCTCGACGCCGGCGATCGAGACAATCGGGATGAATTTACTGGCCGGCCGGCATCTCATCTTGGCCGGCAGCAAACATGAAATCCTGCAGGAGCAGGATCACTATCGCGGCCAGTTCTGGGCGGCGTTCGACGCCTTCGTGCCGGGCACGCCGCGGTACTAGATTTGCCGCCGTCGTCGCCGCGAAGACGGGGGCCTATATTCCGTGCCGCATCGACAGGTCGGTGATTATGGGTCCCAGCCCTCGCTCTTGCTCGGCCGGGACGACAGCGAAATTGATCGTTGCGGCATTAGGTAGCAAACTCATGTTTGCTACCTAATGCCAGATCGTTGCGCTATTTGTTCAGCATCTCCAGCGCCGCTTGATGCACGCGCGCGTCGCCGGCGACCAGGATGCGGCCGCCGCCTTGCGCCGGGCCGCCCTCCCAGGTGGTGACGATGCCACCGGCGCCGGTGATAATGGGGATCACCGCGACGATGTCGTAGGGCTTGATCTCGGTCTCGATCACCAGGTCGATCAAACCCGCCGCCAGCATGCAATAGGCGTAGCAGTCGCCGCCATAGCGCGAGAGCTTGACCTTGTTTTCCAGCCGGCCGAAGGTGGCGCGGTCGGCTTCGTTCATCAGCAGCGGGCTGGTGGTGGATAAGATCGCATCGCCGAGCGAGGCGCAGGCGCGCACATGCAGATCGCGGTTGCCCGCCGGTCCGCGATAGCGCGCCGCGCCGCCGTCGCCGGAAAATTTCTCGCGCGTGAACGGCTGGTTCATCAGGCCGAACACCGGCTCGCCGAAGCGCATCAAGCCGATCAGCGTGCCCCAGGCCACCATGCCGGTGATGAAGGATTTGGTGCCGTCGATCGGGTCGAGCACCCAGACATATTCGGCGTCGGTGCGCTCGGCGCCGTACTCCTCGCCGACGATGCCGTGGCTTGGAAAATTCTTGGCGATGAGCGCGCGCATGGCCTGCTCGGCGGCGCGGTCGGCCGCGGTAACCGGATCGAAGCCGCCGGTTTTCTTGTTGTCGATCGCCAGCGCCGTGCGGAAAAACGGCAGGATGGTCTCGCCCGACACGTCGGCGAGCCGATCGACGAAACTTGAGAAATCGATGGCCGTCATGCCGCCTGCTTAGCGCACGATCCCCGAAAGTGGCACCCCGTTTTCCCGGGCGGTAATGGGCTGTCGCAACGGAACGTGTGCAGCACAGCATTTTCTAGCGCTAAGCAATGCAAATCCC
>CAVRUP010000034.1:0-30505 GCA_963724335.1 uncultured Alphaproteobacteria bacterium | reverse complement strand
CGACAGCCGGACACCGCCAAGGCGCTGATTGCCTTCCTCAGCGCGCCGTCGGCCGCGGCGACGCTCAAGGCGAACGGTGTTACGCCGGCGCAGTGAGCGCGTCTTCCGCGCGTCGAGACGAAAAGTCTATTGCCTCGCGGCCGTCGCCGACGCCATCATGGACCGGGACCGAGCATGATCCGCATTTTTCTCGACCGGCTTTATCTCTTCGCGGGCTACGCCGCCGGCGTTTTTCTCGTCCTGATCTTCGGCATCATGATGTTCATGTCGCTCGGCCGGCAGATCGGGCTCAATATTCCCGCGGGCGACGACTTCGCGTCCTGGTGCATGGCGGCGATGGCGTTTCTCGGCCTCGCCCACACTTTCAAGCGAGGCGAAATCATCCGCGTCGGCGTACTGATCGAGCAACTCACCGGCCGCAAACGCTGGGCGATTGAAATTTTTGCGCTCGGCATCTCGACCGCCTTCACGCTCTATTTCACCTGGTACGCCGTGGCGATGACCTACGATTCCTGGCGCTTCAACGACATGGCGCAGGGCGTGCTTTCGATCCCGCTTTGGTTCCCGCAAATCGGCTGCTGCGGCGGCTTGCTCATCCTCGCCGTCGCGCTGATGGACGAAATGATCCACGTGCTCAAGGGCAACAAGCCGAGCTACGAGAAGGAGCCGCCGTCCTCGCCCGATGAACTTGTCGAACGCATCGCCTCCGGCGGAGGCGGCTGATGCACGACATCGGGCTGATCAATCTGGCGTTGATTCTGATCGGGGCGCTCATTGTCATTCTGGCAGCGGCGTCTGGATCGCGGTCGCTCTCGGCCTGATCGGCTTCATCGCCATGCTGCTCACCACCAACGTGCCGATCGGCTCGGTGCTGGCGACCACGGTGTGGAGCGCGAGCGCGTCCTGGACGCTGGCCGCGCTGCCACTGTTCATCTGGATGGGCGAGATCCTGTTCCGCACACGCCTGTCGGAAGAGATGTTCCGCGGCCTATCGCCCTGGCTGCAATGGCTGCCGGGCCGCCTGGTGCATGTGAACGTGATCGGCTGCGGAATCTTTGCCGCGGTATCCGGCTCGTCGGCCGCGACCTGCGCGACCATCGGCAAGATCGCGCTGCCCGAACTGGAGAAGCGCGGCTATGACAAGGGCATCAGTCTCGGTTCGCTTGGCCGGCTCCGGCACGCTCGGGCTTCTGATCCCGCCCTCGATCCCGATGGTGGTCTATGCGGTGACCGCCAATGTTTCGGTGCTGCAGGTTTTTCTCGGCGGCTTTCTGCCCGGCTTTTTGGTGATGGCGCTTTACTCCGGCTACATCATCGGCTGGTCGTTGCTCAATCCGAGCAAGATCCCTCCGCGCGATCCGCCGATGCCGTTCCGGAAGAAGCTGGCCGAGTCGACCAAGCTCATTCCCTGCCTGCTTTTGATCCTCGGCGTTTTCTTTTCGCTCGTGCTCGGCTTCGCGACGGCGACCGAATGCGCGGCCTGGGGCGTTAGCCGGCGCGCTGCTGCTCGCCTGGTGGAGCGGCACGCTCAACCGCAAGACGTTTCTTCGAAAGCGTGATGAGCGCGACGCGGCTCACCTGCATGATCATGTTCATCCTCGCCGGCGCCGCCTACACCACCGCGGCCATGGCCTATACCGGCATTCCGGCGGCGCTCGCCGAATGGGTGAAGGGCCAGCACCTCACGCCCGGCATGCTCGCGCTGTACCTCTCCATCATGTACATCATCCTCGGCTGTCTGATCGACGGCATTTCGATGATCGTGCTGACCATGGTCGTGGTGCTGCCGATGATCAAGCAGGCCGGCCTCGACCTCGTCTGGTTCGGCGTCTACCTGGTGATCCACGTCGAGATGGCGCAGATCACGCCGCCGGTCGGCTTCAACCTTTTCGTGTTGCAGAATATGAGCGGACGCGACACTTTTACCGTCGCGCGCGCCGCGTTCCCGTTCTTTATCCTGCTGCTCGTCGCCGTCTTCATCATCACGGAGTTTCCGCAGATCGTCCTCATCCTGCCGCATCTGGCGTTCCCGCCGAGTTGAGGCCGGCCCAGTTTCCTGCTAGGCTTACGTTCAAACGATCAAACCAGGAGGCGTCCCATGCTCATTTTGTCCCGTACCCTTTTGCTGGCCGCATTCGCGGTCGGCGCGTTGGCCGCGTCGCCTGCGTCGGCGCAGACCAAATGGAATTTGCCGGCCGCCTATCCGGCCGACAATCCGCACAGCGTCAATCTGGCGATGTTCGCCAAGGACGTCGCCGCGGCGACCAACGGCAAGCTGGAGATCACCGTCCATCCCGGCGCCTCGCTGTTCAAGGCGCCCGACATCAAGCGCGCGGTGCAGACCGGCCAGGCGCAGATCGGCGAAGTGCTCATTTCGCTGCACGAGAACGAGGACCCGATCTACGGCGTCGATGTCATTCCTTTCCTTGCCACCAGCTATCCGGAATCGATGAAGCTGTGGCAGGCGTCAAAGCCGACGATCGAGAAGAAACTCGCCGCGCAGGGGCTGATGGTGTTGTTCGCGGTGCCGTGGGCGCCGCAGGGTATCTACGCCAAGAAGGACATCAACACGGTCGACGACATGAAGGGCCTTAAGTGGCGCGCCTACAATGTCGGCACCGCGCGCATCGGCGAACTGGTCGGCGCGCAGGTGGTCACCGTACAGGCCGCGGAATTGGCGCAGGCGCTGGCGACCGGCGTCGTCAACTCGTTCATCACCTCGGCGGCGACCGGCTACGACAGCAAGGCCTGGGAATCGATGACCCACTTCTACGACACGCAGGCCTGGATTCCGAAGAACATCACCTTCGTCAACAAGGCGGCGTTCGACGCGCTTGACAAGCCGACGCAGGCCGCGCTGCTCAAAGCAGCGGCGACGGCGGAAACGCGCGGCTGGAAGATGTGGGAGGAGAAGAGCGGCTGGTATCTCGATCAGCTCAAGGCGCACGGCATGAAGGTGCTGCCGCCGAGTCCGGCACTGAAGGCCGGTCTGAAAAAGGTCGGCGACCAGCTCACTGCCGACTGGCTAAAGAAGGCAGGTCCTGAGGGGCAAGCCATACTCGCCGCTTATAAAAAGTAGCCGGCTCGACCATAGCCGCAGCGCGCTGCCATCGCTGGTATCGCGCTGTGGCTGCCGTCGGCCATAATCGGCGCGTCACATTAGCCTTGATGATGGTCTTGGCTAACCGAACGTTTACGGAACCGGCTGTCAAACAATACGTTGCAACTTGGGCGGCAGGGAGCGGGCTTTCGCGTTGGCCTGGTCCTTGCCTTGTGCAACCCCTGCAACGTCAAGAGGGACAGTCGTGCACGCGATCCTCGGCTTTTTCACGGTCAGTTTCGTCGGTGTCGGCGGTCTGTTGCTGGCATTGGCGGCGATTTCGGACGGGCTGCGAGGCTTGTAGCCGAGCGCGCGGAAACCTCGCTCGTCCTCGTCCTCTGGTGACATGGCGGCGCGGCGGCTTGTCCAAGCCGTGGACGCCCGGTCATGGCCGTCGGTTGCGCGTGCACGCGCGCACGGCCTAGTCTGTCAGCCGTACCAATAAGAAAAACCGGGAACCGAAAAGGGAGGCTGGCCGTGAAAAAACTGGTCGTTGCGCTGGCGGTTTTTCGCCGCTGCGCCGGGCGCCTTCGCGCAAAACTATCCCGACCGCAACATCATCCTGGTCGCGCCGTTTCCGCCCGGCGGCCCGTCCGACACCACGGCACGCATGATCGTCGGCCCGATGGCGAAGGCGCTCGGCCAGCAGATCGTGGTCGAAAACGTCACCGGCGCCGGCGACACCATCGGCAGCAACCGCGTCGCCAAGGCCAAGCCCGATGGCTACGCCATCATGGTGTCCGGTTCCGGCACCCATGCGGCCGCCGAATTCCTCAACAAGAATTTGCCCTATCGCTCGACCGATTTCGAGCAGATCGGCTTGATCAATGTTTCGCCGGTGGTGCTGGTCGCGCGCGCGGGAGTGCCGGCCATGACGCTGAAGGACTTCGTCGCCTATCTGCGCGCCAACGAGAAAAAAGTGACCGAGGCGGATGCCGGCGTCGGCTCGATCTCGAACCTTGCCTGCTCGGTGTTCCATTCGGTCGCCAATGTGCATCCGACCGTCGCCTCCTATCGCGGCACGCCGCAGGCGACCATGGATCTGGTCGCCGGCACCGTCGACTTCGGCTGCAACCAGATCGTCAACATCGTGCCGCACATCAAATCGGGCAAGCTCAAGGCCTTTGCGGTGACCGGCGACAAGCGCTCGCCCATGCTGCCGGACGTGCCGACCACCAAGGAAGCCGGCATGCCGCAGTTCAATCTCACCGTCTGGTTCGGCCTCTCCGCGCCCAAGGGCACGCCGAAGCCGATTGTGCAGAAGCTCAACCAGGCGCTCGGCGTCGCGCTCAATGACCCCGACGTGGTCAAGCGTTTCGCCGATCTCGGCTACGACGTGGTGCCGCCGGAGCGGCGCAGCGCCGCCTATTTCGACAAATTCTACAAGGACGAAGTCGCGCTCTGGGCCAAGGTGCTCGGCGGTCTCGGCATGGGCGCCAAGTAGTGAGCGAAATTTGGAAGCCGGCGCGCGGCGTGCAGATTGTCGCCGGCACGCCGCCGGGCGGCGGGCTTGACCGCGTGGCGCGCGCGCTGGCTAAGGCGATCGCCGAAGGCCGCCTGCTCGACGTGCCGGTGGAGGTGGTCAACGTTCCGGGCGGCGGCGCGCGCCGGGCCTGGACGCAAGTGATCGACCGGCACGCCGGCGATGCGCATGTGATCGCGATCTCATCGCCCAATCTCACCAGCGATTTTCTGGTCGGCCTCGCCAATTTCGAGCACAGCAAGTACACCCCGATCGCGACGCTGGTGACCGAATATATCGCCTTCGCCGTGCGCGCCGACTCGCCGTTGCAAAGCGGCGGCGATCTGCTCGCCCGCCTGCGCCGCGACGCAGCCGGCGTCACGGTTGCGCTGTCGACCGCGCTCGGCAATCCCAATCACGTCGCCGTTGCGAAATTGATCAAGCAGGTGGGCGGCGACGTCAACGCTCCGGTCATCCGCGTGTTCGACAGCGCGCTCGATTGCGTCGCCGATGTGATCGCGGGCAGCGCCGATATCTGCGCCGTCACCGCGGCGAGCGTCATCGCCGAATTGAACGCCGGCCGGTTGCGCGTTTTGGCTATCAGCGCGCCGGCGCGGCTCACCGGCGCCTTTGCCGGCGTGCCGACCTGGACCGAGTTATCGGCCGATTGCGTGATCGGCGCCTGGCGCGGCGTCAGCGGCCCGGCCGCACTCAACGCCGCGCAAGTGCAATTCTGGCAGCGCGTCGTCACCGCCGCCGCCGCGCAGGCGTGCTGGCAGGACGATCTCAAGCGCCTGAGCTGGTCGCCGATGGTTTCAACCGGCGCCGCGTTGCACCGCTATCTAGATCGGGAGCGCGCGGAATTCGTCGCCGTCTTGGGCGAGCTCGGGCTGCTCAAGGCCTGAGCAGAACAATTTTGGCCGCGCGCGCATGTTCTGCCGCGACGAACATTTTGTTTGGCACCGACCAATCGCAATTCTGCGAACGTCTGCCTTTGCCCGGCGGAGGAACATGGCGATCTCCGAGGAGGATCGCCGTGCGCGCGCCACGATTCAGCGATTCTTGGCGTCCACCTTGGTGATCAGGACCTGGAAGTTACTGCCCTGCAAGGTGATGTCGTAGAAGATCGTCGCCGTCTCGGCCGTTGTTTCAACATGCGCTTGGCAGCTCTGCTGCGACGATGTCTCGCTCACCGTCTTCATATCGATGAGCATGGTGAGTTCTGCATTCTTTTTCTTGAAGATGTCGCGGATGACATTGACGGTCGCGTCCGCCGCGCAACCCGGTAACTGCGGCGTAAACGCCTTATAGACCCGTTCAATCCGACGATGATGGCGACACCGATTAAGAACCGGCGCCGGTTTCGCTCCCAGAAGGTCTTTGGTGCCGCTATGGTCGCAGCCGGCGGCGTTGGCTGTACGCTCGGGGCCAGCGGCGGCATTACGCTCGGCGCGAGCGGCGGCGTTGCAGGATTTGTTGTCTCAGTCATGGTCGTTCCCCCCAGTTGGCGCTGCTCAGCGTAAGGGGATACTGCGGCGAGTGCCATCAAAAACACCGCCGCAAAGTCCGCGTCGGGTGTGCGCCGTGAAAAGGCGGCGCTTTCCAGTGGGTGCAAGCCCCACCCGGCAACCGCTCCAGCCGGAAGCAATCGGAGCAGTCATGGAGGTAACGAAGTGGCTGAAGCCTTCGATTAGCGTGTCACGAATTGGTGACAGCGCGAGTGTGCAGGCCGCAACGCGAGTGAACGCCGAGCAATCCTCGAAAAGGACAATGCGCAGGCCGACCCGACAACCCTTTCGGGGAAGGCTGATACGTCTGGATGAAATGAGCGAAGCGATTCGTCCAGACGCTGCGCCGGGGTAGTGGCGGCGGCATGTACACAAGGAAAGCGCACGAAACACGGGAAACCCCAAAGCGTGGTCAGCGATGACCAACCGGACGCCCGCGAGGGACAGGCTGGGCGCCTTGGGGTGGCGGAGAGGTTCGTAGTACCGCTGAAGCCGGGTAACGCCGGCGGAGGGAAGGGACCTCAGTTCAAGACAGACGCATTACGTGGCGAAGGACCTGGAGATTGGGCAACCTATAAACTCCGATGAGTGTTCAGAAACTGCCGAAGGCGTTGCACGCGAAAGCAAAGGCGTGAGGTCTTGTCCGAGAGCCGGATGCGGGAAATCTGCCTGTCCGGTTCGATGAGCGGAGAGAGGAAACGGAGCGTTGCCGAACGGCCCAAGCTACCGCGCCTCTCTTCAACTCTACCTCGAAAATTGGCGGGGGCCCGGCGGTTTTTTGCCGCCGAGCCCCCGTTTGACGTATCAGCCGGCCTGTAAGCCGGGTTCTGTATGGCATGCCGCGCGAGCGGCATACGTGACGGCCATTCCTCTCGTACGCCGGTTGCCCGGCGCATCAAGCAACCTACCCGAACGACTGGCCCGGACGGACCTGGAGCTTGCGCCCCAACGTCGTTCCTATTCGGTCTTGCTCCCGGTGGGGTTTGCCGTGCCGTTTCCATCGCTGGAAACGCGGTGCGCTCTTACCGCACCGTTTCACCCTTGCCGCGGCCAAAACGCTACGCAGCCGCGGCGGTCTGTTCTCTGTGGCACTGTCCCTGGAGCCGTGTGGCCCCGCCGGACGTTATCCGGCACCGTTCGTCCATGGAGCCCGGACTTTCCTCCCCGGCCGCCTTTCGGCATTGGCGCGGAGCGGCCGTCCGGCCGACTGACGGGGATAGCAATGGGATTGCGCGGCCGCCGCGTCAAGGCCGCCGGGCTGGAAGCGTTAAAGCGGCCTTATCAGGCGAGCGGCGCGGGCCGCGTCTCCAAGAGCGCGCGCAGCGTGAGCATGGTGGAAGCGTCGGCGACCCCATCCACCCGGGCCGGTCGGAAATGGCGCTGGAACGCGGTGATCACCGCGCGCGTGGCCTCGTCGTAGCTGCCGGTCTCCTCGATGCCGTAGCCGTAACCGCGCAGCGCGCGCTGCAACCGCGTCACCGGATCGCCGCGGTCGCCGGGCTTGAGCGTGGGACCGTCGATATTGGGCGCGGCCGGGCGCACCCAATGGCCGATGCCGGATTCGCTCAGCAGCTCCCAGGGAAATTTCTCGCCCGGGTCCTGCTTGCGCGCCGGCGCCACGTCGGAATGCGCCAGGATGCGGGTGGCGCCGATCGGGCCGCGGCGGGTGACGATCGATTTGCAGAGCGAGATCACCGCCGCGATCTGCCGCAGCGGGAAGTCGCGATAGCCTAACTCATGGCCCGGATTGACGATCTCGATGCCGATCGAGCACGAATTGATGTCGGTTTCGCCGGCCCAGGATGACACGCCGGCGTGCCAGGCGCGCTTGTCCTCCGGCACGCATTGCACGATGCGGCCGTCCTCGAACACCACGTAATGGGACGACACGTCACTGTCCGGCGCGCACAGCCGGGCGAGCGCCGCCTCGCCGGACGCCATGCCGGTGTAGTGCAGCAGGATCAGATCCGGTGCGCGGCCCTGCTTGCGCTCGTCATAATTGGGCGAGGGCACGACATCGCTGACGATGAAGGAATCCGGCTGAAAAGCCGACATGGGCCGGAACCAAAATTGAATGCGCGGAGCGCGGACCGCGCATCATTCACCGCGCGCGTGCGAAAAAGCAATATGGGTGGCCGGCGCGGCACAGCCGCGGCCCGGACGGCAGACGCTATCCGGGCCGCGTCGGTCGGTCATTGCCGACGGCTTTATCTGCCGGTCGGCGGCGTGTTGGTCGACGGCCGCATGCCGCCCGGCAATCCACCGAGACCGGCGCCCGAACCCGTCGTCGTCGGGCGCGGCGGTTCGTAGGACTTGAAGTTTTGCGCCTGCTTGAGCTCGTCCTGATTTATCGAGAGCTTGAGCAGGTCGGCCTTGCCGTTTGAGCCGGGAATGACGTCGAACGAACTCGGCGCCATGGCAACCTCTTTGGCCCCCATGCCCAGGAAGCCGCCGACGCTGATCACATAGGCTTCGATCTTGCCGTTCTTGTCGAACAGAATGTCGGTCACGTCACCGATCTTCTTGTTGTCGGCGCTCATCACGTCAGTGCCCTTGAACTTGGACGCCAGCTACTGATCGGGCTTTTGCGACGTGAGGAAACCCGCCTTGCCGCCGCTTAGCTGCGCGGCCGCAGGCGGCTTGGCCGGTGAACTCGACGGAGAGGTCGGCGATTGCGCCAACGCCCCGGATACCATCAGCGCGCCGATAGCTGCGCCGATCATCAATTTACTCGTCATGGAATGCCTCCTTGTTCGCGCGATGAAACATCGCACTTGTCCTTGGGCGGCGGTCGCCGTCCCTACAGGCCCAACTCGCCGCCGAAATTTCTTGTTCCGGGAACTGCGGGAATTTGCCGCTGACGGGCCCTGCGGTTTTTGCATCGCGGCGAAACAGCGCGCGGCGCGGCCGTCTGCCGGGTCCGGAAAGCGGTCCGGCGGCAATAAATCCTTAAGTTTAAGGGCCGTTAATGAGCGTTCGAAGGTGCGGTGCGCCGGCCTCCAAAAGCAGGGGGACGGGGCAGGGTCATTCCATTGACGCCCATAATATCCCATGATATCCCACAAAATCTCTTTGAGGATGGCGGACCGCTCAACCCTCTGGAGCGGCACGACAATCCCAGGCGTCTCAGTCGGTTCGGGTGGCGCGGTTTGCGTCCGGTCGGCGTGGAGTGCGGGATATGGACCGCTTCGTGTCGAACACGACGCTGCGGCTCGACTCCAAAGGGCGCGTCTCGATTCCCGCTTCCTTCCGCCCGGTGCTCGGCCGCGACGGTTTCGACGGCCTTTATTGCTATCCGGCGCTCGACCGCCCTGCGATCGACGCCGGGGGGAATGCGCTGATGGCGGAGATCGAGGCGTTGATCGAACGCTTGACCCCGTTCTCCGACGAACGCGAGCGGTTCGCGCTGGCGCTTTACGGCACCAGCGAGACGCTGAAGATCGACGGCGAGGGCCGCGTGAGCTTGAGCGAACGCTTGAAGCGTCATGCGGGAATTACCGAGGCGGTGACCTTCGTCGGCCTCGGCCACAAGTTTCAGATCTGGGAGCCGGGCCGGTTCCAGAACGAGCTCGTGGAGGCCACCGACAAGGTGCGCGCGCTCAAAAGCCAGCTCGGATCCCAGTCGGCGGCGCGCAACGCGCTCGGAGCACGGGAATGACGGCGGGCGGCGACGGCTTTGCGGCTGTCGTTGGCGGACCAGCCCTCCACATTCCCGTGCTCGGCCGCCCAGCGGTCGACTTCCTCAACGTGCATGACAGTGGCGTCTATATCGACGCCACTTTCGGCGCCGGCGGCTATAGCCGCGCCATTCTCGCCGCCGCGAACTGCAAAGTGATCGGCATCGACCGCGACCAGAGCGCGATCGCGCTTGGGCAGCCGCTGCTGCAGGCGGCGAACGGCCGCCTCACCTTGATCGAGGACCGGTTTTCCAATCTCGACGCGGTCGCGCGGAGCGCCGGCGCCGACGCGGTCGACGGCGTGGTGCTCGACCTCGGCGTCTCCTCCATGCAGCTCGATACGCCTGAGCGCGGATTTTCCTTCCGCCTCGACGGGCCGCTCGACATGCGCATGGGTGGCGAGGGTCCGAACGCGGCCGACGTCATCAATGTGGCGGGCGAGCGCGATCTCGCCAATATCATTTTCATTCTCGGCGAGGAGCGTCACTCGCGTGCCGTCGCCCGCGCCATCGTCAAGGCGCGCAGCGCCGCCCCGATCCGCACCACGCGCGCGCTCGCCGATATCGTTTCCGCGGTGGTGCGTTCGCGCCCGGGCGATATCCATCCCGCCACCCGCACGTTCCAGGGCTTGCGCATTTTCGTCAACGACGAGCTGGGCGAACTGGTCGGCGCGCTCACGGCCGCCGAGCGCATCCTCAAGCCGCAAGGGCGCCTGGTGGCGGTGTCGTTCCATTCGCTCGAGGACCGCATCGTCAAGTCGTTTCTCGTCGGCCGCAGCGACACGCGCGCCGGCTCGCGTCACGCGCCCGAGATCAAGCGGCCGGAGCCGACCTTCCGCCTGCTCACCAAGCGGCCGGTCGTGGCCGATGCCGACGAGGTGGCGCGCAATCCGCGCGCCCGCTCGGCCAAGCTGCGCGCCGCCGAGCGTGCGCCGGCGCCCGCCCGTAACGACCATGCCTCCGATTTGCTGCCGCGCCTGCCGGCGCTCGCCGATGTTCTGAAGGGGCACTGAGCATGCGCCTCATCAACATCTTCGTCATCGGCGCGCTCATCCTGGCGGCGTCCTTCGTCTACAAGATCAAGTTTGATTCCACGCTGCAGGCCGAGCGCGTGGCCAAGCTCGCCGGCCAATTGCGCCGCGAGCGCGACGCCATCGCCACGCTGCGCGCCGAATGGGCGAAGCTCGACACCCCCGTCCGCATTCAGGGCTTGGCCGACCGCCATCTGGCGTTGCGGCCGATGCTGCCGACGCAATTCAACAGCTTCGATCGCCTGCCCGAGCGTCCGCCTGCGGTTGCGCCGGGCAGCGATCCGATCGGCGCCATGCTGGCACCGGCGCCCGCCACCACCGGCAGCGTGCCGGCGCCGCGGTGACCCGATGAGCGCAAGCCCGAAAATGCCGGAGACCCGCTGGCAGCGCTTCCTGCGCTCGTTTCTCTACGGCCGCGACGTCGACCGCAATGTGAAAGCCAAGGCGCGGCTCGGCCTCGCCATCGTCGCCTTCGCCGCCATCTACGGCGTCATCGCGCTGCGGCTCGTCATGTTCGCCGAGCAGAGCGACGGCCACGGCAGCCGCCGCAGCGTCGGCGCCGACGCGCTTGCCACCGCGCGGCCCGATATCCTCGACCGCAACGGGCAAATCCTCGCCACCGACGTGAAGACGCCGTCGCTGTTCGCCGAGCCGCGCAAGCTCATCGACGTCGACGACGCCGAGGAGCAGCTCACCGCCGAGTTGCCCGATCTCGACGTCAAGGAAGTGCGCGAGCGCCTGTCGTCGAAGCGCGGCTTCGTCTGGCTAAAGCGCGAGATCACGCCGAAGCAGGAACAGGAAATTCATCATCTCGGCATCCCCGGCGTCGGCTTCCTGACCGAGAACAAGCGCGTCTACCCCAACGGTCCGACGGTTTCGCAGGTCATCGGCCTGGTCAATATCGACAACCAGGGCATCGCCGGCATGGAGAAGTGGCTGGACGGGCAGGGGCTCGCCGCGCTGCACTTGGCCGGACTCGCCACCGACCGGCTGCAACGGCCGGTGCAGCTCGCGCTCGATCTGCGCGTGCAGTTCGCGTTGCGCGACGAGCTCGTCAAGGCGCGCGAGAAATTCAAGGCCAAGGCGTCGTCCGGTGTCGTCCTCAACGTCAACACCGGCGAGGTAGTCGCCTTGGTCTCGGAGCCCGATTACGATCCGAACAACCCGCGCGAGGCGAACGATCCAAGCCGCATCAACCGCCTCACCACCGGCGTGTTCGAAATGGGCTCGAGCTTCAAGGTGCTCACCGTGGCGATGGCGTTCGATTCCGGCAAGGCGACGCTGGCCTCGACCTTCGACGCCAGCCATCCGCTGCACTACGGCCGCTTCGACATCCACGATTACGAGCCGATGCACCGTTTTCTTTCGGTGCCGGAGATTTTCACTTATTCGTCGAACATCGGCGCCGCGCGCATGGCGCTCGCGGTCGGCGTGCAAGGGCACCAGGCCTTCTTGAGGAAGATGGGCCAGCTCGACCGGCTGCGCACCGAATTGCCGGAAAGCGCCGAGCCGCTGGTGCCCAAGCACTGGGGCGAACTCAACACCGTGACCATCGCCTTCGGCCATGGCCTGTCGGTGGCGCCGCTGCAGGCGGTGATGGGGATCGCGGCCTGCGTCAATGGCGGGCGGCTCATTCCGCCGACTTTCCTCAAGCGCAGCGAAAGCGAGGCGACGGCCCTGGCCAAACAGGTGCTCAAGCCCGAGACCAGCCGCGAAATGCGCTATTTGATGCGGCTCAACGCCGAGAAGGGCACCGCCACCAAGGCCAACGTCGCCGGCTACTATATCGGCGGCAAGACCGGCACGGCCGAAAAGGTCGTCAACGGCCGCTATTCGAAACACAAGCTGCTGACCGATTTCATGGCCCTTTTGCCGGCGGACAAACCGAAATATCTGATGATGATCATGCTCGACGAGCCGCAGCCGACGCCGGAAACCCATGGCTTCGCCACCGCCGGCTGGAACGCCGCGCCGACCGCCGCCAAGGTGATCGCGCGCATTGCGCCGTTGCTCGACCTCGAGCCGCGCTTCGATCTGCCCAAGGCCGACCAGCTGATCCTGGCCAAGGCGACCGCGAACCAGTAAGTGCAGGTCGCGGGCGGGCGGCCGCAAATTCCGCTTATTCCCGCGCGAGCTTGAGCTTAGAAACGCCCCGATGAAACTCGCCGACTTGCAGCTCGAAAATGCCCGGCTCGATGCGCACCAGGCGGCGCTCGACATCGCCGGCATTAGCGCCGACAGCCGCAAGGTCAAAGCCGGCTTCCTGTTTTTCGCCATTGCCGGCGCCAAGGCCGACGGCGCGCATTTCGCCAAGCAAGCGGTCGCGGCCGGCGCGGTGGCGGTTGCCGCCGAGCAGCGTCCCGAAGGGCTGCCGGCCCAGGTTATTTTCGTGCCGGTCAAGAACGCGCGCCGCGCGCTCGCGCTGGCAGCGGCGAAATTCTTTCCGCGCCAGCCCGCCACCATCGCCGCGGTCACCGGCACCAGCGGCAAGACCTCGGTCGCCGCCTTCGCGCGGCAGATATGGGCCGCGCTCGGATTGCAGGCCGCCAGCATCGGCACCATCGGCGTGGTCTCGCCGCGCGGGGAGAAATACGGCTCGCTCACCACGCCCGATCCGGTCGAGCTGCACCGCACGCTCGACCAGTTGGCGGGCGAGGGCGTCACGCATCTCGCGCTGGAAGCCTCCTCGCACGGTCTCGATCAGCACCGGCTCGACGGCGTGCGCATTGGCGCCGGCGCCTTCACCAATTTGTCGCGCGATCATCTCGATTATCATCAAACCATCGAAGACTATCTCGCCGCCAAGCTGCGCTTGTTCGAGGAATTAGTCGCGCCCAACGGCACGGCGGTGATCGACGTCGACGATTGCTATGCCGGGCAGGTGGTCGATGCCGCCAGCAAGCGCGGCCTCAAGATCATGACGGTTGGCGTCGGCGGAAACGACATCAAGCTCACCGGCGGCGCCATCGACGGCTTCGCGCAAGTCGTCGGCATCGTCCATGGCGGCAAAACCTATAAGGTGAAACTGCCGCTGGTCGGCACCTTCCAGGTGCAGAACGCGGCGGTCGCCGCCGGCCTGACCATCGCGACCGGCTCCGAGCCCGCGCGCGTGTTCGCCGCGCTCGAGCATCTCACCGGCGCCAAAGGCCGGCTGGAACTCGCCGGAGCCAAGAATGGCGCGCCGATTTTCATCGACTATGCGCACAAGCCGGACGCGCTCGCCAAGGCGCTCGCCGCTTTGCGTCCCTACGCCAGCGGCAAGCTCACGGTGGTGTTCGGCGCCGGCGGCGACCGCGACGCAGGCAAACGCCCGATCATGGGCCGCATCGCGGCGGAGAACGCCGACCGCGTCATCGTCACCGACGACAATCCGCGCAGCGAGCAGGCTTCCGCGATCCGCGCCGCCATTCTCGCCGCCGCCCCGGGCGCGACCGAGATCGGCGACCGCGCCGAGGCGATCCGCGCCGGCATCGCTTCGCTGCGGAAGGGCGACGTGCTGCTGATCGCCGGCAAGGGGCACGAGACCGGGCAGATCGTCGGCGATAAAATTTTGAAATTTTCCGACCACGACGCGGTGGCGGCGGCGCTGAAGGAAAAGGTGCCATGACCGCGCTGTGGACCACCGACGCCATGGCCGCCGCCATGCACGCGGAGAAATCCGGCGCGCTGCCGGAGAACGTGCCCGGCCTTTCCATCGACAGCCGCACGCTGGCAAAGGGCGACGCTTTCTTCGCGATTCAAGGCGACAGTCGCGACGGCCACGATTTCGTCGAGGCGGCGCTTAAATCCGGCGCCGGGCTCGCCGTCATCGCGCGCGCCAAGCGCGGGCAATTTGCCGCCGCTGCCCCGCTGCTGATCGTGGCCGACGTACTCGAAGCTTTGCGCGATCTCGCCCGCGCCGCGCGCGCGCGTTCGCCGGCAAAAATCATCGCCGTCACCGGCTCGGTCGGCAAGACCTCGACCAAGGAGGCGCTGCTTCTTGCGCTTTCCGCCGACGACGAGACGCACGCGTCCGCCGCCTCCTACAACAATCACTGGGGCGTGCCGTTGTCGCTCGCCCGCCTGGCCGCGAGCGCCAAATACGCGGTGTTCGAGATCGGCATGAGCCATGCAGGCGAGATCACGCCGCTCACCAGACTGGTGCGCCCGCATGTGGCGATCGTCACGTCCATCGCGCCGGTGCATCTGGAATTTTTCGGCTCGCTCACGAAAATCGCCGGCGCCAAGGCGGAAATCTTTTTAGGGCTGGAGCTGGGCGGCGCCGCCGTGCTCAACCGCGACAGCCGGCAATACGCGCAGCTCGCCCGCGCCGCCGCAGCGGCCGGCGTTGAGCGCATCGTGTCGTTCGGCGCCAGTGCCAAGGCCGACGCGCGGCTGTTGCGGCATTCGCTGCAGGCGGAATCCTCGACCGTGCAGGCGCGCATCCTTGGGCAGAGCGTCACCTACAAGCTTGGCGCCCCCGGCAAGCATCTGGTGCTCAATTCGCTCGCCGTGCTGGCGACGGCCGCGCTGGTCGGCGCCGATCTGGCCTTGGCGGCGCTCGCGCTCAACAATCTCAAACCGGCAAGCGGCCGCGGCACGCGCATCGCCTTGCGCCTGCCCGGCGGCAGCGCGCTGTTGATCGACGAGAGCTACAACGCCAACCCGGCCTCCATGGCTGCGGCCATCGCGCTGCTCGGCCGGGCCGCGGTCGGCAAGTTTGGCCGCCGCATCGCGGTCTTGGGCGACATGCTGGAACTTGGGCCGCGCGGAGCCGCGCTGCACCGCGCTCTCGCCGCGCCGATCCAGGCTGCCGGCGTCGACCTGGTGTTTTGCAGTGGGCCGCTGATGCGCGCGCTCTGGGAGGCCCTTCCCTCTGGCCGCCGGGGCGGCTATGCCGAGACTGCGGCCGAGCTGGAGCCGGCCGTGTTCGCCACCCTTCGCGCCGGCGATGCGGTGATGGTGAAAGGTTCGCTGGGCTCGAAAATGGGGCCGATCGTCAAGGCGCTGGAACGGCAATTCGCCAGACCAGCCGCAGCCGAAAATGTCCCGGCGGCGCAAGGCTGAAAGCGCATGATCCCGAAAAGTGAGGACCGGTTTTCGGATAAGATCATGCGCAACGGAAGCTTCAGGGTTTGACACGATGTTCTATTGGCTGACCGAATTTTCCGACAAGGTCTCGTTCCTCAACGTCTTCCGCTACATCACGTTCCGCACCGGCGGCGCCGTCGTCACCGCGCTGGTGTTCGTGTTCCTGTTCGGCAGCCCGATCATCGACCTTCTGCGCCTCAAACAGGGCAAGGGTCAGCCGATCCGCAGCGATGGACCGCAATCGCATCTGGTCACCAAGAAGGGCACGCCCACCATGGGCGGGCTGATGATTCTTTCCGGCCTCTTGGTCTCGACCCTGTTGTGGGCGAATCCGACCAGTCCCTATGTCTGGATCGTGCTCGGGGTGACGCTCTCCTTCGGGCTGATCGGGTTTTATGACGACTATCTGAAGGTCACCAAGCAAAGCCATGCCGGCTTTGCCGGCCGCACGCGGCTGTTGGCCGAGGCGCTGATCGCGGTCGTCGCCGTCACCGCGCTGTCGCATCTGAGCAAGGGGCCGATCGCGACCTCGCTGGTGTTCCCGTTCTTCAAGGAGTTGGTGATCAATCTCGGCTGGGCCTTCGTGCTGCTCGGCACCTTCGTGATCGTCGGCGCCGGCAACGCGGTCAACCTCACCGACGGGCTCGACGGCCTCGCCATCGTGCCGGTGATGATCGCGGCGGCGAGCTTCGGGCTGATCTCTTATCTCGCCGGCAACCTAGTGTTCGCCGACTACCTGCAAATCCATTACGTCGCCGGCACCGGCGAATTGGCGGTGGTGTGCGGCGCGGTGATCGGCGCCTCGCTCGGCTTCCTCTGGTACAACGCGCCGCCGGCCTCGATCTTCATGGGCGACACCGGCTCGCTGGCGCTCGGCGGCATGCTCGGCACGGTGGCGGTGGCGATCAAGCACGAGATCGTGCTGGCCATCGTCGGCGGGCTGTTCGTGCTCGAAGCCGTCTCGGTGATCGTGCAGGTGGTGTCGTTCAAGCTGACCGGCAAACGCGTGTTCAAGATGGCGCCGATCCACCATCACTACGAGCAGCTCGGCTGGACCGAGCCGCAGATCGTGATCCGGTTCTGGATCGTCGCCGTGGTGCTGGCGCTCGCGGGCCTGGCGACGCTGAAGTTGAGATGAGGGTTGTTGTCGTCCCCGCGAAGGCGGGGACCCATACGCCGTGCACTATCGATGGACTGCGGAGTATGGGTCCCGGCCCTCGCTCCGCTCGGCCGGGACGACAGAGATTATGATCCCCATCGCCATCTTTGCCGGCAAGACGGTCGCGGTCTTCGGCCTCGGCAAATCGGGACTATTGTCGGCGCGCGCGCTGATCGAAGGCGGCGCCAAGGTTGTCGTCTACGACGACAACGGAAAGAGCGTGGCGGAAGCGAAAGCCGCCGGACTGAACACGCAAGATTTGCGCAAGCTCGATTGGTCGCAGGTCGCCGCATTGGTGCTGGCGCCCGGTGTGCCGCTCACCCATCCGGCGCCGCACTGGGCGGCGGCGCTCGCGCGCCAAGCCAAGATCGAGATCGTCGGTGACATCGAATTGTTCTGCCGCGAGCGCGCCAAATCAGGCAGCCAATGCCCGCTCGTCGCCATCACCGGCACCAACGGCAAATCGACCACCACCGCGCTGACCGCGCATCTGATCGCGAGCGCCGGCCGCGACGCGCAAGTCGGCGGCAATATTGGCGTGCCGGTGCTGGCGCTCGCGCCGTTCGCGCCGGGCCGCGTCTACGTGCTGGAAGTGTCGTCCTATCAGATCGATCTTGCGCCTTCGCTTAAAGCCACCGTCGGCATCCTGCTCAACGTCACGGAAGACCATCTCGACCGCCACGGTACGATGGAAAACTACGCCGCCATCAAGGAGCGGCTGGTGGCGGGCGCGGACATTGCGGTGATCGGCGTCGACGACGATTGGACGCGCGCCGCCGCCAAGCGCATCGAACGCGCCGGCAAAAAAGTCGTGCGCGTGTCGGTCGTGACGCCGTTGCGCGACGGGTTCTACGCCGAAGGCAGCCGCATCATGCGCGCCATTGCCGGCAAGGCGCAGCAGGTGGCACAGCTCGCCGGCATCGGCTCATTGCGCGGCGCGCATAATGCGCAGAACGCCGCCTGCGCCATTGCCGCCTGTCTGGCGCTCGGCCTCGACCTGCCGGCAATCCAAAAAGGCCTGGCGAGTTTCCCCGGCCTCGCGCACCGCATGCAGCAGGTCGGCGCCAAGGGCAAGGTGCTGTTCGTCAACGACTCCAAGGCGACCAATGCCGACAGCGCCGCCAAGGCACTGGCGAGCTTTCACGACATCTTCTGGATCGCCGGCGGCAAGCCGAAGACCGGCGGCATTGCGAGTCTCGCCGAATTCTTCCCGCGCATCGCCAAGGCCTATCTGATCGGGGAGGCGGCCGCCGACTTCGCCGCAACGCTTGCCGGCAAGGTGCCCGCCGAGATCAGCGTGACGCTGGCGGCGGCGGTCGCAGCCGCCGCGCGCGATGCGGCGGTCTCAGGCGCCAAGGAGCCGGTGGTGCTGCTGTCGCCGGCCTGCGCTTCGTTCGACCAATACCCGAACTTCGAGGTGCGCGGCAAAGCCTTCATCGACCTGGTGCTGGCGATCCCGGGAATTAGCTCGCTGATAACATAATCTGTCATTCCGGGACGGCCCGAAGGGCCGGACCCGGAATCCATACTCCGCAGCGCTGCGGGTTATGGATTCCGGGTTCGCCGCTTCGCGGCGCCCCGGAATGACGGGAAAATTAATGCTTCGTAAACCGTCCCGCGTCAGCTTGGCCCCCGGGAACGGGACATGATCTCACGCACGCAACGCACGCCCTTCGGCGAATGGTGGTGGACGGTCGACCGGCTCACGCTCGCCGCCATCGGCGCGTTGATGCTGGCCGGCGTCGTGCTCTCGCTCGCAGCCAGCCCGCCGGTCGCCGGCCGGCTCGGGCTCGACCCGTTCTATTTCGTCGACCGCCACATCCTCTATCTGATCCCGACCGTCGCCATCATGCTGGCGGTGTCGTTCCTCAACCCGCGCCAGATCCGACGGCTCGCGCTGATCGTGTTCGCCGTCAGCCTGATCATGGTGGCGGCGACGCCGTATTTCGGCGCCGAGATCAAGGGCGCGCGGCGCTGGCTGATCGTTTTCGGCGTCAACATCCAGCCGTCGGAATTCCTCAAGCCGGCTTTCGTCATTCTGGTCGCCTGGCTGTTCGGCGAATCGGCCAAGCGCGCCGACATGCCGGCCAACGCCTTTTCGCTTCTGTTGCTGCTGCTGGTGGTCGCGCTCCTGGTGCTGCAGCCCGACTTCGGCCAGACCATGCTGGTCGTGCTGGTGTGGAGCGCGCTGTTCTTCATGGCCGGCATGCGGCTGATCTGGGTGTTCGGCATTGCTGGCATCGCCGGCATCGGGCTGACCGCCGCCTATTACACCGTGCCGCATGTGGCGAGCCGCATCCAGAAATTCCTCAATCCGGCCTCGGGCGACACCTTCAACATCGACATCGCCACCGAAAGCTTCATGCGCGGCGGCTGGTTCGGCAGAGGACCTGGCGAGGGCACGGTCAAGCGGCTGCTGCCGGAGAGCCATACCGACTTCGTGTTCGCGGTGGCGGCGGAGGAATTCGGCGTCGCGCTCTGCCTGGCGCTGGTGGCGCTTTATGCCTTCATCGTCATTCGCGCGCTGGTGCGCGCCATGCGCAACGAGGACGCCTTCACGCGCTTTGCCGCCGCCGGCCTCGCCATTTTGTTCGGCATGCAGTCGGCGATCAACGTGGCGGTCAACCTGCATCTCATTCCGGCCAAGGGCATGACGCTGCCGTTCATCTCCTATGGCGGCTCCTCGATGCTGTCGCTCGCTTATGCCATGGGCATGCTGCTGGCCTTAACGCGCGAGCAGCCGCGCGTCGCCATGTTGACCGCGCCCGAGCTTGCAAGTGAGGGGAGCGCGGTCTGATGCCCGCGGCGCCGCTGGTGCTGCTCGCCGCCGGCGGAACCGGCGGACATCTGTTCCCGGCGCAAGCGCTCGCCGACGCGCTGCAAAAGCGCGGCGCCGTCATCGAGCTTGCCACCGACCTGCGCACCGCCCATTTCAAATTTCCGGCGCGCGCGGTGCATCTCATCCCGAGCGCGACCTTGCGCGGCCGCAATCCGCTGGCGCTCGCGCGCACCGCGACGCTGCTCACGCTCGGCACCGCCAAGGCTTGGCTCTTGCTCGGGCGCGTGCGTCCCGCCGCGGTGGTCGGCTTCGGCGGCTATCCGACCGTGCCGCCGCTCTTTGCCGCGAGCCTGCGCGGCACCCCGACCGTGCTGCACGAACAAAACGGCGTCATGGGCCGCGCTAACCGCTTGCTGGCCGGTCGCGTCACGGCCATCGCCACCGGTTTTCGCACGCTCACGCGGCTCGACCCGCGCCTGCAGAGCAAAATCACCTTCACCGGCAATCCGGTGCGCCAGGAAGTGATCGCCGCGGCGGCGGCGCCCTATGCCGCGCCAGAGGCAAACGGAAAACTGCATCTGCTGGTGTTCGGCGGTAGCCAGGGCGCGCGCGTGATGGCCGAGGTCGTGCCGGCGGCGATCGAGCGGCTGGCCGCCGATTTGCGCGCGCGCTTAAGCGTCGTGCAGCAGGCGCGGGCTGAGGACCTCGACGGCGTGCGCGCTGTCTATGCCCGGCTTGGCGTTACCGCCGAGTGCGCGCCGTTCTTTGCCGACCTGCCGGCGCGCATGGCGGCCGCCCAACTGGTGATTTCCCGCTCCGGCGCTTCCACGGTGGCCGAGCTTTCGGCCATAGGCCGGCCGGCCATCCTGGTGCCGCTGCCGCATTCGCTCGATCAAGACCAGTTCGTCAATGCCGGCGTGCTCGAATCCGCCGGCGGGGCGATCCGCATCGAGCAGCGCGACTTCACCCCCGAACGTCTAGCATCCGAAATCTCAAAATTGGCCGGCGACCCGGCTTTGCTGGTGCGCATGGCGCAGGCCGCCAAATCCTCCGGCAGCCTCGATGCCGCCGAGCGGCTGGCGGATGTAGTGATGAAAGTGGCTGGATTCTAAAGCTGTCATGCCCGCGAAAGCGGGCATCGAGTAACCCCGGCTTTCAATTTTGAATGCGGAGCCCTAAACGGTCGCCGGGACTACTGGGTCCCCGCTTTCGCGGGGACGACAGCTGGGGGTATTTGGCCACATGAATCGGCCGCGCGACATCGTCGCCAAGCGCGATCCGAACCGGTGCCCGACGCATCCTGGCGAACTGCTGAGCGAAGTCATTCCGGCGACCGGTAAGAGCAAGACCGAGATCGCCGCGTTGCTCGGCATTTCGCGCCAGCATCTTTACGACATCCTGGCGCAGCGTAAATCGGTCTCGCCGGCCGTCGCGGTCCGGCTCGGCAAGCTGTTCGGAGACGGGGCGGGCGTTTGGGTGCGGATGCAGGGCGCCTACGATACCTGGCACGCCGAGCGCGACCTCGCGGACGAGATCAGAAAGATCCCCAGGCTGAAGGCGGCTGCCGCGTGAAGAAGGTAGCGGTGCGCCAGGCGAAGCTGGCGCGGTCCAGCCGGTGAAAGTCCGGTCCCGGGAAGGGGTAGCGCCCGCCCGGTAACGAGTGTTGCGTTGTAGAAGGCGACGACCACGACGAAGCGTACACAGTGATCGTATGGGGTGTGGGATTGAGCCACGAAATCCTTGAATTCGCAGGGGCCGAGGCTTTCGCTACAGTCGAAGGCAACATGTGCGGTGCCGTTATGCGAGGAACCGTCGCCCTGCCGGGGTCTAAGGCCATATCACGTATGGAAGGATCGCGTCGGAACCTGGGAGACCTCGTTTGGCCCGCAGTCGCTTGTGCGATCCCGGGCCGCGACAGGAAGTCGAGGAGACGAAGCTGTCGAGGAACAGACGAGGAGTCGGACGGCTGCATGGTACCGATGAAGCATCGAACAAAGCCGACTGAAATCGGCGGCGGAGATGGCGGAGGGAAGGCGGCCGGTCGAAGGGAAGGTAAGCCGCAACACATGCTCCGGACTCAGTGCCGGGCTCAGCATGTCACTGAAGCAGTGAGCCTGCGGATCGGTGGCGTCCAAACCCACGATCGCGTTTGACCTTCGACAAGAGCCCGGTGCGGGAAAGCCGCACGCCGGGATCTGTGGGGGAGGTGCTGAGTAATCGGCACCTCTACCCGACACTGGGCACTAGAGCGGATTTCACTCATATTGGAGCATATCCATCGTGAGCAAAATAGTTTGCGCACTCTTTTGCGCTGAGGCGCGGCACGAATGAGCCGATGCGACGGCGAAGAGCCCGCGCCGTCCGCGCGGCGGCTTTGCGTAGAAGCGCCTTCAGTTTGCTGAAGGACATCTCGATCGGATTGAGATCGGGCGAGTACTTCGGCAGGTAGCGCAATTCCGCACCGACGGCTTCGATCGCTTCTTTGACGCCGGCGACCATGTGGGCCCTCAGATTATCCATCACGACGATATCGCCGCAGTTGAGTGTGGGAGCCAAGCATTGCTCAATATAAGCCAGAAAGATTTCTCCGTTCATGGCTCCGTCAATCACCAATGGCGCCGTCATTGCATCGCAGCGCAGGCCAGCCACGAACGTCAGCGTCTTCCAGGTTCCGAACGGTACGCGCCCGACCAATCGCTCGCCACGCGCGCAGCGACCATACAGACGAGCCATGTTGGTGTTCACCGATGTTTCGTCAATTTCGTCAATGAAGACAAGACAGGAAGAATCAAGCAGGCCTTGCTCTCGGATCCAGCGCCGGCGCGCACGGGCCACGTCCGCTCGGTTTTGCTCGGCGGCTCGCAGAGTTTTTTTTAAAGGTGATATCGTGCCGCGTGAAAAAACGCCAAAGTGCGCTGCGGCTGCCGGGAATCCGTCGCTTCCGCATTGCCACGATGAGCTCGTCGAGTGTCCAGTCCGGCTGTTCATCGACCAGAGCGAGAATCTCTTCCGCGTGGGCCTCCAGCGCGGACCGGCTCCCGCCGCGAGGCTTGGGCGCACAAATTCTGTCCTTCCTCCACGACTGCAGCCATCTGATCGCCGAACTGACGCTGACATCAAAGCGTTCCGCCGCCTCACGTCGCGACGCTCCCACCTCAACCGCTTCGATCACCCGTCCCCGCAAATCCGACGAATAAGATATGGGCATGGCGCGCCTCCGCAAACCGAATCACACGCCAAGACTTCTGCCCATCCCCGGCCTATGGGAATCCCCCGATTCAAAACCGTCGGGACCTGCTCTAGGTGTAGGGAATTTAAGCATTATCTCCTGCGCAGCCTTGTTTCGGCCTTGCACCTCCGGCAAGAAATGGCCGCGCGCGGGCGATACGCGCCTAAGTTAAGAGGCTGAGGGCGACCCCCATGAAACTGCCGCGCGACATCGGTCCGGTGCATTTCGTCGGCATCGGCGGCATTGGCATGAGCGGCATTGCCGAGGTGCTGGCCAATCTCGGCTACAGCGTCACCGGCTCCGACGTCGCCGAGGGCGCCAACGTCAAGCGCCTGCGCGCCAAAGGCATCAAGGTGGCCATCGGCCACCAGGCCGACAATATCGACGGCGCCGACGTGGTGGTGGTGTCCTCCGCCATCAAGCGCGACAACCCGGAGCTGATCGCCGCGCGCGCCAAGCGGCTGCCGGTGGTGCGGCGCGCCGAGATGCTGGCCGAGTTGATGCGGCTGAAAAGCTGCGTGGCGATCGCCGGCACCCACGGCAAGACCACCACCACCTCGCTGGTCGCCGCCCTGCTCGATGCCGGCGGGCTCGATCCGACCGTGATCAACGGCGGCATCATCAACGCCTACGGCACCAACGCGCGGCTGGGCGCCGGCGACTGGATGGTGGTGGAGGCCGACGAGTCCGACGGCACCTTCCTCAAGCTGCCGGCCGATATCGCCATCGTCACCAATGTCGACCCCGAGCATCTCGACCACTTCCACACCTTCGACGCGGTGCAGGACGCCTTCCGCGCCTTCGTCGAGAACATTCCGTTCTACGGCTTCGCGGTGATGTGCACCGACCACCCGGTGGTGCAGACGCTGGTCGGCAAGCTCACCGATCGTCGCATCGTCACCTATGGCGAAAACCCGCAGGCCGACGTCCGCCTGGACGACATCGCGCATCAGAACGGCCAATCGCAATTCTCGGTGCTATTCCGCGACCGTGAGGGCAAGACCACGCACACGATCGACAAACTCATGCTGCCGATGCCCGGCCGCCACAACGCGCTCAACGCGACGGCGGCGGTGGCGGTGGCGCATGAGCTTGGCATCAAGGACGACGTGATCCGCAAGGCGCTTGGCGCCTTCGGCGGCGTCAACCGCCGCTTCACCAAAGTGGGAACATGGAACGGCGCCGTCATCATCGACGACTACGGCCATCATCCGGTGGAGATCGCCGCCGTCTTGCGCGCCGCGCGCGAGAGCGCCAAAGGCCAGGTAATCGCGGTGATGCAGCCGCACCGCTATACGCGCCTGCACGATTTGTTCGATCAGTTCTGCACCTGCTTCAACGACGCCGACGCCGTGATCGTGGCGCCGGTTTATCCGGCGGGCGAAGCGCCGATCGCCGGCGCCGACCGCGACGCGCTGGTGGCGGGCCTGCGCGCACACGGGCACAAGCAGGCGATCCCGCTCGCGGGGCCGGAAAAACTCGCCGGCCTCGTCAAGGAGTTGGCCAAGCCCGGCGATTACGTGGTCTGCCTCGGCGCCGGCTCGATCACGCAATGGGCCTACGCGCTGCCGGGTGAACTTGCGGGGTTGGGGTGAGTGGCTTAAATTTTCAGAGCTTATGAGGACGCCGCCATGAACAAGGCCACGCTGCTAGCCGAGATCATGCAATTGACGCCGAAGGAACGCCGCGACTTGGTTGAAGAACTTTGCGCGGCCGTCGAAGAAGACGAAGCCTTCGCTTTGACGCCGGAACAGATGGCTGAAATCGACCGCCGGATCGCGGAACATGAACGCGACCCGAGTTCGGCAGTTCCTTGGGAAGAGGTCAGAGATCGATTGCTGGCACGGTTCAAGTGAATGACGCGTCGCGTCGTCTTTCGGCAACATGCCATCGCCGAGATCAATGAAGTTGAGATTGTGATTGTCGCTTGTCTTCACGGTCACCGTGATCCTCGCCGCTGGGTAGGGCGCACATGAAGACCGAGTGTTCATTTCGCGAGATCACGATCGAGTCGAATTTGCGCCTGCCGCGACTGTGATATAAACGGCCCTGATGACCTTTCCCGATATCGTTCCCGATCTGAAGGCCCGCATGCCCGAACTGCGCGGGCGGCTCTTGGCCAACCAGTCGCTCGACGAATTGACTTGGTTCCGCGTCGGCGGGCCGGCGCAGGCATTCTTCATGCCGCAGGACGAAAACGATCTGGCTTATTTCATGCAAAATCTGCCGGCCGAGATTCCCGTCACCGTCATCGGCGCCGGCTCCAATCTGATCGTGCGCGACGGCGGCGTGCCGGGCGTGGTGATAAGGCTCGGCCGCGGCTTCAACGAGCTCAAGGTCGAGCCGGACCATCGCATCGCCGCCGGCACCGCCATGCTCGACGTCATGGTGGCGCGCGCGGCGCAGGCCGCCGGCATCGCCGGACTGGCGTTCCTCAGCGGCATTCCCGGCTCGATCGGCGGCGCGCTGCGCATGAACGGCGGCGCCTATGGCGGGGAAACCAAGGACGTGCTGGTCGAGGCGCGCGGCATCGACCGGCGAGGAAACTTGCGCAGCTACAGCAATGCCGAGATGGGATTCTCCTACCGCCACTGCGGCGTGCCCGACGACGTCATCTTCACCGCCGCGCTGTTGCAGGGCCGCGCCGGCGATCCGGAGGCGATCGCCGCCGAAATGGCGTCGATCAAGAGCAAGCGCGAGAAAAGCCAGCCGCGCAATCGCACCGGCGGCTCCACCTTCAAGAACCCGCCCGGCCACAGTGCCTGGCAACTGGTGGACGGGGCCGGCTGCCGCGGGCTCAAAGTCGGTCAGGCCAAGGTATCCGAGCTGCACAGCAATTTCCTAATCAACCTCGACGGCGCCAGCGCGGCCGATATCGAGACGCTCGGCGAAATGGTGCGCGAACGGGTGAAGGCGCATTCCGGCGTCGAGCTGGAATGGGAGATCAAGCGCATCGGCATTGCCGTTTCCCGGGCCTGACAGCATGATCCAGAACCGTTGGTTCATGCTCGCACTGCTGTTTTTGGCGCGCACCGTCATGGGCCTGCAATTTCAATCCGTCGGTTCGGTCGGGCCTATTTTGGTCGAAGCGCTTTCGATCGATTACACCGCCATTGGCACACTGATCGGACTTTATTTCTGCCGGGCGTTTTCATTTTTTTGCCGGGTGGCCTGCTCGGTGAGCGCTTCGGCGCGAAACGCGTGGTGGTCGCGGGCCTCGCGCTTGTGGGGCGTCGGCGGCGCGCTCATGGGCATGAGCACCTCGTTCACGGCGCTCGCCTGCGGACGCGTGCTGAGCGACACCGGTGCGGTGCTGATGAACGTCCTGCTGACCAAGATGGTCGCCGACTGGTTTGCCGGCCGCGAGATCGCCACCGCCATGGCAATTCTGGTGACGAGCTGGCCGGTCGGCATCGCGCTCGGCCTGCTCGGCTTCGCCCCGCTCGCAAATTGGCTGGGATGGCAAGCCGTAATGCATGTCGCCGCCTATGCGTCGGTGCCCTGCCTGATCCCGGTGGCTCTCGTCTACCGCAACCCGCACGGCGCAGGCGCGGCGCACAGCAAATTTGAACTGAAGCTGTCGGCGGGCGAATGGACTTTGGTCTCGATCGCTGGGCTTGTTTGGGCGACCTATAATGTCGGTTATATCCTGCTTGTCAGTTTCTTGCCGGCGCATCTTGCCGGTCACGGCTTTAGGTCTGACGCAGGCCTATGCGCTGGTGGATTTGGCTCGGCTGGTGCCTGGTAGGCGCATTCGTTCCGGTCGGCGGCTACCTCGCCGACCGGCTGAGAGCAGCCCCGATCTGGTGATGGTGGCCGGATTTATCGTCGCCGGAGCGGGCGCAATCGTCCTTGCGAGCAGCGCTTCGACATTGCCGTGCTTTATCGCGGTTGCCGTCGCCGTCGGATTGCCGGCCGGACCGATCATGACATTGCCGGCAGTCGCCGTGCGGCCGCAAAATCGGGCGACCGGTATGGGCATTTATTTCGACCTGGCATTACGCCTTGATGGCGAGCATGCCCGCGCTCGCCGGATTTGCGCGCGATGTCACGCATGACTCCGGTATGCCAATCTTTGGCGCGGCAGTCATGATGGCGGCAGCGCTTGCGAGCCTCGCGGCGTTCCGCTTCTTTGCTCGACGCGGCGAGCAGTTCTGCGCTTCTATTAGGCGGCCAAGCGAATCAGGACTGCCCGGATAGATCTCATGAAACACGTCGCGGTCTTGATGGGAGGCTGGTCGGCCGAGCGCGAGATTTCGCTGCGCTCCGGCAAGGCCTGCGCCGATGCGGCCGAACGCGCCGGCTTCCGCGTCAGCCGGCTCGATGTCACCCGCGAGGTGGCCGCCGCCTTGCGCGCGCTCAAGCCGGACGTTGCGCTCAACGTGCTGCACGGCCGCCCCGGCGAGGACGGCACGCTGCAGGGCCTGTTGGAAATTCTCGGCATCCCTTATTCCCATTCCGGCGTGCTGGCCTCCGCCTTGGCCATGCAGAAAGACATCGCCAAGACGGTGCTGAAAGCGGCGAACGTGCCGGTGCCGGGCGGCCTGGTGGTCGCGCGCACTGAGGCGGCCAAGCGCCATCTGCTGGCGCCGCCTTACGTGATCAAGCCGGTGGCGGAAGGCTCCAGCGTCGGCGTCTTCATCGTGCGCGAGGACATGACGCACCCGCCGCAGGAACTGACGCGGGCCGACTGGAGCTTTGGCGATCAAGAGTGCTGGTCGAACCCTATGTGCCCGGCAAGGAATTAGTCCTGCACTGTCATCGGCGACAAGGCGCTCAGCATAGTCGAGATCGTTGCCGCCACCAAATTCTACGACTACGAGGCCAAATACGCGCCCAGCAGTTCCAAGCATCTGCTGCAGGCACCGGGTACCGCGGCCGTCTACGCGGAAGTCCAACGCCTGTCGCTCGCCGCGCATCGCGCGCTCGGCTGCCGCGGCATCCGCCGCGCCGACTTGCCGCCCCGACGACAGCCGCGCGGGGACGCAAGGGCTGGCCTGCCTGGAGGTGAACACCCAGCCGGGCATGACCGAGGTGTCGCTGGTGCCGGAACTCGCCGCCCACGCCGGCATCGGCTTCGACGACCTGGTGCGCTGGATAATCGAGGACGCCTCGCTCGACCGCTAAGAGTCCGTCCCATAAGTTCATCAAGGATTACAGAGTTTTCGGAGCATGAGGCGAATGGATGCGAGGCGCAGGAAGATCAGGCCGCTGAGGTTGAGATTTTCCCAATCCTTGGCCAGTCGGCGGCAACGGTTGAGCCAAGCGATTGTACGTTCGACGATCCATCGGCGCGGCAGAACGACGAAGCCTTTGGCGCAATCGGAACGCTTGACGATTTCGGTTTCGAGTTGCGTTCGAATCTTGGCCAGCGCCGCATGAAAGACAGGCCCCGCATAGGCGCTGTCGGCAAAGAGCCTTTTCAGGAAAGGAAAAAGGCCGAAAAGCGTGGACAGCAGCACGATGCCGCCGTCGCGATCCTGAATATCGGCCGGATGAACAATCGCGTGCAGCAACAGACCCTGTGTATCTACCAGGATATGCCGCTTCTTGCCCTTGATGAGCTTGCCCGCGTCGAACCCGGGCGGATCGATGCAGGGGCCGCCTTTTTCGGCGCTTTTCACACTCTGGCTGTCGATGATGGCGGCGGTGGGACTGGCTTCGCGTCCCGCCTGCTCGCGACACTTCTCGTAAAGCGCGTAGTGGATGCGATCCAGCGTGCCGTCGTACCCCCACAGACAGAAGTACCGATACACGGTGCTGCGCGGCGGCAAGTCTTTGGGGATGTAGCGCCATTGGCATCCCGTGCTCAGCACGTACATGATGCCGTCGACGACATCCCGCGCGTCCACTTCACGCTTGCGGCCCCCGCGCTTCGCCGGAGGAATGAGCGGCCCGACATGCGCCCATTCTTCGTCCGTCACATCGCTCGGATATCGCAAATGATCGCGCTTGTAGCGCGCCCGGTTCTTGCTCGTCCACATCGGCAACCCTCCTCACAGGCAGCCGATGTGTGAAACACAAGTGATTCATTTGATTCAACAACTTTCGAGACGGACACTAACATTACAGTTGCATTTTATATCGACTTCTGAATCCATGTGCCACCATAATTCGGAGGATCATGGATGGCGGGAGCATCGATCGAGACGACGCTGGAGCTTTGGGCATCATCGCTGCGGGATGTTAAGGGGCGGATTCATTCGTTGTTCGGTCAGAAGCGGGTGGCGGCCTCGGCGGGACAGTTTCTCGACGGGCTTCTGGGGAACGAACCGCGCAAGACCGGCTGGATGCGCGCGGAAGCGGCGGGCGATCCCGGGCCGTGGCGTCAACAGGCGATCCTGGGCCGCGGGCGGTGGGACGCGGATGCCTTGCGCGACATCGTGCGCGATTACGCGCTGGAAACGCTGGCTGATAAAGATGCGGTTCTGATCATCGACGAGACCGGTTTTTTGAAGCAGGGCAAGGCGTCGTGCGGAGTTGCACGTCAGTACACAGGCTCGGCGGGCAAGATCACCAATTGTCAGATCGGCGTCTTCGCCTGCTATGTGTCGCGTCACGGTCACGCCTTCATCGATCGGGCGCTTTATCTGCCGAAGGAATGGACGGACGATCGCGCACGCCTGAAGGCGGCGCATGTGCCGAAGACTGTGGGCTTTGCGACGAAGCCTCAAATCGCGCGCCGGATAATTGCGCGCGCGATCGCGGCCAAGGTGCCGTTCTCGTTCGTCGCGGCAGACAGCGTGTATGGTACCGGGGACATCGAGACCACCCTGCGCAAGGCCGGCAAGGGATATGTCCTGGGCGTCGCCTGCAACCACGTGTTCCACTCCTGGGGCAAGAAGCAGATGGTGGGCGGCACCGCCGCCAAGATCGCGCAAACTCTTCCCAAAAACACCTGGCGGCGCCTGTCGGCGGGCGAAGGAACCAAGGGTCCGCGCCTGCATGACTGGGCCTATGTCGAACTGGCCGATCTCGATGCCGTCCAATACAACAGCGCCCTCACGGGGGAATGGACGCGAGGTCTGTTGATCCGCCGCAACATCGCCGACGGCGAACTCGCCTTCTTCTCCACGTGGTGCCCCAATGGCACGCCCATGGAAAAGCTGGTATCGGTCGAAGGTTGCCGCTGGGCCATCGAGGACAGTTTTGAAGCCACCGAGAACGAACTCGGCCTCGATCACAACGGAACGCGCTCCTGGCATGGCTGCACCGCCATGTCTCGTTGGTCATGCTCGCCTTCGCCATGATGGCCGTCATCCGCCACCAGGCAAATGTCACGGCGCCCGAGAAACGCTGCCGCGCCTGCGGACCGAACATTCCTGATCCGCTGGTCAATCCAGGAAATCCGCCGCATCGCCATCAAGCTCGCACAACGGCGCATCCAGCCCGCCAACGTCATCGCATGGTCGCTCTGGCGGCGCGCACACCAAGCCGAAGCACAGCGCGCCCGCGCGCCTCAAAAAGAAAGTGCAACTGTAATGCTAAGAG
>CAVRUP010000033.1:0-297099 GCA_963724335.1 uncultured Alphaproteobacteria bacterium | reverse complement strand
CACCGGGCGGCGCACTGCTCGCTCATATTGCCAGCTTGCTTCTTCGGGCAATCGGCGGTGATATCGCCTAGCTAATCGATCACCTTTGCGTCGCGTCCGCGCTGCTCGATCAAGCGTGCCACCGCATAGCGACCCTTGCGCCGGCAATGGCCCGCGCGACCTGCATCACGGCGAGCTTGCCGACCAAGCCTTCGATATAGCAAAGAACACATATGAGCAGGCTCAAACGCAGATCGCGCTTGATGAGGCAACAATTGAACAGCGGCAAGCCGAACTTGCCAGCGCACAGGTCGATCTCGATTATACCGACATTATTTCGCCGGTGGATGAAGTCGTTGTTTCCCGCAATGTGACAATGGGGCAAACCGTTGCCGCAACCTATCAAACGCCCACTCTATATTCCTGATAGCTACCGACTTGACCAAGATGGAAGTCGATACCAATGTGCCCGAGAGCGACGTTGGTAGCCCCCAAAGAAGGAAACAACGCGACTTTCACAGTTGAAGCATTTCCAAAGCGGACATTCCGTGGTGTTGTAAGTCAGGTGCGGCAATCACCGCAGACGGTGCAGAATGTTGTGGCCTTTGATGTTGTTATTAGCGCCAGCTACCAAGTTTTGGCGCTGATGCCCGGCATGACTGCAGACGCACAGATCGTAACCGACGGGCGGGCGAATGTGATCCGCGTACCGACCGCGGCGCTGCATTATGTGCCAGGCGGCGTGCGCAAGATGGCGTTCGAACCGCAGGTCTGGATCCTTCGCAACGATTTGCCGACAGCTATACCAGTTGTGGTAGGTCTGAGTGATAACAGCTATACAGAGATAGTAAGCGGCGATGTGAAACTGGGCGATCAGGTCATCACAGCCGAGCAGAATGCGGCAAGCGATAGAGCATTACTTTAAACATGAAGGCTCTCTTAGGGGATGACACTTGACGCACATAAACACAAAAAAACGTCGCCTGAGTATGGCTTTATTAGCTGTGGAATCCTTGCTGTTCATCGGTATATGGACCATTGGCGCAAGCATCCAAGCTCTTTCGGAGGAAGCCGCTGCTTCTCAAGGGCACCGCCTTGCGCTTTTGGCATGCGCTGCATGTCATGTAGTTGCAACGGATCAAGAAGCGCCACCAATTTTGCGTACTCCAGGCCCAAGTTTCGATGCAATTGCCAACAAGCCGCAGACGACAGGAGACTCTCTTAGAGTTTTTCTTTCCAGAAACTCACGCGAACATCGCCGCTTCGGCCAGCATGCCAAACCCACAGCTTGCCAACTATCAGATGGCCGAAGTAATTAACTACATCCTTAGCCTGCGACACAAAAACAAGAATTGAGTGAGTTCAAAGAACTGTCGGATGGATACTCCGCTCATAGCTCAAACCGGACAGCGCGTTGGTCGTTAGCGTGACGCAAAACTGGACAGTTCTAAAAATCTGGGCATTTGGCGGCATTTCCATGATTGGATTTGACAATAGCTGCGGCAATGCGAGGCCAACGGGGACTTTTCGACGTCGATGATCGGCTGAAGCGGCTGAGCGATCTTGGCGATCAGCTGGAAGTGTTCCGGACCACGGTGGAATTCGAGATTTTCTGGGCGCGCAAGGCTGCTATGCAGCTGGATCGGGCCATATTCTAAAACTTTTTGGCAAAAAATTGATCTGGGCCAATGCGCTAAATTCCAGGCCTCGTAAAAAGACAAAAAGGAGAAATGCCATGAAAAAACTTGGTAGCATTTCAGTTGCGCTTGCTTTGGGTGCATTTGTCACAATTGGGATGACGCCGGCATTCGCCCAGTCCTTCATTCCTGGCTTTGGGACCGGCAATGTCTTGCCATTCGCATATGCGCCATCCAATGACAGCGGCAAGAGCGCCTACGCGCAAGCTCCCGGAACCAAACATCATCGGGCTGTGCACCGACCAAAGGGGGTCGCACCCTCGCGTCGTGACCTTTCGGCGCCTGGGCACTAAGTCGCAAGTGAGGCGCTGGTAGCTGCGGCGGTTAAAAGAAGGCGGCGCGAAGGGCGCGCCAATGCGTTGCATCGTTGTGGTAGCAATTGCCGCAATCGGATCGCTGCTGGTTTTAGCCACGCTAGCGCGGGCGGAGATCGAACATTCCTGGTGCGCCCAATATGCGGAATTTGTGGCTTCGTAAGCTACGAGCAGTGCACTGCGCACAATGGCGTCGCGCGCCATGGCAAGTGGATCGGTGAAAGTGGCACAGACTGAAGTTCCGCACGCCCGCGTAACCTTCTGTTCCTTGTCATAGCGTGCCTCTTTGTTGCACACCGACGGGGCTGCGCGGGGCGCCCGATCCGGTGAGCGCCTCCGCTCGCCCCGCCAGCTCTTCCCCACCAATTCACCAAGCTGTCGAACCTTCTACAATCAATGACCCTCGCCAACATGCGCGCCAATGGCGCGCCAACGCTTGCCAAATTACGGCTGGCCTATCGTCTTTTTTCGCGCGCTCGATTGCGCAGGCTTCTTGGATGCCGCTTGGGGAGATTGCCTACCCTGAATAGTGGAGCAGTATTTCAGTCTGTCCCGCTACTCGCTTTCGGCTTCGTTTGCCACAGATTGGGCCCTCTTCTCAGCCTGCGCGCTCCGGCGGAGCGCATCCATTAGGTTGACGACCTTAGGCGGCTCCCGACCAGCGGCCCGCTCGACTTTTTGTCCCGACTGCTTTTTCTTTAGCAATTCCGGACCTGAACTATGTCTTTTGACATGAAGGAGGACCAATATGCCGAGGAAGAGGTACATGCCTGAAGAGATTGTCGCGAAGTTGCGGCAGGTCGACGTCCTGGTATCGCAGGGCCAGAACAGCGCTGACGCCATCCGCCAGATCGGCGTGAGCGATGTCACAACTACCGAAAATCATAACATCGAGCCGCTGCACAAAGTCTGCCGGTTAATCTAGCCGACATACAAATGGCTTAAGCGCAAGCCCGGATAGCGGATGCGTTCAATCAGTTCTTTCAGCGCCTTCATGGGGAGCTGCATAGGGGCATACACCGAAAACGTGAAGCCCTGTTCGTGGCCGATTAACTCCGCTATTTCGGCGGCCGTGGCGCGCTTGTCTTTGAGGGCTTGCGCCACGTTCTTGCGGAATGAATGAAATGACGTGCGAGGAGCGGTAACGCCGCATTTTCTCCGATACTCTGTAAATCGCTTGGCGAAATAATGGTTGTACTTGCCATCAGGACCGCCCGGTTTCAGCGCTGGAAATAGTTGGCCGTCACGCGGTAGCGCCTGCACGTAATCGAGGAAGCCGCAGCGTACTAATTCGCTATGTATCGGCACAATGCGCGTGGCCGCTTCCGTCTTGAGCCTTTGGCCCGTATTGTCGTCGCTCACATTGAACAACCATATGCCTTCCTTGCGCTGCACGTCGCTGGCGCGCATCTGGCAAATCTCGTTTGACCGCATTCCGCTAAACAGCCCGACCAATGGAATCCAAGCCATCGCATTTTCAAACGTGTACTTAGCCGGCCGGATGCGCTGTTCGGTCGGCATGTTGCGTAATAGTGGCGTGCTAAAGAGCTTTTTTAACTCGTCGGTCTTATAGGACCGCCATGAGCTATTGGTTTCTTCAAGCGTTCGCCCGGCGAAAGGATTGCGCCCTTCAAAGTGTCCCTCTTTGTCCGCCAAGCTGAACACGCCAGAAAGAGCGTGAATGTATGAGTTGATGGTTCGGTTTGTGAGCCTGCCGGAACGATTGGCGCATTTTTCAACTAGCTTATTCAAAGGCAATTCTTGCGCGCCTTCAATGTGGTGCCAATCGGGGTCTAGTTTGCCGATTTGCTCAAGGAAATCGGTTGCCGTCAGCTTGTCGATTGCAGCAAGCGGGGCGTCGTTGGTGAAGCTTTTGAATAGACGGAACACGGTTTCCCGTTGACGCTGCGTGTGAGCCGTCATTTTGCCGGCCTTCCGCTTGGCTTCAATGTATCGCGCCGCTGCTTCTGAAAAACGCATTCCGCCATCATTGCGAATGCGCACGGCCCTACGCGGCGGGACAACAATCGGCCGCAGCGTTCGGGGGTCAATACCATGTGCTCCGAGGAAGGTTGCCGGCGGTTCCGATGGCTTGCCTTCCAGGGCGCGCAAGCGCCCCTCCGCCGCTGCAATGAGTGCCCGCACTGCCGCTTGACCCATGAGTTGATAAGTCTTGCTGCCGGGCTCTAGCTGAACGCCAGTCCGCCGCTCGACGGCCTTCAATTCGTGGCCGATGGCATCAAAGCTCATCAGGTCATCGATTTGCGTGTCTGGTTCACCTCGGTCTGGCGCAACGAGTCCCATATCCTCAAGAAAACTGTACAGGCCCTCGTTAAGGCTTTCGCGCTCTTCGTTGATGGATAACCGCCTCCTCTTGACGTCCACCTCCATGCGTTCCAGCGTTGATGTGAAAATCTCTCGCGCCTGCGCGTCGATTTCGGCAAGCGACAATGGCTCGCCGGTCTGCGCCCGTTGGAAAGTTTCGCGCCATTGCTTCACGAGCGGCCAGCGCCGGTCCTGAGCTTCCCCAAGCGACTGCGTTTTGAGGCTCACCACAATCTTGCTGAGCGGCCGGCCGGCGCTTCCGTTGCGCCCTTCACTGACGAACTTGCCGCGGAGCGCTCGCGGTATCGCAGCGACAAAATACCAGCTTTGATGTCGTCGCTTGAGATATCGGGTATCGGCCATGCCCGGTCCGCTGATGGTACAGTTTGATGGTACAGCCTCGTGGCACAGAACCATCGAAAAAGCAAGGTAAATCTAGGCATAATCTGCATTTCCGGTTAAGTGGTCAGTTCCCTACAGCGCCCACCATCGCCCTGACGCACTACATCACCGCGCCGATTTGCCAGGGCACGAATTCGAGCTCGCCATAGCCGAGGCCTTCCGATTTCGTCCGTTCGCCCGAGGCGGTGGCCAGCACGCGGTTGAAAATCTCCTCGCCCTTCTGCGCGACGGAAACGCCATCGAGGATATCGCCGCAATTGATGTCCATGTCGTCGATCATGCTCTGGTAGACGTAGTTGTTGGTCGCGAGCTTGATCGACGGCGTCGGCTTGCAGCCGAAGGCGGAGCCGCGGCCGGTGGTGAAGCACATGACGTTGCAGCCGCCGGCGACCTGACCGGTGGCGCCGACCGGATCGTAGCCGGGCGTGTCCATGAACACGAAGCCCTTCTCCTTGACCGGCTCGGCATATTCATAGACCGCGCGCATGGTGGTCGAGCCGCCTTTGGCCGCCGCGCCGAGCGACTTCTCCAGAATGGTGGTGAGCCCGCCGGCCTTGTTGCCGGGCGAGGGGTTGTTGTTCATTTCGCCGCGATTGCGCGCGGTGTAGTCCTCCCACCAGCGGATGCGCTTCACCAACTTCTCGCCGACCGTCGCGTTCACCGCCCGGCGCGTGAGCAGATGCTCGGCGCCATAGATTTCCGGCGTTTCGGCCAGCACGCCGGTGCCGCCGTGCTTGACCAGGAGATCGACCGCGGCGCCGAGCGCCGGATTGGCGGTGATGCCCGAATAGCCGTCGGAGCCGCCGCATTGCAGCGCCAGCACGATTTCGCTCGCCGGCCGCGTCTCGCGGCTGGCGCGCGCCGCGACCGGCAGCATGGCCTTGATGCGCTCGACACCCTCGGCGACGGTTTTCTTGGTGCCGCCGGTCGCCTGGATGGTCATGGTCTGGAAGTGATCGCCCTCGACCAGACCGTATTCGTCCTTCATGCGGTCGATCTGGAACACTTCGCAACCGAGACCGACCATCAGGGCGGCCCCGAGATTGGGATGGGTGGCATAGCCCCATTGCGTGCGGCGCAAGACATCCCAGCCCTCGCCCTGGGCCGCCATGCCGCAGCCGGTGCCGTGCACGAAAGGAACCACGCCATCAATCCCCGGAAAATCGTCAAGGATGCCGGAGCGGTTGACCTCCTCGGTGATGAATTTCGCCACGCTCGCCGAACAGTTCACCGAGGTGAGCACGCCGATATAATTGCGCGTGCCGGTCCTGCCGTTAGGCCGCACATAGCCTTCGAAGGTGGCACGCTGCTCGGGCGGCAGCACTTCATCGTTCTTGGCCGCTTCGGCGAAGCGATAATCCCGCGCGAAGTCGTGCATGCCGACATTGTGCACATGCACCCAATCGCCGGGCGCGATCGCCTTTGCGGCAAAGCCGATGATTTGCCCGTATTTGCGTACCGGCTCGTTCGCTGCGATGGGCGCCACCGCCATTTTGTGCCCGCGTAGAATCCGCTCGCGCGCGCTCACGCCGGCCACGCCGCTGCCCGGCGGGATTTGATCGACGGCGACAATCACATTGTCGTCCGGGGCGAGACGAATGGTGCGCGGGTCGGGCATGGGCGGCCTCCTGACTTTGTGTAAGTAAGCGAATTGGCCCGGCCAAAACAAGCCGCCAGCCGCCTCTATCCGAACAGCTCGGTCAGCGTGATGGCGCAGAGCCGCAACCGCGATGCTTTGTCCAACCCGGGCCGCGTCGCGCGCGTCAGCAACGATGAAACGGACGACGCGGGCCGACTTCGCTCTTCACCTGCGCCATGGTGCGGCCGTCGGCGCTGAATTCGCCGAATTCCGTGAAAAGCTCCTTGCCCTCGTTGAGCCAGTGCATGGTCATCTTGTCGGCGGAATATTCGTAACTGGTGACCTTGAATCGCTTGGTCGGCGAGCGATCGAGAAAAGTCACGATCAGCAGGTCGCGGTTAAACTGGTAGCTCGTGGTCAGGCCGCACCATTTTCCCGCGATTTCTTTAAATGTGACGGCATGCGCCGCGCCAACGAGACCCACCGTCAAGATTGCCGCCAGGAATGTGTTCCGGATGAATGTCATGTCATGCTCCCCAGTCCGTCTTGCTCGCGCTTGAATCAAGTGATCATACAAATTTCTCCGGCGCCACTATTTCTTCTCGCATCACTTGCGCCGCGCCGGCGGATCGCGCGTGAGGTTCTTGGCGGCCAGTTCGTCGAGGTAATCCTGCCAATAGCGCGCGTGATTGCGTCCGAGTTCGAACAGATATTCCCAGCCGAAAATGCCGGTCGAATGCAGATCATCGAACACCAGCCGCACCGCGTAATTGCCGATGGGCAGCACCTCGATGATGCCGACGTCGCGCTTGCCGGCGATGGTCTTGCGTTCCTCGGCGGAATGGCCCTGCACTTCCGCGCTCGGGCTTTTCACCCGCAGATATTCGGCCGGCAAATCGAAACTCTGCCCGCCGTCGAATGTGACAGTGAGCGTCTTGCGGTCCTTGTGCAGGCGCAGTTCGCTTGGCCAGGCTTGGATGTCGTTGGCGGTCATGGCGTGTCTTACAGCTCCTTACATTTTTGCGCATGATCTTATCCGAAAACCGGTTCCCGCTTTTCGGGATCTTGCGCCGGCTAAACCACAAACCGCACTTTACCGGCGTCACTCAGATCGAAGCCGCCCATTTCCTGCGCGCGCGTCTTGAGTTCGTCCGATTGCAGAAAACGGATCAGCGCCTGCAAGGCGGGGCGAAAATAATCGCGCTGGCGCATCAGCAGGTCGAACGGCTCCCAGACGAGCGGCGCGAAATCGAGGCCGGCGGAATTGGCCACCGAGCGCGTGGCAATGCCGGTATCGGCGCGGCCGGCGCGGATCGCCTGCGCGATATCGGGGCCGGTCGGGCAGACCGGGCTGACCGAAACCAGCGCATCGAGCGCGGCCTTCGCCCGCTGCAGCAGCGAGAGCAGCAGCAATTGCGCGCCGGCGCCTTTTGGGCGCATGGCGATGCGCGCGCGCTTGGCGATCACGTCGTCGATGGTGCGAACTTTAAGCGGATTGCCGGGCGCCAGCAGCAGACCCTGTTCGCGGCGGCAGAAGGCGATCATCACCGCGTCCTGCAAATCGCTGCGGCCGGCAATGGCGGCAACATTGGCATCGGCTTGCGGGTCTTCCAGGGCATGCAGGTGCATGCCGGCAGCGATGGTCTCGCCGGCGATGAAGCGGTTGAACCCGGCCTCGCTGCCGACCGCGAGCGTGGCGAGCCCCGAGCCGCTCTCGCGCAAGGCCCATTCCAGCAGCGGGTCGTGGCTGCCGCCGATGATCGGCGCCGGCTCCGGCCGCGTCATGCCGGCGGGCCGCGTGACGCTGGAGGCCAGCCAATGGTCGAGATCGGCCTTGGGGAACAGCCAGCGGCCGGTGACCTTGGTGCAGGGTACCGTGCCGTCAGCCACCATTTCGTAGATCTTGCGTTCCTTGAGGCGGAGATAGCTGGCGGCCTCGGCGGTCGTGAAAAGCTGCATGGCTCACCTGCACGCTTATGCATCTTTTCTGACATTGCCAAAGACGGTCGGAAAAACAAAGCAGTCAGCGGACAATCAAACCCCAATAAAAAAATTATGCGGCAGCCGCGCTGCACATCGACCCGAAATACCAATTCTTTTCGTTACGCTACTCCGGCGGATGCATAGAAAAAATGTACTTCAGCCGGCGAGCAATCCCGGCCGCAAATCCCGCCCCATCGTCCAAGCCATTGTCATTACAGCGAAAAGCCAGCGGACCGGTCCGTGGCACGGGGCTTGCTGAATAGGCAGCAAGAACATGACCGCAAGCAAGGTGGCGAAAATGACCGACAAAAACAGAATTCTCATTGTCGATGACGACGAAATGGTGCGCTGGAGCTACCTGCGCTCGCTGCAGGGCATTTCCTGCAATGTCGCGACCGCCAGCGACGGCGAAGAGGCGCTGCAGTCGATGGAACGTGACCCCTTCGACGTCGTGTTGCTCGACATGCGCATGCCCGGCCAGGACGGCCTGTCGGTCCTGCGCACGATGAAACAGAAGTGGCCGGAGAGCGAGGTGGTCATCATCACCGGCTATCCGACCGTGGACGGCGCCAAAGAAGCCGTGCGGCTCGGCGCTTACGACTACGTCGCCAAGCCGGTGGGCCCGCAGGACGTGATCAATGTCGCCGACGGCGCCATGACGCGAAAACAGTGGGCCATGCGGCGCGATGCCGGAGTCGGAGGCGGCCGGCGGCACCTGCGCGGCCTGAGAAACAAAGCCAAACCCATTCAAACAGCAAACACACAACAGCAGCGAAAATTCTAAAAGGAGAAGGCCATGAACGCATCACGCAAAGTACTCGTCGTCGACGACGATCCGGCCGTCCGCAAGAGCATCGACCGGGTTCTTTCCAGCAAGGGTTACGCCGTCATCACCGCCGAGAACGGCGAAGAGGCGATGCGCAAGCTGAATGAGGAAAAATACGACCTCGTCTATACCGACATCCGCATGCCTGGAATGAGCGGGCTAGACGTGGCCGAACAGGTCAAGGCGCGCAAGCCGTGGACCCCGGTGGTGATCATTACCGGTTACGGAACCGATGCGGCGCAAGCCCGCGCCAAGGCCGCCGGCGTCTCCAGCTTTGTGCACAAGCCGCTGTCGCCCGAGATGATCGAAGGCAGCGCCCGTGACGCCTTGGCGGCGCCTGCGCCGCAAGTGCTGGCCCTGCCGGCGGCTGCCGAAGCGCCGCGGTCCGAACCGGCCAAGATCGGCAGCACGCTCAGGAACATCCTTCTGTTCTTCGCCGCGCCCTTCATCGGCCTGGCCTATATCGTCGTCTTCCCCTTCGTCGGCCTCGGCGCCATGGCGGTGCTTGCCGCGCGCGTCGCCAACAAGAACCCCAGGCTGCATGCGATCGGCGTGACGATGAAGAATGTCGCGATGGTGTTCGCCGCGCCGGTCTTCGGGCTGGCTTACATCGTGCTCTTCCCCTTCATCGGGCTGGCGACTTTGGTGTGGCTGGCCGGCCGGCGCCGTGGCCGCGCGGACCAGAAGTTAAATGCGAAGTGGCCAACTGAAGCCTCGCCCGGACCATGGGCGAGGCCGAAGGCCGGGGAGCTCTCCCGGCCTTTTTTTCATTTGGTTTCAGGCGGTTATTCTCGCGAGCGCCGGCTGTATAGCAAAAATATGCACTTGGGAATTTTAGTAAGCCATTGAAATCATTGTAGAGTTATTGCATTCCGGGCCGATTTGGACAAAAAAATTATACCTTGAGCCGCAGGAAAGGCCCGGTAACGGCATCCGAAAACACAGCTAAACATTTGAACTATCATAAGTATTTTTGAAAAGCCGGGCGGCTGGCACGGTCTATGCGATGTAGCAACCGAGAAAAAGATCCAAGCAAAAGGGCCTCGCTGAGGCCAAAAAAACAGGAGTTCGCCATGACCGCATTACGCAAAATCCTCATCGAGGAAGAGCCCGTTGTCACCACCAAAGTGGTCCGGGCCCCCGTCGCGAAGCTCTACGTCGTGACCAACAATGCGCCGGCCGAAGCCGCGGCCCCCGAGGCAGCCGGCAACGCGCTCAAGAACATCGTTCTGTTCTTCGCCGCGCCCTTCATCGGCTTGGCCTACATCATTGCCTTCCCGTTCGTCGGCCTCGCCGCGCTTGCGGTGCTGGCGGGCCGGTTTGCCGCCAAATACGAAGCGGTCAGAACGACCGCCCGCGTCCTGAAGAATGTCGGGATGGCGGTTGCCGCCCCGGTGCTCGGCTTGGCCTATATCGTGTTCTTCCCGGTCATCGGCCTGGTCGCGCTGGCCTGGATGGGTGGCCGAGCGGTTGCAGCCGGCGCGCGCTGAATGAGATAGATCAATGAAGTGCCGACCGACTTGCCGCAGACAATTTCACCAAAGTGTTGATCATCCCCGGGGGGCTAATGACCCCCCGGAATGACGTTGAATGCGAGGGTTCCATGGGACCGAAGACAGATCGTTACAACGCCTCGCGTAAAATTCTGCCCGCGTTCCTGGAAAACTCCCTCACTATCGTGGCGCGTCGCCGCGACGCTTACCCTGCTACCGGCCGCTGCCCGGCCTGCATTCGCGGCCGAGCCCGCGCCTTCCGCCGCCGACCAGAATTGTCTTGGTTGTCACGGCACCGCCGGCATGGAGAAGAAGCTGACGGACGGCGATACCTTGCAATTGCATGTGCCGGCCGGGCCCTATCTGCAATCCGTGCACGGCGCCAACGGCTGCACCAGCTGTCATTCCGACATCGACATCGCCAAGCATCCGCCCGAGAAAAACGACATCGCCAGCAAGCGCAGTTTTTCGCTGAGCATGACGCAGGTCTGCCGCACCTGCCATGCCGACAAATTCGAGCAGTGGCAAAACAGCATCCACGCCGCGCTGGTGCGCAGCGGCAATCCGGCGGCTCCGGTTTGCACCGACTGCCACAATCCGCATGCCGTCATCAAAGGCGCGGCCGCCACCGTCGAACAAGTCCCCTGCAAGAAGTGCCACAGCGAGATTTACACCGCCTATCTCGGCAGCGTGCACGGACAAAATCGGCTGCACCAAAAAGACAGTTACGCGCCGGTCTGCTCCGGCTGCCACACCGCGCACGCAGTCAAATCGACTGAGGCCGGGTTGCTCAGCCAAGGGCCGGAGGCGGCCTGCTTCGGCTGTCATGCCGGCGTCTTGGAAGCGCACCAAAAATGGTTGCCCAACGCCGCCTTGCATTTCGAGGTGGTGTCCTGCCCGGCCTGCCACGTGCCCGGCGCACAGCGCAATGTCGATCTCATGCTGATCGACACCAAGGGCAAGGCGAAAGGCACCGAACAAGTCGGCGTGCCGCTGTTCGAGGCGAGTGTCGGCTCGAACGGCAAGGGCATCGACGCGCAGGCGCTCTATAATCTGCTGCAGACGCTCGACCGCAGCGGCCTTGCCGGAAAGACGGTCGTGCGCGGCCGCCTGGAGGTCGCGTCCGGTCCGCAGATGCATCAGATCGCCGACAAGACGAAGGCGCTGAGCGACTGCCACACCTGTCATCGCGCCGGCTCGCAGGTTTTCCAGAGCGTGACCATTTCGCTGATCGGCCCGGACGGCCGCCGCGTCGGCTATGGTGCCAATGCGGACGTGCTCAATTCGGCCTTCTCGGTCAACTCGGTGAAGGGCTTCTATGCGATCGGCGGCACCCGCATCAAGCTGCTCGACATCCTGCTGGCGCTCGCCATCCTCGGCGGCCTCGGCATCGCCGTCGGCCACGTCGTCCTCGGCTGGATGTTCAAGCGCTTCGGCCTCTATCACCCGCAAAACGGGCATGGCCACCCGCCGGCCGGCGGCGACACACCCAAGCCGGCCGCCTGACCGCACGCGCGAGTTAAAAGGAACCGCACCATGCAGACTCTATATCCACCCAATTCCGGTCAGGATCTGGCACTGGACCAACGCCGTCGGCTTTGTCCTGATGATCCTCACCGGCATGCAGATCCGCTATGTCGGGCTGATCGACGTGGTGTCGTTCCACACCGCCGTCACCGTGCATAATTTCGTCGGCTTCGTGCTCATCGCCAATTTCTGCCTGTGGGCGGCCTTCTACATCACTTCCGACCGCATCCGCGCCTATCACTCGGAGCTGAACCTGAAGAAGCATTTCATCGGCAGTTTCCGGCAGGCTTATTACTACGCCTTCGGCATTTTCCGCGGCGATCCCAATCCGTTTCACGCCAACCATCTACCGCAAGTTCAATCCGCTGCAGAGCATGATCTACCAAATCATCATGATGCTGCTGCTCCCGGTGCAGATCTATACCGGCATTCTGATGTGGGACGTGAAGCGTTTCTCCGCGCAGGTCGATTTCTTCGGCGGCATACGCGTCATCGATACCGTGCACGTGCTGATTTTCATCGCCTTCGTCTTTTACATCCTGGTCCACGTCTATCTCGGCACGCTCGGGCACACCCGCGTCGCGCATTTCAAGGCCATGATGACCGGCTACGAGGACGTGGACGAAGAGGCCGAAGCGGCCGCACTGCGGAGTGACGGCCAGGCCGGCTGAAGCCGGAGCGCTTTAAGACGAGGCGTCGGGGCTGTCGCCCTCGCCGGCGTTGTGCTCGGTATCGCGCACGCGGATCGCGTATTTCTTCATCAGCGCCTGGAAGTTCGGCCGCTGCATGCCGGTGTCCTCGGCGCTTTTGGTCACGTTCCAATCGTTGCGCTTGAGCGCTTCGAGCACGAACTGCTTCTCGATCTCCTCCACCGACTTTTCGCGCGCGGCTTTTTTGACGCGCTTGAGCTCGTCGCCGGTGCGCGGCACCGCGAGATCGGCCTGCGGCTGCGCCGAATCGATGATGTTGGCGAGGTGAGCCTGGCGGATGACGTTGTCGTTGGTCAGGATCGCCGCCCGGTGCATGACGTTTTCCAGTTCGCGCACATTGCCCGGCCAGCCGTAATTGACCAGCGTCGAGAGCGCGCCTTCGGAAATATCGGTGATCTTTTTTCCCAGCTCCGCGCTGAATACTTTGAGGAAATGGTAGGCGAGCGCCGGAATGTCGCCCGCCCGCTCGCGCAGCGCCGGGGCGTGGATCGGGAAAATATTGATCCGGTAATAGAGGTCGTCGCGGAACGTGCCGGCGGCCACCATGGCCTTGAGGTCCTTGTTGGTGGCGGTGACCAGCCGGAAATTGGCCGCCTGTACGCGGGTGTCGCCGACGGCGCGGAATTCGCGCTCCTGCAAGACGCGCAAAAGCTTGGCCTGGATCGACAGCGAGACATTGCCGATCTCGTCGAGGAACAGCGTGCCGCTGTCGGCGACCTCGAACATGCCTTTCTTGTTGACCACCGCGCTGGTGAAAGCGCCCTTGACGTGACCGAACAGCTCGCTTTCCAAGAGGTTTTCGCTCAAGGCATTGCAATCGACCGCAACGAACGGCTTGTCCTTGCGCAAGCTGTTGTAGTGAATCGCCCGCGCGATCAACTCCTTGCCGGTGCCGCTTTCACCGGTGATCAGAACGGTCGAACTGGTCGGCGCGCATTGCGCGATGAGCCGAAAGACGGCCTGCATCTGCGGGCTCAGCCCGACGATGTTCTCGAAGCGGTATTTCGATGAAACCTCGCTCTTGAGGCTGAGATTTTCCTGCAGCAGCCGGCGCCGCTCGAGCGCGCGCTGCACCACCAGTTTCAGCTCGTCCGGCTCGAACGGCTTCGAGATATAATCGAAGGCGCCGAGCTTCATGGCCTGGACCGCGGTGTCGATCTGCGAAAGCCCAGTGATCATGATGACATCCACATTGGGATGCGTCTCCTTGACCCGGCGCAGCACTTCGAGGCCGTCCATATTGGGCATCATGATGTCGAGGATCATCACGTCGTAGGGATTTTCCTCGATCTTGCGCAGCGCCTCGCGGCCGTCCTGCACCGCCTCGACCTGAAACTCGTCGCCGGTGAGAATCCGCAGGCAGCTTCTGATGACGATGTCCTCGTCGTCGGCGATCAGAATTCGCGCGCTCATACGACGCTCCCGCTGGCTTTGCTCTCGGGCCCGGCCGGCGGCGACAGCGGCAGAAAGACGCGGAACGTCGAACCCTCGCCCACTTTGCTTTGCACCTCGATGAGGCCACCGTGGGCCTCGACGATGCCGTGGCTGACGGAAAGTCCCAATCCGGTTCCTCTGCCGACGTCCTTGGAGGTGAAAAACGGGTCGAATATCCGCTTCAGATTCTTCTCCGGAATGCCGCAGCCGGTATCGACGATCGATATTGCCACCATCGGCTTGGGCTCGGTAGCCGGCGTCCGCGGATCCGTCATACGGCGGGTGGTGATGGTGATGCTGCCCTTCTCCTCGACCGCGTGCTGGGCGTTGACCAGCATGTTCATGACCACCTGCTTGATCTGATCGGCGTCGATCCAGACCGGCGGCAACGTCCGGTCGAGGTCGACGGTAATCTCGATGTCGCGCAAGTGCGCGGGTTTCTCGACGATTCGCACGGTATCATCGATGACCTGATTGAGGTCGGTGAATTTCTTCTCCGGCTGCTTTTCGCGGGCAAAATCCAAGAGCCGCTTGATGATCGCGGCGCAACGCTTGGTTTCGCGGATCACCAGGTCCATGTCCTCCGCATCCGGGCTCTTGTCCGGCATTTTCTGCCGCACCAGATGCGAAAAAGTCAGGATACCGGTGAGCGGGTTGTTCAATTCATGGGCGACGCCGGAGGCAAGCAATCCGACCGAGGCGAGCTTCTCGCCGCGCATGGTCTCGGCTTGCGCGCGGCGCAGCTCCTGGGTCCGTTCCTCGACTTTCTGCTCGAGCGTATGACCCCAATCCTGCAGCTCGGCCCGTGAATTGCGCAAGGCGTCGGTCATATCGTTGAACGTGGAGGCAAGCTTGCCGAATTCGTCGCCGCTGCGCACCGGGATCGGCTGGTCCAGATTGCCGGTGGAGAGCCGTTGCGCGCCGCCTTCCAGGTCGCGCAGCGGCACGTAGACCAGCCGGTGCACGAAGAAGCCGACCAGCAAAGCCGCGATTGTGATGAATCCCAATGAAAAGCCGGCGATCCCGAGCGTGCTGGTGCGCAATTTTCGGGTGATATCGTCGAGCGAATAGTCGATGTCGAGCACGCCGAGGACCGGCGTTTTCTCACTGTGGTGATGGCAGGCGGCGTTGTAGCAGGACGGTTCGTTACGGATGACCTCCATGCTGCCGAGCAACGACTGGCCGTTCAAACCTTTAAATGTCCAGGTTCGGTCGCTCCTGGGGACCGGCTCGGCTCCCTGTTCGCCCTCGGAGCAGTGCAAGCAGGCCTCCGATTTGGGGTCCACCTTGCGGCCGACTTCCGGCGCGAAAGTCGAAAAAATGACTCGTCCCTCGTTGCTCAGGATTCTAACCCGGTCGATTCCCTCTTGTTTGGCCACATCGTGGATGATGCGGTCGACATAGGCCGGCTGGTTCTGCAGCATCGCGAAGCGGGTGCTCCGGGTGATCACCTCGGAGAGCTGGATGACGTGATCGGATACCTTGCCGATGATTTCGGTATACAAAAACCAGGCGACTATCGCGTTGAACAGCAGCATGGCCGCCGACAGCGCAATCGCCAGGTAGAGCACGACCTTGAACTTCAGGGTATGCGGCTGCATGAGTACCGTCGCGTCCCATTCGGCGCCGGAAGGGGGCGCATTTTTCAAATTTTGATGAGCCGCCGTCAAACCGGCCGCCGGGGGTTGTGCGCCCAAAATCCCCAAAAAATACCTTAGCCGATAGGTCCGGAACGGCCTTTGATACGTATCAAACGGGGGTTTTCCGCATGGCGGCCCCGCAACGGCGCGAAATACCGCCGGCCGCGCGAGCCGTTCGGCTTTCGTCAATTATCGGCGCAACAAAAAATTTTGCGGTGAGTCGGGAGCTGCCGGTGCTGCCCGCATTACAGGCGCCGGCCAATTCCGGCGCCCCGTTCTTTCGGACCGACGTCGCCCCACGTCCGGCGAACGGCGATCGGTTAGTGACTTGCCTTGTACTTCTTGCCGGCGTCATTCAGCGTCGGCGGCGTCGTATGGCATGCCGCACAGGGTTTCTTTTCCTTCGCCGCGATCGCAGGCGTCGCCATGGATTGGCCGCTCGCGATCACGATCATCGCGCCCGCAAGCAAGAACGCCGACACCATCGCCGCAACTCGGCTCGCAACGCCACACCTCGTCTTCGGATTACGCATTGTCGATCTCCTAGGAATTCCATCGATTCATTCGGCACGTCCCGAATGAAATCTGGAACGCGCGCAAGATAGCAGACGGCCAGCTTGTGGAGAAGTCATAGCGGAGTTGCACGGCGTTTCTAGAATTCCGTCGCGGAGCCGCCGCCTACTACTTTTACTTATTCCAGCACCTGATCGGCGTCGCGCAGCACGACGTAGATCGCCGGGATCACCAGCACGGTGAGCAAGCGTCGACGAGGCGAGGCCGAACAGCAGCGATATCGCCAGGCCCTGGAAAATCGGATCGAGCAGGATCGTCGCGGCGCCGATCATGGCGGCGAGCGCGGTCAGCAGAATGGGCTTGAAGCGGACGGCGCCCGCTTCCAGCAGCACCTCGCGCAAGGTCTTGCCTTGGCCTGCGCCGTGGCGGATGAAATCGACCAGCAGGATCGAGTTGCGCACGATTATGCCGGCGAGCGCGATGAAGCCGATCATCGAGGTGGCGGTGAACGGCGCGCCGAACAGCCAGTGCCCGATCACGATACCGATCAGCGTGAGCGGGATCGGCGTGAGGACCACCAGCGGCAACTTGAAGCTGCCGAACTGCGCCACCACCAGGATATAGATACCGACGATCGCCACCATGAAGGCGGCGCCCATGTCGCGGAAGGTGACGTAAGTGATCTCCCACTCGCCGTCCCACAGCATCGCCGGCTTGCTTTCGTCGTCCGGCTGGCCGTGGAAGCGAATCGCGGGCTTACCGAGCGCGCCCCAATCATGCGCCGTCGACAAGTTTGTCGACGTCGAGCATGCCGTAGATCGGCGCCTCGTAGGCGCCGGCGAGTTCCGCCATCACCATGTCGGCGAAGCGCCCGTCGCGGCGGAAGATGGTCGGCGAGCCCAGTTCCTTGGCGACGCGCACCACGTCGCCGAGTTCGACCACGGTCTTGTTGCCGGGCACGCTGTTGGCCGGCACCGGCGTCGAGGCCAGCAGCTCGCTCCACGACAGATCGCGTTTCGGCAGCCGGACCACGATCTCGATCGGATTGCGGCCTTCGCCGCGGTGCGAATAGCCGACCGCAGTGCCGCCGAACAAAGCCTGGATGGTGTCGTAGACGTCGCGCTGCTCGACGCCGAAGAATTCGAGCCGGTCCTGATCGATCGAGATGCGCAGGCGCGGCCGCGGCTGGCCGATCGAATCGTCGATGTCGACGATGTAGGGCACGGACGCAAAGATTTTCTTCAACTCGTGCGCCACCGCGCGGCGGTCTGGTCGAATCGGGGCCGTAAACTTCGGCCAGCAGCGTCGCCAGCACCGGCGGGCCGGGCGGCACCTCGACCACGCGGGCGACCGTGCCGGCCGGCAGCGTCACGTGCTTTAGCCGCGCGCGCAGATCGAGCGCGATGGCGTGGCTGGTGCGGTCGCGTTGCGTCGCGCGGCGCCAGATTGAGCTGCAGCTCGCCCAGCTCCGGCGATTCGCGGATATAATAATGCCGCACCAGACCGTTGAAATTGAACGGCGCCGGCGTGCCGGCATAGGTCTCGATCGAGCGGATCTCCGGCAGTTGCCGCGCCACGGCGGCGATCGAAAACAGCGTGCGTTCGGTGTCCTCCAGCGTCGCGCCCTCCGGCAGATCGACCACCACCGACATTTCCGACTTGTTGTCGAACGGCAGCAGCTTGACCGTGACGCTGCGCGTCACGAACAGCAGGCAGACCAGCACGGTCGCCATGCCGACCGCGACCAGGAAGATCCAGGCCGAGCGGCGCGAGCGCACCACCGGCGTGGCGAAGCGGCGATAGAGCCGGCCGAGAAAGCCCTCGCCATGCGCGGCCTCGTGCGCGTGCACCGGTTTGCCTTCCGGATGCAGGCGCAGCATCAGCCAGGGCGCGATCACCATGGCGACGAAGAAGGAGAACAGCATCGCCGCCGAGGCATTGGCCGGGATCGGCGCCATATAGGGGCCCATCAGGCCGGAGACGAACAGCATCGGCAACAGCGCCGCCACCACCGTCAGCGTGGCGACGACGGTCGGATTGCCGACTTCGGCCACCGCCTCGATCGCGGCCTGCAGGCGCGAGCGGCCGTCCTTCATCGCCCAGTGCCGGGCGATGTTCTCGATCACCACGATGGCGTCGTCGACCAGGATGCCGATGGAGAAGATCAGCGCGAACAGGCTGACGCGGTTGATGGTGTAGCCCATCAGCTTGCGAGGCGAACAGCGTGAGCAGAATGGTGGTCGGGATGACGACCAAGCGTCACCAGCGCCTCGCGCCAGCCGATGGCAAAGGCGATCAGCACCACGATCGACACGGTCGCGAGGCCGAGGTGGAACAGCAGCTCGTTCGCCTTGTCGTTGGCGGTCTCGCCATAGTCGCGCGTCACCGTCACCTTGACGTCGGCCGGGATCAGCCGGCCCTCGACGCTTTGCAGGCGCGCCAGCAGTTGCTCGGCCACGACCACGGCATTGGCGCCGGCGCGCTTGGCGAAGGCGACGCTGACCGCCGGCACGCGGTCCCAATGGCCGCCCTTGCGCCGTGCGTATCCATCCAGACGCGATGCTCCAGCGGGCTCGGTCCGAATACGACCTTGGCGACATCGCGCACATAGACCGGGCGATTGTCGCGCGTGGTGACCAGCAGCAGGCCGATGTCGGGAATGCCGGTGAGCGTCTGCCCGGCCGCCACGTCGCGCATGGTGTCGTTGTCGCGCACGGAGCCGGCCTGGAACGAGCGGTTGGCGTCGCGCACTTTGGCCACCAGTTGCTGCAGCGTGACGCCGTAACAGCGCGAGCTTTTCCGGATCCGGCTCGACCCTGATCTGCTGCGGCATTGCCGCCGGAAATATAGGTCAGGCCGACATTGTCGATCTTCACCAGTTCGGAGCGCAACTTGTCGGCCAGCTCGATAGAGATCCTTGTCGGTCCAGCGCGCCGCGGCTTCCGGCTTGGGCGACAGCGTGAGCACCACGACGGCGACGTCGTTGATGCCGCGCCCGACGATCAGCGGTTCGGGAATGCCGACCGGGATGCGGTCGATATTGGCGCGGATCTTCTCGTGCACGCGCAGGATGGCGTCGTCGGCTTTGGTGCCGACCAGGAAGCGCGCCGTCACCATGACGCGGTCGTCCACCGTCTGGCTGTAGACGTGCTCGACGCCGTCGATGCCCTTGACGATGGCTTCGAGCGGCTTGGTCACCAGTTCGACCGCGTCCGGCGCCTTGAGGCCGTCGGCGTTGACGCGGATGTCGACCATCGGCACGCTGATCTGCGGCTCTTCCTCGCGCGGGATGGTGATGAGCGCGACCAGCCCGACCGCAAGCGCCGCCAAGCAGGAACAGCGGCGTCAGCGGCGAGCGGATGGTCGCCTGGGTGAGACGCCCCGACAGTCCGAGCTTCACGGCTGCACCAAGACGTCGCCGGCTTTGAAGTCCGGAGAGGATTTCCAATGCGTCCGGCATGTCCGGGCGCGGCAGCTCGCGCCCGCGCTGCACCGGCACGTCGATCGTGATCGGCATTCTTGCGAACGCGGGCATAGTCGATGCCGAAGCGCGTGACGATGAACGAGCCCGGCACGATGAAGCTCTCGCGCTCGCCGGCCGAGACCCAGACGCGGATACGCTCGCCGACGAAATAATCGCCGAGACCGGCGACCGCGGCATCGGCGATCACGCGGCCATCCTCGATCTGCGGATAGACCAGGCGGATGGTGCCGAATTGCGCGCCGCTCTTGCCGAGCTCCTCGCCGATCGATACGCACAGGATCGCCGTTTTTGAGGAAACGGGCATGCCGCTCCGGCACGCGCAGCCGCAGGATGAAATTCCGCTCCGCGACGGTGGCGACGGTTTCGCCGGGCAGGATGACGGTGCCGGTGGTCAGCGGCACCTTCAAGACGCGGCCGGCGGTCGGCGCCAGCACGTTGCCCTCGGTCACCTGCTGCTGAATCACCGAGCGCTCGGCGGTGCGCGCCTTCAGCGTATTGGAGGCGACGTTGAAGGCGGTGCGCGCCTGGTCGAGGTTCGTTTTCGGAATGGTGCCCTTGGCGAACAGGTCTTCCGCGCGGGTGAGATCGGTCTGCGCCTGGGCGAACTGGGCTTCCAGCCCGGAAATTTGCGCATCGAGCGACTTCATTTGCAGCGCGAGCTTCTCGTCGCCGATGGTGGCGACGATCTGCCCCTGCTTGACCGCATCGCCCTCCTTGACGGCGAGTTCGACCACCGTGCCGCCAATGCGTGCCCGCGCCGGCACCACGTTGGCGCTTTCCACCGTGGCGAACACCGCCTTTTCGTCGGCAACGGTTTTCGGCTCGACCACGAAGGTGTCTTGAGCAAGAGCCCGCTGCGCCAACAGCGCGAGCGCAGCCGCCACGACAATACCGCCACGCATCGGCATTTACCTCAGTTGATTCGGCGCTTGCGGCGCTCATTCGGAAGGCAAGGCGAAGCGGGCGCGCAATAGACCCGATAGAGCGTGCGCACCAATTCGCGCGCCTGCGGACTGCCGATCGAATACCAGATGGTCTGCCCGTCGCGCCGCGCCGTCACCAGCCCATCCTTGCGCAGCAGCGCGAGATGTTGCGACACGGTCGAATCGCGGATCTTCAGGAGCTGCGCCAATTCGCCGACCGAGCGTTCCTGCTCGGTCAGCTGGCAGATGATGATCAGGCGGTGGCGGTTGGAGAGGGCTTTGAGCATGGCGCTCGCCTCGTCGGCCGCCGCCAGCATCTCGTCGACTTGTATTTTCATAGTTGCGTATATACGAATAATCGCATATATAGTCAAGACCGCCGCGCCGGGGTCAGCCCGCCGGCTCTGTTGATCGGGAGTTACGCTTATGAACGTCGATCGCGCCGTCTTCGCTCTGGCCGGCACCATGGTGCTGGCGAGCCTCGTGCTGGGTTGGCTGGTCAGCCCCTATTGGCTGCTGCTGGCGGCCTTTGTCGGGGCCAACATGCTGCAAGCCGCCTTCACCGGCTTTTGTCCGGCCGCCATGATCTTCAACAAACTCGGCCTCAAGCCCGGCGCCGCCTTCGCCTGCGGCATGCCCGCGCGCTGACCAGGCTGTAGACACAATGCCCGCACGGCATAGGCCGCGCGGGCATGTGGGGTCGTTGCTCGTTTAACTTAGCGGCGGCCGCTCAGCTATTGTCCGGGCGGAACGCGCCGGTGTGACGATCGACGATGAAGCGCTGCACCAGGGACTTGTCCTTGGTGACGATGTCGGCGGTGATCGTGTCCGTATCCTTCTCCTTCACCTCGCCGACCTGCAGCCGCGGATTGCCGCGCCAGGCGAGCCAGCGCTCGATGCGGGCCTTCACGTCGTCGGTCGTGAGATTGAGATTCTGGTTGGCGTTCTGATCGCCCTGCACGGCGCCGCGCGGGCCGTAGCCCGGGCCATAGCCGCGACCGTAACCGCGCATCATGCCGGGGCCGTAGCCGCCACCCCAGCCGCGCATGTGATAGCCCGGGCCGTAACCTTGCCCGGGGCCGGGCCCGCCGTTTTGCCCGAAGGCCGGGCAATTCCACTGGCCGCCACCGGGACCGCCGCCCCAGCCGCCACCCATCATCCAGCCCGGGCCATAGCCGGGGCCGCCTTGTGCGGAGGCGGTGTAGCTGTACGCCCCGACGCCAGCCGCCAGCGCGGCCGCGACACCGAGCGCGATCAAAGTATTTCGCGATTTCATTGGATTGCTCCTTTTTGCTTGCAACGGATTCGTCGTCGCCAAGCGCAATTAGGAGCGCTGCATGTCACTCAAGTTTGTCGGCGGAGCGCGATTTTGTGACCAAGTGTGTCAGACGCGCCTATCCGGCAGAAATCGTTACAATTTTTTTGCCCCAAACCGCCCGACCCGAACTAAATTGCCGCCATGAACGACGGGCCGCACATCCTGATCGTCGACGACCATCGCGAGATGCGCGATCTGGTATCGCGCGCGCTCGTCAAGGAGGGCTTTCGCGTCACCACCGCGCCCGACGGCAAGGCCATGCGCAAAGTGCTGGCCGACGCCAACATCGATCTCATTCTGCTCGACTTGATGCTGCCGGGTGAGGACGGGCTCTCGCTCTGCCGTTCGCTGCGCGCCGAAAGCGACATCCCGATCATCATGCTCACCGCCAAGGGCGACGAGGTCGATCGCGTGATCGGGCTGGAAATGGGCGCCGACGATTATCTGCCCAAGCCGTTCGGCAGCCGCGAGCTCATTGCGCGCATTCGCGCGGTGTTGCGGCGTAATCGCGTGCGCGAACCCGTGGGTTCGCAGGAAAAATCCAAGCGCTACCGCTTCGAGCGCTGGACCTTCGACGTCGACAAGCGCGAATTGCTTGGGCTGGACGGCGTCGCCGTGCCGCTGAGCACCGGCGAATTCGATCTGCTGCTGGCGCTGGTCGAACATCCGCAGCGCACCTTGAGCCGCGACCAGTTGCTCGATCTCGCGCGCCACCGCGCCGCCAACGCCTTCGACCGCAGCATGGACACGCAGGTGAGCCGCCTGCGCAAGAAGGTCGAGCGCGACCCGGCCGACCCGACGATCATCAAAACCGTGTGGGGCGGCGGCTATATCTTCACCCCCGAGGTGAGCCGGGAATGACCCGCTTTTTCCCCAAGAGCTTCATGCCTAAGAGCCTGTTCGGCCAAACGCTGCTGATCCTGCTGGTCGGGCTCGTGATCTCGCATGCGGTCGGCGCCTGGATCTATGCCGGCGCGCGCGAGCAGGCGGTGCGCGCGATCGGCGGCTTCGCTGCCGCGCAGCGCGTCGCTAACCTGTCGCGGCTCGTCGAAGACGCGCCGGCCGATTGGCGCCCGCGCATCGTCGCCGCGCTGAGCGACCCGACCTTCCGCGTCGCGCTGTCGGCGCAGCCGCCGCAATTGTCGCCGAGCGACGCCGAAGACGCCGCCAAGGCGGTCGAGGATTATGTGCGCCAACAGCTTCCCGAGCGGCCCGACAGGCAAGTGCGCGTAGCGGTGTTGGCGCCGCCCGATCGGCCGCCCGGCGCACCCTTCGGTCCGCCGTTCGACCGCAGGCCGCCGCCGGGGACGATGGGCGGACCGGGCGGCATGGGGATGATGCACGGCATGATGGGCCGCTTCGGCCCCTTCGGCGGCTGGCGCGGCCTGCAAGTCGCGGTTCAACTGAGCGACGGCCAATGGCTGTCCTTTGCGACGACGCTGCCGCAGGGCGCGCCCTCGGTGTCATGGCAATTTATTATCTCGATGGCGCTGATGGGCGTGATCGTGCTCGCCGTCTCGGTCTGGGCGGTGCGGCGCGTCACCGCCCCGCTCGGCTTGCTGGCTGGCGCCGCCGACCGCCTCGGCCGCGACGTCACGGCCGCACCGCTGGCCGAGACCGGCACCATCGAAATGCAGCGCGCTGCGCGCGCCTTCAACCGCATGCAGGAACGGCTGCGCCGGCTGATCGAGAGCCGCACTCAGATGCTGGCCGCGCTGTCGCACGATCTGCGCACGCCACTGACATTGTTAAGGCTGCGCAGCGAGGAAGTCGCCGATGCCGAGGAGCGCGACAAGATGCTGGCGACCATCGGCGAGATGGACGAGATGATCGGCTCGACTTTGGCTTTCGCCCGCGACGAGGTGCGCGCGGAGCCGCGCCGCAAAGTCGATATCGCCGCATTGCTCGCCAGCGTCGTCGACGACATGGCCGACGCCGGCCTGCCGGTGACCATGACGCCGGCGGTGCCAATGACCCATGACTGCCAGCCGGGCGCTTTAAAACGCGCGCTCACTAATCTGCTCGACAATGCGGTGAAGTACGGCAAGAGCGCGCGCGCCGCTATCGGCAGCTGCGGGCAATGGCGATCGAAATCACCATCGACGACGACGGGCCGGGTATTCCCGAGGCGGAACTGGCGCGGGTGTTCCAGCCGTTCTACCGGGTCGAGGACTCGCGCAGCCGCGACACCGGCGGCACCGGGCTGGGCTTAGCTATCGCGCAAGCCATCGTGCAGGCGCATGGCGGCGAGCTCACGCTGGCCAACCGGCCGGGCGGCGGCCTGCGCGCCACGATCAAGCTGCCGGCTTAGTCGACGGCGACCAGCGCGCCGCGCCGACCAAGCGCAGATAGAGCGCGATGAACGCCCCCAGCGCGGGCATCATGCCGATACAGGGCGGGCGATGGATTACAACGCTCGCCTATTGTATGAAGGCGAACGCAGCGAACGAGAAACGGCCGATGCTCGACAAAGCGGGCAAGTCAGAAAAATCCAGTCCGGCCATCGCCGGCGGTCCGCCGCTCGATTTCCAGGAACATCTGCGCCGCCTCGAAGCGCGCGGCCTGGTCACCCGCATCGACCGCGCCATCGACAAGGACAGCGAGTTGCACCCGCTGGTGCGCTGGCAGTTCCAGGGCGGGCTCGCCGAAGAACAGCGCCGCGCGTTTTTGTTCACCAATGTCGTCGACGGCGCCGGCCGCCGCTACGACATTCCGGTCGCGGTCGGCGCGCTCGGCGCCTCGCCGGAAATCTACGCGGTCGGCATGGGCAAGCCGGTCGATGAGATCGGCGAAGCCTGGACGCGCGCCGTCGCGCATCCGGTCGCGCCGGTCGTCGTCACCTCACCCGCTTGCCAGGAAGTCGTCGATCAAGGGCGACGCTCTGCTCAAACCGGGCGAAGGCCTCGCCCGCCTGCCCGTTCCGATCTCGACGCCCGGCTTCGATTCCGCGCCTTATCTCACCGCGACGCTCTGCATCACGCGCGATCCGGAAACCGGCGTGCAGAATATGGGCACCTATCGCGCCGCCTTGAAGGCGCAGGATCGGCTCGGCGTGCGCATGTCGTCGCGCCCGGGCGGCGCCGGCGGCTATCTGCATTGGCGCAAATACCAAAAACGAAAGGAGCCGATGCCCTGCGCCATCGTCATCGGCTGCGCGCCGGTGGTGCTGTTCACCGGCCCGCAAAAGCTCGCCGTCGATCTCGACGAGATGGCGGTCGCCGGCGGGCTCGCCGGCGCGCCCATCCGCATCGCCAAGGCGGCAACCGTCGATCTGCACGTGCCGGCCGACGCCGAGATCGTGATCGAGGGCCTGATCGACTCGGAACTGCTCGAGCCGGAAGGCCCGTTCGGCGAAAGCCACGGCCATGTCGCGCTGGAAGACTTCAACATGTCGATGCGGGTGACCGCGATCACCCATCGCAAGAAGCCCGTGTTCGTCTCCATCATCAGCCAGGTGACGCCGAGCGAATCGAGCGTGATGAAGAAGGTCGCCTTCGAGCCGATGTTTCTTTCTCACTTGCGCGATCAGCTCGGCATCCGCGGCATCAAGCGGGTGGCGATGCACGAGCCCTTCACCAATCTGCGGAAAGTCATCTTCCTGCAATTCGCGCGCGGCACCGCGCGCACGGAAGTCTGGCGCGGCCTGCAAGGCGCCGCCTCGTTGCGCGCCGATTGCGGAAAAATCTGCATCGCGGTGAGCGAGGACATCGACCCGGCCAATGCCGACGCCATCTTCTGGTCGCTCGCCTATCGTTCCGATCCCGGCATCGACGTCCAGATTCAACCTTATCGATCCGCCGGGCACGGGCCGAAATCGGGCAAGCGCGAGGATTCGACCATCCTGATCGACGCCACGCTCAAGCAAGACATGCCGCCGCTGGCATTGCCGAAGCAGGAATTCATGCAGCGCGCGCTCGCGCTGTGGAAGGAGCTAGGCCTGCCGCCGATCACGCCGCAGCCGCCCTGGCACGGCTATTCGCTCGGCGACTGGGACGAACACTATGATGTCTACGCGCAGCGCGCGGTCGAAGGCCGCTGGGCGGAAAGCGGGGCTGAAACCATCAAGCGGCGGCGCGGCGGCCTCACACCGGAAACGCCGGTGCGCAGTGTCGAAACCCCTAAGAAAAAATCCTGAAGGCCACGCATGATCCGTTCGCTCGCCCTCCTTCTCGCCGCTTTCGCCATCCTGGCGCAGCCCGCCCGCGCCGACGACTATCCAACGCGCCCGGTCCGCCTCATCGTCGGCTTCGCTGCCGGATCGAGCGGCGACGTGATTGCGCGCATCGTCGCGCACAAGCTCGGCGAGGAGCTCAAGCAAAACGTCGTCGTCGAGGACAAGCCGGGCGCCAGCAGCATGGTGGCGACCGATTACGTCGCGCGCAGCGCCAAGGACGGCTACACGCTGATGTTCGCGACCATCGCCACCACCATCAACATGACGCTGATGGCGGCCAAGGCGCCCGACGTCGAAAAGGACATGACGCCGATCGCGCTCATCGGCTCGATCCCCAACATCCTGGTGGTCAACCCCAAGCTCGGCGTTTCCGACGTGAAGGGCCTGATCGCGCTCGCCAAGGAGAAGCCGGACGAATTGCTCTACGGCGCCTCCGGCATCGGCAGCGGGCCGCATCTGGCGACCGAATTGTTCAAGCAGATGGCCGGCGTCAAAATGACCGGCGTGCTCTATCCCGGCAGCGGGCAGACCGCGGTCGATCTGATCGCCGGCCGCATCCAGGTGATGTTCGCGCCGGCGCCGACGGTGCTCGGCCTGATCAAGGACGGCCGCGTCAAGCCGCTGGCCACCAGCGAAGCCAAGCGCTCGAGCGTCGCGCCCGATCTGCCGACGATTGCCGAAGCGGGTCTGCCCGGCTACGCCGCCGGCCTCTGGTTCGGCATCCTCGGACCCGGCGGCCTGCCGCCGCCCGTGATCGACACATTATCCAAGGCGACCAATGCAGCGCTGAAGGACCCGCAGGTTCTGCATGAGTTGCAGAGCCAGGGCCTCAACGCCGTCGGCGGCAGCCCGCAGGATTTCGCCCGCTTCATTGCGAGCGAAACCGAGCGCTGGGCCCACGTCATCAAGTCCATGGACGCGGCGAAAAAAGCGGAAGCGCCCGCCAAACCCTGAGTGGGGCGCCGCTGGGCGGGCTGCGCGTGGACATCGCCGGCCGCGTCGCTTAAGTGTTCGAGGAATAATGTGCATTGGTAACGGGGCCGGCGTCGGGCCATGAATAAACCGGAAACCGGCTTCCGCTTCATCGGCCAGCCCATGCCGCGCAACGAGGATGCGCGGCTCATCACCGGGCAAGGCCGCTTCACCGACGATTTCGGTTTCCCCGGCCAGGCGCAGGCGGCGATGGTGCGCTCGCCGCATGCGCACGCGCGCATCGTCTCGATCGACAAGACCGCAGCGCTCAAGCTGCCCGGCGTGCTCGGCGTATTCACCGGCGCCGATTGCGCCGCCGACGGTCTCGGGCCCATTGGGCACGATCCACTACCGAAGACGCGCGACGATATGAAACTGACCGGCCCCAGCGGCGGCGAGGTCTTCATCGGCCCGCATCTGCTGCTGCCCACCGACAAAGTGCGCCATGTCGGCGAGGCCGTCGCCATGGTGGTGGCGGAGACCAAGGCGCAGGCGCTCGATGCCGCCGAGGCGCTCGTCATCGTCTACGACGAACTGCCCTTCGTGCTGCATTCGGAAGACGCCATGCAGCCGGCGCGCCCACCGTTTGGGACGAGGTGCCGAACAACATCCTGGTCGACACTTATTTCGGCGATGGCGCAGCGACCGAGCGCGCCTTCGCGCAAGCGGCGCACGTGGTCGCCATGGATTTCAACATCGGCCGCGTCACCGGCGTGCCGCTCGAAGTGCGCGCCTGCGTCGCCGATTATGACGCGGCAACCGGCCGCTACACGCTCTATGCCGGCAGCGGCGGCGCGGTGCGGCAGAAGCGCGAGCTTGCCGGCGTGCTCGGCATCGAGCCCGACACATTGCGCGTGCTGTCGTTCGACGTCGGCGGCAATTTCGGCACCCGCAACCGCGTCTATCCGGAATACGGCCTGATCTTGTGGGCTTCGCGCAAGCTCGGCCGCCCGGTCAAGTTCCTCGCCACGCGTTCGGAATGCTTCATCAGCGACTACCAGGGCCGCGACCTGGTGAGCAAACTCGAGCTGGCGCTCGACGGCAAAGGCCGCTTCCTCGCTTTGCGCGCCACCAATATCAGCAATGCCGGCGCGCGCTGCGTGTCGCTCTCCCCGCTCAGCAAGGGCGCCGGCCTGATCACCGGCAACTACGCGATTCCCGCCGCCTCGCTGCGCGCGGTCTCGGTGTTCACCAACACCATTCCGACCCAGGCCTATCGCAGCTCCGGCCGCCCGGAAGTGACCTTCGCCATCGAACGGCTGATCGACATCGCCGCGGCCAAGCTCGGCATCGACCGCGTCAGCCTGCGCCGCCGCAATCTGGTGCGGCCGAAGGCCATGCCCTACCGCAACGCCGTCGGCATGACCTACGACAGCGGCACTTACGAGGCCAACATGGACCTCGCCATGCGCATCGCCGACTGGGACGGCTTTAAGGCGCGCCGGCGCGCGGCGAAGAAGCGCGGGCAGCTGCTCGGCCTCGGCCTCGCCAATTACGTCGAATCCTCGATCGGCGCGCCCAAGGAGCAGGCGCGCATCGCCATCAAGCCCGACGGCGTCGACGTCATCATCGGCACCCAGCCGGCCGGGCAAGGCCATGAGACCAGCTTCGCGCAGGTCGTGTCGGACCTGCTGCAGGTGCCGGTCGAGAGCGTGCGTATCATCATGGGCGATACCGACGTGGTGCGCGCCGGCGGCGGCACCCATTCCGGCCGTTCCATGCGCCATGCCGCCACCGTGTTTTCGCTCGCCGCGACCGCGCTGATCGGCAAGGGCAAGCGCATCGCCGCGCTCGCGCTCGGCGCCGCGCCCGAGCGCGTCGAGTTCAACGACGGGCGCTTCACCGCGCGCGAAACCAATCGCAGCTTCGATTTTTTCGAGCTGGCGCAGGAGATCCCGAAACTCGCGCTGCCCGACGATCTCGCCGGCGGGCTTGCGGTCGTCAGCGACAACGAGATGCATGATCCGGTGTTCCCGAACGGTTGCGCGATCTGCGAGATCGAGATCGATCCCGACAGCGGCGCCCTCGCGCTTACCCGCTACGCCTGCGTCGACGACGTCGGCCGCTGCATCAACCCGCTCATCGTCGACGGTCAGACCCATGGCGCCATCGCGCAGGGCGTCGGCCAGGCGCTGTGGGAGCAATTCGTGGTCGACGATACCGGCCAGCCGCTCACCGGCTCGCTGATGGATTACGGCATGCCGCGCGCGCATCTGTTGCCGTCGTTTACGACCAAGATCGTCGAGGTGCTGTCGCCGACCAACCCGCTCGGCATCAAGGCCGGCGGCGAAGGCGGCACCACCGCGGCGCCGGCGGCGATCGTGAGCGCCATCGTCGATGCGCTCAAGCCTTACGGCGTGCTCAATATCGAGATGCCGGCGACGTCCTACCGCATCTGGCGGACGATAAGGGACGCCAAGCGTTAAAGCCGCCAGTCCGCCGGCAGCACGCCGCTCGAGCGCCCGCGTCCGGGCTGATTTTTCCATGGCTGGCCGAGGTCGCGGCCGGTGCCCGGCGAAGTTCTTCCCTCCTGCCTAAAAAGCTGGTTTCCTCTCAAGATCAACCCGCCGAGGGGCCCCCATGCGTAAAACAACGATCGCGCTAGCCGCCGCATTGGCGGCCTTCGCCGCCAGTCCGTCCGCGCCGAGGTAAGCGAAATCACCATCGCCCAGCAATACGGCGTGAGCTTTCTGCCGCTGATGGTGATGCAGAAGGACAGCCTGGTCGAAAAGCACGCCGCTAAACTGGGGCTTCCCGGCGTCACCGTGAAATGGGCGAAGGTCGCCGGCCCCAGCGTCATGAACGACGGATTGATTTCGGGCGCGCTGCACTTCGCCGCGCAGGGCGCGCCTTCGTTGATCACGCTCTGGTCCAAGACCAATGGGCAGATCAAGGCGATGTCGGCGTTGACCACCTACCCGCTCTACCTCGTCACCCGCGATCCCGACGTGAAGAAACTCACTGATTTCAGCGACAAGGATAAAATCGCGGTTCCCTCGGTCAAAATATCGACCCAGGCGATCATGCTGCAGATGGCGTCGGCCAAAGCCTTCGGCGAAAACAATTACACCAAGCTCGATCCGCTGACGATTTCGCTCTCGCATCCGGACGCGACGCTCGCCTTCATCAACAATACCGCCGGCGTGAACGCGCACTTCTCGACCTCGCCGTTCTACGAACAGGAGATCAAGGTGCCGGGCGCGCATCTGATCACGACCAGCTACGAGATCCTCGGCGGCCCGGCGACCGCGCTGGTGCTGACCTCGAGCGCGAAGTTTCGCGCCGCCAACCCGAAGGCCTATGAGGCGGTGTTCGAAGCGCTCAGCGAGGCGATCGACACGATCAACAAGGACAAGCGCGCGGCCTCGAAGCTTTATCTCGAGGTCACGCGCGACACCAAATCCACGCTCGACGAGGTGGTCGCCATGATCAGCGACAAGGACTACGCCTTCACGCTGGAGCCGCATAAAGTTTTCGCCACCGCGCAATTCATGGCGAAGATCGGCTCGATCAAGCAGGCGCCGGCCTCGATCAACGATCTGTTCTTTCCCGAGGGCGCCGGCAAGGGCGATTGACCGTCGCGTGCGCCCGAGCAGGCAGACATGAGCGGGCAAGCCTTCCGCATCGGCACCGGCGCTGGCTTTTCCGCCGACCGGCTCGACCCCGCGGTCGATCTGGTCGAGCGCGGCAAGCTCGACGCCATCGTGCTGGAATGTCTGGGCGAGCGCACGGTCGCCTTCGCCCACCGCGACCGCATGGCCGATCCCAAGCGCGGCTATAATGCGCATCTCGAGCGCCGCATGCGCGCGCTCTTGCCCGCCTGCCGCAAAGCCGGCACGACCATGATCACCAATATGGGCGCCGCCAATCCGCGCGCCGCGGCCGAGCGCACGCTCGCAATCGCGCGCGAGCTCGGCCTCAAGGGCCTGAAAGTCGCCTGCATCGAGGGCGACGACGTCGCCGCGCTGGTGCCGCCCAACCAGCCCTTCATGGACGAGCCCGGCACGCTCGCCGATATCGCCATGCCGGTGGTCGGCATGAACGCCTATCTCGGCGCCGACGCCATCCGCCCCGCGCTCGCCGCCGGCGCCGATGTGGTGATCGGCGGCCGCCTCGCCGACCCCTCGATGTTTCTTGCACCGGTGGCGCATCGCTTCGGCTGGGACGCCATGGACAGCGCGCGCATGGGCGCCGGCACGCTGGTCGGCCACCTGATGGAATGCGGCATGCAGGTGACCGGCGGCTATTTCGCCGATCCCGGCGTCAAGGAGGTGCCCGATCTCGCGCGCTGCGGCTACCCGATCGCCGAAGTCGAGGCCGACGGCAGCGCCGTCATCGGCAAGCTCGCTGGCAGCGGCGGCTGCGTCACGCCCGCCACGGTGAAGGAGCAGTTGCTCTACGAGGTGCACGACCCGGCGCGCTATCTTACGCCCGACGTTACCGCCGACTTCAGCCATGTCGACGTCCAGGCCGTCGGTGCCAACCGCGTCAAGGTGTCGAATGCGACCGGCACGGCGCGGCCCGCAACGCTGAAAGTGACGGTCGGCTTCGACGGCGGCTTCCAGGGCGAGGCCGGCGTCAGCTATGCCGGCCCGGCCGCGCAGGAGCGCGGCCAGCTCGCGGCCGAGATCGTGGCGGAGCGCATGGCGCGCGTGCATGGCATCACGTCCGATCTGCGCATCGACCTGATCGGCGTCTCTTCGTTGTTCGCCAGTGCCGGCCTGCGCGCCGCCGACGCGCAGGACGTGCGGCTGCACGTCGCGCTGCGCTCGCCGACCAGGGAACACGCCGAGCTGATGCTGTGGGAGGTGGAATCGCTCTTGTGCTGCGGCCCGGCCGGCGGCGGCGGCTTTCGCGGTTCGATCGTGCCCTGCGTGATGACCAAATCGGTGCTGATCCCGCGCGAACGCATCAAACCCACTTTGGACATTTTGACCGCATGAACGCCCCGCGCCGCAACCAACGCCGCATCGTGCGCGACATCGCGCATGCGCGCGCCGGCGACAAAGGCAACATTTCGAACGTCAATGTGTGGGCCTACGAGGCCAAGGATTTCGCGCTGCTCAAGCGCACGCTGACGCCCGAGCGCATCAAGCGCGCCTTCCCGCATTTGATCCGCGGGACGGTGACGCGCTACGAGCTGCCGCATCTCAACGGCCTGAATTTCGTTCTAACGGACGCGCTCGAAGGCGGCGTCAACGCCTCGCTCAATCTCGACTCGCACGGCAAGTCGTGGAGCTATCTCATTCTCGGGCTTGCGCTCGATGGCGAAGATGGGCCGCCCGGCGCGGCGGGCTGAAATGCGCGCGGGTCACGCCATCGCATGCGCGAGGCGGATGCTGTTGGCGCCCACGCAGCGGCGCAGCGGCGCGTAGCCGCGTTCGGCGGCGACCATCAGGCCTTCGCCATCGCACAGCGCCTGGGCCATCGCCGCCTCGGCGTCGGCGAAGGCCTCGATTTTTTCGGCGATCATCAGCTCGGCTTCCACCGCCGCCTGCGGCCCGCCTTGCGCCAAGCGCGCCAGACGCATGGAAATGACGCCCTGCACCTCGCAGGCAAAGCGCACGGATTCGAAAAAGGCATTGAATGATTCGAGCACGCTGGCCTCCGCTCGATCGGCCGGCCTGCGCAGCGAGGCCGGCACCGTCGATGCGGAACTATCGCGCAAGATTTACAAGGATCGTTTGCGTGGTTGATTAAAAGTGGAGGGAATTCGGTAAGGCTATTGCCTGTCGCGGGTGATGCCGTTGACGGGGTTGAAGCGATATGCCGGAAACGAAAGTCCTTCGATCAATTCCTCATCGGTCACTACTTCATAAACGCCGGCCGGAAACGAACGTTCTCCGCCTTCTAATGTGAAGGCGTGGCTGAATGTCAGCGCGCTGCGCTTGGTGCGCGTCATCGGTGGATTGCGTAAAGCGAGCGGTTTCGCAAATAGTCCCGAACGTCGGATACCAAGGGGCCGACCGCTTTTACCGCTTCGATGAGTTTGGCGGCGGGCCGGCCGATTTCCCGCACCCAATGCCGCATTTCGGCAGGCGAGTGGACGTCGATACGCTTGGGGTCGGCGGGACCCTGCAACCGGCCGTCATTGCCCACGATTGTCATCGCAGCAAGGCCGTCACGGCGATTGCGATCGCCGGCAGAGCAGGCACGCCCTCCGGCGGAACGAACCAGGCCAACATTTGAATCTCCTGCAAAAAGCCGCGCCGCGCCGAGCGATCCTGCGCGACGGCGGGACGGCGGGACGTAACGTCAGTTTTTCGACTTGGGAGCGGACGCCTTGAGGCGCTCCGCCTCGACGAACGATGCGCCCAATGGCGTCCAAAGTCGAGCAATTATGCGGGAAATGTCGAATATGCGGTGGCGCCTCTCGCTAAAGCGACGCGGCATCCCCATATGCCCTAGGTCGACCCGATTGCAGTGTCTGGCAATTGAGCGAGACCCTCTTACAGAAAGAACCCTGATGTTCACGCCCGAGCACTTTCGTGCGAAAGCGGCCGAATACGGTGAATTGGCAAAGACGGCGAACAGCCCCGACGACGCGCGTGAATTTCGGAGGCGTGAACGCAGCTTAACGGTGCTCGCGGACAATGAGCAGTGGCTTGCTGACCATCAGGATCAGACCGTGCACGCGATGGATTCCGGCGGAACTGAAGCCGCTCCGGTTTTGATGGGCGATGTCGACCCGGCGGTGGCGCCATGAAATGGCCAGGTCAGCGGCCGTCGAATAGCGAGAATCAGGCGGTGACGTTTCCTAATCTAAGCCGCAGTTACGATGCCACGCGGCGCGCGGTGCGCTTCTGGGGCTACGACCGCTCGATGGAAAACTCGTTCTTTGTGACCTGGGAGGCGCTCAAGCACATTCAACCCACGCTGCAGCCCGATGAAACGGGTTTTCTGCGGGCCTTCGATAGCAACCGCAAATTGATCTATGATATTGCGACAAAGGTTTACGCCCGCGGCCGAAAAAGCGTCTACAACCTCGTCGCCGCCGATTTCTAATGTCTAATTCATATACCGGCATTGCGACCGTCCGGCGCAAGGACGTTCAAGCCAAAAATAACGAAGGAATGGCCATGAGCCGCAAAACAGAAAAGCCTGGAAATCTGCGAGCGGATGTCATGCCGAACGATGGTTACGTGTTGTCGGTCGATGGCAAATTGAAAGCGCGATTTCAGACATCCGAGGAAGCCATGACCGCCGGCCTGAAGCTCAAACAAAGCTACCCGGTTGTCCAAGTTGCGATATTTGATGCGACGGCGCGGAGCTATACGCCGGTGGTGTTGCCGGAATAGTAACTGGGCCGGCAGCTCGACCTGCGCCGCAGCCTGCTGTCGCGCGGACCGAATAGCAATACGGCCTGAACCGGGGCAATCGCCGTTCCGGCCCCCAATTCCCTTGGCCGGCTTATCCGCGCGATAGGAATTCGTTCATAGAAAATCGGCCCGACCCTCTTCTTTCGTCAACCTTTAGCGCCTATATTGAGGAGTGCCGGGGCAACCCGGCTATGGCGATAAACGGCCGTCGTAATAAACCTTTCGGACCCGGGGGCAGTACCCGGCGCCTCCACCTAAGCCCGCGCCGCAGAAGACGGGCTTCGGCGGGGGCGAAATAGGATCGACGAGGGCGTAAAGGGCGGACTTTTGCTCGGCATGGTACCGCCGTTATCGGGCCGTCTCATAGTTGCAAACGACAACTATGCTCCGGTTGCTCTGGCTGCGTAAGCAGCTCGAAAGACCGAACTAAAGCCCTGGCGGGTTAAGCTCCGTCAGGCGGGGTTCGGAGGCACCTGGCAACAGAAGCCTCCACTTTCGTCGCAAGGCAGCCCTTTCCAATTATGACAGCGGCCAAAAGCGGGGATAGCGCCCGGCACTGCCGCCGCGCTAGCATCCCGCGAATTCTCGACCCGAACGCCGAACAACATGACCGACCATTTCCGCTACGATCTCCTGACCCAGCAGGCGCTGCGCGGCGTGGTGCGCAACGTGCTCAGCGAGGCCGCCAAGAAGAAGGGCCTGCCGGGCGACCACCATTTCTACATCTCCTTCGACACCAACGCCGAGGGCGTGCGCCTGTCGGAACGGCTGCGCGTGCAGTATCCCGAGCAGATGACCATCATCCTGCAGCACCAGTTCTGGGACCTCTCCGTGAACGAGCGCGGCTTCGAGGTCGGCCTGTCGTTCGGCGGCATTCCGGAAAAGCTCGCCATTCCGTTCGAGGCGGTCACCGGCTTCTTCGATCCGTCGGTGCAGTTCGGCCTGCAATTCGAGGAAGTCACCGAGGGCGAGGAACGCCAATCGCCGGCCAATGCGCAGGATAAGCCGGCCGCGAAGAAGCCGCTCGCGCCCGCCCTGCCCGCCGTTGCCGCGCCGGCGCCGGAACGTCCGGCCGCGGTGACGGAGCCGAAGCCGGACAAGCCTGGAAGCGGCGGCGAAGTGGTTCCGCTCGACCGCTTCCGCAAGAAGAAATAACGCGGCCTTCCGCCGGCGCGGCGGCCGGCCTACATTCGGGCATGGCCAAAAAGCCCGCCAAAACCCGTACCGAAAGCGACGCCTTCGGGCCGCTCGAGATCCCCGCCGACAAACTATGGGGCGCGCAGACCGAGCGCTCGCTGCATAATTTCCGCATCGGCACCGAGCGCATGCCGATCGAGATCGTGCGCGCGCTCGGCCTCATCAAGCGCGCCGCGGCGGAGGTCAATCGCGATCTCGGCTCGCTCGATGCCCGGCGCGCCAAGGCGATCGTTGAGGTGGCGCAGGACATCGCCGACGGCAAACTCGACGACAATTTCCCGCTGCTGGTCTGGCAGACCGGCTCCGGCACCCAGACCAACATGAACGTCAACGAGGTGATCGCCAACGCCGCCAATGTCGCGCTCGGCGGCAAACTCGGCGCGAAATCCCCGGTGCACCCGAACGATCACGTCAATATGAGCCAGTCGTCCAACGACTCGATCCCGACCGCCATGCATATCGCCGCGGCGATTGCGATTGAGCGCCATTTGCTGCCGGCGCTCAAAGCGCTGCATGCCGCGCTCGACAACAAGGCGAAGGAATTCGGCAAGATCGTCAAAATCGGCCGCACCCATTCGATGGATGCGACGCCGCTCGACGCTTGGGCCAGGAATTCTCCGGCTATGCCGCGCAGGTGAAGTCTTCCATCGCGCGCTTGTCGCTTGCGCAACGCGAGCTTTATCCGCTGGCGCAAGGCGGCACCGCGGTTGGCACCGGCTTGAATTCCAAACCGCAATTCGCCAAGGCCTTCGCCAAACGCATCGCCGCGATTAACCAAAACTTCCGTTCGTATCGCGCACCGAACAAGTTCGAGCACATGGCCGGCCACGACGCCTATGTGTTCGTGCACGGCGCGCTCAATGCCGCCGCCACCGCGCTGTTCAAGATCGCCAACGACATCCGCCTGCTCGGCTCCGGCCCGCGCTCGGGCCTCGGCGAACTGATCCTGCCGTCGAACGAGCTCGGCTCCTCGATCATGCCGGGCAAGACCAATCCGACCCAGAGCGAGGCGCTGACCATGGTCTGCGCGCAGCGTGTTCGGCAACCAGACCACCATAACGGTCGCCGGCAGCCAGGGCCATTTCGAGCTCAACGTCTACAAGCCGGTGCTGGCCTATTGCATGCTGCAATCGATCCGCCTGCATCGCCGACGCGGCGCAATCTTTCACCGACAATTGCGTCATCGGCATCAAGGCCAACGAAGCGCGCATCGCGCGAACTGATGCAGCGCTCGCTGATGCTGGTCACGGCGCTGGCGCCCAAGATCGGCTACGACAAGGCCGCGCCAGGTCGCGAAAGCGGCGCACGCCAACGGCACCACGCTGCGCGAGGAAGCGGTGCGGCTCGGTTTTGTCAGCGGCGCCGAGTTCGACCGCCTGGTGCGCCCGGAAAAAATGACCCGCCCGCGCTAAGTCGTATGCCGGGCGCGGAATGTAATAGCGGCGCGCCGCCTGCGTATCGTGCTACTATTGTACCGTCCGCCCGCACCGAAGTCTTGCGAGATAATATTTGCCGCGAGGGCTCGTTGACTGCCGTTTGCATGAAGTTCCAAAGTAATTCTTTCTGGTGACAAAATATACATTTGCGGTCACCGTAAAAAATTCAAAAATACTTCGGACATTACTACTTGTGTTCAAAATTGAACAGTAAGAATCTCTTGCGATCAACTAACCGTGTATTGAATTACAACCGGCGTCTCGCCCAATATAATAACGTGATCTTGTTGAGCCGCATGCCGAAAGCGCAGAGGGACCTTCCATCGACGGTTTTGGCGGCGGTGCTTGAATTCGCATGAGCATCTGGGGGCCAATGTATCCGGCTACCGTCGAGGCACGGCATGGCTGAACTGGTCAATCTTCGAACGGCTCGCAAGCGAGCCAAGCAGCGGCAAGCCGATCTGCAGGCCGACGCCAACCGTCTCGCTCATGGCCAGCCCAAGCACCGGCGCAAACTCGAAGCCGCGCAGCAAGCGAAAGCCAGCCGCGATCTCGACCGGCACCGGATCGACAAGGGAGACGGCCGATGAAATCCCCGGTTGTCAAACGCTCGATCGTGATCGCGGGTCACAAGACCAGCGTCAGTCTGGAAGACGCGTTCTGGAAAGCGCTTGAAGGAAATCGCCGGCAGCCGCGAGATGACGCTGTCGGATGTGGTGGCCTCGATCGACACCGGCCGCCACCAGGGCAACCTGTCGTCGGCGATCCGCCTGTTCGTGCTCGATTTCTATCGCGCGCAGATCGGCGACCGTCGCGGCGCATCGCGTGACAGCCGACGGCACGCACGCGGCATCAGTTCTGCGAGCCGACTGACGCTTCCGGCTGACTGCTGCGCTTGGGCACCGGCAACGGCCGGATATCGAGCGGCGGCGGCAAAGTGGGCGCCAAGTCGCGCTTCGGCTGCGGCGCCGGCGGTTTTAATTGACGCTGCGCGTTCTCGATTTCGCGCAACTGCCGCGCCTGATTTTCGACCGCCCGCAGCGTCAGCCAGCCGGTCAACGCGGACACGTCGATGCTGCGCGCCGGCGCCGCCACCGGTCCCTTCAACGCCATGTAGATATCCGGCCGCGCGCCGGCGGCCGCACGCGATCCCGAGAGGATGAGCCGCGCGTCGATCGTGCCGTCGGTGAGATCGAGATTGCCGGCCAGCGACAGCGCGGCGTCCTTAGCATCGGCGGTGACATGGCTCAGCCGCATTTGCCCGGCGCTCACGGCGATCGTTCCGTCGGCGCGCTTGACCGCGAGCTCACCGCTGTCCAAAGCCTTGCTCACCACGTCGGAAATGCGCGGCGCATCGATCGGCAGCCCCAGGTCGACCGCGCGGGTGACGGCATCGAAGGCGCGCGGATCGAGACCGGCGAATTGCGCCTCGCTGAGCGTGATCTTGCCCGAGCCTTGCAGCGAGCCGATCAGCGCGACCGGGCTCAAGCCGGCGCCTTCGACTTCGGCCGAAAGCGCGAGCGAGCCGCTGACCGGCGGCCGCGCGCCGGACGGCAGCAGGCTCGCCGCATCGACATCGTTGAGCGAAATCTTGGCCTGCGCCTTCAGGCCGTCGGCGGCGGAGCGAAACGATAGCTGACCGGCCAGACGTCCGCCGGCGAGCGCGCCGGCCATGTCGTCGAAGGCGAATTCGTCCTTGCCGAAGCGCAATGTGGCGCGGAATTCGCGCGCCGTCAGTTGCGGCAGGATGCCGACGCGGCGCGCCTTGAGCGCGATCTCGCCGCCATAGTCGCCGAACACACCGCCGGAAAACGGCTCGCTCGACCAGGCCCAGGCCGCACGATCCTTGTTGCCGGCCGCCGCCGGCATGCCGATCGCTGCCGCGATCAGGCTCGCCGCGTCGATATTGTCCGCCTCGATGTCCCCTTGCAGGCGATGCGGCGCCGGCAGCGCGAGGGCAAGTTTCCCGCGCAGCGTCGCGCCCGCAACACTGGCCTCGATGTCGCTCAGCGTCAGATCCTTGCCGGTCAGTGCGACATTGCCGGCGAAAGTGACCGGCAGCGGTGCCCGCGCGCCGCCGTGCAATGGCGCCGCGTCGGCGCGTGCGATTGTGGCGCGCAGCGCCGCCGCCGGACTGTCGGCGAGCGGACTTGCAATGCCGCTGGCGCTGGCCTCGAGGCCGCCGGCGGCGAGCTTGCCGTCGATGCGCCAATCGCCGCGCGCCGGTCCGCTGGCCTTGAGCGTCAGCGAACCGGGGCCGGGTTCCACCGCCAACACGCGGTCAAGGCCCAGCATCGCCACCAGCAGCTTGCCGTCGTCGGCTTCCAATTTGCCGTCGAGCTTGAGGTCGCCGGCGCTGAGCGCGATCGCGTCGGCCTTGGCCTCGCCGTTGAGCGCAACGCGCACCGCACCGAGGCTGCCGTCGATGGCGAGCTTGGCGCGCGCCGCCGGTGCCGCGCCGTCGAGGGTGAATTGCGCGTGCAGCTTGGCCGGCGCCATGAGCGCCGCGCCGCTTTGCAGCGCCTGCGCGGTTTTCGGCGCAAGTTTTGCCAAGAGCGCCAGCGCCGGCGTCATATCCGGCGCATCGAGATCGACGCGCATGCTGCCCTGCGGCGACGGGGTGGTGACGATGCGTCCGCTGGCGGAGAAGCTGCCGCCGCCGAGATCGGCGACCGACAGGCGGTCGATCGCAACGCCGCTGCCGTCCACTTTCAATCGCACGCTGGCATCGCGCGCGGTAAAGCCGGCGATGGTGGCGCGGCCGATATCGGCGGCGATCGTCATGTCGTGCGGCCGCTCGATCTTGGAGCCGGCGATGAGCGCGTTGCCGAAGCCGAGCGCGGCGTCGATATCGAGCTCGGGCGCGTTGAGCGCGGCATCGAGCTTGGCCGGCTGGGCGCCGGAGGCGAACGCATAAACGAGGCGGCCGGCGACGGTCTTGCCGTCGAAGGCGGCCTGCAGGCGCTCGACGGCGATCTTGTCGCCGCCGAGCGTGACGTCGCCGCGCAGCGTCAGCGGCCGCGCCTCGCCTTGCGTCACGTCGCTGCGCCCCTCCAGCCAGGCGGCCAGCAGCTTCGGATCGCCGGCTTCGATCTCGGCCGGTCCGGTGAAGCGCACGCCGTCGCCGGCGACCGCCAAATGCCCGCTCAACTTCACATGCGTGAAGCCGGGCGCGCGAAACTCGAAGCGATCCAGATTCCATCCCGTCGAGTCGGTGCTGATGTCGCCGCGCACATTGGCGACGCTGTTGCCGCCGAGCGTGACCTGGTCGATGCCGACGCCGATCTGGATCGGGATGGCGGGGCGGAAGGCGCCGCCGGCCAGTTGCGCGATTTTGCGGAGGGCCGCGGCCGGCGGCATGCGCGCGCCGTCGCCGCCGGTGAGCGCGCGGTCGAGATCGATCTGCTGGCCCGACAGCACGCCGTCGAAGCGCGGATACTTGCCGAATTTGAAATCGGCGACGCCGGTGAGTTTGAGCCCCTGCTCTTGCGAGCCGTACTGGAATTCGAACTGCTCCATCAGCGCCGATGCCGCGCTCACCTTGAGCTTGCCGCTCAGGCGCCAGGGCTGGGTCAGTTCCTGGGCGCTGCGCGAGGCGATGCCGACCGGCCGCGTCAGGCTCAAGCTGCCGTCGAATTTCGGCGCACCGCCGGCGAGCGCCAGCATGCCGTCGGCTTCGATTGAGAGCGGATGATTGACCGGATCGACATTGACATGGAGCTTGAGCGCGCCGTCGTCGGAATAGCGGCCGGCGGTAAGGCGGAACGGATAGAGCTCGCCGCCGATGGTGACGGCGCCCTCGCCCTTGAACGGACCGAGCAGCGAGCGCGCCGTCCCGTTGAACCAAAGCTGACGCAGCGTGACGCGGGCGCCGTTCGCCGCATCGGTCAGCGTTACGCTGCCGTCCTCGACGCTCAAGCGGTCGATCGACAGATTGTCCGGGCTGAAATTGATCGCCAGACGAGGCGCCAGCACATGGCCGGCGGCATCGAGCCCGAGGCTCATTTGCGGTCCGGCGAGATGCACCTCGGCCGCCCGCCATTCGCCGCGCATCAGGGGCCCGAGCGCGAATTCGATGCCGAGCGCACGCGCGCGGATCTGGTCCGCGCCGCCGCCGCCGATCTCGATGTCGTGCAGCGTGAGCGACGGCGTCGGCAGCAGCCGCGCCTCGATGGCGCCGTTGACGCGCACGTCGACGCCGATCAGGCGGCTCGCCTCCGCCTCGAACAGCGAGCGATGCGTGCCCCAATCGATCAGCAGCGGACCGACCAGCGCCGCTACCAGCGCCAGGATGATCGCGATCGCCAGTCCGAGCAGGGTGGTCTGCAACGCCAGCTCCGGCGCGGCTTTGCGCGCGCCCCGAAACGCGCCCGCGCTTATTGATGTGAAATGTACGCCATATTTGCCGGGCTTTGGCGGCAAATATGTGTCGGCGTTTACGACAGCGCGACGATCTTGCCCGGATTCATGATGTTTTGCGGGTCGAGCGCGCGCTTGATCGCCGCCATGGCGGCGAGCGCGGCCGGCCCATGCTCGGCCAACAGATATTTCATCTTGCCTTGGCCGACGCCGTGCTCGCCGGTGCAGGTGCCGTCCATGGCGAGCGCCAGTTCGACCACGCGCTCCATCAGGATGCCGGCGCGCTTGACCTCGTCGGCATCGGCCATGTCGACCAAGAGCGCCAGATGGAAATTGCCGTCGCCGACATGGCCGAGGATGGGCGCCACCAGATTGAGCTCGGCGACCACGGCTTGCGTGGCGTTGACGCATTCGGCCAGCCGCGAGATCGGCACGCAAACGTCGGTGGCGAAGGCCTGCGGCGCCCGGCCGCAGATGGCGGGCCGCCCAGTAGCCGTCGTGGCGCGCCTGCCAGAGCCGGCTGCGGTCCTCCGGCTTGGTCGCCCAGTCGAACGGCCCGCCGCCGAGCTCGGCGACGATGTCGCCGAAGCGCTCCGACTGTTCGGCGACGCCGGCGTCGCTGCCGTGGAATTCGACGAACAGCGTCGGCACTTCCGGCAGCGACAATTTCGAATAGGCGTTGACCGCCTTGATCTGCAAGGCGTCGAGCAATTCGATGCGCGCGATCGGGATGCCGGACTGGATGGTGAGAATGGCCGCCTCGCAGGCGGCATCGACGGAAGGGAACGGGCAGACGCCGGAGGCGATCGCCTCCGGGATGCCCGACAGCTTGAGCGTGAGCTCGGTGATGACGCCGAGCGTTCCTTCCGAACCGACCATCAGCCGGGTGAGATCGTAGCCGGCCGACGACTTCTTGGCGCGGCGCGCGGTGGTCATCAGCTCGCCATCGGCCATCACCACCTTCATCGCCAGCACGTTGTCTTTCATGGTGCCGTAGCGCACCGCATTGGTGCCCGAGCAGCGCGTCGCCGCCATGCCGCCGAGCGAGGCATCGGCGCCGGGGTCGATGGGAAAGAACAGGCCCTGGTCGCGCAGATTCTCGTTGAGCGCCTTGCGGGTGATGCCGGGCTCGACCACGCAGTCGAGATCCTCGGCGTGCACGCTGAGCACCTTGTTCATGTCGCGGAAATCGATCGAGACGCCGCCGAGCGGCGCGTTGATATGGCCTTCGAGCGAGGTGCCGACGCCGAACGGGATGATGGGCGCGCCGTTCGCGGCGCAAATGCGCACGATCTGCTGCACGTCGGCGGTGTTCTGCGGAAACACCACCGCGTCGGGCGGCTGGTTGGGCACCCAGGTCAGCGTATTGCCGTGCTGCTCGCGCACGGCCTGCGAGGTGACGACGCGGTTGCCGAACGCCGCGGTCAGCGCGCGCAATCGCTGCCGCGATCGCGGCAGGATCGCGGGCCTGCCCACTTGCATTCTTTTTTGCTGCGCTCGCGCCGGCCATCGGCTGTTGTCCCGGATATCGCCGGCGAACGTGGCGGGGATGGCGCGCGAGGTCAAGCGCCGGCGAAGCGGGGCCGGGCTGCGCCGTGGAGGCTGCGAAAAATCCGTGCTGTGAAAGGGATTGCCGCCCGCGGCGGCGGGTCAAATGTACCAGTTGACGACGATGTCATCGTTCTTCGGCTCGGCCGGGCTGCTTTTGCTCGCCGCCATGGCCCAGGCCACGATCATCCCCGCGACAATGAGCATATACGCCCCGCGCGCCAACCTGCCGAGCATGGCCCCGCCTCCCTTCGCCTTTTTGTCAGAATAGCCAAGGAAAGCCCGCCATGGCGAGCAGCGTTAATTTTTGGTTAATGCGGCCAAGTCATTGATGCTTATCAATTTGCTCGTGCGATGGGCGGGCAAACTGCGCTAGCCTTAGGTTCCGCCGCATCCCGCCCCCATCGAACTCGGAGCTTCCCATGGCCGGCCCCATTATTGCTGTCACCGACAGCGTTTTTCCGTCCCTCGATCTCGCGAAAGCGGCGCTGGCGCGGCTCGATCCGACCTACCGGATGTCGAAAGGCGTCACTGCCGAGGACATCCTGGCGGTAGCCAAGGATGCCGACGCCATTTTGGTCACCTACGCCAAGCTCACGCGCGACATCCTCTTGCAGCTCACCAAATGCAAGGCGATCGGCCGTTTCGGCCTGGGCGTCGACAATATCGACCTGCCCACCGCCAAGGAAAAAGGCATCGCCGTCAATTACGTGCCGGACTACTGCATCCGCGAGGTGTCCGACCACGCCATGGCGCTGCTCTTGGCGCTGATCCGCAAGATCCCGCTCTCCAACAAACTGGTGCAGAGCGGCCGCTGGGAAATGCCGGCGGTGGTGCCGATCCGGCGCCTGGAAGGCACCGTGCTCGGCCTCGTCGGTTTCGGCCATATTCCGCGGCTGGTGGCGCCCAAGGCGCAGGCCTTCGGCATGAAGGTCGTCGCCTACGACCCCTTCGTCAAACCGGACGTGTTCAAGGCGGCCAAGGTCGAGGGCGTCGACTTCGACACGCTGCTCAAGAGCTCCGATTACGTCTCCATTCACGCGCCGCTGCTGCCGGCGACGCGCGGCATGATGAACGCGGCCGCTTTCGCCAAGATGAAGAAAGGCGCCTACATCGTGAACACCGGGCGCGGGCCGCTGATCGACGAGCCGGCATTGATCGCCGCGCTCGATGCCGGCCAGGTCGGCGGCGCCGGGCTCGACGTGGTGACGGCCGAACCGCTGGCCAAGGATTCCCCCTTGCTCGGCCGCGACAACGTCATCATCACGCCGCACACCGGGTTCTATTCGATCGAGGCGCTCGAGGAGCTGCAGACCAAATGCGCGGCCGACGTCGCGCGCGTGCTCAGCGGCGAAAAAGCGGTCTATCCGATCAGCGCTTGATGTCCGATCCGGTCTTCGCCGCGCCCTTCGTCTCGTCCGTCATGCGGATCGAGCCGCAATGGATCGACTATAACGGCCATCTCAACGTGGCCTACTACAACGTGCTGTTCGATCGCGCGGTGGACGAGGTCTACGAACTCGTCGGCCTCGGCCCGGCCTATCTCGAACGCCACCGGCAGTCGACCATGGTGGTCGAAGCGCATGTGCGATACTTGCGCGAACTCAAGCTCGCGGACCCGGTGCGCGTGAGCGTGCAATTGCTCGATTACGACGAAAAGCGCATCCATCTGTTCGAACGGCTCGTGCACGCGGACGAAGGCTGGGTGTCGGCGACCTCGGAAAACATGACCTTGAGCGTCGACATGACGACCAAGAAAGTGACCCCGTTTCAGGACAACGTGCTGCGGGCGCTCGAACGCATGAAGCAGGCGCATGCGGTGCTGCCGCGGCCGGATGGCGCCGGGCGCAGCGTCAACATGCCGGGCAAGAGCTGACCGCGTATGCATCCGACGCAATGCGGCGTTGCGATTGACACGTTTTGAATCCGGCCGATAGCATCCGCCAGCCGCGATGCGCGCTGTACTGGATCGCGGTACGGGGCAACAATGTCAACGAATGCCGGAGAGGCGACCTCGCGTCGGCGCACGGCACGTTCAGTGCTTATTCGCGAACACCGGATTCCGAGCGCCAACAGCGCGCCCTATATCTGCGTCGAGGGACCGGACCGCAATCTCTGGTTCTGCGAAAGCGGCGCGGCCAAGATCGGCCGCTTCGATCCGCGCAATGCCACCTTCGCCGAATTCGCATTGCCGACGCCCGGCGCGACGCCGATCGGCATCGCGCTCGGCGGGCGACGGTCATCTCTGGTTCGCGCAGAAGAAGGCGAACCGGATCGGCCGCATGGCGCCGAACGGCGCGCTCGACGAATTTCCGCTGCCGACCGCAAACGCCGGCCCCGACGGCATCGCGCTCGGCCCGGACGGCAATATCTGGTTCTCGGAAACCGAAGCCGGCCAGATCGGCCGCATCGCGCCGACGGGCGAGATCACGGAATTCAAGACCGGCATCTCGCCCGGCAGCAAGCCGCTGTCGATCGTGGTGCGCGACGGCGCGCTCTGGTTCAGCGAGGCCGCCGGCAACCGGATCGGCCGCATCACGGTCACCGGCGCGGTGAGCGAATTTCCAATTCCCGGCACCGATCCGCAGCCGCGCGCCATGGTCACCCATCCCGACGGCAACATCTGGTTCGTCGAAACCGGCGCCAACGCGCTCGGCCGCCTTACCCGCGACGGCGCCTTCGACGAATTCAAATTCCCGACCGCGAACGCGTCCCTGCGCGGCGTCACGGTGGGGCCCGACGGCAATCTCTGGTGCACCGAGAACTTCGCCAACAAGATCGGCCACATGGCGCCGGACGGCACGCTGATCGGCGAATATGACATCCCGACGCCGGGAAGCGGGGCGCGCTGCATCGCCGCGCTGTCGAACGGCCGTCTCTATTTCACGCAATACGATGCCGGGCTGATCGGGGAAATCGTCCTCGAATAAATAGCAACAGGGGAAAACGGTGGCGGTCGAGCGGATCGAATATCGGGCGGGCAATGCCGCGTGCAACGGCGCGCTGGTCTATGACGAGAATGTCGGCGGACGCCGGCCGCTCTTGCTGATGGCGCCGAACTGGCTCGGCGTCACCGACGACGCCATCAAGCGCGCGGCGACGATCGCGGGCGGCAAATACGTGGTTTTCGTCGCCGACATGTATGGCGGCGGCAAGATCTGCGCCGGCCCGCCGGAGTCGGCGGAATTGGCCAACGGGCTGCGCGCCGACGCGCCCGAGCGGCGGGCCCGCATCGTTGGCGCGCTCGAGGCGCTGCGCGCCGAAAGCGACAAGCGCAAGATCGGCGATCTTAAGCGGCAGGCGGCGATCGGCTTCTGCTTCGGCGGCGGCAATGTGCTGGAGCTGGCGCGCAGCGGCGCCGACATAAAGGCCGTCATCTGCCTGCACGGCGACCTCATCACCCCGCTGCCGGCCAAGCCCGGCGACATCAAGGCCGCGGTCTGCGTGCTGCACGGCTCCAAGGATCCGGTGGTGCCGAAGAAGGACCGCGATGCCTTCGAAGCCGAAATGGAAGCGGCCGGCGCGAAATGGCAGATGCTGGTGTTCGGCGGCCTGCTGCATTCGTTCTGCGAAATCGAATCCGACGTGCCGGGGATCGCCCGTTACGACGCCGGCGCCGCGCGCCAGAGCTACGCCATGATCGACGATTTCGCCGCCGCCGCGTTCGCCGGCAAACTATAAACGCGACCAGGAAAGGAAACGTCATGGGAAAAATCGCACGCCTCGTCTTCGGTCTGCTGCTCGCCGGCTGCGCCGCCTCGGCGCAGGCGGAAACCTATCCGGACCGGCCGATCCGGCTGATCGTCTCGATCGCCGCCGGCAGCGTGACCGACGTCATCATGCGTTCGGCCGCCATCGAGCTGGCGCCGCTGTTCGGTCAGCCCTTGGTGATCGAAAACCGCGGCGGCGCCAGCGGCATCGTCGCGGCGCAGGCCTGCGCGCAGGCCGCGCCCGACGGCTATACGCTGTGCGTGATCTACCACAGCACGATGTCCTACAATCCGCTGCTGTTCGATCACCTGCCCTACGATCCCGACCGCGACCTGGTGCCGGTCGCCCGCTTGTTCTTCCTCAACGAAGGGCTGTTCGTGTCCACCGAGCTGGGTGTCAATTCGGTCGCCGAACTCAAGGCGATGGCGCAGACCAAATCCGACAAGCTCAATTACGCCACGCTCGGCGAAGGCTCGTTTCCCGACCTGTTCCTGCGTTGGCTGAACAACCAGTGGGGCAGCAAGATCGTCGGCGTGCCCTATAAAGGCGGCGGACCGGCGGCGCAGGCGCTCGCCGGCAATCAGGTGCAGTTGACGCGCTTCGGCATCGGCAATTTCCTCGGCCTGGTCAAAGCCGGCAAGGTCAAGGCGCTGGCGGTGTCGGCCGACAAGCGCTCGCCGCTGTTGCCGGATGTGCCGACGCTCGCCGAAGCCGGGCTCGGCGGCTATCCCGGGCAAGGCTGGTGGGGGCTGGCGGCGCCGAAAGGCACGCCGCCGGCGATCGTCGACAAGGTCAATGCCGAGTTCGTCAAGGTGTTCAGCGATCCGAAATTCACCGCCTTCCTCTATCAGCAGGCGGTGGTGCCGGCGCCCACCTCGCCGGCCGGCTTCGCCGCCTTCCTGAAAGAGGACCGCAAGGCGGCCGAGGAACTGATCAAGATCGCCAACAGCAAGCGCGAGGAGTACAAGCCGCATTAGAAAATCGCCGGCCGCCGGTATTTCCGCGAATAGTTCCGCGCGTAAAAACAGGGGTTCGCCGCATATTGCCGGCGTCAAAGCGGCGCGCCTCGACCATGCCGGCCACGCGTCGCTGCGTTTCATTCGATGCCATCGAATAAAACTGCGTTTTTTCTTTAATGACAGAGCGATGACGGCCTGAATAAGAATAACGACAACCTGACAGGGTGGTGGTGCCGTATGCGCAACCGTCATTCCGCCGGGTTCAGCCTTTTCAGGCTTCACCGCGACAACCCTACATTGTCGCTCGTTCAGGACAGGAATGGCCCTGATGGCCAGTGCCGCCGCCTGCCGTCAACCAACTGGCCTTCTCGGAAACGAACACCAAACATGGTAAAAAAAGTTCCCAACCCTACCGATAAATATGTCGGTTCGCGCGTGCGCATGCGTCGGATGATGCTGGGCATGAGCCAAGAAAAACTCGGCGACGCCCTCGGCCTCACCTTCCAACAGGTGCAGAAATACGAAAAGGGCACCAACCGCATCGGCGCCAGCCGCCTGCAGCATATTTCCAACATCCTGCAAGTGCCGGTTTCGTTTTTCTTCGAAGGCGGGCCGCACCTGCCCGGCCATTCCGGCATGGGCGAGGCGCCCTCGCCGGCCTATGTGGCGGACTTCCTCGCCACCTCCGACGGCCTTTCGCTCACCAAGGCGTTCATGCGCATCAAGAACAGCAAGCTGCGCCGCCGCATCGTCGATCTGGTCGAGCACATTGCGGAAAATCCGCATTGAGGCGGCGAGCTAGTTTTCTCCGCGCCTGATCGAGAATAATCGATGGGCTGCCGTAAGGCTTGCGCCCAGCCGGCGCAGGTCGGCGGTTGCCGCGCGCGCGCATGTCGTTATTGGCCGCCGCATGCGCGTTCCGCCCTTTGACCTCGCGCAGGACTTTCGATTGATTCGAGAGTAAAGTCGCAACAAGGCTCGCGCCGGGTCGAGGGAGGAAACAATGACAAGAAAGTCCGCCATTTTCGCCGCTTGCATGCTCGCTTGCGCGGTCGCCGCACCGGCGGCGCGCGCGGAATGGCCGGATCACCCGATCCGCTTCATCGTCGGGTTCGGGCCCGGCGGCGCCAACGACCTGATCGCCCGCTTCACCGCCGAGGGCGTCGGCAAAGAGCTGCACCAGACCGTGGTGGTGGAAAACCGGCCGGGCGCCGGCGCGGTGATCGGCACCGCCTACGTCGCTCACTCCGCGGCCGACGGCTACACCTATCTGGTCGGCGCGGCGAGCACCATCACCAACAGCCTGCTGCTGAAGGATCTGCCCTACAAGGATTCCGATCTGGTGCCGGTCGGCATGATCGCGGTCGCGCCCTCGACCATCATCGTCAATCCGAGCGTGCCGGCGAGCAACATGAAAGAATTCATCGCCTGGGCCAAGGCGCAGGGCGGCAAGGCCACCTGGTCGACGGCCGGCAACGGCTCAACGCCGGAATTCGTCGCCCAGATGATCAAGGAGGCGGCCGGCGTTTCCTTCACCATCGTTCCTTACCGCAGCGGCGGCGATAGCGTGAACGCGGTCTTGGGCAACAATGTCTCGGCCACCTCGGAAGCAAGCATCGTGGTGATCCCGAAGATCAAGGCCGGACTGCTGAAGGCGATCGCGACCACCTACAGCAAGCGCATCAGCATCTATCCGTCCATCCCCACCACGGCCGAGCAAGGCTATCCGACCGTGCAGATCGGCCACTGGGCGGGCCTGTATGCGCCGCGCGGCACGCCGGAAGCGGTGATCGAACGCATGAATGCCGCGCTGCAGGCGGCGCTCAAGACCGACGAGGTGAAAGACAAGCTGATCAAGACCGGCATCGAGCCGGCGGGCGGATCGGTCGCCGATTTCGTCGCCTTCACCAAGACCGAGCGCCAGCGCCTGAGCGAGCTCGCGGCCAAGATCAAGGCGACCAAAGAGAAGTGACGACGCGGGTCAACTGTTCGCCAGCGCCGCGGCGATCTCGTCGGCGCGCGTCAGCTTCTCGGCGCCGAGCACGCGATTGACGACCGCGTCCGCTTTCGCCGCGCTGACAGTATGCGTGGCGAGTTTCTTGAACTTGCCCACGATGTCGGCCTCGCTGGCGAAGCTCGTCTCGCTGCCGCGCGGCGCTTCGACGGTCTGCTCGAGCTTCGCGCCATTTTTGAGCCGCACCGCGACCCGCACCATGTGCCGGTAGTTCGAGCCGCGCGCGGTGATCGAGGGGTCCTCCACCACGCTCACTTTCCTCGACAGCGCGATCCGCCGCCGGTCGTCGACCACCGCGTCGGTGAACTGATCGACGAACACGTCGCCTTCCAGCAGCAGCGTGGCGACGCAGAACGGCAGATTCAACTGGGCCGAAGTGAGGCCCTGCGGCGTATAGGGCCAGCCGACGTGTTCGACCGTCACCTGCGAGCCGTGCACCACGATCGATTCAATATCGTCGGCGCCGAACGGCGTCTTTGCCTGCATCATGCGGATGGCGTCGAGCGTGGTGTGGTTGCTGGCGACGCAGGAATAGAATTTCAGCGAAACGCGCAGCGTCTCCCACTGGCGGCCGAGCTGCCACGACAGCTCGTCGAGATTGAAGCGGTCGGTCGAGCGCGAGAACGTGGTGCAGAAGCCGCCATAGGGCGATTCGAAAACGTCGACGATGCCGGTGAAGCCGGCCTCCGCCAGCAGCGCGCCGTAAAGCCCGCTCTGCGCCGCGCGCCCGGCATGCATGCGCTTGACCATGGCGCCGTATTGCGCGGCCATCAGCCCGGCCGCTTGCGTGCCGGCAATGCCGAGCGCATGCACGGTCTGCTCGCTCGACAAGCGCAAGGCGGCGGCAGCAGCTGCTGCTGCGGAAAACACCCCGACGGTCGCGCCCGAGTGCCAGCCTTGCGCGATATGTTCCGGCCCCATGCATTTGCCGACGCGCGGGCCGATCTCGTAGCCGGCCACCGCCGCGCGCAGGAAATCGCGCCCGCTCATGCCCGGCCGCAGTTCGGTGACCGCCACGAGCGGCGGCAAGGTGACCGCGCCGACATGCAGCACGCCTTGGCGGTGCACGTCGTCGAGCTCGAAGCTCTGGATCAGCGTGCCGTTGGCGAGCGCGGCATGCGGGGCCGACAGACGCTCCGGCGTGCCCCACACGCGGCAAGCCTTTGTCGTGTCGAGCTTGCCGAGCGTCGCCCGCAAAATGCGGCTCCATGCGAGCTCGGCGCCGTAGAGCGCGCAGCCGAACGCATCCAGCATCAGCAGCTTGATGCGCGCGATGACTTCGGCCGGAATGTCCTCGTAGCGAAGCTGCGCGATGAACTGCGCGATGGCGCTGGTGTGCGGATTGTGGCTCGGCCCTGACATGCGGGATTTCCAATCGGCTCACGAGTATTTTTTCTCGAGCGCGTCGTAGCGCGGCTTCGACACCAGCCGCTGCCGCTCCTCGAAGCTGGCGAGCTCGCCTGCGACGCCGTCGAGCGAGCCACGCGCTTTAAGATGACCGAGCACCTTCTGCATGCCGGCGATCGAGGCCTGCAGCGCCGCGTTGGCGTAGAGCACCATGGCAAAGCCCATCCGCTCCAACTCATCGAGCCCGATCATCGGCGTCAGCCCGCCGGACACGATATTGATGAATTGCGGGACGGCGAGCCGCTTGGGGATCTCGGCCATCTGCTCGCGCGTGCGCGGCGCCTCGACGAAGGTCATGTCGGCGCCGGCCTCGATATAGGCGGCGGCGCGCTCCATGGCGTCGTCGAAGCCGTTGCCGGCGATCGCATCGGTGCGCGCGACGATGACCAGATCGGCATCGATCCTTGCGTCGACCGCGGCATGAATTTTCTGCACCATCTCGGCGCGCGCGATCACGCTCTTGCCGGAAAAATGGCCGCACTTCTTCGGAAATTCCTGATCCTCGAGCTGAATGGCGTTGGCGCCGCTGCGCTCGAGCACCTGGACCGTGCGCGCCACGTTGAGCGGATTGCCGAAGCCGGTATCGGCATCGACGATCAGCGGCAGCGCGACCGCCTCGCGCATGGCGCTGACGTGGCTGGCGAGTTCGGTCAGCGTGATCAGCCCGATATCCGGCACGCCGAGAAACGCATTGGTGACGCCGGCGCCGGTGACATAGATCGCCTGAAACCCGATGTCTTCAATGATGCGCGCCGCCAGCGCGTTGGCCGCGCCCGGCAACAGAACGGCCTTGCGCTGGCGCAGAAGGTCGCGCAGGCGGCGGTTGCAACTGTCTTTCATCGACGTTCTTCCGTGATCGCCATAAGCGGACGGCAGCCATATCATGTCCCGCCTTGGCCATGGTTGCTATGCCGCCTTTGTCCCCCGATCAATCCTGCCGGGCCGAACGGCGGCGCGTTCTTGAAAAGTCCCGCAAAGCAGCCGAGACTCTGATCTAGATCGCCAACGCCACGAGAGACGTGTAAAAGCCGCACCAGCGCCAACCCGCCGCGCCTGTTTCCTTCCGGAAACGCCGGCTGGATCTTGCAGCCCGTAGGAGCCGTCATGACCGCATCCGTATCGCGCCTTGCCAGCTTTGCCGCCGTGGCCCTGCTGGGGCTTGTTCTTTCCGCCTGCGGCTACAACGCCATTCCGACTTACGAGGAACAGGCCAAAGCGAAATGGGCGGACGTGCAGAACAATTACCAGCGCCGCGCCGACCTCATCCCCAATCTGGTCGCCACCGTGCAGGGTTACGCGCAACAGGAAAAGAGCGTGCTGACCGCGGTCATCGAGGCGCGCGCCAAGGCGACCCAGGTCAAGATCGACGTCTCGCAGCTCGACGATCCGGCCAAGCTGAAGCAGTTCCAGGATGCGCAGAATCAGCTCACCGGCGCGCTCGGTCGCCTGCTGGCGGTCAGCGAAAACTACCCCGACCTCAAGTCGAACCAGAACTTCCTGGCGTTGCAGTCGCAGCTCGAGGGCACCGAGAACCGCATCGCGGTCGCGCGGCGCGACTACATCGAGGCGGTGCGGGTCTACAACACCTCGCTCAAGACCTTCCCCGGCATCTTATGGGCGGCGACCTTCTTCCGCGCCAACAAGCCGATGGCGGAATTCGCCGCCAACGACAATGCGCAGACGCCGCCGCAGGTGAAATTCTGACCAGCCCCGATTAAGAGCCGGCAATGACCGCAGGCCGCAGCACGCCGCTCCTCGCATGGGGTGGCCGGCGCGTGGCCGGCGGCTGCATGGCGCTTTTGTGCGCGGTCATCGCCGCCTTCGCCGTCAACTTTCCCGCGCTCAGCGGCCGCATCGTCGATCAGGCGAACATCATCCCGGCCGCCACGCGCGCTTCGATCGAGCCGAAGCTCGCCGATCTCGAAGCCAAGTCCGGCATCCAGCTCGTCGTCGCCACCGTCACCTCGCTCGAAGGCCAGGAGATCGAGCCCTATGCCAACGAGCTGTTCCGGACCTGGAAGCTCGGCCAGAAGGACAAGAACAACGGCGTCTTGCTGCTGGTCGCGCCCAAAGAGCATCGGGTGCGCATCGAGGTCGGCTACGGGCTGGAGGGCACGCTCACCGACGCGCTGTCCAAGGTCATCATCGCCAACGCCATCACGCCGCGCTTCAAAACCGGCGATTTCGCCGGCGGCATAACGCGCGGCGTCGACGACATCATCACGGTGCTCACCACCGACTCCGCCGATTGGCAGCCGCGCCCGGCGCTGCGGCTCGATAGCGCGCCGGCCAGGGACCCGACCAACTGGATCCTGTTCGCGGTGCTGATTTTCGTCGTCATGCTGTTCATTGTCTGGCCCGGCTTCCGCTGGTTTGCGCTGAACCTGGCATTGAACATTCTGCTCAGTTCCGGAAGTTCAAGCGGCGGCGGCTTTTCCGGCGGCGGCGGCGGCTTCTCCGGGGGCGGCGGGTCGTCGGGCGGCGGCGGGGCCTCGGGGAGCTGGTGATGAGAATTCCGGAACAGGATCGCAAGCGCATCGCGGCCGCCATCCGCGCCGCCGAGAGCAAGACGTCGGGCGAGATCGTCTGCGTGCTGGCGGAAAAATCGTCCGACGCCACGGCGCTGCCGATTTTCATCGCGGCCGTGCTGGCGCTCGCGCTGCCCTGGCTGCTGGTGGCCGTGACGACGCTGCCGGTGTTGCGGATTTTGTCGCTGCAAGTCGCGCTATTTATCGCCGCCGTCGCGGTGCTCTGTCTGCCGCGCCTGCGCGTCGCGCTCATCCCGCGCACGGCGCGCCGGGCCATCGCGCATCGCGCCGCGATGGAGCAATTCGCCGCCCGCGGCGTCGCCAACACCAAAGACCGCACCGGGATTTTGATTTTCGTCTCGCTCGCCGAGCGCTATGCCCGCATTATCGCCGACGAGGGCATTGCCGCCCGCGTGCACGCATCGGAATGGCAGGGCGCCGTCGACGCGCTGATCGCGCATATGCGCGACGGCCGCATTGCCGACGGCTTCGTGACGGCGATCGAGAAATGCGGCGACGCGCTGGCGCGCCACTTCCCGCGCGGCGAAACGACGAGCGATCGATTGCACGACCGCATCTATTTGATTTGAACCTTGTCTACCGTTGCGGCGTCGGCTTCCAGTCCTGCGCCAATTTCTGCGCTTGCGCGATCTGCGCGGGAGTCATGAGCTTGCCGATCCGCTCGCGCGTCGTCGCCGCATCATGGTCGCCCTGCGCGGCCGCCAGGCTCAGCCACATATAGGCGGCGACATAGTCCTGCGCGACACCGGTGCCGGAGGCGTATAGGCTGCCGAGCTCGTTCTGCGCGGCGACGCGGCCATGGCCCGCAGCGAGGCGAAACCACTTCACCGCCTCGGCGTAATTCCGCGCCACGCCGCCGCCGATCGCATACAAGAAGCCGAGCCGGGTCTGCGACAAGGCATTGCCTTGTTCGGCGGCGCGGCGATGCCACTGCGCGGCCGCGGCGAGATCCTGCGGCACGCCCTGGGCGTATTCATACATGAAGCCGAGCGCGGACTGCGCCGCTGCATTGCCTTGCTCGGCCAAGGGGCGAACAAGCCGCAGCGCCGTCGCGTAGTCGCCTTTTTTCTCGGCGGCGGCGGCGTCCTGCAACGGCCCGGCGACGGCGGCGCCGGCGAGCGCAGCCAGCATGAGCGATGCCGCCAGCGTTGCAGGCAACAGTTTCGTGTAACGGCCCTGCATCGTCGGCTTCGAACGGCTGATGGCGGCCATCGATCGCGGCTTCCGGTGCCGGCAATGCGCCCGCGCCGGCGGGGTTTTTGCGCCCCTCATCGATCCGGCCGGGCCGGCGGCACGCTAGCCATTGGTGCAGCACACGATCAAAATAACCGCGGTCGAGGCCAGCGACATGGCCGCGACCGCATTGGCTGTTGCGTTGCCCGACGCCTCCAGCATCTCGTCGGAAACGTCGAAGCCGAGGATGGCTTCGTCACCCGGTTCGGGATCGATAATAGTGTCGTTCATGTCGTTCATGATCGATGCTCCCGTCGGCGCCTTGGCGGGCTGAAGAAATAGCCGACGCCGCGCGGCACGCCTACTCCGCGGCGTGGTGCGCTCTGCGCTTTTCCGCACAGTCGTCCAGCCAGCCGAGGAAAAATCCAAAGCCGATCACGATCGCGACGGCCACCGGAATCCACGCAATCGCGAGAACCGCAAAGCTGCTCATTCGCGCAGTCTCCCAAGCAAAGCGCGTCCGATCAAGGCCGATGCGTTGCCGCGTCTTTGGCGGCGCGGCGGCGATCTTCGCGCTCGCCCTGCCAGCGCGTGAGCACAACCATGACCAGCGCAAAGACGAGGATGAGCGCCGGCCCGGTCAGGACGAATAAAAACTGCTCCAGGGTCATTCGCGCAGTCTCCCAAGCATGCGCCTGCCTAAAAATGTAGACGCAGCCCGCCGTCAATACAAGCGACCGTCACCATCGATATTTGAACCGCGCCTAGCTCAGGCCGCTTCGAGCCGCGCCAATTCCTCTTCGAACTGGAAGCGCAATTGCGCGCCTTCGTCCTCCGGCAGCCAATTGGTCATCTGCGGGAAGAGGGTCCGGCTGGTCCTGTCCGAAGAGATCGCCTTGGCGGGGTCCGGCCATGGTTCACACGCGTCCAAAATTCGAATCGGGCGAATCATGTGCGATGAAACGGGGTGGCGCGAGGGCCGAATGGGATTGCCCCCGCAGCTATCCACTACTGGTCAAGCTTTGCTTTTACTCTTGTGTTTCGTGGGCGCCGATTTTTCGTCCCCTCACGCCGCCACCACGCTGATGCGCGCGGCCGGCCGCGACCGCGGCTTCTTGCGGATGACGATCTCGATGTCGCGGTCGAGCGCGTTGAGCAAGGTCATCAGCCGCTCGACCGAAAATCCTTCCAGCTTGTAATTGCGCAAGGCCGACACCTTGGGCTGGTTGAGCCCGAGCCGCGCGGCGGCGGCCGCTTGCGTCAGCCGCTGCGCGTCGATCACCGTGTTGAGCGCAAGCGCAAGCCGCAGCTTGGTCTGCCGCTCCTCGGCGTCCGGCAAGCCGAGATCGGCGAACACGTTGCCGCTGCCGCGCACGATCGCCTCTGCCCGGTCCTTTTTAGCGGTCGGCTTTGCCATAACGGGCCTCGTAATCCTGCTGCGCGAGCTTAAGTCGGCGCGCGATCATGTCGATATCGGCGCGCGCCGTCCTGATGCCTTTGGGCGATTTCTTCTGGAACGCGTGCAGCACGTAAATTACCTCGCGGTAGCGCACCGTATAGACCGCGCGATAGGTGTCGCCATCGTGGTCCTCGACCGCCTCGAAGATGCCCGGCCCGCGCCCCTTCCACGGTTTCGCCTTGGGGTGCTTGCCGCCGAATTGCGCGAGGCCGAGCGCGTTGCCCAATTCATCCTTCACCGGCGCGGGAAAGGCGAGGAAATCGCGCTTGGAGGAACCGACCCAGTCGAGCGGCCGCTCGCCTTTCGCCAACCGTGCCCGCATGGATTTATCCCAGATTTGGGATGAGCGCGCAAGCCTCGACTGGAGCTTTGCGTTCTCGATTTCGTTCTTGTTATGTTCTAGCGCGCGCATGGGTTGAAATCAAGCCGCAGCCGGAGCTAGTGAGGGCCGCGGGCTGTTCGCCCTGCCCTAATCCATCCTCCCGCCCGAAAACCTCCTTCCCGGCACGCTCAGAAAATACCCGACCGCCTGGCCGCCGTCGGCGCCGAGCACGCTGCCGGTCGTGTAGCGCGCGTCCTCGCTCGCCAGAAACACCGCCGGCCCCGCGATGTCCTCGCCGGCGCCGACGCGCCCCATCGGCACGCCCTTGCGGCGGCCCTCGTAGATCTCGGCGTCGGCATACATCGCCTCGGTGCCGGGCGTGCGGATATAGCCGGGCGTAATGGCGTTGGCGCGGATGCCGTAGGGCGCCCACTCCAGCGCCTGCAGCTTGGTCAGCATGATGAGGCCGGCCTTCACCACCGAATAGGCGCCGGCCCAGTTGTAGGGGAACAGCCCGGCGACGGAAGCGATGTTGACGATGGCGCCCGCCTTCTGCGCGATCATGTGCTCGCGCGGCGGCTTGGCTGACGAGGAAGGCGCCCTTCAGCCCGATGTTCATCGTCGTGTCCCAGGCCGCTTCCGGCAGCGCCTCCAGTTTGCCCGGCACGATCTTCATGGCGTTGTTGACCAGGATGTCGATGCGGCCGCGCTGCTTTGATGACGGTGTCGACCATGCGCGCGATGTCGGCGGCCTTCGCCACGTCGGCGACGACCGCGAGGCTGTTGGAGCCGAGGGAGGCTGCGTCCTTGGCGGTGGCCTCGGCGGTCGCCGGGTCGACGTCGTTGATGACGACGTGGGCGCCCTCGCGGGCATAGGCGAAGGCGATGTCGCGGCCGATGCCGCGGCCGCCGCCGGTGACGAGGGCAATCTTGTTTTTCAGGCGCACAGAACATTCCTTTCCGGAAACTGCAGAGGAAGATGTTGCTCTGGGGAGATCATTTTAAGTTCCGCCTTGGCGGGCCGATGACCAGACGCTAGTTCCGCCGAACAATGGCGACAAGGCGGGCCTTGCCCCTCCCAATTGCGCTCCGCGAGTGCCATCTTGGGGGCGGAAGGAATCACCCGGATCACCATGGCCGAACCGAAAAAGTCAGCCGCCCACAATGACTTAAGCGCGCCTTTGCCGGGCGGCATCGCCGCGCGCGCGCTCGGGCAGCCAGAAGCGCCGCCTATCTCGCCGATCTCAATCCAGAACAACGCCAGGCGGTCGAGACCTTGGACGGCCCCGTGCTGGTTTTGGCCGGCGCCGGCACCGGAAAAACCCGAGTACTTACAACGCGGATAGCCCATATTTTGAATCTCGGCCGCGCGCGCCCGTCCGACATTCTGGCGGTGACCTTCACCAACAAGGCGGCGCGCGAGATGAAGCTGCGCGTCGGCCAGATGGTCGGGCAAATTGTCGAGGGCATGCCGTGGCTTGGCACTTTCCATTCGATCGGCGTGAAGATTTTGCGCCGCCACGCCGAGATGGTCGGCCTCAAGAGCAACTTCACGATTCTGGACGTCGACGACCAGATCCGCGTCATCAAACAGCTCCTGGAAGCCGAGAAGCTCGACGAGAAAAGATGGCCGGCGCGCGTCTTCGCCATGATCCTCGACGGCTGGAAAAACAGGGGCTTAACGCCGGACCAGGTGCCCGCCGGCGAGGCGGCGAGCTTCGCCAACGGCAAGGGCAAGAAGCTTTATCGTGGCCTATCAGGAGCGGCTGAAGACGCTCAACGCCGCCGACTTCGGCGATCTTCTGCTGGAGAACATCCGCCTGTTCCGCTCGTCGCCGGAAATTCTCCGGCAGTACCAGCAGCGCTTCAAATTCATTTTGGTGGACGAATATCAGGACACCAACGTGGCGCAGTATCTGTGGCTGCGGTCTGCTGGCGCAGGCGTCGGCAAAATCCACTGCCGTCATTCCGGGACGGCGCGAAGCGCCGGACCCGGAATCCAGCGAGCACGGCAGAACCTCTGGATTCCGGGTTCGCGCCTTCGGCGCGCCCCGGAATGACGGAGACGAGCAAAAAAACATCTGCTGCGTCGGCGATGACGATCAATCGATCTATGGCTGGCGCGGCGCCGAGGTCGACAACATCTTGCGCTTCGATCACGACTTCCCCGGCGCCAAGATCATTCGTCTGGAAAGGAATTACCGCAGCACCGGGCATATTCTGGCGGCGGCCTCGCATCTGATCGCGCACAACGAAGGCCGTCTGGGCAAGACGCTGCGAACAGAGGATGTTCTGGGCGAGAAGGTGCAGGTCACCGGCGCGCTGGGACTCGGAAGAAGAAGCCCGGAGCATCGGCGAGGAAATCGAACAGCTGCAGCGCGACGCGCGCGAGCAAGGCCTCGATCATCCGCTCGACGAGATCGCCATTCTGGTGCGCGCCTCGTTCCAGATGCGCGAATTCGAGGACCGCTTCATCCAGCTCGGCCTGCCCTACCGCGTGATCGGCGGCCCGCGCTTCTACGAGCGCGCCGAAATCCGCGACGCGCTGGCCTATCTGCGCGTGATCGCGCAGCCGGCCGACGATCTCGCCTTCGAGCGCATCGTCAACGTGCCCAAGCGCGGCCTGGGCGACGCCACCGTGCAGATGCTGCACGACCACGCCCGCAAGCAGCGCATTCCGCTCACGCAAGCGGCCGCAGCGCTTTCCGCCACCGACGAGATGAAGCCGAAACCGCGCCTCGCCTTGCGCGAGCTGATGGCGAATTTCGAGCGCTGGCGCGCGCGCAAGGATGCCATGCCGCACACGGAACTGGCCGAAATCGTGCTCGACGAGTCGGGCTACACCGCGATGTGGCAGAACGACAAGAGCGCCGACGCCGCCGGGCGGCTGGAGAACTTGAAAGAACTCGTGCGCTCCATGGAAGAATTCGAGAACCTCGCCGGTTTTCTGGAGCATATCTCGCTTGTTATGGATCGTGACAGTTCCGAGGGCGAGCAGGCGGTCAACATCATGACGCTGCATTCGGCCAAGGGGCTCGAATTCGACACCGTGTTCCTGCCCGGCTGGGAGGAAGGCCTGTTCCCGCATCAACGCTCGCTCGACGAGAGCGGCCGCGCCGGGCTCGAAGAGGAGCGCCGCCTCGCCCATGTCGGCCTGACGCGCGCGCGCAAGCGCGCCAAGATCTATTTCGCCACCAACCGGCGCATCCACGGCTTATGGACCTCGACCATGCCGTCGCGCTTCCTCGACGAATTGCCGGAGGCGCATGTCGCGGTGAAGGAGCCGGCCGCCGGCGGCTTCGGCATGTCGGGCTACGGCGCGTCGCCGCTTCGACGAGGTGAATTCCTTCGGCTCGAACTATTCGACGCCCGGCTGGCAGCGCGCCCAGGCGCGCAAGGGGCGCGGGCGGTTTCAACGAGAACGGCCAGCCGCGTTATGTGCCGGATGGGGTGTTTGACGACGACGGCGATGCGGACTCAGATCACCTCTCCCCTGGCGGGAGAGGTCGCGCCGAAGGCGCGGGTGAGGGGGAAGCCGGAGAATCGGCGGTGGCAGAGCCCCCTCACCCGGCTCCCCCCGAAAGTGGGGGTCGCCACGCTCGCCACAGCGCGAAGCGCAGAAGCGACGTCCTCTCGTCATCGAAGGCGAACTGGTGGCCAAATCGACCGGCGCCGCCTCGTCGTTCGCCGTCGGCGCCCGCGTGTTTCACCAGAAATTCGGCAACGGCAACGTCACCGCCGTGGACGGCAACAAGCTGACCATCAAGTTCGACAAGGCGGGCGAAAAGCGGGTGGTGGATAGTTTTGTGGAGAGGGTGTGAGCACCAAATCCGCCTCATCCTGAGGAGGCGGCGAAGCCGCCGTCTCGAAGGATGGGGCGGCCACATGCTTCGAGACGCGCACTGCGTGCGCTCCTCAGCATGAGGCCGAGATAGGCGTGCTCTGTATCGCAACCTCTGCTATGCTATCCGCGAGGTAACACCGATGGCAGGACGTCCAACAGACAACGGCAACCATGTCGGCCTGGCGCCCGCCGACGCGCCGGTGCGCGCCGAGTATATGCGCGACTTCTATTCCTGGCTGATGGAGCAGGCGCGCCATGTGCGCGAGGGCCGCTGGGATGCGGTCGATCGGGAGAACGTGGCGGAGGAGATTGAATCCTTGGGCCGGGAACAATTCAACAAGCTGGAAAGCGCGCTGCGCGTGCTGTTGCTGCACATTCTGAAGTGGGATCGCCAGCCGGCGCGGCGCAGCCGCTCATGGGCACTTTCAATTCGCGCGCAGCGGTTCGAACTCGACGACGTGCTCGCGGACAATCCCGGCCTACGGCCGCGCATCGCCGAAGCCTTGGCGCGGGCCTATCGCAAGGCGCGGCTGCAGGCGATCAAGGAAACGAAGCTCAAAGAGTCGCGGATTCCTGAGGCCTGCCCCTATACATTCGACGACATAGTGACGCGCAAGTTTGAGCGTTAGCGGAAGCGTGTTTCACCAGAAATTCGCCAACGGCAACGTCACCGCCGTGGGCGGCTAACCAAGCCGACCATCAAGTTCGACAAGGCGGGCGAAAAGCGCGTGGTGGGTAGGTTTGTGGAGAGGGTGTGAGGGGCTATTCTTCTCGCACGTCGAATGCGTCATCTAACCAACGTGAAATAAACCTACCGTATATTCTCTTAAAATCCTTAGATCGAAAGCCCAAACTACGTACTATAGGGTGCCAGATGCGAACTCGGTTTGTAAAACTAACTTGTCCAAGAAACGAAAAGGTAAAAACCATCAGCGTCATGGCAAAAGCGGCTACACTTAATAAAGGAAAGTTAATCAGCAAATGAGTGCTGCCGGCCGCTGCAATATCAAATTTCATAATTTCAACCCCCCGAAACATGAACGCACTGAATATTGTCATTGGGAAGACCGTCAGGAACATCATGAGATAACGCGCAGATCGGACTTTTCGCGCCAAGAAATGAAGTAACACACATGCCCCAACAAAATTAGGAATGGGCAGCTTACTACCTAATACCACCAAGTTAAATAAATCTCTGATCACCGTTTCACTTGACGAAGACGCTCTACCTTTTCTACCGAGAATTTCTGCCAAAAAAGCGACCAACTCCGGCATTTCGATTAAGCTTCCAATTTTAACTTCCGTTGCCGAAGCTATCGCGGATACTTCTTCTTTTTCTTCACCCAGAAGCAGCCTTGCAATGTATTTTGCAAATATTAATTCAAAAAATGATTTATGAGGAAATCGAAGCGCGCCCGGCCGACTATAGTCTCGCACCAAAATGCCATAAGTTCGTACGTCTGTTTCGATATCTTCGATTGGATTCAATCGGTCATTCATTCTTTCGGCAAGTGGCCGACTTGGACCTCGCTCAGACGCGCTCTGCCTTCGATAAAGGCTCTCAGGCGCAACCGCATATAATTTAGTAACCGCATTGCGGAACTGCTCAGGTACAATCTGATTGCTAGTAGACTCGGCTACCATGTGCGCTGCAATTCCATCAAGAAAATATGCCCGTTCGGCCAGCGATAGGACCATGAATTGCCGATCATCCGCAGTCTTTGCCGCTTGCCGCTGATAACTGTGTTGAATGAAAAGGTCGATAACAAATGCAGAATCAATCACGTCATGTTGAGCTAGGGCGGTTTCCCAAAGCAAAGACACAATGTATAGGAGCGACGGCCGCGCCACTATGTCTTTAAACTTTTGATCTGCCTTCGCTAAATCTAGAATTTGTTTTTTAGATTCCGGCTTCACGTTGCGAAGCGCTAATTCAATTTGAGACTCTGTGAAAAAATTCAAAGAAAGCGCTTCGCAATAAGGCGCAGATCCAGTTGAATTCGTGCAAACCAAGCGCGGCCTGCAATTCTCGGTCATCTAAAAAGAAATTTGGTCTTCCGGTGATAAGAAGCTTATTGTTTGGATAGCAGAACTTCCACAATGATCGAAAATGATTAAATCGCGATTCCGCATCTCCGACTTCGGCCATTTCGTCGAAGCCTTCAAAAATGACCAGCACGCGACCTGCTGCAATCAACTTCAGGAGTGCCTGCGCTTCAATTCGATAAGTCGCCGCCCAAGCACCCAGCAATTCCAAGGGCTGCAGCGTGCTAGGACTTTTCCCGCGCAGCTCAATTAACAGTGGAATGCGAACAGCGCTGGTTTTGATTTTTCCATCAGCCGGTGCGTAAACGTCAGCGCTACTGTGCTTTTGCCTTGTCCATATTCACCCTAGTTGGCGATAACTACTTTCCGACGCCCAAGTTTCCAAATAATCTTCGAGATCGAGCGGCGACCCTCCCGATCCAATTTTAATGGCGAGTGGCCGGACATAAACATCTTCAATGGTCAAATGCAAATCGGGCAAACAATCTACAGAGACTCGTCGCTCGATTTCTAGAAAGTAATCACTGAAATCGACTAGATCATCTAGCAAACTGTTTTGAGTAGTTATCTTTATTTCATGAGAGTCGGAAATAGCAGTCTTGCTACCGCTGCCATTTTGTACAGCGACAAGCAGTTCTAGCCGTCGCCCTTTTGACGCTTCTAAGTCAGCAACATATAGAGCAAATTGGTTCAATTCGTTTTGGTCTGGCCAATCGCGAACGCACAGTAAAGCAGCAAGCGCATGGGTTTTATTGTTGCGACCAATCCATGCAGATGCTTGCGGGTGCCAATCTTTATTCACGTTAAAAGTGTGGCTACGCCAGCGTAAGGCAATTAGATCACGGGCATTTTCGTGCCAAGCTAAAGTTTCACGCGGCGATTCCAGAATGGGGAATGATCTTGAGTAGTCGAATGGTTGATACGGACGAGGTGGTTCTTGCCTCCGAACAACACGAACTGCCTCTTGTAATCCGTCAAATAGCCAATTTCTGGCTTCACGCTCAACCATCCCCTCATTTTTTGAAATAAAAGAATCAAGAGATACGGGCATTCTTTCCGAAAAAATCGGCGGCGGTTATTTTTTAAGGTGGTTTTGCCTGAAATATTGAAAGCCGAGAGAGTAGGAGTATCTGGCCGTCAAATTACCCCAAGCAAGGGAAATGGCGATGGCGCGGAGCAAGGGGATTACGTTTGAAAGCACGCATCGATTCTTGAATGAGTTGTTTGCCGAGGATGTTCATGCCAAGCGGGTCTATTCGCTGGCGAATGCGACGCTTGGGGTTATCGGTAGCGCATCTTTGGCGGTAAATACGATCGGGCAAGGGTTGGCGCTGGCGCGGGGACGGCTGACCAAACATGCCGTCAAGCAAGTGGACCGGCTGTTGTCCAACCGGGGGATTGAGGTCGACGCGCTATTTATGCGCTGGGTTGCTTATGTGGTGGGGCAGCGGCCGGCAATTGTCGTGGCGATGGATTGGACCGACTTCGATGCCGACAACCAGTCGACGATCATGTTGTCGCTGCTCAGCAGTCATGGTCGCTCGACGCCGCTGATCTGGCTCACCGTTGACAAGACGACGCTGAAGAACCATCGCAACGCCTACGAGTATCGCGTCCTGGTGCGGCTTGCCGAGGCACTGCCGGCGGCTGTCAAGGTGCTGATCGTGGCGGATCGCGGGTTTGGCGATCAAAAGCTGTATCGAGTTCTCAGCGAAGAGTTGAAGTTCGACTTTCTGATACGATTCCGCGGCAATATTGCGGTGACGTCTGCCGAAGGTGAAACGCGCCCGGCAGCGGAGTGGGTCGGCGCAGGCGGGCGAGCGCGAACCTTGCGCAATGCCCGGGTGACGGCTGACGACTATCAGGTGGGCACGGTTGTCTGCGTTCAAGCCAAGGATATGAAAGAGCCTTGGTGTCTGGCCGCCAGCACGACCACGTTAAGCGCCAAGGAACTGATGGCAACCTATGGAAAACGTTGGAGCATCGAGTCGGGGTTTCGCGATACGAAGGATCTGCGTTTCGGCATGGGGATGGCTTCGATACGTGTCAGCACCCCGCAACGACGCGACCGGCTCTGGCTGTTGAGCGCCTTTGCCATCGCCCTGCTCACCTTGCTGGGAGCCGCGGGTGAGGCACTTGGCTATGACCGCCATCTGAAGTCCAACACCTCAAAACAGCGCACTCATTCGCTGTTTCGTCAGGGCACCATGCTCTACGAACTGATACCCATGATGCCAGAGGCCCGCCTGCGGCCGCTGGTTGAACGCTTCGGCGCCATGCTCAACCAACTACCCGCTTTCACTGGCCTCTATGGGCCCCTCTAAAAATGAGGGGATTCATGAGGGCTTCACGTACTCTTTCTCTTTCCTTTTGTTTTATTGAAATGAGACCATCCCAATTATGCAGCGATCTATTGATTACAAGTATGCCAATGACAACCAACAAAGCGATCAACGTCTGTTCTGACCAATGTGTGTTCGCGGGTTGCGAGACCTGACCGGTCAATAGGCCCAATAACGACCATGGCGGTCTTGTAGCTAGCGAATGAATGCCCAAAGTGAGTATTGATACAATTGCCGTCAAAGCGGCGAACGCGTACCTTTCGCGTGTGTAAGATCGTTCCCTGAGCTTGACGTAAAGCGCATATGCAATAGCTGCAATCGTGACCGTAATTAAGAGCGCAGTGGTTATGTAATATTGAACCATTCCCATCCCCCAACTTGGAAAATATACTAACGACTTTTGGCATAGGCAACTGATGGTTGAGGAGACTCGGTGTACAAAAAATCGCTGATGAACACACAGATCCATGCGCTTGCATTGTCTACAATATTCTTCGGCGCCACCCTCGCCCTCGACCTCAATTCCTACCGCGCCCAGCACGGCCGCCACGCGCTGAGCATGAGTTCGGAGCTCAACAGCCTCGCCTACGCGCAGGCCCACGCCATGGCCGCGCGCTCGCGCATCGACCACGACAATTTCCGCGCCCGCGTCGACGGCCTTTCAGGCGGCGTGCATGCCGAGAACGTGCTTGTTATGACTTGCGCGCGGCCGGACGCAAAACCGGGTTCCACTTTTGCTGGCCGCGCTTGTGGCTGCGCCGACGAGGCCTGCGCCATCCGCGGCTGGGCGCGCTCGCCCGGCCACCGCGTCAATATGCTGCGCGGCGACGTGGCGGCCTACGGCATCGCCTCGGCCACCGGCAAAAACGGCCGCGTCTATTGGGCGCTGGAACTGGGGAATTGATTTCTTCCCTCGCCCCGCTTGAGCGGGGAGAGGTGAAGAAGCGCGCCCCGCAATGGCGCAGCGAAAGAGCGGCTACTTCAGGTCGCTGAGCAGCTTGGCGCAGGCCTCGGCCACGCTCTGGTTGGGCTCGCTGCCGGAGAACGTCGCCCAGCCGCCCTTCTCGACGTAGCTGTCCTGCTTCCAGCTGTCGGTCGCCTTGAGCGCCACCAGCGACGCCTTGGCGTCGGCCGCGTGCTGGAAGCGGTCGACGCAGATCGGCGCCAGCACCGCCACCACCGCTTTGGAGGCGCTCTGCTCGGCCGTCGTCTCCGCCTTGCTTGCGGTTTGCCAGCCGCCCCAGCCGAAGCCGATGATCAAAGTGAGCACGGCGCCGCCGGCGGCGCCCTGCAGCAGACGCGTCAGCGATTCGCCTTGCAGGATAGGAGGTAATTTCATGGGTTTTCCTTTCGACCGGCGCGAGCCGGTGCGAGGACAACGGACACCCGGTTGGGTTCCGGTCGGAAGGTTGCTGGAAGGCCCGGCCGCTTTGAGCTGGCGTTTCGGTCGCCGTCACCGTGCGCTCTTTCCGGGCTAAAGTCGACCTTGCCCGCGCAACAAATGCGCGTAAGCGGGCGCCGGACTGACGCAGCCTGTGCTAGGCTTCGCCTTATGCTCAAGCGCGAAAACTTCCCGGTCGCCAAAATCTACGTGCCGATCGAGCGGCGTAAAACGCTCGACGACAAGCGCGTCGCCGAAATCGCCGAAAGCATGCTCAGCGACGGCCAGCAGACGCCGATCAAAGTGCGCGCCGACGGCGAGCGCTTCGTGCTGATCGAGGGCCTGCACCGGCTGGAAGCCGCCAAGGCGCTGGGCGAGCAAACCATCGCCGGCTACCGGGTGGATGCCAGGAAGCACTGAGCGCGCAACGCGCCGGTTGGGCGCCGGAATTAGTGAATTAGGTCCGTCCCGGGCGCAGCGCAGCGTGAAACGGTGCGCTGCAGACCCGGGACCTTTCCATATTCCGAGTTTGGTACGGCCCCGGATCAGCGGTGCACCACTTCGCTTCGCTCGTGCTGCACCGCATCCGGGGAAGGCAGCGGCCCGCCCCCGCCATGACAAATCCCGCCATAATCCCGCCGGAGGGAACCTGCTAGGCTCTCTGCGGGTTAGGCTCGGGAGGTCCGTCATGCGTCTGCGCCTTGCTGCCGCGCTCGCCGCCTTGTTCGCCCTGCTCGCCTTCACGCCGGCGCGCGCCGACCTGCTCATCACCATCGACAAATCCGCCCAGCAGATGACCGTCGCGGCCGACGGCGAGCCGCTCTACACCTGGCCGGTGTCGACCGGGCGCGCCGGCTACAACACGCCGAACGGCGCCTTCACCCCGTTCCGCATGGACCGCGACCACTACAGCGAGGAGTGGGACGACGCGCCGATGCCCTATTCGATCTTCTTCACCAAGCTCGGCCACGCCATCCACGGCACCTATGAGGCGAGCCATCTCGGCCACGCGGTCTCGCATGGCTGCGTGCGGCTGTCGGTCAAGCACGCCGCGATCCTCTGGGACCTGGTCAAGCAGCACAAGATGGCCAACACCATGGTGGTGCTCACCGGCGAAATCCCCGGCGGCGGCGGCGCCAAGGTGGCGCATACGGCGCCGCGCCATCGCCAGGACGCCGACGATCAAGACGACGACGAGGTCGCCTCCATTCCGCCGCGGCGGCAGGTCTATGGGCGCAACGGCTGGCGCGACGACGGGCCGCGCTATTATTATTACCGCGAGCGGGATTATTACCCGCCGCCGCGCCGCTACTATGGCGGCTTCCCGTTCGGCTGGTGAAGGCGGGCTTTGCCCTAGATCAAGGCGAAGCGGCGGAACTTGTGCTTGCGTTGCGCTTTATTACCGTCAGCGCAATCGGGAGTTTGCCATGCCGAAATCCCGCAAACGCCGCACAGCGCGCATGCCCGCCGCGCCAAACCGGGCGCGCGCGGAAGCGGCGGCTTCTTCCACATCCAGGTGCGCCCGCGCACCGAATTCGTCACCTTCCGCAATCAGGACGTCGGCCGCCGCGGCGGCATCGAGCGCGTCGCCGGCCGGCGCGCCAACGGCTCCTGGGACACGCAGAAATGGCTGATCGGCAAAACGGAAGCGCACCGCGCCGGCAAGCAATTGGTGCCCGACAGCGTGGCGGCGGAAAAGGTGCTGGCGCAGCTCGGCTCGCTGCCGCGCCATCTCGGCGGCGACCGCTTCATCGCCAAGCCGCGCCGCAAGATCCCGGCGCGCGAAAAGCCGACGCCGGCGATGCGCCGCGCGCAGCTTGCCAACATCAAGAAGGCGCAGGCCGCCTTGCGCAAGCGGCGGCGGGCGCGCGCATGATCCGCAAGCTGAAAGAGGGCAAGTACCGGCTCTATTCGCGCAAACTTAATCCGCGCACCGGCAAGCGGCGCAATCTCGGCACCTTCACCTCGCGCAAGGCCGCCGAGCAGCACGAGCGCGCGGTGCAGTATTTCAAGCGGCACTAAGCGCGCGCGGACGGCTGCTGCAGCCAGAACCGGTACATGCCCAGGAAGGCCCGCGGGTTTTCGATCTCGAAGCGTTCCCATTGCGCGAGATCGGTCATGGCCAGGTCGGCCGGGAAGCGCTGCGCGTAGTCCCGGCGAACCTGCGGATCGAGATCGAAGCCGATGAATTGCAGCCTGTTGTCGGCGATGAAGGCGGCGATCTCGGGCAGCCGCAGCCGGTGTTCCTGCACGTGAAACAGCAGGTCGCGGCATGAATTGGCGCTGAAGAAATCCGAGATCAGCGTGACGTTCTTGGCCGCCATCCCGTCCGCACAGTCGAACAGCTCCTGCCGGCAGCGGCGGATGTCCTGCGGCGTCGGGCGATAGCCGCGCTGCGCGATGAACTCGCGCGCCGCCACGATGTCCTGCCGCCCGATCTCGCTGTAGAGCCCGATCAGCATGAGGCCGCCCGGCCGCAGCATGGAAACCAGCACGCGCCAGCCGGCGAACGGGTCGGCCAGATGATGCAGCACGCCGACGCTCTCGATGACGTCGAAGCTGCGGCCGGTCGCGGCCAGTTTCATGATGTCGGCCTGGGCGTAATCGATATTGCGCAGGCCGAGCGCGCGGGTCTGCCGTTGCGCGTAGCACAGGCTGGTCAGGCTGAGATCGACGCCAAGCACCTGCGCCGATTTGAATTTCAGCGCCGTGTCGATCGGGTGCTGGCCGGTGCCGCAGCCGGCCACCAGGACGTCGACCGGGCCCTCTTTGTCGAGTGCGACGAAGGGCGATCGCGGATATTCGTTGCGCATGAAGCTGTCGACGGTCTCCGGCCGATAGGCGGCCGCGGCCTTGACCCATTGCGGAAAGGGGCTTTCCTCGTATTGGCCGCGAACTTGTATCGATACGTCGTCGTCGATGGCGGTGAGCGCCGGCATCGACGCGCGCGCTCGCCGTTCTTCCAGCGGCGCGCTGACCTGCTGCGCCAACAGGGCTTGCACGGCTGGCGGCCATGGGCGCTGGCGCAGGGATTCGGCGCCCGGCAGCGTATAAAGCGGCTCGTAGGCGGCCAAGGCGACGAGCGAAAGCGGCGCAATCGCCGCGCCGGATTGCAGCGCCGCGATCATGCCCGCGCGCAAGTCGCCGACCGCCGCTTGTTCCGCCTCGGACAGGACGAACACATAGTTATTGATGAAGCACTGCCCCCCACAGCGCAGTAAAGGCTCAGCACCGCCTCCGTTATCGCGTCGCTTGCGTTTGTCCGCGCCGCCGTCAGCAGATTGAAACGAAGCGCCGTCGCAAACCGTTCGATCCCGACATAGCAAACCGGCGTGGTTTCCAGCAGCATCCGCAACAGCGGATCCTCGGCGATCGCCGTGAGATCGGGCGACGGGGTCAGTTCCGCGGCCGTCAACAAGGTCGGCCATGCTTTCGCCGCGCGCGCCATGGCGTTGCGGATCGCATCGTTGAGCGAAAGGAAATGGCTGCACGTGGGCGCCAGGTCGACCGGCCGGGCCCATGCCTCCGAAAGCGCGCGCACCATCAGGCCGCGCAGGTCGCCGAAACCTGGATGCACGAGCGGCGAGCAAATGCACTTTGCCAGCAATGATTTTATCTCGGGCGTTTCATTGGCGGCGAGCGCACGCCGCGCTATGTCGAGCGCCTCGGCGATATTGCCCTGCTCCAACAGCGCATTGCCGAGATTGTAATAAGCGGGGACGTAGTCGGGCCTGATCGATACCACTTGACGCAATTGCGCGATCGCCTCGTTCAGCTTGCCCTCTTGCTTGAGGGCAATGCCGATATTCATGAGCGCGACTGGATGACTTCGGTTGCTGCGCCAGCGCCTGGCGCCAGTGTTGCACCGCCTCGTCCCGCTTGCCTTGCTGTTTTAAGACGTTGCCGAGATTGATGAGCGCCCCGACAAAGTTCGGGCGCATCACCAGCGCGCGCCGATATCGCGCCGCCGCTTCTTCGAGCTTGTCTTGGCGGGCGAGCACATTGGCCAGCTCGAAATGGGCTTCGGCGAAACCGTTCTTGAGGGCGATTGCCTTTGCATAATGCGCGGCGGCCTCGTCCAGGCGGCCAAGCGCTTGGTAGGCGGCGGCGACATTGTAGTGGCATTCGGGAATTCGGCCGTTCAGGGCGATCGCTTTGCCGATCAAATCGATCGCGGCATCGTTGCGGCCCAGTTGGTGGGCGAGAACGCCAAGAAATTGCAGGCCCATGACGTGATTTGGATTGGCGCTCAGGATGCGCCGATATAAAGCCTCGGCTTCCGGCAGCCGGCCCGCCTGATGGTGCCCGAGGGCGGCGGCAAGGAGCTGTTCGGCTTCAGGAGGCTGCATTTACTTAAGTTCACTCGCTTGAGAGGGACAAACCGGCGCTTCGCAAAATCCGTCGGGCCGTGCCGGCCGGCGCAATGTACGCGCGAATAAAGTCCGCGTCATCGTCAGCCGTGATGCGCGACGCCGAGCGCGGCTTCGCCGCGGTCGAGGATCAGCGGCACGATCAGGTCTTCCTCGTCGTCGAGATGGCGGATCAGCCCCTTGAGCAGAGCGGTGCTCGCCGCCGCATAGTCGTCGCCGCAGCGGCGCAATGCGTCGGCCTCGCCGGATAGCCCGCCCAGCAGCGCGTTGGCGGCGTCGGCGGTTCTCTCCATGTCGGCATGGATGGCGTGGTGATCGCCCTCCAGCACGTCGAAGCCGCGTGCCAGCCGCGCATCGGCGGCGCGAAAGATCGGGAAATAATGCAGATCCTCGATCTGGTGGTGCACGTCGAGCTGCGACAACAGAAACTGCAGCCGCGGCACGAATTGGCGCGGAAATTCCGCCGGCGAAAGCGCGCCGGCGCGGAATTGCGCCTCGACCGATTTGATCGTGGCGGCAAGCTCGCGGAACATAGCGTGACGCGACAGCCAGAACCGCGCCATCGCGCCGAGATTGGTGTGGCCCTGCCATTGCTCGCGCGGATAGCGCGCGATCAGCACCCGCAGATCCTCCGGCCAGCCGCTGCGGCGGGCCAAAGCAAGCTCTGCGGTTTCGGGTACGGTGGGGCGTTCGAGGGCCATTCGGCCTCTACATAGCCATTGCCAGCCGTTTCACCAACCGTTGTAAGTTGCGGCCATGAGCACCACCGTCGCCCGTCTGGCCTGCGATGAGCCGACCGCCCGGCGGCTGGCCGCCCGCCTTGGCGAGACGCTGGACGATGCCGTTTGCGCCGCCTTTGCGGACGACGGCGGGCAATGGCAGGTGGCGATCCATTTCCGCGACAGGCCGGACGAAGCGAGCTTGCGCGCACTGGTCGCGATCGCCGCCGGCGAGGCGGCCGCTGCCGCCCTGGTCATCGAGCCGGTCGCGCCGGCCGACTGGGTCAAGGAAAGTCTAAGCGGTTTGCGGCCGGTGCGGGCCGGGCGTTTCATCGTGCACGGAGCGCATGATCGCTCGCAAGTCAGGCCAAACGACATCGGCATCGAGATCGAGGCGGCGCTTGCGTTCGGCACCGGCCATCACGGCACGACGCGTGGCTGCCTGCTGGCGCTTGATACATTGGCGAAACGGCGGCGGCCCCGACGCGTGCTCGACGTCGGCACCGGGTCGGGCGTGCTGGCGATCGCGGCGGCGAAAATATTCCGCACGCCGCGTTATCGCGAACGACATCGACCGGGTCGCGGTCGAGGCCGCGCGCGCCAATGCGCGGCGCAATCGCGCCGGCGCGGCGATCGCGTTCGTGCGCGCGGCCGGGACCAAGACCCGCGTCATCGCACGCGGCGCGCCGTACGAGTTGATCCTCGCCAATATCCTGCTCGAGCCGCTGCTGCGGCTGGCGGTACCGCTCAGCCGGCTCGCCGGCCCGCGCGCGCGCATCGTGCTCTCCGGCCTGTTGCCGGGCCATGCCAATGCCGTGCTCGCGATCTACCGCGCGCAGGGCTGCGTGCTCGAGCGCCGTATTCCGCTCGACGGCTGGGTCACGCTGGTCATGAAAAGATCTTAAAACAAAACCGCCCCGGGCGGGGATGACCGGGGCGGCTGCGCTGGCGAAAAGCGGCGGTCAACGGCCGAATGGCATGTCGCCGGAGCGGGTCTTGACCAGCCGGTTGCCGCGCTCATCGAGGCTGTAAGGCAGCAATCCCGTGTGCATCCTGATTTCGCGGCGGGCCTGCTCCATGCGCGCCGCGACCAGCGCATCCATGAAGCGCGCGAACCAAGTCTTGTGCGGCACGGCGGTCTGCGCGCGCCCAGCCTTCGCGGCCGGCTCGGCAGTGGCTAGGCGGGCGACGCCATAAGTAACGGCAACCATTTTGTCTCTCCTTCTCGGCAATCAAGCGTCAGCGAATTCCCTGGCGCCATTCCCTGACTATTGCGATGCAACATAAGCTAAATGGGCTATGCGCACCACGCATGACAACGCATAGAAGGCCTGTGGATACGGCATAAACGGATTAATAACCGGGAGAGATCGGTGGCATCATTGCGGCGAATTTGATGCATTGCACAAAATTGATTCAGAATGCCGATTCGTTGCCGAATTGATCGCCGCGGCGCTATGAAGTTTTTCGCAAAGCGTGCCCAAGGTCGCGCCGCGCCTGCCTTGCCCATCGTGCGCCGCATGCCTGCGTTGCTACGGTCGAGGAGCGCGCTAGAGTGCGCCGGATGTTCGAAGCCCGCTTCCAGACATTCGATGATTCGAGCGATCGATCGCAGAGCCCTGCCCGGGTCGCGGCGCTGCGCGCCGAGCTCAAGCGGCGCGGGCTTGCCGGCTTCATGGTGCCGCGCGCCGACCGCCAGCAGAACGAATACCTGCCGGCGAGCGAGGAGCGATTGGCCTGGCTCACCGGCTTCACCGGCTCGGCCGGCGCCGCCGTGGTCTTGGCCGAGCGCGCGGCGCTGTTCGTGGACGGCCGCTACACCGTGCAGGTGGCGGCGCAGATCGACGCAAAATTGTTTTCCATCGAGCATCTGATGGACTCACCGCCGGCGCAATGGCTCGAGCAAAATCTCAAAAGCGGCGACCGGCTCGGCTATGACCCTTGGCTGCATACCTCGGAAAGCGCCGAGAAGCTGCGCGAGGCCTGCGCCACGGCCGGCGCCGAATTGGTGGCGGTCGACGACAATCCGATCGACGCGTTGTGGACCGACCGCCCGGCGCCGCCCGCGGGCCCGCTGACGCTGCGCGATATCAAGTTCGCCGGCGAAAGCGCGACCGACAAGCTCAAACGCATTCAAGCCGAGCTTAAAAAGCTGCGCGCCGACGCCCTGGTGGTGTCGGACCCGCAGAACGTCGCCTGGGCCTTCAACATCCGCGGCTCGGACGTCGCGCATACGCCGCTGGCGCTCGCCTTCGCGATCATCCCGCGCGAGGGCCGACCGACGCTCTACGTGGAGCCGGTCAAGCTCGACGACAAGACGCGTCCCGCGCTGGAGGAAATCGCCGCGCTGCGCGCGCCCGATGCGCTCGCGCGCGACCTGGGCGAGTTCAAGGACAAGACCGTGCGGCTCGATTCCGCCAGCGCTGCCGACGCGCTCACGCGGCTTATCGCCGGCAGCGGCGGCAAGCCGCAGCGCCGGCGCCGACCCGATCGCGCTGATGAAAGCGGTCAAAAACCACGCCGAGATCGCCGGTGCGCGCGCCGCGCACAAGCGCGACGGCGTGGCGATGGCGCGGTTCCTGGCCTGGCTCGAAAGCGAAGCCCCCAAGGGCAAACTCACCGAGATCGACGCGGTGGAGGCGCTGGAAAGCTTCCGCCGCGAGAGCGGCCTGTTGAAGGACATTTCCTTCCCGACCATCGCCGGATCGGGGCCGAACGGGGCGATCGTGCATTACCGCGTCACCCGCGCCAGCAACCGCACGCTCGGGAAAAACGAGCTGTTCCTCATCGATTCCGGCGCGCAATACGAGGACGGCACCACCGACATCACCCGCACCGTTGTTATCGGCACGCCCACCGAGGAAATGCGCGACCGCTTCACCCGCGTGCTCAAGGGCCATATCGCCATCGCCACCGCGGTGTTCCCGGAGAATACCTCGGGCGCCCAGCTCGATCCGCTGGCGCGCACCGCGCTGTGGCAGGCCGGGCTCGATTTCGATCACGGCACCGGCCACGGCGTCGGCAGCTACCTGTCGGTGCATGAGGGCCCGGCGCGCATCTCCAAGCTCGGCACGGTTGCCCTGCGGCGCGGCATGATCCTGTCGAACGAGCCGGGCTATTACAAAACCGCCGCCTACGGCATCCGCATCGAGAACCTGGTGCTGGTGATCGCGGCGCCCGAGCCGGCCGGCGCCGAGAAGCCGGTCAATATGTTTGAGACGTTGACGCTTGCCGCCGATCGACCGCCGGCTGATCGATAGCCGTCTGCTCACCGCCAAGGAACGCAACTGGATCGACAGCTATCACGCGCGCGTGCAGGAGGTGCTGGAGCCGCTGCTCGACGCCGCCACGCGGAAATGGCTCGACAAGGCGGCAAGGCCGCTGTGACCTGACGTTGCGGGCGAGCGCGCTTGCGCGAGGCCCGCAATCCCGAGCCAACTGCCGTGTCCGCATCTCTGGATTCCGGGCTCGCTCGTTTCGCTCGCGCCCCGGAATGACGAATGGGCAAGCGCCAGCGCCCGTATTCTTTAGCGGCGCCGGGTAGGCCGTATTCCCCTTCCGACCCCCGCATAAAGCGAGGGGATGGCGCGCCAAGCGGCGCGGCCATTGCACTTAAGTCACAGTGCCGTTGCCGGCACGTGGCGCCTCTCGGCGCGCCATCGCGGCGTTCTCCTTCCGACGCCGGGCCGCGCTTTCCGGCGTTCCGTTTCGCCTTGCCTCCGGCTCTGAGTTGCGACCCCTTCTGGGTGGCCGCTCCTTGCGAGCCTCGGGCAAGCCGCAACGGCCCGCCGTCAGCGAGCTCCTCGCGGGCGGCTCCTAGTGGCCGCCGGGCGGGTCCCGGCGCCGCCCGGGAGGGGGAGGAGCGTTCGTCTCCCCCGCGCGGGCGCCGCATCCGGCTCCATCATTTAGACGCCTCTAGATGACGCCCTCATTGAGCCGGACGCTGATAGGAATACATACCTTGGGAATATAGTCAAGAGGCTTGGGGAATCACACCGGCCGTGGTCATTCCGGGACGGCGCGTGAGCGCCGGACCCGGAATCCAGACACTTATTCAGTGCGTGCGTCTGGATTCCGGGTTCGCGGCCTTCGGCCGCGCCCCGGAATGACTATGAGATGAGTTTCAGCCACTCGTCTTCGCTGAGCACCTTGACGCCGTGCTTCTTGGCCTCGGCCAGCTTTCGAGCCGGCGCCGGGACCGGCGACCACGAAATCGGTCTTCTTCGACACCGAGCCGGCGGCCTTGGCGCCCAGCCGCTCGGCCTGCGCCTTGGCCTCCTCGCGCGTCATCTTCTCGAGCGCGCCGGTGAAGACCACGGTCTTGCCGGCGATGGCGCTATCGGTCTTCGGCTTCTCGGCGTCGAGGATTGTCACTTCCTTGGTCAGCCGCTCGACGATGCCCTTGTTATGGCTCTCGCCGAAATAGGCCTTGATGCTGTCGATCACGGTCTCGCCGATCTGGTCGAGCGCGTCCATTTCGGCGATGGCCTCCTCGTCGCCCTTGGCCACCTTCAGGCAGGCGTCGTGGAACGCCTTCCACGAGCCGTAGCCGCGCGCCAGCGCCAGCGCCGTGGTATCGCCGACATGGCGGATGCCGAGCGCATAGATGAAGCGGTCGAGCGAAATCTCGCGCCGCTGCTCGATGGCCGCGAACAGGTTGCGTCACCGAGGTCTCGCCGTAGCCCTCCCTCTTCCAGCAATTCGCTCTTGTGCTTTTTCTCCAGCGTGAAGATGTCGGCGGGCTCCCTCACCCACTCCTTCTCGAAGAACAATTCGATCTGCTTTTCGCCCAGGCCCTCGATGTCGAAGGCGCGGCGCGAGCAGAACAGCTTGAGGTGCTCGATCTTCTGATACGGGCAGGCGAATTCGCCGGTGCAGCGCCCGCGCGCGCCCTCCTCGCCGGTGGCGGTCTCCTCGCGCACGATGTCGGTGTGCAGGCTGCACGGGCACTTTTTCGGAAAATGGTAGGGCTTGGCGTCCTTCGGGCGCTTGCCGATCACCACGTCCACGACCTGCGGAATGACGTCGCCGGCGCGCTGGATGATGACGGTGTCGCCGATGCGCAGATCGTGGCCGCCGCGGATCGGCTCGCCGTCGCCGCCGATGCCCTTGATGTAGTCCTCGTTGTGCAGCGTGACGTTCTGCACGATGACGCCGCCGACGCCGACCGGATCGAGCTTGCCCACCGGCGTGAGCGCGCCGGTGCGGCCGACCTGGATCTCGATGTCGTTGAGCACGGTGACCGCGCGCTCGGCCGGGAACTTGTGCGCGATCGCCCAGCGCGGGCTACGCGAGACGAAGCCGAGCCGCTCCTGCCAGTCGATGCGGTCGACCTTGTAGACGACGCCGTCGATATCGTAGTCGAGTTCGGCGCGGGTCTCTTCGATCGCGCGATGGAAGGCGAGCAGCTCCTCGACCGAATGGCGGATCTTGGTGAGCGGATTGGTCTTGAAGCCGCAACCGGCGAACCATTTGATCATGCCGCTCTGGCTGTCGGCCGGCATCTCGCTCATTTCGCCCCAGCCATAGGCGAAGAAGCCGAGCGGGCGCGAGGCGGTGACGCCCGGGTCCTTCTGGCGCAGCGAGCCGGCGGCGGAATTGCGCGGATTGGCGAAGATCTGTTCGCCCGCCGCCTTCTGCCGCTCGTTGAGCTTGAGGAAATCGGCCTTGGTCATGTAGACCTCGCCGCGCACCTCGCAGATTTTCGGCACGTGGCGGCCTTTGAGCTCAAGCGGCACTTGCCTGAGCGTGCGGATATTGGCGGTGACGTCCTCGCCTTCTTGGCCGTCGCCGCGGGTGGCCGCGCTGACGAGCGCGCCGTCCTCGTAGCGCAGCGACATCGAGAGGCCGTCGATCTTCGGCTCGGCGCTGAAGGCGATTTTTTCGTCCTCGCCCAATTTCAAAAAGCGGCGGATACGCGCAACGAAATCGATCACGTCTTCATCGGCGAAGGCGTTGTCGAGCGACAGCATCGGCACCGCGTGCCGCACCTTCTTGAACTTGCCGGTCGGCGCGACGCCGACTTTCAGCGACAGCGATTCAAACGTGCGCAGGTCGGGGAAGCGCGCTTCGATGGCGTTGTAGCGGGCGCGCAGCGCGTCGTATTCAGCGTCCGTAATCGATCGGCCGGTCCTGCTGGTAATAGCGCTTGTCGTGCGCGGCGATTTCCGTTTGCAGCCGCGCGTACTCGGCCTTCGCCTGCTTGGCGGTCAGCAGGTCGACGGGCGTTTTGTCGGTTTTGACTTTCGGCATGGACCTATTCTCGTCATCCTGGGGCGCGAGCAAAGCGAGCCTCGAAGGATGAACGGCCACTCTTGGCGACACTTTGGCCGTCGCCTTTCGAGGGCCGCGCTTCGCGCGGCCACCTCCGGGTGACGGCTAACATTACGACGCCGCCTTGATCAGGCGCTCGGCGGCGGCGCGCGCCTCGGCGGTGATCTCGGCGCCGGCCAGCATGCGGGCGATCTCCTCGCGCCGCTTCTCGGCGGCGACCTCGGTCGACGCGGGTGGCGACCCGTTTGCCCTTTTCCAGCGCGTCCTTGCTGATGAGATAATGGCGGTCGGCGCGCGCCGCCACCTGCGGCGCATGGGTCACCGCCAGCACCTGCACGCCGGCGGCGAGCTTGGCCAGCCGCACCCCGACGGCGTCGGCCACCGCGCCGCCCACCCCGGTGTCGACCTCGTCGAAAACCAGCGTCGGCGCCGAGCCGCGGTCGGCCAGCACGACTTTCAGCGCCAGCAGAAAGCGCGCCAGTTCGCCGCCGGAGGCGACCTTCATCAGCGGGCCGGGCCGCGTGCCCGGATTGGTCTGCACCCAGAACTCGACGCGGTCGATGCCGTTCGGCCCGGCGGCCGCCGCATCGCTTTCGATTTCGGTTGAAAATTTCGCCCGCTCCAGCTTGAGCGGCTTGAGTTCGGCGTTGACCGCCTTGTCGAGCGCGGCACCGGCTTTCGCGCGCGCCTTCGACAGCCGGTCGGCCGCCGCGCGATAGTCGGCTTCGGCTTCGCGCGCCGCCGCCTCCAGCGCCTTGAGCCGGTCCTCGCCGGCGTCGATCAGCGCGATGTCGGATTTGTAGCGCCGAGCCAGCGCCGCCAGGTCGTCCACCGGCACGTTGTATTTGCGGCCCGCCGCGCGCAGCGCGAACAGGCGCTCCTCGATGCGCTCGAGCTCGGCCGGATCGAAATCGGCGGTGCGCAAGGCGTGTTCAAGGTGGCCGCGGGTTTCCTCCAGCGCGCTCAACGCCACATCGAGCGATTTCACCGCCGGCTCGACCAGGCTCGGCGCCTGCGCTGCGCGCCGCTCCAGCCGGCGGATGACGCCTGAAAGCGCCGGCACGTTTGAATTGGCGCCGGCGATCACCTCGTGCGCGTCGCGCAGGTCCTCGGCCACCTTCTCGGCCTGCATCATGCCGGTGCGGCGGCTCGGCGAGCGCGGTCTCCTCGCCTGCCTGGGGGCCGAGCGTGCCGAGCTCCTCGACCGCGTGGCGCAGCCAGTCGCCTTCGCGCTTGGCGCGCTCGACCTCGGCGCGATGCGCGTCGGCCGCAGCCTGCGCCTCGCGCCGCGCCTCCCATAGCGCCGCCACCTTGGCCGCGTCCGCGTCGAGCGCGCCGAAGGCATCGAGCAGGCGGCGGTGGGTGGCGGCATCGGTGAGCGCACGCTCGTCGTGCTGGCCGTGGATCTCGACCAGCGCGCTGCCCAATTCCTTCATCACCTGCACGCTGACCGGCTGATCGTTGACGAAGGCGCGCGTGCGCCCGTCCGAAAACTGCACGCGGCGCAGGATGAGTTCGTCCTCGGCCGCGATATCGTTGGCCTTGAGCACGGCGAGCGCCGGATGCGCGCGCGCAACCTCGAACACGGCGGTGACCTGGCCCTGTTCGGCCCCCTGCCGCACCAGCGCCTGGTCGCCGCGCCCGCCCAGCGCCAGCGCAAAGGCATCGAGCAGGATCGACTTGCCGGCGCCGGTCTCGCCGGTGAGCACGGCAAGCCCTGCGGCGAAATCGATGTCGAGCCGGTCGATCAAGACGATGTCGCGGATGGAAAGCCGGGAGAGCATGGGGCCTAACCTCGGACGGTCATCATCCGCGAAAGCGGACGATCCAGTAAGCACCGCCATTGCCGATTTTCACAGGAATTGCGGGTGCCGTCATGGATGCCCCGTTTGCGCGGGCCATGACAAGAGGCGAGCGCAACGCTAGCCGAGGATCGTTTTCTTGAAATTCACGAACGCCCGGCTGATCCAGGAGCCGCGGTTCTCCGCGGGTTCAAAACCGCCGGTTTTCACCAGCGCGTAGGCGTGCCTGTACCAGACGCTGTCGGGGAAATTGTGCCCGAGCACGGCGGCCGCGGTCTGCGCCTCGTCGACGATGCCGAGCGCCATATAGGCCTCGGTGAGCCGCATCAGCGCCTCCTCGACCTCGCGCGTGGTCTGGTACTTGGTGACCACGACTTTGAAGCGGTTGATGGCGCCGGTGTAGTCCTTCTTGTCCAGGTAGTAGCGCCCGGTTTCCATTTCCTTGCCGGCGAGCTGGTCGCGGGCCACTGCGATCTTTTGCCTGGCGCTGACCGCGTATTCGCTGTTGGGATATTTGCGGATCACTTCCCCGAGCGCGCCGAGCGCTTTCTCGGTGCGCGCCTGGTCGCGGGTGATATCGGGGATTTCCTCGAAATTGGAGGCGCCGATCAAATACTGCGCGTAGGCGGAATCCGGGCTGCCCGGGTGCAGCGTGATGTAGCGCTGGGCCGCGGTGACGCAATCGTCATAGTCGCCGGCCGTATAATAGGAATAGGAGGTCATGATCAGCGCCTTGCGCGCCCATTCCGAATAGGGGTGCTGGCGGTCGACCTCCTCGAATTTCTTCGCCGCCTCCTTCGGATCGTGCCTGACGTTGAGCAGATAGAGGCCCTCGTTGTAGAGCCGGTCGGCGGCTTCGTCGGGCTGCGCCTCTTGCTTGGCGAACAGATCCAAGCCGTTGCTGCAGGCGCCCAGGCTCGCCGCCAGCAGCACCAGTGCCAGCGCGTGCGCGAACCGGCGCCGGCCGGCGCGAACCGGCAATGCCACGGGCCTGCCGTCGCTCGGCGCGATTTCCGCACGAATGGAATTTTTGGTCGCTAAATCGTTGGGCACAAACTCATCCCACGCGGTCGTGTCCAGTTCCCCCGAGGGCCGATGCAAGCCTGGCGGCAATGCCCTCTTCCCGCGTTGGTGTAGACGAAAAAACGCGGGTCCGCCAAGCGATTAAGCCGACAATCGGCCGGGATTAAGGCGGAGGGTTAAGCGTGAATCCTGAGCTTTTTCAGGACATTTCCGGCCCGTAGGCCGCGGCCAGTCGGCCGGCGCCGATTTGCGCCTGACCACGCGCGCGGCGGGCCGGCTCGGCGGCTTCGATCACCCGCCAGGCGCTGCGGTCCGCCATCAGCGCGGACAGCACCGCGTGGTTGAGCTTATGGCCGCCGCGGACGGTGCGGTAGACGGCAAGCAGCGGCTGACCGGCGAGCGCCAGATCGCCGATGGCGTCGAGCATCTTGTGGCGGACGAATTCGTCGGCGTAGCGCAGTCCTTCCGGATTGAGCACGCGATCCTCGGTGACCACCAGCGTATTGGCGAACGAGGCGCCGAGCGCGTAGCCGGCGCTCCACAATTTGGCGACATCCTTCATGAAGCCGAAGGTGCGGGCGCGCGCGATCTCGCGGCGGAAGGTCTCCGGTTCGATGTCGAGCGCGAGCGCCTGGTGGCGAATGAGCGGATGATCGAATTCGATTTCGGCTTCGACCCGGAAGCCATGCTGGTAGGGCCGCAGTTCGCCCAGCGCGCCGTCCTTGGAAACGCGCACCGGCTTGATCACTTCGATATAGCGGCGCGGCAGCGCGCGCGCGGTGAGACCGGCCTGATCGATGGCGTCGACGAAGGGCGCCGCACTGCCGTCCATGATCGGAACTTCCGGCCCGTCGATCTCGACCAGCACATTGTCGACGCCGAGCCCGCGCAGCGCCGCCAGCAGATGCTCCGCGGTCGAACAGAGCGGACCGGCGGCATCGCCGAGGACGGTGGCAAATTCAGTGGCGGTGACCGCGCGCACGTCGGCGCGAATCTCGCGCTCGATCGCGCCATCGGCGGCGACGCGTTGGAATACGATGCCGGTATCGTCGGCGGCGGGATTCAAAGTCAGGGTGACGGGGCTGCCGGAATGCACGCCAATGCCGGAGACGGCAACCTGGTCGCGCAGCGTTGTCTGCTTAGCACCCTTCATCGTACCCGTTTACGCCGGCCTACAAGCAAGCCGCACGTCCCATCCCAGGCTCCGGCCGGAGCCACATTTTGGCCTTCAAACCAGCGACTGCCCGCGATCGGGAAGATATCCCCCAAGGGCCGAAAAGTCCCTTTCAGGCCTGAAACTTAGGCCATAGGCCTGGCATTCTCCAACTCACGTCTTCTTACCGACTGTTACTCTTTTTTGCCGCAATTTACCGCGCTACCGACGGGGTCAGGGCCAAACTTGCCTGCACCGCCCGGCCTTGCAGCTTCATCGACGGCATTTGCGCGCCTCGGAACAGACCCGGCGGTATTATAAAAGCGTTTTAATTCAATAAGTTAAAGAAATATACAACCGACTGCCCGACAGCATGACGGCCCCGCTGTGGTTCCGAGCGGGGCCGTCATGGACTTGTGGCGAGCCGGTCAGTTGGCCTGGCGGCGTAGGAAGGCCGGGATGTCGAGCTGGTCCTCCTCGGCCGAATTATGCACAGGCGCCGGCCGGCCGTGCGGGTCGAGCCCCTGCGGGCCCGAGCGCCGGGCATATTCCGATACCGGGTCGTCGGGGCGGCCCTCCGGCTGGCGAGCCGTTGGCCGAATCGGCCGCTCGAATTGCGGTATCGCCTGCGCGGTGCGCGGGGCGAGCGGCGGCTCGCTCTGCTCGGTGCGCCGGCCGAGGCCGACCGAGGCGAGCCGCTGCATCAGCGACATGCGGCGCTTCTCGGGGTGATCTTCGCCGAGTTCGCCGCGTTGCGCCTTGATCTCGTTCTGCGCCGGCAACGGCAGTTCGTCGATGCGCGGCATGCGCGGCGCGCGCGCTACCGTCCGCTCGGGCGCCGGCGGGATGAAGGTCCTCGGCGTCGGCGGCTCGGCTTGCGCCGCTTCGCCCGGCGCCGGCTCGAACAACGACGGCTTCATCGGCATCGGCCGGATCGAGACGTCCTCGATCGCGGTCGGCGCCATCAGCGCGGCGGCAACCGCGGCGTGGGCGGCGGATTCGACCGCCGCGGCATTGGCGGCAATCGGCGCCGGTGCCGGCGCACGTTCGATGCGCTCGACGGAGCGCGTATTGCGCATCTTGCTGGCGAGTTCCTTGAGCGCGGCTTCGGGCTGCGCCGGCTCGCGCTGTATGCCGGTGTGGTCGATGCCGGTCGCCACCACCGAAACGCGGATGATGCCTTCCAGGCTTTCGTCGAAGGTGGCGCCGACGATGATGTTGGCGTCCTGGTCGACTTCCTCGCGGATGCGGGTGGCGGCCTCGTCCACTTCGTAAAGCGTGAGGTCCTTGCCGCCGGTGATCGAGATCAAGAGGCCGCGGGCGCCCTTCATCGAGGCGTCGTCGATCAGCGGATTGGCGATCGCCGCTTCGGCGGCGGCGAGCGCGCGTTTTTCGCCGGAGGATTCGCCGGTGCCCATCATCGCCTTGCCCATCTCCTTCATCACCGCGCGCACGTCGGCGAAGTCGAGATTGATCAGGCCTTCCTTGACCATCAGGTCGGTGATGCAGGCGACGCCCGAATAGAGCACCTGGTCGGCCATGGCGAAGGCGTCGGCGAAGGTGGTCTTCTCGTTGGCGACCCGGAACAGGTTCTGGTTCGGGATGATCAGCAGGGTGTCGACCACCTTCTGCAGCTCGACGATGCCGGCTTCCGCGAAGCGCATGCGGCGCTGGCCCTCGAAGTGGAACGGCTTGGTGACCACGCCGACCGTGAGGATGCCGAGCTCGCGCGCGACCTTGGCGATCACCGGCGCGGCGCCGGTGCCGGTGCCGCCGCCCATGCCGGCGGTGACGAACACCATGTGCGCGCCGGTGAGATGATCGCGGATCTCGTCGATCACCTCTTCGGCGGCGGCGCGGCCGACTTCCGGCTGCGAGCCGGCGCCGAGACCTTGCGTCACCTGCGTGCCCATTTGCACGATGCGCTCGGCCTTCGACATCGTGAGCGCTTGCGCGTCGGTATTGGCGACGACGAAGTCGACGCCTTGCAGGCCGGCCGAGATCATGTTGTTGACCGCATTGCCGCCGGCACCGCCGACGCCGAACACGGTAATCCGCGGCTTCATCTCACGAATGTCTGGAATCTTCAGATTGATCGTCATGTTTGCCTCATTTGTGCACGGGCAGCAGGCTGATGCCCGCACGCCGTCGAAGGAGACCGGTCCGCCGCCGGTCCCGTCGTGGTTCCGTTGTTGTGGGTCAGAAGCTTTCGCGCAGCCATCGTCCGACCCGTGCCATGTAACCGCCCGTTCCTGTCATCAATTGCCGCGTTCGCCGCGGTTCGAAGTGTTCAAGATGCGCCGCTTGCGGATAGACCAGCAGGCCCGCCGCCACGGCGAATGCCGGACCCTTGGCCGCTTCCGGCAAGCCCGCTAAACCGAGCGGCCGCCCGATACGCACCGGCCTACGCAAAATTCGTGCGGCGAGATCGGCCAGCCCCGCCAATTGGCTGGCGCCGCCGGTGAGCACGACGCGCGCGCGCGGCTCGGCCGCGAACGGCGAAGCTTTCAGCCGGTCGCGCACCATTTCCAGGATTTCCTCGACCCGCGGCTTGACGATGCGCACGAGCGACGCCCGCGCGATAAATTGCGGCGGCTCGCGCTCATCATCTCCGACCGGAGGTACCGTGATCATGTCGCGTTCATCCGATCCACCGGTCAAAACACTGCCATAAATCGCTTTGATTCGCTCAGCATCCGCGATTTGGGTGTTCAGCCCGCGGGCGATATCCATGGTGACGTTGTGACCGCCGAGCGCGAAACCGTCGGCGTGCACGAATTTTCCGCCGGAAAACACCGCCAGCGTCGTGGTTCCGGCCCCCAGATCGATGGTGGCGGCGCCGAGATCGGCCTCGTCGTCGGCCAGCACGGCGAGGCCGGCCATGTAGGGCGAGGCGACCATCGCCTCGACCGCCAGATGGCTGCGCTCGACCGCCAGCATCAAATTGCGCACGGTCGCCACGTCGGCGGTGACCATGTGCATGTCGACGCCGAAGCGGGTGCCGAGCATGCCGCGCGGCTCGCGAATGCCGGTGACGGCGTCCAGCGTGTAGCCGATCGGCAGCGAATGCAGCACGGCGCGTCCGTCGCGCACCGAATGACGGCTGGCCGCCGCCAGCACGCGGCCGATGTCGCCATCGCTCACCGCGCCGCCGGAAAGTTCGATGGTGGCGACGAAGCGCTCGCTGCCCAGCCGGCCGCCGGACAGCGACACCACCACGGATTCGAGCTGCACCTTGGCCATGCTTTCGGCGATGTCGATGGCCTGGCGCACCATCTGCTCGACCTCGACCAGGTCGACCACGCCGCCGGCCTTCATGCCGCTGCCCGCGGTATGGGCGAAGCCGAGCACGCGCACGCCGTGCGAACGTCGGCGCAGCACGTCCTGCGGCGCCTGCGGCTCGAGCCGCGCGATCAGGCAGGCGATCTTGCTGGTGCCGATATCGAGACCGGCGACCACCGCCGCGCGCCGCGGCGAAACCGGCTTCATTTTGGGCGTGAGGCCGAAGCGCAGCACGTTGCTCATCCCTCGCCCTGCCTCGTCATTCCGGGTCCGCCGCCATAGTGCGTCGAAGACGCGCGTGAACGCGCTAATGGCGGCGTCCCGGAATGACAAAAATTTTGCGCGCGAGCGCTCAAGCCTCATTCCCCTTTTTCTTCTTCGCCTTCTCCGCCGCCTTGAGCGCCTCATCGCGCGCCGCCGCCGCGGCATCCGATTGCCGCACGGTGACGCGGTCGGAGAGCCGCAGATCGACCGCCACGATGTCGCGCGAGAGCAACTTCTTGTCGCGATCGAGATCGACCAGCAGCGTCAGCGCCTGGCCGGGCTCGCGCTCCGGCAGCAGCACTTCGACGCCGTTTTTCAGATGCAGGTTCCAGCGCCGCTCGGCCACCAGCACCGAGGCCTCGACCGACTTGGCGATCACCGGATAGCGCTTGAGCAGGTCGAGAATGTCCTGCGCGGCATGCTCGGCGCCGTCGCCGACCACCAGCGGCAGCGCGGCGAAGCGCGGCGGCACGTAGGTTTCCAGCACGGTGCCGTCGGCGGCGATCAGATAAACGCGGCCGTCCTTCTGCCACAGCGCGAAGGCCTTGCGCTCCTTGATCTCGATGCGCAGCCGGCCGGGATAAAGCTTGAGCACCGCGGCCTGCGCGATCCACGGATTGGTCAGCAGGCGAAGCCGCGTCTGCCCGGCGTCGAGGAACAGAAGCGAAGAGCGGCCGGTGACCCCGGCCAGACTCAGGATGTCCTCGCGGCTGACTTCATGCTCGCCGGAAAGCGCGATCTGGGAAATGCGGAAGCCGATGCCGTTGGCGGCCGCATCGCAGATGTCCTGGATCTGCGTTTCGATCGCCGGCCCGTGGCCGCCTTTGACCACGCCGTAATAGGTGCTGGCGAGCAGCAGCAGGGCGGCGGCGCTGGCGCCCAAGCCGCGCGGCACTTGCAAGGCGAGCAGCGCCCCGCCGCAGCGGCGCATAACGCGCAGCGCGCGCGAGTTCGACGCCGAAAAGGCATGCGCGCGCGGCCGCGGCGCGGGTTTCGCACGTCGTCTCAGTTTCAGCTTCAGCGATTGAGCGAGGCGTCCTCGAACATCCATCGAAAGACCAGTCCCCTGGAGGCTGCCGGCAGCGGCATATCCGCGCGCGCGAATCCACGGCCGCGCCCTAAGAAACGCGGCCAATCCCTAGTCTTGGGGCGCTTTGGTAAACGATTAGTAAAGGTTTACGGATTGTGAGCGGGCGGCCTTAACTTAAGGCCGGTGTGGTAAATTCGACGCCATTGGGGGGCTCTTAGCATTACAGTTGCACTTTCTTTTTGAGGTGTGCGCGCCGCGCTTCGGCTTGGTGTGCGCGCCGCCAGAGCGACCATGCGATGACGTTGGCGGGCTGGATGCGCCGTTGTGCGAGCTTGATGGCGATGCTGCGGATTTCCTGGATCGACCAGCGGATCAGGAATGTTTGGTCCGCAGGCGCGGCAGCGTTTTTTTGGGCGCCGTGACATTTGCCTGGTGGCGGATGACGGCCATCATGGCGAAGGCGAGCATGACCAACGAGACATGGCGGTGCCAGCCATGCCAGGAGCGCGTTTCGTTGTGATCGAGGCCGAGTTCGTTCTTGGTGGCTTCAAAACTGTCCTCGATGGCCCAGCGGCAACCTTCGACCGATACCAGCTTTTCCATGGGCGTGCCATTGGGGCACCACGTGGAGAAGAAGGCGAGTTCGCCGTCGGCGATGTTGCGGCGGATCAACAGACCTCGCGTCCATTCCCCCGTGAGGGCGCTGTTGTATTGGACGGCATCGAGATCGGCCAGTTCGACATAGGCCCAGTCATGCAGGCGCGGACCCTTGGTTCCTTCGCCCGCCGACAGGCGCCGCCAGGTGTTTTTGGGAAGAGTTTGCGCGATCTTGGCGGCGGTGCCGCCCACCATCTGCTTCTTGCCCCAGGAGTGGAACACGTGGTTGCAGGCGACGCCCAGGACATATCCCTTGCCGGCCTTGCGCAGGGTGGTCTCGATGTCCCCGGTACCATACACGCTGTCTGCCGCGACGAACGAGAACGGCACCTTGGCCGCGATCGCGCGCGCAATTATCCGGCGCGCGATTTGAGGCTTCGTCGCAAAGCCCACAGTCTTCGGCACATGCGCCGCCTTCAGGCGTGCGCGATCGTCCGTCCATTCCTTCGGCAGATAAAGCGCCCGATCGATGAAGGCGTGACCGTGACGCGACACATAGCAGGCGAAGACGCCGATCTGACAATTGGTGATCTTGCCCGCCGAGCCTGTGTACTGACGTGCAACTCCGCACGACGCCTTGCCCTGCTTCAAAAAACCGGTCTCGTCGATGATCAGAACCGCATCTTTATCAGCCAGCGTTTCCAGCGCGTAATCGCGCACGATGTCGCGCAAGGCATCCGCGTCCCACCGCCCGCGGCCCAGGATCGCCTGTTGACGCCACGGCCCGGGATCGCCCGCCGCTTCCGCGCGCATCCAGCCGGTCTTGCGCGGTTCGTTCCCCAGAAGCCCGTCGAGAAACTGTCCCGCCGAGGCCGCCACCCGCTTCTGACCGAACAACGTATGTATCCGCCCCTTAACATCCCGCAGCGATGATGCCCAAAGCTCCAGCGTCGTCTCGATCGATGCTCCCGCCATCCATGATCCTCCGAATCATGGTGGCACATGGATTCAGAAGTCGATATAAAATGCAACTGTAATGTTAGTGTCCGTCTCGAAAGTTGTTAAATCAAATAAATCACTTGTGTTTCACACATCGGCTGCCTGTGAGGAGGGTTGCCGATGTGGACGAGCAAGAACCGGGCGCGCTACAAGCGCGATCATTTGCGATATCCGAGCGATGTGACGGACGAAGAATGGGCGCATGTCGGGCCGCTCATTCCTCCGGCGAAGCGCGGGGGCCGCAAGCGCGAAGTGGACGCGCGGGATGTCGTCGACGGCATCATGTACGTGCTGAGCACGGGATGCCAATGGCGCTACATCCCCAAAGACTTGCCGCCGCGCAGCACCGTGTATCGGTACTTCTGTCTGTGGGGGTACGACGGCACGCTGGATCGCATCCACTACGCGCTTTACGAGAAGTGTCGCGAGCAGGCGGGACGCGAAGCCAGTCCCACCGCCGCCATCATCGACAGCCAGAGTGTGAAAAGCGCCGAAAAAGGCGGCCCCTGCATCGATCCGCCCGGGTTCGACGCGGGCAAGCTCATCAAGGGCAAGAAGCGGCATATCCTGGTAGATACACAGGGTCTGTTGCTGCACGCGATTGTTCATCCGGCCGATATTCAGGATCGCGACGGCGGCATCGTGCTGCTGTCCACGCTTTTCGGCCTTTTTCCTTTCCTGAAAAGGCTCTTTGCCGACAGCGCCTATGCGGGGCCTGTCTTTCATGCGGCGCTGGCCAAGATTCGAACGCAACTCGAAACCGAAATCGTCAAGCGTTCCGATTGCGCCAAAGGCTTCGTCGTTCTGCCGCGCCGATGGATCGTCGAACGTACAATCGCTTGGCTCAACCGTTGCCGCCGACTGGCCAAGGATTGGGAAAATCTCAACCTCAGCGGCCTGATCTTCCTGCGCCTCGCATCCATTCGCCTCATGCTCCGAAAACTCTGTAATCCTTGATGAACTTATCGGACGAACTCTTAGCGGTCGAGCGAGGCGTCCTCGATCATCCAGCGCACCAGGTCGTCGAAGCCGATGCCGGCGTGGGCGGCGAGTTCCGGCACCAGCGACACCTCGGTCATGCCCGGCTGGGTGTTCACCTCCAGGCAGGCCAGCCCTTGCGTCCCCGCGCGGCTGTCGTCGTAGCGGAAGTCGGCGCGGCTGATGCCGCGGCAGCCGAGCGCGCGATGCGCGGCGAGCGACAGGCGTTGCACTTCCGCGTAGACCGCCGGTGCAATCGGCGCCGGCAGCAGATGCTTGGAACCGCCGGGCGCGTATTTGGCCTCGTAGTCGTAGAATTTGGTGGCGGCAACGATCTCGATGACGCCGAGCGCCTTGTCGCCCATGACAGCGCACGTTAATTCCTTGCCGGGGATATAGGGCTCGACCAGCACGCTTGCTCGCCGAAGCTCCAGTCAGCCCGCGTCAGTTCCTGCGGCGGATGCGTCATGTCCTCGCGCACGATGAAGACGCCGACGCTGGAGCCTTCCGCCACCGGCTTGATCACGTAAGGCGGCGCCAGCAGATGGCGCTTGGCCGCCTCAGTGCGCGCGACCACCAGGCCGCCCGGCACCGGCACGTTCGCCGCTTTCAGCACCGTCTTGGCGATGTCTTTCTGCATGGCCAAAGCGGAGGCCAGCACGCCAGAATGGGAATAAGGGATGCCGAGAATTTCCAACAGGCCCTGCAGCGTGCCGTCCTCGCCGGGGCGGCCGTGCAGCACGTTGAGCGCAACGTCCGGCTTGAGCGCGCGCAAGGCGGCGGCCACCTCGCGGGTGACATCGAGCCGGCTGACGCGGAAGCCGGCGCGTTCGGCCGCATCGGCGCAGGCCTTGCCGGAGCGCAGCGAAATCTCGCGCTCGGCCGACCAGCCTCCCATCAATACGGCGACGTGTTTCATGGATGTTCCCGGCAGTCCTGATTCGTTTGGCCGCCTGATAGAAGCCAGAACTGCCGCCCCGTCGAGCAAAGAAGCGGAACGCCGCGAGGCTCGCAAGCGCTGCCGCCATCATGACTGCCGCGCCAAAGATTGGCATACCGGAGTCATGCGTGACATCGCGCGCAAATCCGGCGAGCGCGGGCATGCTCGCCATCAAGGCGTAATACCAGGTGAAATAAATGCCCATACCGGTCGCCCGATTTTGCGGCCGCACGGCGACTGCCGGCAATGTCATGATCGGTCCGGCCGGCAATCCGACGGCGACGGCAACCGCGATAAAGCACGGCAATGTCGAAGCGCTGCTCGCAAGGACGATTGCGCCCGCTCCGGCGACGATAAATCCGGCCACCATCACCAGATCGGGCCGCTCGAGCCGGTCGGCGAGGTAGCCGCCGACCGGAACGAATACGATCAGGCACCAGCCGAGCCAACTCACCAGCGCATAGGCCTGCGTCAAACCGAAGCCGTGACCGGCAAGATGCGCCGGCAAGAAACTGACAAGCAGGATATAACCGACATTATAGGTCGCCCAAACAAGCCCAGCGATCGAGACCAAAGTCCATTCGCCCGCCGACAGCTTCAGTTCAAATTTGCTGTGCGCCGCGCCTGCGCCGTGCGGGTTGCGGTAGACGAGAGCAACCGCGATCAGGCAGGGCACCGACGCATAGGCGGCGACATGCATTACGGCTTGCCATCCCAGCCATTTTGCGAGCGGGGCGAAGCCGAGCAGGCCGAGCGCGATGCCGACCGGCCAGCTCGTCACCAGAATCGCCATGGCGGTGGCGATCTCGCGGCCGGCAAACCAGTCGGCGACCATCTTGGTCAGCAGGACGTTCATCAGCACCGCACCGGTGTCGCTCAGCACGCGTCCGCAGGCGAGCGCCGTGAACGAGGTGCTCATGCCCATGAGCGCGCCGCCGACGACCATAAGCGCGAGGCCCGCGACCACCACGCGTTTCGCGCCGAAGCGCTCACCGAGCAGGCCACCCGGCAAAGAAATGAAAACGCCCGGCAGAAGATAAAGTCCGATCAGTGTGCCAATGGCGGTGTAATCGATCGAAAGCGCTTCGACCAAAATAGGCCCGACCGAACCGACGGATTGAAATTGCAGGCCCATGACGGTGCGCGCCAAAAACAGCAGTGCGAGCATGAACCAACGGTTCTGGATCATGCTGTCAGGCCCGGGAAACGGCAATGCCGATGCGCTTGATCTCCCATTCCAGCTCGACGCCGGAATGCGCCTTCACCCGTTCGCGCACCATTTCGCCGAGCGTCTCGATATCGGCCGCGCTGGCGCCGTCGAGGTTGATCAGGAAATTGCTGTGCAGCTCGGAGACTTTCGCCTGACCGACTTTGCAGCCCGCGGCAGCCGGCCCCGTCCACCAGTTGCCAGGCACTGTGGCCGGGCGGGTTCTTGAAGGTGGAGCCGCCGGTGCGATTGCGCGGCTGGCTTTTCTCGCGCTTGCTCTTGATCGACGCCATTTCGGCGGCGATCGCCTCCGGATCGCCGGCGCGGCCCTGCAACAGCGCGGCGGTGAAGATGACGTCGTCGGGCACGCCGCAGTGGCGGTAGGAGAATCCCATCTCGGCATTGCTGTAGCTGCGCAAGTTTCCTCGCCGGTCGATGCCGCGCGCCTCGACCAGCACGTCCTTGGTTTCCCCGCCATAGGCGCCGCCGTTCATGCGCAGCGCGCCGCCGATCGAGCCGGGAATGCCGCTGAGGAACGCCAGTCCGGCGATGCCGGCGGCCTGCGCCGCGCGCGCCACCATGACGTCGAGCATGGCGGTGCCGGCGGCGATGCGATGGTCCGGCTCGACCTTGAGCTCGTTGAAGCCGCGGCCGAGCCTTATCACCACGCCCGGCACGCCGCCGTCGCGCACGATCAGATTGGAGCCGGCGCCGATGACGGTGACGGGAATCTCGGCCGGCAGATTTTGCATGAAATAAGCCAGATCGTTTTCGTCCTGCGGCATGAAGAATGCCTGCGCCGGCCCGCCGACGCGGAACCAGGTCAATTCGTCGAGCGACTGGTTGGCCAAGAGCCGCCCGCGCAGTTCGGGCATGCGGGCCTTCAGCTCGGGAATGATATCGGGAAAGGTCATCAGGGCCGTTTATATCACAGTCGCGGCAGGCGCAATTTCGACTCGATCGTGATCTCGCGAAATGAACACTCGGTCTTCATGTGCGCCCTACCCAGCGGCGAGGATCACGGTGACCGTGAAGACAAGCGACAATCACAATCTCATCTTCATTGATCTCGGCGATGGCATGCTGCCGAAAGACGACGCGACGCGTCATTCACTTGAACCGTGCCAGCAATCGATCTCTGACCTCTTCCCAAGGAACTGCCGAACTCGGGTCGCGTTCATGTTCCGCGATCCGGCGGTCGATTTCAGCCATCTGTTCCGGCGTCAAAGCGAAGGCTTCGTCTTCTTCGACGGCCGCGCAAAGTTCTTCAACCAAGTCGCGGCGTTCCTTCGGCGTCAATTGCATGATCTCGGCGAGCAGCGTGGCCTTGTTCATGGCGGCGTCCTCATAAGCTCTGAAAATTTAAGCCACTCACCCCAACCCCGCAAGTTCACCCGGCAGCGCGTAGGCCCATTGCGTGATCGAGCCGGCGCCGAGGCAGACCACGTAATCGCCGGGCTTGGCCAACTCCTTGACGAGGCCGGCGAGTTTTTCCGGCCCCGCGAGCGGGATCGCCTGCTTGTGCCCGTGTGCGCGCAGGCCCGCCACCAGCGCGTCGCGGTCGGCGCCGGCGATCGGCGCTTCGCCCGCCGGATAAACCGGCGCCACGATCACGGCGTCGGCGTCGTTGAAGCAGGTGCAGAACTGATCGAACAAATCGTGCAGGCGCGTATAGCGGTGCGGCTGCATCACCGCGATCACCTGGCCTTTGGCGCTCTCGCGCGCGGCGCGCAAGACGGCGGCGATCTCCACCGGATGATGGCCGTAGTCGTCGATGATGACGGCGCCGTTCCATGTCCCCACTTTGGTGAAGCGGCGGTTGACGCCGCCGAAGGCGCCAAGCGCCTTGCGGATCACGTCGTCCTTGATGCCAAGCTCATGCGCCACCGCCACCGCCGCCGTCGCGTTGAGCGCGTTGTGGCGGCCGGGCATCGGCAGCATGAGCTTGTCGATCGTGTGCGTGGTCTTGCCCTCACGGTCGCGGAACAGCACCGAGAATTGCGATTGGCCGTTCTGATGCGCGATGTCGTCCAGGCGGACGTCGGCCTGCGGGTTTTCGCCATAGGTGACGATGCGACGGTCGGTGAGCTTGCCGACCAGCGTCTGCACCACCGGGTGGTCGGTGCACATCACCGCGAAGCCGTAGAACGGAATGTTCTCGACGAAGGCGCGGAAGGCGTCCTGCACCGCGTCGAAGGTGTGGAAGTGGTCGAGATGCTCGGGGTCGACATTGGTGACGATGGCGATATCGGCCGGCAGCTTGAGGAAGGTGCCGTCGGACTCGTCGGCCTCCACCACCATCCAGTCGCCGGCGCCCAGCCGCGCATTGGTGCCGTAGGCGTTGATGATGCCGCCGTTGATCACGGTCGGATCGAGCCCGCCGGCATCGAGCAGGGCGGCGACCAGCGAGGTGGTGGTGGTCTTGCCGTGGGTGCCGGCGATCGCCACGCAGCTTTTCAGCCGCATCAACTCGGCCAGCATCTCGGCGCGCCGCACCACCGGCAGCCGCTTGGCGCGCGCGGCGATCAGCTCCGGGTTGTCGCGCTTGATGGCGGAGGACACCACCACCACGTCGGCGCCGTCGATATTGTCGGCCTGGTGGCCGATGGCCACCTTGATGCCTTTGGCGCGCAGGCGCTTGACGTTGGCGCCCTCGGCGACGTCGGAGCCGGTGACGCTGTAGCCGAGATTGGCCAGCACCTCGGCGATGCCGCTCATGCCAATGCCGCCGATGCCGACGAAATGCACCGGACCGATGTCGCGCGGCAGTTTCATGGGGGTCGCCCTCAGCCTCTTAACTTAGGCGCGTATCGCCCGCGCGCGGCCATTTCTTGCCGGAGGTGCAAGGCCGAAACAAGGCTGCGCAGGAGATAATGCTTAAATTCCCTACACCTAGAGCAGGTCCCGACGGTTTTGAATCGGGGGATTCCCATAGGCCGGGGATGGGCAGAAGTCTTGGCGTGTGATTCGGTTTGCGGAGGCGCGCCATGCCCATATCTTATTCGTCGGATTTGCGGGGACGGGTGATCGAAGCGGTTGAGGTGGGAGCGTCGCGACGTGAGGCGGCGGAACGCTTTGATGTCAGCGTCAGTTCGGCGATCAGATGGCTGCAGTCGTGGAGGAAGGACAGAAATCTGTGCGCCCAAGCCTCGCGGCGGGAGCCGGTCCGCGCTGGAGGCCCACGCGGAAGAGATTCTCGCTCTGGTCGATGAACAGCCGGACTGGACACTCGACGAGCTCATCGTGGCAATGCGGAAGCGACGGATTCCCGGCAGCCGCAGCGCACTTTGGCGTTTTTTCACGCGGCACGATATCACCTTTAAAAAAAACTCTGCGAGCCGCCGAGCAAAACCGAGCGGACGTGGCCCGTGCGCGCCGGCGCTGGATCCGAGAGCAAGGCCTGCTTGATTCTTCCTGTCTTGTCTTCATTGACGAAATTGACGAAACATCGGTGAACACCAACATGGCTCGTCTGTATGGTCGCTGCGCGCGTGGCGAGCGATTGGTCGGGCGCGTACCGTTCGGAACCTGGAAGACGCTGACGTTCGTGGCTGGCCTGCGCTGCGATGCAATGACGGCGCCATTGGTGATTGACGGAGCCATGAACGGAGAAATCTTTCTGGCTTATATTGAGCAATGCTTGGCTCCCACACTCAACTGCGGCGATATCGTCGTGATGGATAATCTGAGGGCCCACATGGTCGCCGGCGTCAAAGAAGCGATCGAAGCCGTCGGTGCGGAATTGCGCTACCTGCCGAAGTACTCGCCCGATCTCAATCCGATCGAGATGTCCTTCAGCAAACTGAAGGCGCTTCTACGCAAAGCCGCCGCGCGGACGGCGCGGGCTCTTCGCCGTCGCATCGGCTCATTCGTGCCGCGCCTCAGCGCAAAAGAGTGCGCAAACTATTTTGCTCACGATGGATATGCTCCAATATGAGTGAAATCCGCTCTAGTGCCCAGTGTCGGGTAGAGGTGCCGATTACTCAGCACCTCCCCCACAGATCCCGGCGTGCGGCTTTCCCGCACCGGGCTCTTGTCGAAGGTCAAACGCGATCGTGGGTTTGGACGCCACCGATCCGCAGGCTCACTGCTTCAGTGACATGCTGAGCCCGGCACTCAGTCCGGAGCATGTGTTGCGGCTTACCTTCCCTTCGACCGGCCGCCTTCCCTCCGCCATCTCCGCCGCCGATTTCAGTCGGCTTTGTTCGATGCTTCATCGGTACCATGCAGCCGTCCGACTCCTCGTCTGTTCCTCGACAGCTTCGTTTCCTCGACTTCCTGTCGCGGCCCGGGATCGCACAAGCGACTGCGGGCCAAACGAGGTCTCCCAGGTTCCGACGCGATCCTTCCATACGTGATATGGCCTTAGACCCCGGCAGGGCGACGGTTCCTCGCATAACGGCACCGCACATGTTGCCTTCGACTGTAGCGAAAGCCTCGGCCCCTGCGAATTCAAGGATTTCGTGGCTCAATCCCACACCCCATACGATCACTGTGTACGCTTCGTCGTGGTCGTCGCCTTCTACAACGCAACACTCGTTACCGGGCGGGCGCTACCCCTTCCCGGGACCGGACTTTCACCGGCTGGACCGCGCCAGCTTCGCCTGGCGCACCGCTACCTTCTTCACGCGGCAGCCGCCTTCAGCCTGGGGATCTTTCTGATCTCGTCCGCGAGGCCGCGCTCGTCGCTGCCAGGTATCGTAGGCGCCCTGCATCCGCACCCAAACGCCCGCCCCGTCTCCGAACAGCTTGCCGAGCCGTACCGCTACGGCCGGCGATTCCCAAAAAAAAAAAAAAAAAAAAAAAAAAAAAAAAAAAAAAAAAAAAAAAAAAAAAAAAAAAAAAAAAAAAAAAAAAAAAAAAAAAAAAAAAAAAAAAAAAAAAAAAAAAAAAAAAAAAAAAAAAAAAAAAAAAAAAAAAAAAAAAAAAAAAAAAAAAAAAAAAAAAACAAAATAATGGCCAATTACCCCTTGCTGTCGTCCCCGCGAAAGCGGGACCCAGTAGTCACGGCGACCGTTTAGGGCACCGCATTCAAAATTGAAAGCCGGGGTTACTGCATGCCCGCTTTCGCGGGCATGACAGCTTTATAATCCAGCCACTTTCAAAACTACATCCGCCAGCCGTTCGGCGGCATCGAGGCTGCCGGCGGATTTGGCGGCCTGCGCCATGCGCACCAGCATAGCCGGGTCGCCGGCCAATTTTGAGATTTCGGATGCCAGACGTTCGGGGGTGAAGTCGCGCTGCTCGATGCGGATCGCCCCGCCGGCGGATCGAGCACGCCGGCATTAACGAACTGGTCCTGATCGAGCGAATGCGGCAGCGGCACCAGGATGGCCGGCCGGCCTATGGCCGAAAGCTCGGCCACCGTGGAAGCGCCGGAGCGGGAAATCACCAGATGGGCGGCCGCCATGCGCGCCGGCAGGTCGGCAAAGAACGGCGCGCACTCGGCGGCGACGCCAAGCCGGGCATAGACAGCGCGCACGCCGTCGAGGTCCTCAGCCCGCGCCTGCTGCACGACGCCTAAGCGCGCGCGCAAATCGGCGGCGAGCCGCTCGATCGCCGCCGGCACGATCTCGGCCATCACGCGCGCGCCCTGGCTACCGCCGAACACCAGCAGACGCAGTTTTCCGTTTGCCTCTGGCGCGGCATAGGGCGCCGCCGCCGCGGCGATCACTTCTTGGCGCACCGGATTGCCGGTGAAGGTGATTTTGCTCTGCAGGCGCGGGTCGAGCCGTGTGAGCGTGGGAAAGCCGGTGGCGATGGCCGTGACGCGCCCGGCCAGCAAGCGGTTGGCGCGGCCCATGACGCCGTTTTGTTCGTGCAGCACGGTCGGGATGCCGCGCAGGCTCGCGGCAAAAAGCGGCGGCACGGTCGGATAGCCGCCGAAGCCGACCACCGCGGCGGGACGCACGCGCCCGAGCAAGAGCCAAGCCTTGGCGGTGCCGAGCGTGAGCAGCGTCGCGGTGCGCGCGAGCGCCAGCGGATTGCGGCCGCGCAAGGTCGCGCTCGGGATGATATGCACCGCGCGCGCGGGAAATTTGAAATGGGCGGCGCGCATGTCGGTGGCAAGTTCGATCGCGGCGCCGCGCTTTTGCAGCGCGTCGGCGAGCGCTTGCGCCGGAAACAGATGTCCGCCGGTTCCGCCGGCGGCGAGCAGCACCAGCGGCGCCGCGGCATCTGACCGCGCTCCCCTCGCTTGCAAGCTCGGGCGCGGTCAGCATGGCGATGCGCGGCTGCTGCGCGTCAAGGCCAGCAGCATGCCCATGGCATAAGCGAGCGACAGCATCGAGGAGCCGCCATAGGAGATGAACGGCAGCGTCATGCCCTTGGCCGGAATGAGATGCAGGTTCACCGCCACGTTGATCGCCGACTGCATGCCGAACAAAATGGCGAGGCCGGCGGCGGCAAAGCGCGTGAAGGCGTCCTCGTTGCGCATGGCGCGCACCAGCGCGCGAATGACGATGAAGGCATAAAGCGCCACCAGCGCCAGGCAAAGCGCGACGCCGAATTCCTCCGCCGCCACCGCGAACACGAAGTCGGTGTGGCTCTCCGGCAGCAGCCGCTTGACCGTGCCCTCGCCAGGTCCTCTGCCGAACCAGCCGCCGCGCATGAAGCTTTCGGTGGCGATGTCGATGTTGAAGGTGTCGCCCGAGGCCGGATTGAGGAATTTCTGGATGCGGCTCGCCACGTGCGGCACGGTGTAATAGGCGGCGGTCAGCCCGATGCCGGCGATGCCGGCGATGCCGAACACCCAGATCAGCCGCATGCCGGCCATGAAGAACAGCGCGCTCCACACCAGCACGACCAGCATGGTCTGGCCGAAGTCGGGCTGCAGCACCAGGAGCGCGACCACCAGCAGCAGCAGCAGAAGCGAAAAGGCGTTGGCCGGCATGTCGGCGCGCTTGGCCGATTCGCCGAACAGCCAGGCGACCAGAATGACGAAAGCCGGCTTGAGGAATTCCGAAGGCTGGATGTTGACGCCGAAAACGATCAGCCAGCGCCGCGCGCCCTTGATCTCGGCGCCGAAATAGGGCGTCGCCGCCACCATGATCAAGCTGACGGCGAACACGATCAGCGCCAGCCGCCGGATCTGGCGCGGATTGAGGAACGACACCGCCAGCATGATGGTGACGGTCGGGATCAGATAGAGGATGTGGCGGTCGACGAAATAGAACGGGTCGAGCCCGAGCCGGCCGGCCACCGGCGGCGAGGCTGCGAGCGAGAGCACGACGCCGGCCAGCATCAGCGCGCCGATGGCGGCGAGCGTGAGCCGGTCGACCGTCCACCACCATTCGCCGAAGGGCGTGCGTTGCGTGCGTGAGATCATTTCCCGTTCCCGGGGCCAAGCTGACGCGGGACGGTTTACGAAGCATTAATTTTCCCGTCATTCCGGGGCGCCGCGAAGCGGCGAACCCGGAATCCATAACCCGCAGCGCTGCGGAGTATGGATTCCGGGTCCGGCCCTTCGGGCCGTCCCGGAATGACAGATTATGTTATCAGCGAGCTAATTCCCGGAATCGCCAGCACCACGTCGATGAAGGCTTTGCCGCGCACCTCGAAATTCGGGTACTGGTCGAACGAGGCGCAGGCCGGCGACAGCAGCACCACCGGCTCCTTGGCGCCCGAGGCCGCCGCATCGCGCGCGGCGGCTGCGACCGCCGCCGCCAGCGTCACGCTGATTTCGGCGGGCACCTTGTCGGCAAGCGTCTTGGCGAAGTCGGCGGCCGCCTCCCCGATCAGATAGGCCTTGGGGATGCGCGGGAAGAATTCGGCGAGACTCGCAATGCCGCCGGTCTTCGGCTTGCCGCCGGCGATCCAGAAAATATCCGTAAAGCTCGCCAGCGCCTTGGCGGCGCTGTCGGCATTAGTCGCCTTTAAGTCGTTGACGAACAGCACGTTGCCCTTGGCGCCGACCTGCTGCATGCGGTGCGCGAGGCCGGGGAAACTCGCCATGCCTTTTTGGATTGCCGGCAGATCGAGGCCGAGCGCCAGACAGGCGGCAATGGCGCAGGCGGCGTTCTGCGCATTATGCGCGCCGCGCAATGAGCCGATGCCGGCGAGATCCGCCACTGTCTTCGCTTTGCCGCCGGCGGCGCACATGATGCGGCTGCCTTCGGCATAGAACCCTTCGCGCAGCGGCGTCACGACCGACACGCGCACGACGTTTTTGCCGGCGCGTTCGATGCGCTCGGCGGCGGCGCGCGTCCAATCGTCGTCGACGCCGATCACCGCGGTGTCCGCGCCCGCCACCAGCCGCTCCTTGATGGCGGCATAGTTTTCCATCGTGCCGTGGCGGTCGAGATGATCTTCCGTGACATTGAGCAGGATGCCGACTGTGGCCTTAAGCGAAGGCGCAAGATCGATCTGATAGGACGAGACTTCCAGCACATAGACGCGGCCCGCCGCGAACGGTTCGAGCGCCAGCACCGGCACGCCAATATTGCCGCCCATCTGGGCGTCGCGGCCGGCGCTCGCGATCAGATGCGCGGCGAGCGCGGTGGTGGTCGATTTGCCGTTGGTGCCGGTGATGGCGACGAGCGGGCATTGGCTGCCTGATTTGGCGCGCTCGCGGCAGAACAATTCGATGTCACCGACGATCTCGACCTTGGCTTGGCGCGCGAGCGCCGCCGCCCAGTGCGGCGCCGGATGGGTGAGCGGCACACCGGGCGCCAGCACCAATGCGGCGACCTGCGACCAATCGAGCTTGCGCAAATCCTGCGTGTTCAGTCCGGCGGCTTTCGCTTCCGCCACGCTCTTTTCGTTGTCGTCATAAGCAACGACCTTGGCGCCGCCTTCGATCAGCGCGCGCGCCGACAATAGTCCCGATTTGCCCAGCCCGAACACCGCGACCGTCTTGCCGGCAAAAATGGCGATGGGGATCATAATCTCTGTCGTCCCGGCCGAGCGGAGCGAGGGCCGGGACCCATACTCCGCAGTCCATCGATAGTGCACGGCGTATGGGTCCCCGCCTTCGCGGGGACGACAACAACACTCATCTCAACTTCAGCGTCGCCAGACCCGCGAGCGCCAGCACCACGGCGACGATCCAGAACCGGATCACGATCTGCGGCTCGGTCCAGCCGAGCTGCTCGTAGTGATGGTGGATCGGCGCCATCTTGAACACGCGTTTGCCGGTCAGCTTGAACGACACCACCTGCACGATCACCGACACGGCTTCGAGCACGAACAGCCCGCCGACGATGGCCAGCACGATCTCGTGCTTGATCGCCACCGCCACCGTGCCGAGCATGCCGCCGAGCGCCAGCGAGCCGGTATCGCCCATGAAGATCGAGGCCGGCGGCGCGTTGTACCAGAGGAAGCCGAGCGAGGCGCCGATCACCGCGCCGCACACCACCGCCAATTCGCCGGTGCCGGCGACGTAATGGATTTGCAGGTAGTCGGCGAACACCAGGTTGCCGGCGAGATAAGAGATCAGCCCGAAGCTCGCCGCCGCGATCATCACCGGTACGATGGCGAGGCCGTCGAGCCCGTCGGTGAGGTTGACCGCGTTGCCGGCGCCGACGATCACGAAGGTGCCGAGCAGCACGAAGGCCCAGCCGAGATTGATCACCAGCTCCTTGAAGAACGGGAACACCAGCGAGGTCGCGATCGGCCCCTTGCTCAGATGCGACAGCGCGGTGACGGCAACGACCGCGATCAGCGCCTCGGCCAACAGCCGCGTGCGGCCGGCAAAGCCGGCATGGCTTTGCTTGGTGACCTTCAGATAGTCGTCATAAAACCCGATCAGCCCGAAGGAGAGCGTCACCCCGAGCACGATCCAGACATAGGGACTGGTCGGATTCGCCCACAACAGGGTCGAGACCAAGAGGCCGGAAAGAATCATCAGCCCGCCCATGGTGGGCGTGCCCTTCTTGGTGACCAGATGCGATTGCGGTCCATCGCTGCGGATCGGCTGGCCCTTGCCCTGCTTGAGGCGCAGAAGGTCGATGATCGGGCTGCCGAACAGGAACACGAACACCAGCGCGGTGACGACGGCGCCGCCGGTGCGGAACGTGATGTAGCGGAAGACGTTGAGGAACGAGACCTTGTCGGAAAATTCGGTCAGCCAATAGAACATCGTGTCAAACCCTGAAGCTTCCGTTGCGCATGATCTTATCCGAAAACCGGTCCTCACTTTTCGGGATCATGCGCTTTCAGCCTTGCGCCGCCGGGACATTTTCGGCCGCGGCCGGTCTGGCGAATTGCCGTTCCAGCGCCTTGACGATCGGCCCCATTTTCGAGCCCAGCGAACCTTTCACCATCACCGCATCGCCGGCGCGAAGGGCGGCGAGCACGGCCGGCTCCAGCTCGGCCGCAGTCTCGGCATAGCCGCCCCGGCGGCCAGAGGGAAGGGCCTCCCAGAGCGCGCGCATCAGCGGCCCACTGCAAAACACCAGGTCGACGCCGGCAGCCTGGATCGGCGCGGCGAGAGCGCGGTGCAGCGCGGCTCCGCGCGGCCCAAGTTCCAGCATGTCGCCCAAGACCGCGATGCGGCGGCCATGCTTGCCGACCGCGGCCCGGCCGAGCAGCGCGATGGCCGCGGCCATGGAGGCCGGATTGGCGTTGTAGCTCTCGTCGATCAGCAGCGCGCTGCCGCCGGGCAGGCGCAAGGCGATGCGCGTGCCGCGGCCGCTTGCCGGTTTGAGATTGTTGAGCGCGAGCGCCGCCAAGGCCAGATCGGCGCCGACCAGCGCGGCCGTCGCCAGCACGGCGAGCGAATTGAGCACCAGATGCTTGCCGGGGGCGCCGAGCTTGTAGGTGACGCTCTGCCCGAGGATGCGCGCCTGCACGGTCGAGGATTCCGCCTGCAGCGAATGCCGCAACAGCCGCGCGTCGGCCTTGGCACTGGCGCCGAACGACACGATGCGCTCAACGCCGGCCGCCTCGGCGGCGCGGGCGAGCTGCGCGTATTGCCGGCTGTCGCGGTTGAGCACGGCGGCGCCGCCCGGCTCCAGCCCTAAAAAGATTTCCGCCTTGGCGTCGGCGATTTTCGTAAGCGAGCCGAAAAATTCCAGATGCACCGGCGCGATGGACGTGACGATCGCCACATGCGGGCGCACCAGTCTGCTGAGCGGCGTGATCTCGCCGGCATGGCTCATGCCGATCTCGAACACCGCGTATTTGGCGCTCGCGGCCAGGCGGGCGAGCGACAGCGGCACGCCCCAGTGATTGTTGTAGGAGGCGGCGGACGCGTGCGTCTCGCCGTCGGCGGAAAGCGCAAGAAGCAGCGCCTCCTTGGTCGAGGTCTTGCCGACCGAGCCTGTGACGGCGATGATTTTTGCCGGCGAACGCGCGCGCGCGGCGCGGGCGAGATCGCGCAAAGCTTCGAGCACGTCGGCGACGATCAGCAGCGGGGCAGCGGCGGCAAATTGCCCGCGCTTGGCGCGCGCGATGACCGCGAGCCCGGCGCCGGATTTAAGCGCCGCCTCGACGAAATCGTGGCCGTCGCGACTGTCGCCTTGAATCGCGAAGAACGCGTCGCCCTTTGCCAGCGTGCGGCTGTCGATGGAAAGGCCGGGCACGTTCTCCGGCAGCGCGCCGGATTTCTCCGCGTGCATGGCGGCGGCCATGGCGTCGGTGGTCCACAGCGCGGTCATGGCACCTTTTCCTTCAGCGCCGCGGCCACCGCGTCGTGGTCGGAAAATTTCAAAATTTTATCGCCGATGATCTGCCCGGTCTCGTGCCCCTTGCCGGCGATCAGCAGCACGTCGCCCTTCCGCAGCGAAGCGATGCCGGCGCGGATCGCCTCGGCGCGGTCGCCGATCTCGCTCGCGCCCGGGGCGGCCGCGAGAATGGCGGCGCGGATCGCGGAAGCCTGCTCGCTGCGCGGATTGTCGTCGGTGACGATGACGCGGTCGGCGTTCTCCGCCGCGATGCGGCCCATGATCGGGCGTTTGCCGGCGTCGCGGTCGCCACCGGCGCCGAACACCACCGTGAGCTTGCCGCTGGCGTAGGGACGCAAAGCCGCGAGCGCCTTGGCGAGCGCGTCCGGCTTATGCGCATAGTCGATGAAAATCGGCGCGCCGTTCTTGGCTCCGGCGAGTTCCAGCCGGCCCTTGGCGCCGGTGAGATGCTCGAGCGCGGCGAACACGCGCGCGGGCTCGGAGCCGGTCGCGATGGTCAGGCCGGCGGCGACCGCCGCGTTCTGCACCTGGAAGGCGCCGACCAGCGGCAGTTTCACCTTATAAGTTTTGCCGCCATGGACGATGCCGACGACTTGCGCGAAGCCGTCGATGGCGCCGCCGGTGAGCTTGATGTCGTTTCCGCCGACGCCAACCGTCATGATCTTGAGGCCGCGCTTGCTGGCGGCATCGACCACCTGCCCGGCATAGCAATCGTCGACGTCGATCACCGCCGTGCCGTCGGGCGCGACCAATTCCTCGAACAAGCGCAGCTTGGCGGCGAGATAGTCTTCGATGGTTTGATGATAATCGAGATGATCGCGCGACAAATTGGTGAAGGCGCCGGCGCCAATGCGCACGCCGTCGAGCCGGTGCTGATCGAGACCGTGCGAGGAGGCTTCCAGCGCGAGATGCGTGACGCCCTCGCCCGCCAACTGGTCGAGCGTGCGGTGCAGCTCGACCGGATCGGGCGTGGTGAGCGAGCCGTATTTCTCCCCGCGCGGCGAGACCACGCCGATGGTGCCGATGCTGGCGGCCTGCAATCCGAGCGCAGCCCATATCTGCCGCGCGAAAGCGGCGACCGAGGTCTTGCCGCTGGTGCCGGTGACCGCGGCGATGGTGGCGGGCTGGCGCGGAAAGAATTTCGCCGCTGCCAGCGCGAGCGCGCGGCGCGCGTTCTTGACCGCCACGAAGACAACCTGGGCCGGCAGTCCCTCCGGACGCTGCTCGGCGGCAACCGCCACCGCGCCGGCCGCGACCGCTTGCTTGGCGAAATGCGCGCCGTCGGCCTTGGCGCCGGCAATGGCGAAAAACAGGAAGCCGGCTTTGACCTTGCGGCTGTCGGCGCTAATGCCGGCGATGTCGAGCGCCGCCTGGTGCGCATCGAGCCGGGCATTTTCGAGCTGCAAGTCGGCGAGTTTCATCGGGGCGTTTCTAAGCTCAAGCTCGCGCGGGAATAAGCGGAATTTGCGGCCGCCCGCCCGCGACCTGCACTTACTGGCTCGCGGTCGCCTTGGCCAGGATCAGCTGGTCGGCCTTGGGCAGATCGAATCGCGGCTCGAGGTCGAGCAGCGGCGCAATGCGCGCGATCACCTTGGCGGCGGTCGGCGCGGCGTTCCAGCCGGCGGTGGCGAAGCCATGGGTTTCCGGCGTCGGCTGCGGCTCGTCGAGCATGATCATCATCAGATATTTCGGTTTGTCCGCCGGCAAAAGGGCCATGAAATCGGTCAGCAGCTTGTGTTTCGAATAGCGGCCGTTGACGACCTTTTCGGCCGTGCCGGTCTTGCCGCCGATATAGTAGCCGGCGACGTTGGCCTTGGTGGCGGTGCCCTTCTCGGCGTTGAGCCGCATCAAATAGCGCATTTCGCGGCTGGTCTCGGGCTTGAGCACCTGTTTGGCCAGGGCCATCGCATCGCTTTCGCTGCGCTTGAGGAAGGTCGGCGGAATGAGCCGCCCGCCATTGACGCAGGCCGCGATCCCCATCACCGCCTGCAGCGGCGCCACCGACAGGCCGTGGCCGAAGGCGATGGTCACGGTGTTGAGCTCGCCCCAATGCTTGGGCACCAGCGGCTCGGCGCTTTCCGGCAATTCGGTGCGCAGCCGGTCGAGCTGGCCCATCTTCCTCAGGAAGGCCTGGTGCCCCTGCACGCCGACCGCGAGCGCCATGCGCGCGGCGCCGATGTTCGACGAATAAGTGAAAATCTCCGGCACCGAAAGAAAGCGGTGCATCGGCTCGTAATCGTGGATGTCGAAGCGGCCGTAGTGCAGCGGATGGCTGGCGTCGAAGGTCGAGGCCAGCGTCGCCTTGCCGGAATCGAGCGCCATCGCCACGGTGAGCACCTTGAAGCTCGAGCCCATTTCGAACACGCCGGTGGTGAGGCGGTTGATGCGGCTTGGATCGTTCGCCTCGCGCGGGTTGTTCGGATCGTAGTCGGGCTCCGAGACCAAGGCGACGACCTCGCCGGTGTTGACGTTGAGGACGACGCCGGACGACGCCTTGGCCTTGAATTTCTCGCGCGCCTTGACGAGCTCGTCGCGCAACGCGAACTGCACGCGCAGATCGAGCGCGAGCTGCACCGGCCGTTGCAGCCGGTCGGTGGCGAGTCCCGGCCATATGCAGCGCGGCGAGCCCCTGCCCGTCCAGCCACTTCTCCATGCCGGCGATGCCCTGGTTGTCGATATTGACCAGGCCGATGACCTGCGAAACCGTCGGACCGTTGGGGTAGACGCGCTTGTTCTCGGTCAGGAAGCCGACGCCGGGGATGCCGAGATGATGAATCTCCTGCTCCTGCTTCGGCGTGATCTCGCGCTTGAGCCAGACGAAGCCGCGCTTCGACGACAGGCGCTCGCGCACTTCCTTGACGTCGAGATCGGGCAACTCGGCGGTGAGCTGCTCCTCGGCGTCGTCGACATCGATGAGCTTGCGCGGCTCGGCGAACAGCGACGGCGTCTTCACGTCGGTGGCGAGAATCTGCCCGTTGCGGTCGAGGATATCGGGCCGCGCGGTGGCAAGCGCGTCGGCGCCGACGCTGCGGCGGCTGCCGTGGCCGTCGCTCTGCTCGGCGAACATGACGAGCCGCAGCGCGATGACGCCGTAGATGGCGGCGAAGGCGACAATGGCGAGGCCGAGCCGTGCCTTGGCCTTCACATTGCGGTCGACGTCGCGGCCGTAGAGAAACGAGCGCAGGAAGCGCTGCCAGCGGGTCTCCGGCATTTTCGGGCTTGCGCTCATCGGGTCACCGCGGCGCCGGCACGCTGCCGGTGGTGTCGGGCGCCGGCGCCAGCATGGCGCCGATCGGATCGCTGCCCGGCGCAACCGCGGCGGGCGCTCGGGCAGGCGGTCGAAGCTGTTGAATTGCGTCGGCAGCATCGGCCGCAGCGCCAGATGGCGGTCGGCCAAGCCCTGAATGCGGACGGGGGTGTCGAGCTTCGCCCATTCGGCGCGCAGCGTGGCGATGGCGTCGCGCTCGCGGCGCAATTGGCCGGCGAGCTTGGCCACGCGCTCGGCCTGCAGCGTGGAATCGAACTTGATCTTGTAGACGAAGGACGCCGCCAGGATGAGCGCGCCGATGACGAAGATGTTGATGAGGCGCATGCTCAGTGCCCCTTCAGAACATCGGCGAGCGCCGGCAGGCGCGGCAGTAAATCGGAGGCATGGTCGTTACGGGCGGGCGCCGGCGCACGCTCGGCGGCGCGCAGCTTGGCCGAGCGGGCGCGCGGATTGCGCGCCACCTCATCGGCATCGGCGGTAACCGGCCGCTTGGTGAGCAGGCGGAAGGTCGGCGCCGGCCGCTTGAGCTCGGGCGCGTGACGCGAGCCGGCGCGCGTGTCGCTGCGGCCGACGAGAAACGACTTGACGATGCGATCCTCGAGCGAATGGAACGACACCGCCACCAGGCGCCCTTGCGGCTTGAGGATGCGCTCGGCGGCCGTGAGCGCGCCGACCAGTTCGCCCAGCTCGTCGTTGACGAAAATGCGCAAGCCCTGGAACGTGCGGGTGGCGGGATGGATATCGCCCGGGCGCGAACGCACGACCGAGGAAACGATATCGGCGAGCGCGCGCGTGGTGCGGATCGGGGCGGCGCTGCGCGCCTTGACGATGGCGCGGGCGACGGCACGCGAGTGACGCTCCTCGCCGAGAATGAAAATGATATTGGCGAGATCGCGCTCGCCCGCCGCATTGACGACGTCGGCCGCGCTCGGACCCTCGCCACCCATGCGCATGTCGAGCGGCCCGTCGAGACGGAAGGAAAACCCGCGCTCAGGCGTATCGAGCTGCATGGAGGAGACGCCGAGGTCGAGCACCACGCCATCGACCGCGTCGGCGCCGGCGCTCCGCGCGACCGCGTCGAGATTGGAAAACCGGTCCTCGATCAAGGTGAGGCGGCCGTTCGCCGCCTGCACCAGCGGCTGCCCAAGCGCGATCGCGCTCTGGTCGCGGTCGATGCCGATCACTTTGCAGTTCGCGGCGGCGAGAATGGCGCGGGTATAGCCGCCGGCGCCGAAAGTGGCGTCGATGTAGACGCCGCCGTCATGCACGTTGAGGAAGTCGACCGCCGGGCGGCCGAGCACGGGAATGTGGAGGGCTGGTTCGCCAACGACAGCCGCAAAGCCGTCGCCGCCCGCTGTCATTCCCGTGCTCCGAGCGCATTGCGCGCCGCCGACTGGGATCCGAGCTGGCTTTTGAGCGCGCGCACCTTGTCGGCGGCCTCCGCGAGCTCGTTCTGGAACCGGCCCGGCTCCCAGATCTGAAACTTGTGGCCGAGGCCGACGAAGGTCACCGCCTCGGTAATTCCCGCATGACGCTTCAAGCTTTCGCTCAAGCTCACGCGGCCCTCGCCGTCGATCTTCAGCGTCTCGCTGGTGCCGTAAAGCGCCAGCGCGAACCGCTCGCGTTCGTCGGAGAACGGGGTCAAGCGTTCGATCAACGCCTCGATCTCCGCCATCAGCGCATTCCCCCCGGCGTCGATCGCAGGGCGGTCGAGCGCCGGATAGCAATAAAGGCCGTCGAAACCGTCGCGGCCGAGCACCGAGCGGAAGGAAGCGGGAATTGAGACGCGCCCTTTCGAGTCGAGCCGCAGCGTCGTGTTCGACACGAAGCGGTCCATATCCCGCACACCACGCCGACCGGACGCAAACCGCGTCACCCGAACCGACTAAGACGCCTGGGATTGTCGTGCCGCTCCAGGGGGTTGAGCGGTCCGCCATCCTCAAAGAGATTTTGTGGGATATCATGGGATATTATGGGCGTCAATGGAATGACCCTGCCCCGTCCCCCTGCTTTTGGAGGCCGGCGCACCGCACCGTCGAACGCTCATTAACGGCCCTTAAACTTAAGGATTTATTGCCGCCGGACCGCTTTCCGGACCCGGTAGACGGCCGCGCCGCGCGCTGTTTCCCCGGCGATGCAAAAACCGCAGGGCCCGTCAGCGGCAAATTCCCGCAGTTCCCGGAACAAGAAATTTCGGCGGCGAGTTGGGCCTGTAGGGACGGCGACCGCCGCCCAAGGACAAGCGCGATGTTTCATCGCGCGAACAAGGAGGCGTTCCATGACGAGTAAATTGATGATCGGCGCAGCCATCGGCGCGCTGATGGTATCCGGGGCGTTGGCGCAATCGCCGACCTCTCCGTCGAGTTCACCGGCCAAGCCGCCTGCGGCCGAGCAGCTAAGCGGCGGTAAGGCGGATTTCGTCACGTCGCAAAAGCCCGATCAATGGTTGGCGTCCAAGTTCAAGGGCACTGACGTGATGAGCGCCGACAACAAGAAGATCGGCGACGTGGCCGACATCCTGTTCGACAAGAACGGCAAGATCGAAGCCTATGTGATCAGCGTCGGCGGCTTCCTGGGCATGGGGGCCAAAGAGGTTGCCATGGCGCCGAGTTCGTTCGACGTCATTCCCGGCTCAAACGGCAAGGCCGACCTGCTCAAGCTCTCGATAAATCAGGACGAGCTCAAGCAGGCGCAAAACTTCAAGTCCTACGAACCGCCGCGCCCGACGACGACGGGTTCGGGCGCCGGGCTCGGTGGATTGCCGGGCGGCATGCGGCCGTCGACCAACACGCCGCCGACCGGCAGATAAAGCCGTCGGCAATGACCGACGACGCGGCCCGGATAGCGCCTGCCGTCCGGGCCGCGGCTGTGCCGCGCCGGCCACCCATATTGCTTTTTCGCACGCGCGCGGTGAATGATGCGCGGTCCGCGCTCCGCGCATTCAATTTTGGTTCCGGCCCATGTCGGCTTTTCAGCCGGATTCCTTCATCGTCAGCGATGTCGTGCCCTCGCCCAATTACGACGAGCGCAAGCAGGGCCGCGCACCGGATCTGATCCTGCTGCACTACACCGGCATGGCGTCCGGCGAGGCGGCGCTCGCCCGGCTGTGCGCGCCGGACAGCGACGTGTCGTCCCATTACGTGGTGTTCGAGGACGGCCGCATCGTGCAATGCGTGCCGGAGGACAAGCGCGCCTGGCACGCCGGTGTGTCGTCCTGGGCCGGCGAAACCGATATCAATTCGTGCTCGATCGGCATCGAGATCGTCAATCCGGGCCACGAGCTGGGCTATCGCGACTTCCCGCTGCGGCAGATCGCGGCGGTGATCTCGCTCTGCAAATCGATCGTCACCCGCCGCGGCCCGATCGGCGCCACCCGCATCCTGGCGCATTCCGACGTGGCGCCGGCGCGCAAGCAGGACCCGGGCGAGAAATTTCCCTGGGAGCTCTTGAGCGAATCCGGCATCGGCCATTGGGTGCGCCCGGCCGCGCCCAATATCGACGGTCCCACGCTCAAGCCCGGCGACCGCGGCGATCCGGTGACGCGGTTGCAGCGCGCGCTGCGCGGTTACGGCTACGGCATCGAGGAGACCGGCAGCTACGACGAGGCCACGCGCGCGGTGATCACCGCGTTCCAGCGCCATTTCCGACCGGCCCGGGTGGATGGGGTCGCCGACGCTTCCACCATGCTCACGCTGCGCGCGCTCTTGGAGACGCGGCCGGCGCCGCTCGCCTGATAAGGCCGTTTTAACGCTTCCAGCCCGGCCGCCTTGACGCGGCGGCCGCGCAATCCCATTGCTATCCCCGTCAGTCGGCCGGACGGCCGCTCCGCGCCAATGCCGAAAGGCGGCCGGGGAGGAAAGTCCGGGCTCCATGGACGAACGGTGCCGGATAACGTCCGGCGGGGCCTCACGGCTCCAGGGACAGTGCCACAGAGAACAGACCGCCGCGGCTGCGTAGCGTTTCGGCCGCGGCAAGGGTGAAACGGTGCGGTAAGAGCGCACCGCGTTTCCAGCGATGGAAACGGCACGGCAAACCCCACCGGGAGCAAGACCGAATAGGAACGATGTTGGAGCTTTAAGCTCCAGGTCCGTCCGGGCCAGTCGTTCGGGTAGGTTGCTTGATGCGCCGGGCAACCGGCGCACCAGAGGAATGGCCGTCACGTATGCCGCTCGCGCGGCATGCCATACAGAATCCGGCTTACAGGCCGGCTGATACGTCAAACGGGGGCTCGGCGGCAAAAAACCGCCGGGCCCCCGCCAATTTTCGAGGTAGAGTTGAAGAGAGGCGCGGTAGCTTGGGCCATGCGGCAACGCTCCGTTTCCTCTCTCCGCTCATCGAACCGGACAGGCAGATTTCCCGCATCCGGCTCTCGGACAAGACTTCACGCCTTTGCGTTCGCGTGCAACGCCTTCTGCAGTTTCTGAACACTCATCGGAGTTTATAGGTTGCCCAATCTCCAGGTCCTTCGCCACGTAGTGCGTCTGTCTTGAACTGAGGTCCCTTCCCTCCACCGGCGTTACCCGGCTTCAGCGGTACTGCGAACCTCTCCGCCACCCCAAGGCGCCCAGCCTGTCCCTCGCGGGCTTCCGGTTGGTCATCGCTGACCACGCTTTGGGGTTTCCCGTGTTTCGTGCGCTTTCCTTGTGTACATGCCGCCGCCACTACCCCGGCGCAGCATCTGGATGCACCGCTTCGCTTATTTCATCCAGACGTATCAACCTTCCCCGAAAGGGTTGCCGGGTCGGCCTGCGCATTGTCCTTTTCGAGGTTTGCTCAGCGTTCACTCGCGTTGCGGCCTGCACACTAGCGCTGTCACCAATTCGTGACACGCTAATCGAAGGCTTCAGCCACTTCGTTACCTCCATGACTGCTCCGATTGCTTCCGGCTGGAGCGATTGCCGGGTGGGGCTTGCACCCACTGGAAAGCGCCGCCTTTTCACGGCGCACACCCAAAGCGGACTTTGCGGCGGTGTTTTTGATGGCGCTCGCCGCAGTATCCCTTACGCTGAGCAGCGCCAACTGGGGGGAACGACCATGACTGAGACAACAAATCCTGCAACGCCGCCGCTCGCGCCGAGCGTAATGCCGCCGCTGGCCCCGAGCGTACAGCTAACGCCGCCGGCTGCGGCCATAGCGGCACCAAAGACCTTCTGGGAGCGAAACCGGCGCCGGTTCTTAATCGGTGTCGCCATCATCGTCGGATTGAACGGGATAAACCAGATCTATAAGGCGTTTACGCCGCAGTTACCGGGTTGCGCGGCGGACGCGACCGCCAATGTCATCCGCGACATCTTCAAGAAAAAGAATGCAGAACACACCATGCTCAACGATATGAAGACGGTGAGCGAGACATCGTCGCAGCAGAGCTGCCAAGCGCATGTTGAAACAACGGCCGAGACGGCGACGATCTTCTACGACATCACCTTGCAGGGCAGTAACTTCCAGCTCCTGATCACCAAGGTGGACGCCAAGAATCGCTGAATCCTGGCGCGCGCACGGCGATCCTCCTCGGAGATCACCATGTTTCTCCGCCGGGCAAAGGCAGACGTTCGCAGAATTGCGATTGGTCGGCGCCAAACAAAATGTTCGTCGCAGCAGAACATGTGCGCGCGGCGAAAATTGTTCTGCTCAGGCCTTGAGCAGCCCGAGCTCGCCCAAGACGGCGACGAATTCCGCGCGCTCCCGGTCGAGATAGCGGTGCAACGCGGCGCCGGTTGAAATCATCGGCGACCAGCTCAGGCGCTTGAGATCGTCCTGCCAGCACGGCTGCGCGGCGGCGGCGGTGACGACGCGCTGCCAGAATTGCACTTGCGCGGCGTTGAGTGCGGCCGGGCCGCTGACGCCGCGCCAGGCGCCGATCACGCAATCGGCCGATAGCTCGGTCCAGGTCGGCACGCCGGCAAAGGCGCCGGTGAGCCGCGCCGGCGCGCTGATAGCCAAAACGCGCAACCGGCCGGCGTTCAATTCGGCGATGACGCTCGCCGCGGTGACGGCGCAGACTTCGGCGCTGCCCGCGATCACATCGGCGACGCAATCGAGCGCGCTGTCGAACACGCGGATGACCGGAGCGTTGACGTCGCCGCCCACCTGCTTGATCAATTTCGCAACGGCGACGTGATTGGGATTGCCGAGCGCGGTCGACAGCGCGACCGTGACGCCGGCCGCGTCGCGCCGCAGGCGGGCGAGCAGATCGCCGCCGCTTTGCAACGGCGAATTGGCGCGTACCGCGAACGCGATATATTCGGTCACCAGCGTCGCGATCGGGGTGTAATTGCTGTGCTCGAAATTGGCGAGGCCGACCAGAAAATCGCTGGTGAGATTGGGCGATGAGATCGCAATCACATGCGCATCGCCGGCGTGCCGGTCGATCACTTGCGTCCAGGCCCGGCGCGCGCCGCCGCCCGGAACGTTCACCACCTCCACCGGCACGTCGAGCAGGCGGCCTTCGGCGATCGCCTTGGCCAGCGCGCGCGCCACGCGGTCAAGCCCGCCGCCCGGCGGCGTGCCGGCGACAATCTGCACGCCGCGCGCCGGCTTCCAAATTTCGCTCACTACTTGGCGCCCATGCCGAGACCGCCGAGCACCTTGGCCCAGAGCGCGACTTCGTCCTTGTAGAATTTGTCGAAATAGGCGGCGCTGCGCCGCTCCGGCGGCACCACGTCGTAGCCGAGATCGGCAAAACGCTTGACCACGTCGGGGTCGTTGAGCGCGACGCCGAGCGCCTGGTTGAGCTTCTGCACAATCGGCTTCGGCGTGCCCTTGGGCGCGGAGAGGCCGAACCAGACGGTGAGATTGAACTGCGGCATGCCGGCTTCCTTGGTGGTCGGCACGTCCGGCAGCATGGGCGAGCGCTTGTCGCCGGTCACCGCAAAGGCCTTGAGCTTGCCGCTCTTGATGTGCGGCACGATGTTGACGATCTGGTTGCAGCCGAAGTCGACCGTGCCGGCGACCAGATCCATAGTCGCCTGCGGCGTGCCGCGATAGGAGGCGACGGTCGGATGCACATTGGCGACCGAATGGAACACCGAGCAGGCGAGGTTCGAGATCGAGCCGACGCCGGCATCCGCCTCGGTCACTTTTTTCTCGTTGGCGCGCAGATAGGCGACGAAGTCCTTCAGCGTCTTGGCCGGCACGCCCGCGCGCGCGACCAAGACCACCGGCGAAACATTGATCAAGCCGATCTGTTCGAAATCGGTCGAGCGGTAGGGCAAATCCTTGTTGAGGAATTCGGCGGCCGCATGGGTGCCGGAACCGGACACCATGATGGTATAGCCGTCGGGCTTGGCCTTGGCGATGCGGTTGCTGCCGATGGTGCCGCCGGCGCCGGTGACGTTTTCGACCACGATCTGCTGGTCGAGCGCCTTCGCCATCGGGCCGACGATCATGCGCGCGGTGGTGTCGGACGGGCCGCCTGGCGGAAACGGCGCGACCAGGATGATGTTGCGGTCGGGATAGTTTTGCGCGAAGGCGCCCGGCGCAACGGCGAACAATGCCAGCGCAACGATCAGTTTTTTCACGGCCAGCCTCCCTTTTCGGTTCCCGGTTTTTCTTATTGGTACGGCTGACAGACTAGGCCGTGCGCGCGCGCACGCGCAACCGACGGCCATGATCGGGCGTCCACGGCTTGGACAAGCCGCCGCGCCGCCATGTCACCAGAGGACGAGAACGAGGTTTCCGCGCGCCCGGCTACAAACCTCGCAGCCCGTCCGAAATCGCCGCTATTGCCAGCAACAGACCGCCGACACCGACGAAACTGACCGTGAAAAAACCGAGGATCGCGTGCACGACTGTCCCTCTTGACGTTGCAGGGGCTTGCACAATGCAAGGACCAGGCCAATGGGAATGCCCGCTCCCTGCCGCCCAAGTTGCAACGTGTTGTCTGACAGCCGGTTCCGTAAACGTTCTGTTAGCCAAGACCATCATCGAGGCAAATGCGATGCGCCGAGCATGGCCGACGGCAGCCGCAGCGCGATACCGGCGATGGCAGCGCGCTGCGGCTATGGTCGAGCCGGCTACTTTTTATAAGCGGCGAGCACGGCTTGGCCGTCCGCTCCCGCCTTCTTGAGCCAATCGGCGGTGAGCTGCTCGCCGACCTTCTTCAATCCGGCCTTCAGCGCGGGGCTCGGCGGCAGCACCTTCATGCCGTGCGCCTTGAGCTGATCGAGATACCAGCCGCTCTTCTCCTCCCACATCTTCCAGCCGCGTGTTTCCGCCGTTGCCGCCGCCTTGAGCAGCGCGGCTTGCGTCGGCTTGTCGAGCGCGTCGAACGCCGCCTTGTTGACGAAGGTGATGTTCTTCGGGATCCAGGCCTGCGTGTCGTAGAAGTGGGTCATCGATTCCCAGGCCTTGCTGTCGTAGCCGGTCGCCGCCGAGGTGATGAACGAGTTGACGACGCCGGTGGCCAGCGCCTGCGCGAGCTCCGCCGCCTGCACGGTGATCACCTGCGCGCCGACCAGTTCGCCGATGCGGGCGGTGCCGACGTTGTAGGCGCGCCATTTGAGGCCCTTCATGTCGTCGACCGTGTTGATCTCCTTCTTGGCGTAGATGCCCTGCGGCGCCCACGGCACCGCGAACAGCACCATCAGTCCCTGCGCGGCGAGCTTCTTCTCGATGTAGGGTTTGGATGCGAGCCACAGCTTCATCGCTTCGGGATAGCTGGTGGCGAGGAAAGGAATGACGTCAACGCCGAAGAGCGGATCCTCGTTCTCGTGCAGCGAAATGAGCACCTCGCCGATCTGCGCTTGGCCGGTCTGCACCGCGCGCTTGATGTCCGGCGCCTTGAACAGCGAGGCGCCGGGATGAACGGTGATCTCGAGCTTGCCGTTGGTCGCGGCGGAAACGTCCTTGGCGAACATCGCCAGATTGACGCTGTGCGGATTGTCGGCCGGATAGGCGGCCGGCAAATTCCACTTGGTCTGCGCCGACGCAGGCAACGCGGCCAACGCGCCGGCCGCGAATGCGGCCAGCAGAAGGGTACGGGACAAGGTGAGCATGGGACGCCTCCTGGTTCGATCGTTTGAATGTAAGCCTAGCAGGAAATGGCCCGGCTTCAACTCGGCGGGAACGCCAGATGCGGCAGGACCAGGACGATCTGCGGAAACTCCGTGATGATGAAGACGGCGACGAGCAGCAGGATGAAAAACGGGAACGCGGCGCGCGCGACGGTAAAAGTGTCGCGTCCGCTCATGTTCTGCAACACGAAGAGGTTGAAGCCGACCGGCGGCGTGATCTGCGCCATCTCGACGTGGATCACCAGGTAGACGCCGAACCAGACGAGGTCGAGGCCGGCTTGCTTGATCATCGGCAGCACCACGACCATGGTCAGCACGATCATCGAGATACCGTCGATCAGACAGCCGAGGATGATGTACATGATGGAGAGATACAGCGCGAGCATGCCGGGCGTGAGGTGCTGCCCCTTCACCCATTCGGCGAGCGCCGCCGGAATGCCGGTATAGGCCATGGCCGCGGTGGTGTAGGCGGCGCCGGCGAGGATGAACATGATCATGCAGGTGAGCCGCGTCGCGCTCATCACGCTTTCGAAGAAACGTCTTGCGATTGAGCGTGCCGCTCCACCAGGCGAGCAGCAACGCGCCGGCGACGCCCCAGGCCGCACATTCCGTCGCCGTGGCGAAGCCGAGCACCAGCGAAAGGAACACGCCGAGGATCAGCAGCAGGCAGGGAATGAGCTTGGTCGATTCCGCGAGCTTCTTGCTGAACGGCATCGGCGGATCGCGCGGCGGAATTTTTTTCGGATGGAGCAGCGACCAGCCAATAATGTATCCGGAGTAAAGCGCCATCACCAGGAAACCGGGCAGGAAGCCGCCGAGAAAAACCTGCAGCACCGAGACATTGGCGGTCACCGCATAGACCACCATCGGGATCGACGGCGGTATCAACAGCCCGAGCGTGCCGGAGCCGGCGAGCGATCCGAGGCTGATACCCTTGTCGTAGCCGCGCTTGTCCAATTCGGGCAGCGCGATCTTGCCGATGGTGGCGCAGGTCGCGGCCGAGGAGCCGGACACCGCGGCGAAGATGCCGCAGCCGACCACGTTCACGTGCACCAGGCGGCCGGGCAGCCACTGCAGCCAGGGCGATAGGCCGCGGAACATCTCCTCCGACAGGCGCGTGCGGAACAGGATCTCGCCCATCCAGATGAACAGCGGCAGCGCAGCGAGCGTCCACGAGGCGCTCGCGCTCCACACCGTGGTCGCCAGCACCGCGCCGATCGGCACGCTGGTGGTGAGCAGCATGGCGATGAAGCCGATCAGCCCGAGGGCGACCGCGATCCACACGCCGCTCGCCAGAATGGCGACGAGCGCCCCGAGCAGGATCAGCGAAAGATTGACCAGGTCGATGTCGTGCATCAGCCGCCCCCGCCGGAGGCGATGCGCTCGACCAGTTCGTCGGGCGAGGACGGCGGTTCCTTCTCGTAGGTCGGCTTGTTGCCCTTGAGCACGTGGATCATCTCGTCGACCAGCGCGACGGCGAGAATGAGCAGCCCGCCGCAGTAGCCGAGCTGCGGGATCCACAGCGGGATCGACAGCACGCCCTGCGCCATGTCGTTAAAGCGCCAGGAATTGTAGGTCATCGCCACGGCGTACCAGGTGAAATAGAGCGTGAAGGTGGTGGCGATGGCGAGCGCGATGACTTCAACCGCCCAGCGTTTGCGGCCGGTGAGTTGCTCGATCAGGATGCCGACGCGGATGATCTCGCCTTTCTTGAAGGTGTGGGCGAGGCCGAGGAACGCCATCGCCGCCATGCACCAGGAGGCGAAGTCGTCGCTCGCGGGAATGTTCACCCCGATCTGCCGGCCGAGCGAGCCGAACATCATGATGGCGAAGATCAGCACCAGAAAAACGCCGGCGGCGTAGCCCGCGAAAAGATAAAGCCGGTCGAGGAAAATGCGGATCATGCTCGGTCCCAGTCCATGATGGCGTCGGCGACGGCCGCGAGGCAATAGACTTCTCGTCTCGACGCGCGGAAGACGCGCTCACTGCGCCGGCGTAACACCGTTCGCCTTGAGCGTCGCCGCGGCCGACGGCGCGCTGAGGAAGGCAATCAGCGCCTTGGCGGTGTCCGGCTGTCGCGTCGACGCGCTCAAGCCGGCGGCAAAGCCGATCTTGGTCTGCAAAGCTTGCGGGATCGGGCCCACCACATCGACGCCAGGTACTCCGGTAATGCGGGTGGCCACCACCACGACCATGTCGGCCTCCCCGCGCGCCACCACCTCGACGCAGTCTTCCGCCGCCATCGGCTTGAGCTTGCCCCGCATTGGCGACGCGATGCCGAGGCGCTCGAGCAGGCTGACGAAATACAACCCGCTGGCGCCCTTGCCGGGGAAAGCAACCGTCTTGGCCGCGAGCAGCGTGCGCTTGAACGCCTCGACGGTGGCGATGTCGGGCTTCATCGCGCCCGCGCGCACCGCGAGCGCGAGACCGGCGTGGCCGATGTCGCGACCGCTGCCGGGCACGACTTTGCCCGCCGCGATCAGCTGCTCGATGGTCGAGGGATTGCCGACGGCGACGTCGAAGGCTTCGCCTGCCTGCCCGCGTCTGACCACCTCGGGGTTGACGTCGAGCTCAAGGTCGACCGCGTTGCCGGTTGCGCGCGCGAATTCGGTGCACAAAGCGCGCACCGCGGCGCGCGGGCCGTTGCCGCTCAGAACTTTGAGTTTCGCCATCAGTGCGCGGACACCGGCTTGATGTTCGCCGCCTTGATGACCTTGCCCCACTTCTCGATCTCGGCGGCGACGAACTTGCCGTATTCTTCCGGCGTGCCGCCAATCGCCGTGCCGCCGATGTTGGCGAACTTCTGCTTGATTTCCGGCGTGGCGAGAATGGCGTTGATCTCCTTATTCAGCGTGGCGATGATTTCCTTCGGCGTGCCCTTGGGGGCGCCGATGCCGTGCCAGATGCCGGCGTCGAAGCCCGGCACCACTTCGGCGACCGTGGGAACGTCCGGCAGCGCGGCGTTGCGCTTGGCGCTGGTCACCGCCCAAGGCACGCAATTTTCCGGACCTGACGAAGGCAATGGTCACTGGCATCGGTCCGATGAAGGCCTGCACCTGTCCGCTTAGCAGATCCGGCACCGGGCTCTGGCGATAAGGCACGTGCACCAGATTGATGCCGGCCATCAGCTTGAGCAATTCGCCGTTCATATTGGGCGCGCTGCCGATGCCGAACGAGGCATAATTGATCTTGCCCGGATTGGCCTTGGCGTAAGCGATGAATTCGGGCAGCGTCTTGGCCGGCACCGACGGAGTCACCACCAGGAGGTTGGGCGACTCGAACGTGCCGATGACCGGCGCGATGTCCTTCTGGATATCGAAGGAGAGCCCTTGATAGAGCGTGGCATTGACCGCGTTGGTCACCGTCATCGCCAAGAGCGTATAGCCGTCGGGGGACGCGCGCGAGACGATCTCGGCGGCAAGATTGCTGCCGGCGCCTGGCCGGTTGTCGACGATAAATTCCTGGCCGAGCTTTTGCCCAAGCGGGGCGGCGATCAGGCGCATGTCGGTGTCGGTCGCCGAGCCCGGCGGGAAGCCGACGACGATGCGCACCGGCCGGTTCGGATAAGTGTCGGCGCGGGCGAAGGTCGAGACCGCCGGCAGCGCGGCGGCGGTCGCGGCAAGTTGCAGGAATTGGCGGCGAAGGAATTTCATGGCGTTTCTCCCGACGGCATTGTTGTTTTAGATCGCCCCGGGACCAAGTTTAGCAGGCTTGTTTTGCCCCCGACAGGCGGGACTCACTGCAGCTTGATGTCGGCCTCGTGGATCACCTTGGCCCACTTCGCGGTTTCCGCGACGATCAATTTTTCGAACGCGGCCGGCGACATCGGCATCGGCGCGGTGCCCAAGTTGGCAAGCCGCGTCTTGATGTCGGGGTCGGCGAGCCCGGCATTGATCTCTTGATTGAGCTTGGCGACGATTTCGGCCGGCGTGCTCTTGGGCGCGCCGATGCCTTGCCAGGTGCTGGCCTCGAAACCCGGCACGGATTCGGCGACGCTCGGCACGTCGGGTAGCGCGGCCGAGCGCTGCGCGGTGGTCACCGCCAGCGCGCGCACCTTGCCGGCCTTGATGGCCGCAATCGACTCCGGCAAGGGGCTGAACATCACCTGTACCTGTCCGCCCATCAAGTCGGTGAGCGCGGGCGCGCCGCCGCGGTAAGGCACGTGCACCATTTTGATGCCGGTCATCATCTGGAACAGTTCGCCGACGATATGGGACGGACTGCCGCTGCCGCCTGAGGCCATGTTGACCTTGCCCGGATTCGATTTGGCGTAGGCGATGAACTCAGGAACCGTTTTGGCCGAAACCGATAAATTGACCTCCATCACCAGCGGCAATTGGCTGATCATGGCGACCGGCGCCATGTCGCGGATGAAATTGAAGTTGAGCTTGTAGAGCGTCGCGTTGACCGTCACCGACGGCGGGATCAACAGCAGCGTGTAGCCGTCGGCCGGCGAGCGCACCGCCGCCTCGACGCCGATATTGGTGCCGGCGCCGGGGCGGTTCTCGATGACGAAGGTCTGCCCCAGACGCTGCGACAGCGATTGGCCGATCAGGCGCGCAATGATGTCGAGCGCGCCGCCCGGCGGCACCGGCACGATGATGTGCACCGGCCGCGCCGGATAGGTTTCGGCCTTTGCAAAGCGCGCGGCCGCCGGCAGCGCGGCGGCGCCGGCCGTCAGATGCAGAAATTGCCGGCGCGGAAGTTTCATGGCGTTGCACTGCCGGAAGACTTAGCCGCCTTGCCCGCTTCAATTCGCCTTGGCGCCGGAGAACGCGATCACCTTGGCCCATTTCTCGGTTTCGTGCGCGATGAGCTTGCCGAAGTCGGCGGGCGAGCCGGGGATAATGATGCCGCCGAGGTCTTTCAGCCGCGCGCTGATCTTGGGGTCGGCAGTTCCGGCGTTGATCTCCTTGTTGAGCTTGTCGATGATTTCGGGCGGCGTGTTCTTCGGCGCGCCGATGCCGAACCAGGAAGTCGCCTCGTAGCCCGGCAGGAAATCGGCGACGGTCGGCAGGTCCGGCAGCACGTCGGCGCGCGTCGCCGTGGTGACCGCCAGCGCGCGCACCTTGCCCGATCGGATGTGCTGCATGGACGCCGGCGTGGTGTCGATCATGACCTGCACATGTCCGGCGATCAAATCGGTCAGCGCCGGCGCCGCGCCGCGATAGGGCACCTGCACCATCTCGACGCCGGTCATCATCTTGAACAGCTCGGCCGAGACGTGCTGCGGGGTGCCGATGCCGGCCGAGGCATAACTGATCTTGCCCGGATTGGCCTTGAGATAGGCGATCAACTCGGGGACCGTCTTGACCGGCACCGACGGATTGACCTCCATCACCAGCGGCACGCGCATGATGCTGCCGACCGGCGCGATGTCGCGGATGAAATTGAAATTGAGGTTCTTGTAGAGCGAGGCGTTGATGGCGTTCGGCGACGACACCGAGAGCAGCGTATAGCCGTCGGGGGCCGCGCGCACCACCGTCTCGGCGCCGACATTGCCGCTGGCGCCGGGGCGGTTTTCGACGATGAAGGATTGGCCGAGGTGCTCGGAGAGCCATTGGCACATCAGCCGCATGACGATGTCTTGCGGGCCGCCGGCGGCAAAGCCGACGATCAGGTGCACCGGCCGCGTCGGGTAATCGAGCGCCCATGCGCGATAGGAGAATGCGGGCGCGGCAGCGGCGGCGCCGGCGAATTGCAGGAATTGGCGGCGGCGAAGTTTCATGGCGTTTTTCCCGACGGCATTGTTGTTGTGATTGCGCTATAGCCGCAAGTCTAGCAGGCTTGTGTTACCCCCGACAGGCTGGACATAGTGCGGTGTCAAACACGGCCGTCAGCCATGCCCGCCAAAAAGCCAAGCAAGACTTCACAGCAATTCTGGGACTTCTGGATCGACCGCGGCGGCACCTTCACCGACGTGGTGGGACGGCGGCCGGATGGCACGCTAACGGCGCACAAGCTGCTGTCGGAGAACCCGGAAGCCTATGCCGACGCCGCCGTGCAGGGCATCCGCGATCTGTTGGGGTTGCGCGCGGGCGAGCCGATCCCGGCGGGCAAAGTCGGCGCGGTCAAGATGGGCACGACGGTCGCCACCAACGCGCTGCTCGAGCGCAAGGGCGAGCGCACGCTGCTGCTGATCACCAAGGGTTTCCGCGACGCGCTCAAGATCGGCTACCAGGCGCGGCCGAAGATTTTCGCCCGCCACATCATCAAGCCCGACATGTTGTACGAGCGCGTCGCCGAGGTGGACGAGCGCGTGCGCGCCGACGGCACGGTCGAGCGCGCGCTCGATCTTGCCGCCGCGCGGCGCGATCTCGAAGCGGCCAAGACGGACGGCATCGCCGCGGTGGCGATCGTGTTCATGCACGCCTACCGCTATCCCGAGCACGAACGCCAAGTCGCGGCGCTGGCGCGCGAGCTTGGCTTTGCGCAGGTCTCGGTCAGCCATGAGGTGTCGCCGCTGATCAAGCTGGTCGGCCGCGGCGACACCACGGTGGTGGACGCCTATCTGTCGCCGATTTTGCGGCGGTATGTCTCCTACTGTCGGAAATGATCTCGCGCGCAGGTTCTCTTCTTCTTTACCTCTCCCCATAGGGGAGAGGGTCGGTCGATGAGGGTGTTAGCGGTGTCGGAGAGTCAGCGATCCACCTCACCCGACGCGCTTCGCGCGCCAACCCTCTCCCCACTGGGGAGAGGGGAACGCGCAGGCAAGCGATGAGCCAAATCCGCCTGATGTTCATGATGTCGTCGGGCGGCCTGACGGCGGCGGAATTGTTTCAAGGAAAAGACGCGATCCTGTCGGGGCCGGCCGGCGGCGTGGTCGGCATGGCGGAGACCGGCAAGCAAGCCGGCTTCGAGCGGCTGATCGGCTTCGACATGGGCGGCACATCTACGGATGTCTCCCATTTCGACGGCGAATACGAGCGCGCCTTCGAGACCGAAGTCGCCGGCGTGCGCATGCGCGCGCCCATGATGCTCATCCACACGGTCGCCGCCGGCGGCGGCTCGATCCTGCATTTCGACGGCGCCCGCTTCCGCGTCGGGCCCGATAGCGCGGGCGCCAATCCGGGGCCGACATGCTACCGCCGCAACGGGCCGCTGGCGGTGACCGACGCCAATGTGATGGTCGGCAAGCTGATCCCGGATTTCTTCCCGAGGATCTTCGGACCCGGGCAGAACCTGCCGCTCGACGGCGAGGCCGTGCAGCAGCGCTTCGCGCAGCTGGCGCAACAGGTCGGCGGCAAGTCGGCGGAGGAGATCGCCGACGGCTTCATCAAGATCGCGGTCGAGAACATGGCGAACGCGATCAAGAAGATTTCGGTGCAGCGCGGCTATGACGTGACGCGCTATGCGCTCAACTGCTTCGGCGGCGCCGGCGGCCAGCACGCTTGCCTGGTCGCCGACGCGCTCGGCATGACGCGGGTGCTGATCCATCCGTTTTCGTCGCTGCTCTCGGCCTACGGCATGGGGCTCGCCGATATCCGCGCGACGCGCCAGCAGGCGATCGAACTTGACTATCGGCGGCAAGGCGCTCGCGGCCATCAAGCGCGAGGGTGCGCGGCTCGGCCGCGAGGCCAGGCGCGAAGTCGCCGGCCAGGGCGTGCCGGTCGGCAAGATCAAGATCTTCGTGCGCGCGCATATTCGCTACGCCGGCACCGACACCGCGCTGGTGGTCGCCGCGCGGGCGCCCTGCCCGCGATGAAACGCGCCTTCGAGAAGGCCCACAAGGCGCGCTTCGGCTTCATCGACCGCAGCAAGCAGATGGTGGTCGAAGCGGTGTCGGTCGAAGCGGTCGGCGGCGGCGCCAAGTTCAACGAGCGGGCGGGCAAGGCGGGGCGCGGCAGGCTTCCCGCGCCGGCGCGGCGCACGCAATTTTTCTCGGGCGGCGAATGGCACAGAGCGAACGTTTACACCCGCGACCAGCTCAAAATCGGCGCCAAGGTCAAAGGCGCGGCCATCATCATCGAGCCGCACCAGACCATCGTGGTCGAGCCGGGCTGGCAGGCCGAGCTGACGCGGAAAAATCACCTGGTGCTGACGCGCTCGAAAAAGCTCAAGCGCATACACGCCATCGGCACCCATGCCGACCCAATCATGCTGGAGGTGTTCAACAATCTTTTCATGTCGATCGCCGAGCAGATGGGCGTGTCGCTGCAGAACACCGCCTATTCGGTCAACATCAAGGAGCGACTCGACTTCTCCTGCGCCTGCTTCGCGCATGACGGCACGTTGGTCGCCAACGCGCCGCACATGCCGGTGCATCTCGGCTCCATGGACCGCTCGGTCGAGACCATCATCCGCGACAATGCCGGCCGCATCGCGCCCGGCGACGTCTACGCCATCAACGCGCCCTATAACGGCGGCACGCATCTGCCCGACATCACCGTGTGCACGCCGGTGTTCGACGACAGAAAGAAGAACATCCTGTTCTGGGTCGCTTCGCGCGGGCATCACGCCGACGTCGGCGGCATTTCGCCCGGCTCGATGTCGCCCAACGCCACTACCATCGAGCAGGAAGGCGTCTATATGGACAACTTCAAGCTCGTCGACCGCGGCCGCTTCCGCGAGAAGGAGCTGATGGCGGCCTTGACCGGCGCCAAATATCCGGCGCGCAATCCGGTGCAGAACATCAACGACATCAAGGCGCAGATCGCCGCCAACGAGAAGGGCGTCGCCGAATTGCGCAAGATGGTGACAGCGTTCACGCTGCCGGTCGTGCGCGCCTATATGCAGCACGTGCAGGACAACGCGGCGGAAAGCGTGCGCCGCGTGCTCGACCGCCTGCACGACAGCGAATTTTCCTACGAGATGGACCAGGGCACCACGATCAAGGTGCGCATTTCGGTCGACAAGACAAAGCGCGAGGCGACGGTCGATTTCACCGGCACCTCACCGCAGCAGCCGACCAATTTCAACGCGCCCGAGCCGGTGACGCGCGCGGCTGTCCTTTATGTTTTCCGCGTGATGGTGGACGACGACATCCCGATGAATGCCGGCTGCCTACGCCCGATCAACATCGTGCTGCCGGCGCATTCCATGCTGTCGCCGGAATATCCCGCTGCCGTGGTCGCCGGCAATGTGGAAACGTCACAAGCGGTGACCAATTGCCTGTTCGGCGCGCTCGGCGCCTTGGCCGCCGCGCAGGGCACCATGAACAATCTCAATTTCGGCAATGCGCGCTATCAGTATTACGAGACGATCTGCTCCGGCTCGCCGGCCGGCCCCGGCTTCAATGGCACCGACGCCGTGCACACGCACATGACCAATACGCGGCTCACCGATCCGGAAGTTTTGGAATTCCGTTATCCGGTGGTGCTGGAGGATTTCCACATCCGGCAGGGCTCCGGCGGCAAGGGCAAATGGCACGCCGGCGACGGCATCCGCCGCACCATCCGTTTCCTGGAGAAGATGGACTGCACGATTTTGTCTGGCCACCGCCGCGTGCGGCCGTTCGGTCTCGCCGGCGGCGAAGCCGGACAAGTCGGCGAGAATTGGGCGCGGCGCAAGGACGGCCGCATGAAACGCCTGCAAGGCTGCGACGAGACGGTGATCGACGCCGATGAGGCGGTCATCATCCAGACCCCGACCGCGGGGGGATACGGCAAGGCGGGCGGTTGATTTACGGCTCGGCCGCCGCGACGTGCTCGGAGATCAACGCGGCCACCTCGCGCGCATGCGTGCCGATCATCAGATGGCTGGCGCCGGGGATGTCGGCAAGCCGCCCGTGCGGACAAATGCCGGCGAGGATCTCGGCGATGCGGCGCGCCACCGGATGACTGTTGGCGCCGCGCACGACCAGCACCGGACAGGCGATCGCCGCATAATCCGCCATCGGCCGGTTCATGCCATACATCGACGGCCAGTCGAGCACATTGGCGCCGGTCGTGCGCATGACATAGTCGCGCACGCCCTGCGGCAGGCGGTCGAAAGAGCCGGCGCCGGCCCAGAAATCGATCACGCGGCGCGCGGCGTCGGCCTCGCCGGCCGCGAAGGCGGCGATATAGGCGTCGCTGAAACGGCGCACCTCGTTATAGAGATCGGTTTCGCCGGCCTGGCGCAGCAGATCGCAGACATTGGCTTCGATGAATGTGACGCTCTTGAGCGCGACGCGGCCGCGCAGCGCGACCGCCGCGCACACCACGCCGCCCCAGGAATGGCCGATCAGGTGCACCGGCGCGCGCGCATGCGCCGCCACCGCCTCGATCACTTTCGCCTCGGGCACGACCGGCGGCGCCGACGCCTTGCGGATTTCGGCCGTACCGCCATAGCCGGGCAGGCTGGTCGTAACGATGCGAAAGCGGTCCTTCAGCGGCTCGCCGACGGCGCGCCAGGCCGCGGTGGTGCTGAACGATCCGGGCACGCATAGCAGGCAGGGACCGGCGCCGGCCTCCTCGTAATCCACGGTTTTGCCATCGAGCGAGAGGGTCATGTCGCGTCACGCCGGCTGGCGGATTTCATAGCGGCCGCCTTGACCTTGATCAAATGCCGGTTCCCGAGCCGCGGCTAGGCTGCCTAAATGTTAGCCCCTCCCCGCGCGGGCCGCCCTGCCTCGCCGCTCAAGACGCTATTGGAGAACGCGCCGAGCGTGCTGCTGGCGCCGGTGCCGCTGGCGCTGCTGCAGCCGATCTTCAACCGCATCGCCAATCACGTGGCACATTCGCGGCCCGAGCTGTTCCACCGGCTGGGGGCGCACGCCGGCAAACGCTTCCTGATCGATCCGACCGATCTGCCCTTCGTGCTGGTGCTTACGCCTTTGCCCGAGCGGCCGCTGCTCACCGCGCACCGCCGCCATGAGCGGGTGGCGCACGCCGCCGCCATCGCCGGCAAATTTTTCAACCTGCTCGACATGATCGACGGCTCGCTCGACGGCGACGCGCTGTTCTTCTCGCGCGATCTCAAGGTGAGCGGCGACACCGAAGCGGTGGTGGCTTTACGCAATGCGCTCGACGATTTCGAAGGCTCCGCGCTCGACAGCGTGGTGGCGAGCTTCGGGCCGCTGTCGGGGCCGGCCGGCGCCGCGCTGTCGGCGGTGCGCTCGATACGAGGACGATAGCATGAGCGACGTGCAAGACTTGACGCGCCCCGAACTGGTCTGCCCGGCCGGCACGCCGGCGGCGTTGCGCACCGCGGTCGATGCCGGCGCCGACGCGGTCTATTGCGGCCTGCAGAACGAGACCAATGCGCGCAATTTTCCCGGGCTGAATTTCACCGTTGCCGAGGTCGAGCAGTCGCTTGCCTACGCGCACGCCCGCAAGGCCAAGGTGCTGCTCGCGGTCAATACGTTTCCGCCGGCCGGCAAATTCCAGATGTGGCGCGAGGCCATCGACGGCGCCGCCAAGCTCGGCGTCGATGCGGTGATCGTCGCCGACATGGGCGTCGCCGACTATGCCGCGCGCAGCTATCCAGACCTGCGTCTGCATCTGTCGGTGCAGGCCGGCGCGTCTTCACCCGAGGCGATCCGCTTCTATTGCGAGCAATTCGGCGTCAAGCGCGTGGTGCTGCCGCGCATGCTCACCGTCGCCGAGATCGCCGAACTGCACAGCCAGATTCCGTGCGAGATCGAAGCCTTCATCTTCGGCAATATCGGCATGATGGCGGAGGGTCGCTGTTACCTCAGCAATTACGTGACCGGCCAGTCGACCAACATGGACGGCGTCTGTTCGCCGGCCGCCGACGTGCATTACGAGGAGGACGCCGCGCGCAACCTGACCACGCGGCTCGGAGAATACGTGATCGACTGCTTCGCCGGGGCTGAAAGCGCCGGCTATCCGACCATCTGCAAGGGCCGCTATCTGTGCGGCGCGCAGAGCGAGCCCTATTACGCCTTCGAGGAGCCGGTCAGCCTCAATCTGTCGGCTCTGCTGCCCGAATTGATGCGGGCCGGCGTCACCGCGCTCAAGATCGAGGGCCGCCAGCGCAGCCGCGCCTATGTGAAGTCGGTGGTCGGCGCTTTCCGCAAGGCGGTCGACGACATCATGGCCGGCCGCGAGGCCGCCTTCGCCAGCCTGCTTGGCGCTCACCGAAGGCCGCCGCGAAACCGAAGGCGCCTTCGCCGGCAAGCGATGGAGATGAGCGTGCAGGCGAACCGAAGCGAGCTCACGCTGGGGCCGGTGCTGTTCAACTGGCAGCCGGAAGCCTGGCGCGATTTTTACTTTCGCATCGCCGACGAAGCGCCGGTAACGAGCGTCTATCTCGGCGAGGCCGTCTGCTTCAAGCGCGCGCCGCTGTTCGAGACTTATCTTGCCGAAATCGCCGCGCGGCTGCGCACCGCGCGCAAGACCGTGGTGCGCTCGACGCTCGCCGAGGTGATGTCGAAGCAGGAACGGCAATTGGTCGAGGATGTCTGCGCCGAGGAAACGGCGCCGGTGGAGGCCAACGACGGTTCTGCCTTGTTGCGCCTGCGCGGGCGGCCGCATTACGTCGGCCCCTTCATCAACGTCTACAACGAGCGCACGCTGGCCGTGCTCGCCGGCAACGGCGCGCGCAACGTGTGCCTGCCGCCGGAAATGCCGGCGAGCGCCATCCGCGCGCTCGCGGCGGAAGCCGGCAAGCTCGGAGTCATGACCGAAGTTCAGGTGTTCGGCCGCGTCGGGCTCGCGCTCTCCGCGCGCTGCTATCACGCGCGCGCGCACGGACGCACCAAAGACAGCTGCCAGTTCGTGTGCAACGAGGATGCCGACGGCATGACTTTGCGCACGCTGGAGGACAAGCCGTTCCTCACCGTCAACGGCATCCAGACCATGTCGCACGATTATCTCAATCTGGTGGGCGAGCTGGCCGAGCTGCAGGACATGGGCGTCACGCGCTTCCGCCTGTCGCCGCATAGCTGCGACATGGTGGAGGTGGCGAATATCTTCCGCGATGTGCTCGATCGCCACATCGACGCGCGCGAGGCCGCCGCCCGCCTCGACGGCCTCAAGATCGAGGCTCCGTTCTCCAACGGCTTCTATTACGGCAAGCCCGGCTACCGCCGCAGCCAGGCGGCGGCGCCCTGACGCGCCCGCGCATCCGGGCAATTCTCGTAAAATTTGGCCATTTTGTTAGCGCACGATCTTTTCCGAAAACCGGTTACCATCCCCGATCAAAGTCGAGGGCATGCTTTTCGGGATCATGCGCGGTCGCCATTCATTAAGGATACCGTTAATGATGCGGCCGGCTTCCCCTTGATTTTGCGCGCGCGGGCGCAAATCTTCCCCTCATGCGCAAAACGATTCTGTCCGCGATGCTGCTAGGCGCGCTGGCCCTGCCGGCGCTGGCCGACAATTACCCGGTCAGCGGCCCCTGGGGCCAGAGCACGAACTCGGAAAAAGGCGCGATCGATTGCGCCGGCAAGCGGGTCATCGCCTTCAACGGCAATCAGCGCACCGACAGCAAGGGCGGCGTGCCGGCCTACCGCAACAAATCGGTGACCTCGGAAGGGACGTCGAGCTACCGCGTCGTCGATGTGTTCAGCAACGGCCAGGTCAACAATGCGCAGACCAGCTACACCCTGCGCCTGGTCGACCCCGACCATATCGAAATGAGCGGTCAAGCCGGCTCGCTGAAACTGCAGCGGTGTGAGTAGCTGTCGTCCTCGCGCAGGCGGGGACGACAATAACAATTAATTCCTGGCGATGATTTCGCGCTCGCCGCGATGCACCGGCGTCGCCCCGGTGAGCTTGCCGGCCGCCCGGCGCAGCGGCATCGACGGACGGCGGCGCTTGAGCGCGCTGCGGCGGCGCCGGCGCGGACGCGCCGTATCGACCCGCACGCCGCCCAGGCGCGCGAACGGCTCGCGCAGAACGCCGTCGCCTTCGGCGACCAAGAGCGGCAGGCCCAGCACCTTGGCCCAGGCGCGCCATTCGGCGAAGGCCTCGTCGGCCTCCCCGGAAGTAAACAGCGGCAGCGCCAGCGAGGGATCCGCGTGTTCGAGCGTGACCGAGCAGGAGGCTTCGTCATCGCCCTCGCCCGGCAGCACCCTGATGGCGATGCCGGCAAAGGCGGAGACCGGCATGTTGAGCGCCATGCGCATGCCGGCGAGCGAGCGGCGCACCACCACACGCTCGCGATAGAGCTCCACGTGGCGCACCCGCTCGTCGGCCGCGGCATCGGTTGCCGCAAAGCGCGCCGGCAGGCTGAACGGGTCGAGCCGCAGCGCGCGGCTCGACCCGGCGGGCATTCCGCCACTTCGCATTTGACGCCTCGAAATTCTCCCACGCCGGGCTTATGGCTCCGGTCGTGCGGAGATCATGGCAAAAAGGCGTCGGAATCCGCTTAATGTTCGCGGTTAACCGGAGGTCACTTCGCCCGCTTCGCGTTGCATGATTGACGGGACGTTGCGAACCATGATTGACGAGGTGTTGATGGCATCGCGCAAAATCTTCCGATCGGCGGTTGAACCGCGCCTCGATCACTGCCATCTCCTTGTCATTCCGGGACGGCGCGCGGCGCCGGACCCGGAATCCAGATGCGGATACTGAGATTGTTTCTGGATTCCGGGTTCGCTCGCTTCGCTCGCGCCCCGGAATGACCAAATAAGATATGAAAGCCCCATCATGCATGCACCCGCCTCATCCTTGTTCGACCAGACCGCTCTCACCGACTGCGCCGAGCGGCTGGTCAAGGCCGCCCGCGCGGCCGGGGCGGACGCCGCCGACGCGGTAGCGGTGCGCACGATGTCGCTCGGCATCGAAGTGCGCGACGGCGCCGTGGAGGAGAGCGAGCGCGCCGAAGGCGACGATCTCGGCCTGCGCGTGCTGGTGGGAAAACGCCAGGCGGTGGTTTCCACCAACGACACGGCGGGCGACGCCCGTGCGCTGGCCGAGCGCGCGGTGGCGATGGCGCGCGCGGCGCCGGAGGACAAATATGCCGGGCTCGCCGACGCAGGCCTGCTGGCGCATGATTTTCCCGATCTCGATTTGCTCGATCCCGACCTGCCGACGGTCGCCCAGCTCGAAGCCATGGCGCGCGCAGCCGAAGCGGCCGCGCTCACGGTCAAGGGCGTCGCCAAGTCGGGCGGCGCCTCGGCCTCGGCCGGCATCGGCGGCATGGTGCTGATCACCAGCCACGGGTTTAGCGGCGCCTATCTCGCCTCGCGCCACGGCGTGTCGATGACCGCGATCGCCGGGGAAGGCACCGGCATGGAGCGCGACTACGACTATTCCTCGGCGCTGCATGCCGCCGATCTGGAGGCGCCTGAGAAAATCGGCCGCACCGCCGGCGAACGCGCCGTGCAGCGGCTCAATCCGCGCAAGGTGACGACCCGCAAGGTGCCGGTGGTGTTCGATCCGCGCGTGGCAGGTTCGCTGGTCTCGCATCTTGCCAGCGCCGCCAACGGCGCTGCGGTCGCGCGCAAGACCAGTTTCCTGCGCGACAAGATGGGCGCCAAGCTGTTCGCCGACGGCATCCGCATCGTCGACGATCCGCGGCGCTTGCGCGGCCTGCGCTCGCATCCGTTCGACGGCGAGGGCGTTGCCGGCAAGACGCTCGCGCTCATCGACGACGGCGTGTTGCGCTCCTGGATTCTCGACTGTTCGACCGCGCGCGAGCTCGGGCTTGTCAGCACCGGCCACGCCCAGCGCGGCGTCTCCTCGGTGCCCTCGCCGGGCGCCAGCAACCTGCATCTGGAAGCCGGACGCTTGAGCCCCGCGGCGCTGATCGCCGACATCAAGGACGGCTTCTACGTCACCGACCTGATCGGCATGGGCGTGAATATGGTCACCGGCGACTACAGCCGCGGCGCCTCCGGCTTCTGGATCGAGAACGGCCAGCGCAGCTATGCGGTGAGCGAGGTCACCATCGCCGGCCATCTCCTCGACATCTTCCGCACGCTGACGCCCGCCAGCGATCTCGAATTCCGCTACGCCACCAATGCGCCGACGGTGCGGCTGGAGGGATTGACCGTTGCCGGGCAGTGACGCGCATGATCCCGAAAAGCATGTCCTCGACTTTGATCGGGGATGGGAACCGGTTTTCGGACAAGATCATGCGCAAGCAAAATGAGATTGCGGTTTTGCGCGCGTCGCTCGAAGCCGTGATGCGCGCGGCCGGCGCGCTGGCGCGGGCGACCGCGCGCGGCCCCTACAAGCGCTGGAGCAAGGGCGCCGACAATTCGCCGGTGACCGAAGCCGACATCGCGGTCAACGATCTGTTGCGCGCGCGGCTTATCGAACTCGTTCCCGATGCCGCCTGGCTGTCGGAGGAAACCGAGGCGCTGCCCGACCGCGCCGTGCCGCTGGCCTGGGTGGTGGACCCGATCGACGGCACCCGTGCCTATATCGCCGGCCGCGCCGACTGGACCATTTCGGTGGCGCTGGTGGAAAACGGGCGGCCGGTGTTGGCCGCGCTCTATGCGCCGGTGAGCGATGAGATGTTTATCGCGGCCGCCGGTGCGGGCGCCGCGCTCAACGGCGCCCCGATCGCGGTCAGCCGCGGCGCGACGCTCGAACGCGCCAGGCTCGCCGGCCCCAAACGTTATCTCGACAAGCTCGCCGGCCTTGATCCCAGCATTTTGGCGCAGCCGCGGGTGCATTCGCTGGCGCTGCGCATCGCGCGCGTCGCGCATGGCGAACTCGATGCCGCTTTCGCTTCACCCGGCAGCCAGGACTGGGACCTGGCCGCGGCCGACCTGCTGGTGCACGAAGCCGGCGGCCGATTCACCGATTTTGCCGGTGAGCGGCTGCGCTACAATGCCCTGCACGCCGGGCATGGCGCGCTGATCGCCGCCGGCGCCGCCCGCCATGGTGCGCTGATCGATCTCGTGCGCGACCGCCGCGGCGAGTTTGCATAAATTCGGTCTCTGGCTTAAGTCACGGCACCGTATGCGCTATTTCATCGTCCGCCGAAACCGCTTGCGCGCTTCCCGAGCGCGCGGGCGGGGCGGTGTGCTGAGCAGGTGTTGATGCCGTCATTCAAGCGGATCGCCGCTTCGATCGCCTACCAAGGCGCCGTTGCAACGGCGGGAGCATGGTATCTGCGCCTGGTCTGGCACAGCAGCCGCGTTATCATCGACCCGCCGGATATCTACGACACGATACGAACGCCGGTGATCATCGCCATGTGGCACGGCCAGCATTTCCTGATGCCGTTCGTCAAGAAGAACGACCCCAGCCATCGCGTCAAGGCGCTGATCTCGCGCCATCGCGACGGCGAGATCAATGCGCGCGTGGCCGAGCAGTTGGGCGCCGAGACGATCCGCGGCTCCGGCGCGCATAACGGCGACTTTCACCGCAAGGGCGGCGCCTCGGCCTTCACCAAAATGCTCGCGGCGCTCGAGCATGGCTACAATGTCGCGCTCACCGCCGACATCCCGAAGATCGCGCGCGTTGCCGGACTCGGCGTCGTCAAGCTGGCGCAGCATTCCGGCCGGCCGATCTACGCGATAGCGGTCGCCAGCAGCCGCCGCATCGAGCTCGACAATTGGGACCGCAGCGCGATCAATCTTCCGTTCGGCCGGATCGCCATGACGGCGAGTGAACCGATCTACGTGCCGAAGGACGCCGACGATGCCGTGCTGGAAGCCGCGCGCAAGGGCGTCGAGGACGAGCTCAACCGCGTGACCGCGCGCGCCTATGAATTAGCCGATCGCAAGGGGAGCGCCGAGCCGTGAGTGGCAGACTGCCGGCAGTGCTGCGCGCCTACCGGCTGTTTTCGGTGGCGATGACGCCGTTGACGCCGCTGTTTCTGGCGCGGCGGCTGCGCCACGGCAAGGAGCATAGCCTGCGCGTGCCCGAGCGGCGCGGCGTCAGCGTCACCGCGCGGCCGCCGGGACCGCTGGTCTGGCTGCACGGCGCGAGCATCGGCGAATTGATCAGCGTGTTGCCGCTGATCGAGCGCATCCATGCGCGCGAGATCAACGTGCTGGTGACCTCCGGCACCGTCACCTCGGGCGGGCTTGCCGAGCAGCGGCTGCCGCGCGGCGTCATCCATCAATTCGTGCCGATCGACGTGCCGATGTTCGTGCGCCGGTTTCTCGATCATTGGCAGCCCGATCTCGCGCTGTTCGTGGAATCCGAGCTGTGGCCGAACATCATGATCGAGACGTCGGAACGCGGCGTGCCGATGATCCTGGTCAACGGCAGGCTGTCGGAGAACTCGTTCCGGCGCTGGCGCTTGCTGCCGGTGGCGATCGGCGACCTGCTGCGGCGGCTCGACCTATGCCTCGCGCGCACGCCGGCCGACGCCGAGCGGATCAGCGAACTCGGCGCCCCGCACGTCGTCACCACCGGCGATCTCAAGCTCGACGGGCCGGCGCCGCCCGCCGACCGCGCCAAGCTCGCGGCTCTCAAGAACGCGATCGGCGGCCGTGCGCTGATCGCGGCGGCTTCCACCCATGACGGCGAGGAGACCGCCGTCATCGAAGCCCACCAGCGGCTGCGCGCGAACTTTCCCGGCCTGCTGACGCTGATCGTGCCGCGCCATCCCGAGCGCGGCGGCGGCGTGGCTGAAATCGCGCGCGCGGCCGGGCTGAAAGTCCGGATGCGCTCGCGCGGCGAACTGCCCGATGCGGCCACCGACGTCTATGTCGCCGACACGGTCGGCGAGCTCGGCCTGATCTATCGCCTGGCGCCGATTGTTTTCGTCGGCGGCTCGCTTGTTCCGCACGGCGGGCAGAATCCGATCGAGCCCGCCAAGCTCGGCGCCGCCATCCTGCACGGCCCACATGTGTGGAACTTCGCCGATATCTATGGCGCGCTCGATGCGGCGCACGGCGCCGAGCCGGTGGCCGACGCCAGCAAGCTGGCCGCCGGTTTCGCCGCCTTGCTGGCGCAAGCCGCAGCGCGCGAGCGCGTCGCCAAATCCGCGCGCACGACCGTGGAACGTCTCAGCGGCGCGCTCGAGCGCACCTTGCAATCGCTCGACCCCTATCTGATGCAGCTTCGCCTGCAGCAGCGAGCCGACAATGCGTGAGCCGGCCTTCTGGTGGCGCAAAGCCGGCCTCGCCGCGGGCCTGCTGGCGCCCGTCGCCGTCTGCTATGGCGTCATCGCCGCGCGGCGGATGGCGCGGAAAGGTCGGCGCGCGGCCGTGCCGGTGCTGTGCGTCGGCAATTTCACCCATGGCGGCGCCGGCAAGACGCCGACCGTATTGACGCTTGGCAAAATGCTGCAGGAGGCCGGCAGGCGGCCGTTTTTCTTGAGCCGCGGCTATGGCGGCAGCCTCGCTGGGCCGCGGCTTGTCGACGCCAAGTCCGACGGCGCCGCGCAGGTCGGCGACGAGGCGGCGCTGCTGGCGCGCGTGGCGCCGACCATCATCGCGCGCGACCGCGTGGCGGGGGCGCAAGCCGCGGCGGCGGCCGGCGCCGAGGTCATTGTCATGGACGACGGCTTGCAGAATGGCTCGCTCGCCAAGGATTTCACGCTTGCCGTGGTCGACGGACGGCGCGGCCTCGGCAATACGTGCGTATTTCCGGCCGGACCCTTACGCGCGCCGCTCGCGGCGCAGCTCGCCTGCAGCGACGCGCTCCTGGTGATTGGAAGCGGCGAGGGCGCGCGCGAGATCGCCGCCGCCGGGCTGCCGATGTTTCACGGACGCTTGCTGGCCGACACGGCGCATATCGCCGAACTCAAAGCGCGCCGGGTGCTCGCCTTCGCCGGCATCGGCGATCCGGAAAAGTTTTTCGCAACCGCGGCCGAAGCCGGCATCATGGTCGCTCAGAGCCAGCCGTTTCCCGATCATCACCGCTTTACCGCCGAGGAGGCCGCCTGGCTGATCATGCGCGCCGAGCACGACGGCCTCGCGCTGCTCACCACCGAGAAGGATCGCGCGCGCATGGCGGGCGAGCCGCTGCTGGCGGCGCTCGCCGAAAAGACGCATGTGCTGCCGGTGACGCTGGTGGTGGAGGAAGCGGACGCGCTGCGGGCGCTGGTGCTGGCGAGGCTGCGGCGCTAGCTACTTGGCGGTCTGCGGCTTCAGCCGCTCGAGCACCGCCTGCGGCGAGGCATAAGCCTCCTGCCGGTCGACGCTCCAGTATTTGAGTTCCTCGAGCGGGATCGGCACGCCGGTCACCGCGCAGCGCACGAAGGCGCCCGGACGCACCACGCGGAAATCGCCGTCGAGGTATTTCACCTCGGCCTCCCCGCTCATCGGCAAGGAGCGATCGTAGCGATTGAGCAAGGGGGCCTCCCTGTTAGGGGCGCCGATCTTTCCCGAAAACCGCTTCCCGCTTTTCGGGATCATGCGCTGGGCGTCCGGCGCGGGGATTTGCCAAAGATAATGGTTTGGCAGGCGCGAGCGAAACCCCTAGTTTGGGCATGCGCTCTAAAGCAGGGTTCCCTGCCCGCCCGCGCCTTGCCTCGCCGCGCGCGCGCGGTCTTGGGCTTCGCCGGAGCGGCGGCGCGGCGCCTCTCGCCGTCGGCCGTGGCCGCCACGCGGCCATCGGAAAATTCGATCTCCAGCCGCATCCGGCCAGCGACCGCGGCGGCACTGCGCAGCGGATGTCCCTCGCCGTCGCGCACCAGCGCGAAGCCGCGCGCGAGCACGCCGCGATAGGAGAACGCCGCCAATAATTGCCCGGCGCTGCGCAGGCGATCCTTGCGCCGCTGCAAATAATGCTCGCGCGCGCGCTTGCCGCGCTGCTCGAGCGCAACGACGATTTCGCTTGAGCGCGCCAGCCGCAGCTTCAGCAGCCGCGGCGTGAGGCGCGCGGCGGCGCGCGTCAGATGGGTGCGATGCAGCTGCGCGTTGGCATGCAGCGCGCGCGGTAATCGCCGCACCAGCGTGTCGAGCCGCTGGCGCGGCTCGGCCAATAATTCATCGCGCGCCGGCAGCGCGCGCGTCGCCGCGCGCAGTTCGGTGCGCCGGTGCTCCTGGCCGCGTTGCCAGGAGGCGATCTGACGCGATGCCAGCGCGGCGATCTGCGCCAGCAGTTCGTTGCGCACCGGCACCGCCATCTCGGCGGCGGCGGTCGGCGTCGGCGCACGGCGGTCGGCGGCGAAATCGATCAGCGTCACGTCGGTCTCGTGGCCGACCGCGGAAATCAGCGGGATCATGCTGTCGGCCGCGGCGCGCACCACGATCTCCTCGTTGAACGACCACAGATCCTCGAGCGAGCCGCCGCCGCGCGCGACGATGATCAGGTCGGGCCGCGGCAGCGCGCCGCGCGCGGGCAATGCATTGAAGCCTCTGATGGCGTTCGCGACCTCGGCGGCCGAAGCCTCGCCCTGCACGCGCACCGGCCACACCAGCACGCGGCGCGGAAAGCGGTCGGCCAGGCGATGCAGAATGTCGCGGATGACGGCTCCGGTAGGAGATGTGACGACGCCGATCACGTCGGGCAGGAACGGCAAAAGCTGCTTGCGCGCCGCGTCGAACAGGCCTTCGGCGGAAAGCTTCTGCTTGCGCTCTTCGAGCAGCTTCATGAGCGCGCCGATGCCGGCGGGCTCCAGCGTGTCGATGACGATCTGGTATTTGGAGGAGCCGGCAAACGTCGTGAGCTTGCCGGAGACGATCACATCAAGCCCCTCTTCCGGCTTGACCCGCATGCGGCCGAAAACGCCCTTCCAGATCACGGCCTCCAGCACCGCCTTGTCGTCCTTGAGGCGGAAATAGACGTGGCCGGAGGGCGAGGCGCCCTTGAAGCCCGACACCTCGCCGCGCACCCGCACATAGCCATAGGCGTCCTCGACGGTCTTCTTGAGCGCCGCCGACAGTTCGGAAACGGTCCATTCCGGCAGGTTGCCGCGCGGGGCCGCGCTATCGGGGCGCGCCTCGGCTTCCTCGGTGATTCTGCTGCGAGCCATGCCGTTACCGTATACGACCAACGCGCCAGGCGGGGAACACCCCGCGGCTTCCGCAACGGCTCGTCAACCCTTTTGGCCCATCGTCCCGCCCGGAGGCGGCCCCGATGAACAATCCTCACGAGCACGAAGTCGAGAATGCCCGCGTGCGGGTGCGCTGCCCGGACTGCCGGACGACCTTTCACGAACGGCTCAACCGGGTGATCCACGGCGACGGCGTGCGCTGCCCGACCTGCCACGAAGAGATGCATTTCCACGGCATCGGCCACATCCACGAGCACGACAGCGTCGCCGCCTATATCCATCACGTGGAGGAGCAGACCAACCGTCCGCACTTCTCGCTGCGCCACTAAGGGGGCGCATTTTTATTGCGCATGATCTTGTCCGAAAACCGGTTCCCACTTTTCGGGATCATGCGCTCCTGTCGATAATCGGCCGCTGCCCCTTGTCCTCGCCGCCCCCGCCCGCTAACCGACAGCGGGTGCGGGCGGAGATACGATGAATATCCTGATCCTCGGCTCCGGCGGCCGCGAGCACGCGCTGGCCTGGAAAATGGCCGCAAGCCCGCTTAGCGAGCGGCTCTATTGCGCGCCGGGCAATGCCGGTATCGCGCAGGAAGCCGAATGCGTCCCGCTCGATCTTGCCGACCACCAGGCGGTAATCGCGTTTTGCAAGGCCAACAGGATCGACCTGGTCGTGGTCGGGCCGGAAGTGCCGCTCTGCGCCGGCATCGTCGACGATCTGGAGGCCGCCGGCGTCAAGGCCTTCGGCCCGGGCAAATGGGCGGCGCGCCTGGAAGGCTCGAAGGGCTTTGCCAAGGATCTCTGCAAAGCCAACAAGATTCCGACCGCCGCTTATGAGCGCTTCAAGGGCGCCGGCGCCGCCAAGGATTACGTGCGCAAAAAAGGCGCGCCGATCGTGGTCAAGGCGGATGGGCTGGCCGCCGGCAAGGGCGTGGTGATGGCGGAAACGGTCGCCGAGGCCGAAGCCGCCATCGACATGATGTTTACCGGCGGCTTGGGCAAGCCGGCCTGGGAGATCGTGATCGAGGATTGTCTGGTCGGCGAGGAAGCTTCCTTCTTCGCGCTGTGCGACGGCGAGACCGCGATCCCCCTGGCGTCGGCGCAGGACCACAAGCGTGTGTTTGATGGCGACCAAGGCCCCAACACCGGCGGCATGGGCGCCTATTCGCCGGCGCCGATCATGACGCCGGAGATGAACGCCCGCGTGATGAACGAGATCATCATGCCGACCGTGCGCGCCATGAAGGCGATGGGCGCGCCCTATAAGGGCGTGCTGTTCGCCGGGCTGATGATCACCAAGGATGGGCCGCAGCTGATCGAATACAATGTCCGCTTCGGCGATCCGGAATGCCAGGTGCTGATGCTGCGGTTGATGTCCGATCTGGTGCCCGCGCTCTTGGCCGCGCGCGACGGACAATTGAAGAATTTCGATTTGCGCTGGTATGACGACGCCGCCCTCACCGTGGTGATGGCGACGAAAGGCTATCCGGGAAATTATCGGCGCGGCACGCTGATCGAAGGACTCGAGGAAGCCGCCAAGGTCGCGGGCGTGGAAATCTTCCACGCCGGCACCAAAGCCGAGGGAACCCGCATCCTCGCCAATGGCGGGCGTGTGCTCAACGTTTGCGCGCGCGGCAGAAGCGTGCGCGAAGCGCAGCAGCGCGCTTATGCCGCCGTCGATAAAATCAAATGGCCGGACGGCTTCTGCCGGCGCGACATCGGCTGGCGGGCGGTGGAAAGAGAAAGTGGTTCCTAAATTCCGTCATGGCCGGGCTTGTCCCGGCCATCCACGTCTTGCTTTGATGCTACGAGAAGTCGTCGATGCCCGGCATAAGGCCGGGCATGACGGAGTCCATTTCATGCCCGATCTCGCCGACCTGTTCCCCGGATTTGCCGCGCATTGGATCGACACTTCGGCGGGCAGGATCTTCGCCCGCGCCGGCGGCAGCGGGCCGCCGCTGTTGCTGCTGCACGGCTACACCGAAACCAACGTCATGTGGCACCGCGTGGCGCCGGCGCTCGCCCAACGCTTTGCGCTGGTGATCCCGGACCTGCCCGGCTACGGCTGGTCGGCGGTACCGGAAGCCGATGCGCAGCACGCGCCCTACGACAAGCGCTCGATGGCGAAAGCCATGGTCGAGGTCATGGAGCAGCTCGGCCACGTGCGCTTCCGCCTTGCCGGTCACGATCGCGGCGGCCGCGTTGCCTATCGGCTGGCGCTCGATCATCCCGGAAGGCTCGCGCGCATGGCGACGCTCGACATCGTGCCGACCTATGACATGTGGCACGGCATGGACGCCAACATGGCGATGAAAGTCTGGCACTGGCCGTTTTTGGCGCAGCCTTATCCGCTGCCGGAAATTCTGATCTCGAAAGCGCCGGTCGACTATCTGGAATGGAAGATGGCGAGCTGGAGCAAGGCGAAGAATCTCGCGGCCTTCGATCCGCGCGCACTCGAACACTACCGCGCGAGCTTTTCCGATCCCTTGCGCATTCACGCGCAATGCGAGGATTACCGCGCCGGTGCGCCCGGCGGCGCCGATGTCATCAACGACACGGCCGACCGTAAGGCCGGCAAGACCATCGCCTGCCCGTTTCTGGCGCTGTGGGGCGGCGTCGGGATCGCCAACGAGACCGGCGGCCCGCTGGCGATCTGGCGGCAATGGGCGCCGCAGGCCACCGGCCAGCCGATTGACTCCGGGCATTTTCTCACCGAGGAAAACCCCGACGCCACCGCCGCCGCCCTGCTGGAATTTTTCACGGCGAGCTAATTGCCGGAGTTTGCAATGCATCCCGTGCTTCGACTTTATGAAGACGTCCTTTCGTCGGCCGAAAATGCCGAATTCCAGCTGCCGCCGCTGCCGCGCTTCATCTTCGTGGTGCACGGCTCGGCCACGATCGGCGGCGAGATCCTGAACGAAGGCGGCTCCTGGCAGGGCGAGGGCGCGACGCTGGTCAAGCCCGGCGCGGGCGGCGTCACCTGCTGGCGCTGGGAGCTCGCGCGCGGCGATCACGGCTCAACCGTCGCCAGCGCGCCCGGCATGATGTCGCATGAGAAGCTGACGGCGTTTCTGGAAACCATGCCGAAGGGCGACTTGCTGATGCGCGGCGACAGCGTGGCCTTCCCGCCCGGCGGCTGCGCTTTTTTGCACCGGCACCAGGGGCCGGGCATCCGCTGCTTGATCGAGGGCGGCATCCGCATCGACACCCATCACCGCTCGACCTCGTATGGGCCGGGTGGCGCCTGGTACGAGACCGGACCAGACCCGGTATTCGCGCAAGCGGCGGCCGACAAGCCCAGCCGCTTCATCCGCGTCATGATCCTGCCGCGCGCGCTCGCCGGCAAAAGCTCGATCGAATATCTCAACGACGAGGACAAGGCCAAGCCGAAGACGCAGAGTTACAAGATCTACGCCGACGCGCCGATCGGCTTCGGAGTGAAGAAGTGAGTATTTTCGTCATTCCGGGACGCCGCGCAGCGGCGGGCCCGGAATCCATACTCCGCAGCGCTGGGATTATGGATTCCGGGTTCGCGGCCTTCGGCCGCGCCCCGGAATGACGGTGCAATAAAATGACGACCCTCGACCGCCAGCAGGCTTTTTCCGGCACCAAGGAGGCGGCGCCCGCGCTGCGGCTCGATAGCGCGCGCCTCGAGCAATACCTGACGGCTAATGTGAAAGGCTTCGCCGGGCCGCTCACCGTCAAGCAATTTAAGGGCGGGCAGTCGAACCCGACTTATCTCTTGCAGACGCCGGCGCGCGCTTACGTCTTGCGGCGCAAGCCGCCGGGCAAGCTGCTGCCCTCGGCGCATGCGGTCGACCGCGAATACCGCGTGATCCGCGCGCTCTATGCGCAAAATTTCCCCGTGGCCGAGCCACTGGCCTTTTGCGCCGACGACAGCGTCGCCGGCACGGCGTTCTACGTGATGAGCTTTGCCGACGGCCGCGTGTTCTGGGAGCCGCAGATGCCGGGCTCCAATCCGGCCGAGCGCACGGCGGTCTATGACGCGATGAACGCGACGATCGCGCGGCTGCATACGTTCGACCCGGCGCAAATCGGCTTGGGCGATTTCGGCCGCGGTGAGAATTACGTCGCGCGCCAGGTCGAGCGTTGGTCGAAACAGTACCGCGCCTCGGAAACCGAAAAGCTCGACGCTATGGAGCGGCTGATCGAGTGGCTGCCGAAACACATTCCGCGCCAGCGGGCCGCCGCGCCTGGTGCATGGCGACTACCGGCTCGATAATCTGATCGTCGCCAAAGATTCGCCGAAGGTCATCGCCGTGCTTGACTGGGAATTGTCGACGCTCGGCGATCCGCTCGCCGACTTCACCTATCACCTGATGGCCTGGCACATGCCGCATTCGGAAAGCGCCGCCGGCACCGCCTCGCTGGTCGGGCACGATCTCAAGGCGCTCGGCATTCCGCCGATGGCGGATTATGTCGATCTTTACGTCAAGCGCACCGGGCTCGATCCGCGCCCGCATTTGCCCGTCTATCTTGCCTATAATTTCTTCCGTATCGCCGCCATTCTGCAGGGCATCATCGGACGCGTGCGCGACGGCACCGCAACGAGCGAATTCGCGCCGGCCAAGGCCGAGATGGTCCGCCCGCTCGCCGAGAAGGCGTGGGAATTCGCCAAGGCCGCCTGACTGTCGTCCCCGCGCCGGCGGGGACGACGGTAGGGTCAACAAATCGTTTCATGACACCGCCGTCTTTCGCGCAATGGCGATGCGCAAAATTGACGCCTGGCTCGCTAGCCTCGCCGCGCGATGAGATACAGCTCCATCACGAGCGCGGGCGGCCTCGGCGTTCAGATCGTCGATGCGAAGACCGGACGATCGCCAAAGCGGCAGCCGCCGCATCCGGAGCATGAACACAACGACGACCAACCGGACGAGCAGCCCCCGCCGCCGCCCGGCATGGGCAAGCTGGTCGACAAGACCGTCTAATTAGCGACGCGCGGCAAAGAAGTCGCGCAGCAATCCCGCGCATTCGATTTCGTTGATGCCGCCATAGACTTCCGGCCGGTGATGGCAGGTGGGGCTCGCAAAAAACCGCACGCCGTTTTCCACCGCCCCGCCCTTCGGATCGGGCGCGCCGAAGTAAAGCCGGCGGATGCGCGCAAAGGCCATCGCGGCGGCGCACATCGCGCAGGGCTCCAGCGTGACATAGAGATCGCAGTCAACAAGGCGCTCCGAGCCGAGCGCGGCCGCGGCCTGGCGGATGGCCAGTAGTTCGGCGTGCGCGGTCGGATCCTTGTCGGCCAGCGTGCGGTTTCCCGCGCGCGCGACCACCTTGCCATCGCGCACGATCACGCAGCCGACCGGCACCTCGCCGCGCGCACCGGCGGCGCGGGCTTCTTCCAGGGCGAATTGCATGTACGCGGGCAATGCCATAAAGCGTGCTCATGCCCGAAAAAAGCACCGCTGACAAACAGGGCGAGCGCATCGCCAAGGTGATGGCGCGGGCCGGCCTTGCCTCGCGCCGCCAGGCCGAGGCCTGGATCGCCGCCGGGCGCGTTTCCGTCAACGGCGCGGTAATCACTTCGCCGGCGCTCAACGTGACGGCGGCCGACCGCATCGCGGTCGACGGCGCAGCCGTTGCGCGCGCGCGAGCGCACGCGGCTGTTCCGCTACCACAAGCCGCGCGGGCTGGTGACCACGCATGCCGATCCGGAAGGGCGGCCGACCATCTTCGGCGCGCTGCCGAAGGACCTGCCGCGGCTGATCAGCGTCGGCCGGCTCGACATCAACACCGAAGGCCTGCTGCTGCTCACCAATGACGGCGGGCTGGCGCGCGTGCTCGAACTGCCGGCGACCGGCTGGCTGCGCCGCTATCGCGTGCGCGCCTTGGGGCGCGTGCTGCAGCCGGCGCTCGATCGGCTGCGCGCCGGCGTCACGGTCGAGGGCGTGCATTACGGGCCGATCGAGGCGACGCTCGACCGCGAACAGGGCGCCAATGTCTGGCTCACGATTGGCATTCGCGAGGGCAAGAACCGCGAGGTGCGCAAAGTTCTCGAGACGCTCGACCTCAAGGTGAACCGGCTGATCCGCGTGGCGTTCGGGCCGTTCGAACTGGGCGCGCTCGACGACGGCGCGGTGGAGGAAGTCAAGACCGAGGCATTGCGCGCGGCGCTCGGGCCGGAGATCGTCGCGCAGGCGCAAGCGGATTTCGACGCGCCGCTGATGGAGCATGAGGCCCCACCCCGTCATTCCGGAGCGCGACCGCAAGGTCGCGAACCCGGAATCCATAACCCCGGTCGGAGCGATAAGCGCGATACAGGGGTTATGGATTCCGGGCCCCCGCTGCGCGGGTCCCGGAATGACAAGAAGAAGCCCCGCCGCCGCGACCGCACCGGCGGGCCGCGACCCAAATATCCCAGGCCCAAATCATGAGGGTCGTCGGCGGCAGATTGCGCTCGCGCCCGCTCGCCGGGCCGAAGTCGGACGCACTTCGCCCGACCGCCGACCGCCTGCGCGAGTCGCTGTTCAACATTCTCGCGCATGCCTATGGCGATCCGGTCGGCGGCGCGCGCGTGCTCGATCTGTTCGCCGGCACCGGCGCGCTCGGCATCGAGGCGATCTCGCGCGGCGCGGCCTATGCGCTGTTCGTCGACGACGGCGTGCAGGCGCGCGCGCTGCTGCGCGACAATGTCGAGACGCTCGGCCTCGGCGGCGTCACCCGCATCTTCCGCCGCGACGCCACCAAGCTCGGCCCGGCGCATCCGCTCGAGCCGTTCACGCTTGTCTTTCTCGACCCGCCCTACCGCAAAGGCTTAGCCGAGAAGGCGCTGGCGTCGGCGCGCGACGGCGGCTGGCTGACACCCGGCGCGCTGGTCGTGGTGGAGGAAGCGGCGGATGCCCGCTTCAAGGCGCCGGAAGGATTCGAGGAACTGGAGCGGCGCGCGTATGACGATACGGAGTTGGTGTTTTTGCGTTTCTCCGCCTCATCCTGAGGAGCATCGCGAAGCGATGCGTCTCGAAGGATGGGGCGGCCCCATGGTTCGAGACGCGCCTTCGGCGCTCCTCACCATGAGGCCGAGAGAGGCAGGTGGCTATGGGTGCCCGCCTTCGCGGGGACGACAGATCACCTTCTCCCGAACAACCGCTCGATATCGGTCAGCTTCAACTCCACATAGGTCGGCCGGCCGTGGTTGCACTGGCCGGAATTGGGCACCTCTTCCATCTCGCGCAACAGCGCGTTCATCTCTTCCGGCTTGAGCCTGCGCCCGGCGCGCACCGAGCCGTGGCAGGCCATGGTGGCGGAGACGTGCAGCAGGCGGCGCTCCAAGGGCAGCGCGTCGTCCCATTCCGCCATGTGCTCGGCGAGATCGCGCAACAGCCCCCTGCACGTCGATCTCGCCCAGCATCGAGGGCGTCTCGCGCACCGCCACCGCGCCCGGCCCGAAGGCCTCGATGGCGAGGCCGAACTGCGCCAGTTCGTCGGCGCGCGCGATGAGCCGCGCGGCCTCGGCCTCGTCAAGCTCGACGATCTCCGGGATCAGCAGGATCTGCCGCGCCACGCCGCCTGGCCGATCGCCGCCTTCATGCGCTCGTAGACGATGCGCTCGTGCGCGGCGTGCTGGTCGACGATGATGAGCCCGTCGCGGGTCTGCGCCACGATGTAGGTCTCGTGCACCTGCGCGCGCGCCGCCCCGAGCGGGCGCTCGATCAGCTCCGCCGCCGGCTCGAAGCTGTCGATGCGGGCGTCGGCGGCGGGCGCGCCGACCTCGAAGGCGGCTTGCGCTGCTTCGGCGAAACCGAGCGCGGCGACGCCGCCGCGCATTTGCGCGTAGCTCGTCGGCGGATAGCCGCGCGCGTCGGGCCGCGCCGGCGAACGGCGCCAATCCCAGCCGCCGCGGCGGGCCTGCCCAAGCGGGCGGAACGCCGCGATGGTGGCGCTGCCGCCGGTCGAGGACGCGCGCTGGCCTTCGCGCGCCAGCGCGTCCTTGAGCGCGCGCACGATCAGCCCGCGCACCAGGCCGCCGTCGCGGAAGCGCACTTCGGTTTTCGCCGGATGCACGTTGACGTCGACTTCGCGCGTGTCGAGCGTGACGAACAGCGCCAGCAGTGGATGCCGGTCGCGCGGCAGGTAATCGGCATAGGCGCCGCGCACCGCGCCGACCAGGAGCTTGTCGCGCACCGGCCGGCCGTTGACGAACAGATATTGCGCGAGCGTGTTGGCGCGCGACAATGTCGGCAGGCCGGCGAAGCCGGCAACGCGCACGCCCTCGCGCTCGGCGTCGATGGCAATGGCATTGGCGCGGAAGTCGGGGCCGAGCACGTCGCCGAGCCGCGCCAGTTCGTCGTCGGCCGCGCCCCAGGTGACGGGGCTACGCTCCTCGCCGGCGAGCGTGAAGGCGACGTCCGGCCGACTCATGGCCAGCCGCCGCACCACCTCGCGCACGGCTTCCGCCTCGCTGCGGTCGGTCTTGAGGAATTTCAGGCGCGCGGGCGTCGCATAGAACAGATCGCGCACCTCGACGCTGGTGCCGGCTGAAAGCGCGGCCGGCTTCACCGCGGATTTCTCGCCGGCATCGACCGTAATCGACCAGGCATGCGGCTCGGCTTTATGCCGCGTGGTGATGGTGAGCCTCGCCACCGCGCCGATCGAGGGCAAAGCCTCGCCGCGGAAGCCGAGCGTATCGATCGCCAGCAAGTCGTCGCCTTTGAGCTTGGAGGTGGCGTGGCGCTCGACGGCGAGCGCCAAGTCGGCGCGCGTCATGCCCTCGCCGTCGTCGGTGACGCGGATCAGCCGGCGGCCGCCGCCGTCGGTCAAGACGTCGATGCGGCGTGGCGCCGGCGTCGAGCGCGTTCTCCACCAGTTCCTTGACCACGCTCGCCGGCCGCTCAACCACCTCGCCGGCGGCGATGCGGTTGACGATCGATTCGGACAGCTGGCGGACGGGCATGAAATTTCGGCCTGATTCGGAAGCAGGTCGACTCTATCGGCGCGGCAGGGCGCCCGCGAGGCAAAGGCCGAAGCTACGCCCGCTATCCTTGCTGTCGTCGCGACCCTCTCCTCGCTCGGCCGGGACGACAGGGAATTCGATCAAAGCTCGGCTTGCCGCGACGCAGGCTTTTGATGGCGGAGCGGTGCTTTTTGCCCTCGATCCGCTTTCGTTTCTGGGCTTTCGGCACTTTTGTGGCGCGGCGCGGCACGGGGCGCACCGCCGCCTGGCGGATCAGATCGAACAAGCGCTCGCGCGCGTCGGCGCGGTTGCGTTCCTGCGTGCGGTGCTGCTGGGCGATGATGACGATGACGCCCTCTTTGGTCAGCCGCTTGCCGGCGAGCCGCATCAGCCGCACGGCGACGTCGTTGGGCAGCGACGGCGAATGGCGCACGTCGAAGCGCAATTGCACCGCCGACGACACCTTGTTGACGTTCTGCCCGCCCGGGCCGGAGGCGCGCACGAACGATTCCGACAATTCGGCGTCGTCGATCGCAATCGTGTCGGTGATGGGGATCATATGTTTGTCATGGCCGGGCTCGTCCCGGCCATCCCGCTTAGGTAGGCACTGCGTCCCTTATCGGGATCGCCGGGTCAAGCCCGGCGATGATAGTCATTGGGTCAAATACTTCTTCGCCAGCACCTTGCCCTCTTCCACCGCCGGCTGGTCAAAGGCGTCGACGCCGAGCAGCTGCGCGGCGATGACGGTCTCCAGCATGAAATGCATCAGCAGCTCGCCGAGCGTCTCCTCATCGAGCGTGGCCAGATGAATCGTGCGCACCGGGCAGCCGTTGTTGGCCAGCGTCTCGGCCGTGGCGCGGCCTTCCGCCGCCACCAGATCGCCGATGGTCTTGGCCGCAAAGCCGGGTTCGCCGGCAAGCTTGGCGAGGTCGCGGTCGATGCGCGGCCCGCGGCCGGCGGCATCGATAGTGACGATAGTGAACAATTTGTCGCGCGGCCCGCCGATGAACAGCTGCACCTGGCTGTGCTGATCGACCGGGCCGAGCGCGGCCACCGGCGTAGTACCCTTGCCGTTTTTGCCGAGGCTCTCGGCCCAGAGCTGCACGTACCAGCGCGTGAAGCGTTCCAGCCGGTCGGCATAGGCCATCAGCACGCTGATGCTTTTGCCTTTCGTTTCGGCCAGCGCCACGGCGAGCGCGGCGCCGGCTGCTGCCGGGACATCGGCCGCCTTCTTTTTCGCCAGCACCGGCGCGAGCGCAAGCGAGGCGCCTTCGCGCACCGCCGCGATATCGAGATCGAGCATCGCCGCCGGCAGCAAGCCGACATTGCTGAGCACCGAGAAGCGCCCGCCGATGCCGGTATGATGATCGAGCATCGGCACGCGATGCGCCGTGAGCAGATCGCGCAGGCCGTTCTTCTTGCCCGCCTTGGCCGGTTCGGTGAGGCCGAGGAAAATGTCGGGAATGCGCGTCGTGAGCCCTTCGGCCTTCACCGCCGCGAGCGCGGCGATGGTCTGCATCAGCGTCTCGGCGGTGCCGCCGGATTTCGAGATGGCGACGAAGCGCGTCGTCGTATGCGGCAGCTTGCCGAGCAGCGTGGCGAACGTGTCGGCATCGAGATTGTCCATGAAATGCAGGCGCGGCGGCGCGCGCAAGGCGCCGACGCCCGACACGCCGTGGCCGGCGAGCTGCGCCAGCGTCTGGCCGCCGAGGCTGGAGCCGCCGGTGCCGAGAAAAACGACGTCGGTGGCGTTGTCGGCGAGCCGCCGGCCGGCCTGCCGGATCGCCACCAGATCGTCATGGGTTTGCCGGCAGCCGCAGCAGCGGCAGGCCGCCATCGGCATGGCGCGCGCGCAACCAATCGAGCGCGGCTTCGGCGCGGCCGAGCGCATCGTTCAGGGCCTTGTCGCCAGCGCCGTGCGGCCCGATGTTGCGCTCCAATGCGCGGTCGATGGATTGGTGAATTGCCATGGCTGCGGGTCTATCTGCCCTTAACGCGCGCCGCGCGCAACGGTTCACTCGGCGCTCGAGGTCAGCCCTTTCGGCCGGCCGGCGACCGTAACCAGCATGCCGCCGCCATAGAGGCGCTTGGCCGCCCGCTTGGCGTCCGCAATGCCGACGGCGTCGATCATGGCGCCGCGCCGCTCGATATAGTCGATGCCGAGATTGTCGAGCTGGATTTGCGTGAGTTGGGCGGCGATCTTGGGCGAGGTGTCGAGCGAAAGCGCGTAGGCGCCCTTGAGGTAGGACTTGGCGGCCGTGAGCTCCTCGGCGGTCGGGCCGCTTTCGGCCATGCGCTTGGTCTCGGCTTCGACGATCGCCAGCGCGTCGGCGGTGCGGTCGGCGCGGGTGGCGGTGCCGCCGAGCACGACGGCGGCGCGCCGGAACCAGACCAGGCTGTCGGAGACGCCGTAGGCGAGCCCGCGCTTTTCGCGCACTTCCCGGTAAAGCCGCGAGGAGAATGTGCCGCCGCCCAATATGTGATTGACGACATAGCCGGCCATGAAATCGGGATCGTGGCGGGCCAGTCCCTGGCCGCCGAAAGTGACCACCGCCTGCGGCACGTCGAGATCGATCACGATCAGGCGACCCAGTCCGCGCGGCGAGGCCTCGGCGACCGGCTTGCGGTCGCCCTTCGCCGGCAGGCCGGCGAAGGCGCGATCGATCAGCGCGCCGGCGGTCATGGCGTCGATGTCGCCGACGATCGAGATGGTCAGCCCGTCGCGCGCGAAGGCGCGGCGCACATAGTCGCGCAGGTCGTTCGCCGTGATGCGCGGCACGCTTTCCAGCGTGCCCTTGCTTTCGCGGCCGTAAGGGTGGCCGGGGAACGCCGTCTCCCACCAGCGGCGGCTGGCGAGGCTGTTGGGATTGGTGCTCTCGCGCCGCAACGACGCCAGCGTCTGCCCGCGCACGCGCTCGAGCGCATCGGCGTCGAAGCGCGGCGCGGTAAGCGCAAGGTGCAGCAGATCGAAGGCCTCCTCGCGGTGCTCGTTGAGCGTGCGCAGCGAGCCGCGGAAATAGTCGCGCGCGACCGAGAAGCCAAGCTCGATGGCGTGGTTCTCCAGCCGCGCATGGAAGGTCTTGCCGTCGAGGTCGCCGGCGCCTTCGTCGAGCAGATCGGCGGCGAGATGGGCGGTGCCCGATTTATCCGCCTCGTCCTGGGCGGAGCCGCCGTGGAACGCGTAATTGAGCGCGACCAGCGGCGCGGAATGCTCGCGCACCAGCCAGGCCACGATGCCGGACGGGCTGACGATCTTTTCGATCGTCATCGCCGAGGCGGGCGCAACGCTCAGGAGCGCCAGCGCGGCGAGCGCGGCGGCGGTCAAAAATCGCTTCACGACTTTTTCTCCGCCTGCGGGCTCACGTCCTTGATCAGATAGCCGGTGACCGAGCGCCGCTTGTCGAGCCAGCTGCGGGCGGCGTCCTGCACCGCCGCGGCGGTCACCGCGCGGATGCGGTCCGGCCAGCGGCGCACGTCGTTGACGGTCGCGCCGGTCATCAAGGCGGTGCCGTACCAGCGCGCCAGGCTCATCTGGTTGTCCTGCGCGTAGACCGCGTCGGCGAGCATGTTGGACTTGGCGCCTTCCAGCTCCTCGGCCGATACGCCCTTGCCGATCACCTCGGCCAGCACGGCGTCGGTTGCGGCTTCGAGCTGCGGCAGCGAGACGCCCTGGCGCGGCGCGCCAAACAGACCGAACGTCGTCAGGTCGAGCGCGGAACTGTCGTACCAGGCGCCGGCGGCGACCGCGACGCGCTTGTCCACCACCAGCGCGCGGTAGAGCCGGCTGCTGGAGCCGCTGCCCAGAATATGCGCCAGCACTTCCAGCGCTTCCGATTGGCCCGGCTTGGCGGTGTGGAACGACGGCACCAGATAGGCGCGTTGCAGGAGCGGCTGCTCGATGCGCGGATCGGCGAGCGTCAACGCGCGCACCGCCACCGGCGGCGGCTCCTGCGGGCGCTGGCGCGGCAGGATATTGCTGTGGCGCGCGACCTTGCCGTAGGTTTCCTCGGCGAACTTGCGCGCGGTTTCCGGCTCGACGTCGCCGGCGATCACCACCACCGCGTTATTGGGCGCGTAGAAGCGCCGGTAAAAGCCGATGGCGTCGTCGCGCGAAAGCTGCTCCATCTCGTGCCGCCAGCCGATCGTCGGCTTGCCGTAAGGAAGATTGAGGAACAGCGCGGCGTCGATCTGGATGCCCAGCCGCGCGCGCGGATTGTTCTCGACGCGCATGTTCTCCTCTTCGAGGATGACGTCGCGCTCGGGCAGCACCACGCGGTCGGTGAGCTGCAGGCCGGTCATGCGGTCGGCCTCGAAGTCCATCACGGTCTTGAGCTGCTCGCTCGGCACGCGCTGGTAAAACGCGGTGTAGTCGTTCGAGGTGAAGGCGTTTTCCTGGCCGCCGATGGTGGCGACCACGCGCGAGAAGTGGCCGGTCGGATTCTTCGCCGTGCCCTTGAACATCAGGTGTTCGAGGAAATGCGCCAGCCCCGATTTGCCCGGCGTCTCGTCGGCGGCGCCGACCTTGTACCAGATCATGTGGGTGACCACCGGCGCGCGGTGGTCGGGAATGACGACCAGCTGCAAGCCGTTCGCCAAAGTGAAGTCGGCGACCGGGGCGCCCGCCGGCGCGGCCGGCGCCGCGCCCGCGACAAGCGTCGCGGCGATCATCGCGGCAGCGCCCACGAGCGGTCGAATAGGCCAGGACGGCTGCGATGCCATAAGGTTCAATTCCGCCGCTGGCGGCCATCGGCCGCCCGGCTCAGGCTGGCGAGGCGCAAGAACAGCACGACGCGAAGCGTGTCGGATTACTGACTGCCCACCGGATGGTCGATCAGATAGTCGCTCGACGTTTTGGCAGGCGGCAGTCTCTTGCTGACGCCATAGGGCTGTTCGGGCGACGGCGTCTGATAGCCCAGCGGCGGCTCGGTTAAGGCCGTGCGCGGCGGCTCGCCGGTGAAGCTGCCGGTGTCCGGCTGGTCTTTACCGAACATCTTGCTGAATAGGCCGGGCTTGGTATCGAGCTGCGAGGGCGAGAGCGGACCGCCCGAGCCGTTCGGCGAGGCCCGATAACCGTCATCGCCGATGCGCTTGCTGCGCGGCTTGGGTCCCGGCGTCATCTGATCCGGCCGCAGCGGGTTGTTCTGCAAGTTCTCATCCGCGTTCATGCTGACGCTGCGCGCTTGCCTGGCTTCCTCTCTCGCCCGCAGCACGTCGGGATCTTTTGGCCAGGCCGGGTTTTTGGCCAATGCGGCGTCGGATCTTTCCGGCGGCGGCAAGTCCTTGCTCGGCGGGATCACCAGCGGCGCGCGTTCCTGGTAATCGATCCCTGCGCCGTCGCGGCGCAGGCCGAGGCTTTCCATGATGCCGCGCATGATTCTGGTGTCGATCGGCACGCCGCCGCTGTTGTCGTCGTCGCCGGCGCGGGCCGGGGTGCCGGTCGACAGCAAAACAGCGCCGAGCAGGCAGCCTAAAGCGGCGCGCGAAACCGCCCGCAGGCTTAATCCGGCCGCCAAATTTGTCCGCAGTCTATCGGTCATCCGATCCCTTACGCCCCTGAAATAGCAAGGGGAACCCGCGTTCCAAGCACCGACCATTGCCGCGGATCAGGGCGCTTTTTGGGCGCGCTGCCCGGCGAGCGATTCATACAGCAGGCCCACCACCCCGGCAACGATGGCGACGTCGGCGAGGTTAAAAACATACCAGTTGAACCGCCAATTGGGCGTGGAAACGTGGAAAAACACGAAATCGGCGACCCAGCCATAGGCCAGCCGGTCGATGGCATTGCCCACCGCCCCGCCGATAATGAGGCCGAGCGACAGCGCGGTCAGCCGGTCTTTCGCGCGCGCCAGCCACAGCCAGAGCAGGACCACGGCCAGCGCCTTGAAGCCGAGCAGCAGCCATTGGCCGAGCGCCCCTTGCGTCTGCAACAGGCCGTAGCTGATGCCGGTGTTGCGGGTGAGCACGAAGTCGAAATACGGGCCGAGCCGCAGCGGGTGGTTGGCGAGATCGACCACGTTGAGCAGATAGAGCTTGCTGGCCTGGTCGACGAGGCAGGCGACGACCGCGACGGCAAGGCCGAAAAACGTGAGCGGGCCACGCAGATAGGACAATGGATTACTCCGCCGCCTTGCGCATGGTTTCCCATTCGCGCAGCGCCTTGGCGTCGCGCGGCGAGACGTCCGGGTATTCGGGATCGGCGCCGATGGTGGTGAGGATTTTCCACGAGCGCGCGCATTTGGTGCCCTCGGCGAGATTGGGAATGACGGCGACGCCCGGCACGTCGGGCAGGCTGAAGGCGCCGGCCGGCGGCGCGTCCTTCACCAGGGTCGCCGCCGAGGTGATGCAGACCTCGGCCAGATCGACATCGGCAACGGCCTCGAACAAGTCCTCGTCGGAAACGTGCACGATCGGATCCGCCTCCAGAGAAGACCCGATGCGCTTCTGCGCGCGCTCGATCTCGAGCGCGCCGGTAACGACGCGGCGCACGGCGCGAACCTTGCGCCACTTGTCGGCCAGCTTGTCGTCGCGCCAGGACGCCGGCAGTTCGGGGAACAATTCGAGATGCACGGACTTGGCGCCGGCGCCATAGCGCGCGGCCCAGGATTCCTCCGCCGTGAAGCACAGCATGGGCGCGAGCCACACCGCCGTGCAGCGGAACAGATGGTCGAGCACGGTGAGGCAGGCCTTGCGCGTCATCGACGAATAGGGATCGCAATAGAGCGCGTCCTTGCGGATGTCGAAATAGAACGCCGAGAGGTCCGCCGTCATGAAGGCGGAAAGCGCTGCAAAGATGCGCTTGTAGTCGAATTCGGCGTAAGCCTTGCGCACCAGCTCGTCGAGCTCGGAAAGGCGGTGCAGCATCAGCCGCTCCAGCTCCGGCATGTGTTCGGGCTTGACGCGCTCGTCCTCGTGGAAATGCGCGAGATTGCCGAGCATCCAGCGCACGGTGTTGCGCAGCTTGCGGTAGGTGTCGACCGTGGTCTTCAAGATTTCCGGCCCGATGCGCAGGTCGTCGGCGTAATCCGACGCGCACACCCACATGCGCAGAATGTCGGCGCCCGACTGCTTGATCACGTCCTGCGGCGCGGTGACGTTGCCCATCGACTTCGACATCTTGCGGCCCTGCTCGTCGAGCACGAAGCCGTGCGTGAGCACCACGTCGAAGGGCGCGCGCCCGCGCGTGCCGCAGCTTTCCAAGAGCGAGGAATGGAACCAGCCGCGGTGCTGGTCGCTGCCTTCGAGATACATGACCGTGTCCTGGCCGCCGTCGACCTTGCGCTTGAGGCCGGCGAGCGTCGGGAAATGCGAGGTGTCCTCCAACACGAAGGCGTGCGTGGAGCCTGAGTCGAACCAGACGTCGAGAATGTCGTCGACTTTCTTCCAGGTATCGTTGGCAAATTTGCCGAGGAAGCGCTCGCGCGCGCCCGGCTTGTACCAGGCATCCGCCCCTTCCGCCTCGAAAGCCTCGACGATGCGCACCTCGACCTCGGGGTCCTGCAAGATGTCGACCGAGCCGTCCGGCTTTTCCTTGATGAAGACCGCGATCGGCACGCCCCAGGCGCGCTGGCGCGAGATCACCCAGTCGGGGCGCTGTTCGATCATGCCGGTGATGCGGTTCTCGCCGGCGGCGGGCACCCAGCGCGTGACTTTGATGGCGTGCAGCGCGCGCGCGCGCAGGGTGTTTTCGCCGTCATTCCGGGACGCGGGCGTAAGCCCGCGGACCCGGAATCCAGATACGTCTTCCGTGCTTCTGGATTCCGGGTTCGCGCCTTCGGCGCGTCCCGGAATGACCGGAGGAAGGTTCTCGATCGCCTTGTCCATCGCGATGAACCACTGCGGCGTGTTGCGGAAGATGATCGGCTTCTTCGAGCGCCAGGAGTGCGGATATTGGTGCTTGAGGCGGCCGCGCGCGATCAGCATATGCGCGTCGATCAAGCGCCTTGATCACCGCCTCGTTGGCGTCGCCCTTCTCGCCCTTGTCGTTGATGACGCGTTTGCCGGTGAAGCCGGGCGCGGCCCGGTGAAGGCGCCGTTCTCGTCGACAGTGTAGGGGATAGCCGGATTGATGCCGCGCGCTTCGCAGAATCTGAGCGTTTGCAGTCCACACATCGAAGTCCTCGCGGCCGTGACCCGGCGCGGTGTGGACAAAACCCGTGCCGGTGTCTTCGGTGACGTGGTCGCCTGCAAGCAGCGGAACAGTAAAGTCATATCCGCCCAAAGCCCTTAGCGGATGGTCGCACTCAAGCGTGGCGAGTACATCGTTGCTAAGCGTCGGCAATCTTGCTTCGGATACGTTGTCCACACGCGCCTGTTTGAATACTTCAGCGGCGAGATTTTCAGCGAGTACATACCGGTCGCCCGGCTTGGCCCAATTTTCTGCTGGCGCAGTCCTAACACTCGAAAAGCGCATATTTGATTTTGGGCGAGTATGCAGATCGCTCGATTCCCAGGGAGCGTCCACGGCGTCGTCGTCCAAATGATAATGCGACGCACTCAGGAGTGCCATATCTTTAACGACGATGCTTGCGATCTGGATCACAGTCTTGAAGTGACTCTTTGTAACCGGAAACTTCACCCATACCTGATCGCTGGTGTAATCCTCGTACTCGACTTCCGCCTCGGCGAGCGCGGTCTTCTCCACCACGCTCCACATCACCGGCTTGCTGCCGCGGTACAGCGTGCCGTTGGCCGCGAACTTCATCAGCTCGCGCGCGATCTGCGCCTCGGCGAAATTGTCCATCGTCGTATAGGGATGCGCCCAGTCGCCTTCGACGCCGAGCCGCTTGAATTCCTCGCGCTGCACGCCGATCCATTTCTCGGCGAAGGCGCGGCACTCCTGGCGGAACTCGACCAGCGCCGCCGCGTTGGAAAAATCCGGCTTCGGCTTGCCCTTGGCGCGGTAGTTCTCCTCCTCGATCTTCCATTCGATCGGCAGGCCGTGGCAGTCCCAGCCCGGCACGTAATTCGAATCGTAGCCGAGCATCTGCTGGCTGCGCGTCACCACGTCTTTGAGGATCTTGTTGAGCGCGTGGCCGATATGGATGTTGCCGTTGGCGTAAGGCGGGCCGTCGTGCAGGATGAATTTCTCTTTGCCCTTGGCCGCCTGGCGCAACTGCGCGTAGAGATCGCCCGCTTCCCAAGCTTTGAGGATTTCCGGCTCGCGCTGCGGCAGGCCCGCGCGCATCGGGAAATCGGTCTGCGGCAGGAACAGCGTCTCGGAATAATCGCGTTTGGGGGCGTTCATGGGGCGCTTACTAGCAGGCGGATTCGGCGGCGGAAAGGCTGCTGCTGTCGTCCCGGCGCAGGCGGGACCCATACGCCGCAACCTATCGATAGGGCACGGACAGTATGGGTCCCGGGCCTCGCTGCGCTTGCCCGGGACGACAGGAAAGAGGCTAAATCTCCCCCAGCACCGGAAAGGCCTTGCCGGCGCGCTTGAGCGCGTCGCGCGCCTGGGCGGCGTCCGCCAATATGTGGCGCTGGAGCGTCTCGACCGAAGAGAATTTCTGCTCGTGGCGCACCCAGCCGATGAAGGCGACGTCGATCGTCTGCCCGTAGAGGTCGCCGTCGAAGTCGAACAGAAACACCTCCAAGAGCGGCGCGCCGCCGTCGAACATCGGGCGGATGCCGAAATTCGCCACCCCGTCGTGGCGCTTAGCCCGCGATGCCGGCGCGCACGGCATAGACGCCGTGCTTGAGGCCGCAGGCCGGATCGAGCCTGATGTTGGCGGTCGGAAAACCGAGTGCGCGCCCGCGCTTGGCGCCGTGGATGACCTCGCCGGAGACGAACCAGGGCGCGCCCAGGAGTTCGGCCGCCTCCACCACCTTGCCTTGGGCGAGCGCCGCGCGCACCGCGCCGGAGGAGACCGGCCGGCCCTCGTCCTCCAGCGGCGGCACGATGTCGACGGCAAAGCCGAGCCGCGCCCCCTGCTCGGCGAGATAAGCCGGCGAGCCGGCGCGCTTGTTGCCGAAATGGAAGTCGAAGCCGATCGCGGCGCCGCCGATGCCGAAGCGGCCGACCAGGATGCGCTCGATGAAATCCTCCGCCGTGGTGGCGGCAAGCTGCGCGTCGAAAGTCATGACGATGGCGCCGTCGAGCCCGCTCGCCGCCAACAGGCGCAGCCGGTCGCGTTCGCTGGAGAGCTGGAACAGCGTGTCCTGCGGCCGCAAGAACAGCCGCGGATGCGGCGCGAAAGTGAGCGCCGCGGCCTTGCGGCCAAGCGCCTTGGCGCGATTGAGCGCGGCGCCGATCACGGCGCGGTGGCCGCGGTGCACCCCGTCGAAATTGCCGATTGCCACCACGGCGCCGGCGAGCGGCCCGATATCCGGCGCCGGCTCGCCGTTGCGGGCGATGTGGAAGGCCTTGGATTTGCTCATGTTCGCGTCATGCCGCCCTTTCGCGCCGGTTACGGTTAGCGCGCGGTTAATAAACTTTCAAATTAACCGGATATTCAATGCCTCCGGATACCTTCCGCCGATTCTGTGGGGGAGGCCCTTTGCGGGCATGGCGCCATGGCTGTCAACACTGCGACACCTATTCTGATCGTCGACGATTACAACACGATGATCCGCATCATCCGCAATCTATTGCGGCAGCTCGGCTTCGAGCATATCGACGAAGCCAACGACGGCACCATGGCGCTCGCCAAGATGCGCACGCGCCAATATGGCCTGGTGATCTCCGACTGGAACATGGAGCCGATGACCGGCTACGACCTCCTGCAAGAGGTGCGCAACGATCCCAACCTGGCGCAGACGCCGTTCATCATGGTGACGGCGGAATCCAAGACCGACAACGTGATCGCGGCCAAGAAGGCGGGCGTGTCGAACTATATCGTCAAGCCGTTCAACGCGCAGACGCTCAAGAGCAAGATCGACGCGGTGTTCGGCGAGAAGCCCTAGCCGCGCGGCCTTTTCCACTCCTCCCTATCCCGTCGTCCCCGCACATGCGGGGACAGCCTTTCATCCGTCGTCCCGGGCGAGCGAGCATGGCGAGCGAGGCCTGGGACGACAATCGAAATTCACCAGGTCAGTTCGCGCATCACCGCCTTCGGCATTTCGCCGGCGGCGGCGAACGTGGCGCTGAGCGCCTTGCGGTCGGGCCGCTCGCGCCCGCCCAGCTCCTCGGCGTGGATGCCTGAGGTCACGAACAGGAAATCGACGCCGATGGCGCGGGCTCCTTTAAGATCGGTGCGCACCGAATTGCCGAGCGCCAGCACGCGGCTCGCCGCCACCTTGCGGCCGCAGGCGGTCTGCGCCTTGGCCAGCGCCATGTCGTAGATCGGCCGATAGGGCTTGCCGGCGTAGAGCACCTCGCCGCCCATGGTGGCGTAAAGATCGGCGATCGCGCCGGCGCAATAGACCAGGCGCGGCCCGCGCTCCACCACCACGTCGGGATTGCCGCAGACCATGAACAGCTTGCGCTTGAGCATGATTTCCAGCCGCGCGCGGTAGTCGTCCGGCGTCTCCACGTCGTCGTCGTCGAGCCCGGAGCAGACCACGTAGTCGGCGCGCTCCAGCGGCGCGAAGCGCAGATCGAGCCCGCTGAAGATCGAGCGGTCGCGCGCGGGTCCCAGATGAAACAGGCTTTGCCCGGGGCGCGCCTCGATCACGGCGCGGGTGACGTCGCCGGAGGAGACGATGGCGTCGTAGGTTTCGCGCGGCACATGCAGCTTTTCGAGCTGGCGCGCCACCACCGCGCTCGGGCGCGGCGCGTTGGTGATCAGGATCACGGCGGCGCCGCGCGCGCGCGCGCGCATCAGCGCGTCGCAGGCGTGCGGGAACGCGGCAAGCCCGTTATGCACCACGCCCCAGACGTCGCTCAGCAGCACGTCGTAATCGGGGGCAAGCGTCTCAAAATGCGGGATCAAGGGCGGCAAGATGGCGCTCATGCAAATCTTTTAGTCATTCCGGGGCGCGAGCGAAGCGAGCGAACCCGGAATGACAACTAAGTTGACGCACCGGCCGCGGCCAGTTCGCTCGCCTCGCCCGCCGCCTGCGAGGCGCCGGACGTGCCCTGCAAGGCCTCGGCCCGCACCGGCCGCGGCGGTGAGAACAGGAAGCCCTGGCCGAAGCGCACGTCGAAGTCGAGCAGATCGACCACCATGCTCTCGTTTTCGATGCGCTCGGCGATCAGATCGATGCCGGAGCGCGCCAGCAGATCGGCGAGATCGCCGGGATGGATGTCGCTCTGCGAGGCCAGCGCGGGATTGAGCAGCAGCGCGGCCGGCACTTTCAGGAAGCGGAACGAACGCTCGGCCAATTCCTTCGGCTCCATGCGCAGGTCGCCGACATGATCCATGGAGAAGCGGAAGCCGCGTTCGGCGAGCGCCGCCAGGGCCTCGTGTTCGAGCGGGCCGAAGCCGCGATAGGCGGTCTGGGTGAACTCGAACATCAGCGCCGGCGCCAATGCGCGGTTGGCGTCCATGAAATCGAGGAACTGCCGGAAATACACCGGATCGCGCAAGGTCGAGGCGCTGACATTGCAGAACAGGCCGACGTCGCGGTTCTTCAATTGCAGGCGGCGCGTCACCTGCACGCAGCGGAACAGCAGCAGGTTGTCGATCTTCGGCATCAGCCCGACGCTTTCGGCGTAGTCGATGAAGTCGCCGGCCGGGATGATGTCGCCTTCCTCGCTGCGCAGCCGCGACAGCGCCTCGTAATAGCGCACCTTGCGCTGCGGCAGCGTGACGATCGGCTGCAGATAAAGATCGATGCGGTTGGCGTCGGCCGCCTTGCCGATCAGTTCGACGATGCCCTCGCGGCTGAGCGACCGCAAGCGGCGGGCGCCCACCGTGTCGCTTTCGCTCAAGGTCAGCGGGCCATCGGCTTCGGGCGCGGCGACCGGCTCGGCCGGCGCCGGCAAGGCGCCCTGCTGCTGCAAGGCGGCGGCATGGCTGGCGACCGTGTCGGCGATCTGCCGCACCAGGCCGCCCAGTTCGCCGATCTCGGCGGCGATCGGATCGACCGTGCTACGCACCCGGTTCACGCTGCCCTCGACGCGGCCTTCCATGGCGGCGAGCCGGCGCGCCAGCTCGCCCACCTGGCGGGCGAGGTCGGCGGTGCCGCGCGACAGATCCGCGATCTGGTCGCCGAGATCGCTGCGGTCGCGCAGGCGGTTGCTGACGGAATTGAACAGCGCCATGCCGGTGAGCGCGGCCAGCGCCACGATCAGCGCGCTGCGGGCATCGACCTTGAGGCCGAGATAAAGCACGGCGCCGATCGAGACGGCGATGAGCACCATGCAGATCGCAATGAAGATGGCGCTGATACGACGCATGAAGCCAATCCCGGGCCGACCCTTGCGTATTCCACCGGCGGTAAGCGATTCGCAGCCCCCGGCCCCAATGTCCATGACGCCACGGGTCCGCGCAACCTCGAACTCCTGCTATGGTAGCGGCAATTCACCCGTTATTCGCAGGAACTTGCAAGGATTTGGATGCCGGCGTCCCGCAGCATGCCCCTCCTGGCCTGGATCGCCGCCCGCCCGGGGCGGGCCTTTGCGGCGTTCCTGGCTCTGCATGCCGCGGTCTGGACCGCGCTGCCGACGCTGCTCTACCCTAATTTGCCGCTCGACCTGATCGAGGCGCTGATCTACGGGCGCGAATGGCAGCTCGGCTACGACAAGCTGCCGCCGCTGCCCTGGTGGCTGGTCGAGATCGCACACCTGACCATCGGTCATGACTTCGCCTATTACCTGTTGGCGCAGATCGCGGTGGTGACAGGCTTTGCCTTCGTCTATCTGGCGGCGCGGCCGCTGGTCGGCCCGCTCGGCGCGCTGGTGTCGGTATTGATCGTCGATGGGTTGCACTACCTTAACTACACGGCCGCCAAGTTCAATCATGACGTGGTCCAGCTGCCGTTCTGGGCGCTCGCCGGCCTCATGTTCCACCGCGCGCTGCGCGGCCGGCAGACGCTCGACTGGCTGCTGCTCGGATTGGCGGTGGGACTTTCGCTGTGGGCGAAATATTTCGTCGCCGTGCTGGCGGTCCCCATGGCGCTGTTCGTCGTCCTCGACCGCGACGCGCGCAAGACCCTGGCGACGCCGGGGCCCTATATCGCGATCGCCGCCGCGCTGATCACCATGGCGCCGCATCTGGTCTGGCTGGTGCGCAACGATTTCCTGCCCTTCGCCTATGCCGAGCACCGCGCGCTGCCGTCGCGCGGACTGATCGATCATGTCTGGCACCCGCTGCAATTCGCGCTCAGCCAATTGTTCTTCCTGCTGCCGTCGCTGGCGATCGCGGCCGTGCTGTTTTACCCGCGCGCGGCGGCAAGCGAAGCGCCGCTCGCGGTCAGCGCTGACGCCTTCGACCGCCGCATCGTCGCTCTGCTGGCGTTTGGACCGATGGCGACGGTGCTGGCGCTCTCGGCGTTAAGCGGCCGCGGCACCGTCGCCATGTGGGGCTATCCGCTCTGGCTGTTCCTCGGGCTGTGGATCGTGCTCTATGCCCGCCGTGCGCTCGAAGTGCCGCTCGGCCGCCTGACGCTCACCTGGGCGATCGTGTTCAGCTGTCTGGCGCTCGCCTTCATCGCCAATTACGACGTGCTGCCGCGCTTCGATCACCGCTACCGCGCGGTGTTTTTTCCCGGCGGCGACCTCGGCCGCGACCTCGCGCAACGCTACCGCGCCGTCACCGGCAAGCCGATTGCCTATGTGATCGGCAGCATGTGGGACGGCGGCAATGTCGAGCATTACGCGGCGAGCCACCCGCGCGTGCTGATCGACGGCAAGCCGGCGCGCGCGCCCTGGATCGATCTCAACGATTTGCGCGCGCGCGGCGCCGTGGTGGTGTGGACCGCCGGCGACCCGCACGTCATCCCGCCGGAGCTGCGCACGATTGCCGCCGATGCCGCGCTGCAGCCGCCGTTCACGCTGCCCTACCGGCGCGGGCCGGGCGAGGTCACCGTCGGCTGGGCGATCCTGCTGCCAAGGCCGTCGTTTGCCCTCTCGACCGTCATGCCCGGATTGGTCAAGCCCGGCAATGACAAATCCCTACGCCACCTGCTTGATGATCTTGCCGACCTTGTCGAAGATTTCGCCGATCTGGCTTTCGCTCACGATCAGCGGCGGACTGAGCGCGAGCGTGTCGCCGACCGCGCGCAGCATCAGGTCGTGGTCGTAATAGCCCGCTTCCAGCGCCTCCAGCCCGCGTTTGCCGACGGCATCCGGCTTTGAGGCAAGATCGATGCCGACCGTCAAACCGACCGGCCGGATGTCGAGCACGTTGGGCAACTCGCGCAAGCCCATCGCCGCCTTCGCCCAGAGCGGCTCGAGCTTCTTGGCGCGCGCGAACAGGTCTTCGTCGCGATAAAGATCGAGTGTGGCAAGCCCGGCCGCGCAAGCAAGCGGATGCGCCGAGTAAGTATAGCCGTGGAACAGTTCGATGACGTGCTCGGGGCCTTTCATAAAGGCGTCGTAGATGCCCTTGCGCACCACGACGCCGCCCATCGGCACCGCGCCCGAGGTCACCCCTTTGGCGAAAGTGATCATGTCGGGCGTAACGCCATAACGCTCGGCGGCAAAGGCATGGCCGAGGCGGCCGAAGCCGGTGATCACCTCGTCGAAGATCAAGAGAATGCCGTGCTTGTCGCAGATCGCGCGCAGGCGCTGCAGATAGCCCTGCGGCGGCGGCAGCACGCCGGTCGAGGCGGCGACCGGCTCGACGATCACCGCCGCGATGGTGGAGGCGTCGTGCAGCGCCACCAGGCGGTCGAGCTCGTCGGCGAGATGCACGCCCCACACCGGCTCGCCGATGGTGAAGGCCTGCTCGGTGCGGTTATAGGTCGACGACAGATGATCGACGCCGGCGAGCAGCGCGCCGAACTGCCTGCGGTTCGACACGATGCCGCCGACCGCGACGCCGCCGAAGCCGACGCCGTGATAGCCGCGCTCGCGCCCGATCAGCCGCACGCGCGAGGCATGGCCGCGCACGTTATGGAAGGCGAGCGCGATCTTGAGCGCGGTGTCGACCGCCTCCGACCCGGAATTGCAGAAGAACACATGGTCGAGGTCGCCGGGCGCGAGCGCGGCGACCCGGCTCGCCAGCTCGAAGGCCTTGGGATGCGAAAACTGGAAGGCCGGCGCGTAATCGAGCTCGGCCGCCTGGCGCTGGATCGCCGCTACGATCGGGTCGCGGTTATGCCCGGCATTGGTGCACCACAGGCCGGCGGCGCCGTCGATCAGCTTGCGCCCGTCGGGCGCGAAATAATGCATGTCCTTGGCGCGGGCGACGAGGCGCGGGCGCGCTTTGAAGGCCCGGTTGGCCGTGAACGGCATCCAATAGGGCTCGAGGTCGTTGGGGACCGTGGCGGTTGCGACGTTTGCTGTGCTTGTGGCCATGGGCGAAGTCCTATCGGTCGTCATGCCCGGCCTTGTGCCGGGCATCCACGTCTTTCCGCGCCTATAACACATAAAGGCGTGGACGGCCGGGACAAGCCCGGCCATGACGGTCTTAATGTCAAGACCGAACGATTTCCGTCTGATATGTAAGCCGGCGATGGCCGATAAATCGAAGAAACCCAGCAAGCTCAAAGCCCGGCTGCCGCGCGGCTTGGCCGACCGCGGCACGGCCGAGATCGCCGCCACGCGCCATATGGTCGAGGCGATCCGCGTCGTGTTCGAGCGCTACGGTTTCGAGCCGGTGGAGACGCCGGCGATCGAATACACCGATGCGCTCGGCAAGTTCCTGCCCGACCAGGACCGCCCGAACGAGGGCGTGTTCTCGTTCCAGGACGACGACGAGCAGTGGCTCTCGCTGCGCTACGACCTGACCGCGCCGCTCGCGCGCTATGTGGCGGAGAATTACCAGCAGCTCGCGCTGCCCTATCGCAGCTATCGCGTCGGCTACGTCTATCGCAACGAAAAACCCGGCCCCGGACGGTTTCGCCAATTCATGCAATTCGATGCGGATACTGTCGGCGCGCCGACCATGGCCGCGGACGCCGAGATGTGCATGCTGGCGGCAGACACCATGGAGGCGTTGGGCATTCCGCGCGGCTCTTACATTGTGAAAGTGAACAACCGCAAAGTACTTGATGGGATGATGGACGCTGCAGGTGATCCCAAGTGAGAAACATCTCGCAGTGCTTCGAGCAATCGATAAAGCCGACAAGTTCTCGTTGGATGAAGTCAAAAAGCTCTTGGGTGCTGGCCGAAAAGATGAAAGTGGAGATTTTACCAAGGGAGCAGATTTGACGGAGTCGCAGATTGTTCACGTCATGGATTACTTCACCACTCTGGTCAAAGTGGACTCTCTCGGCAAAGAAGATCACAGCAGAACTCGACGAGCAACTCTCACTAATTGAAAAATCGTCAATCGGCTTTGCTGGTCTTAAAGAGCTGGAGGAAATGACCACATACTTCAAGGCCGGAGGATACGAAGATCGAATTCGAATTCTTCCCTCCGTGGTCCGCGGCCTCGAATACTACACCGGCCCGGTTTACGAGGTAGAACTCACCTTCGAAACCAAAGACGACAAAGGCCGGCCCGTGCGCTTCGGGTCGGTCGGCGGCGGCGGGCGTTACGACGGGCTCGTGTCGCGCTTCATGGGCCAGCCGGTGCCGGCGACCGGCTTCTCCATCGGCGTCTCGCGCCTGCAGGCGGCGCTTGCCGCGCTCGGCAAGCTCCGCGCAAAAGCCGCGCCCGGCCCCGTGCTGGTTACCGTGTTCGGCGCCGACAGCGTGCCAAGCTGCCAGAAGTTCGCCGCCGCGCTGCGCGGCGCCGGCATCCGCGCCGAACTCTATCTCGGCAATCCCAAGCACGGCATCGGCCAGCAGCTCAAATATGCCGACAAGCGCGGCTCGCCTTGCGCGGTGATCCAGGGGCCCGACGAAAAAGCCAAGGGCGAGGTGCAGATCCGCGACCTGATCGCGGGCTCGGCGCCGAGCGACATCAAGGAGCGCGAAGAATATTTGAAGAAACAGGCGGAGGCGCAGTTCGCGGTCGCCGAAGACAAGCTCGTCGATGCGGTCCGCGACCTGCTCAAGCGGCACGGGTTGGCATAGTGGCTAAAATCGTCATGGCCGGGTCGTCCCGGCCATCCACGCCTTTCTTTTCAGCAAAGGCGTGGATGCCCGGCACAAGGCCGGGCATGACGGCTGAGAATGGCGCGCCCTTTGCATTACAATAGCGGTCGCGATCACCCGGTGACCCCATGAAGATTCTGACCGTTCGCCATGCCACCACCTATCGCTACGTGCGGCCGGTCGCCTTCGGCCAGCACCGGCTGATGCTGCGCCCGCGCGACAGTCACGACCTGCGGCTGGTGTCGGCCGAGCTCACTTTGTCGCCGCCCGGCATGACCCGCTGGATGCACGACGTGTTCGGCAATTCGGTCGCGCTGGTCGATTTTTCGGCGCCGGCCGCGATGCTCAGCATCACCAGCACGCTCAAGATCGAGCGCTACGGCATCGAGGGCCCGGTGTTTCCGATCGCGCCGGAGGCCGAACTTTATCCGTTCATCTATTCGACCAGCGACCGCGTCGATCTCGGCCGCCTGCTCGAACAGCATTATCCGGATCCCGACGGCGTCTTGGCGCGCTGGGCCGACAGCTTCGTCACCGCGCGGCCGATGCGCACGCTCGACTTGCTGACCAAGATGAACGCCGCGTTGGCGCCGCACATCGTCTATGCCGAGCGGCACGAGCCGGGCACGCAGGCGCCGTGGGAGACCCTGCAACGGAAAACCGGCGCCTGCCGCGACTTCGCCATGGTGTTCATCGAGGCGGCGCGTTATCTCGGCCTCGGCGCGCGTTTCGTGTCCGGCTATCTCTACGACCCCGCGCTCGACAAGGGCGACGCCACGCAAGCGGTGGCGGCGACGCACGCCTGGGCCGAGGTCTACCTGCCCGGCGCCGGCTGGATCGAATACGACCCGACCGACGTGCTGATCGGCGGCGAAACGCTGATCCGCGTCGCGGTCACGCGCGATCCCTCGCAAGGCATCCCGATCTCCGGCAGCTACACCGGCACGAGCGCGGATTTTCTCGGCATGAACGTCGAAGTGACGGTCACCGCGCAGGGCTGACGCGCGGCAAACCCGCGCGCGGCAAGCGCAAATCCGCGGCCTGCCCGGCGCCTGCAAAATTCGTTAACGACGCCAGTCATTTGGCCGCAGGTTTCGTTAAGCGCAACATTGAAACGGCGTCGAAACCTTAACGCCGCTGTGCTAAAGGCCGCCGCAATCGAATGCTTGGAAAGACGATGGACGCGAGCGCAACCACCACGGCGAAAGGGCCCGACGCGCGGGCGGAGGCGCTGGTCGCCTCCTACGAGCGCGCCGGCTATGCCCGCATTGCGCCCGCCATTTTGCAGCCGGCCGAGCCGTTCCTCGATCTTTCTGGCGAGGATATCCGCAAGCGCATGTATCTGACCACCGCTCCCGGCGGCGGCGAATTCTGCCTGCGTCCCGATCTCACCATTCCGGTGTCGCGCGACTATCTTGCTTCGCCGCTTGCGGGCAAGCCGGCGGGCTATTGCTATCTCGGGCCGGTGTTCCGTCACCGCAGCGATCAGCCGGCCGAATTCCTGCAAGCCGGCATCGAGAGCTTCGGGCGTAACGACAAGGCGGCGGCCGACGCCGAGATGCTGGCGCTCGGGCTGGAAGCGACCGCGCATTACGGGCTCAGCGATCCCGACATCCAGATCGGCGACGTCGCGCTGTTTGCCGGCCTGATCGCCGGGCTCGACCTGCCGGGCGCCTGGCAGCGGCGACTGATCAAGGATTTCAACCGCAAGAGCAATCTGGCGCAGGACCTCGACCGCCTGGTGCTCGGCGGCAACAATGCGCGGCCCGAATATCAGGGCGTGCTGGCGGCGCTCGCCGGCTCCGATCCGCACGGTGCGCACGCTCTAGTCACCGATCTTTTGTCGATCGCCGGCATCAACGCGGTCGGCGGCCGCTCGGTCGCCGAGATCGCCGAGCGTTTCCTCGAACAGTCGGCGCTCGGCGTCAGCGCCAAGCTGCCGCGCGACGTGCGCGCGCTGATCGAGCGCTTTCTGGCGATCAAGGGCGATCCCGACGAGGCGGCGGCCGCGCTGCGCGCGCTCGCCAACGAAGGCAACATGACGGCGGCGCTGACGCCGGCGATCGACCTGTTCGAAAACCGCACCGGCTTTTTGGCCGCGCGCGGCATCGACGTGAAGCGCGTGCGCTTTTCCACCGCGTTCGGGCGCGGCTTCGACTACTACACCGGCTTCGTGTTCGAACTGACCGATGCCAAGCGCACCGGCGATCCGCTGGTCGCCGGCGGGCGCTATGACGGGCTGTTCACCCGCCTCGGCAGCCCCGAGCCGATCTCCGCGGTCGGTTTCGCGGTGTGGATCGAGCGGCTCGCCGTTTACGGAGACGCGTCATGAACACGCCCCTCGTTCTCGCGGTGCCGGCCAAGGGCCGGCTGCAGGAAAACGCCGAAGCCTTCTTCGCGCGCTCGGGCTTAGCGCTGATCAAGCCGCGCGGCGCGCGCGATTATCGCGGCGCCGTGGCCGGGCTCGACGGCGTCGAGGTGGCTTATTTGTCGGCCTCCGAAATCACCCAGCAACTCGCCGCCGGCGCCGTGCATCTCGGCGTCACCGGCGAGGACCTGGTGCGCGAGATGATCCCGGACGCCGATAGCAAAGTGGTGCTGATCGAAGGGCTTGGCTTCGGCTTTGCCACCGTCGTGGTGGCGGTGCCGCAGGCCTGGATCGACGTGCGCACCATGGCGGACCTCGACGACGTCGGCACCTCGTTCCGCCACACCCACGGCCGCCGCATGCGGGTGGCGACCAAATACATCAACCTGACGCGCGACTTCTTTTCCGCGCACGGCATCGTCGATTACCGCATCGTCGAGAGCTCGGGCGCGACCGAAGGCGCGCCGGCCGCCGGCACCGCCGAGCTGATCGTCGACATCACCACGACCGGCGCGACGCTCGCCGCCAACGGGCTCAAGGTCGTCGACGACGGCATCATTTTGCGCTCGCAGGCCAATCTGGTGGCCGCGCGCGGCGCAGCGTGGGGCGAGGCCGAGCGCGAAACCGCGCGCGTCATTTTGGATCGCGTGGCGGCGCAGCAGCGGGCGCGCGCTTTCCGCGAGGTGCGCGCGCGCTTTGCCGCCTGCGATACGAAGTTGGTGGAGGCGGCAAAAGAGCATTTCGGCGTGCTCATGCCGTTCGGCGGACCGACCTCCTCGGGCATGCTGACGCTGCACTGCCCGCCGGCACAAGTCTATGCGCTCACCAGTTTCCTGCGCGAAAACGGCGCCGAAGCCGTGGCGGTGGCCGATCTCGACTACGTGTTCTCGACGACAACCCGCTCTACGCCAAGCTCGCGGTGGCGCTGTAGCGCTGCCGCCAAAGCCAATTTCACCCCTCAAATACCGCGCGCCATACGTTCGCCTTGGTTTACTTAAGGCGCGACAAACCCGCATCATCGGTGGTGAAGTTTTACTCACCGGGAAAATTCGGCTCACATGTACGTTACGACAGCTAACGCCTGCCCATGGACGGGCGCCAAGCAGACGATGGCGACCGCGATCGAGACGGCCAAGCAGGCCGGCGTCGCGGTGACCGTCGCTATCGCCGACGCTGGTGGGCACTTGATCTGCTCGAACGCATAGAAGGCGGCCGCTTCCACCCGTGGGTATTTGTCGACCGTCAAAGCGGTCTGCGCGGCCTCGAACAAGCGCATGACTTCCGCGCGCGGCGCGCAGGCGCAACCGCTTGACGCCGCGCATGCGCTGGGTTTGCGCTCGCCGCTGGATCGGAACGCCGGACCGCCATGGAAGGCGGCTGCCCGGTGATCGCCGAGGGCGAATGTATTGGTGGCGTTGGGGTTGCTGGCGGCGACTGGAGTCGACGAGCGCATCGCGCCAGCCGCGGTCGAGTTCATCGGCGCCAGTTGGAAATGATGGCCATGGCCGAGCCGCCACGCGTCGCCGGCATCGGCATGGGCTGGTGGTCGGACGTCTTGGCCGACGCGGTCAAGCGCTCGAGCAAGCTCTAGATCGTCGCCTGCTTTTCGCGCTCGGAGAAAAGCGTCAGGCCTTCGCCGAGAAATATGGCTGTCAGGCGGCAGCGAGCTACGAGGCCATTCTCAAAGACGCTGGCCATCGAGGCCATCATCAATACGACCCCGAACCACGTGCATCTGGAAACCACGCCCCAGGCGGCCGCATGCCGGAAGCATGTCTTCCTCGACAAGCCGATCGCCAACTCCGTGTCAGACGGCGGAAGATCACCGAAATTTGCCGGCAGGCCGGCGTCGTGCTCGCGCTCGGCTATCAGCGTCGGCGCGAAAGCCATTTCCGCTGGATCAAGCGGCAGATCGAGGCCGGCGCGTTCGGCCAGATGGTCAATGCCGAGGCGAATATCAGCCGCGACCGGCTCGGCAAATTCGATCTCACGTCGTGGCGCTACACCGCCGCCGGCATGCCGGGCGGCGTGATGCTGCAGATCGGCGTGCATTATGCCGACGTGCTCGATCATCTCATCGGCCCGATCAAGGCGGTGAGCGGCCGTTCGCGCAGCTGGTGCTGCCGGGTAACAACCCTGACGTGGCCAGCCTGGTGCTCGAGCACGAGAACGGCGCGCTGTCGACCCTTAATGCGAGTTATGCCTCTGCCTCGGAATATTACCTGATGAACATCTACGGCAAGACCGCCACCGCCTATTACGACCTGCATCACGGCCTGAGCCTGCTCAAGCGCGGCGAGAAACTGCCGGTCGCGGTCCCTTGCGCCAAGAACGACACCTTCGTCGAGGAACTCGAGGAGTTCGCCGCGGCCGTGCGCGGCGGGCCGCCGCCGGAAGTCGGCGGCGACTACGCCACGAAATCGCTCGCGAGCATCCGCGCCGGCATCGCGTCGGCGCGCGAAGGCCGCCGCGTCGAGGTGGCGGAATTCCTCGCGAACGATTGAGCCGCGCTACTTCTTGGACGCGGCCATCGCCGCCTGCAGGATCGGATGCCACTTAGCGATGTCGGCCTTGAGTACGGCGGCAAGATGCGCGGGCCCGCGTTCGGTCTTTGCCGGCACGCTGCCACCGAGATCGACGATCCGCTTGGCGACCTTCGGATCATCGAGCGCCTTGTCGAGCGCGGCGGCTAGCTTGTCGACGATGTCCTTCGGCGTCCCCTTCGGGGGTATACATCGTGTTCATGCTCAGCTGGAAGGCGGGAATGTGGGCCTGCTTGGCCGAGGGTACGCCTGGCAGCGCCGGCGACGGTTCATCGCCCGACACAACGTACGCCCTGATCGATTTGCCCTTCACCGCCGGCGCCACGCTGACCACCTGATCGCAAAAGAAGTCGACATGATCGCCGATCAGGTCGCCGAGCGCGGGTCCGGTGCCGCGATAGGGGATCAATTTCGGCTTAAGGCCGAGCTCGGTGGTGAACAGCAGGCAGGCCATGTGCGAGGAGGAGCCGACGCCGCCATGCGCCTGTTTCACGTTGTCGCCATTGGCCTTGACGTAGGCGATGAACTCCTTGAGGTCCTTGGCCGGGGAAATCCTTGCGGCCACCACCGCGACCGGCGCATTGGCGGTCAGTCCGATCGGTTCGAAATCCTTGATCGGATCGTAGCGGATACTGGGCGTGAGCACGGGAGCCGAGACTTGCGAGCCCATGCTGCCGGCGAGCAGGGTGTAGCCGTCGGGCGTGGCCGCGACCACGCGCGCGCCGCCGATGGTGCCGCCCGCCCCGCCGACGTTTTCGATGATGACCGTCTGGTCGAGCACGCGGCCCATGCCGTCGGCGATGATGCGCGCCACCACGTCGCTCGGCCCGCCCGGGCGGGAACGGCACGATCAACGTGATCGTGCGCGACGGGTAATTGTCGGCGCGCGTTTCGGTGGCCGGACAAGCCATGCCGACGGCCAGAGCCATGGCGGCCATCGCCGCCGCTTTGCAGAAATTCATCTCCACCTCCCCTGCTTGCGCTCTTTTTTATCGATCCGGCGCGACCGGATGATATGGCCGATAGCCGAGCGCGTCGAGTAGGTTAGAGCGCCGCGTAATCGATCGGCTTCGTGCGGTCGAGCTTGCGCCGGCTCTTAGGCAGCGGATATTTCAGCCCGCTGGCGCAGTTGAACAGCACGACCTGGTCGGTGAGCTTGACTTGGCCCACGGCGAGACTCTGCTTGTAGGCGGCATAGGTCGCCGCCCCCTCCGGGCACAGCAACAGCCCCTCCTCGCGCGCCATTTCGTCGAGCGCCGCCTGGATCGCGTCGTCCTCGACCGCAATGGCGAAGCCTTGGCTTTCGCGCACCGCGCGTAAGATTAGGAAATCGCCGATCGCCTGCGGCACGCGGATGCCGGACGCGATGGTGTGCGAGTTCTCCCAGCGCGGCGCGTGTTCCGCGCCAGCCTCGTAGGCTTTCACCATCGGCGCGCAGCCGGCCGCCTGCACCGCGACCATGCGCGGACGTTTTGCGCCGATGAAGCCGATCGCTTGCAGTTCGGCGAAGGCCTTCCACATGCCGATCAGCCCGGTGCCGCCGCCGGTCGGATAGAAGATCACGTCCGGCACTTTCCAATCGAGCTGCTCGGCCAATTCGAGCCCCATGGTCTTCTTACCCTCGATCCGGTAGGGCTCCTTCAGCGTCGAGGTATCGAACCAGCCGACTTTCGCCTTGCCTTCGCCGACGATCTTGCCGCAATCGTCAATCAGGCCGTTGACGCGGTAGACCGCGGCGCCTTGCAGCGCGATCTCGCTGACATTCACCTCCGGCGTATCCTCCGGGCAGAAGATCGTGGTCTTGATGCCGGCATGCGAAGCGTAGGCCGCGAGCGCGGCGCCGGCATTGCCATTGGTCGGCATCGCCATGTGCTTGATGCCGAGCGCTTTCGCCATCGACACCGCCATGACGAGGCCGCGCGCCTTGAACGAGCCGGTCGGCAACCGACCCTCGTCCTTCACCAGAATTTCGCCGCCACCGAGCTTGGCCGCAAGCTTGCGCATGCGGATCAGCGGCGTGATCGCTTCGCCCAGGCTGACAATATTGGCCGGGTCGCGCACGGGCAGCAATTCGCGGTAGCGCCACAGGTCGGGCGCGCGCGCGGCGAGCTTTTCTTTGCTGAGCGCCTTGGCGACGCCGGAGAGATCGTAGCGCACCAGGAGCGGCTTGCCCGCGCGGGACAGATTGTGAACCTGGTCGGCCTCGTGGCGCTCGCCGGTCATCGCGCATTCGAGATGGCTGACGAAGCTCGGCCAGCGCGCGGTCAGATTACTGTCGTACTGCATCGCCACCTCTACTGAATTTTTGCATCACCGTCGTACCCGGAACACCAGGAAATGCGAAAGCGAGAAATTCACCACGAAGCTGACCGCGATCGCCGCCACTTTGGCCGCCCAGGCCGGCACGAACAGCAGCACGACCAGGCACCAGACCGTGGCGGTATTGGCGAGGAACCCGGCGACCTGCGACAGCACGAAATTGAAGTAGCTGCGCAAACCGAGCTTGCGGCCGGATTCATGCGCGAACGTGATCGTCGAGTTCAAGACATACGAGCCGCTGACCGCGACCACCCAGGCGAGCGTATTGGCGCCGATGACCGGCAATTTGAAGTAATAGTAGCCGAGCGAGAACACGCCGAAATCGACGAGCGAGTTGACCACCCCGACCATGGCGAAGCTGATCGCCTTGAGGGCGACCGCGCGTTCGTGCCAGGCCAGGGCGAGACGGTCGCGGAGGTTTCGCAAAGGCGCTGGAATCATGAACGGTTCATAGCATTTTGCGGTGGGCGCGACAGGGCGGCTTCGTTGCGCTATAGATCGCCCCGAAACCAGGCGACAGGTCAACACGAAATGCCGGCAAAACCGACCAAATCATCAGCCCGCGCGACGCCATCGCCGTCGGCGCCGGGCCTCTCGATCGTGGTGCCGGTATTTAACGAGGCCAAGGGCCTCGCCGCCCTGCACGAGCGCATCGCCGAGGTGGCGCGCTGGCTCAAGGTCAAGCGCGGCCTGCGCACGGAAGTCGTTTATGTCGACGACGGCAGCACCGATGACACCAACCAGATCGCGCATGCGCTGATCGCCGATCCGCTCGATATCCAGGTGGTGACGCTGTCGCGCAATTTCGGCAAGGAGGCCGCCCTGCTCGCCGGTCTCGACCATGCCCGGCTCGGCGCCGTGCTGTTCATGGACGGCGACGGCCAGCATCCGCCCGGCCTGGTCGACACGCTGGTCGCGCGCTGGCTCGATGACGGCTATGACGTGGTCTACACCGCCAAGGCGCACCGCGAGAACGAGTCCTGGTTGCGCCGCGCCGGCGTGCACTGGTTCTACGCGCTGATCAATCTGGGCGCGCGCCAGAAAATCCCCGAGGACGCCGGCGACTTCCGCCTGCTGTCGCCGCGCGCGGCCGAGGCGCTGCGCCAGATGCCCGAACGCAGCCGCTTCTTCAAGGGATTGTCGAGCTGGATCGGGTTCCGTCAAGTGCGCGTCGATTACGAACCGGCGCTGCGCGCGCACGGCGCGACCAGCTGGAGCGTGTGGACGCTGATCGGCCTGTCGATCGAAGGACTGACGTCGTTCTCGGTGGCGCCGTTGCGCGTCGCCAGCCTGCTCGGCCTGCTGCTGGCGGCGGTGGCGCTATTTTTCGGCGCCGAGATTTTGATCGAAACCCTTCTCTACGGCAAGGACGTGCCCGGCTATCCCTCGCTGGTGGTCGGCATGATGGTGATCGGCGGCGCGCAACTGCTCATGATCGGCGTGCTGGGCGAATATATCGGCAAGCTGTTGTCCGAGATCAAAGCGCGCCCGGTCTATTTCGTCGCCGAACACAGCATCAAGCACGCCGACGAGTTCCGCCAAGGAAACCGCCAAACCGCGCGCGGCGGCTTCGCGCGCGGCAGAGTAAGCGCAACGTGACAGCGGGTCGCCGCCAAATCTGGCTGTGCGCCGACGATTACGGCATTTCCCCTTCGGTCAACGCCGCCATTCGCGAATTGATCCTGCGCGGCCGCATCAATGCCACGTCGATCATGGTGGCGGCGCCGCATCTCGGCGCCGACGAGGCGGACGCGCTCGACTTGCTCAATTCCGGGGAAAAACGCGCCGCGCTCGGTTTGCATGTCACGCTGACCGCACCGTTCAAGCCGCTGAGCGCGGACTTTACGCCGCTAAGTCGCGGCCATTTCCCGCCGCTGCAGAAAATGATGCGCGCGGCGGTCACCCGGCGGCTCAATCCCGAGCGGCTCACGATCGAGGTCGCCACGCAAGTCGAAGCCTTTGTCATGGCATTCGGCCGTCCGCCCGACTTCGTCGACGGTCACCAGCATGTGCATCTGTTTCCGCAGGTGCGCGATGCCGTGCTCAAGGTGGTGGCGCAAGCGGCCCCCGATGCCTGGGTCAGGCAATGCGGCCGGCCGCGTTCGGCGCGACGGCTGAAGGACCGCAAGGAATTGCTGCTCGACGTCCTGAGCGTCGGCTTTCGCCGCAAGGCAAGACAGCTTGGCGTTGCCACCAATCCGGCCTTTGCCGGAGCTTATGATTTCGCCGGCAAAACCGGTTACGCCGCGCTATTCGCGCGCTTCCTCGCCGGGCTGCCGGACGGCGGGCTGATCATGTGTCATCCCGGCTCGGTCGACGCCGCGTTGCAGCGGCTCGATCCGCTCACGCACCAGCGCGAGCGGGAATTCGCTTTTTTCAATTCGGCGGAATTTCCGCGCCTGCTGGCGGAGCACGGCGCCACGCTGGCGACGCCATCGACGGCTAGAGCACGACGACCTTGGTGCCGACCTTCACGCGGCTATAGAGATCGATCACGTCGGCATTGCGCATGCGGATGCAGCCGGACGAGACGTTGTGGCCGATGGTCCAGGGCTCGTTCGAGCCGTGGATGCGGTACATGGTCGAGCCGAGATACATCGCGCGCGCGCCGAGCGGATTGTCCGGGCCGCCGGCCATGAAATGCGGCAAATAGGGCTGGCGTTCGAGCATTTCCGGCGGCGGTACCCAATCCGGCCATTCCTTCTTGGCCGAGATCGCATGCACGCCCGCCCAGGTGAAGCCGGGGCGGCCGACGCCGACGCCGTAGCGCATCGCCCGGCCGCCGCCCTCGACCAAATAGAGGAACTTGTTCGGCGTATCGATGACGATGGTGCCGGGCGTTTCGCTGCCGTGATACTCGACCTCCTGGCGCAGATAGCGCGGGTCCATCTCGAAGCCGGGCAACTGCTGTTCGAGCCGCGGGTCTGCGGTCGGCGCGGTCGCGGCGTAGGCCGCATTGCCATCCGGCTCGGCATTGCGATAGCGCGGCTGCGCGGCGCCACCGCCGAACAGGAATTCGATGAAGCCGCCGCCGAGTTCGGAGCGCGGCTGCGGCGCTTGCGCGGCCACCAGGATCGGCTGCGCGGCGGCTGTTTCATCGGCGGGCGGCGTAAGCGACAGCGGCTGCGCCCAGGCGGCGGTACTCAACGAGACGACAACGATGACGGCTGGAAATACGGTACGCTGCATCGACTGAACTCTCGCACTCAATTTTTCGGACGAATGCCACTACAGACGCAAAGCGCCACCGAATGGTAAACAGAAGCTGCCGCGTGCCGTATTAGCACGAGCGCGCGCGCGCTTCGTCGCATTAGAGTTTATTTAGCGTAAAAGGCGATGCGTCATGGTAAACGCCGCCTTTCGATTTCCGATTGCCTTGACGGTGGCGCGCCGCAACCGGGCGTTAATCGCCGCTCTGATACAAGCCCGTCATTGGGATCGCGGGGAACGTGGCGTGCAGCATAAAGTTTTTCGCGTCGAGCGGATGTTCGGTAGCCGCGCGGCGGCGCGGCCGTCAGCCGTCGCGGCGCCGGACAAACCCGCGGACCCCGAACCCGCGCCGGCGCGCGCCGAGCGGCCCGAGGCCTCCGACTCCGCCGTGCAATCGCTCAAGCGCGAGCTCGCTTTGCTGCATGATGCCGTCGCCCACAGCATGCGCGAGCTTGCCGCCCTCATCGGCGACGGCCGCGAGCGCCGCATGGCGCACGCCGCCGGCAAACTCGGCGCCGCGGTCGAAGGCATGGAAAAGGCCACCGTAAAGATTCTGAAATCGACCGAGGTGATCGACGAAAGCGCCAAGGCGCTCGCCGCCACGCTGAAGGACGATTACAAGCGCGGCCTGGCGCAGGACATTCAGGATCACGTGGTGAAAATCTACGAAGCCTGCAATTTCCAGGATCTCAGCGGCCAGCGCATCGGCCACGTGATCGAGACCTTGAACATGATCGAGGACCGGGTGGAGCGCATGCTCAACCGCCACAAAGCTGCGCCGGGCGGCGAGCCCGCCGCCAAGCCGGTCTCCGGCGGCGGGCTGCTCAACGGTCCGCGGCTCGACGGCGACAGCGGCCACACCAGCCAAGGCGACATCGACCTGATGTTCGGCTGAGCATGACCCCGAAAAGCTTGTCCTCGACATGATCGGGGATGGAAACCGGCTTTCGGACAAGATCATGCGCACGATAACTACGCCGGCCGCCTTATCAGAATAAAGCAGACCAGCGCGGCGGCCGCGAAAGTCGCGGCCAGCGCCAGCGCCGCCGGATCGGTCGCGCGATCCACCACGAACGCCATCACCAGCGGCGCCGCCGCCTGCACCAGCAGGAACGGGCCGGCGAGCCGGCCCATCAGGCGGCCATAACCGGAGGCGCCGAACAGCGCCAGCGGCACCGCGCCGCGCGTGATGGTGACGAGCCCGTTGGCGCCGCCGAACATCAGCGCGAAGGCCGCCGCCGCCGGCACCGATATGCCGGCGAGCGCCAGCATGGCGAACGCGCAGAGTAGGACACTGAGCGCGAAGCGCGCCACCCACAGCGGATGCAGATTGCGGCCGAAGGCGAATTCGATCAGCCGCGCGCCGACCTGCGCCGGCCCGAACAGCGCGCCGATCCAGACCACCGTGCCGGCGTCGATGCCGGACCGCGCGAAGATCGCCAAGAGATGCGCGGACAGACCGGAGGGCACGAAGGCATAGGTCGCGAAGGCCGTCGCCACCAGAACGAACGGCAGGCCATGGGGCGGCAGCACCATTGCCGGCGGCGCAGAGTCGCGCGCCGGCGTTGCGTCCGCCTGGAAGCGCAGGCGCGGCAGCGCCAAGGCGTGCAGCGGCGCCGAGACGCAGGCCAGCAGCGCGGCATAGACCAGATAGGTGCCGTGCCAGCCGACATGATCGAGCAGCACATGCGTCGTCGGCCAGCTCACGGTCGAGGCAAAGCCGCCGGCGAGCGTGAGCGCGGTGATCGGCGCGCGCGCGCCGGCGCCGAAGATGCGGCCGAGCGTGGCGAAGGCGGAATCGTACAAATTAGCCGCCATGGCGACGCCGAGCACCACCCACACGGCAAGATAGCCGATGCGGTTTGCGGCATGCACGATGAGGACCAAGCCGAGCGCGCCGATCAGCGAGCCGATGGTCATCACCACGTGGCCGCCGAAACGGTCGATCGAACGTCCGACATAGGGCGCGCTCAAGCCGGCGGCCAACAGCCCGACCGAAAAGCCGCCCATGGCGAACGACATCGACCAGCCGCGCTCGGCCGCGATCAGCGGCACGATCAGCACCGGCGTGTAGAAGATCGTGCCCCAGGACAAAATCTGGGTGACGCCGAGAACCGGCACGGCGCGCCAGGGTCCGTCGATGAAGTCGCGGAGAGCGGGCATGGCCCGCCAATCTCTACAGCATCATCGATTCGAGTCGAAATGCCGGCGCCGGCGACGACGACGGGGCTCGCTCTCCCCGTTTGTGGGGAGAGGTGAAACGCGCTCGTCAATGCGCCGCGGGGGTGGCGGTGGCGGGGCGTTCTGGATCGGCGGCTGAATCGGCTTCGGTTTGGCTTCGGCTTCGGTTTCGGCTTACCCTTAGGCTTGGCCGGGTGTTTGGCGCCTTCCGGCCCGCAACGGACATAGACCATGGTGCCGTAGCGGCCCTGCACTTCCGGATCCATCCAGCGCAGGATCAGCACGCGGCCGTCGAAGGAAACCACCTCGCGATCCTGCGCGCTACCCGGCGGATCGCCTTCCGGGCCGATATAGGTCTTGCCGCCCGGCGCGCCCTTCAGGCGCAGCTCGGAGGGCTTGGCCTGGTCGGCGAGATGCATCATTACCCCGCCGGTGGGACCAAGCGTGATGACATAGGGCTGCTTGCATTGATTGGCGGCGGCCACCTCGATGCGTTCGCGGTCCTCGTCCTTGTGGTAGGCGGCGAGCCCCCAGCGCCCGACGATGTCCTGCGGCGGGAAGGCCGGCGGCAGCAGCGGCACCGCCGCGGGCTGCGGCGCGGGCGGCGGTAGCGGGCCGGTGGCGCAGCCCGCCAAGCGAGCGCGAGCGAGCCCAGCATCAGGGCTGTCGCTAGCTTGGGTCGATGGGGATAGCTCATTCGGGCTCCTGCGCCGCCGCAGGGGGACTTTGCGGGGCATTGGCGGCAGCGCAAGCAGGTTGCGGCCGATCTGCTATAAAGGCCCCTCCCATACCGCCGGTTCCATGCCGACAGACCCCCTCTTCTACCTCATTGGCGTTCCGGCGGTTTTCCTTATCAGCCTGGGCCGCGGCGCATTTGGCGGGGGGTTGGCTATACTGGGGGTGCCGCTGCTGGCGCTCGCGGTCGACCCGGTCACCGCCACCTTCATGATGGCGCCGATCGTCTCCGCCTCCGACCCCTTCACGGTCTGGGCGTTTCCCGCCGCGCACCTGGTCGATGCCCGACCTGAAATGGCTGGTGCCGGGCGTGTTCGTTGGGCTTTGCCTGGGCGCGCTGTTTGTCGCCAAGGTCGATCCGCGCATCGTCGCGCTCGGCATCTCCATCGTCATCCTGTGGTTCGCGGCGCGCTATTTCCTGCGCAACCGGGCGGCGCCCACCGGCCACACGCCGGTCAATCCCGGCCTGGCGCTGGTCTGCGGCGGCCTTGAGCGGCTTCACCACTTTCATCTCGCACGGCGGCAATCCGCCGATCGCCTATTATCTTCTGCCGCGCGGCCTGCCGAAGTCGGTTTTCGCCGGCACCATGATCGCGCTGTTCCTGGCCAGCAATACGGTCAAGCTCGCGCTCTATCTCTGGCTCAGCGTCAAGGACCTGCGCGTGCTGCTGATGGCGGTGGCGCTGATGCCGGCGGTGCCGCTCGGCGTGTGGGCCGGCAAAGCACTGCATAACCGGCTGGACGAGCAGCGGCTGTATTTCTGGTGCTACCTGCTGATCGGCGTCGCCGGCTTGCGGCTGTTCGTCGACAGCGTGTTGAAGCTCATCGGCTAGGCCGCTCCCGTTAACGCCGGCGCCCGAGCCTGCTTGACACTCCGGGCCCAAGGCCATATGTCCCGGGCAGCCCTTGGCACTCCCCGTTAAGGAGTGCTAAAGGCTTAGAAAATCTACATTTTCCGGTAAACGCACGCGCAAATTGTTGCGCATGATCTTGTCCGGAAACCGGTATCCACTTTTCGGGATCATGCTCTAGCGCCGACGAGGAAGCCATGGCCAAGACCAAGTTTCGTCCCCTGCACGACCGCATCGTCGTGCGCCGCATCACCGCCGAAGAGAAGACCAAGGGCGGCATCATCATTCCCGACACCGCGCAGGAAAAGCCCTCGCAAGGCGAAGTCATCGCCGTCGGCCCCGGCGGCCGCGACGAGGCCGGCAAGCTGATCCCGATCGATCTGAAGACCGGCGACAAGGTGCTGTTCGGCAAGTGGTCGGGCACCGAGGTCAAGCTCGACGGCGAGGAACTCCTGATCATGAAGGAGTCCGACATCATGGGCGTGATCGCCTGATCCCCGCATTGGAAACCATGGAGTGACTGAAATGGCTGCCAAGGAAGTCAAATTCGCCGTCGACGCGCGCGACCGCATGCTGCGCGGCGTCGAGATCCTCGCCGATGCGGTGAAGGTCACGCTCGGCCCGAAAGGCCGCAACGTCGTGCTCGACAAGTCTTTCGGCGCCCCGCGCATCACCAAGGACGGCGTCACCGTCGCCAAGGAGATCGAGCTCGAGGACAAGTTCGAGAACATGGGCGCGCAGATGGTGCGCGAAGTCGCCCAGAAGACCAACGACCCGGCCGGCGACGGCACCACCACCGCCACCGTGCTGGCGGCGGCGATCGTGAAGGAAGGCGCCAAGTCGGTCGCCGCCGGCATGAACCCGATGGACCTCAGGCGCGGCATCGACATCGCGGTCTCCGCGGTGGTCAAGGACATCGAGAAGCGCGCCAAGATGGTCAGCTCCTCCGCCGAGGTCGCCCAGGTCGGCACCATTTCCTCGAACGGCGACGCCACCATCGGCCAGATGATCGCCAAGGCGATGCAGAAGGTCGGCAACGAGGGCGTCATCACGGTCGAGGAAGCCAAGGCGATGGAGACCGAGGTCGAGATCGTCGAGGGCATGCAGTTCGACCGCGGCTACATCTCGCCCTACTTCATCACCAACGCCGAGAAGATGATCGCCGAACTGGAGGACGCCTACATCCTCCTGCACGAGAAGAAGCTCTCCGGCCTGCAGGCCATGCTGCCGCTGCTGGAAGCGGTGGTGCAGGCGGGCAAGCCGCTGCTGATCCTGTCCGAAGACGTGGAAGGCGAAGCGATCGCCACGCTGGTCGTCAACAAGCTGCGCGGCGGCCTGAAAGTGGCGGCCGTCAAGGCGCCCGGCTTCGGCGACCGCCGCAAGGCCATGCTGGAAGACATCGCCATTCTGACCGGTGGCCAGCTGATCTCGGAAGATCTCGGCATCAAGCTCGAGAACGTCACCACGGCCATGCTCGGCCGCGCCAAGAAGATCGTCATCGAGAAGGAAAAGACCACCATCGTGCACGGCGCCGGCAAGAAGGCCGACATCGAGGCGCGGGTGGACCAGATCAAGGCGCAGATCGAGGAGACCACCTCCGACTACGACAAGGAGAAGCTGCAGGAGCGGCTGGCCAAGCTCGCCGGCGGCGTCGCGGTAATCAAGGTCGGCGGGGCGACCGAGATCGAGGTCAAGGAGAAGAAGGACCGCGTCGAGGACGCGCTCAACGCCACCCGCGCCGCGGTCGAGGAAGGCATCGTGCCGGGCGGCGGCGTCGCATTGCTGCGCGCCAAGAAGGCGGTCGGCCGCATCCATGACGAGAACCCCGACGTGCAGGCCGGCATCAATATCGTGCTCAAGGCGCTGGAAGCCCCGATCCGGCAGATCGCCGAGAACGCCGGCGTGGAAGGCTCGCTCGTGGTCGGCAAGATCATGGACGACAAGTCGGAGACCTACGGCTTCGACGCGCAGGACGAGAAATACGTCGACATGATCGAGGCCGGCATCGTCGACCCGGCCAAGGTGGTGCGCACCGCGCTGCAGGATGCCGGATCGGTCGCCGGCCTCTTGGTGACCACCGAAGCCATGGTCGCCGAACTGCCGAAGGAGCCGGCCCCGGCCATGCCGGGCGGCGGCATGGGCGGAATGGGCGGCATGATGTAAGCCTGCCGCAAGTCGGGGGAACGAAAAGGGCGGCCCGCGGGCCGCCCTTTTTCGTTGGGCGCGGTCAACTCGCTTTGAACTGGATCACGCGGCGTTGAAGTTAGATGCCGTAATGGGCCCTGCTCCGAGTGAGCAGTTGAAGTGGCTGTCCCCCGATAGATGATGAAACGGGGTCACGACGTTGAGTCGGCCCCAAGCATCTGGAGACGGAGGACAGCCATGGAACATTATGCCGGAAGCCGCCATAGCCGAGCGGTGTTTCAGCGGCGCACCCACCATTGGATTTCTGGCCTTAGTCACAAATCCATCGTAACTTTGGTGGGGCGTGAAAGCTGCCGGACATCTGGGGGCCCCGGAGAAAGATTACGGGATGTCTGTAGACATGGTCGGGGTCAGCCGCGCCCCAACGAGCAATAAATTCCGCGCAATTCTGCGGGACGTGTTGGCCGGCACGATCTGCAGCGTCCTTTCGACGGCCTATTGCCTTTCCTACGCAGCCCTCATTTTCTCGGGTCCGCTCACGCATTGGCTTTCCTATGGCATTGCAGTGACGTTCCTGTCGGCGGCCGTCGCTGCCGCCGTCGTTGCATTGCGCAGTTCGCTTCCGTTCGCCATTGCCGGGCCGGATACTTCTACATCCGCTGTGACGGCTACGCTGGTGGCGGCAATGGCGGCGCGTCTCGTAGCCGACGGCGCCACCCATCTGCTCGAGCCGACCCTGATCGTGATGGCTCTGGGGACGGCGATCACGGGTTTGCTCCTCTGCGTGCTCGGGTTCACACGCGCCGGACGCGCGATCCGCTTCGTACCCTATCCGGTGATCGGTGGTTTCCTCGGAGCGACCGGCTGGCTGATGATCATGGGCGCGATCCAGGTGGTCACGGACCAGCGGGTGACACTCGGCAACATCGATGCCTTCCTCGGCGGCGCGATCGCCGGTAAGGTTGCGGCCGGGCTTGTGGTCGCAATCACGCTACAATTCCTCCTGTCTCGCTGGCAAAATGCCTACATTCTGCCCAGCGTCCTGTTGACGGCGATCGTGGCGACGCATCTCGTCTTGCCGCTGATCGGGTCATCGCTGATCGAGGCACAGGGTGACGGTTGGATGTTTCGGCCGCAGCCGGCGGCTGCGCTCATTTCGCCGTGGCAACCGGCGGAACTCCGCAATTTTCCCTGGACAACGCTTCCGTGGCTGGCTGGCGATCTTCTCGCGGTCATGTTTGTCACCACCATCAGCTTGTTGCTCAACACGACCGGAGTTGAGATTGCAACTAAATGTGAGGCTAGCATTGAGCGCGAGCTAAAGGCACTTGGACTTGCCAGCCTTTTGAGTGCAGCGCTCGGCGGATTTGTGAGCTGCCTGTCGCTGAGCCGGACGACGCTCAATCATGCGGCAGGGGCCACCGGCCGTATCTCTGGACTGACTTTGGCGGTAATTTCGGCGGCCATGCTAGTGGTCAACCCCGGATTCCTCGGCTACGTACCGAAATTCGCTTTGGGCGGTCTCTTGTTCTTCGCCGGCGCCCGCCTCTTCCATCGCTGGCTGATTCATTCCGTGCGGCAACTGCTGCTCATCGAGTACCTATCGCTTATCGCCATCGCGCTGATCATCATCAAGTGGGGCTTTATTGCCGGCATCCTGATCGGTGTGGTGATCGGCTGCTCAACGTTCGCGCTGAGCGCTAGCCGCGTGAACGCCATCAAGTTCAGCTTCGATGGGTCGGAATACCGCAGCTCGCTCGATCGCAGCGCCGCCGAGCTTTCCCTGCTGATCCAGCACGGCCGCGAGATCCAAGGCATGGCACTGCAGAGCTATTTGTTCTTCGGCTCGGCCAATCGGCTCTATGAGCACGTTAAGGAGCTGCTCGGGAGGTGGCCGGAGTGCCGATTGCTGTTGTTCGATTTTCGCCGGTCACCGGAATTGATTCCTCCGCTACGCATAGCTTCTCGCAGATCAAGGATGCGACCGCCGAATGCCGTGCGGAGACTCGTGTTTATCAACCTGGCACCAGAGCTGGAAAGAGCATTTCGCATCGCAAAGCTCATTTCGGATGACATCGTCATCGCGCCGAACCTCGATCGGGCCCTGGAAACCTGCGAAGAAGCGGTTATCAGGGCGCATCGGGCCGAGATCGGCGAAGTATTATCGTTGCGCGCGTGGTTATCCGACGCCTTGGGCAGCCCGGACCATGCCGACCGCATGGCGGATCATTGCAGTGGCTCGAGAGTTCAACCGGGCGACATCATCGCTCGCCAGGGCGACGCGGCTTACTCGATGCACTTTATCCTCGAAGGTCGCGTCGGTATTATCGTGGACTTGGGCGACGGCCGCTCGGTGCGTGTGCGCAGCTTGGGCCGGCATACCACGATCGGCGAAATGGGCCTGATCGCCCGGCGGCCGCGCAGTGCCACGATTTAAGCCGAGGTCGCCAGCGTGCTCGATGGCTCCGAGCGAACGCTTATGAAAAAATCAAACGGCAGGACCCCGCGCTCAGTCGCGCCTTGCTGAGCTACGCGATCACGCTGATGTCTGAACGGCTCAGCTTTGCAAGTCGTGTGATCGGCGTGCTGCAACGTTAACGGTTGTTCTGGCGTAAAATTGATTTAAACGGAATGTCGATGCCGCAGGGGGGATTCGGACAATGTCGCAGTTGGGTCATCCGCGTCACGCCCGGCTCGCGCTGACGCCAACCTTTGTACGCTTTAGTCTGTTGGCGACCAAATAGTGCGGTGCAGTAAGCGCAACGGTGTGCCGTCAGAGCTGGCATCCCGGGTCGCTGTTGATCGGGGCACACTGGCTGTGAATTAAGGTCCCAAAAGAGCACCTCCAATGATGTGCTACGAACTCACCGACTATGAATGGACGGCCATCAAGGCGATGCTGCCGAACAAGCTGCGCGGCGTGCCGCGGATGTCAGGGGTGAACTCAAAAACGTGCGTGGGCTGGCCTGCAAAGTCCGCCGTTCACCCAATAGACCAAACCTTTTGCAGCGGAGCGAATGCGGCGATGTGCCACTACCGGACCTGACTGGCAACAAGCGTAGCTCGGTCAGCCGGCTATCTCGATGCCGTACGATCCTTGGCAGCGTGGTTGTCGAACAGAATCGAGAGCCCGGATGAGGTTGCACATCGAGCTCGTGCCAGCCGCGGGGCCGCATCTTTCGCGCGGCCCCTATTGCACGCAGAGGTGGCATGCGCTCTAATAGTGCATGGGACCGCGCGGCCGGGGCGGGTCGCCAAGGGGCCGGTCATGTTGGTGCGGGTAGCGTTTTGTATAGCGCTGGGCGCGGCGCTGCCGGGCTGCGGCTTGTTCGTGCCGGAAATGCAGCCGTTCTTCAAGAACCGCACCGACGAGCTTGCGTTCGAGAACATCATCGTCAACAACATCAAATGCGAGCTGCGTCATGCCGTCGTCGAGACGGAGCGGCGCCTCGCGACGCGGCATTCGCCGCATCCCGGCAACGATATCAGTTGGCTTGAGCAGCAGGGCGCGACCGTCACGCTCAAGCTCGCGGTCGACGAGAAGAGCGCGCTCAATCCCGGCGTGACCTACACCGACACGCCGCCGCTCCCGTTCTCGCTCGGGCTCGGTAACAGCAATTCGGTCGACGCGACGCATACCGAGATCATCGCCTTTACCTATTCGTTCTATGACCTGTTGCACGAGCGCGGCATCGATCTCACCGCGCCGTGCGAGCACGAGGACGGCGTCTTCATCCAGAGCGATCTGAAGATCAAGGACTTCATCCTCACCAAGGTGTTCCTCGCCAAGGTGCCGGGCTCGGTGGTGATCGGCGACGTGCCGGGCAAGCCAGCGACGCCGATCGCCAGTCCATTCAGCACGTTTAGCTATCAGGCGACGTTCGTCGCATCCTATGGGTGAGCGCACACCGACGTGGAAGTTCACGCGGGTCGCGGTGAATCCGTCGGGACGTTCTTCTCGACCTCTCAGCAGCGCACCCAGGATCTGACGATCACGATCGGCAAGACCGCGCGCGCGACTGCGACACGGCCAGCAACGCCGTCGGCGGAAGCGATTGCGCTGCATAACGCGGCGCTGATCGGCCAGGCGGTCGCAACGGCGATCCAGAGCCAGTCACATTAGCGCAACAGGGAGGACAGCATGGCGAAAGCGATTGCAAGAAGGTCGTCAAGAACAACCAAGAAAACGTCGAAGAAAGCCGGTCGCAAAACCGCGCGCCGTACGCCCGCCCACGTTAAGCACATTAACGCGCTCGCCAAGCCCCACCCGGCGTTCAAGCGGCTGATCGCCAAATACGGCATGCCGAAGCCGACGGTGATGCAGGCGCATGTCGCGTCCCTGGCGAACGCGGGTGAAATCTGCATGGAGACCGATTGCGTCGACGGCAAAAAGATCGTGATGCGGCGCGGCGCCACTGGTGATTGCACCGAGTTTTCCGAGGTGTCGTGTTGAGAACGCGGTGAGCGGTGAATAGTGTCCGCCAACTCCGCGCCCGACTTGGGTACTGGCTGCTGCCTAACCCGGTTGCGCTGAAGGGGGCAAGCATCGTCCGGGAGTTCTGGCATGGGCGGCATGTACTGATCGCCGCAACGCACGCACAACAAATGGCGGCCTGCGGGCCGCCCTTTTTCGCGGCGGGCGCGGGCTTTGACTGGAATTTGCGCCGCACCGCGGTGTGAGTCGGCTAACCCGCCGGAGACGTTGCATGGACCAGCGCATCATCGAGCTTTACGACAGCTTCACCCATGGCGGCATCAACCGCCGCGCGTTCCTCGACCGGCTGGCGGAGATCGCCGGCTCGAGCGCGGCGGCGCTGGCGCTGTTGCTGCTGTTGCAGAACGACTACGCGCGCGCCGCAACGGTGGCGCCCGACGACGCGCGACTCTCCATCGAAACGGCTTCCTACGACGCGCCGGGCGCGACAATCTCCGGCTATCTGGCGCGGCTCAAAGCGAACGACAAATGTCCGGCGGTGATCGTCATCCACGAAAACCGCGGGCTCAATCCGCACATAAAGGACATCGCGCGGCGCGTCGCGCTTGCGGGCTTCCTGGCCTACGCCGTCGACATGCTCTCGCCGCTCGGCGGCACGCCGGCGGATGAGGACAAGGCGCGCGACATGATCGGCACGCTCAATGCCGAGCAGACCGCGCATCGCATCGCCGCCGCGGTGCCGTTCCTCAAGCGGCATAAACGTTCAACCGGTGCCGTGGGTACCGTCGGTTTCTGCTGGGGCGGCGGCATGGTTAACCGCATCGCGGTGCTTTCGCCCGATCTGAAAGCGGGCGTGGCCTATTACGGCGCGCAGCCGCCGGCGGACCAGGTGAAAACGATCCAGGCGCCGCTGCTCTTGCACTATGCGGGGCTCGACCAGCATATCGATGCCGGCATCCCGGCCTACGAGGCCGCGCTCAAGGCCAACCACAAGCGCTATACGATCTATGTCTATCCGAACGCCAATCACGCCTTCAATAACGACACCAGCAACCGTTACGATAAGCCGGCCGCGGATCTCGCCTGGAGCCGCACGATCGCTTTCTTCAAGGCGAACCTCGGCGCACCGGCGTAAAAACCGGTGGTACAGGCCCGCGCGCCGGGCTGGGATGGGCTCAATAATAACCGGAGGACGGCATGGCGGACGCAATCACGGCATTGATCGGCGCCATCATCATGATCGGCTACATGTTTTTGATCGCCGCCAAGCTCGACGCGTTTCCGTTGTGGATTTGCACCCTGGTCGGCCTCGCCCTGATGGTCTGGGGCTTCTGGGGCGATGATTGGAAGCCGGTCATCAGCCCCGACGAAGAAATAACGCGGGCCGATCCCGGCGGCGTTCGCGACCGATTATCCAAGCTTATTGATCAGCCAATTGGCCGTGCGCAGCAGCCGTGCGTCGTCGCCGGCAGGCCCCACGAGCTGCACGCCGAGCGGCAAGCCGCCCTCCCCGGTCAACAACGGCAGCGACAGCGCCGGCAGGCCGGTCAGCGACCACAGTGTGCAGAACAGCGGGTTGCCGGTGGCCGTGCCCTTGGGCGCAACGCCAATGGTCGCCGGCGTCAGGATCGCGTCATATTGCTTGAAGATCTCGGTGAGGCCGGCGGCATAGCGCCGCGCGCTCGTGCGCGCCGCCAGATAGCGCACCGCGCTCACCTGGCTGCCCTCAGCCAAAAGATCACGCAATTGCTTGCTTGAGACATCGCCGCCGCGTTCGACCACTGCGCCCAGATTGTGCGCCATGTCGGCGGCCATGATGACGCGCTGGTCGTCCCAGGCCGATGCGAAGGCGTCTGGCATATCCACGACCTCGGCGGCGTCGCCCAGAGTTCGACGAAACTCTCGAATGCCATACGCGTCTCGGCATCAGCTTTGTCCCAGACCGGCGTGCGCACGAAGGCGAGTTGCGGCGGCATCGGTGGCTCTTCGATCAACGTCTCGAGAAAGGCCGGCGCCGCCACCGGGCGCGTATCGGTATCATTTGCGTCGTAGCCGGTGAGTGCTTCGAGGATGAGAGCGGCGTCGGCGAGCGAGCGGGCGAATACACCGACGTGATCGAGCGCTTTGGACAGAATGAGCGCACCGTGGCGCGAGATGGCGCCGTGCGTCGGCTTGACGCCGTAAACGCCGCAAAAGGCCGCCGGCCGGATCACCGAACCGTTGGTCTGCGAGCCGACGGCGAGCGGCACCATGCCGGCGGCTACCGCCGCCGCCGAGCCGGACGACGAGCCGCCGGGCGTGCGTTCGAGATCGTGCGGATTGCGCGTCGGGCCGGGGCTGAAATAGGCAAATTCGGTGGTCACGGTCTTGCCGATGATCACCGCCCCGGCCGCGCGCAGCCGTGCCACCACCATGCAATCGCGCATCGGCTGGCGGCCTTTGAGCAAAGGCGAGCCGCATTCGGTCTTGTAGTCGGCGGTGTCAAAGATGTCCTTGATCGCCACCGGCACGCCGTGCAGCGGGCCGAGCGGCTTGCCGTTGCGGCGGCGCTCGTCGAGCGCGCGCGCTTGGCCAACGCTTCGTCCGGATCGAGGCGTACGAAGGCATGCACCTTGTCGTCGATCGCCTTGATCCGTTCCAGACAGGCGCCGACAAAGTCTTCCGCGCTCATGTCGCCGTCGGCAATCCGCCCGGCGGCTTCGATGGCGGTCAGTCCTGCCAATTCGGTGTCCGACATCAGTGATACGTCTTGCCGGGCGGCCAAAGCGCGATGCCGGGGAAGACGTACACCAGTGTCATCGACAAGAACACCATAAACACGAACGGCAGCGCGCCGGCGAAAATCTGGTTCAGCCGCACCTGCGGCGGCGCCACACCCTTGAGGTAATAGGCCGCCATCGCCATTGGCGGCGTGTTGAACGAGGTCTGGATATTGAGCGCTACCAGGATGCCGAACAATGTTGGGTCGATATGGAAGGTTTTCACCAGCGGCAGGAAAATCGGCACGAAGATGATGATGATCTCTGTCCATTCCAGCGGCCAGCCAAGCAGAAAGATGATGAACTGCGCGAGGATAAGGAACCCGGTCGCGCTCAAATTCGCCGCCAGCACCCAGTGCTCGATGACCTCATGCCCGCCGAGATAGGAGAACACGGACGAGAAGGTCCACGAGCCGATGAACAAATAGCAGACCATCGCCGAGGTGCGGGCGGTGAGGTAGACCGCCTCCTTCAGCCGCTGGAAGGTCAGCGATTTGTAGCCGGCCGCCAATAGCACGGAGCCGAGTGCGCCGACGGCCGCTGCTTCCGACGGCGTCGCCAGGCCGAGCAGGATGGCACCAAGCACCGAGAGGATCAGCACGGCGAGCGGGAAGAAGGAGGTCACCAGTGCATAAAACACTTCGCCGAAGGGGATATCGCGTTCCAGTTCCTTTGGTTTCGGCGCCAGGCTCGGATCGATGAGAACGCGCACGATCACGTAGACCACATAAAGACTAGCCAGCATGAAGCCCGGAATGAAAGCGGCGGCGTAAAGCTGCACCACGGAAACCGACGTGGTCGCGCCGTAAAGAATCAACAGCACGCTGGGCGGGATCATGATGCCGAGACAACCGCCGGCGCAGACCACCCCGGCCGAGAGCTCGGTGTTGTAGCCGGCGCGCAGCATGGCTGGGAAAGGCCAGCAGACCCATCGAGCGTGACCACAGCGCCGACGATGCCGGTGGCGGTGGCGAACAGCGCACAGGTGATCAACGTTGCCACCGCCAGCGCCCCCGGCACGTGCGCGCATCGACATCTGCAACGAATAGAACAACCGGTCGAGTATGTTCGAGCGTTCGACCACGTAGCCCATGAACAGAAACAGCGGCACCGCGGTCAACACGTCGTTCGACATCACATCGTAAGTATTAGTGACGAGCAGGTCGAAGATCCGCGAGCCCCATCGCGTAGTAGCCGAAGAATACGCCCATCGCGACCAGCGTGAAGGCGATCGGAAAGCCCAGCAAAATTATGATGATGAACGCGCAGAGTTGAATCATCCCGATGTCGGGATTGGTTAACGTCATCGGGTTAGCCCCCACGTGCATTTCTTCTTCGATGCGCCGACGGTCCGCCGCTTCGGCCAGGATGGCCGATTCCATTTCTTCCACGTCATGCAGCCGTTGCGGCCACACACCGTCGCGCAAACAAATGATGCAACGCATCACTTCGGCGAAGCATTGCAGCAGCATCAGAAACGGCCGCGATCGGGATCAGCGTCTTGTGCGGATAGACCGGCGCACCGGTCGGGGCGTAGATGCTCACTTCATGGATGTGCCAGGACTGTCTCGGCATAAGGGATACCATAATAAAACAGAGCGCCAAAGCCCGGCCCCATGAAGATAATGAATAAACACGAGATCGATCGCCGCCTGCACGCGATACGGCCACATCCGGTAAACGAAGTCGCCACGCACATGCGCCGTTGCGCGACAGCGTGTAGGCGCCGGCCATCATGAACAGCGCGCCATACATGAAATAGCTGACGTCGAAGGCCCAATTGGTCGGGCGCGGAACAGAGTAACGCATGAACACGTCGTAACAGGTGCCCAGCGTCATGATGACGATGCACCAGCCGAACGCCTTGCCGACGCCCGCGCTGAGACGGTCGATGAAACAGAAGAAAATTTTCCACGTGAGGTTCTCGCTAATTGGTGCTCGGCCGCAAAGTCGCCGGGGCAGTTTTGCCGCCCCGGCGAGTTTATTTTACGTTCACTTCAGACCTTCATCGTGACCGTAAGTAGTGCTCGCAGGCCGGACTTGTAATCGGCTTCGTTGTTGATCGACGTAGAAGCCGACCCGCTTGCCCCATTCCTTCTGGCTATCGAGCACCTTCTTGATGAAGGCGACCCTGGTTCGGGTCCGAGCTGATTTCGATCGACCACCTTGTCCCAGGCCACAAGCTGCGCCTTGAAGATCGCCTCCGACGTGCGCTTGACGTGCACGCCGTGCTTGGTGATCAGCGTCTGCAAATCGCGCGAGTAGATATCCCAGGCCTTCCAGATGTCGAAGGAGTTGGCGGCTTGCCCGGCCAGACTGCAGGACTCTGCTGCTGTTCCTTGCCCAGGCTGTCCCATTTCGTCTTGTTGAACACAACCTCGATGGCTTCCGACGCCTGGTGGTAGGAGCCAAGGTAATAATACTTGGCGACGTCCTGCGCCGCCGAAGCGCATGTCCGAGGTCGGGTTATTGAACTCGAACGCCTCGATCACGCCTTTTTCCATGGCCGGGAGAATTTCCGGGCCCGGCAATTGTGCGACGCTGGCGCCCATCGCCTGCATGACGTTGGAAGCGAGACCGACGGTGCGGTACTTCATGCCCTTGAAGTCATCCGGGCCCTGGAGTTCTTTCTTGAACCAGCCGAGCGGCTGCGTCGGCATGGCGAAGACGTAGAAGCCTTGCACGTTCAGACCGAGAATCTTCTGCGTCAGCTCGTTGTAAAGGTCCTGGCCGCCGCCATTATAGAACCAGCCCATGAACTGGCTGCGCGTTGGTGCCGTAGCAGGGGCCGGTGCCGAACAGCGAGGCGGCGCGATGCTTGCCGTACCAGTAGGCCGGCACGCATGTGGGGCCGTCGAGCACGCCCGACGAAGTCGCGTCCATCACCGAGAACGCCTTCACCACCGCGCCGGCGTTGAGATAGTCGAGTCTTGAGCCGGCCGCCGCCCATCTCGTTGACGATGCGGGCATAGTCCTGCCCGTATTCGTTGAGAATGTCGGTGGCACCCCAGCCACCTTGCATCTTCAGCGTTACGGTTTGTGCGCGCGAAACCTGCGGCATGGCGATGGTCGCCACGCCGGCAACAGCAGCGCCGCCGAGGAACTTACGGCGGGTCGCAGACGTAGACGTTTTGGTCTTGGCCATTTCCCTTACCCTCCCTTGGATTTAATAGCTTTTTTATTTTCGTAATTTCGATGATGGCACCAGCACTAAGGCCCGTACCTCATTCTTTAGTCTGTAACTATTTTAGGTGCCCGACAAGCCGGAATCGGCCATTTTCGCAGCGGTTTCCGTTCGGAGATACGCTTTATTTATGGGCGAAGCACCACGGCGGTCAGCGGAAACCGGCCGCGGGACGCTTGTGCTGCCGCGTCTAAAACGGATGCAACGAGGCTAAGTCAGGCGGGCGAGCCGTGCTGCTCCCAATCTTCGGCGCTGGCGCCGGCGAGCGCACGCACCCGCTCCTCGTCCTTGGCAAGTTCCGCGGCGGCCCCGGAATAAACGACGCGGCCGTCGTCCAGAACATAGGCCCGATCGGCAATCTCGACCGCACCGCGCACGTTCTGCTCGACCAGCAGCACGGAAATGCCCTGTTCGCGCGCTGAGGTGACGACCTTGAACACGTCCTGCACGATCAAGGGCGCGAGACCCTGGCTTGGCTCGTCGAGCAGGAGCAGCTTCGGGTTCAACAACAACGCGCGGGCGATCGCCAGCATTTCCTGTTCGCCGCCGGAAAGCTGCCGGCCCTTGTTCGTCTTGCGCTGGGCAAGACGCGGAAAAAGTTCGTAAATGCGCGCAATGGTCCACGGCCCTGACCGTTCGAGCGGCACTTTCAGATTTTCCTCGACCGTCAGGTTGGCGAAAATGCGCCGGCCCTCCGGCACATAGCCGACACCGAGCGCGGCGACGCGATAAGGCGGCCAGTCGGTTGTGGCATGGCCGAAAATGCGCACCACGCCTTCGCGCGCATGGGTCAGCCCAACAAGGCTGCGCAGCGTCGTGGTCTTGCCGGCGCCGTTGCGTCCCAACAGCGCGACGATTTCACCCTCGCGCACCTCCAGGCCGACGCCGTGCAGGATGTGGCTCTTGCCGTAAAAAGTGTGAAGGCCTTCCGCCTCAAGCGCCACGCCGCTCATGCCGCCGCCTTCCCCAGATAGGCCGCCTGCACTGCCTCGTTGGCAGCAATATCCTGCGGCGTGCCTTCCGCCAGCATCTTGCCTTCGGCCAGCACCATGATGCGGTCGGCAAGATGAAAGACGACACGCATGTCGTGCTCGATGAGCACGATGGTCAGCCTCTGGTCGCGGTGCAGTTTTCGGATCAACTGCGTGATGTCGTAGGTCTCCTGGTCGCCCATTCCGGCCGTCGGTTCATCGAGAAGCAATAGCCGCGGCTTGAGCGCCAGCGCCATCATGATCTCGGTGGCGCGCTGGTCGCCGTGCGCAAGCTCGCCAACCAGCCGTTCGGCCTTTTCCGCGAGCCCGCCCATATCCATCAATTCGGTGACCCGGGCGCGTATTTCGCCGTCTGCGTCATCCGACAGCCAGGGGCTTAGCCGAAAGCCGGCGGCAACCTCGACTGCGGTGCGCAGATTCTCACGCACCGAGAGTTCGGGAAAGACTTCCGTGATCTGGAAGGTGCGGGCGATGCCGCGCCACACGCGGCGGGCCGGCAAAAGTCCCGATATATCTTCGCCTTCGAAAATGATCCGGCCGGACGTTTGGGTCAGAAACCCGCTGATGAGGTTGAAGAACGTCGTCTTTCCGGCGCCATTGGGTCCGATGATGGCGCGCAGTTCGCCGGGTTCCACCGTCATCGAGACGCCGTCGACGGCGATCAGGCTGCCGAATTGCTTGGACACGTTTTCGACCCGCAGCAGGCTCATGACATCACCTTGCGGCGGATCATGCCGAGTACGCCGCGCGGGAAGAACAGCACGACCAGCACGAAGAACAGGCCGATAAACGACTGCCAATTCTCGGTCTGGCTCGACAGGTAATCCCGCAGCACGACGTAGATCGCCGCCCCGATCAGCGGCCCCCAGAATGAGCGCATGCCACCGAGCACCGCCATGATCACGAAGTCGCCGGACTGGGTCCAGTAAAGCGCGCGCGGATCGACGAAGTTGTTGAGCAGAGCGTAGAGCGCGCCGGCGAGGCTGACAAAGCCGCAGGAAATCACCCACGACATCCAGATGTGCTGGTCGACCGGAATGCCGAGGAAGCGCGCGCGCCGCTCGTTCTCGCGAATCGCGATCAGCGTGCGGCCGAACGGCGAACGCAACAGCCACGCCATCACGCCCACGGAGACGGCGAACAACGCCAGCACGAGGTAATAAAACGCGTTCGGGTTGTTCTGAATGTCGATCGTGGCAAAACCGAAATGCAGCGGCAGGCGCGTCCAGCCGGTGAGGCCGTCGTCGCCGCCCGTGACGTTGTTCCAGCGGAAGGCGATGAAATAGAACACCTGGCCGAAGGCGATCGTCACCATGGCGAAATAGACGCCGCGCAGGCGGATGATCAGCGGACCAATGATCGCGGCTGCGACCGTGCCGACCACGATGCCGACGACGATGCCCAGCCCGGTGCTCGGCACCAGATAACGGATGGTCATGGCGGCGCCGTAGGCGCCGAGACCGAAATAGGCCGCGTGGCCGAAGGACAGCACGCCCGTGTACCCGAGCAGAAAATTGAGCGCCATGGCGGCGAGGCCGAGGACGACCACTTCGCTGCCGAGCTCGACATAGCCGCCGATCGCCGGCAGCCAATACGGCATCGCTAGCAACAGCAGCCAGACAACGATACTCGGGATTTGCTTATTCAGGTTGGGGGCATCCACTAGAAGCGGCCCTCCTCGCCCAGAAGGCCGCGCGGGCGAACCAGCAACACCACCGCCATCATGACGTAAATCACCGCCTCGCTGGCCGAGGGAAAAAACACCGTGGTGATGCCGGAAGCGACGCCGATCAGCAAGCCGCCGAGCAAGGTGCCCGGCAGGCTACCGAGGCCGCCGACGATGATGGCGACGAAACTCGGCATGATCAGCGAGGCGCCGATGGTCGGCTGCAAGCCGAGCTGGCCGACCGCCAGCACGCCGGCAAGCCCAGCCAAATAGATGCCGAGGCCGAAATTCATGTTGCGCAACACGCGCACATTGACGCCGAGCACCGACACTGTTTCCAGGTCGAGCGTTCCGGCGCGGATGCGGATGCCGAGCCGAGTCCGACCGAGGATGAGGAACAGTCCAATCACGGCGACGGCGACCACCAGCACCATGAACAGCCGGTAGCCGGTCAGGAAGAAATATTCGCTGGAGAGCGGCGTTACCAGCCAGCCGGGCACTTGGAACGGCAGGCTCTGCGCGCCCCAGATGAAGCGCGTGCCGTCCTCGATCATGAAGGCGAGGCCGAATGTCAGCAGCAGGCTGTAAAGCGGATCGCGCCCATAAAGACGGCGGATCAGCACACGCTCGACGATGACGCCGATGACTGCGGTCAGGATCGGCGCCAGCACCAGGGCGCCCCAAAAGCCGACATAGGGGATCATGGTGAAGGCGAGATAGCCGCCGATCGCCAGGAAGCCGCCATGGGCGAAATTGATCACCCCGGACAGATTGAGGATGAGCGACAGGCCGAGCGCCATCAGCGCATAGAACGCGCCGACGATCAGGCCGTTAAAGACATTGAAGAGAACGAGCTGCGTCATACGCCCAACAATATCACGAACGTTCCCGCATCAAACGACAACACCGTCGCCCGAGTGCGATTGCGGACAGCTTCCACGGACATTTGTTGATTGTAAACCCCTCGCCCCAGATCGGAATTCCGGGCGCCGCGCATTCGGCGGCGCCCGGTCGATCCGAAACGTCAGGCCGGCCATGTCATCTTGCAGCCGGTCTCTTCAAGGGTTCCCGCAATGTCGGCCCCCTTGATCACGCTGGTAACCTTGAACAGGTCATCCGGGGCGCTGCCTTTGGCCTGCGCATTACCCACATAGAGGTTGGGAATGAGCTGGTTCTGACCGGCGCGGTAGAAGGCTCCGTCGGGCATCAGCGCGATTTCCGGCGGCAGCTTGAAGCCCTGCAGCGCCTTGGCCATCTTGATCGCCTCTAGCGACTTCGCCTTGTTGGCGGCCAGCGCGCAGGTCCAGGTCGAGACGAAACCGAACCAGGTGCGTGCGGTGGGAACGCGGCCGGTCTTCTTTTTGATCGCCGCGACGAAGTCCGCGACGTGCGGCACGCCCGGCTGGTTCCAGTACCATTCGAAAACCCAGGTGCCGATGCGCGCTTCCGGCGGCAGACCCTCGAGCGGCTCAAGCTCCTGCTGGGCGCCGGCAAGATGGATCTTCTTCTCGAGGCCGAATTGCACAGCCTGTTTGAGCGCGTTCACCATGTCGTCGCCTTGGACGAGGAAGATAATAACGTCCGGCGCCGCCGCCTGAGCCTTGATCAGGTAGGAGGAAAAGTCCGTGGTGCCGAGGGGAGTGAGATCGCCGCCGACCTTGATTCCGCCCAGCGGCTTCGACGCCTTTTCGAGGCCGGCCTGCAGCGTGTGACCGAAAGCATAGTCGGGCGTGATGTAATACCACTTCTTGCCGAAGTCCTTGATCAGCGACGGTGTGATGGCGTTGGCTTCCATCTGTGTCGTGTTGCAAACACGGAAAACATTCCAGTGGCACGACGTACCGGTGACCGCGTCGGTGTGGCCGCCGGGGACGATGTGGAGCACGCCCTTCTCGAACGAGACTTCCGCCATGGCCATGGCCAGCGCGGAGTTCACGTTGCCGAGCAGGAAGTTGATCTTATCCCGATCGATCAGCTTACGCGCCTTCTGCACCGCGGTGCCGGCGTCGCCGCTGGTGGAGTCTTCGACCAGCAGTTCGGCTTTGCGGCCGAGAATGCCGCCCTTGGCATTGATCTGTTCGAGCGCGAGCTGGCATCCGATCAGCTCGTTCTTGCCGACCGCCGCATAGGTGCCGGTCAGCGGATTGTCGAGACCGATCTTAACTTCGTCGGCCGCGCGCGCGGTGATGACGAAGGGCGACGCGACCTGCGCGATGCCGGCCAGCGCCGCCGTCTTGATCACTGTACGGCGATCAAATTGCATTGAAAACGTGTCTGATGTCATTGGTATCCTCCCGCGAGATTTTTTCGATGCGAATTTTTTGAGCGGCAACGCGCGCGACCCGCGTCAAACCGATACCGCCTGCGCGCTTTCGCCTCCCCCGCGTCGCACACTAGTGTGTGACAATGTTTGGACGCAAGACTTCACCGATTTTTCGGGTGCATTTTTTCAACGCGGAACATTGCAGAAAATTTATTTTCGGCCTGTACGCTTGCCGCATCGCCGAATGCAGGCAACGCCGCGAACCGACTTTCGTCTAAGCGCCGCCGGCTAACATGCTGACTTCAATTAGAAGCTTTTTCCTCCAGGCCGGCCATGATGCAGTCGTGCGGCCGCATAAATTCAGGCACAATCACCGCATCGCCGCCATGAGTCCCTGCCAGCTGTTTTCACCGTAATACGCATCGGGCTGCAGCCCGTCCCAACAGGAGACCGCCCGTGAGAGGTATTTTCTCGAGGCTCGCCATCGTCTGGCGAATTGCCAGCCCCTATTTCAGCTCGGAGGATCGCTGGCCCGGCCGGCTGCTGCTGGCGGCGGTCATCGCCATCGAACTGTCGATCGTCGGTATCACGGTACTGTTCAACGAATGGAATGCCCGTTTCTACAATGCCCTGCAGGATCGAAACTGGAACGTCTTCGTCTACCAGCTCGGCTATTTCTGCGTGCTGGCGACGTTCTTCATTCTGCTTGCCGTCTATCAGCTCTATCTCAATCAATGGCTGCAGATCCGCTGGCGGCGCTGGCTGACCGCGAGCTATCTCGATCATTGGATGGCGGATGCCAATCACTACCGCATGCAGCTCCTGGGCGACGCCGCCGACAATCCGGACCAGCGCATCTCCGAAGACATCGCGCAATTCATCGCATTGACGCTGTCGATCGGACTGCAGCTGCTCAACTCCTGCGTCACGCTGTTTTCGTTCATGATCATCCTGTGGTCGCTGTCGGCGGCGGCGCCGCTGCACCTGTTCGGGATGAGTTTCACCATTCCCGGATACCTGCTGTGGGCAGCATTGATCTACGCCTGCGTCGGCACCGCGCTGACGCATCTGATCGGCCGCCCGTTGATCGCGCTCAACTTCCAGCAGCAGCGTTACGAAGCCGACTTCCGATTCAATCTGGTGCGGGTGCGCGAGAACTCCGAGCAGATCGCTTTGCTCGACGGCGAGCGGGCGGAGCGCGACCGCCTGCTGCTGCGCTTCGGCAATGTCGTCGCCAACTGGCTCGCGATCATGTCGCGGCAGAAGAAGCTCACCTTCTTCACCGCCGGCTATGCGCAGGCCTCCGTCGTTTTCCCGTTCGTCATGGTGAGCCCGGCCTATTTCGCCAATGTTATCCAGCTTGGCGGCCTGATGCAGACCGCCAACGCCTTCGGGCAGGTGCAGAACGCGCTATCGGTATTCGTGAGCCTCTACCGCAGCCTCGCGGAATGGAGCGCGGTGATCGAGCGGCTGTCCGGCTTCGATCACTCGGTGGCGGCCGCCCGCGCGGTCGCGGTCACGCCGCCGGTGATCGGCATTGCGGCCGGCGAAGCGGCCGCCGTCTCGTTCAAGGATCTGGCGGTGCGGCTGCCGAACGGCGTGCCTCTGGTCAATGCCGGCGACATCTCGATCAGGCTCGGCGAGCGGGTGCTCGTGAGCGGTCCGTCCGGCTCCGGCAAGTCGACGCTGTTCCGTGCGCTGGCCGGCATTTGGCCGTTCGGCGCCGGCACGATCACGGTCCCGAAAAATGCCCGGCTGATGATCCTGCCGCAGCGGCCGTACTTCCCGATCGCGCCCCTGGCCGCCGCGGTCGCCTATCCGGCGGCCCCCGGGACATTCGACGCCGCCCGCGTCGCCGAACTCGTCGCCGCGGCCGGCTTGCCGGCCTTGGCCCCGCGGATCGAGGAGGAGGCGCATTGGAATCGCATGCTGTCGATCGGCGAGCAGCAGCGGCTCGGCATCGCCCGCGCGCTTTTGCACGCGCCGGACTTTCTGTTCCTGGATGAGGCCACCGCCTCGCTCGACGAGCCGGCCGAAGCCGTCCTTTACCGCCTGCTGGAACAACGGCTCGCCGCGGCGACCATCGTGTCGATCGGTCACCGCTCGACGCTTGCCGCGTTCCACCGCCGCCGCCTGGCGTTCAGCCGCGAAGGCGACCGCTACTGGGTGCGCGAGGGCAGTCTGGCGCCGGTGGCGTAGCGCCGGGCGCCGCGCCCGATGTCCTGCCGGCAGGCTGAATTATTCGCGTGCCATGCCGACATAAAAAGAGCGGCGGCTCGTTGAGAGCCGCCGCCCGTCGCAACCGAAGAGGCAGTGGTTGGCTTATTTCAGTGCCGACAAGGTAGTGTCGAACTTCAGAGTAGCAACGAAGCGATCGCCGCATTCGTTCGCGCTGCCAGTCGCCGTCGGACCGCACTGGTTCGGCACGAGCACGTTGGGCTTCGCATCGGTGCCCCAGTAACGCAGATCGAGCGTAATGGCCTTGTAGTTGATGTCGAGGCCAACGTCCCAGTAGGTGTCGCTCACGAGGCCCAGATTGGCATTCACGCCGGAGCTATACCATTCGTAGCCGATCTCGGGGTTGATCGAGAGCGTGACGTCGGGAACCGGATGCCACGGCAAGGTGATGACCGCGTTGCCGGACACGTAGTAGTGGCCCGCATCGCCGACCCAGACGCCCGTGCGCTCGAGCATGGGAAGCAGTTTGTCGTTGAAGTTATTGAAGGCGGTTTCGAACACGCCGCCGATGGTCAGCCAATCGGCGACCTTGTACGACGGCTTGACATAGCCTTCGAGCCAGCTGCCGTTGAACAGGCCCGCAGTGGCGTTAATGCCGCCCGGGTAGTAATAGTAGATCAGTACCCGAGATCGAGGCCGAAGTTGCCGAAGGTTAACCGCGCGCCACCGGTGATATCGAACTCCGCGTCGGCGAAGCCGGTCCACAGGCTCGATCCCCAAACGCCGGCATAGAGCTTGAGCCAATCGGCGGCCGTGTAGTCGAGCTCGAAATAGCCCTGCGCGGCAGGCTTATGGTTGGATTGCGATACGCCGCGCAGTTCGTAGTCGGTGGTGAAGGCGGTGCCGAAGGCAACGTCCCACGGTGACGGCGCCGCGGCCGGCGCGGCCGGCTTGGCCTTCACCGGCATATCAGCAGCAAACGCGGGCGCAGCAGAGAGCGCAAGCGCCGCGACTACCGACAAAACAACTTTTTTCATAGACCCTGCCCCTTTTCGGTTCGATCGGCTGTCAGCCGATCCATTCCGCTCATCGCCTTTGCGCGCCAGAGCCCGGCAACCGTCCACCGGCACGCAAATCGACGTGCATTACCGCGCAAATCTACATCTCTGACGGGCTTCAACGGCAAGCCAAAAACGATGGCAATTGCTGCCTTTTTAGGCGATTCGGCGTTCTAGTGACAGAAAGCAGCGGACTGTTGCGGCAAAGTCACAATTTTTGGCTTTGAATTGATAAATTGTACCGGAGCGCGGGACGGCAGCAGCCAGTTGGACTGCCTTATCGGCGGCCCTGTGAATAACTCGCGGCCGATTTGCTAAATGCCAGTGGCATCATAACAATTTGGCGCCTGCCGGGGGTCCAGCAGGCGTCAGAACCGGCGATGGGCGCCGATCGATCAGGCCGCCGCCTTTTTGCGGTTGGCGTCGAGTTGCGCATCGACCAACGCGACGGTCGCGTCGAGGGTCGGGTGGCTGAGGCCTTTTTGCCGGGCGATCAGCTGCACGAGTTTGTCGGCGCGTTCGATATTTTGCGCGCCGTTTTGCAATGCGCGCGCGGCCGAGGCCGGACGCGTGAGGCTTTGCGCAGCGGCGGCATATTTCTCGAACGGCACCAAGTCGTCGGGCGAAGCGCCGAGCTTGACGCACAGGTCGTTGACGAAATTATAAACCGAGCGCGACTCCTCGATGTTGGAATGCACCGCCTCTTGCGCGGTGCGCATGCCGTCGGCGGTGATGCAGCGATAATTGCCGGCACACAGCATCGCCCACTTGGCAAGCGGCACGAAGATCGAGTCATAGACCCTCAGCTTCACCGGCAATTCGATCTTGCCTTCCGGCGCGTCGAAGCGTGCGGCTTCGACGTCCTGCTCGAGCTTGCGCACGATCGCCGTATCCTTGTCGTCTACGAAACGCGCGCATTTGAAGTTGGTCGGCAGCGTCACCAGCAATTCATTCGCCTTGCCGTCGGGCGGACGAATGGCCTGCGGGTCGGGGCTGTTGAGCGTGATCTTGTTGGCATCGACCGAATCCCAAACGCGCGGATCGGTGTAGGCGGCTTCCAGCGCTTTGTAATCGAGTCCGGGGATGCGCTTGATGTAGGGCAGCGGCGGCATGTTCATGATCGACATGCAGGGCACGCGCGACTTGCCGACCGCATCGAGCAATTCGCGCACGCCGGGCGAACGGTATTGCGGCTCCTGCATGCAGAGGCCGATCAGGTCATAGTCCGACGGATTGACGCCGGTCGCGGGGCCGGCCGTCACCTTGCCCGGCAGCTTGCGCGATTCGAGCAGCACGGGTTCGCTGCGGCCGCGCACCGGCAGCTTCACCTTGAAGCCTTCGGCATTGATGAGATCGGCTTCCGCCGGCAGGCACACCAAGTGGATCGAATGGCCGCCGAACAACAGTTTGGAGGCAAGCAGCGATCCGTAAGAGGCGCCCATCAGAAGAATTTTGTAGGTCTTCGGCTTTGCCGGCGCCGCTTTCTTGGCGACGGGCTTCTTCGCCTTGGACGGCTTGGCCTTGCGGGCCGCTTTCTTGACCGGGCGTTTCGTTTTCGCCTTCGGCCGGCGCGCCGCGGCACGTTTGGATTTCTTCACCTTGGATTTCCGCTTCTTCGCCTTCTTTGCCATGACTATCCTCCCAATCGGTTCGCTTCGCGTTACTCGGCCGCTTGCGACAAATGCTCCGGAGCCGCTTCGGCTCCGATCTTGTTGAGGCCCTCCGGCATCGGGCCGCCGGTCGCCCAGTCGATGAGTTCGACCGTATGCACGACCGGAATCGCGGTGCCGGCGGCGATCTGCGTGATGCAGCCGATATTGCCGGCCGCGATCACATCCGGCTTCAGCCGTTCGATATTGCCGATCTTACGGTCGCGCAACCTTTCCGCCAGCGCCGGCTGCAGAATGTTGTAGGTCCCGGCCGAGCCGCAGCACAGATGCCCTTCCGGCACATCTTTGACCACGAAGCCGAACTTGCAAAGCAATTCTTTCGGCTCTCGCGTCACCTTCTGCCCGTGCTGCAGCGAGCAGGCCGCATGATAGGCGACGGTGAGCGGCCGCGGCAGCGCGCCGGCCGGCAAATCGAGCGCCGCGAGGTATTCGGTCACGTCCTTCGCAAGCGCGGCCACGCGCGCCGCCTTCTCCGCATAGGCCGGTTCGGTCCGGAACATGAACCCGTAATCCTTCACCGTGGTTCCGCAGCCCGATACCGTGATCAGGATGGCATCGAGCCCGGCGCCTTCGATTTCGCGGGTCCAGGCGTCGATATTGTTGCGCGCCTGCGCCAGCGCCTGCTCCTCGCGCCCCATATGATGGACGAGCGAGCCACAGCAGGCCTCGCCGGCGGCGACCACCACCTCTATGCCGTGGCGGTTGAGCAGGCGGATGGCGGCCTCGTTGGTCGCCGGCGCCAGCACCGGGCCGATGCAGCCGGACAACAGCGCGACCCGGCCGCGGCGCTCGCCTAATGCGGCATGGACCTTGCCGGTGCGATCGAGCGGCGGGGCGAGCTTGTGGCGCGGCGTCAGCCGCAGCATGGCCGCCATGCGTCTCAAGCCGAGCGCTTGCATGACCGGGGCGAACGGCCGGGCGAGCAAGCCCGCCACCACCGCCAGCCGGAACAGCGCCGGATCGGGCAGCACGCGCGCGAGCAGGCCGCGGATGGCGCGGTCGGCAAGCGGACGCTTGTAGGTCTTCTCGATGCGCTCGCGCGCGTTGTCGACCAGATGCATGTAATGCACGCCGGACGGACAGGTGGTCATGCAGGCAAGGCACGACAGGCAACGGTCGATATGTTTGACCACCTCAGCGCTAGCCGGCCGGTCCTGCTCGAGCATGTCCTTGATGAGATAAATGCGCCCGCGCGGCGAATCGAGTTCGTCGCCGAGCAGCACATAGGTCGGACAGGTGGCGGTGCAGAAGCCGCAATGCACGCAGGCGCGCAGGATTTTCTCCGCTTCCGCGACTTGCGGGTCCATCAACTGCGCCAAGGTGAACGAGGTTTGCATGCGACGATCGTGCCTCTCACCCCGACAGCCGAGCCTGGCGGTCGAGCATTGCGTGATCCATTCGGTAGAGCGCGTCGCAGATTTCCGCCGGCAGGTGGCCGGGCCCCTGGCAGCGCTGCGCCGCCACCGCGCCGGCGGCGCCAAATACGGCAAGCGCCGCGACCGCGGCCGCGCGCGGCGGACGGACGGCGGTGAAGGCGGCGGTGACCGCGCTGAGCGAACAGCCGAGCGCGGTCGACAGCGGCATCAATGGGTCCCCGGTGTGAACGCCGATGCAGCTTGCTCCGTCGCTCACATAGTCGGTGGCCCCGGTGACGGCGACTATGCAGCCGGCGCGCTGCGCCAATTGCGCGGCCGCGGCGGTCGCATCCTCGGCGCTGGCGCTCGAATCGACGCCTTTGCCGGCCGCCCCCACTTGCCCGGCGAGGCTCAGAATCTCGCTGGCATTGCCGCGGATGACGGCGGGCGAGAGCGTCGCCAGTTCGGCAGCAACCTGCGTGCGGTAGGCGGTCGCGCCGCAGCCGACCGGATCGAGCACCCAGGGCTTGCCGAGCGCGCGGGCGCGCGCGATGGCCGCGTGCATCGCCGCCACCCAAGGCGGCGACAGCGTGCCGATATTGACCGCCAGGCAATCGGAGATGGCGACGAAATCCTCGACCTCTTCGGCGGCGTGCACCATGGCCGGCGAGGCGCCGAGCGCCAGCAGCACATTGGCCGAAACGTTCATCGCCACGTAATTGGTGATGTTATGGACGAGCGGACGGCGCGCGCGCAGGTCCTCCAGCGCCGAATAAACGTTATCAATGTTGATGGGGTTTGGCATGTTACACCCCCGCCCACATGCGGCCGGGATTGAGCACGCCTTTGGGGTCGAAGCTTTCCTTCACGCGCTTGGACAAGGCGCGCAAGGCCTCCTCCTGCGGCTCGAATACCTCGACCGTGGCGCGCACCGCGGCCGGTGCGCGTATCAGAGTGGCATGGCCGCCGACACTCCTAACCGCGGCGCGGATTGAGCCGGCGTCGGGCTCGTCGGCAAATGGCATCGCCACCCAGATGAGCCCGCCGGCCCAGTCGTAGAACATTTGCGCCGCCGGCGTGATCGCCGCCGCGATGACGTGGCCATGGCTCGGCGCAGTCGAGATGCGCCAGAGCGGGCGCGCGCGTGCCGCCTCGCCGGTGAACGGCTTCACCTGCCGCACGCTGGCCCACAACGCGCGCGAGTCCTTTTCCTCAAGCAGCACGACCGGGCCGAACGGCTTCATCAGCGCAGCGAGAGCCTCTCTGCGATGTCTCACCGATGGGGCAAAGCCTTCTAGCCGCAGCGCGGTGGCGGATTCTGGGCTGGGCAGGCCATCGAAATAAGATGCGACGTGATCTGGCAGATGCGCTGCACCGGACACGTCGCAGGATGAGCCCATGGCCGCCGCCATGGCGGCGCAGGCGCGCGCGTCGTCGAGGCCCTCGATGATCACGGTTGCTTCGGTTTCCGCCTTGGGCAGTACTTTCACGGTAATGTCGGTCATGGCGGCGAGCGTGCCCCAAGAGCCGGCGAGCAGCTTGCACATGTCGTAGCCGGTGACGTTCTTCACCACGCGCCCGCCCGACTTGATGGTCTCGGCGCGGCCGGTGACCGCGGTCATGCCAAGGAAATGGTCGCGCGCGGCGCCGGCCTTAATGCGGCGCGGGCCGGAGAGATTGGTCGCGAGCGCGCCGCCGAGGGTGCCCTGCCCGGCTTGCGCGCCGAGCAGCGGGCCGTAATCCATCGGCTCGAAGGCGAGCTGCTGGTTGTTGGCGTCGAGCAGCGTCTCGATCTCGGCGAGCGGGGTGCCGGCCTTGGCCGAGAGCACCAGCTCTTCCGGTTCGTACAGCGTGACGCCGGAAAGCCCCGAGAGATCGAGCGTGAGATCGGTTTGGCTCGGACGCCCGACAACACGTTTGGAGCCCGCGCCAACAATTTCCAACGCCTTTTCGTTGCCAAGCGCCCAGCGCACGGCCTCCTCGACCTCCTTGGCATCGCGGGGCTTCAACGTGTCGGTCATGTCATTCCGCCGCGCGGGCGTCGGGCGCAGATGCGAAGGCCGGCATGATCTCGCGCGCGAAGCGGCGCAACTGCTCCTTGCCGCCGGCAATCGTGAGCAGGACATATTCGACGTTCGATTTCCGCAACACGTCAAGCATGCCGGCGATCTCTTCCGGCGTTCCGAACAGGGCATTTTCTTCCGTGGCGCCGGCCTTGTCGGCATAGGCGAGCACGTGTGAGCCGGTCTTGCCGTCCGGCGCGCGCGCAACGTCGATGGTGCGTTTGGTATAGGCGGCCTGGCGCTTGAGCGCGGCTTTCTTGTCGGCTTTATCCTTGGCGATATAGAGCTGGCGCGCGACCGTCACCTGCATCGGATCGAATTCAAGCTCCTTTGCGAGACGCTCGGCCTTATAGATCGCGATTCGCTCGGCGAGCGCTTCCGGCGAGGCATATTGGTCGAGGATCAGATTGAAGCCGCGCGCGGCCGCGCGTCTGATCGAATGCGGATTGCCGGCGGCGACCCAGAACGGCGGATGCGGGCTTTGCGCCGGCGGCGGCTCGACCACGATGTCCTCGAAATGCCAGAAGCGGCCGTGATGTGAAAACCGCGTGCGCGTGGTCCAGGCGCGTGTGATCAGTTCGATCGCCTCCTCGAAGCGGGCCTCGGCCTCCTCTGGCGCGATCTGGAAGCCCTTAAACTCGCTGTGCCGGTAGCCCTTGCCGATACCGAAATCGAGCCGCCCGTCCGACACGAGATCGAGCGTTGCGGCCTGTTCGGCGAGCAGCACCGGATTGTGCCAGGGCAGCACCATGACGGCTGTGCCGAGCCGAAGCCGCTCGGTGCGCATCGCCAGCGCCATCAGCAGCATCAAGGTGGCGGAGACCTGGTTCCAGCCGGTGAAATGATGCTCGACCGAGAAGCTCGAATGAAAGCCGAGCGCCTCGGCCTCGACGTTGAAATCGAGATAGTCGCGAAAGCCCTGGCCGGTTTCCGGACCGAGGTCGTTGCTATCGGCTTTGGGCGAACAGAACAAACCGAAACGCATTACTCAAAACCTCGGAATATCCGGGAACGGCAGCTTGCCGCCGGAAATATGCATGCGGCCGAGTTCGGCGCAGTTGTGCAGCACGGGAAACATCTTGCCGGGATTGAGCAGACCCTTGGCGTCGAAGGCGCATTTGACGCGCTCTTGGGCGGCGAGATCGATCTCGGAAAACATCACCGGCATCAGGTCGCGCTTCTCGACGCCGACGCCGTGCTCGCCGGTCAAGACGCCGCCGACCTCGACGCAGAGCTTGAGGATTTCGGCGCCGAACTGCTCGGCGCGGTCGAGCTCATCGGGTTTGTTGGAATCGTAAAGGATCATTGGATGCAGATTGCCATCGCCGGCATGGAACACGTTGGCGCAGCGCAACCCGTATTTTTCCGACATTTCCTTCGTGCGCGCGAGCACCAGCGGCAGTTTGGCGCGCGGGATGGTGCCGTCCATGCAGTAATAATCCGGCGAAATGCGGCCGATCGCCGGGAACGCCGCCTTGCGGCCGGCCCAGAACAGCAGTCGCTGCTGCTCTGAGGTCGAGGCCTGGCACGACACCGCGCGGCATTTGCTGGCGATGATTTCGATGCGCTCGATCAAATCGTCGGCCTCGGCCGGCGGCCCGTCGACTTCGACGATCAGCAGCGCCTCGACATCGAGCGGATAGCCGGCATGGACGAATTCTTCCACCGCGTGGATCGCCGGTCTGTCCATCATCTCCATGCCGCCCGGAATGATGCCGGCGCCGATGATCGCCGATACGCATTGGCCGGCATCCTCCGACGACGGAAATCCGACCAGCACGGCGCGCGCGGTCTCCGGTTTCTTCAGGATTCGCACGGTCACCTCGGTAACCACGCCGAGCAGGCCTTCCGAGCCGGTGATCAGACCGAGCAGGTCGTAACCCTCGGCGTCGAGATGCTTGCCGCCGAGGCGCAGCACCTCGCCGGTGATCAGCACGATCTCGCAGCCGAGCACGTTGTTGGTGGTCATGCCGTATTTCAGGCAATGCACGCCGCCGGAATTTTCCGCCACGTTGCCGCCGATGGTGCAGGCGATCTGCGAGGACGGATCGGGCGCGTAATAGAAGCCGGCATGCGCCACCGCATTGCTCACCGCCAGATTGGTGACGCCCGGTTCCGCCACCACGGCGCGGTTGTCGAAGTCGATCTCGCGGATGCGGTTGAACTTGGCCATGCCGAGCAGCACGCCGTCGGCGAGCGGCAGCGCGCCGCCGGAGAGCGAGGTGCCGGCCCCGCGCGGCACCACCTTGATGCCTTCGTCGTGGCAATAGCGCAGCACCTGCGAAACCTGCTCGGTGGTCTCCGGCAGCACCACCACCATGGGCGGCTGATGGTAGGCGGTCAGCCCGTCGGTTTCGTAGGGCTTCATCTCGCGCTCGGTGGCGATCACGCCCTCGCCCGGCACGATGGTGCGCAGCGCGGCCACGATGCGCTCGCGCCGCGCCAGCACCGCGTCGTCAACTTCGGGCATCCGCACCGACATTATGACAACTCCCGGCTTTTAGACGGCTGCAACGATATCAGCCATTTGACGGTTGACACATAGGGCTGGCAAAACCACCCGCAACCGGGGCATGCCGGGCGGCATGGGCCCTTGCGGGCGGCGACGTCAAGTCACGAAGGGAGATACCGATGAAAACGACACTTGCGATAGCGGCTTTGGCCGTGACGGCGATGGCGCAGGCCGCGCAAGCGCAGGATGTGGCGGCCGGCGAGCAGTCGTTCAAGAAATGCTTTCCCTGCCATTCCATCGGCGAAGGGGCGAAGAACAAGGTCGGCCCCGAGCTTAACGGACTCGATGGCCGCCATTCCGGCACAGCCCCCGGCTACCACTATTCGGACGCGAACGAGAAATCCGGCATCGTTTGGGGCGAGGCGACTTTCAAGGAATATATCAAGGATCCGCGCGCCAAGATCCCGGGCACCAAGATGATCTTCCCCGGCATCAAGAACGAAAAGGAAGTCGACAACCTATGGGCCTATCTCAAGCAATTCGGCCCGGATGGGAAGAAGAAGTGACCAAAACCACGCGGTTTGGCGCATTTGACCCTGGTCAAAGCCGCGCGCAGCCGCAACCGCCATAGTTCACGCCCAACAGGGTTTTTTGCTCACGCATGATCTTATCCGAAAACCGGTTTCCACGCTTCGGTGGCATGCGTCGGCTCGGTCAGGAGAAGCCATCATGATCAAGGACATCATCGTCAATCTGGGCTTAGGCGAGCGCGATCCCGCCGGCGATTTCGCCATTTCGGTGGCCGAGGCGTTCGGCGCGCACGTACTGGGCATGGCCTTTATCTACGATCCGGTCATCCCCGGCTCGGTCATGGGCGGCATCCCGCCGCAATTCATCGAGTCGCAACGCGCCGAATCCGAGAAAGTGGTGCGCGGTGCGATAGCCCGCTTCGAGCAGGCGGCCAAGCGCGCCGGCATCTCCTATGAAACGCGCGGCGTCAATGCCAGCATCGCCGGCGCCGCCGAGCGGCTCGGCCGCCTGGCACGACGCTTCGATCTTGTCGTCGTCGGCCAGCCCGACCGCGACAAATCGGCGCCGGTGGAAGTGGTGGACGAAGGCGTGCTGTTCGAATCCGGCCGGCCGGTGATCTTCGTGCCCTATATCCAGAGAGCGGGCCTGAAGCTCGATCGCGTGATGGTGTGCTGGGACGGCAGCCGCGCTGCCGCCCGCGCCATCGCCGACGCTCTACCGTTCCTGCAAAAGGCCAAGCAGGTGGAGATCGTCATGGTCGCCAGCAAGGCCGGCAAGAACGACGAGGTGCCAGGTGCCGATCTCGGTCAGCATCTCGCCCGCCACGGCTTGAAGGTGGACGTCAAGCGCATCACCTCGCCGGATATCGACGTGCCCTCCACGATTCTGTCCTACGCGGCCGATTCGTCCGCCGACATGATCGTGATGGGCGGCTACGGCCATTCGCGCCTGCGCGAATTCGTCCTCGGCGGCGTCACCCGCGGCATCCTTGAAACCATGACGGTGCCGGCGCTGATGTCGCATTGATTTTGCTGTCGTCCTGAGCGAGCGTCACCGCCGCTCGAACCCCATTGTTGCTGGCCTATTGGCCGGCCGCGGAGTATGGGTCCCTGCTTTCGCGGGAGCGGCAGGAGTGCGGCCTTGGACGTAGTACGCCACGTCAAATTGCGCGACGGGACGCCGGTGTTGCTTCGCCCGCTCGAAGTGGCGGATGGCGCGCTCTATCCGGATTGTCTGAGCGAGATAACGCCCGAGGATTTGCGGCTGCGCTACTTCGCCGCCATGCGCGAGGTGAGCCCCGAACTGATCGATAAGCTCATCCACTACGACCGCAAGCATGCGATGGCTTCCATCGCCATCGAGGAAGCGACCGGCCGCATGCTCGGCGTAGTGCGACTGCACAATGATCCCGGTGACAAGAACGCTGAATTCGCCATCATCGTTCGCTCACGGCTCAAGGGCCACGGCCTCGGTTGGCTGATGATGAAGCACATGATCGCCTACGCCAAGGCGAAGGGACTCAAGACCGTGCGCGGGCAGGTACTGGCGGAAAACAGCACCATGCTGCAGATGTGCGGCGAGCTCGGCTTCCATGCCGCCGACGACCCCGACGAACGCGGCGTCAAGCTGGTGACGCTGCCGCTCGACGAAGTGTCGGCCGAAGATCTGCTCTAACGCTCGCCATTATTGCCGGAGCGGCGCATCGGTAATCACCAAATCTAGGGCAGCACGCATTGCGCCACCAGGCCGCGGGCGCGCGCATCGATTACGCCAAGCGCGCGCAGCGCCAATAGCGTCGCGGTCTGCACCGCCGCGCGCGCGGCCGCGGCGTCGGTCGGCGACGGCGCCAGCGGTCCGAGCAGCCCTTCCATCAGCGCGCCGACGATGGCCGGCGCCGCCACGCCGGCGTCCTGCTCAGGCAGATGGCGGCCTTCGATCGCGGCTGTTGATGCGCGCTTCCAGTTCGGCGGCGAGCGACTTGCGAAAATCGAGCCGCATCGCGTCCACCTGCGCGGCGACCGGCTCGCCCATCACCGCCCAGGCCAGCCGCCGCTCGTTAAGCGCGCGGGCGGCGAAGGTTGAGATTGTTGCCGCCAGTGCCGACAGCGGACCGGGCGCGGCGTCGCCGGCGGCCGCCATGGCGGACAACTCACGGCCGGCCACGGCGGCCACCAGCTCGGCGACGAGATCGGTCTTGGAAGGGAAATAGCGATAGACGGTGCCGGCGGCGATGCCGGCGCGCGCGGCGACCGCCGCGATCTGCACCGCCGCCATGCCGCCCTCGGCGGCGATTTCCGTCGCCGCGGTCAGGATCGCTTGCTCGCGCTCGGCCAGGCGGCGAACCACGTTTTCGGTGCGGCGATAGGGCATGGATGGAGTGAACGATGATTCACAGGCGGGAGGCAAGCGGGCTTCCCTCGCCCCATACGTACAAAAAAGGAAGCGATCTCAGTTTCGATGCGTGCCGCTTTTGCCGCCGCTACCGGCGAGCGCCTTGGCGCGGATGGTGGAAATCGACGCGAAGGTCGAGATCGCTTCCGGATCGATCTTGAGATGGATGATCGACGGCTTGCCGGACGCCTGCGCGGCGGCAAAGGCGGCGGGGAAATCGGCGGTCTTCTCGACGACGGCGCCGTAGCCGCCGAATGCCAGCGCGTAAGCGACGAAATCGGGATTATGCAACGCGGTGGCGATGACACGGCCGGGATATTCGCGCTCCTGATGCATGCGGATGGTGCCGTAGAGGCCGTTGTCGGCGAGCACGACGATGACCGGCAATTTGTACTGCACGGCGGTCGCGAAATCCTGGCCGGTCATGAGGAAATCGCCGTCGCCGGCAATGCACACGACCTCGCGGTCGGGATGCAGCAGCTTCATTGCTACCGCCGCCGGAAAACCGTAGCCCATGGAGCCGGAGGTCGGCGCCACATGGGTGGCGTATTTGCGGAAGCGGTAGAAGCGGTGGATCCAGCCGGCGAAATTGCCCGCGCCGTTGGTGATGATGGCCTCGGGCGGCAAATTCTCGCGCAGCCACACAATAATTTCTCCGAGATTGACCGCGCCCGGCTGCGGCGTCGCCTTTTCCGACCAGGCGAGATAGTCGGCGTGCGCCACGGCAGCCTCGCCTTGCCAGGCGATCTCGTTCGGCGGCTGCAGGCCTTCCAGCGCCGAGCAGAAAGCGGTCGGCGCCGCGTTGATGGCGAGCGTGGGGTGATAGACGCGGCCGAGTTCCTCAGATCCCGGATGCACATGCACCAGCTTCATCTGCGGCTCGGGAATGTCGAGCAGCGTGTAGCCCTGCGTCGCCATCTCGCTCAGACGGCCGCCGATCAGCAGCACCAGATCGGCGCCTTTCACGCGCGCGAGCAATTTCGGGTTGGGCCCTATTCCTAAGTCGCCGGCGTAACAAGCATGCAGCCCGTCGAACAAATACTGACGACGGAAAGTGGTGGCGACCGGCAGCGTGAAGCGCTCGGCAAAGCGGGCCAATGCGGCGCAGGCTTGCTCCGACCAGCGGCTGCCGCCGATCAGCGCGACCGGGCGCTTTGCGGCCCATAGCAGTTTTTGCAGCCGGCTCATGTCGGTCAGACCCGGCCAGATTTCGACCGGCTCGAACGCTTTGGCGTCCGGCACCATGGCGCGCTCGGTCAGCATGTCCTCGGGAACCGCTATCACTACCGGCCCGGGCCGGCCGTTGCAGGCGGTATGGAAGGCGCGCGAGACCAGTTCCGGAATGCGCGCGGGGTCGTCGATCTCGGTCGCCCATTTGGCGATCGAGCCGAACACCGCGCGATAGTCGAGTTCCTGGAATGCCTCGCGCTCGCGCATATGGCGGCCGACCTGGCCGACGAACACGATCATCGGCGTCGAATCCTGGCGTGCGATGTGGATGCCGGCCGAGGCATTGGTGGCGCCCGGCCCGCGCGTGACGAAACAGATGCCGGGGCGGCCGGTTACCTTGCCGATCGCTTCGGCCATGATGGCGGCGCCGCTCTCGTGCCGGCAGACGGTGAGTTCGATTTTGCTGTCGTGAAACGCGTCGAGCGCGGCCAGATAGCTCTCGCCCGGCACGCAGAACACGTGGCGCACCCCGTGGATCGCCAATTGGTCGATCAGGATTTCGCCGCCGGTCCGCGTACCGTCATTGCTGCGCATGTCATAAGGCTCCGCTGCCGCCTGCGGGGCGCGGGTCATCCCTCGATCAGGGGCGAGCCTTCCGGCAACCGGCCACGCAGCAGAAGTAAAAGGTCGCGCAAGCTATAGACGATCATGACGGCGCCCGCGAGCGGCATCGCCGCATACCAGATGCGGCGCGGCAGGCCGAGAATCGAGGTGACGTCATTGGCCATCAGCCACAGGTCGCAGGCGAGCCAGGTGAAAACCACGAGGAACGTCAGGTTGGCCAGCTCGATGGCGATTTCCGCCGCGATCCGCGGCGTACCTTTTCCCAAGGCGATCACCAGCATGTCGGCGCGGAAATGCTGGCGCTGCCGCCACAACGCGGCGCTGCCGAAGAACACCGTCCAGGCAAAGGCCAGTTCGATAATCTCATCGGTCCAGGTCATCGACACAGCTTGCACGAAGCGGTTAATGACATTGACCGTCACCAGCACGAACAGCGTGAGGAAGCTCGCTGTGGAGATCCACACGAGCGACTGGCCCACGATGCGGTCGAGCCTATCCAGCATCAGCCCGCCCCCATTACCAGGTTCGGCAACCAAGTGACGAGGCGCGGCACGAAGCTGACCAGGCCGAGCGCGACCATGAGCGCGATGATGTAAGGCGTGAGCTCGCGCGCCAGCGTCCATACCGGAATGCGGCCGACCGCGGCGATGGCGTAAAGCACCATGCCGACCGGCGGCGTCAGCATGCCGATCATCAAATTGAGCGTCATCATGACGCCAAAATGCACCGGGTCGATGTGCAGCTTGTAGACCACCGGCATCAGGATCGGCAGCGTCATCAGCATGATGGCGGTGCCCTCCATGAAGCAGCCGAGCACCAGCAGCACCAGGTTGATGATGAGCAGGATCACCCAGCTGCTCTGCGACACCGTCAGCAGCGCGGTGATGATGGCGTCAGGCGCGCCGAGATAGACGAGCAGCCAGCCGAACACCGAGGCGGTGGCGATGATGAACATCACGCGGCAGGTCTGGTCAATCAATTCCCAGACGATCTGCGTGAACTTCTTGCGATCGATTTCGCGATAGATCACGGCGCCCAGCAGCAGCGCGTAAAGCGAGGCCGCGATCGAGGCTTCGGTCGGCGTGAATATACCGAGCAGAATGCCGCCGATCACGATCAGCGGCATCAGCACCGGCGGGAAACCGACGACGATGCTCACGATCAGTCCGCGCAACGTCGCGCGCTTTTCGCTCGGATAGTTGCGGCGCGTGGCGATGATATAGACCGTCACCATCAGCACTAGCCCCATCAGCAGGCCGGGCACCACGCCACCGAGGAACAGCCGGCCGACCGAAACGCCAGTGATCGAGCCGAAGATCACGAACGGAATCGACGGCGGGATCACCGGGCCGATTGTTGCGGAAGCGGCGCTGATCGAGGCCGCGAACAAGCGGCTGTAACCCGCCTGCTCCATCGCCCTGATGGTGACGACGCCGACGCCCATGGCGTCGGCCAGCGCCGCCCCCGACATGCCGGAAAAAATCATCGAGGCGACCACGTTGACGTGGCCAAGTCCGCCTTTAATGTGGCCGACCATCGCGCGCGCCATGCCGAAGATGCGTTCGGTCATGCCGCCGGTATTCATCAGATTGCCGGCAAAGATGAAGAACGGGATCGCCAGCAGTGGAAACGACGTGGTCGCCGAGTAGATGCGTTGCGGGATCGCCAGCAGCAGGAAACTGTCGCCCAGCATCACCATGGCGCCGATGGTGGTGATGCCCATCGCTACCGCGATGGGCACACCGACGACGATCAACGCGACGAGGGCCGCAAAAATAATGGCAATTGTCATTCCAGCGCCGGCCTAGCCGACCTTGGCGATGATATCGAGCATCTTCTTGACGTTGTCGGCGCCGGAATAGCCGGAGATCTTCGTGTAGGCCGGTCCCATCTTGGCCTTGAACGGCGCCAGATCCGGTTTGGTGATCGCCATCTTGAGCCCGGCCAGCTTCTTGATCTGGTCGTCCTCGTCCTTGGCAATCAACTGCCGCATCAACGTTCCGGCAGACTTGCTCTCTTCGCGGAAAATCTCCTGCTGCGCCGGCGAGAGCTTGGCCCAGGAGCGCGCGCTCACCACGTGGATCATGTTGTTATAGACGTGGCGGGTGAGCGCGAGATGCTTCTGTACCTCGTAATATTTGTTGAAGTAGATGACCGCGATCGGATTCTCTTCGCCGTCGACCACGCCCTGCGACAGCGCCAGATAAAGCTCCGGAAACGCGATCTGGGTAACGATGCCGCCGAGGGCCTCGACGCAGGCGCCGAGTTGGATCTCCGGCGGCGTGCGCACCTTCAAGCCCTTCACGTCATCGGGCGAATTGATCGGTCGCTTGTTGTTGGTGAGGTTGCGGAAACCGTATTCCCAATGCGACAGCATGACGAAGCCCTGATTCGCCGCCATCGGCACGAACCAGTCGGCGATTTCTTTGCTGTCGAGCACCTTGTGCACATGCGCAAGGTCGCGGAATGCAAATGGCAGCATGACCGTGCCGAAGCCCTTCTCATATTTGTCGAGCTGGCCTTCGGTCGGCAAACTCATGTCGATGACGCCGAGCTTGGTCTGCTCGGTCATCTCCGGCGGCGAGCCGAGCGCGTTGTTGGGGAAAATGTTGATGGTGACGGCGCCGCTGGTGCGCTTTTTGACGTTCTCGGCGAATTGCTTGGCCGCGATATTGCTCGGATGATCGTCGGCGCCGAAATGCGCGAAGCGCATGACGAGCGGGCTCTGCGCGCCGGCCCGGCGCACATGCGGCATGGCGACCGCGCCGGCGATGCCGGCGAGGCCCGTGATGAAGGTCCTGCGTTGCATGACGTTACTCCCCGTGTGTTGCCGGGCGTCTGGCGGCCGGCTTTGACAGCGGAAACATCGCGGCGAGATGCCGCTTGCGAAGACTTATATACTAATATATTAGCGACGGAAAGAGCTCGGTGCCACCGATCGAAAGGGAAACCCCTGCGTGCCGCTCACCCGCCGCAAGCCAGCCCTGCCGCTGCCGCGCCCGATCGCATCGGCGCGCAGTCATACTGCGGCCAATCTGATTTACCGGGCCTTGCGCGACGATATTGTCGCCATGCGCATGACGCCCGGTGAGCCGATCAACGAAAAGGCGCTGGGCCTCAAGCACGGCGTGAGCCGCACGCCGGTGCGCGAAGCGCTGCTGCGCCTTGCCGACGAGGATTTGGTCGAGATATTTCCGCAGTCGGGCACCTTTGTCACGCGCATCCCGATTGCCGCGTTGCCCGAAGCCATCATGGTCCGCAAAGCGCTCGAGGAATTGACCGTGCGCGAGGCCGCGCAGAATGCCGGCGCCGATCAAGTGGCCGCATTGCGGCAATCGATCGATCAGCAGCAAATGCTGGCCCGGCAAGGCGACCGCAACCGCTTTCACGACGCCGACGATGCCTTTCATGCCGCGATTGCCGAAGCGGCCGGTCGCCCCGGCATCTGGCGGCTAATTCTGCAGGTCAAGCTGCAACTCGACCGCTATCGCCGGCTGACCTTGCCGGTGCCCGGCCGCATGAACCGTGTCGTCGACGAGCATGCCGCGGTGGCGGCGGCGATCGCCGCCCATGATCCGATCGCGGCCGGCGCCGCCATGGCCACGCATCTCGACGGCCTGAGCGCCAGCATTCGCGACGTGCGCGACCTCAATCCCAAATACTTCGAGATGCCACCGGAGGTCCGATGAGCGCCGACGATGCCGGCATCGCCGTGCGCCTCGAACGTTATCGCGCGCTGTTCGACCTGACTGGCAAGACTGCGCTGGTGCTGGGCGCGGCTTCCGGCATCGGCAAGGCCTCGGCGGAGGCGCTCGCCGCGCTCGGCGCCGCCGTGATCTGCGCCGACAAGAATCGCGAGGGCGTTGAACGCGCCGCCGCCGAAATCGGCGCCCACGTGAAATCGGCTGCGCATGTGATCGATGCCGGCAAGGCGGAGGATATTGCCCGGCTCGCCGCAGCGGCGGCGAAATTCAGCGGGCGGCTCGATATCGCCGTTACCACGCCGGCGGTTCATATCCGCAAACCGTTCCTTGATTACACGGACGAGGAATACGACCGCATCGCCGATCTCAATCTGCGCGGCGTCTTCCTGTTCCTGCGCACGTTCGGGCGGATCATGCGCGATCAGGGCGGCGGCAGCCTGATCGCCACCTCCTCGATGCGCGCGATGACGCTGGAGCCGGGGCTGGCGATCTACGGCGCCACCAAGGCGGGCATCATCCAGCTGGTGCGGGGCTTGGCTTCCGAACTGGGCCCCTTCGGCGTGCGCGTCAATGCCATCGTGCCGAGCATCGTCGACACTGCGCTGGTGGCGCCGCTGAAAGCACGCCCGGATATTTTCAACAAGCTCGCCGCTCACACGGTATTCAACCGCTGGAGCGAGCCGAGCGAGGTGGCGACCGCGGTCGCCTTCCTCGCCTCGGATGCCGCCAGCTACGTCACCGGCAGCGCGCTGATGGTCGATGGCGGCTGGACCGCGATCGACGGACCGCCCAGCGGCCTGACGGATACCGCGCGCACTTAAGCCTTGGGATGGATTTTCGGCATCGGAATCGGCGGCGAGAACGCGGTCGGGGTCATCAGGCAGTTCTTCTGCTCGATGATGTTTCCGGCCTTGGCGTTCTCGGCCAGAAAGACCTTCCAGTCCGGGTCCTGCGCCATCTTCGCGCGCTTGGCCTCGCGATCGGCGGCGCTCTCATAGACCCAGACATGGGTGAATGTGTTCAGTTCGCCGCTTTCCGCCACCGCGTAGCACAGCGGTTCGCCCATATAGCGAAGCTGCACCGGGTAGCCGAATTTCTTGTAAAGCTCCAGTTGCGCCGGGACACGGCCAGGCAGCGTTCTATAAGTCCGAACATCTAAGAGCACGTGGCTCCTCCCTCGAATTGGCCGTTTTGGTACGGCGATGCGCGCACTCTCCTGGGCTCTCGTCGCCGGTCAATAGACTTAAACCGCGCCGGCGCGCATGGCCGGTTTGCCGGTCACGCGGGCTTGCGAACGCTGCTCGGCGGGCTTGCGAATATGGGCGAGGTTGCTCGCGGTATTGACCAGCGCGAGATGCGAAAAGGCCTGCGGAAAATTGCCAACCAGGCGGCGCGTGCGCGGCTCGTATTGTTCGCTCAACAGCCCGAGGTCGTTGCGCAGCGACAATAGCCGCTCGAACAGGCGTACGGCGTCGTCGCGGCGGCCGATCATGAGATAGGCGTCGGCCAGCCAAAAGCTGCAGGCCAGGAACATCCCCTCGCCGGCCGGCAGGCCGTCATCGGATTTTTCGGTGTCGTAGCGGCGCACGAGGCCGTCCTGCATCAACCCGCGCTCGATGGCCTCGATGGTGCCGATGATGCGCGGGTCCTCGGGCGGCAGAAATCCGATCGCCGGCAGCAGCAGCAGGCTGGCGTCGAGTTCCTTCGAGCCGTAGCTGCGCACGAAGCTGCACAGCTCGTCGTCGAAGCCGCGCTCGCACACGTCGTTATGGATGTGCGCGCGAATCTCGCGCCAATGGTCGAGCGGACCCGGCAGCTCGTATTGCTCGGCGCTTTTGACTGCGCGGTCGAAGGCCAACCAAGCCATCGCCTTGGAATAGGTGAAATGCTCGCGCCCGCCGCGCACCTCCCAGATACCCTCGTCGCGTTCGGGCCAAATTTTTTCCAGATGCACGAGGAATTCGCGCTGCAGGTCCCAGCCGGTTTCGTCGGGGCCGAGGCCGCCCTGACGCGCCTGGTGCAGCGCGTCCATGACCTCGCCGAAAATATCGAGCTGCAACTGGTTATGCGCGGCATTGCCGATGCGCACCGGCCGCGATGCCTCATAGCCCGGCAGCCAGGGCACCTCCCATTCGGTCAGGCGCCGTTCGCCGCGGATGCCGTACATGATCTGGATCTGCTTCGGGCTGCCGGCGGCCGCGCGCAACAGCCAGTCGCGCCACATGCGCGCCTCGTCGTAGTAGCCGGCATTCATCAGCGCCAGCAGCGTCAGCGTCGCGTCGCGCAGCCAGCAGAAGCGGTAATCCCAGTTGCGCTGGCCCCCCGATGCATTCAGGCAGCGAGGTGGTGGGCGCCGCCACCATGCCGCCGGTCGGCGCATAAGTGAGCGCCTTAAGGTGATCAGCGAGCGCACCACCGCCTCGTTCCACGGACAATCAATCTGATTTTTGCCGGCCCAGTCGGTCCAGAACTCCTCGGTCTTCGCGCAGGCGTCCTGCACGTCGATCCGCCCGGCAGCGGTCGATGCGACAGCTCATAGGACAGCACGAACGGCATCCGTCTCGCCGGCGCCGACCGTGAAATCGGCGACGGTCTTGAAGTTTTCGCCGCGCGACGCGACCGGTCGTGCGCAACACCACCATGTCGGGGCCGGCAATCGCCCGCAGCGTGTTGTCGTCGATCCGCGTCACCCAGGGCACCGTCGCGCCATAGCCGAAGCGCAGGACGATTCGGCGTGAAACGCACGCGTCCGCGCTCGCCCACCACCAGGCGCACGAGTGGGAATGGTCCTCGCGCGGCGGCATGAAATCGATCAGCGTCGCCGCCCCTTCCGCGGTCTCGAAGCGGGTTTCCAGGATCAGCGTGTTCGGCCGGTAGCGCCGCGTGATTTTGCGCGCGCGCCGTCGCGCGGGCGCGATCTGCCAGCGGCCATGCTCGGGCGTTCCCAACAAGGCCGCGAAGCAGGCATCGGAATCGAAGCGCGGCCAGCACAGCCAGTCGATCGAGCCGTCGCGGCCGACCAAGTGCGGCGGTGCCGAGATCGCCGATCAGTCGCGTAATCTTCGATGCGGGATGCTCATGATGCCGCTCTACGCGAATTCTACCACGACCTTGATGTCGTCGGGCCGCTGCTCGAAGGCCTCGCGCCAGCGCTCGAGCGGCACGCGGCGGGTGATCAGACGGGTGAGCCAAGTCTTATCGGCTTTGGCCAGCGCCTCGGCGGCGGCGCGGTAGTGGCGACGATTGGCGTTGACCGAGCCGAACACCACGTGATTTTCCAGCACCATGTCGCGGTTGAGGTCGCCGATGTCGAAATTTATTTTGTGCCCACCGGACGACACGCCGGCCAGACAGACGATGCCGTCCGGCGCGGTGCGGCGGAGAACGTCGAGCACGACCGAGCCGGCGCCGGTGCATTCGATCACCACGTCGGGCTTGAGCGCGCCGAGATCGCCGGCATGATAGGTGGCGCCGAGCGCGCGCGCCAAGTCCGGCTTGGCGCCGTCGCGCACGCGGTCCAGCACATGCATGTCCAGCCCGCGCTGCGCACCGAGCAGCGCCGCCAGCAGGCCGACCGGGCCGGCGCCGGTGATGAGCGCCACGCGCGGCTGCCACGCCGCGCTGCGCGACCCGATGCGCATGACTTGCTCCCAGGCTTTGGCGACCACACTCGCCGGCTCCAGCAGCACGCCGAGCGCCTCGAGCGCGGGGTCGATCGGGATTAGGAAATCCGGCTCGACGCGGAATTGCTCCGAGCCATAGCCGTTGCGCTGTTTGATGCCGCGCTCGGTATATTGGCCGTTGCGGCACATGTCCCATTCTCCAATGGCGCATGCCGGGCACGGCATCGGATCGGGCCGCCGCACAATGCCGACCACGAGATCGTCGCGCGCGACACCGCAACCGGCCGGGGCATCCTCGACGCGGCCGAGCAATTCATGACCGATAATGAGGCGCTGCTGGCCGGGCGGGGCCCAGCCATAGTGGCCGGCGATGATCTCGCGGTCGGTGCCGCAAATGCCGAGCGCCAGCGCGCTTACCAGCACGGCGCCGTCGCTTGCGGGCGGCGGCGGCACATCGTCAAGGCGAATGGAATTGGCAAGGCCGGGCTGGACGGTGAGCGCGCGCATGCGGGACGTTCTCGCATTCGTCACCCCATTTGCCATTTTACATAAGGGCTTTCGCGGCCGGCGCAACCCGCCGCCGCGCGCCGAATGCGCCGCCGCTCAGCTCGCCGGCTCGACCGAGACCACAACATACGTATGCGTCTCGCCCTCCTCGTTGCGGATCGAGACATATTCACCCGGGCGGAAAGCGTGGGCGCCGAAGCGGTAGCCACTTTCGTCGTCGTCCTCGGCGGATGCGTCGTAGTCGAAGACCCAGCGCGCGTGCTCGGGGCCGCCCGGCTTGTGCACCAGAAAGCCGTGTTCGTCGTCTTCGCCTTCCCAGAACCGGCGCACGCGGCAATGCTCGCGGTTGGCTTGCCAGAGCTTCACGTCGATATGGCCCCTGCCGTCGAGCGGGGCGACGAATTCGTAACCATGGCGCTCCGAACCTTGCGGGAATTCCTTTGAGCGCGCGAGATTGAGCCTGATGCGCTTGAACGTATGCGGCAGCGTGGTCACGGGAACCTCCATCCACAGGCGGGTTCGTTTATTTGTTACAACATGACCTTTTCCGGCCAAGGCGCGTATTGATTTGGATCAGTCCGGCGATTTTGGTCGGATCGATAGTAGCGTCAACCCCGAGGAAGAGGATGACCCCGGCCGGAACCTCGCAGCAGGCGGTGATCGATTTTCTCGGGCGTCCCGCGACCCACGGCGGCGTGCCGGTCAAGCGTATCGACACCCACGCCGCGACGGTATTTCTGGCGGGGGAGCGCGCCTTCAAGATCAAGCGCGCCGTGCGCTTTCCGTTCCTCGATTATTCGACGCTTGACCGCCGCCAGGCCGCCTGCGCGGCCGAGATCGAGGTCAATCACCCGTATGCGCCGGCGATCTACCGCCGCGCCGTGGCGATCACGCGCGAAAAAGATGGCGCGCTCGCTATCGGCGGCGCGGGTGAGCCGGTGGAATGGGCGGTGGAGATGCGGCGCTTCGACGAGACGCAGACGCTCGACCACCTGGCCGCCGCGAGCCGCATCGACGGCGCGCTTGCCGATGCGCTCGGGCGGGCTGTGGCGGCCGCGCACGCGGCTGCACCGGTCGTTGCCAATGCCGGATTTGTCGATGCGTTGGCCGAGGTTATCGATCAGAACGATACCGAGCTGCGTGCGGCGCCCGAACTTTTTCAGGCCCGCGGCAGTGAGCGCGTTGACGCGGGCGACGCGCGCCGCATTCGAGCGCGTGCGGGCTTTGCTCGTCGCGCGCGAGCGCGCCGGACGGGTCGCGCGCTGCCACGGCGATCTGCATCTCGGCAATATCGTCTTGCTCGACGGCGCTCCGGTGCTGTTCGACGCCATCGAATTCGACCCCAAGATCGCCACCGCCGACGTGCTCTACGATCTCGCCTTCCTGCTCATGGACCTGATCGAGCGCCGGCTGACGCCGGCGGCCAACATCGTGCTCAATCGCTATCTCAACCGGACGCGGCGGGCGGAAGACCTCGATGCGCTCGCCGCCCTGCCGTTGTTCCTGTCGTTGCGGGCCGCGATCCGTGCCAAGGTCACCGCGGTGCGGCGGACGCAAGGCGCCGAGCGCGCGATCACCGAGCAAAGCGCGCGCGACTATTTCGCGCTCGCCGGAGAATTGCTGGCGCCGCCGCCGCCAATGCTGCTGGCCGTGGGCGGGCTGTCGGGCACCGGCAAGTCGCTGCTCGCCCGCGCCCTCGCAGCCGACATTCCGCCGGTGCCGGGCGCGGTGGTGCTGCGCAGCGACGTCGAGCGCAAGGTTATGTTCGGGATCGCCGAAGCCGACCGCCTGCCGGAGACGGCCTACGCCCGCGACGTCACAACGCAAGTCTACGCCACGCTCGTCGACAAAGCGCGGCGGGTGATCGGTGCCGGCCATTCGGCGATTGTCGACGCGGTGTTCGCCGAGCCCGGCGAGCGGGCGGCGATCGCCCAAGCGGCCGGCGGTGCCGCGTTCCGCGGATTGTTCCTCACCGCCGATCTGGCGACCCGGCTTGCCCGTGTCGGCGGTCGCAAGGGTGATGTCTCCGATGCCGATGCGGCGGTGGCGCGCAGCCAAGAGCAATACGATCTCGGCGTCCTGCAATGGACGCCGGTCGACGCCACCGGTTCGCCGGAGCAGACGCTGCGCCGCGCGCTCTCAGCTGTCGTCCCCGCGAAGGCAGGGACCCATACGCCGCAGCCATCTCGATAGGACACGGAGTAGGGGTCCCGGGTCTGCCTTCCCCGGCTCAAGGCCAGGGTCGGTCGCCCAGAACGACAGAAAGCGACAAAGCTATGCATCCGCCGATCCGCTGCCCCGCCGCACTGCCCCTTGGCGTTCGACGCAAAACCGATAGCTTCGTCCGCCAGACGCAATTCTGACCGGGACGCCAATGAACGCCAGGCATCGTTCGACGTTCTCCGCGCGCCATTTGGCGGTCGGGCTCGCGGGCTATTGCGCCTTTGTCAATTTGTACGCCCCACAATCGATCCTGCCCCTGCTCTCGCAAGAATTCAGCGCCAGCGCCGCCGAGGTCGCCACCATTATCACGGTCAGCAACTTGGCGGTGGCGGTGACCGCGCCGTTTACCGGCGCGGTGGCCGATGTGCTGGGCAGGAAGCGGGTGATTGTCGCCGCGATGTTCGTGCTGGTGGTGCCGAGCATGATGCTGGGATTGGCGACGAGCTTGCCGGCACTCATCTTCTGGCGCGCGGTGCAAGGGCTGGTGCTGCCACCGGTCTTCGCGGTCACCGTTGCCTATATCGGCGACGAATGGCCGGCGTACGAAGCGACCACCGCCGCCGGCATCTACAGTTCAGGGTCGAGCCTCGGCGGATTCAGCGGGCGGCTGATGATCGGCATTATCGCCGACCTGTTCGGGTGGCGCGCAGGATTCATGACACTCGGGGGGATCGCCTTTGTCGGCGCGATCGCGGTTGCGTTTCTGCTGCCGCATGAGCGCAAATTCGTACGCTCCGGCGGATTGCTCGCCTCCGGCCGGCAGATGCTCGCGCATTTCCACAACGGTCAACTGGTCGCGACTTTCGCGGTCGGCTTCGGCGTGCTGTTCACGTTCATGTGCACCTTCACTTATGTCAGCTTTCATCTCGCCGCCGCGCCCTACAATCTTTCCGCCAGTTGGCTCGGTGCGATTTTTTTCGTCTATCTCACCGGTTCCGTGCTGACGCCGTGGATCGGCTGGGCGGTCGGGCGGTTCGGGCGGCGGCGCTTCATGGTCCGGATGCTCGCGCTGTGGATTGCCGGCATCGCATTGACGCTGGCGCCGTCGTTGCCGCTCATCATCTGCGGCCTCGCCCTCAGCGCCTGCGCCGGGCTGATCTGCCAGGCGATCTCCACCGGCTATGTGACGATCACCGCCAAGGCCGGCCGCTCCTCGGCGGTGGGCCTCTATGTGACGAGCTTCTATATCGGCGGCAGCTTCGGCGCCGCGCTCGGCGGCCTCGCCTGGACGCTCGCCGGCTGGCCCGGCTGCGTCGCCTTGGTAGTGGCGATGCTGGCGATCATGTCGGCAGTCGTGATCTTCGCCTGGTCACCGCGCGTGCCGGCCGCCCCCACCATGGCGCCGGTCGAGCCGGCATGATCGCGCTATCCTGAACTCGGGTGCCAAAGGGCCCGATAGCCGCGCGACAGTACGGCAAGGATCGACGGTGGCGTGAGCACTTCGACGACGGTCGCGAGCGGGCGCACCCGCGCCGGGCCATAGCCCGACGGCGTCCAGCGCAGCAAACATTTTCCCCGCAGCGCGAAGGCGCCGCCGCCAAGCGCGATCATCGCGCCGTCGGGAAGCGTGTCGATCTTGCGCCGATGCACGCGCTTGGCCTTACCGTCGAGACGTTCGGCGTGCAGCACCGCGTCCATCGCGGCGGCGCGGGCGCGCTGATTGCCGCGCGCGAAAAGAGCGGCGAAAAGTTCCGCCTCCTGGCGCCGGCATTCGAAACAGGGACGGTGACCGGCGGCCAGCGCCGTCACCTCGTCGAGGAAGAACAGTTCACTATAGCTGTCGCCCCATACATCGCGGTGGCGATTGTTGAATGCGATACGGCAGCAGATCCATTGCTTCGACCTCCAGCGTCGCGCGGCAAGCTTTTGGTATCTATCGTGCAATCGCCCGCCGCGATTGCCCATCAGCAATCCACGCGCAGAGACGGCGAGCAAGTCGCCAAAGGGATCGACGCGATTTTGCAGGGGCATTGTCGGGCGTCAAAAAACAAGGTGGCCGGGACACGTACTCACCCGGCCACCATATCCGTTCCGGGAAGACCCGGTTACCCGGACGGATCGTCTTACAAAGCCGAAGCTAAGCGCCCCCGCATTGATCGAGATCAACAAAACGGCCTGTGCATAAGTCGCGGGTAGCTCTCATGAAAACGCCCGCCAAAAGAGGCGGGCGTTTGCTGCAAATGGCGGGCTTTAGCCCTGCGGCTGGGGCGCTACCTCGCCGGTGGGCGGCTCGGGCCGCGGGCGCGGTTTGCCGGCCGGCGGCACGGCGGACGAGCGCGGCGTGGTCGGCTCGATCACCGATTCGCGCACCGGCCGTTTGCCGTTGATCAGATCCTTGATCTCGTCGCCGGTCAGCATTTCGAACTCGAGCAGGCCCTTGGCCAGAATTTCGAGATCGGCACGCTTGTCGGTGAGGATTTGCGTCGCCTCGGTATACCCGGCCTCGACCAGTTTGCGCACTTCGGCGTCGATGGTCTGCGCGGTCGCTTCCGAGATGTTCTGCTGGCGCGACACCTGGTAACCGAGGAACACCTCGTCCTGGTTTTCGCCGTAAGCGACCGTGCCGAGCTTGTCGGACAGGCCCCAACGGGTGACCATCAGACGGGCGAGCTTGGTCGCCTGCTCGATGTCGGACGCGGCACCGGAGGTGACCTTTTCCTGGCCGAACACCATTTCCTCGGCAACGCGCCCACCCATCATGATGGCGAGGCGCGAAGTCATCTGCTCGCGGCTCATCGACAGCTTGTCGCGCTCCGGCAATTGCATGACCATGCCGAGCGCGCGGCCGCGCGGAATGATAGTAGCCTTGTGCACCGGATCGGTGGCCTTGACGTTGAGCGCGACGATGGCGTGGCCGCCTTCGTGATAGGCAGTCAGCATCTTCTCCTCGTCGGTCATCACCAGCGACTTGCGCTCGGCGCCCATCATCACTTTGTCTTTGGCGTCCTCGAACTCGGCTTGCGTGACCATGCGCTTGTTGCGGCGCGCCGCCATCAGGGCGGCCTCGTTGACCAGGTTGGCGAGGTCGGCGCCGGAGAAGCCGGGCGTTCCGCGCGCGGTCGTCTTCAGGTTGACGTCCGGCGCCAGCGGCACTTTGCGCACATGCACCTTCAGGATGTTCTCGCGGCCGACCACGTCGGGGTTGGGCACCACCACCTGGCGGTCGAAGCGGCCGGGACGCAGCAGCGCCGGATCGAGCACGTCGGGCCGGTTGGTGGCGGCGATCAGAATGATGCCTTCGTTGGCCTCAAAGCCGTCCATCTCGACCAGCAACTGGTTGAGCGTCTGCTCGCGCTCGTCATTGCCGCCGCCGAGGCCGGCGCCGCGATGGCGACCGACCGCGTCGATTTCGTCGATGAAGATGATGCAGGGCGCATTTTTCTTGGCCTGCTCGAACATGTCGCGCACGCGCGAGGCGCCGACGCCGACAAACATCTCGACGAAGTCGGAGCCGGAAATGGTGAAGAACGGCACGTTGGCTTCGCCGGCGACGGCGCGCGCGATCAGCGTCTTGCCGGTGCCAGGCGGGCCGACCAGCAGCACGCCGCGAGGAATGCGTCCGCCCAGGCGCTGGAATTTTCCCGGATCGCGCAAAAATTCGACGATCTCCTGCAGATCCTGCTTGGCCTCGTCGACGCCGGCGACGTCCTCGAACGTGACGCGGCCATGCGCCTCGGCCAATAGCTTGGCGCGCGACTTGCCGAAGCCGAGCGCCTTGCCGCCCGCCCCTTGCATCTGCCGCGACAGGAATATCCACACGCCGATCAGCGCGATGAAGGGCAGCCACGACACCAGCAGCGAGACGAACCACGGGACGTTATCCGACGGCGGCCGCGCGGTGATCGAGACGCCCTTGGCATAGAGCTTCTGCACCAGGCCCGGATCGCTCGGCGAATAGGTCTGGAAACTGGTGCCGTTGGCGAAGGTGCCGTGAATTTCCGGACCCTGGATCACCACATCACGCACGCGGCCCTGGTCGACCTCGCTCAGCAATTGCGAGAACGAGATGTCCTGCGCGGTGGTGCGTTGTCCGGGGTTCTGGAACAGCGTGAACAGCGCGAGCAGCAAGAGGACGATAATCACCCAGAGGGCGAAATTGCGCAGATTGGCGTTCATCAGGCGTCCTTACCCGCCGCTTCGGGCGCTGCGGCCAATTGTTATGGCCGAAATTCGTGGCGACTTCGCGTCGATCCCGTTCCCAATGTAGGCACCATAAGCCCGCATGGAAAGGGCTCGAATCTCACATAGTTTAGCGCGATTTCGTTGGTTTGGCGTTACCGCCTCCACGCGTGGTTAAGGGTCTGCCGCGGCGCGGCGGCGCCCGTTCTACCGTGATATGGCCGGGGTGAAGCGTCACAATCGCCCCCGCCAGGCTGCGCCGAAACCTCGCATTGGCGACATTTTGGGCAGCGTCGAGCGCCATTTTCAGCGCCTCCAGCTTGGCCAATTCGACCGGCCCTTCATCGCCAGCGCGCGCCAGCGCACGGCCGAGCAGGCGCAACGCGATCTCGGCCGGCAAATTGGCATAGTTGACCGCGTCGAAGGCGACGGCGCCCGGCACGGAAGGCGGGCGCGCCAATTCCGCCTCGGCGCGGTCGACCGCAGCTTCGATCGCCATGTCCGCGCGCTTGAGCCTTCGCGCCAGTAGCGACAGCCGGCGGGCATCGAGGCCCTCGCGCGCGAGCTCCCCCATCAGACCGCGTAGCCGCGCCCGCGTGAAGCGCGGATCGCGGTTGGACGGATCGTCGGCGAACGGGATTTTCGCGGCGCGCAGGGTGGCGATGAGGCGGGCCTTCGGGATATCGAGCAGCGGGCGGACGAGTAAAACGTCGTCATTCCGGGGCGTGGCCACTCGGCCGCACCCCGGAATGACCGAAATTCTCTGCATTGCGGCAAGCCCGCTGATGCCGCTGCCCCGGCTCATGCGGATCAGCACCGTCTCGGCCTGGTCGTCGCGGGTGTGCGCGGTGAGGATGTGCGAAGCGTTTGCCTTGCGGGCCGCGCCGGCGAGCAAGTGATAACGCGCCGTCCGCGCGGCTTCTTGCAAGCCGGTCTTCGGCTTGCCGCCGGTCCAGCGCAAGGTGCGGTGCGCGATCCCGAGCTTGCGCGCCAGGCGCGCCACGCTTGCCGCCTCGCGCTTGGCTTCCTTGCGCAAGCCGTGATCGACGGTGACCGCGATCAGTTTCGGTTTCGCCTTCAGCGCCTTGCGCCAGCGCGCGGCCAGCACCATCAGCGCGGTGGAATCCGGCCCGCCGGAAACCGCCAGCACCAGCGTGGGAAAATGTTCGAGATCGGAAAAAAGCGATTTGGCTTCCGTTGCCGAGACAGGCGCAGTCTCAGCAGTGCGCACGCTTTTGTTCCTGCGTGACGCCGCGTTTCACGCTGGCCGAGGCGCGCGGGAATTTGCGCCCGACTTCGGCCAGCGTGGCGCAGGCCGCTTCCTTCTGATGCAGCGCCGCGAGCGATTGCCCGAGCCGCAGCAAAGACTCCGGCGCCTTGCCGGAATGCTCGAATTTGGTCGAGACCGCCAGGAAGGATTCCGCCGCGTCGCGATAACGCTGGCGCTGGAACAGGCTCTCGCCCAGCCAGTATTGCGCATCCGGCACCAGCTTTTCTTCCGGGTATTTGCGCAGGAAGTCGCGGAAGGCCTGTTCGGCCAGCGCATAGTCCTTATGCAGCATATAGCCGTAGGCCATATCGTATTCGTCCTTTGGCGTCGCCGAGGGCGGCAGCGTGGCCAGTTGCGTTCCGGTGGCGCTGGTGTTGCGCGCCGGCGGCGGCGGCAATTGCGACGGCGTCACCGGCGCCGTATTCGCCATCGACGGCTCGGCTGCGCTGGCTGCGCCGGCGGATTGCCGGCGAGCGTGGAGAGATCGAGCGGTGCGCCGGGAGCGCGGCCGCCGGGCAGGCCGACCGGCGGCTCGTTATCCCCATTCTGGATCGGGGCAACCGCCGCTTCGTTGCCGAGCACGCGCGGCACGCCGGGCGCATTCGGATGCTGCGCGGGATTGAACACGTCGGAGCGGTTGTCGGACACAACGGGCTGCGGTCCATTGGCCGGCGCCTGCGGCGCCATCGCGCGCGGCTGCGCGCCCGGGGGCAGTCCGCCCTTGGAGCCAAGCTGCTGGAAGCGATATTCCGTGTCGTCCTGCATGCGCTTGAGCTGCATCTGCAGCATCTGGTTCTGATGCTGGAGATCTTCGATCGTGCCGGTGAGTTGGCGCAGCGCGTTCTCGATGCGGTCGATGCGCGAGGAGACGTCGGCGCTGTCAGCCTGCGCCACGCGCGGCTGCTCGGCTTGCGGCTGGTCGCCTTGGCGCTGTTGCGGCGGCTGTTGGTCGCGGCTGAACAGATTATCGAGGAAGCCCGGCGAGGAACGCTGGTCCTGCGCCGCCGCGCCGCCCGCTAGCAGCAGCACGGCAAGCGCGGCGAGCGCCGTGATGCGAATGTTAGGTCGTGAACGGGTCATGGTGCGCAGTCCGGCAGCGGCAATACAGCTAGCATACGGCGGGCTGCGTCGAAATTGTGACTGAGCACTGAATTGTCGTCACCGGGCTTGTCCCGGTGGCGCCGATAAGGTGTCACTGTGCGTCCCTAAGCGAGATGGCCGGGACAAGCCCGGCCATGACGACTCTGGGGCGGTAGCCTGCGTCTTACGAGCTGACGCCGAGCACCGTGACCGCGCGGCGGTTCTGCGACCAGCAGGAGATGTCGTCGCATAGCGCGACCGGCCGCTCCTTGCCATACGATATGGTGTGCATGCGGTTCGCCGCCACGCCACGCGAGATCAGATAATCGCGCACGGTCTGCGCCCGGCGGGCGCCGAGCGCGATGTTGTATTCACGCGTGCCGCGTTCGTCGGCGTGGCCTTCGATGGTGAACTGGCTGTACTGGCTATAATTGTTGAGCCACTGCGCCTGCTTGTCGAGCGTCGCGCGCGACTGCGGCGAAAGCTCGGATGAATCGGTGTCGAAGAACACGCGATCGCCGACATTGACCACGAAGTCCTGCTGGCTGCCGGGCGTCGCCATGCCGGCCGCGTTCGCCTGCGCGTCGTCGCCAGGCTTGTTGGCGCAGGCCGAAATCGCCAGCGCCGCCGCCAGAACGGCCACGAGCCGGGCCGCGCGGAAGATGTGCTTTACGTTGGTCATTCCGGTGCCTCCATTCTCACTCACGCAACGACCGGAGCTAGCCTCATCGTCTACCAGCATGGTGGTTAAGCGAACCTTCCATCAACCTTGATGGAACATTGCGCGAGGCCCCTAAAATTGTCTGAGCCGCGGAAACCTATTCTGATGGTTAAGAGCCGGTGAAAATGTGGCGGTGTTAGGACAACAATGGCGACCAGGCCGGATCCGAGGCATAGCTCGGGGTGGGAACCTTGAGCTGGTTCCGCCCGGTGATGTCGATGGTGTAAAGCGACGGGCCTTGTCCGGGATCGCTGAAATACATCAATACCCGCCCGTTCGGCGCGAAGGTCGGTCCTTCGTTGTGGAAGCCCTCGGTGAGCACGCGCTCGCCCGAGCCGTCCGGCTTGATCAGGCCGATGGAGAATTGGCCGCGCGCCTGGCCGGTGAAGGCGATGTAGTCGCCACGCGGCGACCAGACCGGCGTCGAGTGAAGCCCTTCGCCGAAGCTGATGCGCTGCGCCGGGCCGCCGTTGGCCGCCATCACATAGATCTGCTGGGTGCCGCCGCGGTCGCTCTCGAAGCAGATGCGGGTGCTGTCCGGCGAGTAGCACGGCGCGGTGTCGATCGCCGGCGTGTCGGTCAACCGCGTGGTCTGCTTCGAGCGCAGGTCCATCACAAACAGATTGGCGTTGGCGCCCTGCTGCAGGCTCATGACCACGCGCTGGCCGTCGGGTGAAAATCTCGGGGCAAAGGTCATGCCGGGAAAATTGCCGACGATCTCGCGCTGGCCGGTCTCGATGTTGAGCAGATAGACGCGCGGATCGCCCTGCCCGTAGGACATGTAGGTGATCTCTTGCGTGGTCGGGTTGAAGCGCGGCGTGAGCACCAGGTCGTCGCCGCGCGTGAGATAGCGCACGCCGGCGCCGTCCTGATCCATGATGGCGAGCCGTTTCACGCGCCGGTCCTTAGGGCCGGTCTCGTCGACGAACACGATACGGCTGTCGAAATAGCCCTTCTCCCCGGTAAGCGTCTCGTAGACAGCGTCAGAGATGATGTGCGCGATGCGCCGCCAGTTGTCGGGCGTGGTGAAATATTGTTTGCCGTCGAGCTGCTGGCCGGCGAACACGTCCCACAGCCGGAATTCGGCCTTCAGCCGCCCGTCCGCCTGCTTGGTGATGCGCCCGGCGACCAGTGCCTGCGCATTGATGACGCGCCAATCGGCGAAGCGCGGCACCGCATCGGAATTGGTGATCTTCTCGGTGAAGGCCTGCGGATTGATCGGCGCGAACAGCCCGCTGCGCTGCAGATTGTTGCTGATGACGGCGGTGACGTTGTGCGCAATCTCGGTTTCGGTCGCCGTGCCTGCCAGAAAATCGGGCAGCGCGATCGGCATCGGCTGCACGTTGCCCTGCGTGATGTCGAGCCGCATGATCGCGCCGGCGGGCCGGCTTGCAAGCGCGGCGAGCGCGCCGGCGCCGGCCAGCAGCCGGCGGCGGTTCAATGTGAAATTACTGCCGATCATAAGATGGGTCATCTCGCAGGGATATTGCTGAACATGTCTTTGGTGTCGAAGGTGAAGTCCATTTCCTTCCAAATATCGTAGTGATCGGGACGCAGCATGGTGAAGGGCTGGCCGATGAGCACCGCGCGCACCGCGCTGTCGCGTATCGCATTGAACCGGGCGCCGCTGCCGCTGGTCAGTACCTGCGGGCCGATTTCGAGCGTGCCGTCGCGTTTGAACCTTATCCGGATAGTGATCTGGAATTGATCGGCGTCCTGCGCGCCGACCGGTGGATTCCACAACGACATCAGCCGCGCGCGCAGCGCGTCGATTTCCGATTGCGACAGCTGGGCGGCGCTGCCGGTGGCGGCGCCGAGCGAAGGCGCCGAATTGAGTTCCTCACCGGTCGCCGCATGGCGCAGCGGATCGCGCTTGTCGAGCAGCGCGGCGATCTTGTCGGCGTCGAATTTGGGCTGTTTGCGCTCGGGCCGCTTCGGCGGCAGCGGCTGTGGCTGAGCGTTGGCCTGCTTCTGCTCGTCCTGCTTCTTGAGCTTCTCGGCGATCGGGTCCGGCTTGGGCAGCGGTTGCGGCTCCGGCGTTTTCTCCGCCGTGGCCTTGATCTCTTGCTTCTCGGTGAGCTTGGGCGCCGGATCGTCCACCGGTTTCGCCTGATCTATTTTCTCCACTAGCGGTTTCGGCATTTCGAGCTTGGGCGCTTTTTTGGCGCCCTGGGTCATCTCGGAGAAGTCCTTCTCGCTGACCAGGTCGACCGGCAGCGATTCCGCCGGCGTGACCTCGAAGGTCTTGCCGGAAAACGACACCAGCGCCCACAGCAGCACTGCCGCGTGCAGGCCGGTCGAAATCGCTGACGCCATTCGCATCTGCATTACTGTACTTTCGAGCCCTGCTCGAATTCGGTCACCAAGGCCACCCGATGGAAGCCGGCCGCCGACAGCCGTCCCATCACCTTCATCATGGTCCCGTAATCCACCTTCTTGTCGCCGCGCACATAGATGCGGGCCTCGGTGCCGCCGCGCGCCTGCGCAATCGCCTGCAGCTTCGGGATCAGATCATCCAGGCTAATTTCGGCATTTTGCAGGAAAACCTGGTCCTTGTCGTTGACCGACAGGGTAAGCGGCTCCTTGTCCTGCTCGAGGCTCTTGGCTTGGCTCTGCGGCAGGTCGATCGGCACCCCGACCGTGAGCAGCGGCGCCGACACCATGAAAATGATCAGCAGCACCAGCATCACGTCCACCATCGGCGTGACGTTGATCTCGCTCATCACCTTTTGGCGATGACGCTTCCTGCGTCCGATGACCGGCGTGCCGGCATTGGCTGCCATGACTATCTTCCCCTGCGCATGATCTAGTCCGAAAACCGGTACCCACTTTTCGGGATCATGCGCGTCACCCGCGTTCGTCGATCTGGCGCGACAGGATGGCGGCGAATTCGTCGGCAAAGCCTTCCAGCCGCTGCGCCTGCTTGTTCACCTCGGATGCGAACTTGTTATAGAAAATAGTCGCCGGTATGGCGGCGACAAGGCCGATTGCGGTCGCAAACAGCGCTTCCGCGATGCCGGGCGCCACCACCGCTAACGAAGTGTTCTTCGAGGCGGCGATCGATTGGAAGCTGGTCATGATGCCCCAGACCGTGCCGAACAGGCCGATAAATGGGCCGGCCGAGCCGACGGTGGCGAGCACCAGCAGGCGGCGTTCGAGCCGCTCGACCTCGCGCGCGATGGTCACCTCCATCACCTTCTCGATGCGCATCTGCAAGCCGGCGAAGGAGCGCGGCGCGCCCTCGAAGCTGCGCTTCCATTCCCGCATGGCGGCGACGAACAGCGCCGCCATCGAGTGGGTCGGCTTGGAGGACAGCGAGCGGTAGAGCTCCTCCAGCGACTGGCCGGACCAGAACGCCTGCTCGAAACGGTCCATGGCGCGCCGCGTGCGCGTATAGAGCACGGTCTTGTCGATCGCGATCGCCCACACCCAGATCGAGCAGATCAGCAGCCCGATCATGACCGCCTTGACGATCCAATGGGCGTGCCAGAACAGCGTGAACAGCGAGAGGTCGGAGGAAGTGAGCGGGAGCACCGACTGTGCCACATCGGCAGGATTCATGGGCACGTCCTTTCCGCTGTCCGGCTCAAGTCGGTCAAACCGGTGCGGCGCACAATGCTCGGACCAAGATGAGCGCGCCGCGGGGGTCCCGCTCACGCGCTCAACCGCAAACCGAATGTTTCGCGAAAACCGTCAAGTCCCGCCACCGGCAGGTTCAACGAAATCCCCGCGAAACTTGGCCAAACTAGGGCGCAGAACGGGTCTTAGCGCCCTAAACAGCGCTGATTGTGGTTAAGGATGGGTTACTGGCCGGAACCGTACTCAGAGCCGCTGCTGATAATGACACGGGTGGCCACAAAGCAACGGCCGCCCGCCTCGGGGAAGGCGAACAGCCGCTGCGGGGCAGAAGAAGAATTCAGTTCTGGGTCGGCGGGGATTCCGGCGCCGGGCGATTGCGCCGCTCGGCCATGAAGGCGTCGAACTCGGTTTTGTCCTTGGCGAAGCGCAGGCGATCGAGGAACTCGCGGAACTCGCGCTGCTCTTCCTCCAGCCGCTTCAAAGTCTCGCTGCGGTATTCGTCGAAGGCGTGATTGCCGCTAGACGGCGGGCCACCCCAGAAGCTGCCACCCGCGCCACTGTTTGGTCCGCCCGCCATGCGCGAACGCATCCAGTCCATCTTGCGCTGCATGCGCTCCATCTTGTGCTGCCAGCGGTCGTGACCGCCGTGAAATCCGCATCCCATTCTTCCGCTCCATATCGTGAAGGCGAGGACGGTCAGGCCCAGCGGCCACCAGGCCATGAAGCCAAGGACGATCAGCGCGATCCAGGCGGGTTTGCCGAATTCATCGAGCTTCGCGGTGATAGGCATGGGTTAGCCTCGCGTGTGAATGTAAATAACATTTACATCAGTAAGGTCAGCACGAACGGATGTCAAGACCCTTTACATAGGAAGCTTGGTCGCCGCGGGAAGAGGTGGTGGCCGCTCAGCCGCGCGCCGCGGCGACGTCCGCCGGCAGCCCGAGCCCACGCAGATAGATCAGGAAGGCCGCCTCCAGCAGTTCCTCCGGCGGCATCGGCAAGGCGCGCCGCGCCGCGTCGCCGCGCGAAAACAGCGAGGCGATGCCGTGGGTGAGGCTCCAAATATGCAGCGCCACCATCAGCGCCGGCGGCCGGCCTTTTGCCGGCATCAGCGCCACCAGCTTTTCGGCGGCGCCGCGCAGCACCGCGAAGGCGCGCTCGCCCGCTTCGCGCAATTGCGGATCGGTATCGAGCGGCACGCCGGCCTCGAACATGGCCGAGTAATAGGCCGGCTCGCTCTTGGCGAAATGCAGATACGCCTTGCCGAGCCGGTCGAAGGCGGTGAACACGTCAGGCTTGCCGTCATCCCAGGCGCGCAATTGCGCCGCTGTGAATTGCTCGAAGCCGCGCCGCGCCACATCCGACAACAGTTCGTCGCGATCGCGGAAATGCCGGTAAGGCGCCGCCGGGCTGACCCCCGCCCAGCGCGCGGCATCGGCGAAGGTGAAGCCGGCCGGCCCCTTCTCCGCTATCAGTTCGAGCGCGGCGCGCACCAAAGCTTCCTTGAGGTTGCCGTGGTGATAGCCGCGCGGTTCGCTGCGCCTGCCCCATCTCATGTGAATGGCATTAACATGAGTCTCGGCGCTGCGCGAGCGCTTCATCCGCGGCGGCGGGCCTCCAACGGCAGGCGGCCGAACAGCGTCGGGCCGCCCGGCTGCGCGCCTTCGATGGTGAGCAGTTTCAGCTTGGTCACCACGCCACCTGACGCAGAAAATCCTCCGGTCTTGCCGCCGGCGGCCAGCACGCGGTGGCACGGCATGATGATCGGCGTCGGGTTCTCGCCCATGGCCTGACCGACTGCGCGCGCCAGCGTCTTGTCGCCGAGCCGCTCGGCGATCTCGCCATAGGTCATGGTGGCGCCGGGCGGGATCGTGCGCGCGATCGCATAGACGCGCCGATTGAACTCCGGGAAACCCTCGTCGTCGATCGCGATACCGGTCAGGTCGCGCCGCTCACCGCGCAACAGCGCGGTCATGCCGTCGATCGCGTCTTGCACCGCCGGTGGCGGCATCGCTTCGCGCGCGCCCGGAAAGCGCCGCAACACCCGCGCCCGCGTCGCATCGATGTCTTTCTCGGGAAGCTGCACGCCGGTAACGCCGCGCGCACTCCAAACAACGGCACAGCAACCGATGGCGGTCTCGAATACTGCGAAGGACAGATTAGACATAATGCGACAATAATTACGCCGCGCCGGAACCGCCACCCGCTTCCTGATCGGCCTTCATGGCGATGCGCAGCGGCTTGGGGATCGGCCGCGCGCGTCCGCCGGAGACGAAGGCGACCTGCACATGCGCCTCCACCAGCAGGTCGCCCCCGCGCATCACCTTCTGATTGAGCATCACCGAGGCGCCCTTGACCTCTTCCGGGGCGGTGACGATGTCGAGCACGTCGTCCATATGCGCGGCTTTTCGAAAATCGATGCTCATGTGGCGCACCACGAAGGCAAAGCCCGGCGCTTCCGCCGCCGCCTGCTCGAACAGCGCGCGGTGGTCGGCGCCGATCAGGCGCAGATAGTTGGTGCGGCCGCGTTCCATGAAGCGCAGGTAGCTCGCGTGGTAGACCACGCCGGAAAAATCCGTGTCCTCGTAATAGACGCGCACCTGTTGATGGTGCTTGCCGTCGCGGATTTCGCCGTCGAGATGGTTCATCACAAGCCCCTCAACCCGTCATGCCCGGCCTTGGGCCGGGCATCCACGCCTTTCTCATTTGATGCAATCAAGCAAGACGTGGATTGCCGGGACAAGCCCGGCCATGACAAATTCTATTCGTCATCGTCGCCGGAAAACAGCCCGAACTGGCTCGGGTCGCGCGCCGGCTCGGCGAGGCCGAGATGCTTGAAGGCGTGCGCTGGTGAGCAGCCGCCCGCGCGGCGTGCGCTGGATGAAGCCCTTCTGGATCAGGAACGGCTCGATGATGTCCTCGATGGCGTCGCGCGGCTCCGACAGCGCCGCCGCCATGGTGTCGACGCCGACCGGCCCGCCGCCGTAGCTGACCGCGATGGTGGTGAGATAGCGCCGGTCCATGGCGTCGAGGCCGGCGGCGTCCACTTCCAGTTCGCCGAGCGCGCGGTCGGCGATCTTGCGGTCGATGGCCTTGTCGCCGTCGACATGGGCGAAGTCGCGCACCCGGCGCAGCAGCCTTCCTGCGATGCGCGGGGTGCCGCGCGCGCGGCGCGCGATCTCGTTGGCGCCGTCCGGCGTGATCTTCAAGCCCAGCACGCGGGCGCCGCGATTGACGATCTCTTCGAGTTCTTCCACGGAATAGAAATTCAGCCGCACCGGAATGCCGAAGCGGTCGCGCAGCGGATTGGTGAGCAGGCCGGCGCGGGTGGTGGCGCCGACCAATGTGAAGGGCGCGAGATCGATCTTCACCGAGCGCGCCGCCGGCCCCTCGCCGATGATCAGGTCGAGTTGGAAATCCTCCATCGCCGGATAGAGAATTTCCTCCACCGCCGGATTGAGCCGGTGGATCTCGTCGATGAACAAAACGTCGCGCGGCTCGAGATTGGTGAGCAGCGCGGCGAGATCGCCGGCTTTGGCGATCACCGGGCCGGAGGTGGCGCGGAAATTGACGCCGAGTTCGCGCGCCACGATCTGCGCCAGCGTGGTCTTGCCGAGGCCGGGCGGGCCGACGAACAGCACGTGGTCGAGCGCTTCCTTGCGCGCGCGCGCGGCCTCGATGAACACGCCCAAGATTGGCGCGCGCCTTTTCCTGGCCGATGAATTCGGATAGCCGCTGCGGGCGCAGCGAGACGTCCGCGTCGTCGTCGCGGCGCTCGGCGGTGACCAGGCGGCGCGGGGTGGTCGTCGGGTCGCCTCTTGTCCCTCGCCTGAAAGGCGAGAGTCGATTGCGCGCTAGCGCAATCGGCGTAGGTCGCTTCTCGATAGCGCGACAGCTGGCCCGCACCCGGCTCGCTTCGCTCGCCACCCTCCCCCGTAAACGGGGGAGCGATAGAAAGCTGTGTCGCGGAAGTGTTCACTTCGCCAACTCCCGCAAGCCCTGCCGGATCAACGTCGCGGTGTCGGCGGCTTCACCGGCGCTGCGCGACGCGGCGGCAATCGCCGCGGCCGCCTGCGGCTGGCCGTAGCCGAGATTGACCAGCGCGGAAACCGCATCCATCACCGGCTTGGGTGCGCGCTTCTCATCCAGCGCGCCGGCGAGATGCACCACCGCCGGATCGATGCTCATATAGGCCGGCGCCTTGTCCTTCAACTCCGTCACGATGCGCTCCGCCACTTTCGGCCCGACGCCGGGCGAACGCGCAATCGCCGCCTTGTCGCGCATGGCGACGGCGGAGGCGAGGTCGGCGACCTTGAGCGTTCCGAGCACCGACAGCGCCACCTTGGCGCCGACGCCTTGCACCGTCTGCAGCAGGCGGAACCATTCGCGCTCCATGTCGCTTAAAAAACCGAACAGCTTGATCTGGTCCTCGCGCACGTAAGTCTCGATCGACAGCGTGGCGGCTTCGCCCTGCGCGGGGAGCGCTTGCAACGTGCGCGGCGAGCAATGCACCTGATAGCCGACGCCGCCGACGTCGAGCACGATGTAATCCGCGCCGTAGCTCTCGACGATGCCCTTCAACTTGCCGATCATGACGCCGCCGCCTTCAGGACCGCGCTGGTGCGATGATGTGCGTGGCAGACCGCGATGGCCAGCGCGTCGGCGGCATCCTCCGATTGCGGGTCGGCTTTCGGCAGCAGCACGCCGATCATCATGCGGATTTGCGCCTTCTCGCCGTGCCCGGCGCCGACCACCGTCTTCTTCACGACATTGGGCGCATATTCCGCCACCATGAGCCCGGCCTTGGCCGGCACCAGCATGGCGATGCCGCGCGCCTGGCCGAGCTTGAGCGTGGCCACCGCATTGGCGTTGACGAAGGTCGCCTCCACCGCCGCCTCGTGCGGCCGGTATTGCTCGATCACTTTGGCGAGCCCGTCATGGATGAGCACCAGCCGGGCCCCAAGTTCCGCCCGCTCGCTGGTCTCCAGCGAACCGCAGGCCACGTAGATCAGCCGGTTGCCGTCAGCCTCCACCAGGCCCCAGCCGGTGCGGCGGAGCCCGGGATCGATGCCAAGGATGCGAATCGGAGACCGGCCCATGCCCCCGTTGATAACCCCGCGCCCGATTTCCGCCTAGGCGGGATTGGGCGCTGTGCCCAAAGGTGGCTCGCTTGCCCCCGGCACCCCTGATAAGCAAGGCGGCCCAGCCGGATAGTCCCTTGAACGCCCTTCCCGATCTAACCGCGCTTTCCACTTTGCCGCACGACGGCCGCTTCATCGCCGCGCTGGCGATCGCCGTCGTCGCCGGCCTGGTGCGCGGATTTTCCGGCTTCGGCTCGGCGCTGATCTACATGCCGTTGATCTCGGCGATCTACGGCCCGCGCGTGGCGGCGCCGACGCTGTTGCTGATCGACACGATCTGCTCGTTGCCGTTCACGATCCACGCCGCGCCGCAATGCAATCCGCGCGAAGTCGCCTGGGTCTCGCTCGCCGGCTTCGTCTTTCTGCCGCTCGGCGCGATGGCGCTGGTCTATATCGACGCCATCCTGCTGCGCTGGTTCATCGTCGCTTTGGTGCTGGTCGCGCTCGCCGCGCTGGTCTCCGGCTGGCGTTATCACGGCAAGCCGACGATACCGGCCTCGCTTGCCACCGGCGCGGTCGCCGGCTTCGGCGGCGGCGCCGTGCAGATCGCCGCGCCGCCTTTGCTGGTCTTCTGGCTCGGCGGCGCCAACAAGGCGGCCACCGTGCGCGCCAACATCATGGTCTATTTTCTGCCGCAGGCCGTGCTGGCGATGGCGATGTATTACTGGAACGCGCTGTTCACCGGCGAGACGATCGCATTGTCGATCCTGCTCGGGCTGCCGTTTGCGCTGGCGATGGCGGTTGGCGTCTACTCGTTTCACGGCTCGAGCGAGGCGCTCTACCGGCGCGTCGCCTACGTCATCATCGCCCTTGCCGGCATCGTCAGCATGCCGGTGTTCGACGCGCTGAGATGAATTACGCGCTCATCTTCTGCACCAGCGCGTCGGACACTTCGAAATTGGCGTAGACGTTCTGCACATCGTCGCTTTCGTCCAGCGATTCGATGAGCCTGAGCAGCTTCTCGCCGGTCTCGTCGTCGACTGCGACGGTATTCTGCGGCTTCCACAACAGCGCCGCCTTGCGCGGCTCGCCGAATTTCGCTTCCAGCGCCTTGGCGACCTCGTTCAAGGTGCCCGGCGTGGTGAATATCTGATGGCCGTCATCGTTCGACGCCACGTCTTCGGCGCCGGCCTCGATCGCCGCCTCCAGCATCTGGTCGGCGCTCGCCACCTTGGCGTCGTATTCGACCACGCCGACGTGGTCGAACATGAACGACACCGCGCCGGTGGTGGCGAGATTGCCGCCGTTCTTGGTGAAGATGGCGCGCACTTCGCCGGCGGTGCGGTTGTGATTGTCGGTGAGCGCCTCGACGATCACGGCGACGCCGCCCGGCCCGTAACCCTCGTAGCGGATTTCGTCATAGCTTTCGGCGTCCGACCCTTGCGACTTCTTGATCGCGCGCTCGATATTGTCCTTCGGCATGTTCTCGGCGCGGGCGGCGATGATGGCGGCGCGCAGGCGCGGATTGAACGCCGGGTCGGGCAGGCCCATCTTGGCCGACACCGTGATCTCGCGCGCGAGCTTGCCGAACAGCTTGGAGCGCGCCTTATCCTGGCGCCCCTTGCGGTGCATGATGTTCTTGAATTGGGAATGACCGGCCATGACGGGGCAAATACGCTGACGTTGCTTTCGGCGGCTATATAGGCTGGCTGGCGGAGAAAATAAACCGCCGCGTCAGGCCGCGGCCACAGCCACATTGCGCAGGATGGAGTCGATCCGCTCGCCGACCTTCGCCACGTTGCGGTGGACGCGCGCCTTGTAGCGCCGAACCGCGTCGCGATCGACCGTGAAGAACTGCTTTTCCGGATAGCTGCGGCCGAAAATGTCGATCAGCATGCTGCGAAACGCGCCCGAAACAATGCCCGGCATCTGGTCCGAGGGCTGATCGGCATAGGCCGCATGCTCGGCCGAGGTAAGCGCGCAAAGCAGCGGGTGCAGGCGCGTCGAATAGACGTTTTTATGGCACTGGATGACCTGGATGGTGCGGTCGAGCGCGTGCTCCGGCCGGATTTCGTCGAGGATCTGCAGCGGCTCGTCCAAGCTGCCCGTACCCATCGGAAACCGGTCGATCAACCAGTCGCCGAGATGCACCACGTTGCTGCGGCCGCGGCCGTAAATCAGCAGGTCGTCCTGCGCGCGCGCGAACCAGGTATCGAGCCGATCGATGAGCCGGTCGAGCGCCGGGCGCGGGATCAGTTCGCGATATTGCGTGCCGAAAATTCCGATCGCCGCCTTGCCGCGGCAAACGATGTCGAGCACGTCGTCCCCGAGCAGCGGTTGGAATAGGCCGCCGCCGGTGCCGAGCACCACCAGGTCGTATTTGGCGCGCGCCAGATGCAGCTCGGCAAAGCCCATGTGATGCACGTCCGCCTCGCCCGGCAGCAGCGCATTGATCATCTGGCTGCCGAGCCGGCTGCCGAACGCGCCTGTGTCGCTGTCGGAGATCACCGCGACGCTGCAGGCCGCGACCGGCTTGAGCCGCTCGGTCGGGGTGAGCCGCATCAGCACCTGCCCGGCATCGATCGGCGCGCTACATTGGATGCGGAAGCCATAGCGGTCGAACAGCAGCGCGAGGTCGTAGAAGCTCAACGCGTTGGCGCAACCGGCGCGCTCGCCGCCGCCCGTCAGATCGGTCGGGCGATAGCTCAGGATTACATCCTGCTTGCAGAAGCGCAGATGGGTGAACAGGTTCTCCACATCGGCGATCCGTTCGAGCGCGCCGAGCATGACGATGATGTCGGATTGCGTTGCGGCTTGCGTCGGAAAGTCGCCGCCGGCGATATCGCAGATCGCGCCGCCGTCGCAGCGCACGCTATCGCGGCCTTGATAGCTACAGCCGTTCGGCAACGAAAGCCGCAGGGTTCCGGCGTCACTGAGATCGAGCACGCGCGAGCCGGCCGGGATGAACTGGGCGGCGAGTTCCGCTCGCGCATCGGTCGCGAGCGTGGCCCCCGGCGCAAAGTCGGCTGCCGTCTCCAGCGCCAGATTGAGATTGAGGACTGAGGTCATTCCCGCCGTGCCGAGTCGCGTTTGCCGGATTCAGCACAAGCCGGCGAATCACCGTCACTTACCGAATCACCGCCCGCGATTCCGGTCAACCCGGCGGGCTCATAAATAGGTTTAATCCCAAAACTTCGGCCGCGCCTCTTCCAGGATACCGCCGAGCCGGACGGCGCCAACTTTCGTGGCAAGTCCTGTCGCATCGTCGGTTTCGACCGCGATCGCGCACAGCGTGGCAGGCCCGGTCGCCGGCTCGAATTTGCCGCCCGGCACCTTGCGCAGAAAGCGATTGAGCGGCTCGTCCTTGTTCATGCCGATGACCGATTCGAAATCTCCGGTCATGCCGACGTCCGACACGAAGGCGGTGCGCCCCGGCATGATGCGGTGGTCGGCGGTGGGGCAATGGGTATGGGTGCCGACCATCAGGCTGACCCGGCCGTCGACGAAAAATCCCATCGACTGCTTCTCGCTGGTCGCCTCGCAATGCATGTCCAGCACGATGGCGTCGGCGCCGGATTTAAGCGCGCAGGCGGCAAGCTCACGCTCGACCGCGGCGAACGGGTCGTCGAGCGCGTCCATGAAAACGCGGCCCATGGCGTTGATCACCAGCGCGCGCTGGCCGTTCTTGGTGTCGACCAAAGCGGCGCCGCGGCCGGGCGTGCCCTTGGGATAATTGACCGGGCGGATCAGGCGCGGCGCGCGCTCGATGAACACCAGCGCCTCGCGTTGGTCCCAGGCATGATTGCCGAGCGTGATGGCGTCGGCGCCGGCGTCGATCAGCTCATTGTAGATCGCCTCGGTGATGCCAAAGCCGCCGGCCGCGTTCTCGCCGTTGACGATCGACGAGATCGAGCTTCCAGTCGGCGATCAGGCCCGGCAGCCGCTCGTTGACAATTGAGCGCCCGGTGCGGCCGACCACGTCGCCAACGAAGAGAATACGCATATCAGGTCCCGCGAAAATCGATTACCTCGCGCTCCGTTAGCACGAGATCGAGGCGCGCGTCGCGGGTCGTGGCGGGAACTTGCGGGATTTCCTGGGCGGCAAAGGCAATCCCGATGGCGACGACCTTCTTCTTGGCGCGCAGCGCATTGATGGTCATGTCGTAATAGCCGGCGCCGTAGCCGATGCGATGGCCTTGGCGGTCGAAGGCCGCGAGTGGCACGATCAGAATGTCGGGCGCCACTTCGCCCGCCTCCGGCACCGGCTCGCGGATGCCCCATTGCCCGCTTTTAAGCGGATCGCCGAATTTCCACGCCCGCATGATCAGCGGCTTGCCGCGGCCGGCAATCGCCGGCAGCACCAGCTGAACGCCGGCGTCGGCCAGCTTGCGCAACAGCGGCAGCGGATTGATCTCGGTCTTCATCGGCATGAAGCCGGAGACGACGGTGCCGGGCGTTACCTCGACCGGTAACCCGCGCGCGGCAATCGCCTCCGCCGCGGTCTGACGCTCCGCCGCCGGCAACGCATCGCGCAGCGCCAACGCTGCGGTGCGCAGCGCGGCTTTCGTCTGTTCGGTTTCGGTCAGGTCGGACATCGACAAAAGTGCGGAGCCGCGAAGGCCGTCGGAGTATGATCCCGGGAACCTACATAAGTAGGTGGGCGCCATATGACCGAGCCCACGAGCCCGGCCAGGGACAGCTCCCGTTAGGATCGTAAGGCCCCGGGGAATTGTCCCCGTCGCGCCCCACAGCCCCGCTTCGGCAATGTAGTCGTTAAGTGATGCCGACGCCACAAGCACGTTTCTGTCGTCCCGGCCGAGCGAAGCGAGGGCCGGGACCCATACGCCGTAACCTCTCGATCGGCTGCGGCGTATGGGTCCGCTTGCGCGGCGACGACAGGCTGAAGTTCAATCCCGCAATCCCGTGCCGGTCTCGATCACCATCATGGTCGCGGTGATCAGCGCGACCTGTTTGCGCTTACCGCCCTCCTCGGCGAACACCTCGCCGAGCGTAATGACCAGCTTCTTGCCGGCGCGCACGACGCGGCCGATGGCGCGCAGCCGCTCGCCCTTGGCCGGCGCCAGCAGGTTGATCTTGAACTCGGTGGTGAGCACGGCCGCATCGCGCGGCATGATCGTAAGCGCCGCATAGCCGCAGGCACTATCGGCGATGGTCGCAACGGCGCCGGCGTGGATGAATTCATGCTGCTGAAGAATTCGGTCCGAGAACGGCAGCACGATTTCCACTTCGCCGGAGCGCACAGCCGCGATCTCCGCGCCCAACGTCGGCATGATCGTCTGACGCGCGAAGCTGCCGCGAACGCGCGCTTCGATCTCGCTGCGCATCCAGCATGAATGGCTACCCGATCGCCACGCCGTTGCCGAGCGAGGCGTTGAGCTTCTTGGTGATGCCCTCGATCCGCTCGGCCGCCGAATTGAAAGCGTTGACCACCGCGTTCGATGCCGCCTTGGCGCGGTCGGCGGCGACCACGCGGGCATCCTGCAAAGCGGTCGCTTCCTCTTCCAGGCGGCGGATCTTGTGCGCGGCCTCGCTGAGTTCGTCGGCCACCATGAGCGCCGCCATCACGGTCAAGCGCGTATCGCCGATCTCGCCGAACTTGGCGCGCAAATCGATGATGCGCTGATCGAGATCGTGCGCCAGCGCCTGCAGATGCTCCTCCTGGCCGTCCTCGCAGGCGAGACGGTACTGGCGGTCGGCAATGGTTGCGGTCACCTGCGCCATATCATTTTTCCTTGCGCATGATCTTGTCCGAAAACCGGTTCCCACTTTTCGGGATCATGCGCTACTCGTTCCCATCCAGCACCGACTGGATGCTGGCCATGGCCGCGTCCAGCCGCTCTGCGATCTCGCGGTTGGTCGATTCGAGCCGGCGCGAGCGGGCGGTTTCGCCGTCGAGCGCAGCGGCGAGTTTGGTGCGGTCGACGCCCAGCGCGTGCAGCTGGCTGGCCAGCCCCTCCTCGCTGCGGTCAGCCTCGCGCCGGCGCTCGACCGCAGCATCAAGCGAATCGAGCGCCAGCGCTAGGCGCTTCACTGCTTGATCGATTGCGCTTTGATCGGTCATCGCCTTCATCCGCGCTCAAAAACTCCTGCGGAGGCAAAGATTTAGGCGAAGAACTTTACGTGCCGCGCGATCCCGCCGTCAACGCTTGATGGGCGATTTACCCCGATGTTTTCGACCGCCTGTGCATGGCTGCCCGGCCGGTGCCCCGTCACATTGACTCAGAGGCCTCACATGCTATCCACCCCACGCAAACAGGCCTTTTCCATGAGTGCAAACGCTTCGCCGACGGCCGCCGTGGCGCCCACAGCGCGCCGCGAGCAAGCGGCCACCAGTCCCGCCGTCGCCCAAGTTGGCGAACTTGCGAGCATGGCCAATGCCATCCGCGCGCTGGCGATGGACGCCGTCGAGCAGGCGAAATCCGGCCATCCCGGCATGCCGATGGGCATGGCCGATGTGGCGACCGTGCTGTTCACGCAGTTCCTGAAATTCGACCCGGCCGATCCGGCCTGGCCCGACCGCGACCGCTTCGTGCTCTCGGCCGGCCACGGCTCGATGCTGCTCTACGCCCTGCTCTATCTCACCGGCTATCCGGCGATGACGATCGGCGAGATCAAGCGCTTCCGCCAGCTCGGCTCGATCACCCCCGGCCACCCGGAATACGGCCACACGCCCGGCGTCGAGACCACCACCGGCCCGCTCGGGCAAGGGCTCGCCAATGCGGTCGGCATGGCGATCGCCGAGCGGCATCTTGCCGCCGAATTCGGCGACGTGGTCGATCACAAGACTTACGTGATCGCCTCCGACGGCGACCTGATGGAAGGCATCAGCCAGGAAGCCATCGCGCTCGCCGGGCATCTGAAGCTCAACCGGCTGATCGTGCTGTTCGACGACAACGGCATCTCGATCGACGGCGCGCTGTCGCTCACCGACTCGGTCGATCAGGTGAAGCGCTTCGAGGCGGCCGGCTGGGCGGCGTCGCGCGTTGACGGGCACGATCCACAAGCTATCGCCGCCGCGCTCGCGAAGGCGCAGAGCTCCGACCGGCCGGTGCTGATCGCCTGCAACACCACCATCGGCTACGGCGCGCCGAACAAAGCCGGCAAATCGTCCTCGCACGGCTCGCCGCTTGGCGGCGACGAGATCAAGGGCGCGCGCGAGAAGCTCGACTGGCCGCACACACCGTTCGAGATTCCCGCCGATATCTTGTCCGCCTGGCGCAAGGCCGGCGAGCGCTCGAAGGGCGCGCACGCCGAGTGGGGCAAGCGCCTCGCCGCGCTCGACGCCGCAAAGCGTACCGAGTTCGAACGCCGCATGAAAGGCGACCTGCCGAAGCAAGCCTTCGCCGAGGCCATCGCCGCGGTGAAGCAGTCGCTCGCCGCAACGCCGAAGGACATCGCCACCCGCACGGCTTCCGAATTCGCGCTCGAGCGCCTGATCCCGGCACTGCCGGAAATGGTCGGCGGCTCGGCCGACCTCACCGGCTCCAACAACACGCGCATCAAGTCGATGAAAGCGATGAGCGCGGCCGATTATTCCGGCCGCTTCATCCACTACGGCGTGCGCGAGCATGGCATGGCCGCCGCCATGAACGGCATGGCGCTGCACGGCGGCATTATTCCCTACAGCGGCACCTTCCTGGTGTTCTCCGATTACTGCCGGCCGGCGATCCGGCTCGCCGCGCTGATGGGCAAACGCGTCATCCACGTCATGACGCACGACTCCATCGGGCTGGGCGAAGACGGCCCGACGCATCAGCCGGTCGAGCATCTCGCCGCGCTGCGCGCCATTCCCAACTTGCTGGTGTTCCGCCCCTGCGACGCGGTGGAGACCGCCGAATGCTGGCAGCTCGCGCTCGAAGCGAAAAACCGCCCGAGCGTGCTGGCGCTGACGCGGCAGAACCTGCCGCAGCTCAGCCAGAATTTCCTCGACCGCAACCGCTGCGCCGCCGGCGCCTACGAGATCGCGGCGGCCGACGGCAAGGCGCAGGTCTCGCTCTTCGCCACCGGCTCGGAAGTGGCGATCGCGGTCGAGGCGCAAAAAGTTCTCGCCGCGACGCGGCATCTCCGCGCGCGTGGTCTCGGTGCCCTGCTTCGAATTGCTGCTGGAGGCGCCGGAGGCGGCGCGCCGCGCGGTGATCGGCGAGGCGCCCGTCAAAGTCGGCGTGGAAGCCGCGATCCGTCAGGGCTGGGACGCCGTCATCGGTTCCGACGGCGTTTTCGTCGGCATGACCGGTTTCGGCGCCAGCGCGCCCTACAAGGACCTTTACAAGCATTTCGGCATTACACCGGAAGCGGTCGCCGAGCGGCCGCGCGCAAGCTTGGCAAAAGTTGATTTGTGTCAATACGTGCCGTGGTCCATTTCGGCCATGACATAACGACAAAGCCGGGAGCGACTGCAATGACAATCCGCGTTGCCATCAATGGGTTTGGCCGCATCGGCCGCAATGTTCTGCGCGCCATCGCCGAGGCCGGGCGCAACGATATCGAGGTCGTCGGCATCAACGATCTGGCGCCGGTCGAAACCAACGCCCATCTGCTGCGCTTCGACTCGGTGCACGGCCGCTTTCCCGGCGAGGTCACGGTCAAGGGCGACACCATCAGCGTCGGCAACGGCGCCATCAAGGTCACCGCCGCAAGGACCCCGCCAAGCTGCCGTGGAAGGAGCTCGGCGTCGACATCGCGATGGAATGCACCGGCATCTTCACCGCCAAGGACAAGGCGTCGATGCATCTCGCCGCCGGCGCCAAGCGCGTGCTGGTCTCGGCGCCCGCCGACGGCGCCGACCTGACCGTCGTCTACGGCGTCAACCACGACAAGCTGACCAAGGATCACAAGGTCGTCTCCAACGCCTCCTGCACCACCAATTGCCTGGCGCCCGTCGCCAAGGTGCTCAACGATGCCGTCGGCATCGAGAAGGGCTTCATGACGACGATCCACGCCTACACCGGCGACCAGCCGACGCTCGATACCCTGCACAAGGATCTCTATCGCGCGCGCGCAGCGGCGCTGTCCATGATCCCGACCTCGACCGGCGCCGCCAAGGCGGTCGGCCTGGTGCTGCCGGAACTCAACGGCAAGCTCGACGGCGTGGCGATCCGCGTGCCGACGCCCAACGTCTCGGTGATCGACTTCAAGTTCGTCGCCAAGCGCGCCACGACCAAGGACGAGGTCAACGGCGCCATCAAGCGCGCCGCCGAGCAGCAGCTCAAGGGCATCCTCGGCTACACCACGCAACCCAACGTCTCGATCGACTTCAACCACGATCCGCACTCCTCGATCTTCCACATGGACCAGACCAAGGTGATGGACGGCACGCTGGTGCGCGTGATGTCGTGGTACGACAACGAGTGGGGCTTCTCCAACCGCATGGCCGACACCGCCGTGGCGATGGGCAAGCTCCTCTGAAAACGTCCGCGCCGGGTCAACGATGAGCGCGTTCCGCACCCTCGACCACGCCGACGTGAAGGGCAAGCGCGTGCTTGGTGCGCGCCGATCTCAACGTGCCGGTGGAGAACGGCGTGGTCAGCGACGGCACCCGCATCGAACGCATGGCGCCGGCGATCACCGAGATCGCCGACAAGGGCGGCAAAGTAATCCTGCTCTCGCATTTCGGCCGCCCGAAAGGACGCGACCAAAAAAATTCGCTCAAGCCCGTGGCCGCCGAGGTGGCGCACATCATCAAGCGGCCGGTGAAATTCATCGACGACTGCGTCGGCGACGCCGTCGAGCATGCGGTGGCGGCGATGAAGAACGGCGACATCGTCTTGCTGGAGAATACCCGCTTCCATCCGGGCGAGGAAAAAAACGGCCCCGCCTTCGTCGCCCAGCTTGCCAAGCTCGGCGACATTTTCGTCAACGATGCCTTCTCGGTGTCGCACCGCGCGCACGCCTCCACCGAAGGGCTGGCGCATATCTTGCCGGCCTATGCCGGACGCACCTTGCAGGCGGAGCTGGAAGCCTTCGAAAAAGTGCTCGACAAGCCGGTGCGCCCGCTCACGGCCATCGTCGGCGGCGCCAAGATTTCCACCAAGCTCGACCTGCTCGGGCATCTGCTGCAGAAGGTCGACGTGCTGATCATCGGCGGCGCCATGGCCAACACGTTCTTGCTCGCGCAAGGCAAGAAGATCGGCAAATCGCTGGTCGAAGTCGATCTAGTCCCACCGCGCAGAAGATCATGGCCGAGGCGAAGGCGGCCAAGCGCGAGATCGTGCTGCCGGTCGACGCGGTGGTGGCGGAAAAATTCGAGGCGCTGGCGCCCTCGCGCGTGGTCGATATCGACCGCGTCGGCGAAAAGGATATGATCCTCGACATCGGCCCGCGCAGCATCGAGCAGGTGGTCTCGGTGTTGGCCCGCTCGAAGACGCTGGTCTGGAACGGCCCGTTCGGCGCCTTCGAGCTGGAACCGTTCGACAACGGCACGGTCGAAGTCGCGGAAGCCGCGGCGGAACTCACCGCGGCCGGAAAACTTATTTCGGTCGCGGGCGGCGGCGACACGGTGGCGGCGCTCAACGTCGCGGGCGTCGTCGACCGCCTGACTTACGTTTCCACCGCCGGCGGCGCCTTCCTGGAATGGCTGGAAGGCAAGGCGTTGCCGGGGGTCGAGGTGTTGAGAGTAAAGTGACTGCGAAGCAGTCATCCCGGGCGCACCGCAGCACCTTAGTGATGCGGTGCAGACCCGGGATCGAGAGGCATTGAGAACGTTAAGGTCCCGGATCTGCGGCGCACCGCTTCGCGCCGCGCCGCGTCCGGGACAAGAGATGGGAGACGACAATGAATCTCGATGAACTGAACAAAGTGGCGCTGGCCATGGTCGCGCCCGGCAAGGGAATTCTCGCGGCCGACGAATCCTCCGGCACCATCAAGAAGCGCTTCGACGCCATCGGCGTCGAATCGACCGAGGACGCGCGCCGCGATTATCGCGAGATGCTGTTCCGCTCGGCCGACGGCATGAAGCACATCTCCGGCGTCATCCTGTACGACGAGACCATCTGGCAAAAAGCCAAGGACGGCACGCCGCTGGTCGATCTGATCAAGAAAGCCGGCGCCATTCCCGGCATCAAGGTGGACGAAGGCACCAAGCCGCTGCCGAATTGCCCCGGCGAAGTCGTCACCATCGGCCTCGACAAGCTCGCCGACCGGCTGCCGAAATATTACGAGCAGGGCGCGCGTTTCGCCAAATGGCGGGCGGTGATCGATATCGGCGCCGGCATCCCGACCCACACCTGCATCTTCGCCAATGCGCACGCGCTGGCGCGTTACGCCGCGCTCTGCCAGCAGGCGCAGATCGTGCCGATCGTCGAGCCGGAGGTGCTGATGGACGGCGGCCACGATATCGACACTTGCGTCAAGGTCACCGAATGGACGCTGAAGGAAACCTTCCAGCAGCTTTACTACAACAAGGTCGCGCTCGAAGGCATGGTGCTCAAGCCCAACATGGCGATCTCCGGCAAGAAATGCGCAAAGCGCGCCGGCGTCGAGGAAGTCGCCGAGAAGACGGTCAAGATGCTGAAGGAATGCGTGCCGGGCGCGGTGCCGGGCATCGCTTTTCTGTCGGGCGGGCAGAGCGACGAGGAAGCCACCGCCCATCTCGACGCGATGAACCGGATCGGCAATCTGCCGTGGAAGCTCACCTTCTCCTATGGCCGCGCGCTGCAGCACGCGCCGCAGACCACTTGGCGCGGCAAAAGCGAAAACGTCGCCGCCGCCCAGCGTGCCTTTTCACATCGCGCAAAAATGAACGGCCTGGCCGCGCTCGGCCAATGGAAGGCCGACCTGGAGAAGAAGGCGGCGTGATCAAAACGGCGTGTGCCGCGTGACGCGCGGCGCATAATTCGATAAGAACCCGCCATGCCCGGCCCTGTGCCGGGCATGACGTTTAGGACCGTACAAAGGACATTGCCCGTGATCGATCTCTACACCTGGACCACGCCGAACGGCCGCAAGATCTCCATCGCGCTGGAAGAGCTCGGCCTGCCCTACACCGTGCACGCCATCGATATTTCCAAGGGCGAACAGTTCGCGCCGGAATTTCTGAAAGTGGCGCCCAACAACCGCATTCCGGCGATCGTCGACCGCGACAACAACTTGGCGCTGATGGAGTCGGGCGCGATCCTGATCTATCTCGCCGACAAGACCGGCAAGCTGCTGCCGAAGTCGGGCGAAGGCCGCTACCGCGTGATCGAATGGCTGATGTGGCAGATGGGCGGACCGGGACCGATGCTCGGCCAAGTGCATCACTTCGTGAAATATAATCCCGGCAAGGCGCCTTACGCCGAGGAGCGTTATCTCAAGGAAGCGCACCGGCTCTACAAGGTGCTCGACACCCGCCTGCAGGGGCGCGACTTCGTCGCCGACGAATACTCCATCGCCGATATCGCGATCTGGCCGTGGATCTCGCGCTTCGAATGGCAGACCATCGACATGAAGCAATATCCCAACGTCAAGCGCTGGTACGAAGCGATCGCCGCGCGCCCCGCGGTGCAGAAGGGCTACAAGATCCCTAAGGACATGGGTCCGATCCCGCTGCCGAAGTGAGGCTTTCGCTATCATCGCCGGGCTTGACCCGGCCATCCATGATGACGTGCGTCCGCGACAGACTTACGTGAGGCTCTCAACTTCGCGATGCATCATGGATGCGCGGGTCGAGCCCGCGCATGACAGATTGCCTACTTCCCCGCTCCCGGGATGACGATGTGCTCCTCCTTCACCAGCTTGGTCCATTTCGCCACGTCGGCGTCGATGAAGCGGGCGAACTCCTCGGGCGTCTGCGGTTCGGGCTCGGCGCCGAGCTTGGCCATGCGGTCGATCACGTCCTTCTCGCCCATGATCGCGACCACCGCCTGGTTGAGCTTGTCGACGATGTCCTTCGACGTGTGCGCCGGCGCCAGCAGGCCGAACCAGCCGACCGACGCGTAGCCGGGCAAGCCGCTTTCCGCCACCGTCGGCAGGTTGGGAAAGAACTTCGAGCGCTTGGCGCCGGTGGTGGCGAGCGCCTTGAGCGTGCCGGCCGCGACATGCGCCTGCACCGTGGTCGAGGGCGAGAACATCATGTCGATGCGCCCGCCCAAAAGATCGGTGACCGCCGGACCGGTGCCCTTGTAGGGCACGTGCAGCAATTCGACATGCGCGTTCTTTTCGAACAGCGCACCCGACAGATGCGAGGCCGCGCCAATCCCTGAGGACCCGAACGATAGCGCCTTCGGCTTTGCCGCCGCGAGCTTGATCAGATCGGCGACGCTATTGGCCTGCACTTTCGGATTGATCACCAGGAGATAAGGCGGCGCCGCCACCACGGTGATTGGCGCGAAAAATTTGCTGACGTCGAATTGCCCTTCCGGCGCCAGCGCCGCCGAGGCCGCCATCAGCGCGCCGGTCGAGGCCATCAGCAGCGTGTAGCCGTCCGGATCAGCCTTGACGAAGGCCTTGGTGCCAATGCCGCCGGAAGCGCCCGGCTGATTTTCCACCACCACCGGCTGGCCCCATTTTTCGGACAGGCGCTGGGCGATGATGCGGCCGAGCACGTCGGTGCCGCCGCCGGGCGCGAACGGCACCACCATCTTGATGGCGCGGCTCGGATAATCGGCCGCGGCGGCGGGAGTAAAAGGCGCTACGGCAAGGCACAGCAGCAGCAACGACAAGCGTTTGAGCATTTCCCTGGTCCCTTTGATTCGACCTTGTTTGGCGGTCGCGAACGCCATGTTAGAGCAAATTCGATTTGCATCGAACCACATTCCGCCCATGGCCGAGCCGGCGGTGTCAATTTTCTGCCCGATTGCGCTAGCATGCGGGGGCATGGTTTCGCGACCCAAACAGGCCGATCCGCGCCCGGCGCCGCGTCTTTATCTGGTGACGCCAGCGCTGGCTGACGCGCAGGCCTTCGCTAAGCCGCTGGCCGCGGCTCTGGCAGCCGGCGATGTCGCCGCCGTGCTGCTGCGCTTATGCGACGCCGACGAGCGCACGCAGATCAATCGCGCCAAGGCGCTCGGCCCCGTCGTGCAGGACAAGGGTACGGCGTTGCTGATCGACGGCCACGCCGATCTGGTGGCGCGCGCCGGCGCCGACGGTGCGCATCTGACCGGCATCGCGGCGTTCACCGATGCATTGGAACGCCTCAAGCCCGAGCGCATCGTGGGCGTCGGCGGCCTGGTCACTCGCCACGACGCCATGGTCGCGGCCGAGATGGGCGCCGACTATTTGATGTTCGGCGAGCCCGACGCGGCCGGCGAACGGCCGGGGTTCGACGCGATCGTGCAGCGGGTCGCCTGGTGGGCGGAGGTGTTCGAAGCCCCTTGCGTCGCCTATGCCGCGTCGGAGGATGAAGTGGCGCCGCTGGTCAAGGCCGGCGCCGATTTCGTCGCACTCGGCGATTGGCTGTGGCGCGACCCGCAGGCGATTACCGAAGCCATCGTGCGCGCCGCCGGCCGCCTGCGCATTCCGGAGAGCGCGGCATGACGGCGCGGCGGGCGAGCACCATCGTCGCGCTATGCGCGCTCGCCGCCCTGGTCGCACCGGCCCTGGCGCAACCCAAGAAAAAAACGCCGCCGCCTGCTCCGCCGCCGGCGCCCGCCGCAGAAAATCCGAATGCCGACATCGCCTACGGCGCTTTTCAGCGCGGCATGTTTTTGACCGCGATCGCCGAAGCCAACAAACGCGCGCAGCAAAACGATCCCGTCGCCATGACGCTGCTCGGCGAAATCTACGCGCAAGGGCTCGGCGTCCCGCAAGACGACGGCAAGGCGGCGCAATGGTACAAGATGGCCGCCGCGCATGGCGACCGCGACGCCATGTTCGCGCTGGCGATGTTCAATCTCGACGGCCGCGGCGGGCCGCGCAACCGCGACGAAGCCGCGCGCCTGTTGGCGAACGCCGCCAAGCTCGGGCACGCGGCCGCCGCCTACGATCTCGGCCTGCTCTACCTGCAAGGCCAGCAGTTCCCGCAGGATTTCGCGCGCGCCGCCGAGCTGTTCCGGCAGGCCGCCGACGCCGGAAACTCAGATGCGCAATACGCGCTCGCCACCATGTACGAGGAGGGGCGCGGCGTGCCGAAGGATGTCGCCGAGGCCGCGCACCTGATGGGGCTCGCTTCCGTTGCCGGCAATATCGACGCCATGGTCGAGTACGCCATCGCGCAGTTCAACGGCACCGGCGTCGCCAAGAACGAAACCGCCGCCGCCAAGCTGTTCCTGATCGCGGCGCGGCGTGGCAGCCCGATCGCGCAGGACCGGCTGTCGCGCATCCTGATGGCCGGGCGCGGCGTGCCGGCCGATCCGACCGAGGCGATCAAATGGCACATCGTCGCCAAGGCAGGCGGCGACAGCGATCCCGATCTTGACGTGTTCGCCGCCCAGCAGACGCAAGCCGTGCGCGACGCCGCCGAGAAGGCGGCCAAGAAGTGGATGTCGACCCTGCCGCCGCGCTCTTAGTTTTTTGTCATTCCGGGGCATCCACCGAAGCCCGCAGGGCGAAGGTGGATGAACCCGAAATCCAGAAGCAAGCACCGAGTTCGCATCTGGATTCCGGGTCTGCGTCTTCGACGCGTCCCGGAATGACAGCGTAATACTTGACGGCGCGCCCGCGCGCGGGCAGACCCCACGCGCCATGCACCACTCCGCCCTGCTCAACGTGATGATCGCCGCCGCGCGCAAGACCGCGCGCGCGCTCAAGCGCGATTTCGGCGAGTTGGAGAAGCTGCAGGTCTCGCTCAAGGGCCCGGCCAATTTCGTCTCGTCGGCCGACCGCCGCGCCGAGGAGACGTTGTTCCAGGAACTCGCCAGGGCGCGGCCCGGTTACGGCTTTCTCGGCGAGGAAGGCGGCACGCGCGAAGGCGCCGACAAGTCGCACCGCTGGATCGTCGATCCGCTCGACGGCACCACCAATTTCCTGCACGGGATTCCGCAATTCGCGATCTCCATCGCGCTTGAGCGCGAGGGCAGCGTGATCGCCGGCCTCATCTACAACCCGGCCAGCGACGAGATGTTCATCGCCGAACGCGGCAAGGGCGCGTTCATGAACGACCAGCGCATCCGTGTTGCCGGCCGCAAGCGGCTCGCCGACGCCGTCATCGCCTGCGGCTTGCCGCATATCGGCCGCGGCGACCTTGTGCTGGCGCGCAAGGAAACCGGCGCCATGCAGGAGCAAGTCGCCGGCCTGCGTCGCTTCGGCGCCGCTACCCTCGATCTCGCCTGGGTCGCCGCCGGCCGGCTCGACGGCTATTGGGAGCGCAACCTCAAGCCCTGGGATTTGGCGGCAGGCTCTATTCTGGTGCGCGAGGCCGGCGGCTTCGTTTCCGATTGCGACGGCGGCACCGACATATTCGCCAAGGGCCACGTCGCCGCCGGCAACGAAGCCATCCTGAAAGAGCTGCTGGCCGTGCTGAAAGCCGCCGGCAAGGCCTGACCCTAGCCGTCATTCCGGGACGGCACGAAGTGCCGGACCCGGAATCCAGAGGCGGGCACGGCGTTTGGGTCTGGATTCCGGATTCGCATGCTGACGCGTGCGCCCCGGAATGACAGGACGCAATTTAAACTCAATCCGCCGATTTATGCTTGCGGACCGGTCCGGTTGCTTTTTCCTTGTCACGCGTCTGTGGCATATTGAGTTGGGCCAAACCGGCCGGCATTAACTTTGCAAGCTCATGGCAAAAGAACTCGATCCGCTCAAACTGTCGTCGCCCCGCATCTTCCTGCTGCGGATGCTGGTGTTCGTCGTGCTCGGCGGACTGATCGTCTTCCTGCTGCACAAGCAGATCGAAGTGGCCTTCATGGCCAATCCCGGCCTCAACTCGGTGATCATCTTCGTCCTGCTCATCGGTATCGCGCTCTGCCTGCGCCAGGTGATCCGGCTTTATCCGGAAATCGCCTGGGTGAACAATTTCCGCCTCGCCGATCCCGGCCTCGCGGTCGATCGGCCGCCGGTGCTGCTGGCGCCGATGGCGGCGATCCTCGGCAGCCGCATCGGCCGCATGGCGATGTCGGCGCAGTTGATGCGCGGCATTCTCGACTCGATCGCCACCCGTCTTGACGAGGCGCGCGACATCTCGCGCTACATGACCGGGCTCCTGGTGTTCCTCGGCCTGCTCGGCACCTTTTGGGGCCTGATCGAGACCGTCGGCTCGGTCGGCGGCGTGATCCAGGGGCTCAAAGCCGGCGGCGATGCCGCCAGCATGTTCGATTCGCTGCGCGAGGGCCTGGCCGCGCCGCTGTCCGGCATGGGCATATCGTTCTCGTCCTCGCTGTTCGGTCTTGCCGGCTCGCTGGTGCTCGGCTTCCTCGACCTGCAATCGAGCCAGGCGCAGAACCGTTTCTACACCGAGCTGGAAGACTGGCTCTCCACCACGGTCTACGACCAGGCCGCCGAGCCGATCGTCGCCGCCGGCGGCACCGGCGAGATGCGCATCGGCAATCGACCGCCTGCGCGAAGCGCTCAATGAGGGCGGCGCCAGCAAGGGCGCCTCCAGCGCCATGTCCAATCTGGCGGAAGCCATCCAAGGCCTGGTGCACCACATGCGCACCGAGCAGCAGATGATCCGCGACTGGGTCGACAGCCAGGCCGAGCAGCAGCGCGAGATCAAGCGGCTGTTGGAGATCATGGTGCGCGAAAAGGTGGATCGGTGAGTTTCACCTGTCATTGCCGGGCTTGACCCGGCAATCCATGATGCGTTTCGACAAGGAAGGTCTTTCGTAAGTTTTTCCTAACGGCATTTCATCATGGATGCGCGGGTCAAGCCCGCGCATGACGGCGGATAGGTAAGGAGTTGAGCCGAAATGGCCCTAGCCCGAACGCGCCGCGGCGAAAGCGGCATGAACTATTGGCCCGGCTTCGTCGACGCGCTGTCGACGCTGATCCTCAGCATCATTTTCATCCTGACCGTGTTCGTGGTGGTGCAGTTCTATTTGCAGCAGGAAGTCGCCGGCAAAGACACTGCGCTCACCCGCCTCAACGCGCAGATCGCCGAACTCACCAACCTCTTGTCGATGGAGAAATCGAGCAAGGCCGATCTGGCCGACCAGCTCGCGCAGCTGCAGGCGACTCTCGCGACCACCGAAAGCGACCGCGACAAGTACAAGGGCCTCGCCGAAGGCGCCGGCGCGGGCGCCGCGGCGGCGCAAGGCAAGGTCAGCGAGCTCGGCAGCCAGCTCGACAGCGAGAAGAAGATTTCCTCGCACGCGCTGGCGCAGGTCGAGATCCTCAACCAGCAGATCGCGGCGCTGCGCCGCCAGCTGGCCGCGATCGAAACCGCGCTCGACGCATCCGAGAAGAAGGACAAGGAGGCCCAGAACAAGATCGCCGATCTCGGCCAGCGGCTCAATCTGGCGCTGGCGCAGAAGGTGCAGGAGCTGACCAAGTACCGCTCCGACTTCTTCGGCAAGCTGCGCGCGATCCTCGGCAACAGGCCCGACATGCGCATCGTCGGCGACCGCTTCGTGCTGCAGTCGGAGGTGTTCTTCGACACCGGCAAGGCCGACCTCAAGCCGGAAGGCGACGAGGAACTCGACAAAGTGGCGAGCGCGCTCGTCGAACTCGAGAAACAGATCCCGGCCGATATCGCCTGGGTGCTGCGGGTCGACGGCCACACCGACGTGCGGCCGATCAGCGGCGGGCAATTCAAATCGAACTGGGATCTCTCGGCGGCGCGCGCGATTGCGGTGGTGCAATATCTGATCGCCAAGGGCGTCTCGCCGCAGCGCCTGGTCGCCGCCGGCTTCGGCGAATTCCAGCCGATCGACACCGGCACCACCGAGGACGCCTACCGGCGCAACCGCCGCATCGAGTTCAAGCTGACGGAGCGGTAATAGCGCTAAGCAATGCCGCGACTTCGGCCGGACTCCCTCTCCCCTTGGGGGAGAGGGTTGGGGTGAGGGGGCAAGGGAATCTCGATAGGCTATAACCCCTCACCCGGATCGCTTCGCGATCCGACCTCTCCCTATGGGAGAGGTGAAGAGAGAGCGACACCAAGCAATATGTCTTCTTCCCTCTCGCTGCGCCCCTACTCCGCCGCCGACGAGGACGCGGCGATCGAGCTGTGGCGGCGCACCTGGGCGCAGCATTATCCGCAGATCGACTTCAACGCGCGCGTCGATTGGTGGCGCGCGCGCTGGCGCAACGAGCTGGTACCGGTCGCGAAGATCGTCGTGGCGGAAATAGACGGCGCGCTCATCGGCTTCGTCACCGTCGATCCCAAGACCATGTATCTCGACCAGATCGTGGTCGCACCCGAGCACTGGGGCTCGCGCGTCGCGCTCACGTTGCTTAACGAGGCCAAACGCCTGTCGCCGCGCGGGCTCGATCTGCTGGTCAACAAGGACAACGCCCGCGCCATCCGCTTCTACGAGAAGCACGGCTTCGTGTACGCCGGCGAGGACAAGAACCCGGTTTCGGGTAAGCCGGTGAATCGGATGGCGTGGCGTTCCGCTTAGTCGAACGCTGGCGCGACACCCTCGGCGTCATGCCCGGGCTTGACAGGCATATATTCCTTGGGATAATATCCCTACATCCTCGCTCGTGAGGGCGCTTCATGAGGCGTCATCGAGCGGAGCGGGGAGCGGCGCCCGCGGGCGCGAGGGTACGCTCCTCGCGCACTCGGGCGGCACCGGGGCTCCGCCCGGGGTCACTAGGGACCCCCGCCAGGAGCTTGGCTGACGGCAGGCCGTGAGGCTTGCCCGAGGCTCTTAAGACAAGGCCGCCCAAAAGGGGCCAGCGTCGAAAGAGCCGGAGGCGAGACGAAGCGGCCCCGAAATGCGCGGCCCGGTGCCGGAGTGAGAACGCCGCGATGGAGCGCCGATCGGCGCGCGCCCTTGCCAAAGGGCGCCCGCGCCGCAAGGCGTGCAGACTAAAGGATGCGCCGCTCGGCGCTCCGTCCCCTCGCATTTTGCGAGGGGAGAATGGAAGGCCCCGCCCAGCGGGGAAAGACGACGGCCTGCCCGGGGCCGCTCAAGAATACGGGTGGCGGAGCGTTGGCTAAGCTCGCTGTTTGAAAATTTCATCGGTGATAGCGCGAGCGCGGGGACGACAGTTCACGTTCAAGGCGCGCCGGCGAGCGAGGCCGCCATCGCCGCGTCGAAGGATTTGGAATCGACCTTCAGATAAGCGAGCTTTTCCTCGGCGATCACCACGGCCTCGGCCACGCCCGGCACCTGGCGTAAACGCGCGGCGAGGCTCTCGGCATTCTGGCCGTCGCCGATCGGCACCAGGCGCGTCGTGAGATAGCTCGGTTGCGCCATGGTCGCCGCCGCCAGCAGCCAGGCGAGCGCGATCAGCGCCGTCAACGCAAAAACCCCCGCGCTGCCGCCGGTCTGGTTGGCCCAGCCGCCGACAATGCCGCCGACAAAAATGCCGAGGAATTGCAGGCTCGAATAAAGCCCGGTGGCCGTGCCCTTGGCGTCGGGCGGCGCCGCCTTGGTGATGAGCGAGGGCAGGCTCGCCTCCATCACGTTGAAGCCCGAGAAGAAGATGACGAGCGCGGCCAGCAAGACATAGATATTGTGCGCGCCGAGATAAAGCATCGCCTGGCTGACGACGAGCACGGCCACCGCGCCGACGAACACGCCTTTCATGCGGCGATACTTCTCGGCCACGATGATGGCCGGCACCATCACCACGACCGAAACAGCGAGCACCGGCAGATAGACCATCCAATCGTTATGGTTTGACAGGTCGAGCGTGCCGCGCAACAGGCCGGGCACCACCAGGAAGCTCGCCGTCAACATCGCATGCAGCGCGAAAATCCCGAAATCGAGCCGCAACAGCTCCTTGTTGCGCAGCACCGATCCGATCAGGGCCGGCACCGCCTCGGCATCGCGATGCACGCGAATGCGGCGCGGGGTCGGCACGACGAACTCGGTAATGGCGATACCGACCAAGGCGAGCGCCACCATCAGCCAGAAGATGCCGTTGACGCCGATGAACGCCGCCACGATCGGTCCGGCCACCAGCGCGACCATGAAGGAGCCGCCGATGGTGATGCCGACCATGGCCATCGCCTTGGTGCGGTTCTCCTCGGCGGTCAGATCGGCCACCAGCGCCAGGATCACGGAGCCGATGGCGCCGGCGCCCTGCAACACGCGGCCGAAAATGACGCCGCCGATCGAGGTGGAGAGCGCCGCAATCGCGCTGCCGATCCCGAACAGGATCAGCCCGATGACGATCATCGGCTTGCGCCCGAATTTGTCGGACAACAGACCGAAGGGAATCTGCAGCAGCCCTTGGCTCAATCCGTAGATGCCGAGCGCCTCGCCGACCAGATAAGGCGTCGAGCCGGAAAGCTGCTGGGCATAGCCGGCAAAGACCGGGTAGATCATGAACAGGCCGAGCAGCCTGACTGAGAAGACGGCCGCGAGCGAGCTGGCGGCGCGGAATTCCTGTCTTCCCATCGGATCTATTCCCAACTCATGAACGAGGCGTCGCCCGCCTTCTTTACGGCCTCAAAGAGCGCGCACCATGCCCTGCGGCCTTGATCTCGGTCAATTGCGGCGGCTTGCCGCTCCCGCCCGGGTCCTGTATAGAGCCGGCAAATTCAGCCCCATTTCGGCGCGCCGGCGCCCTTCGGAACCGAACCCATGAAGCAAGATATTCATCCGGACTATCATACCATCAAGGTGGTGATGACCGACGGCAGCGAGTTCACCACCCGCTCCACTTGGGGCAAGGAGGGCGATGTCATGCATCTCGACATCGACCCGAAGTCGCACCCGGCCTGGACCGGCGGCCAGCAGCATTTGGTCGATCGCGGCGGCCGGCTGTCGCGCTTCCAGAAGAAGTTCTCGGGCTTCCTGAAGGGCGAAGAGAAGAAATAAGGCTGCAACGCCGCGCGGATGAAAAACCCCGGCGCGCTGCCGGGGTTTTGATTTCTGGGCGCGTAGCAATCTCTGCTGTCGTCCCCGCGAAAGCGGGGACCCAGTATTCACGGAGTCACTGGGGTTACTGGATCGCCCGCCTTCGCGGGCGATGACACCGAGGTGTTGGCGCTTGCGGCTGGCCTTACACGCTTTCCGCGCCGAAGGCCGCCTTCAAGAGACCGAGCTGGCGCTCGACCTGATTGACCGCCGTGCCCGGCGCGGGAACGGTCTGATTGTGGATGGTGGCGTCGAGCCGGCGCACCTTGCCTTGCAGCTTGTGCGAACGTTCGATCAGCTCGCGCAAGGCGACGGGTAGCAATTCCAGATTATGCGGTTCGTGGAAGTCGGCGGCGGAAAGCTTGACCTTGCTCTTCTCCTTGTTGGCCTGCGCGAGCGACATCTCGCCTTCCTTGACCGCGCGATGCAGCAGCAGCCAAGAGGCGAGCTGCATCAGCCGCGTGGTTAGCCGCATGCTTTCGGTGGCGTAAGCGAGCGCGGCGGTGCGCTCGAGCTTCTTGGATTCCTGCCGGCCGGGACCGTCGAGATAGGTCGCGGTCTCCTCCACCAATGCCATGCCGTCGCGGAACAGATCGGCAAACACTTGCGAATTGGCCAGCCGTTCCCCGAACGACACCGGCTGCAATCCGTCCATTGACTTTTCAGCCATAACGCTACGCCTCACCCCAACCGGGACTATTACGCGCCCCGTGTGTGGATCAGCATCGCGCGCCCCGGCCCGTCCTGTCCAGACCGCGACCGGCAAACTTTGCGACATAGTTGCCGGGCAGGCTTAAGAGCGCGGCCACCATGGCGGCCGCGACTGTCCCGGAATGGGACAAAAAAGAGCCGCCGTTGCCGGCGGCTCGAAGTTGATAACAGGGAGGCGTCAAACAGAGTGGACAGGAGCCACTCAATGTCCACGAAGATGGACGCCACCAGTAATGATCCGGAAGCCTTAACGACGCGTTAAAGATTTGCCTCCAATGCCGGATTTTTGTGTGGGGCCGGAATGCGGGAACGGTGCGCGCTTACCGTTTGAAAAACTGGTCGGCAGCCGAGCGCGAGGCGCGCTTGCTCGCCATGTCCGCTTCCAGCCGCGAAATCTCGTCGTGCATGAGCTGCACGCGCGCGGCCAGTTCCTCCACCGAGAGCAGACTCAAGTCCTGCCCGATCTCGTGCACGACCTTTTTCTTCGGCTTGTCGTCGTCGTCGATGGCTGCCATGCGTGCCTCCAAGACTTGTCATTCCGGGGCGCGAGCCATAAGCGCGTTTACGCGCGTCTTCGACGCGCTATGGCGAGCGAACCCGGAATCCAGAAACAAACTCAGCGATTGCATCTGAATTCCGGGTCCGGCCCTTACGGGCCGTCCCGGAATGACAATGAATGCACACGGGTTGTCACATCGGCAAGGCCGACCTAAACAGGCGCGCTGCCCTTAACGAACCGAGGAACTTATGACCGCAATTCCCGCCCGCATGACAGCCATCGGCATCAAAGCCCCTGGCGGACCGGAAATGTTGGTGCCGGAAGAGCGCGCGGTTCCCGCACCGGGCGAAGGCGAAATCCTAGTCAAGGTGGCGGCGGCCGGCGTCAACCGGCCCGACGTCATGCAGCGCCAGGGCCTCTATCCGCCGCCGCCCGGCGCGCCGGATATTCCAGGCCTGGAGATCGCCGGCGAAGTCGTCGCGTTCGGACCCGATGTCAAACGCTGGAAGATCGGCGACCGCGTGATGGCGCTGGTGGTCGGCGGCGGCTATGCCGAGTATTGCCTGGCGCACGCAAGCCACGCGTTGCCGATCGGCGGCCTGTCGATGGTCGAGGGCGCGGCTATCCCGGAGACCTTCTTCACCGTCTGGCACAACATGGTGGAGCGCGGAGGTCTCAAAAGCGGCGAGACTTTTTTGGTGCATGGCGGCACCTCAGGCATCGGCACCACGGCGATTCAGTTCGCCAAGGCGCTCGGCGCGCGCGTCATCGCCACCGCGGGTAGCCAAGAAAAATGCGACGCCTGCCGCAAGCTCGGCGCCGACGTCGCCGTTAACTATAAAACCGAGGACTTCGTCGCCGCCACCAAGGCGGCCACCGGCGACAAGGGCGCCGACGTTATACTCGACATGGTCGGCGGCGGTTACATCGCGCGCAATTACGAAGCCGCTAGCGTCGAGGGGCGCATCGTGCAGATCGCGTTCCAAGGCGGACCGAAGGCGGAAGTCAATTTCATGCGTCTGATGCTCAAGCGGCTGCATCACACCGGCTCGACCTTGCGCTCGCGTTCGGTCGTCGACAGAGGCGCGATTGCGCGGGCGGTCGAGGACAGCGCGCTGCCGCTGATCGCTGCGGGCAAGGTGAAGCCGGTGATCTACAAGACCTTCCCGCTCAAAGAGGCGGCGGCCGCCCATGCGCTGATGGAAACTAGCGCCCATATCGGCAAGATCGTGCTAACCCTTTGAAAGTGCCGTCGAACTCTTGCCCGTTGCGCGCGAAGCCGGTACTCCTGGGACCGCAAGGGCCGCGAAATCGGCGCAATGTCAACGCAAACCGCACGGGGGGAATTTGCTTGCAGATTTTCACCGACGGCGGGGCTGGATCAGCAGCATGACTGGCACTGCCGCGGCCGGGGGTTCAGGATTGATCTCGCTCCGCTGCGCGCTGGTCGCCGTGCTCGCGCTCGCCGGCTTGCTGCTGGCGGCGCAGCCTTCGCGCGCCGTCGAGGCGGTGAACGTGCGGCTTGGCGCGTCCGCCATCGATCTCACCGACGCCACCGAACTGCAAAAGACCGACGTCGACCGCATCCAGGTCTCGACCGCACCGGGCCCGGACGGCATCGTGCGCCGCATCGAGGTGCGTGCGCGCGAAGCCAACACCAACTGGGCGGTATTCGCACTCACCAACAATTCCGACGAGCAGATCGACCGGTTGATCGTCGTGCCGCATTACCGCATGGTCGGCTCCGGCCTGTTCTGGCCCGATCTCGGGCTCTCGCGCATCGCCGCCATCACGCCGTCATCGGGCGACCGCCCGGTGCGGCAGGAGAACACCACCGCCGATATTTTCCGCGTTACGCTCGATCCCGGCACCGTCATCACCTTCGTCGCCGAATTGCGCACCGACAAGTTGCCGCAAATTTATTTGTGGGAGCCGGACGCCTACAAGGACAAGGTCAATTCCTTCACCTTGTATTACGGCATCGTCATCGGCATCGCCGGCCTGTTGGCGCTGTTCCTCACCATCCTGTTCGTGGTGAAAGGCTCGGTGATGTTCCCGGCTGCCGCAGCGCTCGGCTGGGCGGTGCTCGTTTATATCGGCATTGACTTCGGATTCTGGGGCAAGGTGTTCGACATGTCGGCCGGCGCCGAGCGCGTCTGGCGCGCCTGCGGCGAAGCGATCCTGTCGGCGACCTTGCTGGTTTTCCTGTTCGCCTATCTCAATCTGGCGCGCTGGCATGTGCGTTACGCCCATATCACCGTGGCCTGGCTGGCGGCGCTCGCCGCGCTGGTCGCGGTGGCGGTGTTCGATCCCGCCGTCGCCTCCGGCATCGCGCGCATGTCGCTCGCCGGCATCGCGGTGTTCGGGCTGGCGCTGGTGATCTATCTCTCGACCCACGGCTATGATCGCGCGGTGCTGCTGATCCCGACCTGGCTCTTGCTGGTGGTGTGGACGGCGGCGGCGGGATTAGCCGTCACCGGCGTCGTCACCAACGACATCATCGGCCCGGCCTTGCTCGGCGGCCTGGTGCTGATCGTGATGCTGATCGGATTTACGGTGATGCAGCACGCCTTCGCCGGCGGCATCACGCACGGCATCGTTTCCGACGTCGAAAGACGCGCTCTCGCGCTGACGGGCGCCGGCGATCTGATCTGGGACTGGGACGTTTCCGCCGACAAGGTCTACACCAGCCCGGAAACCGAACAGGTGCTCGGCCTCAAGCGCGGTACGCTGGAAGGACCGGCGGCGGATTGGCTCGAGGTGCTGCATCCGCTCGACCGCGACCGCTTCCGCGCCTCACTCGACAGCGCGGTGGAGCAACGGCGCGGACGTCTCAATCAGGATTTTCGCCTGCGCGCGGCGGACGGTCACTACCTGTCGTTTGCGCTGAAGGCGCGCCCCGTGGTCGGCTCCGACGGCGAAGTGGTGCGCCTGGTCGGCACGCTCACCGACATAACCGACTTCAAGAAGGCCGAGGAGCGGCTGCTGTTCGACGCGGTGCACGACAACCTCACCGGCCTGCCCAACCGCGAGCTGTTCATCGACCGCATGGAGGCGGCCTTCGGCTTCGCCCGTTCCGATCCGCAAATCCGGCCGTCGGTGCTGGTGATCGATCTCGACCGCTTCAAACAGGTCAACGATTCGGTCGGCATCTCCATCGGCGATTCCGTCCTGCTCACCATCGCCCGCCGGCTTGCCCGCCTGCTCAAGCCGCAGGACACGCTGGCGCGGCTGTCCGGCGACCAGTTCGCCCTGATTCTGCTGTCGGAACGCGAGCCGGCGCGTATCGTCGCCTTCGCCGAGACCATGCGCCGCACTTTGCGCGCCCCGATCGGCTTCAACGACCGCGAAATCTTCATCACCGCCTCGATCGGGCTGGCGCTCGCCGAAAACGAGTCGCGCAACGCCGAGGAAGTTCTCAAGGACGCCGAGCTCGCGATGTATCACGCCAAGCGGATCGGCGGCGATCGCATCGAGATCTTCAAGCCGGCCATGCGCTCGCGCAAGACCGACCGGCTGACCCTGGAATCGGAGCTGCGCCGCGCCATCGAGCGCGAGGAGATCAAGGTGCTTTACCAGCCGATCGTACGGCTGGAAGATCGCGCCATTGCCGGCTTCGAGGCGCTGGCGCGCTGGGATCATCCCAAGCTCGGCCGCCTGTCGCCGGCCGAATTCATCACCACCGCCGAGGAAATCGGCCTGATCGTCGACCTCGGTCTGTTCGTGCTCGAACGCACCGCGCGCCAGCTCGCGATCTGGCAGGCCGCCAGCCGCGCGCGCGAGCCGATCTTCGCCAGCGTCAACGTGTCGTCGCGGCAATTGCTGCGCCACGACCTGATCCAGGACCTGCGCAGCGTGCTGTCGCGCTCGGCGCTGGCGCGCGGCACCTTCAAGCTGGAAATCACCGAATCGCTAGTGATGGAAAATCCCGAGCACGCCGCGCAGATGCTCACCCGCATCAAGGAGCTCGGCGTCGGGCTGTCGCTCGATGATTTCGGCACCGGGCATTCCTCGCTCGCCTATCTGCAGCGCTTTCCGTTCGACACCATCAAGATCGACCAGTCGTTCGTGCGCACCACCGCGCGCGGCACGCGGCCGGTGATCCTGCGCTCGATCATCGCGCTCGCCCACGATCTCGCCATGGACGTGGTGGCGGAAGGCGCGGAGACCGACAGCGACGCGGTCGAGCTTTACCAATTGGGCTGCGAATACGCGCAAGGCTTCGCCTTCGGCGAGCCGATGAGCGCGCAGGCCGCCGGCGGGCTGTTGACCAGCGAACGCCTCGAGGTCGCGCGCTAGCGCCGCTATGAATCACGCGCTGCGCCGCGATCGAGGTCCGCGATGACATCGCTGCCCAAAAATACCGATCGGGCGACGGTTGAAGGGTTCGGCCGTGAATGGACGACCTTTTCGCAGTCGGAGTCCGATCTGACGGCGGAAGATCGCCGCGCGATGTTCGAGGGCTATTTTGCGATCTTTCCCTGGGACCTCTTGCCGCCGCACAGCGTCGGCGCCGATATCGGCTGCGGCAGCGGGCGCTGGGCCATGCTGGCGGCGCTCCGCGTCGGACATCTGCATGCCGTCGACGCCGGCGCCGAAGCGCTGTCGGTCGCGCGCAGCAATTTGGCCGGCTTTGACAATGTCAGCTTTCACCAGGCGTCGGTATCGGCGCTGCCGTTCGACGACGGCGCGCTCGACTTCGCCTATTCGCTCGGCGTGCTGCACCACGTTCCCGACACCGCGCAGGCGATCCGCGATGTCGCGGCCAAGCTCAAACCCGGCGCGCCGTTCCTGGTCTATCTCTATTACGCCTTCGACAACCGCTCGGCCGCCTATCGCGCGTTATGGCGGCTATCGAACGCGGCGCGGCTGTTGCTCTGCCGCGCGCCCTACCCGCTGCAGATCGCCGCGACGACGATCATCGCCGGTCTGGTCTATTGGCCGCTCGCGCGCATGGCCGCGCTGCTTGAAACGTTCGGCCTGCGGCCGCGCTCATGGCCGCTCAGATACTACCGCCACCGCTCGCTCTATGTGATGCGCACCGACGCCTTCGACCGGTTCTGCACGCGCCTGGAACAGCGTTTCACGCGCGCGCAAATTACCGACATGCTGCGCGCGGCCAGGTTCGACAACATCAGGTTTTCGGATACGGAGCCGTTTTGGGTGGCGCTGGCGATTAAACGGCGCTAGGCGTGACCCGATTCGCTCGACAGCTGGCCGAGGTCGATGCCGATCTTGCGCAGTGCCTTCTCGTATTTGTGGTCGGTGTCGGTGCCGAAGATCAATTCCGGATCGGCGGCGCAATGTAGCCAGCCGTTCGCCTGAATCTCGTTTTCCAACTGGCCGGGCGCCCAGCCGGCATAGCCGAGCGCGAGGATGGCGCTCTCCGGCCCGTTGCCGCGCGCGATCGCCTTGAGGATGTCGAGCGTGGCGGTGAGGCAGATGCCTTCGTCGATCGGCAGCGTCGAGTTCTCGATGAAGAAATCGGCCGAATGCAGCACGAAGCCGCGCCCGGTTTCCACCGGGCCTCCTTTGAGCACCTTGACGTCTTCCGCCCGCACCGGCAATTCGATGCGCTCGCTGGCCGGGATCACTTCGAGCTGCACCAGCAGATCGGGGAAGTTGATGTTGCCGGCCGGCTGATTGACGACGATGCCCATGGCGCCTTCGCTCGAATGCGCGCAAACATAAATCACCGCGCGCGCAAAGCGCTCGTCGCTCATCGCCGGCATCGCAATCAGCATCTGCCCATCGAGGTAACCGCGCGCGGGCGTCTTGCCAGGTGATTTGCGTGGAAGCTTCATGCCAAAAGGTTACCCAATCGGTCCGCTTTTGCAAACGACATCGCTTGCGGAAAATTCAATCACCCACCGTCATATTGAACGGGTTAATTGTGGCAAAATCGCCGTCAAAATCTTCGGCTTGCCCGCATCTTGTTCACCCCATGCTCACAATGAATTCAGTAGCGAAATGCCGCTTAACCGATTAGATCGGGCGTCATGAAAAATCTTGCCAATCGAATCGGCGCGATCTTGATGGCCTGTGGCGTCGCCCTGCTGCTCGGCATCCCGGCGCACGCCGCCGATGCCTCGCCCTGGGTCGAAGATAACTACTCGGGTATTCGTCTGATCGCCGGCGCCAGCAAGAGCGGCGCCGAATCCTTGCGCGCCGGTATCGAGATCAAGATGCAGCCGGGCTGGCACACCTATTGGCGCTATCCCGGCGATTCCGGCGTGCCGCCGCGCTTCAGCTTTGCCGGCTCGGACAATGTCGCCACTGTGAAGGTGCTCTTCCCGGCGCCGCATGCCTTCACCGACGAGGCCGGCACCACCATCGGCTACAAAGGCAACGTCATCCTGCCGCTGCGCGTCGTCCCGCGGCAAAAGGACAAGCCGGTCACGCTGCGCGCCAAGATCGATTACGCGGTGTGCGAGAAGCTCTGCGTGCCGGTCGAAGCCAAGATCGATTTGACGATTCCGCCGACGGGCGGCGCCGACAATGCCGGCTTGGATGCGGCGGAGGCCCGCGTGCCGAAGCCCGTTACCGCCGCCGCAGCCGGGCTTACCGCCAAGCGTGCCAGTGACGACAAGGTCAAGCCGCTGATCTTCGTCGATCTCGCCGCGCCCACCGGCCAGCCGGTCGAATTGTTCGTCGAGGGGCCGACGGCGGAATGGGCGCTGCCCATCCCCAAGCCCGCGCCGGGCGCGCCGCCCGGCCGTGCGCATTTCGGTTTCGAGCTTGATGGGCTGCCGCCCGGCGTCGATCCCAAGGCTCGGTTCGAGCTCACCTTTACGATCGTCCAGGGCGACCGCGCGACCGAGGTCAAGACCCATCTCGACTAAGCGGGCGCCGGCGCGCTAGTTTGCGCGTCATAAATCAGGGAGAGGACAGCCATGCCCATCAAGGTCGGCGACAAATTGCCCAGCGCCACATTCCGCGTGACGACCGCGGAAGGGCCCAACAAGCCGAAGACCACGGACGATATCTTCAAAGGCAAGAAGGTTGCTCTGTTCGCCGTACCCGGCGCCTTCACGCCCACCTGCAACAACCTGCACATCCCGAGCTTCCTCAACAACGCCGACGCCTTCAAGGCAAAGGGCGTCGACACCATCGCGGTGACCGGCGTCAACGACGCCTTCGTGATGGAAGCCTGGAAGAAGGCGACCGGCGCGGCCGGCAAGATCGAATTTCTCGCCGACGGTAACGGCGAATTCGCCAAGGCGATCGACATGGCCTTCGATGGCTCGGGCAACGGGCTCGGCACCCGCTCGAAGCGCTACTCGATGCTGGTGGACGACGGCGTGGTGAAGAAGCTCAACATCGAGGACGCGCCCGGCAAGTGCGACATCTCCGGCGGGCAGGCGCTGCTGGCGCAGATTTAGTTTTCGGCGCTACTATTCCGGGACGGCGCGTAAGCGCCGGACCCGGAATCCATACTCCGCAGCACAGGGGTTCTCGCTTTCGGGTTCGCGGCCTAACGGCCGCGCCCGGAATGACTATTTGCTCTTCATCGCCCCAACGGCACCGGCACGCGCGGCGACCAATCCGTCGCGGGCGAGCTGATCGGCGCGCTCGTTCATGGCATGGCCGGCGTGACCCTTGACCCAGTGCCAGCGCACGTCGTGGTGGCTAAGCGCGGCGTCGAGCCGTTTCCACAGATCGACATTCTTGACCGGCTTCTTGTCGGCGGTGCGCCAGCCATTCTTCTTCCAGCCATTGATCCAGCCGGTGATGCCGCCGCGCATATATTCGCTGTCGGTGTAGAGATCGACCGAGCAAGGCCGTTTGAGGGCTTCCAGCGCCGAGATCGCCGCAGTCAATTCCATGCGGTTGTTGGTGGTGTGCAACTCGCCGCCGTTCAATTCCTTTTCGTGGTCGCCGAAGGTCAAGATCGCGCCCCAGCCGCCCGGGCCCGGATTGCCGGAACAGGCGCCATCGGTGTGGATGGTGACGCGATCCCCGCTCACGGCTCAATTCCGTAATCCGTCACGCTCTTCACCGACTGATGGAAACGCAGCTTGCGGAAATATTCCAGCGGGTCCTTCGGCCGAACAAGCGCGCCGTCCGGCACCGCCAGCCAATCCACCAGCCTTGTCAGCAGAAAGCGCATGGCCGCGCCGCGCGCCAAGCACCGGCAGCGCCGCGCGTTCCGCCGCCGACAGCGCGCGCGATTTCGCATAGGCCTTGAGCAGCGCGCGCCCCTTGGTGACGTTGTAGGAATGATCCGGCTCGAAACACCAGGCGTTGAGACAGACCGCGACGTCATAAGCGAGCGTATCGGTGCAGGCGAAATAGAAATCGATCAACCCCGACAGTTTGTCGCCGAGAAAGAACACGTTGTCGGGAAACAGATCGGCATGGATCACGCCGTCGGGCAGATCGCGCGGCCAGGATTTGTCGAGCGCGTCAAGCTCTTTGGCGATTTCCGCGCCCAGTCCGGGCCGCACGCTGTCGCCGCGCGCCTTGGCCTGCTCGTAGAGCGGGCGCCAGCTTTCGATTCCCAGCGCGTTCGGCCGCTTGGTCGGAAAATCCTTGCCGGCGAGATGCAGGCCGGCCAGCGCCTCGCCCACCGCCGCGCAATGGCCGGGGTTGGGCCGGCGAATCCACAGGCCGTCGAGAAAGGTGACGATCGCCGCCGGCCGCCCGGCCAGTTTGCCGAGCATGCCGCCCTGGCGGTTCTTCACCGGCTGCGGGCAGGTGATGCCGCGCGCCGCGAGATGCTCCATCAAACCCAAGAAGAATGGCAGGTCGCTCGCCGCGACGCGCTTTTCGTAGAGCGTGAGAATGAAATTGCCGGCGCTGGTGTGCACGAGGAAATTGGAATTCTCCACGCCTTCGGCGATGCCCTTGTAGGCGAGCAGCGCGCCGATCTCGTAGCCGGCGAGAAATTGCGTGAGATCGTCGGCGGTGACGTCGGTATAGACGGCCATGGAAGAGCTCACTCCGCCGCCTCGCTTTGCCGCAGCGGGCGGGGCAGCGGAAAGAACATGTCCTCCTCGGCGGCGGAGACGGTTTCGATGCTCAGCGCGTAACGCTGCGCAAAGGCGCCGATGATCTCCTCGACCAGCACTTCCGGCGCCGAGGCGCCGGCGGTGATGCCGAGCCGGTCGATGGCGCCGAAAGCGTTCCAGTCGATATCGGCGGCACGCTGCACCAGCATCGCGCGCGGACAGCCGGCGCGATTGGCCACTTCCTTGAGCCGTTGCGAATTGGACGAGTTGGGCGAGCCGACCACGATCATGGCGTCGACCATGGGCGCCACGCATTTGACCGCTTCCTGCCGGTTGGTGGTGGCGTAGCAGATGTCGTCCTTGTGCGGCCCGGCGATGCCCGGAAAGCGCGCCTTGAGCACGTCGACGATCTCGGCGGTGTCCTGCACCGACAGGGTCGTCTGCGTCACGTAGGCGAGATTGTCGGCGTCGCGCGGGATGAAATCCGCGGCGTCCGCCACGCTTTCGATCAGCGTCACCGCCTTCGGCGGCAATTGACCCAGGGTGCCGATGACCTCCGGGTGGCCGGCATGGCCGATCAGCACGATCTCGCGGCCGCGCCGGTAATGGATCTCCGCCTCGCGATGCACCTTGGTCACCAGCGGGCAGGTGGCGTCGAGCGCGAACAGATGGCGCCGCGCCGCCTCCTCGGGCACGCTGCGCGCCACGCCATGGGCCGAGAAAATCACCGGGGCGTCGGTATCGGGAACTTCGTCGAGTTCCTCGACGAAAATGGCGCCCTTGGCGCGCAGGCTCTCGACCACGTAACGGTTGTGCACGATTTCGTGACGGACATAGACCGGCGGGCCATAGATCGCGAGCGCCCGCTCCACCGATTCGATGGCGCGCACCACCCCGGCGCAGAATCCGCGCGGCGAGCACAGCAGCACCTTGAGCGAGGGCTTTTTCGACGGGTTCATCATTGCCTAGAAATCGCGCCGATTTTTCGCGGGTTTCGAGTCCCGACATGGGCCGCGCCGCCCACCCCTGTCAAGACGGCATAGTTGCACCGCCCCGACTCAACCCCTATATTCCGGCCACTTTCCGATCATCACCGATGATCTGGTGCTTCGCCCGGCGGGCGGACGAAGCGTAGAGGAGATTTGCCATGGCCACACCAGCACCGTTGATGCCGAAGGCGACCGCCGTCTGGCTGTTGGATAATACCGCGCTGTCGTTCGACCAGATCGCCGAATTCTGCAAGCTGCATCCGCTGGAGGTAAAAGCGATCGCCGACGGCGACGCCGCGCAGGGCATCAAGGGTCTCGACCCGATCCAGACCGGCCAGCTCACGCGCGAGCAGATCACCGCGGCCGAAGCCAATCACGACCTGCACCTCACTTTGAGCGAGGCGAAAGTCTCGGTGCCGCAGCCCGAGCGCGGCAGCAAAAAGGGCCCCCGCTACACGCCGGTGTCGCGCCGGCAGGACCGGCCGAACGCCATCCTGTGGCTGGTGCGCAATCATCCCGAGTTGAAGGACTCGGCCATCATGCGCCTCGTCGGCACCACCAAATCGACGATTTCGGCGATCCGCGACCGCACCCATTGGAACGCCGCCGCGCTCGCGCCGATGGATCCGGTGACGCTCGGCCTGTGCTCGCAGACCGACCTCGATTTCGAGGTCAACCGCGCCAACAAGGAAAAGCCGGCGCCGGCCGACACCGGCGCGACCTTGCTGCCGGCCGCGGAAACCACCGCGCGCAAGGAGGCGGAAGTCGCCGCCGCCGCCGCGGAAGCCGAAAATAAGCCGGGCGGCAGCGACCTCAACGTCAGCGCCGTGTTCGCCAAGCTCAAGCAGCTCGGCGGCAAGAGCGAGAAGAACGGCGACGAATAAGTCCCTCCGGGCTTTCCCTTAAGGGTTTTTGCTGAGCCCGCGCGGCGTCCCGTGTCAACGCGTTCACGGATGCCGGGCATGATCGCGCGCGTTGACGCCAACAAGCGGGCGAAAGCGCATCGCATAGGATTTTCTCGCATATCTCTTGTGGTGCGGCAGCAGGTCACACGTGGCGCGCACCTCATCCGGCCGCGCCGGCTGCCGCCCCTCCCAGGCAGCGCGCGGCCGGTTTTGTTTTTTCCTCCTGTCATGGCCGGGCTTGTCCCGGTGACGACAAGCAATCAATACCCCCGCGTGCCGTTGATCGCGCCGATATAGCGCGCGATGGATTTTTCCAGCACGGATTTGGCGTCCTTGGCGATGACGCGGTCGAAATAGTGGCCGTAGAGCACGTCGAACGTAAAAGGCGCCATGGCCTGGCCGATATGCTCGACCTCGCGCGCCGAAAGCGGAATGAAATTCGGATAGCTGCGCATGAAGGAGAGCCACTTGCGGTCGGTGGCGACCGTGAGGATATCGCCAGCGCAGACCACGCCGCGGCTCTTCCGCCCCACCGGCCCAATGCAGCACCGTGCCGCCTTCGAAATGGCCGCCGCAGCGGATCAGCGTGACGCCGTCCCACAATTTGAAGGCGTCGCCTTCCCACAGATAGATCGCCGGATCCGGCCGCATGATCCATTGCCGGTCGGCGACATGCAGATGGATGTGCGCGCCGAAGGCGTGCGCCCATTCCACCATGGTGGTGTAGAAATGCGGATGCGAGATGGCGATCGCACTGATGCCGCCGAGCGCCTTGACCGCCGTCACGGTCGCGGCATCGAGCGTTGCGACGCAATCCCACAGCACGTTGCTGCCGGAGGTGCGCAGCAACAGCGCGCGCTGGCCGATGGCAAAGCCCGCGCCGATGCCGATCACGCCGGCTTCGTATTCGCGCAAGGCGTTCATGTGGCTTTGCGACAGTGCTGCGAGCGTGGTCCAGCTCTGCCCGCGCGCCGGCACGTATTGCCGCTCCTCCTCGCAGATCGCGCATTGCGCCGGCGGCTGGTCGCTTTCCGCATATTGCATGCCGCAGGCGGTGCAGATGAAGTGGGGCACGAGGATTCCTGTTTTCGGTCTTTGTGAGATTATCAAAAGCCAACGCTTCGCCGCCCCTATTCTTTTACGGCGAGGGGGACGCCGTCTTCCATCGTCTCGCCCTCGCAACGGCGAGGGGGAATGGAGCGCCGGGTGGCGCACCATCGGTCTTTCCGCCTTGCGGCGGGCGCGCGTCTTGCGATCGACGCGCTCGCCACTCGGCGCTCCATGGCGGCGATTTCTGTCCCCGGGGCCGTACTTCCGGGCGCGGACGGGGGCCTTGTGGCCCCCGATCCGGGCAGCTTTCGCCGCCCTTCGTTCGCGCCGCGTCCAGCCATTTAAGGCAGACCCCCGTAGTGGGGCCGGACGGCGACCCAGGGCCTCCCGAGTGCGTGGCTGCGAACCACGCCCGCGGGCGCCGCTGCCTACCCCCACTTCAAGAACGCCTCTAGAAGCGCCCCTCATGGAGCAGGTGAAGGAATATAAGCATAGGAATTTGGACCTGTCAAGCGGCAACGCAAGATGCGATCATTCCGTTTTCGCGGCTTGCCGGCGGGCGGGAAAGCAGCGCCATCGATCCATTCCATGAACAAAAATGATGCGACGCATCATTCCCGTAACAATATACAAATCAAGCACAAATTAATGTGATTGCGTGGTCTCTTGTGCGCCGCAATATGATGGTTATCTGCCCTCCGATAAGCGACGGAATGCAGGAGACCCGACATGAAAACGCACCAGAAAAGATTTCTTTCGGCCGCCGTCATTGCGGCAGCCTTGATCGCCACGGTGGCGGTTGCCCGCACGGTTCACACGCGCCTGGCCGCGGCCGACATGGCTCCGGCGCAGAGCGCGCTCGGCGCGGGCCCGCGCGCCATGGCGCCGCTGGCACCGCACGGCATCGTCGCCTGCGGCGCGATGAGCTATTCGGATTGCGAAAAGATCGAGACGCTGCTGCCGATGTGAGGCGGCGGCAATCGTTTGCGGGAAGATTTGCCGCACGTCATGGCCGGGCTCGTCCCGGCCATCGACGTTTTGGCCGACATTCGTCAAAGTTTCAGACCTGTCATTGCCAGGCTTGACCCGGCAAGCCGTGAGGCCGTGCCATGCGCAGGATCTTGCCGGAGCGCGTTTTCGGCAGCCGCGCCACGGAATCCGCGGTCAGTAATGATAGCGGCATTGAACGATTTCCAGTATTCGATCGTTGCCTTTTCCCGATATCCGATAGACCAGGCGATGCTCTTGGGAAATGCGCCGCGACCAATATCCTTGCAGCGCGTGTTTCAGCGGCTCGGGTTTTCCCAACCCCTTGAACGGATCGCGTTGAATGTCCTTGATGAGATCGTTTATCCAGCCATGGATTTTCGCGTCTGTCTTTAGCCAATGCAAATAGTCCTCGCGTGCATTGGTCGACCACAGAATCTTCATCCGGCGGAGGCGGCGTCTGGCTCGACAAGATCGTGTTCGGACAAGGCGCCTTTGTCAGCCTGCTCCATCGAGGCAAGAAGCCGAGCGGCGTTGGCCGGGCTGCGCAGCAGGTGAACCGTCTCCATCAGGCTTTCATATTCGTCTTGCGCGAGCATGACGACGCTACGGGCTTTCTGCCGGGTCACCAGCAAAGGCGCGCGCGTCTTGCACACTCGGTCCATGAAGCGCGCGAGATTGGCGCGAAGGTCGGTATAAGAAACATGCGTCACTTGCGGCTCCGTTTGGCTGACAGGTACATTACATTGTACATGTATGGATAAATGTCAATATGGCATTAAGCTATTTGATTTATTTAGATTTTTCGCTTGTTGCTGACGAACGATCCCCTCACCCGCCCTTGCGGTGAAGTGAGGAAGTGAGTGCGCCGCGCCGCCCGAGCCGTCGCCCTTCGAGGCGCGGCTAAAGCCGCGCGCCTCAGGGTGACGGATTACGTCCCCACCCCGTGCTCCTTCAGTGCTCCTTCAGTGCCCCCTCTTCGCTATCCACATCGCCGCGAAAAATCCGGCGACCGCGCCGAACGGAATCGACATCACCGTGACGGCGAGCGTGCGCAGCACGCAGGACAGACTGTCCTCGGCGCCGCCGTTGCTGCATTCGAACACAGTGGTATTGAGGATCTGCATCACGATGAAGGCTGCGACCGGAACCGCGACGACGCTGCCCAAAATGATCAGCAGCCGGAAACGTCCAGCGGTTTTCGGCGGCAACGGCGGGGCAGGTTCAGTCACCCGGTCCCCACCCCATGTCCTTTCAGCGCGCTGCCGATCTCGTCGAGAATCACCGGATCGTCGATGGTCGCCGGCATGGTCCATGTGTCGCCGTCGGCGATCTTCTCGATGGTGCCGCGCAGGATTTTTCCCGAGCGCGTTTTCGGCAGCCGCGCCACGGCGCTTATTCCGCCGCCTCGGGCACGTAGTGCAGAACGAGCAAATCTGCCGATGAGCAAGGAACGATCGCGTAAGCGCGGCCGTCATCGCCGCTGAATTCAACCAATGCTGTCTTATCGTCAACCGATTCGACCACGGTGCCGACTTGGCCGCGCGCGAGTCCGGCCGCCGGCAGGTCCGCCAGCAGCGCGACGACATCAAGCTCGGACGGCCGTTTGGCGCGGTCTTTATCGGTCATCACAACACCCAACACGTCACGAAGCGTGGTGCGTCTTCGCTGCTTCTGACAATCCATACCGTTCTTACCACAGCGCGCCTACCTTGTCGCGCGACCGGAATATCCACGCGCCAGCGGCTGCCCATGTGGTCGCGGGCAAGCTCATCCGCTTCAATGCGCCGCACGCTATCAAGAAGCGCCTCGCGCAGCCACACTGCATCGCCTTGGCCAAGCCCGAGAGATTCTCGAAAGACGCGAGCCTTGTGCCGCCCGCGCCGATGCGCCGGGTTGAGGCAGTAGGCCTCGATCTTGCGGATATCGAGGATCGCCCGCTCGGCATGCGGAAGGCACGCCATAATAAATTAGGACTACCCCACCCCATGCCCCTTCAGCGCGCTGCCGATCTCATCCAGAATCACCGGATCGTCGATGGTCGCCGGCATGGTCCATGTGTCGCCGTCGGCGATCTTCTTGATGGTGCCGCGCAGGATTTTGCCCGAGCGCGTCTTCGGCAGCCGCGCCACCGTGATGGCCAACTTGAACGCCGCCACCGGGCCGATCTTTTCGCGCACCAGCGCGACGATCTCCTTCTCGATCTCCGCCGGCGGGCGGTTGACGCCGGCCTTGAGCACGATGAAGCCGCAGGGCACCTCGCCCTTGAGTTCGTCCTTGATGCCGAGCACGGCGCATTCGGCGACGTCCTGGTGCGAGGCCAGCACCTCCTCCATGCCGCCGGTCGAGAGCCGATGGCCGGCGACGTTGATGATGTCGTCGGTGCGGCTCATCACGAAGATGTAGCCGTCCTCGTCCTTGTAGCCGGCGTCCGCCGTCTTGTAGTAGCCGGGGAATTCGTCGAGGTAGCTTTCCTTGAAGCGGTCGTCCTGCTGCCACAGCGTCGGGAAGTTGGCCGGCGGCAGCGGCAGCTTGACCACGATCGAGCCGATCTTGCCGGCCGGCACCTGATGGCAGGCCTCGTCGACGATGTCGATCGCATAGCCCGGCATCGGCACGCAGGCCGAGCCGTATTTCACCGGCAGCGCGCCGAGGCCCAGCGGATTGCCGGCGATGCACCAGCCGGTCTCGGTCTGCCACCAGTGATCGAGCACCGGCTTTTGCAAATGCTCCTCCGCCCACTGGATGGTCGGCGGGTCGGCGCGCTCGCCGGCCAAAAACAGCGCGCGGAATTTTGACAGGTCGTATTGCTTGAGCAGCTTGGCGTCCGGGTCCTCCTTGCGGATGGCGCGGAAGGCGGTCGGCGCGGTGAACAGCGAGACCACGCCGTGGTCGGCGCAGACGCGCCAGAACGCGCCGGCGTCCGGCGTGCCGACCGGCTTGCCCTCGTACAGGATCGAGGTGCAGCCGTGGAACAGCGGCGCATAGACGATGTAAGAGTGGCCGACCACCCAGCCGACGTCGGAGCCCGACCACCACACCTCGCCGGGATTGACGCCGTAGAGATATTGCATCGACCATTTGAGCGCGACCATGTGGCCGCCATTGTCGCGCACCACGCCTTTCGGGATGCCGGTGGTGCCCGAGGTGTAGAGGATGTAGAGCGGATCGGTGGCGAGCACGGGCACGCATTCGGAAGTCTTGGCGTAGTTGACCGCGTGCTCCCAAGTTTTGCGCCAGTCGTGGTCGCGGCCTTCGATCAGCGTCGCCTCGCATTGCGGGCGCTGCAGGATCAGGCAGGTCGAGGGCTTGTGCTGGGCGAGATGGATCGCCTCGTCGAGCAGCGGCTTATAGGGGATGACGCGCGCGCCCTCGATGCCGCAGCTCGCCGACAGGATCACGTTCGGCTTGGCGTCGTCGATGCGGGTGGCGAGCTCCTTGGCCGCGAAGCCGCCGAACACCACCGAATGCACGGCGCCGATTCTGGCGCAAGCCAGCATGGCGAACACCGCCTCCGGCACCATCGGCATGTAGATGATGACGCGGTCGCCCTTCTTGACGCCGAAGTCGCGCAGCATGGCGCCGAGCAATTGCACCTCCGACAGCATGCGGCCGTAAGTGAAAGTCTGCTTGCTGTTGGTGACCGGGGAATCGTAGATCAGCGCGGCCTGGTCGTTGCGCGTCGGGATATGGCGGTCGAGCGCGTTGTAGCAGGTGTTGCACAACGCCCCGGTGAACCAGCGGCCGTAGATGCCGGCGTCCTTGTCGAACACCTTTTTCGGCTTCTCGTACCAGTCGATTTCCTTGGCGGCCTCGCCCCAGAAGCCCTCCGGGTCGCGCTGCCAGCGCGCATAGACGTCGTGGTACCGGCTCGTGCGGGCGTCCATTGGTTCCCCTCCTTCAACCCTCACCCTGAGGAGCGCCGTCAGGCGCGTCTCGAAGGGGTGAGGCCCGGGCTTCGTCCCCATCCTTCGAGACGGCGCTAACGCGCCTCCTCAGGATGAGGGCGAAGATCATGTTTGGCCGCGATTGTGGAACGGCCGGCAACTGCAAACAAGACTTGCGCAAACAAGGCTGGCGCAGGCCTCCCGCCACGGCTTTGATTTTAAGCAAGTCCGGCCTGCCCATTTGGTCGTAGATATTCCCGCCATTCCGGGGCGCTGCGCAGCAGCGAGCCCGGAATGACAAGGAGACGCCGTGACCATCATCACCGACCCCCTGTTCTACGCGCTCGCCATCCCCGCCGTGGTGGCGCTCGGCCTGTCGAAAGGCGGCTTTGCCGGCGCCGGGCAGATGGCGACGCCGATGCTGGCGCTGGCCATGCCGCCGCTCGAGGCCGCCGCCATCTTGCTGCCGATCATGATGGCGCAGGACGCCGCCGCGCTCTGGGTCTACCGCAAGGACTGGAACGGGCTGATCCTGGCGATCACGCTGCCGGGCGCGCTGATCGGCGTTTGCGCCGCCTGGGCGCTGGCCGCGCATATTTCGGACGCCGCGGTGCGCGTGCTTGATCGGCGTCACCACCATCTGCTTCGTGCTCTACTATTGGATCGGCCCCAAGCGCGTCGCGCGCGAGACCGGCCAGCCGGGCGTGACCGGCGGCGTGCTCTCGGGCGCGATGTCGGGTTTCACCTCGACGCTCTGCCAGGCCGGCGGGCCGCCGTTCCAGATGTACGTGCTGGCGCAGAAGCTGACGAAAATGAACTTCGTCGGCACCACCGCGTTTTTCTTCGCCACCACCAATGCGCTCAAGGTGGTGCCCTATTTCGCGCTCGGCCAGTTCTCCACCAAGGGCCTGGGCACCTCGCTGGTGCTGCTGCCGCTGGCGATGCTGACCAATATGCTCGGCTTCTGGGTGGTGCGCATCACGCCGCAGGAGCTGTTCTACAAGATCACCATGGCGCTGATGTTCGCGATCTCGATCGAACTGGTGCGCTCAGGGCTAACGGACATTCTGCACGGCTAGCCATCTGTCGTCCCCGCGAAGGCGGGGACCCAGTAACCCCGGTCTTTCCGCATCGTAAGCCCAGTGAGTACTGGATGCCCGCTTTCGCGGGCATGACAGCAATTGTTGTCGGCCCCTCTGTTAGCTATCGTTGTGACCCAGAGGGAAACGACCCAATGGCGAAAACGCCCTACGACACCGACCTCGGCCGCAATCCGGCCAATTACCAGCCGCTGACGCCGCTCGGCTTCCTCGAGCGCGCCGCCGCCGTATTCCCGGCCCACACGGCCATCATCCACGGACCGCTCAAGCGCTCCTACGCCGAGTTCTACGCGCGCGCGCGGCGGCTCGCCTCCGCGCTTGCAAAGCGCGGCATCAGGCGCGGCGACACCGTTTCCGCGATGCTCGCCAATACGCCGGCCATGCTGGAGGCCCACTATGGCGTGCCGATGACGCAGGGCGTGCTCAACACGCTCAACACAAGGCTCGACGCGCCGATCATCGCCTTCTCGCTCGACCACGCCGAGGCCAAGGTCGTGATCATCGACCGCGAATTTTCCAAGGTGATGAAGGAGGCGCTGGCGCTCTGCAAGGCGAAGCCTTTGGTGATCGATTACGACGATCCGGAATACAGCGGGCCCGGCGAGCGGCTCGGCGAAATCGAGTACGAGGACTTCGTCGCTTCCGGCGACCCCGACTTCCTGTGGTCGATGCCGGACGACGAATGGGACGCCATCACGCTCAACTACACGAGCGGCACCACCGGCGATCCGAAGGGCGTGGTCTATCACCACCGCGGCGCGCACCTTTTGGCCATGGGCAACGTCATCACCTGCGACATGGGCCATCATCCGGTCTATCTGTGGACGTTGCCGATGTTCCACTGCAACGGCTGGTGCTTTCCGTGGACGCTCTCGATCGTCGCCGGCACGCATATTTGCCTGCGCGCGGTGCGCGCGGGCGCGATGTTCGACGCGATTCACCTCCACAAGGTGACGCATCTGTGCGGCGCGCCGATCGTGATGGCGGTGCTGCTCAATGCGACGGAAGCCGAAAAGAAACCGTTGCCGCACCGGGTCGAGTTCGTCACCGCGGCGGCGCCGCCGCCCGAGGCGGTGCTGGCCGCGATGAAAGCCGCGGGCTTCAACGTCACGCACGTCTACGGCCTCACCGAATGCTACGGCCCGGCGGTGGTGAACGAGTGGCACGACGCCTGGGATGCGCTCTCGGGCGCCGAACAGGCGGCCAAGAAGGCGCGCCAGGGCGTGCGCTATCCGGTGCTGGAAGCGCTCGACGTGCGCGATCCCGACACGCTCAAGCCGGTCAAGCGCGACGGCGAGGCGCTCGGCGAAGTGATGATGCGCGGCAATGTGGTGATGAAGGGCTACCTCAAGAACAAGGCCTCGACCGAGAAGGCCTTCCTCGGCGGCTGGTTCCACACCGGCGATCTCGGCGTCATGCATGCGGACGGCTATATCCAGCTCAAGGACCGTTCCAAGGACATCATCATTTCCGGCGGCGAGAATATTTCCTCCATCGAAGTCGAGGACGCGCTCTATCGGCACCCGGCGATCGCAGCCGTCGCGGTGGTGGCCAAGCCGGACGAGAAATGGGGCGAGACGCCCTGCGCCTTCGTGGAATTGAAACCGGGCGCGCAGGCGAGCGCCGACGAGCTGCTGCAATGGTGCCGCACGCATTTGGCCGCCTACAAATGCCCGCGCTATCTGGTGTTTGCGGATATCCCGAAGACCAGCACGGGGAAGATTCAGAAGTTTAAATTGAGGGAGATGGCGAAGGGGGTGTAGTCACCATGGCAAACGACTATCTCTTTACGTGGACGCCAAAGGGATGGCCTTACGAAAAATTACGAGCGCTAGTTGATGATTTTGACGCTGGCAAAAATGTAACTGAGCCTTGGCGTTGCTTGGCTCATACGATGGTGCAACGTGGTGACTCGGCATATTTCTTAAAGCAAGGGAATCAGCCACGTGGGATTTTCGGCGTTGGCACCGTCACAGGAAATGCATTTGAAAGGACCGAAGCAGCTCCAGGAGAGAATAGATGGCAAGTCCCGATTACGTTTAATATCCTAGTTGATCCCATAAAAGAACTATTGGTCACGGAGGAGCAACTCGCGCAATTGCCCGCACCTGATTACAGGTGGCGGCCTATGGGCAGCGGAGTCAACTTGGAGTCTGCAGTTGCACGAAAAATTGACGAACTAATTTCATTGGCGCGAAATGTTCCAATTCTTCCATCGGATGCCGCCAATACCGACAAATTTGATTTGCATGACGCCGAGGATGCACGCGAAAGAATTAACCGATCAATTGCTGTTCGTCGTGGGCAGCAAGAATTTAGGCTCAAATTGCTTGCGGCGTATGGCGGGAAATGTGCCGTGACGGGTTGCGATGTAGAAGATTTACTCGAAGCTGCACACATTGTTCCATATCGAGGGCCTCAAACAAACCATGTCCAAAATGGACTCCTACTTAGGGCGGATATTCATACGTTGTTTGATTGCGGGCTATTTGTAATCAATCCCAGCACGATGAAGTTGATCCTATCTCCAAGGCTCTTGGCAAGCAGTTATCGCAAGCTGGCCGAACGACCTTTACGGTTACCTGAGAATGCTGAACAGAAGCCAAGTCCCGATGCCCTTGCGGCATATCGCCGGCTGACTGGTTTATAGATGCGATTACCACGCATAATCGATATGCGAAGGAGATTGAAGCATCGTCCTCAATCGGCCTCATGCTAAGCACCGTTCCGCAAGAGCGCGTCTCGAAGCATGGGCCGCCCCATCCTTCGAGACGCGCGCTGCGCGCTCTCCTCAGGATGAGGGCGGATTAGGCAATGACGTAAAAACGCGCCTTTAAGACTTCGTCTGGATGACGGCCGCCGTGCAGTTCCGCGTCTGCTGGCCTTGCGGCATGGTCCAGGCCTGCGTGCCGGTGAGCGTGCCGCCTTTGCCGGTGAGCACGCCGCCATAGCTGCCCTGGTAGCTCGAGCCGCCGGCTTTCCAGGTCGAAGAGAGCTTGATCGTGCCGTCGTCCGCCACCGTGCCGGTGGCGATCTCGCTGCCGACCACCAGCGTGCCCTTGAGATTGAAGATCGGACGCGCGGCAATCGCGGTCTTGCCGTTGATCATGATGTCGAATGGCGCGCGCAACATGAACTGCGAGGTCTGCAGTTTTTCGCAGACGATCATGCCGCGATAAGCGCCATCGAGCGCATCCGCAGCCGCCATGCCGGATGCCGAAGCGAATGCGACAATCGCCAAGCCGATAGCTCCGACGGTTCGTAACGTCATGTCCGCCTCCTTTGCCGAATGCCTTGCAGGATATTCCTTGCCTACGGCACCATCAATCCACCGGCATCATTGCGCCGCCACGACGGCGCATAAATTTATCGTTAAAACTGGCGGGTGAAAAAATTTAGGGGCCCCGCGCGGGGCCCCGGATCGTCTTCGACGAAATGCCGAAAAACTTCAGCGGTCGTTGCCCGGCCGGCTGAGCGAATCGAAAAACTGGCCGGCGTTGTAACGCTGGTCGAACGACTGCGGCTGGCCGAACTGGAAGGTGGCATCGCCCTGCCGGATCGTGGTCTGGCCGGTGCCGGCGCCGGAGAACTGCTCGTCGGGGTCGCTATAGCGGGCGGCGCCGTTGCTGGTGGTGTTGCTCTGGGTGTCCATGGTGAAGGCGTGCGCCGCAGGCGCGGCCAGCGCGACGATGCCAAAGGCGGCGGCCAGCACGGCCAGGCAATGACGCGATGAAGACAGATGTTTCATGACAGCCCCATGTATGTTCGAAGCGGCAAGGCAGCCCGAACAATATGGCCTTACGGCGGCGAATGCAAATTCCCCCCGCCCTTGCGGGCGAGGGGAACAGCGCCGTCGCGGCGGACGCAATTGGTGCGTTCGTCACTTGGCGGGGGCGGAACACATGAACGAGCCGATGTGTTTGTTCCACTTGGGGTCGAGCGTAGGATAGGAACCGGCGCCCAGCCGCATCATTTCGCCGGCGTAATCTTCGTCGGAATAGAAGTCCCAGGTTCCCGACTTGATTTGCACCGAGGCGATTTCGTTCTGCCAGCCGTTTTCGCCGAGCGCGGGCTGATCTTCATCGGCCGGGGCCGACATGCCCTTGAAGTTGGTCTCCGAATAGATCAGCAGCTCGCAGCCGGTAGCGGGCGCCGCCGGCGGTGCGGTCGCCTCGGCCGGCTCGTTGGCCGGACCGATGCCAACCGTTTCCGACTGGGCTACCGGCGGAGCTTCCGCCAGGGGCTCGGCCGGCACCACGATTGCGGTGACGGTGCGGTTACGCTGCGCACTGTACGACACGCACTGATATTCGCTGCCGCCGTCTTCGGTCGGCACCGCCATCCAGCGCAGCCGGGAGCCGTCTTCGGCGTAACCGGCGCAAATAGGCTCCGGCACCGGCACATAGCCGTCGGCATAGAGGATTTCGCCGCCGACCACGAAAGTGCCAAGCGCGACGAGCGGGATCAGCGTGCGCCAACGATTGTTGACGAAGATACTGCGGCGGTCGCGATTGATCCCGATGCGGCGCCGTCCATCGGTGTTGGCGAACTTGCCGGTCCGGTCGCGCGGACCTTTGCTCAGGCCGGTCTTGCCAAGTTTGCCGGGGCCTTGCGTGAGGCCGGTCTTACCGGTCTTGCCAAGCTTGCCAGGCCCTTGGGTCAAGCCAGTCTTGCCTGTCTTGGCGCCAGTCACCGCAGTCTTACCGGTCTTGGCGCCGGTTACGGCAGTTTTGCCAGTCTTGGCACCCGTCACTGCAGTGCCGGTCTTGGTAGTGCCGGTCTTGGCACCGGTCACCGCCGTCTTGCCTGTTTTGGCGCCGGTCACTGCCGTCTTGCCAGTCTTGGCGCCCGTCACCGTCGTCTTGCCAGTCTTAGCGCCGCTAACACTGGCTGCTTTGCCTGTGCTTGACTTGGTCGTCTTCGCCACACTCCGCGTTGTCGACGTCGGGCGCGAAACGCTACGCCTCGTCGACGTCGGACGGGAGACGCTGCGGACCGGCGCGCTACGCACTGGTGCCGACCGCACTGCGCCAGCTTGCTTACGCTGAGCCGTGAGAGTGTTCGAACTGGCATCTTTCGATGCCGCCGCGGTTTGTGCGCTTGCCGGCGGCAATGTCTGTACTGCCGCCGCGCACGCCAAAGCCGCAATCAAGATGATGAGTTTACGCATATCCACCCCCTTTTCTTTTTCGTTTTTCCGTCGGGCCCGTTAGGCGAACGAGCGCGAACGGCAAAACGTCGTGCATGCGGTGAAAAGTTTATACGAATTTTATTTTTTGAATATGATTTGCGTCAAAATGTCATTTTTGTCGCACCTTTTTTGCGCGGTGTGCGAACGCCCGAATTGGCGCGGTATTTGCTTTCCCAATACAGAAAAGGAATAGGCCTAGCCGTATGCCGGTACGCCGGCGGCGAAGAGCCGGCGGGCGCGGTCACAATTCGTTAGCCGCTACGCGCCATACTTGGATCGAACGTTTTGGTGCGAACTCCCTTGCAAGTCCCGAGTGGCGCGGAAAACCGATGGAGATACCCCTTGCCGACAACTTTGCCGCATCGACCCCGCGCTGACCAAAAGCGCTCGCGATCGCAGCTCGTCTTCGACGTGCTGTTCAACGCCGCCATGCTGGTGAGCGCGATGATCCTCACTTTCATCGTGCTGGTGCGCGAGGAGCAATACGCCTTCGGGCAGCAGGAAAGCGCGGCGCAGATGACCCAGCAAGGCGTGCTGGATACCACCGGCGAAGGCCAGGCCTTTCCGCCGTCGAATTAAGCTTGCCTAGCGGCGCACGCTCAAGGTTTGCGCTGCAGGGTGCCGGCGCGGATTTCGATCTTGTCCTTATTAGGCGCCGTCATGCGGCCGCTTGTAGAATAATCGTCGCGACCATCGTCAGATGCATCGTGCGCATGCCGGCTACTCCACTTTGAGCCCAAGCTTGTGCACGAGCGCCGCCCACTTGGCCTCTTCCTTGTCGATGTCGGTTGCATATTCGGCCGGCGTCGAGGTGAGCGGATCGCCGCCCTCGAAGTGGATGCGCTTCTTCACCTCCTCGGTGCCGACCAGCTTGCGCAGTTCGGCGCTGAGCCGGTCGACGACGTCCTTCGGCGTGCCGGCCGGCGCCAGCAGGCCGTAATGCAGCACGGCTTCGAAGCCGGGCATGCCGGATTCATCGAAGGTCGGCACGTCGGGCAGCAGCGAAAAGCGCTTGGCGCTGGTGACCGCGATGGCGCGCAGCTTGCCGGCCTGGATATTGCCGAGCGCCGGCGGCAGCACGCCGAACGCCACCGGCACGTGTCCGCCGAGCAGATCGGTCATCAGCGGAGCCGTGCCTTTGTAGGGAATGATGGCGACGTCGACGGCGGCCTCCGACTTGAAATGTTCGGCGGTCATGTAGCCGCCGGTGCCGAGCGCCGAGGTGCCGACGTTGAGCTTGCCCGGCTCTTTCTTGGCGAGCGCGATAAATTCGGCGACCGATTTGGCCGGAAACGACGGATTGGCGATCAGCGCCACCGGCATGGAGGCGACCAGCCCGATCGGCGCGAAGTCCTTGCGCGGATCGTAGCCGGCGTGAACGTAAAGGCTGGGATTGATCGAGATCGTGCCGGTGTGGCCGAGCAGCAGCGTATAGCCGTCGGGCGCGGCATGGGCGACGAAGCGGGTGCCGATGGTGCCGCCGGCGCCCGCTTTGTTGTCCACGATGACCTGCTGATGGAACGCATCCGAGAGCTTGGCGGCCACTACGCGCGCCATGGAATCCACGCCGCCGCCCGGCGGATAGGGCACCACCAGCGTGACGACGCGATTGGGATAGTCGGCGGCGCAAGCGCCACCGGCGCTGGCCAGCACGAAAGCTAGCGCGGCGAGCGCACACTTGGCGATTTTATTGGATGCGAACGGGCGCATGATCCCCCCTGACACGGGCCGTGAACCGGCCGCTCTTGCGCGGGCATTATAGATCAATTCAAAACGCAAAAACGCCACCGCCCGGCCGCTCGCCGAGGGTGGCGCCTTCAAAATCGACGGCGGGATCGATCGGTCAGTGGACGCTGGCGTTTCCGTTGTGCCGTAACCGCTCGATTTCGTCCTTCACTTGTAATTTCTTACGTTTGAGTTCCACGATTTTCAGATCATCGACCGCGGGATGGGTCAGGCAGTCGTTAATTTCCTGCTCGAGTGCCTGATGCTTTTTTTCGAGTTCCGCAAGGTGCGATTGCATCGACATCAATCATGTCTCCTCAATCAGTGGGCGCTATGACCAGATAAGTGTAGCTCAAACTCATCTCAAGGGCGACGATACACCCGACTTTGCGGCCCGGCAAATGCAGCCAAAGTCTTTGATCGGCCGAGATTTTCTCGTAGCTTGAATGAGCTTGTGGAAAACGCGATAATTGTCCAGCTTGCCGGGACGCGGGCCAGCCCGGAAGCAAACCAGCGGTGGCGATGACGCAAAACAACGAACGCGAGTTGCGCGAACAGGTGGCGCGCCTGCAGCAGGAACACCGCGACCTCGACGCCGCGATCGCCGCCTTGGCGACGTCGCCCGGCTCCGACCTTATCCAGGTACAGCGCCTGAAGAAGCGCAAGCTGGTGCTGCGCGACAAGATCCGCCGCATCGAAGACCAGATCACGCCGGATATCATTGCGTGAGACGCGCGGTCGCTTTCCCCGTTCACGGAAGAGGTATTATGGGAGCGTAAGGGGCGGCGTCGCCAACGGCCGCGCCGATCTGTGCGCTCAGGGTTTTGCCAGCGGCGAATAAGTTTGCGCGTTACAGCGATCAAGCTCGATCGCCGATCGAGTGTCCACGACCTTATTCTGACTGATCAGAAATACGACGTACTTGGTATTGCCGCCGCCAGAATTGCGCAGGCATATGGCCAGCTCGGCAGGCGTGCCGAGGGCGTCGTTCTTGTGCAGCGGTGAAATTTCCGGAGAGCCGCTCAATTTCATGCCGGTGAAGGTGGAATAAATATTTTGCTGAAGCGCCTTCCACTCGGTGGCATTGGGGACAACGGGCCCCGATGCAACAAGGGCTGTCCCACATCCGGATAGCAATAGGCTTACGAATACCGATAAGACCGAACGCATTATTTTTTCGCTTTTCAATTCACCCGCGCCGCTCCTTTTTTCTCACATACATGGCCTTGTCGGCCGCGTCGATCATCTCTTCGGGCGCGGCACCGGCCACCAGCGGCACCATGCCGGCGCTGGCGCCCACGCTAAGCCGCGCCTCGCCATGAGCTATGCCGACCGCTTCTATCAGCCGTTCCAAATCGCGCGCCTTGGCCGCCGCCAAGGCCGCCCCGAGATTCCACAACAGCACGCCGAATTCATCGCCGCCCAGCCGCGCCACCACATCGGAGGCGCGCACATGGCCGACGAGTTCGCGCGCCACCGCCTTGAGCAGCGCATCGCCGGCGGCGTGGCCGTGGCGGTCGTTGACCGCCTTGAAGCCGTCGAGATCGATGAACAGCAGCGCCGCCTCGCCCTTGTAGCGTTGCAGGTAGGCGAGCGAGCGCTTGAGCTCGCGCTCGAAACCGCGCCGGTTGAGGATGTCGAGCAGCGGATCGACGTCGGCGCGCGCTTCGAGTTCGGCGATCCTGCGCTGCGCCCCGGCGATATCGGCCTTGAGCCGTTCGATCTCGGCCAACAGCAGGGCCGCGGGCGTGAACGCCGGACTGCCGGTTTTCGGCTCATCGAGGTTGTTTGCGGTCACGTCCTGGTCCTTCGCGAATTTGTCCTCACCAGGCCATGGGACGCGGTTGTCCGCCGGCGCCGTTGCGCTCCGATCAGAGCGCAATCGTATTGACCGTCCGATTTTCGATTTCGCCGCGGATCTTGGCATAGAGGCGCGGATTGCGGGCTGAGAGGATCTGCAAGGCGGCAAGCACCGCGTTGGCCGGATCGAGCACCGTCATGACCGGAACCGCGCTCGGCGCGCGCAACGACGACCACAGATCGTCGGGAAATTCCTTGATGCTGGCCGGCACGGTAATGACCGGCACGCTCGACATGGCCGACAGCGTCGGGCCGGCGCCGTTCGAGCGCCCGATATAGGCGATCACGACGGTGTCCGGAATCTCCTGCACCATGCGATGGAAGATGCTCGCCGCGTTGACCGGCTCCTTGTGCACGGAGCAGGTCACCACGGTCATCAGGTCTTTCAACTCGCCGAGCGCTTCGGAAAAAGCATCCGTCTTGTCCTTCTCCGAGCCCCGCCAGAGAATGATGCGCTGGCGCGGAATACGGAAATGGCCGGTGATCTCCGCCACGCGCCGGTATTTGGCGGCCACGTCGTCGAGCGCGCCGCCGTCGCGATAGACCTGCTTGTCGATATAGGAACCGTCTTCGAGCACGCGCCAGGAATCGTTGTCGATCACGTCGGCGAGCAGCAGGTTGCCTTTGCCGTCGTAGCCGAACTCGACCTTGAGATCGACCAGCGTTCCGCCTTCCAGCTGCCAGGCCTTTTCGAGCGCCAGGAACGCCTGGCGCGCGATGCGCCGCATCTCGGGGAACGTTTTCGCCTCGTCGTTACGGGAAAACACCTCCGACGCCGAGAGGACGAGGAACGGCTCCTGGCCCTGCAGGGGCTTCGCAGGATTGAACAGCTTGATCTCTTTGGCGTCGTCCGCGAACTGCATGAACGGATCGTCGGCGATAAGCGGCTTGCCCTTCCAGTTCTTGCCCTTGGTCTTGAGGTAGAATTCGACCAGCGCGTGCGGAAACAGCTGCCCCTTCGCAAGGTGCGGATTGCGCTTCAAATAGGAGCCGTGCGCCTCGCGCCGCACCACCACTTCGTAGGGCAGCATGTCGCATTTGGGGGCGACGAACGATATCGCGCTGTCTTGCTCGACGAAGGCGACCGGCAGGCCGCAGGCCTTGAGCAGGCGGAAGACGTTGCAGGTGGTCGCGGTGGCGAGCCGGCCCTTGTCCGGGATGATGTCGTGCTTGGCGCCGTCGCCGGCCGTGATGTCGTCCTTGGAGACCACGGCGGCCAGATCGGCATCGCCTTTGATCTGGAATATTTTTTTCGTCTTGCCCTCGGTGACGAGGGCGCCAAGCGCGTGCTTGGCGGTGGGGCGATCGGACATCTGGACGTTCACTGGCGGGGTTCCCGACTCTGGGCGCAATGGAAACGACAAGGTGTACACCAAACCACGCGGTGTGAAGAGGCCAAACTGCGGCTTTTCCACGGACGCCGGGCGGGCATTGGCCAATGCCTAGCGCAACACCGGCGCGGTGGTGTCGCGGTTGTAATAGATCGTCGCCAGCAGCAGCGCGTCGAAATAGCTCCAGCCGACGAACGGCACGAAGCGCACCACCAGCGCCTTAAAGAGAGTGCGGGTGGAATTCTTGCCGAGGTTCTCGGCAATCGCCGCCACGCTGCCGGGCAGCACTATGATCCGCATCAGGCGCTCAAGCTCCAGCGCGGCAAGGCCGTAGCGCTCCGACTTCAGCGCCCTAGCCGTGCCCTCGGTCGCCGCCGCCAGCACGCGGTCATCCCTGAGCTGCTCGAACAGCGCCACATGGCGCTCGATGCCGAGGGCGCCGAGCACGATGGTGAGCAGCACGTCCTCGGCGGTGTCGCCGGCGAGCGGCTCGATCTGCGCCAGCGGCCGATGGACCGCGGCCTCGACCTCCGCTGCGGTCGGCGCTAGGCGGATGGCCAGTGGCTGCATGGTCAGCGCAAGGCCGAGTTCCCGCGTCGGCACGACCAAAAGCCAGTCATCCTCGCTGACGCGGCCGTTGAAGATGGCGGCGAGGTCGCGCGCGAGCCCAATCTGCTCGGTCCGGAAGCGATGCACCGCGCGGGCCGCATGGTCGGGGCCGTCGGCGACGGTCAGGCGCAACAGATTGTCGGCGCGCACGGCCAGTAGGCCGGCGTCGCGCCGCGCCTCCTGGGCGGCCTGGCTGATCGAGTCCGCGGTAAAGGTCTGCGCCGCGACCAGCCGCGGCGCGAAAACCGCGGCGGCGAGCCCGCCGGCCCGGCGCAGCAGGTCCCGCCGCGCCGTCACGCCAGGCCCCAGCCCGCCCTCGCCGTGCGACGCAACCATCGATCACCCTTTGCGAAAATCGGGCGCCCGGACAGCGGAAACGGCCCGGCGGCGGGGCAATTGTGGACTCTTAAGGCCTTTTCTGCTAGAGCCGCGTCGACTCAGAAGGCCCCAAATTACTGGGCTTTCGACCCTAAACCCGGCCCTTAAACAACCAAGGAGCAGCAGTGCAAGTTCTCGTTCGCGACAACAATGTCGACCAGGCCCTCAAGGCGCTCAAGAAGAAGATGCAGCGCGAGGGCATATTCCGCGAGATGAAGCTTCGCGGCCATTACGAAAAACCCTCGGAAAAGAAGGCGCGGGAAAAGGCGGAAGCGATCCGCCGTGCCCGCAAGCTGGCGCGCAAGAAGATGCAGCGCGAAGGCCTGCTGCCGATGAAGCCGCGCGTGGTGCCCGGCGCCGGCGGCGCTGGCGGTCCGGGCGGCGGCCGTGGCCGTGGCGGCCCGTCGCGTTTCGGCGGTGGCGGCTTCGGCGGCGGCGGCTCGGGTTTCTAACCGACCGTATTTCGATTGTGATGTGGCGCGGGCCTTCAAACGCCCGCGCTATTGCTTTTGGGATACAAACGCTATCGTCGAACGATTGCCGCATTCGCGCGCGACGAGACCGCCGATGAGCACCGAGCAAACCAGCCGCTGCCGCGTTGCGTTCGCGCTGCTGCTCGCACTCACACTCGCTGCCTGCTCGAGCCTCGGCATGAAAAGCGCGGGAATCGGCGCGCCGGAGAGCGAGGACGCGCTCTACGCCACCTCGCCCGCCAATATCGCCTCGCTTACCGACGTCGTGCAGCGCAACCCAACCGATCCGCAGGCCTATAATATGCGCGGCTCGGTGCTCGGCCAGGCCGGCCGTTATGACGAGGCGCTCGCCGATTTCAACAAGGCGATCGGCATCGACGCCAATTACGCGCAGGCTTACGCCAATCGCGGGCTGGTCTATCGCGAGACCGGCAAATACGACCTGGCGCTTGCCGACTACAACAAGGCGATCGCCATCGATCCGAATTATGCGGTGGCCTATCTCGGCCGCGGCATGGTCTATCGCGTGCAGAAAAAACCGCTGCCGGCGCTCGCCGACTTCAACAAGGCGATTGCGATCCGGCCGGACAATGCGCAAGCCTATTACAACCGCGGCCTGCTCTATCAGAGCCAGCACCAGCACGGCTTCGCCATCGACGATTTCTCCACCGCGATCGGGCTCTCGACCCAGCAAGCCGAGCCCTATGTCGCGCGCGGCTTGAGCTACCTCGCGGTCAACAACGCCAAGAACGCGGCCAGCGATCTCGACGACGCGGTCAATATCGATCCGCAGAACGTGCAGGCCTGGGTAAGCCGCGGGCTCGCCTATGAGCGGCTGGGCGACAAGGAGAAAGCCGCCGGCTCCTACGCGCGGGCGATGAATATAAACCGGAACGATCAGCAGGCGACGCAGGGCTTCGAGCGCGTCGGCGGCAAGTTCGGCCAGGCCTATCAGGCGTTTTAATTCACCCCGAACATAAAGCGCGTGCCGACCGCCGAGTGGATGACCTTGTCGCCGAGCGCCAAGCGCGCGAGGTCGTAGAAGCGGTCGCCGGTGCAGTGGCCGACCATCAGGAAATCCGGATCGATGGCGCGGAACTCCGCGATCGTCTTCTCGATGTAGTCGTCGCCGAGCGGCGGCACCACGTGGAAGCCGCCGATCACGGCGTGCACCTTGTCGACGCCGGAAGCTTGCATCGCTTGGCGCACGGTGTTGATGACGCCGCGATGGCTGCAGGAGGTGAGCACCACCAGGCCCTTGCCCTTGACCAGATAGACGGTGGCGAGTTCGTGCTCGAAATCGTCGGGGATGTATTTGCCGACGTTCTTCTCCGCCGGCATCTTCTCCGGGAAGCAGCCGAAGCCGTCGAATATGCCGACGATCTCGTCGGTTGCCCGTAGCGGCGTCTCGAACGAGGTCTGCCCGATGCGGCCGGTGGTGAAGGCGTGATCGGCGACCAGCGCGGGCTCGGCCGCCAGCATCAGCGTGAGATCGGCGTCGAGGATCGCCTGGCGGTCGAGCGCGCCGAAATTGCCGCCCGGGTTGCGCCGCAGGCAGAAAGTGTCCTCGCCGCCGACATAGAACGGCATTTTTCCTTTCAGCTTGCCCTTGGTGACGTTGAGGAAACCGACCATGCCGCCGAAATGATCGTAATGGCCGTGGCTGAGCACCAGCGCGTCGAAGGTCGAAGGATCGATCTTGAGGATCGACAAATTGTTGAGCAGCACTTCCGGCGTATAGCCGAAATCGATCAGCACATTGCGCTCCTCGTCCCCGATAAAGGATTGCGCGTGCATGGCGAGGCCCCATTCGCCGTTGAGAATCGTGCGCGGCGGCTTGTCGGGACTGGTGTTGCCGCTCTTGCGCTCGATCATCACCCCGCCACGCGTTTCGCTCGCAATGAACTGGATGACGATATTGTCGGTGACCATGCGCACCGCCAGCCGGTCGACCTGCGGCACCGCCTTGCCGAGCGTTTTCGCCGGCGCCGTCTTGGCGCTCGATGCGAGCGTCGCGATCACCGCCGAGATGAATCCGGCGCCGCCGCCGCAGACATGGGCGAAATTCGCGGCCAGCGCGGGGCCGCAATTGCAGACATTGAACAGCATCGTGGGACTTCCCCTGGAAACGAATTCAATTCAGCATATTCGTCAGCCGGTGAATGTCCAATACTAGGGCCTGTCCTCATTAATCGAGGCCGGTTGCCGGTTGGCCAATGTCCGCTCTTGTCCAATAGCGTCCAAAATTTTGCGATGCCGCGAATGTCCGCCATTAGCGACCGTCAGCCAAATCTCGTTTTTTGATCTTTGACCACATACAAAAAAACCATCTTGCGGCGGTCTCTCCGAAATCTGATCAGGTGTTTTGATCAGGCGGCTGCGATGGCCGTCCGGGTGGCGCACCTCTGCGCGTCGCCCATCAGGCAAGATCGGTGGGCTTCGCCTGGATGCTCCACGTGGAGTCAGGGGCCGACGACGAGGTCTTGGCTCGACGAGATCGTCGACCCGTTCATCTGCCATTCGGCGAGCGTGCCGCTGGTGTCTGCGCCACAGGATGTCGGACTTGCCGTCGCCGTTGAAGTCGCCGATTTCAACAATACTCCAAGTGGAGTCAGGGGCGGCGCCTATGACCTGGCTCGACGTGATCGTCGACCCGTTCATCAGCCATTCCGCCAGCGTGCTGGTCCCGCTTTGCCGCCACAGGATGTCGGCATTGCCGTCGCCGTTGAAGTCACCGATCCCGGCGACGCTCCAGGACGAGTTGGGTGCGACGCTGAGCACGTTGCTCTGGCTGATCGTCGACCCGTTCATGGTCCAATCCGCCAGCGTGTTGGTGCCGCTTTGGCGCCACAGGATGTCGGCATTGCCGTCGCCGTTGAAATCTCCGATCCCGGCGACGCTCCACGACGAGTCGGGTGCGGCGCTGAGTACGTTGCTCTGGCTGATCGTCGACCCGTTCATGGTCCAATCCGCCAGCGTGTTGGTGCCGCTTTGTCGCCACAGGATGTCGGCATCGCCGTCGCCGTTGAAGTCGCCGATCCCGGCGACGCTCCAGGACGAGTCGGGTGCGGCGCTGAGCACGTTGCTCTGCGCGATCACCCCGCCATTCATGGTCCAATCCGCCAGCGTGTTGGTGCCGCTTTGCCGCCACAGGATGTCGGCCTTGCCGTCGCCGTTGAAGTCGCCGATCCCGGCGACGCTCCAGGACGAGTCGGGTGCGGCGCTGAGCACGTTGCTCTGGCAGATCGTCGACCCGTTCATGCTCCAATCGGCGAGCGTGTTGGTGCCGCTTTGGCGCCACAGGATGTCGGACTTGGCGTCGCCGTTGAAATCATTCGCCGTGGACCAAGGAACCGAAGCAACGATCGTCGCCAGTGTGTCGGAACCGTTCTTCGACATGGAGAAGTCCGACGCGATGAACGATCCGGCAAGCGTGACCGATGCGAGCGTGGACCCAGAGCTGTTGACCAGCGATAGCACTCCGCCAGCTGCGCCTTTCTGCTTCCAATGTAGGCTGTTGCTGGCGGAAAAGGGGGTTATGACGGACGAGAAATCGATCGCGTCGCCGGCTATGGCTCCGGCCACATAGCCGCTGATTGGATTTCCAGCTACGTCCAACTGCAACGTCGCATTGGCGCCGTTGAACTGCACATTGCCGCTGATCGACGCCGAATCGAGCAGCCGTAGGGTGCCGCCGGCCCCAATGGAGATTACGCCATTGGCGTTGTTGACCGGACTATCGATGTCCAAAAGCGTGTTCGCCTCGATTTGGCCGGCGTTCGTGATCGTGAACGTGCCGGTGTCGAGCGTGAGCGGCTGTGAAAGATCGGCATTTATCACCGTTCCTGGGCCGATGTTGGCACCAGGGCGGTCCGATCACCGATGTCGCCGGCGCCCGCGACCGTACCGCCGTTTATCGTGAGCACGGCATCGCCGACGATTCCATTACTGACGATACGATCGAAGCCGGGACTTGATCCACCCAGCAGAATCTCGCCGCCGCCGGATTGATTGATTGTGACGTTTCCGGCGATATAGATCAGAGTATTCTTGTTGGCGCCGAGCGCTTCGATCAGCGCGTCGTTAATGATTGTGGCTGCGATCGAGCCCGGGGCTTCGCCGAGCTGAAGCGTTCCCCCGTTGTCGGCCTTGACGGTGCCGGCATTAACGAAATTGCCGCCGTTGGCGCTCCCCCAAATCTGCAGATCGCCGGTGCCCAGAGCATCGTTGGTTTCGACGGCGCCGCCGGCCTCGTTGGTGAAGAAGACGTTCTCGATGAGGCCGGTCCCGGATATGTCGTCAGTGAAGTTATTAAGCTCGGCGGACGAGCCGAGGCCGGAGAGAAAATTTTGACTGCCGGACACCCCCGGCTCGAATATGATGGATCCGCCGCCTGTCAGGGACACGTCGCCGACTACGAGGAACCCGGTTTGAGCACCGCTCAATTCAAGTTCGACTGTACCGGCATTCTCGAAAGTGCCGTTTTCGATTTTCAAGTCGGAAGCATCGAGGACGGCGATCGTGCCTAAGATTTCTTGCAGGCCGGTGCCGTTGGTGAGGGTAAATACGCTGCCGGAATTGATATCGAGCGTGTAAGCGCTGCTGACGCCGAGACTGTTCACCGTCACATCGGCGCTGCTGCCGACGAGACTGCCCGTGTTGGTCCCGATAAATGCATCCTCTCCGCTCGTGGGCGGCGAGCCTAGGCTCCAGTCGGAGCCGGTCGTCCAATCGCCAACGCCGCTGGCAGTCCAATTGTCCTGTGTCATGACGCTCACCACGTTTCGAAAACGCGCTCACCATGTAGCGCATGCTGTCGCTTGTCCGATCGAGCGGCAGAACGTTTCAAAGGCAGTCGAAGACACGCGCTGCAGACGCCGTTATACAGATGGCGGCTTCACGCGGCTCAGCAAGAACTCGCCTGCCGTGACCTCTCAGTCCTACCGCCAAATCATGCTACGTCGTGCACCCGAACCTGTCCACCGGCACCTCGCGGTGGCCGTCTGGCCAAATCGGTGCCAATGGCGGCTACTGTGAAACCCTGATGTCGGCGATGGGCCAAAAGCGGACAAACCATGACGGACGAAAATCCACTGTTGTCCGCTGTTGCCCAAAAGCCGACATTGGCCGCGAATTTATGAGTCCACATCCTAAAGCCCGGCCAAGAATTCTTTGACCACTTTGGCCGCGCCGTGGTCGTCGAGATCGACGTGGCCGCCCTGCGGGAAACGCACAAAGCGCTTGGGCTCGCGCGCCAGCGCGAACAAGGCTTCGCCGAAGCGGATCGGCACGATGCGGTCCGCTTCGCCGTGCAGCGCCAAAAGCGGCGCCGCGACGCGGCCGATGCGCTCGTCGGAGCGGAACTTGTCCTTCATCAGCCAGCGCACCGGCGCGAACGGATAGGCGGCGGCGCCCACCGCCGCGGCGGAGCTGAACGGCGCATCGAGGATGAGCGCGCCGATCTCGTGCCCGGCGGCGAGCGCCACCGCTACCGCGGTGCCGAGCGACTCGCCGAACAGCACGATGCGTTTCGCCGGATAGCGCGCGCGAGCGAAGTCGTAGGCGGCAGTCGCGTCGCGGATCAGCCCGTCCTCGGTCGGCGTGCCGGTCGAGCCGCCATAGCCGCGATAGCACAAGGCCAAGAGGCCGGTGCCGTCGGCGGTCAGCCAGCTGAAGCGCCCGACGCGCGCCGGCAGCCCCTCGGCGTTACCCTGGAAGTAGAGCACGAACGGCTTATTGCCGCGCGCGGGCACAAACCAGGCGAGCAGCTTTTCGCCATCCGAGCTTGTCAGCGTCACTTCCTCGGCCTGCGGCAGCCCGGCTTGCGCCGGCGGCGTCCGCGCGCGGTCGGGGAAATACATCATCGCGCGCTGAAAGACATACATCAGCGCGAGCCCTCCGCCGTAGCCGGCGACGGCAAGGATGAACAGCCATTTGAGGGAGGTCATCGGAAAATGATAGCACAGCTCTCATGCATGAGACGCCCGCCATCCGGCCCGCCACGCCTGAAGACGACGACGCCATCTGGCGCATCTTGGAGCCGACTTTTCGCGCCGGCGAGACCTATCCGATCCCGCGCGACGTGAGCCGCGCCGATGCGCTTTGCTATTGGCGCACGCCGGGACACACGGTGTTCGTCGCCGAGGACGCCGGAAAAATTGTCGGCACCTATTATCTGCGCGCCAACAACAGAGGCGGCGGCGCGCATGTGGCCAATTGCGGCTATATGGTCGCGCCCGCGGCAAGCGGCCGCGGCGTGGCGCGGGCGATGTGCGAGCATTCGCTGCGCCAGGCGCGCGAGCGCGGCTTTGCCGCCATGCAGTTCAATTTCGTCATCAGCAGCAACACCCGCGCGGTGCGGCTTTGGCAGCGCTGCGGTTTCGAGATCTGTCGGCGTGCTGCCGGGCGCCTTCGACCACCCCGAACTTGGGTTTGTCGATGCGCTGGTGATGTTTCGGCGATTATAGAAGCGGGCGTGCGGAGCGCCGCGCGCGGCCGGACGCGCATAAAACTTGCATTAAAAATCGCGTAAATAATTAAATGCTGTGCGGTCGCGCGGCGCGGCGGCCGCGATTCATTCGTCCAGGCAATGCAGCGATTTTCTCACGCGTCGGCCCGGGCACGTCACGCATAAACGCAGGCCGGCGGTACCGGCATTGAGTTTTTTGTTAACCATTTGCAAATCACCGCCGGGTAGCACCGTAAGCACGGGCGACGCGATCTTACGCAGGACAATCCTGCCGGGGACGTGTCATGGCGATAAATCCGGTTTCTTCTTCCAGCAGCAATCCGCCGCCGGTCAATCCGATGCAGCAGGTCTTCGGGCAGCTGACCAGCGCGATTCAATCCGGCAACCTCGCGGCCGCGCAGAGCGCCTACACGGCGCTCACGCAGGCGCAACCCAATCAAGGCAGCGGCCCGCTTTCGCAGGCGTTGAGCCAGATCGGCGAGGCCTTGCAATCCGGCAATATCGGCCAGGCGCAAACGGCGCTGGCCTCGCTGCAGCAGCAGATGCAGACCTTGAAGGGCGCGCATCACCATCATGGCCATCATCACGCGAGCGGCGCCGACCAAACGCAATCCGCCAGCGCGCCGGCGAGCTCCGGCAGCGATCCGACGACGTCGACGACGTCAACGAACCTGGTCGACGTGACGGCGTAACGCGCGATTCGCGCGGCGTTTTCATTGACGCGTTTTCCGGCGCATGGCTTTGCGCCTGCGGGCTCGCATGTTCGATACCATCGTTTTGCTCACCGGACCGGTCGAGGAAGCGGCTCTGACGACAGTCCTGCGGCAGCACAATCCGCGGCTCGACGTTCAGGCGGCCAAATCGCTGGACGAACTGGAGGCATTCGGCCCAAGCGTGCTGGCGCGCGCGCGACTGCTCGCCTTTGTCACGCCGGTGGTGGTGCCGGCGCGCATCCTCGCGGCGCTCGGTTTCGGCGCCTATAATTTCCATCCCGGACCGCCGCATTATCCGGGCTGGGTGCCCGCGCATTTCGCGATCTACGAGCGGGCCGGTTATTTCGGCGCGACCGCGCATGCGATGATCGAGCGGGTCGATGCCGGACCGATCGTCGGCTGCAAGATGTTTCCCATCCCGCCGAATACCAGCGTGCTGCGGCTGCAGGAAATGGCCTTTGTCGAGCTGGCGCGGCTGTTCTGGAGCCTGGCGCCGGCGCTCGCCACGCAAAGCGAGCCGCTCGCCGAGCTGCCGATGAAATGGAGCGGAACCAGGAGCACGCGCCGGTCCTATGCGGCGATGTGCGAGATCCCCGCCGACATTTCGAAGCAGGAATTGGAGCGCCGGATCGAGGTGTTCGGCGCCGGTCATTACGGCGTCGACCTCACCGTCACGCTGCACGGCCGCGCGTTCCGTTACGCGGCGCCGCCGGCGCAGAACAAAATCGAGGCGCCCGGCGTGGACGTGGCAGAAGAAGAAGTTGCTCTGGCCTGATCAACGCCACATCTGGC
>CAVRUP010000032.1:0-23738 GCA_963724335.1 uncultured Alphaproteobacteria bacterium | reverse complement strand
ACCAGCCCTTCACCTGAACGCGAAAATCGCCGCGCCCAAGAACCACGACACCCAAATCGCCGGCGCGAAGAACAGGCCGAACGGCGGCCCGCAACGTCGCATCGACCGGGCGCCGGCCGGCGAAATGCCAGACGCCATAGGCGACCAACGCGGCCAGCGCCGCGATTTCGATCGCGACCGGTATCATCGCCCAGTCGAGCCAGGCGCCGGCGACAAAGGCGAGCTTGAACGTCGCCCAAGCCAAGACCCTCGCGCTGGCGCAGGCGTCCGTAGACCAGCGTAATCCCAGGAAAAACAGCATCGTGAGCGCGCCGCGCAGCGCCGCGGCCGCCACGCTTTCCATGATCGTCGGAGCGCGGGCGACGGCCGCGTTGACGATGGCGAGCGCCAGCATCAGCAGCGCATCAATCTGGAGCAAAATCCGGCGATGGCCGCGCCTGAACGCGGGCAAATTGGCAATCCGCTCTGGGCGATTCCGCTCGGCTCGCTCTCCAAAACGCGCGACCGCCCGCTGTTTACCCCGTCGCGGCGCCCGCCGGCGCCGGCCGTGGTCGTGGCGCCGCCCGTCGTGCAGCCCAAGGTGGTTGCCCGTCCGGCCGAGCCGGAGCACCCGAACCTCAAGCTGATCGGAACCGTGGTCGGAGAAAACGAGGGCATTGGCGTTTTTCTCGACCAGGCGACGAACATCTATGTCCGCATTAAAACCGGCGAAGGCCATGCCGGCTGGATTCTTCGATCGGTCAAGGCGCGCGAAGTGACGCTCGAAAAAGGGTCGCAATCGGAAACGCTTCGCCTGCCGGCCGCCAGAGATGCCGGCACGCACATGCCAGCCCCGGCCGATCAGCTGTAGCGGCTTTCCAATTTGCGAAGCCGGGACCCGTCACGGGTCGAAACATTTCTCGCCGTCCGCGCATTGCCCCGCCATCAAGGCCGCACCGCGCAATTCCGGCGCCGGCCGCCACGCGATCGCCAGCGCTTGCGCCTTGGCGACCTGGCGGGGGGACATTTTTGCCGCGACCGCGTCCCTGATCCGGTAGGAGAAATCCCGCTTCGGTCCCGACGCATGGGCCGCCGCCAAATTCAGCCATTTGTAGGCTTGCACGTAATCTTCCCGAACGCCGTGGCCGGTGTCGTACAACAGCCCGAGCAGGTATTGCCCCTGCGCGTTGCCCTGGCCGGCGGAACGGTGACACCAATGGGCCGCTTCCCGGAAGCTTTGCGGCACGCCGCGGCCATAGGTGTACATAAAACAGAGAACGGCCTGCGCGCTGGCATTGCCGTGCTCGGCCGGCGATCGCAGCAGCAGGCCGGCCGCCGTGTAGTCTTGCCGGCTGACGGCGGCCAGTCCCTTCCGCAATTGCACGGCGTCGAGCCGGTCCGGCAAGCGGCGGGCATGCGCGGGCAGAACAAGCGCGATGAGGATCGTGCAGAACAAGCCGACAAACAAATTGATCGCCTTGAACATGGGCCTTCTCTGCCGTTCTCTGCGCCAGGTCATCAGCGTTATCGCGTTCGTCCACCGAGGCCGTAATAGTCCTAGCAACGGCGATCGATGTCCAGCCGTCAAATAACACGTTGATTCGTCCTGTCTTTTCGTCCGTTGACAGCGGCGGGAAGGCTGCTATGAACCCGCCAACCAGAGAACCCAGAGATCGTCATGAAAGTCCGTAACTCTTTGAAATCGCTGCGCGGCCGCCACCGCAACAACCGCATCGTGCGGCGCAAGGGCCGCGTCTATATCATCAACAAGACCAATCGCCGCTTTAAGGCGCGCCAGGGCTAAATCCCGAGCCCGGCCCGCGACTTGGCCGGGTGTTGCTTTCCTCGCCGCATTCTTGCCTTGCGCCGCGGAGATATTAATCTCCACTCATGCGCTCGCGATTCCTCGCAAGTCTATTTGCCGTCGTCCTGGCCGCGGCCTTTGCCGTGCCCGCCGCTGCGGCGCCGAGCGACTGGGTGCAGCCGCCGAAAAAGCTACCCCATGTCCAGCACGGCAATTCCGCGCACAATCTCGATTTCCTGTTCGGGGCACTCAAGCTCGCACCCGACGAGGTCACCGCCAAGGCGATCGAGCAGCGCATCTGGGCGCTGTGGACCGCCACGCGCAGCGACACCACCACGCTGCTGATGTCGCGCGCGCAGACCGCGATCGAGCAGAACGATTCCGATCTCGCGATCAAGCTGCTCGATGCCGTCACCAAGATCAAACCGAAATACGTGGAAGCCTGGAACCGGCGCGCCACCATCTACTACATGAAAAAGGACTACGGCCGCGCGCTCGCCGATATCCGCCAGGTGCTGCGCCTCGAGCCGCGCCATTTCGGCGCGCTGTCCGGTCTCGGCTTGATCATGCAGGACATCGGCGACGACAAGCAGGCGCTGGAAGTCTATCGCCGCACGCTGGCGATCTATCCGCGCCTGCCGCGCATCCCTGAACTGGTGAAAGAGCTGCAGGAAAAGGTCGAGGGCCGGGATATTTAGAGCGCGGTTTCACACCGCAAAAACTTCATTTGCGCCGCAAAAAATTTGCGGGTGCTAATTCTATTTATGCGGCGGCGCTTCGGGTTTTGGAGTGCTTCTTACCTGGCTTCGCATTTCGAGGCAGGTCGCAAGCTCCGAATAAGTCGGTTCGAACCACTTGATCGATTGCATGCATTCATTCCGATCTAACGCCGGGTATGTCGACCATGCGCGTTCAAGTTGCTGGCGCGTTTGTTGCTCTCGATCGATGCAGTTCTTCAACTGATCGGCGCCTTGCACGACATAGCCAGCATTGGCGGCACCACGGCAGCTCGGGGTGACATCCCAAGTCGGAAGGCTGACCGCTTCAGTTCGTAAGCTGATCAAGTAGGCGATGATCTGGCTGACGTGGCTATCGAGCAGCTCTGGGTTGGGCATTCCTCTAGGATTGTCGGCACCTCGATGTGTCGATGTCAGGAATGCCTTCAGCCATTCGGGACTAAGTGTATTGCGTCGTGCAATCGAAGCGAAGGATGGTGTCGGCTGCCGCAATATCGGTTTATTGGGCTGATCGCGCGCGACAACGTGGCAATTGGCGCAGATCAAAATGGCCAATTCGCGTCCTCGCGCGACATCGTCGACATTACTCTGCTGCTGTTGAGCCGAAGCTTGGCAGCCCGCGGCGGCAAGCAGGAAGCAAAAGACCGTCAATGCACGCATGGCCGGGCTCGCATAGGTTTATCCAATAGCTTGCCGCGCAAATTCGCGCCGGTACACCAGGCGCCGGTGTGTTTTTTTACCGCCGACGCCCTGCGTTCAATGCGCGCTGACGAAGGCATTCGCGGTATCGCTGAGATAGGTCCATGCCTGCACCAGGCCAACAATCAGGGCCACATAAATGGCTACGCTGATCGCAGCCAAGACATCTTGCTTTCGAAGAGGGAAAGAGCGGTCATTGCGCTGCATAACGTCACCTCGCTTATCCCGCATTGCGTTTGGTGATGCACATCGTCTCGACCACTAAACGATTCAACTGCGTGAACCCTGCGAATATAATTTCCATAAATACGTATTGCAGTCGCCGCTCGAAGCGAAGCGGCGCACGGCGAGACTTGGCGGCAAAAAGTCGAGAGCTGGGATATCTAATCCCCCGCCGCCTCGCTCCCCACATAGGCGATGCGCAGCATGTTGGTCGCGCCGGGCGTGCCGAGCGGCACGCCGGCGACGATGATGACGCGCTGGCCGGCCTTGGCGAAGCCTTCCGTGAAGGCGATGCGGCTGGCGCGGTCGACCATGTCGTCCTGGTCGTGGGCGTCCTCGGTGATCACGCAATGCACGCCCCAGACCACCGCCAGCCGGCGTCCGGTGGCGATATTGGGCGACAGCGCCACGATCGGCGGCCGCGGCCGCTCGCGCGCCACCCGCAAGCCGGTCGAGCCGGACGAGGTCCAGCACACCACGGCGGCGAGATCGAGCGTATCGGCGATGTGACGGGCGGCATCGGCGATGGCGTCGGCGCCGGTCGGCTCCGGCACTGCGCGCTGGGCGTCGATGATGGTGCGGTAGATCGGATCGCTTTCGATCTCCTCGGCGATGCGGTTCATGGTGGCGACCGCTTCCACCGGATATTTGCCGGCCGCCGATTCCGCCGACAGCATGACCGCGTCGGCGCCCTCGAATATGGCGGTGGCGACGTCGGAGACTTCCGCGCGCGTGGGCACCGGCGACGAGATCATCGATTCCAGCATTTGCGTCGCCACCACCACCGGCTTGCCGGTCGAGCGGCCCATGCGCGTCATCTGCTTCTGCACGCCGGGCACTTTCTCCAGCGGCATCTCGACGCCGAGATCGCCGCGCGCCACCATCAGCGCGTCGGCCAGATCCATGATCTCCGACAGCCGTGTCACCGCCTGCGGCTTCTCGATCTTGGCCATCACCGCGGCGCGGCCGCGGGTTATCTTCTTCGCCTCCGCGATGTCCTCCGGCCGCTGGATGAAAGACAGCGCCACCCAGTCGATGCCGGCGTTGAGCGCGGCTTCGAGATCCGAGCGGTCCTTCTCGGCCAAGGCGGAGAAGGGAATCGTCGAATCCGGCAGGCTGACGCCCTTGCGGTCGGATAATTTGCCGGCCACCTCGACGCGCGTCACCATGCGCTTGGGTTCGGCCTGCGTGACGGTGAGTCGCACCTTGCCGTCGTCGATCAGCAGCGTGCGCCCGGGCGTTACCGCGGCGAAAATTTCCGGATGCGGGAGAAAAACGCGCGTTGAGTTGCCGGGTGCCGGATCGCTGTCGAGCACGAAACTCGCACCGCTTTCCACCATCGCCGACCCGCCGGCAAAGGTGCCCAGCCGCAGCTTGGGTCCCTGCAAATCGACCAGGATACCGATCGGCCGCCCAATATCGTTCTCGACGCCGCGGATCATGCCGACCAGTTCGCGCATGCGGTCCTGGCTGGTGTGGCTCATATTGATGCGGAACACGTCGGCACCGGCCTTGAACAGCTTCGCGATCATGCCGGCATCGGAAGAAGCCGGTCCGAGCGTGGCGACGATCTTGGCGCGGCGCAGGCGTCTCATCGCTTGCCGCCTTCGGGTGGAGCCGACGGCATGGCAGACGGCGGCCGCTGCGTGCTTTGCGGCGTTCGCGACGGCGACGGGCGGGCCGGCTTCTGCTCGGCGCTGTCGGTCAACTGCACCGTCCAGGAGCGCTGTTCGGCGGTATCGACCTCGAAAAAGCCGGTGCGGTCATAGCCGCGCGCCAGGCAGTTCTCGGTGCCGCGAATGGTGAATTCCTTCTCGCGTGAGCACATGAAAGCGTGACCGGACCATTCGCCGCCGCGGTCGTAATCGACCGCGTAGATGTAATAGTAGCGCGCAACCAGCGCGCCGCGCAGCAAAGTTTCGCATGATCGCGCCGACACGTTCCACCAGCCCTCGGTAGTCCAGCCTTCGGCGTCCTTATAGCCCAATGAGACGCCGACCCGGCTGCCGGTGTTGTTGCAGAGCCGGAAATCGGCCTTGGCCGGACGCGCCGATGCGGTCAGCAGCGCGGCTGCGAGCGCAACCGTGCCGATGATGCAGTGTGTGGCAAAATAGCGTGGCAATGCGGTCAAGCTATCGTCGCTGTACAGTGAATTCGGTGTCGTCGGTTGTCGCGTGATCGGTCACACCCTGTCAACGACGATGGCGCGGAAGTCGTTCACGTTGGTGTAAGTGGGTCCGGTCATGAGCAAATCCCCAAGGGCGGCGAAAAAAGCGGTTGAATTATTGTCGGCAAGAAACGCGGCGGGATCGAGGCCTAAGGCCTTCGCCCGCGCCACGGTTCCGCCGTCGACCAGCGCGCCGGCCGGGTCGCCGGGATCGCCTATTCCGCCATCGGTGCCATCGGTGTCACCGGCGAGTGCCGCCACCGCCGGCATGTGGGCCAAGCCCATCGCCAGCGCCAAGGCGTATTCCTGGTTGGGTCCGCCGCGGCCCTGGCCGCGGATGGTGACGGTCAGTTCGCCGCCCGAGAGGATCACCGCGCGCTTGCCTTGCGCGCGCAGCTCGCGCGCGAGCTTGGCATGCGCCGCCGCCACCTCGCGCGCCTCGCCTTCGACTTGGTCGCCCAACGAAATGCATTCGTAACCGGCGGCGCGCACGGCGATCTCCGCTGCGGCGAGCGAATCGGCCGGCCGCGCCGCCAGCGTGAACTCGCTGCCGGCGAATTCCGGATCGCCGGGTTTCGGCGTTTCATTGTTCGCGTCCGCAAGCGCGGCGGTCACGCTGGCCGGAAGATCGAGCCGGTATCTGGCGACGATGGCGCGTGCGTCGGCGAGCGTGGTCGGATCGGGCACGGTCGGGCCGGAGCCGATCGCCGAAGGATCGTCGCCCGGCACATCGGAGATCGCGATGGTGACGAGTTTTGCAGGATAGGCGGTGCGCGCCAGCCGTCCGCCCTTGATGCGCGAGAGATGTTTGCGCACGGTATTGATCTCGCCGATGGTCGCGCCCGAACGCAGCAGCGCGCGCGTCACCGCCTGCTTGTCGGCGAAGGTGACGCCGGGCGCCGGCGCGATCCAGTTGGCGGAAGCGCCGCCCGACATCAGCACCAGCACCAGGTCGCCGGTGTCGGCGCCGTCGGCGAATTCGATCGCGCGCAAGGCGGCTTCCAGGCCCGCCCCATCCGGCACCGGATGCCCGGCTTCGATCATGGTCACGACTCGCAGCGGCCGTCCGTAGCCGTGGCGCGCCACCGCGTTGCCGCGCAAGCGTGCGGCCGGCAGTTTCAGCCGATCGAGATAAAAACCTTCCGCGACTTCGGCCATGGAACCGGCCGCCTTGCCGGCGGCGAGCAGAATAAGCCGGCCTGCCGGCGGCGGCGGCAACAATGGCGGCAGGCAGGTCGAGGGATGGGCCGCCGCAACCGCGGTGTCGAATAGCGACTGCAAGAAGGCGCGTGCCGCAGGCCTGTTCATGGGCGCATCATAGCGATTCCGGTCCTGAAAAGCCTGCCGATCTTGCCGCTATGGCAAGGATTGCCGCGCGGCCTTATGTTGGTGAAGACGACGACATAAGGATTCATCGCCATGGACGACAAAACCCGCACCGAATTGGAAGCCGCCGTCTACCGGCGCCTGGTCGAGCATCTGCGTTCGCGGACCGACGTGCAGAACATCGACATGATGAATCTCGCCGGCTTCTGCCGCAATTGCCTGTCGAACTGGATGAAGGACGCCGCCGACGAAAAGGGCGTGCCCATGAGCAAGGACGAGAGCCGCGAGATCGTCTACGGCATGCCCTATGACGAATGGCGCAAGAAGCATCAAAAAGAAGCCTCGCCCGACCAGAAGGCGGCATTCGAAAAGTCCAGCCCTAAACACTAACAGTTGTGCACAAGTGTGAATGTCGGGGGCTTCGCGTCGGCGCGATGGCCCCCGGCCCGGAATTCTCCGTATGACAGGGTAACCCGCCTTTGGTCATTCAGGAGAGTTCGATGCCTGCCTCAGCCGCTGCCCAAAAAGAGCAACCCGCGACCCGTTTTGCCAAGGACCAGCTCAAGGCCATTGTCGAGCGCATCGAGCGGCTCGAGGAAGAAAAAAAGGCGACCGCCGACGACATTCGCGACGTCTACGCCGAGGCCAAGGGCAACGGCTTCGACGTCAAGGCGCTGCGCACCATCGTCAGCCTGCGCAAGCAGGACGCCGATGAGCGCCGCGAGCAGCAGGCCGTGCTGGAGACCTACATGCACGCACTCGGGATGTTGCAGTAGCTTATTGTCGTCCCGGGCGAGCGCAACGCGCGCGAGGCCCGGGACCCATAACCTCTGACCTATCGAGAGTACACGGCGTATGGGTCCCCGCCTTCGCGGGGACGACGACCGTGCCTACCGCAGCGCCGCCGTCGTCTGCGTGCTGAACGTGGTGGTGGCCAGGAACACCACCGCGCTGCCGCTGAAGCGGTCGGCGACCATGCCGAGATGCGGATCGGCCGAGAAGGTCATCGTCAGCGACTGCGACGGCTTATGCAGCAGTTCGTACTGCCAGCGCGGATCGATCGCGCCCACCCGCGTTGCCGTCATGAAACTGCGCACGCTCGGCGTCAGCATGGCGGCGCGCAGCCACGGGCTGTCGGATCGCTCGCCGCCGCCCATGGCCAGGGCCGATGCCAGCGGTGGCTTCGCCACCACGGTGGTGTTGGACATGGTCGGAATCATTCTCGCTTCCGCCGGCATACGCGGCAGCCGCGCACCCATCGGGCGGGCGCGCGTGGCGAGCGGCGTCTCTGATTCCGTGGCATAGGCCAGCGCGTCGCCGTCTGCGCTGCCGGTGCTGGCCGGTTCGGCGGAGGCCGTCTCATAGCGGGTGCCGGTCGCGATCGGCGCCGGCAGCGCCGGTCCCGTCTCGACCGCGCCGGGCCAATAGCCGCGGTTGTCGAATACATTGTCCGCCGCCGCGATCACGATGGTCTGCTGCGCCGGCCGCGGCCTCGGCAAAATGCTCGCGACTGCGATCGATTTCGGCCGCGCCGCCGGCATCGGCACGATGGGCTCGACCGACGCCGTCTTGGGTGGGCTCAGACTGGCGACCGCCATGGGCGCACGCGCAGCTTTGCGCGCCGGCTGCTCGCTATGTTCATCCTGGTCCTTGCCGGTGCCGAAAATCCTCGCCAGCAGGCTGCGGTGTTTGGGCTGGGCGGCGGCTTGCTCCTGGCTGGCCGTGATCACGCCGGCCTCGCGCGCGGCTTCCAGCGAGGTACCGGAAGGCGTCGCGCCATGGCGTTCGACGTCGGCGAGCGCCAGCGCATAGCCGGGCAGCGGATGCCCGTCGGAGGGAATATGGACGGTGCGGCCGTCGGGGAAGATCTTGACCAGTTCCTCGCGCGGAATGCGCGGCCAATGCCGGATGGTGCCGGTGTCCATGTGCACGAACGGTGAACCCGAGGTCGGATAAAAGCCGACGCCGCCGCGCTGCAGACGCAGGCCCTCAGCGCGCACTTTCGCCAGCGGCACGCCGGGAATGTAGAAGTCGATCGCGTCGCCGTTGATGTGCTGGCTGAACTGCGCGACGCCACTCGATCGTGCGCGCAGCATGGCGTTGGTCCCCGGCGAACGGTAGCCGCAGAGCACCTGGATCGGCTCGGTGCCGCCGACGTCGCGATAGGTCTCCCACAAAAGATCGAACAGATGGGGATCCATGTGGGTTTCTTGTTCTTTGCGCCAGTCGCGCATGAACCAGTCGAGCTTCTTCAGCGCGGCCTCGTCGTAGCGGCCGTCGCGCTTGAAGGTGACAGTGATGTCTTCGCCGGTATGGACGTGATGGAAGGAGAGGGTGCGGGTGTCGCCTTCGGCGACGGCGTTTTGCAGGGAATTATTGGCGCCCAGCAGCAAGAGGGCGGCCACGCCAAGCCGTGCACCGGCGCGGACAAAAGACAAAACGAGAGTACGCTCGCGCCACGCGCCAACCGCCACCGCGATCTTCCGTGATTTACGCCATCCCACCCGCCGCTCTCCCCCGGAGCGCGGCTCCGGTAGCGACAATCATGCAGTTTTATCGGGATGGGTTAAGTTGCGCTTAGCGGTCGCCCCCCGACCGTCATTTCCTAGCGGCCGAAAATGGCCAAAAATGGCCGAGGCAAGGGCGGCGGTAGGGTTTCGGCATGGAATCCGGGGCCGGCAGCCACCGGCTGCGGCCGGGCGCGACCCGTGGGGCGTCTTGTCTCGCCGTGCGGCGGCTCGCTGGGCAAGTGGTCAAAGAACGCGGACGCGTTCGGCGCCTCGCCGCGCTCGACCCGGCGCAGAATGTCCTGGTTGGCCTGCGCACTTGCCTGCTCGCGCTTGGCGTCCTGCGGCGGGGCCATGTCGGCGATCCGGCGCTCGTCACTGTGCAGGATGGTCCGAATGCGTTCGTCGAAACCGTAGATGTCCTCGCGCAGTTGCAGTCTGCCCGGAGTCGTCGACGAAGGCGGTCTGGTATGTGAGATGCACCATCGGCCGGTCGTCGAACTTGAAGCTGCGCTCCTCGCGTCCGAACAGCGCACTGAGCTGCTGTGCATTCGGGCTCGGGCCGTTCATCGCCAGATGCAGCAGCACCTCGCCGAACTTGGTCGGGTTTTCCACCCGCATGCAGCCGTGGCTGAAAGCGCGCTTATCGTAGGCGAACAGCCGCTTCTCCGGCGTATCGTGCAAATAAACCGAGAACTGGTTGGGGAAGTTGAACTTGATACGGCCGAGCGCATTGCCGGCGCCGGGTGGCTGCGTCACGCTCAGCGTGCCGTCGTGGTTGCGCTTCACCTCGAGGCCCATGCGGGCGAAGATGTTGGGGTCACGGCCGTAGCGCGGCAGAAACTCATTCTTGATGATCGACTGCGGCACGTGCCAGGACGGATTGACCAGCACGTTTTCCATCGTCGCGCTGAGCAGCGGCGTCGGCGTCTGCGGTTTGCCGGCGACGATCTTGGTATGCCACTCTTCCTGATGGTCGTGCACGACCTTGAGCGTGTAGTCGGGCACGTTGACCATCACATAAGTATGGCCGAGGTCGCGCGGCAGCCAGCGCCAGCGTTCCATGTTGGCGATGACGCGCTCGATCTCCTCACCCGGCTTGGCAGGACTGACGGTAGCGGACACTTTCTGTGCGCGCGCTCGCTTGCCGGCTGGTTTCACAGGCGCGTCTTTGACAACGCCGCCGCCGTTGATGGCGCGGCTGCGCAATTCGGCGAGTTTCGCCTTCAGCGCTTTAAATCCGCGATGCGGCGGATTGAAGCTTTCGAGCGCGGCGCCGGCATCGGCGGCGTCGGCGATCTTGTGCAGGATATCGGCGGGCGCCGGCGTGTGATCGCCGTAATCGACTTCCGCCAGCACCCGGCTTGGCGCGATGCGGCCGGTCGCCAGATGGCGGGCATAGGTGAGTGCCGAATAAGTGAGCGTGATGTCGGCGTCGGCGAGTTCCTCGGGACCGCTGGCGGCGCCGAAGGCCGCCACCTGATAATCGGCCGGGTCGAGCCCGTCGGCGGCGGCATTTCCCAATTGCGCGATCACCGATTTGGCGCGCACATCGAGCTTACCGTCGGCGATCCACAGCGGCGCATAATTGCGCGCGGCATAGAAGGCTGCCATCGCTTCGCGCTCGGGCGTGCGGTCGATGCGTTTGTCGAACTTTCCGGAGGTGATGACCGCGCGCAGCTTGTCGGCGATCTGCGCGTCTATCGATGCCGGATGTGCGTCGCTCGCTGCCGGATGCTCTTCTGCCGGGCCACGAATACCGATGCTGCCGGCGCTGGGCGCGATTGCCGCGGGCGTCACAGTCGGCGGGTGCGGTGCGGAGTCGACCTGATCGGTCGCGGCGGCGGCGTAGATCGGCGCCATAACGACCAGCGCCATTACCGTGCCGGAAAGCCGCCGGGCGAACTCATTTTTACGCATACAAACACCCCACCCCAGACTACATCCGCAATTATGCGGCCGAACGACCTCGGAAACGAATGAATTTCGCGTGTCGTTTACCTTTACCTTCGAACACGGCTAAAACGGCACGGCTGCGTGGTTAAAACGCACCGTTTGCCGGTTCAAAGCGTAGCTTTTTCCTGTTCCGCCGTCTCGCGCGGAGCTTCATCGAGACCGAGGCTTTCGAGCTTGCGGTAGAGCGTCGAGCGCCCGATCTTCAGGCGGCGCGCGACCTCCGACATCTGCTCTCGGTAATGCGCGATGGCGAAGCGGATGACGTCGCGTTCGATTTCTTCGAGCGGCCGCACCTCGCCCTGCGCGTCGGTGAGCTGCAGCGTGTGAATATTTAATGCCGGCGCATTGGCGGCTTCGCGCGTATCCGGCCAGGCGGCGGCGATGGCCGGCGAGGAATTGATCATCGGCTGCGCCGCAACGGCGTCGAGCCCGGCTTGCGCGCCGATTTGGGCGGATATTTGCGGAAATTCATGCATGCCGATCCGCTCGCGGTCGGTGAGCACGACCGCGCGGAAGATCGCGTTCTCGAGCTGGCGCACATTGCCCGGCCAGCGATAAGCCGCGAGCAGGGCCAGCGCCTCGGGCTCGATCGCGCACACGCGTTTGCCTTCCTCGGCCGCAAGGCGGGCGAGGAAATGGCGGGCAAGTTCGGGAATGTCCTCGCTGCGCTCGCGCAGCGACGGCACGGAGATCGGGAATACATGGAGGCGATAGAACAGGTCCTCGCGGAAGCGACCCGCTTTCACGTCGGCAATCAGGTCGCGGTTGGTGGCGGAGATAATGCGCACATCGACTTTCACGGATCGGCGTCCGCCGACCGGGTCGACCTCGCCCTCCTGCAGCGCGCGCAACAACTTGACTTGCGCGGCGCCCGGCAATTCGCCGACCTCGTCGAGAAACAGCGTGCCGCCGTCGGCTTCGATGAATTTGCCGGTGTGCTTGTCGGTCGCGCCGGTGAAGGCGCCCTTCTCGTGGCCGAACAGGATCGATTCGACCAGGTTCTCCGGCATGGCGCCGCAATTGACCGCGACGAAGGGCTTGGCGCGGCGCGCGCCGCTGCCGTGGATGGCGCGCGCGATCAGTTCCTTGCCGACGCCGGATTCGCCCCCGATCAGCACGGGGATGGCGGATGCCGCCGCCTTCTCGGCGGCGCGCAGCACCGGCCGCATAGCGTCCGAGCGGGTGATCACGTCGGCGATGGTGAGCGTGCCGTCGCGGCTGCGCTTGAGCCGCTGCAGTTCGCCGGCCAGCGCCTTGACGGCGAGCGCGTTGCGCAGCGACACCTGCAGCCGTTCCGGGCTCGCCGGCTTGACCACGAAGTCGGTCGCGCCCGCGCGCATTGCCGACACCACATTGTCGATGCCGCCATGGGCGGTCTGTACGATGACGGGAATGTCGAGGCCGGCCGCGCGCATATGCGCCAGCACGCCGAGGCCGTCGAGATCGGGCATAACCAGGTCGAGCACCACGCAGTCGATGCGTTGCGCCCCGCCGAGCAGCGCCAGGCCCGCGTCGCCGCCCTCGGCGAGCAGAGCCTGGTAGCCGAAGCGCTGGACCATGGCTTCGAGCAGGCGACGCTGGACCGGATCGTCGTCGACGATAAGCACTGTTTCGGACATGAAGACCCCGACGCTCGGCGGCTGTGCCGATTTGGTGCAATGTCGCCGGTCCGGCTTAATGGGCTGTTAAATGCGCCGGCGGCGGCCTAGATGATGCTCAAACCGACCGATTTTCCCTCCCACCGATTGCCCGACCCATGGCCAAGAGCGCGAAAAAACTGAAAAAAGCCGAAAAGCTCGGCGTGTTGCCGGAGTGGAATCTCGACGACCTCTATCCCGGGCCCGACAGCCCGGAGCTCAAGTGGGACCTGGAGAACGCCGAAACCCGCTGTGCGGCGTTTGGGGGCGACTTCAAGGGCAAGCTCGCCGCCCTGGCGACCGGGCCCAACGCCGGCAAGGCGTTAGGTGCGGCGGTCAAGCGCTATGAGGCGCTCGACGACACGCTCGGCCGGGTGATCTCCTATGCCTCGCTGCTTTATGCCGGCGATACCACCGATGCGGCGCGCGCAAAGTTCTACGGTGACATGCAGGAGCGCACCACCGCCGCCTCGCTGCATTTGTTGTTCTTCACGCTCGAGCTCAACCGCATCGACGATGCCGCGCTCGAGGTCGCCCTGGCCGATCCGGCGCTCGGCCTTTACCGGCCGTGGATCGAGGACGTGCGCAAGGAGAAGCCGTATCAGCTCGAGGACCGGGTCGAGGAACTGTTCCACGAGAAGTCGGTCACCGGCTATTCGGCCTGGAACCGCAATTACGACGAGACCATCGCGTCCTTGCGTTTCAGGATCGGCGGCAAGCCGCTCTCGATCGAGCCGGCGCTCAACATGCTGCAAGACGCCGACGGCAAAAAACGTAAAAGCGCGGCGCGGGCGCTGGCCAAGACCTTCAAGGCGAACTTGCGCCCGTTCGCGCTGATCACCAACACGCTCGCCAAAGACAAGGAGATTTCCGACCGCTGGCGCGGCTTCAAGGACGTCGCCAGTTCGCGCCATCTATCCAATCACGTGGAGCCCGCGGTGGTGGAAGCGCTGGTCGCCGCCGTGCGCGCGGCCTATCCGAAATTGTCGCACCGTTATTATGCCTTGAAGGCGAAATGGTTCGGCAAAAAATCGTTGCCCTATTGGGACCGCAACGCGCCGCTGCCTAATGTTACCCAGCGCACGATTCCCTGGTCCGACGCGCGCGCGACCGTGCTCACCGCCTATGGCGCGTTCTCGCCGAAAATGGCGGAAGTCGCCGACCGCTTCTTCGAAAAGCATTGGATCGATGCGCCGGTGCGCCCGGGCAAACAGCCGGGCGCCTTCTCGCACCCGACGGTGCCGTCGGCGCATCCTTACGTGCTGCTCAACTACCAGGGCAAGCCGCGCGATGTGATGACGCTCGCCCACGAACTCGGCCACGGCGTGCATCAGGTGCTGGCGGCGCCCAACGGATCGCTGATGGCGCCGACCCCGCTCACGCTCGCGGAGACGGCATCGGTGTTCGGCGAGATGCTGACTTTCAAAAAGTTGCTGGAGCAGACCACCGACAAGAAGCAGCGCAAGGCCATGCTCGCCGCCAAGGTCGAGGACATGATCAACACGGTGGTGCGGCAGATCGCGTTCTATACTTTCGAGCGCAAGGTGCATCTGGAACGCCGCAATGGCGAACTGACCGCCGACAAGATCTGCGAATTGTGGATGTCGGTGCAAGCCGAGAGCCTCGGTCCCGCGATCGAACTCAAGCCCGGCTACGAGACGTTCTGGAGTTATATCCCGCACTTCATCCATTCGCCGTTCTATGTCTACGCCTATGCCTTCGGCGACTGCCTGGTGAATTCGCTCTACGCGGTCTACGAGAAATCGGAGAGCGGCTTTGCCGAACGCTATCTCGCCATGCTCGCGGCCGGCGGCACCAAGCATCACACCGAGCTGCTGGCGCCGTTCGGCCTCGATGCCCGCGATCCCAAGTTCTGGGACGGGGGCTTGGGGGTGATCGCCAAGCTGATCGACGAGCTGGAAACGCTGTCCTAGCCTGTTCAATCGAGGGTTGAGCGCGGCCGAGCAACCCGATAGACTTGATCCGTCGGGGGAGGGGCGGCCAATGGCGGCGGGCGATCTCTGTCAATTCAATCAGGTCTTTGAAAGCGAAAAAGATTCGATCAACGAGCGGCGCGGCAAATTGGACCGGCCCAAAATTGAGCTCGAACCGGAGACCTTTGAAGGCACGCCGCTGAGCACGAGCGACGAAACGACGCCGCTGCGTCCGACGGACGAATCAAATGTCGTCGGTTTGTCGTTGTCCGGCGGCGGCATTCGTTCGGCGGCCTTTTGTCTTGGCGCACTGCAGGCGCTGCACGGCGCCGGCATTCTGAATAAAATCGACTATCTGTCGACCGTTTCCGGCGGCGGCTATATCGGGTCGTCGGTTTCCTCCGGCATGACCGCAACCGGCGGCCACTTTCCCTTCGAAAGCTACCTTTCGGAAGACGAGACGCCGTCGCTGCAGCACGTGCGCGATTTCTCGAACTATTTGTTTCCGAAAGGCGCCCGCGATTTTCTCAGCAACATCTCGATCTATGTGCGTGGACTCGTTGCGAACGCGGATCCGACCGAAAATCCGTGCGTGCGCGACCACCTGGATTTCCTCGACAAATTGTTTCCGCCGGCTTCCAAACCAGATGCCTGTTGGCCGCAGCAGCATGCGAAATTTGTCGATTGGCTGACGGCGGACGCGGCGGCTGCCGCAGCGGATGTTGCGGCGAAAAACGCGGCGACTGCAGCGCCTGCGACAGTGGCGGCGGCTACGGTAAAAATCGCGGCAGCCGCGGAAACCGTTGCGAAGTCGGTAGGAGCGGGCAAAAAGAAGAAATAGGTGGCCGCCTGGCACGACCGGCGGCAGATCATGCCGGCTAACGGCCGGCGTTCGAAATTTGATGGTCATTGCGGCCTTCCAGGCGTGCGCGGCGCGTCCTATATGAAGCCGTCCATGACCGACCGCGAGAAAAACCGCTTCACCGCCCGCGCCAAGCGTTATGCCAATGTCGGCAGCAAGGTCGGCGGCGTGGCCGCGCGCATGGCGGGCGCGCGGCTATTAGGCGTGCCGCAGGATCGCGCCGCCAATGCCATCGGGCTCACCGCCGCGCTCGGCGGCTTGAAAGGCCCGATCATGAAAGTGGCGCAGTTGCTCGCCACCATTCCCGACGCGCTGCCGGCGGAATACGCCGCCGAATTGACCAAGCTGCAGAGCCAGGCGCCGCCCATGGGCTGGGCCTTCGTCAAGCGCCGTATGAGCGCGGAACTGGGCGCGAACTGGGAAAGCAAATTCAAGAGCTTCGAGCATCATCCGGCGGCGGCCGCTTCGCTCGGCCAGGTGCATCGCGCCCGCGCGCTCAGTGGCGCGGAGCTGGCCTGCAAGCTGCAATATCCCGACATGCAGTCGGCGGTCGAAGCCGACGTGCGGCAGTTGAAATGGCTGTTCGCCATCCGCAAGCGTTTCGATCCGGCGCTCGACACCACCGAGATCGCCAAGGAAATCGCCGCGCGCTTGCGCGAGGAACTCGACTATGTCCGCGAGGCCAGGCACGTCGCGCTCTACCGTACCATGCTCAAAGGCCATGACGCCATCCGCGTGCCGGGGATATGGCCGGAATTGTCGACCGGCCGCCTGCTTACGATGGATTGGATGACGGGCCGCAAGCTGCTCGAGCACAAGAGCGATCCGCTCGGCGTGCGCAACCGGCTCGCCACCGCCATGTTCACCGCCTGGTGGTTTCCGTTTAGCCGCTTCGGCGTCATCCATGGCGACCCGCATCTTGGCAATTACACTGTTTTTGATGAGGGTGCCGGAGCCAGTCCACGCAAGGCGACTGGGGGCAGGCCCGCCGGCATCAACCTTTTGGATTACGGCTGCATCCGCATCTTTCCGGCGAGCTTCGTCGGCGGCGTGGTCGATCTCTATCGCGGTCTGCTCGATGGCGACGACGATCTGGTGGTGCACGCCTACGAGACCTGGGGCTTCAAGCGGCTCTCCCGCGAATTGATCGAGGCGCTCAATATCTGGGCACGCTTCATCTACGGCCCTTTGCTTGACGACCGGGTGCGCACGATTGCCGACGGGGTCAAACCGTCGGAGTATGGCCGCAAGGAAGCGTTCCGGGTCCACCAGGCGTTGAAAAAGCGCGGGCCGGTGATGGTGCCGCGCGAATTCGTATTCATGGACCGCGCCGCCATCGGCCTCGGCGCGGTGTTCCTGCACCTGGCGGCGGAACTCAATTTCTATCGACTGTTCAACGAGGCGATCGAGCGCTTCTCGATTCGCGAGGTGGCCGCACGACAAACCGCCGCGCTGGCCGAGGTCGGGCTCAAGCCGTCCGCCTGAGGGCGCCGGCCGCCGAGTTGATCCGGATCAAAATCATGCCGGGCCAAGATGATATTGGGAGCCCGCATTCGATCCGAGTTCTTCAACCGCTCTGAGGACCGCAAACGTTGCTCCAGGTGGCCATTTGCGCTACCTGACTACTCCCACCACCGCGATCCCTGGAGACATCCCACCATGGCCGACCACGGCACCGTTGAATATGCCACCGCGACCGGGAACGACTATCCGGCGCATGAGAACAGCTACCATCGCTTCGTGCATTTTACCTTCGTCGGGATCATGTACGTGATCACGGTCCTGTTCGGTCTGGCGACCGGCGGCGTGATGGGCCATTGGTTCATGGCGGCGGCGGTCTTCGTCATCGGCCTGATTGGCGCGGTGCCGGCCATATTCAGTGGCTCGAAGGCGTCGAGCTTCGTGGCTTTCGCGATCTGTTTCCTGATCTTCGCGTTCGCCGGACTTTCCCCGCACTGACAAAACACGGGCGTAACGTGGAGGCGTGAATGCTGATTGCCGTAGCACGTGAGTCAGACCCTTCGGAACCGCGGGTATCCGGGACACCGGAGACTGTGAAGAAGCTGAAGGGACTAGGGGCTGAGGTATTGGTTGCGCGCGGGGCGGGGTTGGCCTCGGGCATACCGGACGCCGAGTTTGCGGCGGCAGGCGCGAGCGTTGGCGACAATGTGACGAAAGACGCCGACGTGGTCTTGAAGGTGCGCCGGCCGACGGCGGAGGAGCTCAAAGGCTACAAGAAGGGCGCGCTGGTCATCGCCATCATGGACCCCTACGGCAACGAGGCGGCCTTGCAGCAGATGGCGGATGCCGGCGTTTTGGCCTTTGCCATGGAGCTGATGCCGCGCATCACGCGGGCGCAGTCGATGGACGTGCTCTCCAGCCAGGCGAATCTGGCCGGCTACCGGGCGGTGATTGACGCTGCGGAGGAGTATGGGCGGGCGCTGCCGATGATGATGACGGCGGCCGGCACGGTGCCGGCGGCGAAAGTGTTCATCATGGGGGTGGGGGTGGCCGGGCTGCAGGCCATCGCGACGGCCAGACGTTTAGGGGCGATTGTGACGGCAACCGACGTGCGACCGGCGACCAAGGAGCAGGTGGAGAGCCTGGGAGCGAAGTTCCTCGCCGTTGAGGACGAGGAGTTCAAGAACGCGCAGACGGCGGGCGGCTACGCCAAGGAGATGTCGAAGGAATACCAGGCCAAGCAGGCGGCGCTGGTGGCCGAGCACGTCAAGAAGCAGGACATCGTGATCACCACGGCGCTCATCCCGGGGCGTCCGGCGCCCAGGCTGATCTCAAAAGAAATGGTGGCCTCGATGCGGCCGGGCTCGGTGATCGTTGATCTGGCGGTCGAGCGCGGCGGCAATGTGGAAGGGGCCAAAGCGGGCGAGGTGGTGCAGGTGGGTCCGGCCAAGATCGTCGGCTATCTCAACGTGGCGGGACGGCTGCCGGCGTCGGCTTCGGCGCTTTACGCCAAGAACCTGCTCACCTTTCTCGACACCATGATCGACAAGAAAGAAAAGAAGCTAGCGGTCAACTGGGACGACGAGATCGTCAAGGGCACGCTTTTGACCCGCGCGGGCAAGATCGTGCATCCGAACTTTCATGCCCAAGACGGCAGCCTGAGAATGAGACCAGCAGCGCCCGACTCTGGTCATTCCGGGGAGCGGCGCGCAGCGCCGCGACCCGGAATCCAGTAACCCGCAATCGACTTCGCATCTGGATTCCGGGTTCGCTCGGCTTTGCCCGTCGCCCCGGAATGACAGACTAGAACGGAGCAGCTTTCATGGAACATATAGCAAGCGCGGTCGATCCCTTCGTCTTCCGGCTGTCGATCTTCGTCTTGGCGGTGTTCGTCGGCTACTACGTGGTGTGGTCGGTGACGCCGGCTTTACATACCCCGCTGATGTCGGTGACCAACGCGATCTCCTCGGTGATCGTGGTCGGCGCGCTGCTGGCGGTGGGCGTTGCGCTGATCGAAAACGACAACGGCACGATATTGGCGCGCGGCTTAGGCTTCGTCGCGCTCACCTTTGCTTCCGTCAACATCTTCGGCGGCTTTTTGGTCACCCAGCGCATGCTGGCGATGTACCAGAAGAAAAAGAAGTGACGAGGTTTCCTTTCACTGCCCGATCGCCTAATGAGCCCGGCCCATCCCTTTCTCTCGCATCCTAAGGTCTAAGCCATGAGTCCCAATCTGGTCGCGCTGCTCTATCTGGTCGCCGGCGTACTGTTCATCCAGGCGCTGCGCGGACTGTCGAGCCCCGACAGCAGCCGGCGCGGCAACTATCTCGGCATGATCGGCATGACCATTGCCGTGTTGACCACGCTCGGCTCGCATCCGCCGGAAAGCGCGCTCTCCTGGGGCCTGGTGCTGGGCGGCATCGCCATCGGCGGCGGCATCGGCGCGGTGATCGCGCGCCGGGTGCCGATGACCTCGATGCCGGAACTGGTGGCCGCCTTCCATTCGCTGGTCGGCATGGCGGCGGTCTTGGTGGCGGCGGGCGCCTTTTACGCGCCGGCGGCCTTCGACATCGGCACGCAAGGCCATATCCACCAGCAGAGCCTGATCGAGATGTCGCTCGGGGTGGCGATCGGCGCCGTCACCTTCACCGGCTCGGTGATCGCCTTCCTCAAGCTGTCGGGCCGCATGAGCGGCAAGCCGATCACGCTGCCGGGCCGCCATGTGATCAATATCGCGCTGGCGCTGGCGCTTATCGCCTTCATCGTCCTGTTCTATCTGCAACAGATCGGCTTCCAGTTCTGGGTCATTACCGCGCTCTCGCTCTTGCTCGGCGTCTTGATCATCATCCCGATCGGCGGCGCCGACATGCCGGTGGTGATCTCCATGCTCAACTCCTATTCGGGCTGGGCGGCCGCCGGCATCGGCTTCACGCTCGGCAATACCGCGCTGATCATCACCGGCGCGCTGGTCGGCTCCTCCGGCGCCATCCTGTCCTACATCATGTGCAAGGGCATGAACCGCTCGTTCATCTCGGTCATCCTCGGCGGCTTCGGCGGCGAGGTGGCGGGACCGGCCGGCGGCGCCGAGCAGCGCCCGGTCAAGCTCGGCTCGGCGGATGATGCCGCCTACATCATGAAGAACGCGCAGAAGGTGATCATCGTGCCGGGCTACGGCATGGCGGTGGCGCAGGCCCAACATGCCCTGCGCGAAATGGCCGACAAGCTCAAGAAGGAGGGCGTCGAGGTCAAATACGCCATCCATCCGGTGGCCGGCCGCATGCCGGGCCACATGAACGTGCTGCTCGCCGAGGCAAATGTGCCCTATGACGAGGTGTTCGAGCTCGAAGACATCAACTCCGAATTCGCGCAGGCCGACATCGCCTTCGTGATCGGCGCCAACGACGTCACCAACCCGGCCGCCGAAGACGACAAGACCTCGCCCATCTACGGCATGCCCGTGCTGCAAGTCTGGAAGGCCGGCACCGTGATGTTCATCAAGCGCTCAGCTTGGCCTCGGGCTACGCCGGCATCGACAACCCGCTGTTCTACCGCGACAACACCATGATGCTCTTGGGCGACGCCAAAAAAATGACCGAGAGCATCGTCAAGGCGATGTGATCCTCGCGCCAGATGTGGCGTTGATCAGGCCAGAGCAACTTCTTCTTCTGCCACGTCCACGCCGGGCGCCTCGATTTTGTTCTGCGCCGGCGGCGCCGCGTAACGGAACGCGCGGCCGTGCAGCGTGACGGTCAGGTCGAGGCCGTAATGACCGGCGCCGAACACCTCGATCCGGCGCTCCAATTCATCCTTCGAAATGTCGGCGGGGATCTCGCACATCGCCGCATAGGACCGGCGCGTGCTCCTGGTTCCGCTCCATTTCATCGGCAGCTCGGCGAGCGGCTCGCTTTGCGTGGCGAGCGCCGGCGCCAGGCTCCAGAACAGCCGCGCCAGCTCGACAAAGGCCATTTCCTGCAGCCGCAGCACGCTGGTATTCGGCGGGATGGGAAACATCTTGCAGCCGACGATCGGTCCGGCATCGACCCGCTCGATCATCGCATGCGCGGTCGCGCCGAAATAACCGGCCCGGTCGTAGATCGCGAAATGCGCGGGAACCCAACCCGGATAATGCGGCGGACCGGGATGAAAATTATAGGCGCCGAAACCGAGCGCCGCGAGGATGCGCGCCGGCACCACCACCGGCGTGACAAAGGCGAGCAGTCGCGCGCGCGCCAGCACGCTTGGGCCGAATGCCTCCAGGTCGTCCAGCGATTTGGCCGCCTGAACGTCGAGCCGCGGATTGTGCTGCCGCAGGACTGTCGTCAGAGCTGCTTCCTCGACCGGTCCGGTGAGCAAAACGATGGTATCGAACATGCGAGCCCGCAGGCGCAAAGCCATGCGCCGGAAAACGCGTCAATGAAAACGCCGCGCGATTCGCGCGTTACGCCGTCACGTCGACCAGGTTCGTTGACGTCGTCGACGTCGTCGGATCGCTGCCGGAGCTCGCCGGCGCGCTGGCTGGATTGCGTTTGGTCGGCGCCGCTCGCGTGATGATGGCCATGATGGTGATGCGCGCCCTTCAAGGTCTGCATCTGCTGCTGCAGCGAGGCCAGCGCCGTTTGCGCCTGGCCGATATTGCCGGATTGCAAGGCCTCGCCGATCTGGCTCAACGCCTGCGAAAGCGGGCCGCTGCCTTGATTGGGCTGCGCCTGCGTGAGCGCCGTGTAGGCGCTCTGCGCGGCCGCGAGGTTGCCGGACTGAATTGCGCTGGTCAGCTGCCCGAAGACCTGCTGCATCGGATTGACCGGCGGCGGATTGCTGCTGGAAGAAGAAACCGGATTTATCGCCATGACACGTCCCCGGCAGGATTGTCCTGCGTAAGATCGCGTCGCCCGTGCTTACGGTGCTACCCGGCGGTGATTTGCAAATGGTTAACAAAAAACTCTATGCCGGCACCGCCGGCCTGCGTTTATGCGCGACGCGCCGGGCCGACGCGTGAGAAAATCGCTGCATTGCTTGGACGAATGAATTGCGGCGGCGGCGCCGCGCGACCGCACAGCATTTGATTATTTACGCGATTTTTAATGCAAGTTTTATGCGCGTCCGGCCGCGCGCGGCGCTCCGCACGCCCGCTTCTATAATCGCCGAAACATCACCAACGCATCGACAAACCCATGTTCGGGGTGGTCGAAGGCGCCCGGCAGCACGCCGACAGATCTCGAAACCGCAGCGCTGCCAAAGCCTCACCGCGCGGGTGTTGCTGCTGATGACGAAATTGAACTGCATGGCGGCAAAGCCGCGCTCGCGCGCCTGGCGCAGCGAATGCTCGCACATCGCCCGCGCCACGCCGCGGCCGCTTGCCGCGGGCGCGACCATATAGCCGCAATTGGCCACATGCGCGCCGCCGCCTCTGTTGTTGGCGCGCAGATAATAGGTGCCGACAATTTTTCCGGCGTCCTCGGCGACGAACACCGTGTGCCCCGGCGTGCGCCAATAACAAAGCGCATCGGCGCGGCTTACGTCGCGCGGGATCGGATAGGTCTCGCCGGCGCGAAAAGTCGGCTCCAGGATGCGCCAGATGGCGTCGTCGTCTTCGGGCGTGGCGGGCCGGATGGCGGGCGTCTCGTGCATGAGAGCTGTGCTATCATTTTCCGATGACCTCCCTCAAATGGCTGTTCATTCTTGCCGTCGCCGGCTACGGCGGAGGGCTCGCGCTGATGTATGTCTTTCAGCGCGCGATGATGTATTTCCCCGACCGCGCGCGGACGCCGCCGGCGCAAGCCGGGCTGCCGCAGGCCGAGGAAGTGACGCTGACAAGCTCGGATGGCGAAAGGCTGCTCGCCTGGTTTGTGCCGGCGCGCGGCAATAAGCCGTTCGTGCTCTACTTCCAGGGTAACGCCGAGGGGCTGCCGGCGCGCGTCGGGCGCTTCAGCTGGCTGACCGCCGACGGCACCGGCCTCTTGGCCTTGTGCTATCGCGGCTATGGCGGCTCGACCGGCACGCCGACCGAGGACGGGCTGATCCGCGACGCGACTGCCGCCTACGACTTCGCCCGCGCACGCTATCCGGCCGAAGCGCATCGTGCTGTTCGGCGAGTCGCTCGGCACCGCGGTAGCGGTGGCGCTCGCCGCCGGGCACGAGATCGGCGCGCTCATCCTCGATGCGCCCTTCAGCTCCGCTGCGGCGGTGGGCGCCGCCGCCTATCCGTTCGCGCCGGTGCGCTGGCTGATGAAGGACAAGTTCCGCTCCGACGAGCGCATCGGCCGCGTCGCGGCGCCGCTTTTGGCGCTGCACGGCGAAGCGGACCGCATCGTGCCGATCCGCTTCGGCGAAGCCTTGTTCGCGCTGGCGCGCGAGCCCAAGCGCTTTGTGCGTTTCCCGCAGGGCGGCCACGTCGATCTCGACGACCACGGCGCGGCGAAAGTGGTCAAAGAATTCTTGGCCGGGCTT
>CAVRUP010000031.1:0-15871 GCA_963724335.1 uncultured Alphaproteobacteria bacterium | reverse complement strand
GCTGCGTAGCTTTTCAGCCTCCGGACCGATCTTTGTCCGCTGTTGCCCCAATAGGCGACAAAAACCGGGCACGGCTGGTTTGTCCGCGATGTGCCAATAGCGACCGACGCACCGCAGCAAACAAAGTCTCTATTCGATCACCTCGTCGGCGGTGGCAAGCAGTGTCGGCGGGATGGCGAGGCCAAGCGCCTTGGCAGTTATGAGGTTGATGACCAACTCGAACTTCGTGGGTTGCATAACCGGCAAGTCGGCGGGCTTGGCGCCCTTGAGAATTCGACTGACATAACTAGCGGCCAACCGCATTTGCGTCCTTGATGTCTGTTCCATAGCTCATCAACCCACCAGCCTCGGCAAACTCGCGCCATTCGTAGATTGCGGGAATTGCGTGCCGCGTGGCCAATGCGACAAGCTGATTGCGGCGGCTTAAGAAGAACGGATCGGACGCGACTACCAGCGGGGCGCGTTGATTTCGGACCAGTGTAGTGAAGACCGCATCCAATTCGTCGTTACTATTGGCCTTCAGCAAAAGCAGCTGCTGTCCTACGGCACGCGCTGCTGCTTCTACGTCTTTCGACTGACCATCAGCAGCGGGGTTTTTCGGATTAATGAGGACGGCGACCACGGCGGCTGTGGGCACCAACTCGTGTAGCAGATCATATCGCTTCGCCTCTAGAGTAGTTTGGAGAAAGCTGAAGCCTGTCGCATTGCCACCAGGCCGATTAAGGCTGGCGACGAGCCCTTGCGCAACCGGATCGGCACCGCTCGTGAAGATAATGGGGATTGTCGCTGTCGCCGCCTTAGCCGCCTGGGCGGAAATAATGCCACCACTCGCGAAAATCACGGTAACCTTTCGGCCGACCAGATCGGCCGCCAGCGCTGGAAGCTGATCGTGTTGATCCTTTGCCCAGCGATATTCAATCGCTACGTTCTGACCTTCAACATAACCGGATTCACTCAGGCCCTGACGGAAACCAGCCAGCGAGTTAACCATCATTTCGGGCCGCCCGCTGTGGAGATATCCGATCACCGGCATCGCTGGCTGTTGCGCATGTGCCGCAAGCGGCCAAGCCACCGCCGCACCGCCGAGCGCCAAGATGAACTCGCGCCGCTTCATTCGATCACCTGATCGGCGAGAGCAAGCACTTCGTGCGGAATTTCGAGACCTAGTGCTTTGGCAGTTTTAAGGTTGATAACTAGCTCGAATTTGGTGGGCTGCTGCACTGGAAGATCAGCTGGCTTTTCGCCCTTGAGAATTCGTCCAACGTAGATGCCCACCTGACGGTACGGTTCGAGACGCTCGTTTCCATAGCTCATCAGTCCACCCGCTGCGGTGTATTCGCGTCGGTCGTAAATGGTCGGAACTGCATGGCGTGCGGCAAGAGTAACAAGTCGATCGCGCTGGCTGCTAATGAATGCGTCGGGTTCAACAAGAAGCCCGTGGGCCTGCCGTTCAACCAGCGTTGCAAAAATCCTGTCAATGTCGTCTTCGACACTGGCGTCCAAAACAAGAATTTGGAACCCGACGGCCGGGGCGGCCGCGCGTATGTCTTCGATGTCAGCCGTATATTCTGGATTGTTCGGATTGACGAGCACACCGATGACGGAGGCTGCCGGAACCAACTGACGCAGAAACTCTAATCGCTTTGGCCCGAGTGCGACAGCCAACCGACCAACGCCTGTCATATTGCCGCCTGGTCGGCTGAGGCTCGCGACAAAGCCGTATTGAACGGGATCTCCGGCGATTTGAAAGACGATCGGCGTCGTCGTAGTCGCAGCCTTCGCCGCAACAGCGGCAGGGATGCTAGGCGTAACAATCACCGCAACGCGGCGCTGAACGAGATCAGCCGCCAGCCGCGGTAATTGGTCGTATCGACCTTCGGCCCAACGGTATTCAAAGGACACGTTTTGGCCTTCGATATAGCCGGTTTCCTTTAAGCCCTGACGGGTCGCGCTATAAATCTGTTCCAAAGCTGCAGGTGAATTGCTGCTTAGAAATCCGACCACAGGTATCGCTGGCTGCTGCGCCCGCGCCGCAAGCGGCCATGCCGCTGCGCCGCCGAGAATGCGTGATGAACTCCGCCGTCCTAGCTGATTGAAACGCATGTGCCCCTACCGTTCGATAGCCACACCGCATTCTGCGCAAAATAGTTCCGGGCCCGATTAAGTGGGTGTGTCCGTAAGTGACGGACTGTCACGTCATTCCGAATGTGAAAATTGATCCAGGTCAATACATAGGGTCGGAGGCGTCGCAGGCCTGGGTCCGGAATGGGTGCTGCGATGCACACTTATTGTCCGTTTGGGGTCATTCGCTGCCGAGCTATTCGACGCCAGCGCCTTCCGTTGTCCGTTGTTAGTCGGTGATCTCAACGGATCGACGCAACACTTTATCTTTGAGGGAAAAGATGGAGTGTGACGATGGATCAGAGATTTCGTCGAGGTTTTACCGCGGCCGAGAAGACGGAGTTATGGGATCGCTGGCAGCGGGGGAGTCGCTCACGACAATTGGACGAGCGTTCGGTAAGCCGTCCTCATCTATTCATAACCAGGTGGCGCCATACGGTGGGATACGTCCCGCGGCACGGCGTCGCTCGCGGCTGGCCTTGACGCTCTCAGAACGCGAGGAGATCTCCAGGGGTCTTGTAGCACACCAATCGTGCCGATCGATGGCGAGGCTGCTGGGTCGCTCGGCCTCGACGGTGAGCCGAGAACTCAAGCGCAATGGCGGCTATGATGGCTACCGAGCCGCACTCGCGGAGGAGCAGGCCTGGGGGCGAGCTCGACGTCCGAAACGGTGTAAGTTGGCAAACAGTCCGTGGCTACGGCGGGCAGTGGCGAGCAAGCTCAGGTTGAATTGGTCGCCCGAGCAGATCGCCGGCTGGCTCAAGCGAGTTCATCCTGACGATGAGAGTCATTCCGTGTCACACGAGACGATCTATCGCAGTCTATTTGTTCAGGCCCGCGGGGTACTTAAGAAAGAGCTGCTGGGCTATCTGAGATCGAAGCGCACGATCCGTCGATCACAGCGGGTGGATCCCAATGGCCTAAAACCGGGGCGGATCAAAGATCTCGTTTCGATCCGTGCGCGGCCGGCAGCGGTTGAAGATCGGGCGGTGCCTGGTCATTGGGAAGGCGATCTCCTGACCGGGTCAAAGAACAGCTACATCGCGACCCTGGTCGAACGTCATACGCGTTACGTGATGCTGGCAAAGGTGGCCAACAAGGACACCAATACGGTCATCTCCGCGCTCATCAAGCAGGCAAAAAAGCTACCCAACGAGCTGTATAAATCGCTGACCTGGGACCGGGGCAAGGAGCTTACGGATCATCGACGATTTACGCTGGCGACCAACATCGACGTTTACTTCTGCGATCCGCAAAGTCCCTGGCAGCGCGGTTCCAATGAGAACACCAATGGTCTGCTGCGACAGTACTTTCCGAAGGGAACCGATCTGTCGGTGCACTCGCAAGCCCATCTCAACAAAGTGGCGCGTCAGCTCAATGAGCGGCCACGGAAGACCTTGCAATTTGAAACCCCAGCAGAGCGATTTAATGCCTGTGTTGCGTCGATCGGTTGAGCTGGCTGTCCAATAGGCGACAAAACCGGGCGCGACATCGCGCCTGCGGCTCGCTCAACAAGCAAAGAGGCCGCCTACTGAGGCGGGTCTTGAGGTTAAAGGAGCCCATTTCATGCCGGTGAGCTCCCTATCGAGGCAGGATTACCTATATAGATTAGCAGAGACCTGGATGGGCAACCGCTCGTTCCGGAACTACTCGGAACGAACAGATGAATCTCTTCCGCAACTCCCCAGACATCAGGTTCACGCGCCTGCATGCGCATATCACTGAGGAAGACGGTACATTCACGGTGAATATCCGGATGCTCAATCACCTTAAACCGGAAGAGCGCGCCTGGGGACAAGAAATAGCGGCAACGATTGATATGGCCAGCTCAATGATCGGGTCTGTCGCGAAGGAATTTAGTATTGAGCAGAACTTTATCTCCATAAAAATAGTCATGAGTAATTTTAAGGACGGGACGCTGCACTAGAAAACGAATGGAGCAGGGTTTCTTGTTAAGTCAGCTGACTTATTAAGAAATACGTTTTTCTTAACGAGTTCCCGGTTGAGTTCGGCTGAGACGAGTGAGTTCCGCAGCACATAAATTGATTCCGCCGTGACGGCGAATAAAATGCTCTAACGGTTCAGCGGACGATTTATTCTTGGCTGCAAATATCAATGCGCGGGCCCATTTGCTACGAGCTTTTGCATCGACTTTCTTCCGAGAGCTGGTGCAATTAATTACCGCCGCAAACGGCTCGATCTTGTCCCCACCTGCCCGTCTTTTCAGCCACAAAGCTCGTTTTGCCCGGTTAACCGCCTGATTTTCTTTTTCCCACACCGCCACCAAGTCAAACACCGCCGACAGATATTTATAGACAGAAAACCGATCATGCCGCTGTCGTGATTCACGCCATGCCTCATGCACTCGGATCAAATCGTTCCTGAGGGCATCATTTGGATATGGAAGTTGCGGCTGGGATAGGTCGCGCCGGTTTGCATTTACGCCTGAAATCAACATCTCACTTCTCCGATTTATCTTTCGTTTTGATATTCTGCCTCAACCTCTGCTTCAGCATCGGCCAACCGGTCCAACATTTGTGGAGTCGCCTTCCAAACGATCTGGCCGCGGCGATTTAACGACCGCATCGCTTCGCCGCATTGTTAAAATTCTCGCAAGATTGCCGCCACTTCGTTATCATCGGCTCGGCGTAAATCTTGATCTTCACATTCGACTTCGACCCAAAATCGTAATGTTCGGCTCATGCGAAATGGCATTGGGCTTTACCAGATTGTCGGTGGCTATTTCGGCAATAATATCTGCGTGCACTCAATCGCAGTATTATTCGTGCAAGAAATTAGTGTTTCGGAAAATGAAAATTCTCGGTCGAAATGGCAAAATAATAACCAGTTCGCCCGAGCCGACCACACCCTGGCAGGCTATTTTATGGAATCAATAATAGCTTGAGAGGTTCGAGCCTTGGCGATGTGATTATTAATAGTCGGCGGAACACGTATTAAAATGTCCGATCAAGTTGCTTCATTATTCGACGTATTAAAATCGTTATATATTAAAGACAGTGAATTTGCAGAATTCAGTTATAAAATCTGCGTTCGCACGAGACGATACCAAACGGTTTGCAACTTTATCTCTTTCATTTTCAGAAAACACGAGCTGCGCCCCAAAGCCAAATAAAAAAGTTAAATTGGTTCGACATAGAGCAATAAAAGTAGCTAAATTCTCTGCTATGAAATGGATGGTTGATCGCATACGGCATTTGATCGCCGCATATTTGCAAAAACCTGCGTCAGATCGCGAGCCGATTACACCCACTGACCCGTATCAAACGGACTTAACGCCAAGTTCGGAGCCTCGACGCTCATCAAACCATGTTGAGGCGAATTTTGATGCTACGCCAAAGGAGATCGGCGCTGAAGACGAACTCAAGGAAATTCCAGGCGTAACGCCGCGGATGCTCGTCGCCTTTGCTGAACACGGCATAAAGTCTGTCGAAGATCTTGCTGATTGTGCGACCGACGATCTTTATGGCTGGCGCGAATCTAAAGACGGAAAGACTATCAGGCATGCAGGTATCCTCAGTCGCTCAAGGGTGTCGCGTAAAGCCTGCGAGGCAATCATTATGAACGCTCGCACCAAAGCTGGGTGGTTCAAGTGATCAAAAATGCCGCGCTTGCCGGGCTTTATTTAAAGACCGGGAATTTGACAAATTCAGGCAGGAAAACCCCGAGTTCGCCTGAGACGACGGCTTATTCCACGATGCTTCCAAAATGCACCGCCAAGGTAGCGCCCAGAACCGGGGCCCTCTGACCAAAGAACCTTTCAACAAGCCAATCCGAATGGCTAGCATAATTTCTCCATACTTATTAGGCTGTGTTGAAGGAGCGGGGTAGGCGGAAATCCACCATCCGTTCGCTACCTAATCAGAGAAGCAGCGAGAGGCCCGTCCGCTTTGGCGTAATCAATTCCAGGTCAGGCAACATCTGAGTACCACCTGTTATGCGTTATGCGACCATACTCTCTGATGTCACTTCCGTAGCTCGACGCATATTTTGTCCAGTCCGTGATCGCCATGCCGCATTTAGGGCTCCCATCATTTCCCTGAAAACTCTGCTCGTTGCAGCAGTCATAGCGGCTTTGGTCACATTCGGCCCCGAGTGGATGCACACTGCTTACCCCAAAGCCGACAATAATCTGAAGGTCGAAGGGAATTGCTGCGTCTTCCGCTCCGTACTTGCGAGCGCCGGTTTCCTTCTCGACAGCCCGTTCGCGCATGGGAACGCCCTGCTCTTCCTGTCAGATCCTATGGGGTCTTATGCATCACGCCAGGAACAAGCGTCTTCCGGTGAGACGGAACGACCTTCCGGCGAATTAATCCCCGGCAGTCAGCTGCCCAAACGAGCGTCTGAAGAAGACATGCTATCGGTTCCGTTGCCACAGTCTCGTCCGTTCGTCGATCAATACCGGCAGGTCCAGAGCGGCGCCGCTCCCTTAAACGGCATTGCTACAAGTCCCACAGCAAACCCTTCATCGGCTACTTCATCGCCATTTTTGACTTTGCTGAAGAACCTCTTTGGACAGTCTCACAACAACTCGCTTCCGCCCGAGGCAGTTGGTCGTACTGCGGTCTATGACATTGAGGGCCGTGTCGTCTATTTGCCCAACGGGGAAAAACTGGAAGCACACTCGGGGCTCGGCAAATGGCTAGATGATACTCGTTATGTGAGTGAGAAAGGTCGAGGACCGACACCCCCTAACGTCTATCGTCTCGCATTGCGAAAAGCACTTTTCCATGGCGTTCAAGCCATTCGGCTCGATCCTGTCGGCGGCAGCAACATGTACGGACGCTCAGGCATCCTAGCCCACCCCTACATGCTCGGCCCCGATGGTCAGTCAAACGGATGTGTCTCCTTGCAGGATTATCCCAAGTTCCTGGAAGCATTTCTGAGAGGGGACATCGACCGTCTTATTGTTCTTCCCTCTTCTGCTGCTGCTAGTGCACGTGCTGCAGGTGATAAACAGTACGCCTCACAATAAGCCGACGGATCCGCTATAGTATTTCATGACACTCGCCGGTCATTTAAAGACCGAGCATTCAATTAAAATTCCGAGTTCGCCTGAGACGATGGTCAGTACCGATTCAATGGCCTTTTTGGCAAATTGGTTGTGCCCCCAGTGTGCCCCCGTAGGAAATTCTCGCGCTGTAACTAATTATGACAGAATCTGAATAATACTTTGTAATTGTTAGATAATTAGTGGTGCCCAGGGGCGGAATCGAACCACCGACACTGCGATTTTCAATCGCATGCTCTACCAACTGAGCTACCTGGGCGCCGTCCGCTCCACGTGAGCGGGCCAGCAGAGTGCCGCGCGTTATAGAGGCTCGATTCCAAGCTGTCTAGAACGGCGCTCGGATCACGCTTTGACCCCTAAAGCCGCCCGGAAACGGTCCTTTAGCACCACGCCGTCGCGCTCGGGCAGCACCCGCGGCGGCTCGTCCGCGGCGATCAGCACGCGGGCGAACAGCGTCTCGCGCAAGGTTTTCAGGCGGGCGGAAAGATCGCGCAAAGCCGCCTCGTCGCGCACGTCGAGGCAGGGCCCGATGCCGCAGGCGCCGGCCACGCCGATGAGATCGACGCCGCTCTGGGTGTGGCTCGGCTGCATGCCGGTTTCGCCATAGACGCCGTTGTCGAAGACGACGATCGGCGAGATTGCCCGGCCGCTGGATGCCGATGGTGGCGAGCGAGCCGAGCCCCATCAGCATCTCGCCGTCGCCGGTGATGACCGCCACGCGCCGTCTGCGGTCTGCGCCAGCGCGAGGCCGAGCCCGATCATGGCGGCGCCGCCCATGGCGCCCCACAGATAGAAATTGCGCGCATCGTCGCCGAGCGCGGCCAGATCCCAGGTGGTCGAGCCGAGGCCGGGCACCACCAGCAAGTCGTCGCCGCGACCGGCGAGCAGCGTGGCCATGGCGGCGCGGCGCTCCAGCTCCTCATTTGGTCCACACTTTCTTGCCGATCAGTTGCTGCGACAGCAGCACGGCGGCGATGCGCTCGTCGCCGAACACGTGCTGCACGGCGCGCTCGGCCGCGCCTTCGACCTCGTCCGGCGTCGTCGCGCGATAGACTTGCGCCTCGCACAGTTTGAGCACCGGCTCGACGATCGAGCCCATCGGCTGCTGCCAGGGATTGAACTCCTCCCACTCGCCGCGCATGGTGATCAGCATCAGCAGCGGAAAGCGGCAGGTCCTCGCAAGCGACAGCATGTTGACGCAATTGCCGAGCCCGCTCGATTGCATCAGAAGCGCTGAGCGCTCACCGCCAAGCCAGGCGCCGGCGGCCATCGCCACGCCCTCCTCCTCGGTGGTGAGCACCACGTCGCGGATATTGGGATCGGCGCGGCAGCGGTCGATCAGCCGCGAATGGCCGGCGTCCGGCACGTAGCCGACCTGACGGATGTCGGCGCGCTTGAGCGTTGAGAACAGCCGGTCGGGCCATTCGGCGGGCTTCATGATTGTTCCCCCGCTGTCGTCGGCCGGCCGCTCGCCGTCCTCGTCTTCGTCCTCTTTCACCGGCACCGCATAGACGCCCGAGAGCCAGCGATTGAGATCGATGTCGGCGCAGCGTTTCGAGCAGAACGGCTTGAATGCCGGCTCGGTCGTCTTGCCGCAGATCGGGCAACGCATCGCGGAACGTTTGCGCTCGATCTCGTTCATGCCCGGGCCGGCCTTTCTTGGCATCCATGGCGCGTAGTTCCGTCTTCAATATCTTGCCGTAATTGTTTTTCGGCAGCGCGTCGACAAAAACATAATCCTTCGGCCGCTTGAAGCGCGCAATGCGGGAAAGGCACAAGCGCATCGAGCTCGGCCGCGCTCGCCTCCCCCACCACATAGGCCACCACCACCTCGCCCCATTCGCGGTCCGGGCGGCCTATCACCGAGACCTCGCGCACCTTGGCATGGGTCAGCAGCACCTCCTCGACCTCGCGCGGATAGATATTGGAACCGCCGGAGATGATCAGGTCCTTGGAGCGGTCCTTGAGATGGAGATAGCCTTCTTCGTCGAACACCCCGACGTCGCCGGTATGCAGCCAGCCGCCGCGCAGCGAAGCCGCGGACGCTTGCGGATTTTGCCAATAGCCGGACATGATGACGCCGCGGCAGAGGATTTCGCCCGCTTCGCCTTGCGCCACCGACCGGTCTTGTGCTGTCCGCCACCATCACCTCGACGCTGGCATAGGGCTTGCCGGCCGACCCCAAGCGCTCGCGCCAGCGCGGATGCGCGCGGTCGGCGATGTCCTGCTTGGACAAAGTGGTGATGGTCATGGGCGCTTCGCCCTGCCCGTAAATCTGCGCCAGCCGCGGCCCGAAGCGGTCGAGCGCCGCGAGTGCATCCTCGACATACATCGGCGCGCCGCCCCAGATCAGCGTGCGGATGTTCTCCGCGTTGAGTTCGGCCGGACAGGCGACCAGGCGCTTGATCATGGTGGGCGCGGCGAACATCGATAGGCGCGGCCAGGCATTGAACAGCGCGGCGATCTCTTCCGGCTCGAAGCCGCCGCTCTCCGGGATCACCTGCACGCCGAGCCGCGCGACATGCTGCATGATGTAGATGCCGGAGCCGTGGCTCATCGGCGCGGCATGCAGGATGGCATCGCCCGGCGTCACCGGATCGACCTCGCTGCCATAGGCGAGGCTGGCCGCCACCAGATTGTCGTGCGTGAGCATGGCGCCCTTCGGGCGTCCGGTCGTGCCGGACGTATAGAACAGCCAAGCAAGGTCGCCAGGAGCGCGCGGTACCAGCGCGATCGGATCCGCAGCGAACAACGCCTCATAGTCCGCGCCGCCGACCGTAATCAGCCGCTCGAGACTTTTCGGCGCATGCGGCGCGATGTCGGCATCGATGCCGTCGGAGGCAAAGCAAACGCGCGCGCCCGACTGCTCCAGGATGTAGCCGAGTTCTGAGCCATGCAGCTTGGCATTGGCCGGCACCGCGGCAAGCCCCGCGTGCCAGATGCCGTAGAGCAGTTCGAGATAATGCTGCGAATTCTTGGCGGCGATGGCGACGCGGTCGCCGGCTTCAAGTCCGCAGCGCTCGCGCAAGGCGCCGGCCAGCCGCGCCGCGCGGTTCGCCAATTGTCCGTAGGTCGCAACCACCCGCGTGCCTTTTGCCGCAGCCGGCAGCGCCGGGTGACTGAGAGCGGAGCGGGAAAGCCACGACGCGATGTTCATGGGGCAATTATTCCGTCATTCCGGGGCGCACGCGCAAGCGTGCGAACCCGGAATCCAGAGATACGTGCCGAGCAAGCATCTGGATTCCGGGTCCGGCGCTGCGCGCCGTCCCGGAATGACAGTCTATTGGTTTCACGTCGCGTTGAGCCAGCCGAAACGGATCGGGTAGCCCTCGCCGCCGAGCAGGCTCATGGTCTCGTACAGCGGCAGGCCGACCACGTTCGAATAGGAGCCGACCAGCTTGATGATGAAGCTGCCGGCAATGCCCTGCGCCGCGTAGCCGCCGGCCTTGCCGCGCCATTCGCCCGAGGCGAGGTAGGCTTCGATGTCCTCGTCCGACAGTCTTTTGAAACGGACGCGCGTCTCCACCAGGCGCTGGCGGAACGCTTCCTTCGGCGTCACCAGGCAGATCGAGGTGTGGACGCGGTGATTGCGCCCGGACAGCAGGCGCAGGCACTGCGCCGCCTCGTCGAGCAGCTCGGCCTTCGGCAAAATGCGGCGGCCGACCGCCACCACCGTGTCGGCGGCCAGGATGTAGGCGCCGCGCAGCTCGTCGTCGAGCTTGACGTTTGCCAGCGCAATTTCCGCCTTGGCGCGCGCCAGCCGGTTGGCATGCGCCTTCGGAATCTCGCCTTTATGCGGGCTCTCGTCGATATCGGCGGGCTTGAGCGCGTCCGGCTCGATGCCGGCCTGATTGATCAAGGCGAGCCGGCGCGGCGAACCGGAAGCGAGCACGAATTTGGGCCGGCCGATCATGGGTTTAGCGGCTTTATCATGGAGGTGAAATCGGCGCGGAAACTAGCGGAACGGGACTATTTTCACAACTCATTCATTCCCCCCACCCGTTTGCCCGAAGCGCGCGCGGATATGCGCCATCAATTCGTCGCGCACGGCGCGGTAGGCCTCGAGCCGCTGCTCGCGGCTGCCTTCGACGCCGGTCGGGTCGAGCGTCGGCCAATATTCGACCTCCGCCGCATGGACGCGGGTCAGCTCCAGCGCCTTATGATGCGCGGGCGGCGACAGCGTCACGATCACGTCGAAATTGAGCCCTTCCAGCTCGTCCACCTCCTCGAAAGTGACCGGCTTGTGGCGCGCGATGTCGATGCCGATCTCCTCCATGACGGCGACCGCGAACGGATCGAGGAAGCCCTTGTGCACGCCGGCGGAGCCGACATAGATCGACTTGCCGAACATCTGCTGGAACAGCGCGGCGGCCATCGGCGAGCGCACCGCGTTCATGCCGCAGGCGAACAGCACCGCCTGGGGGCGCGAGCGGCGCTCTTGCTCCACCACCGCTCAGCCCTTCCAATGCAGCACGCAGATCAACGTGAACAGCCGGCGCGCGGTGTCGAGATCGACCGTCACCTTGTCCTTGAGCCGCTCCATCAGGATGTGCGAGCCGTCGTTATGGATGGCGCGCCGGCCCATGTCGATGGCTTCGATCTTGTCGGGAGTCGCGGTACGGATGGCCTGATAGTAGCTGTCGCAGATCAGGTAATAGTCCTTGACGATGCGGCGCAGCGGCGAGAGCGAGAACAGATGCGCCATCACCGGTGTGCCGTCCTCAAGGCGGATGTCGAACACCAGGCGGTTGCCGTTGATGGAAAGATGCAGCGCGTAGGGACCGCCGGCGTGGCCGACCGGCGCGAAGGTGTTCTGCTCGAGCAGATCGTAGATCGCGACCTCGCGCTCGTGCTCGACGTCTTCGTTGGAGCGGCCGATCGATTGCCTCGTCGAGCGTGACGCTGACCAGGCGCAGCTTGTTTCCGGCAGGCGTTGATTTCGCCGCGCTCATGGCCGGTTGAGGCGGATCGCGACCGAGCGGGCGTGGGCGGCAAGCCCCTCCGCCTCGCCGAGCGCGATGGCGGCGGGCCCGAGCGCGCGCAATTGCTCCGGCCCGCATTTGAGCAGCGACGTGCGCTTCATGAAATCGAGCACGCCGAGGCCCGACGAAAAGCGCGCCGAGCGCGCGGTCGGCAGCACGTGGTTGGAGCCGGCGACGTAATCGCCGATGGCTTCCGGCGTATGCGCGCCGATGAAGATCGCGCCGGCATTGCGGATTTTCGACGCCAGCGCCTCGGCATTGTCGGCGGCGATCTCCAGATGCTCGGGCGCCAGTTGATCGACCAGCGTCGATCGCGTCGGCAAGCTTCGGCACCAGGATGATCGCGCCGAAATCGCGCCACGAGGCGCCGGCGATTTTCACGCGCGGCAGCGTCTTGAGCTGCGCAGTCCACCGCCTTCTCGACTTGATCGGCGAGCGCGGCGTCGTCGGTGATCAGGATCGATTGCGCGCTGGCGTCGTGCTCGGCCTGCGCCAGCAGGTCGGCGGCGATCCAATCGGGATTGCCGGTCTTGTCGGCGAGGATGAGCACCTCGGAGGGACCGGCGATCATGTCGATGCCGACCTGGCCGAACACCTGGCGCTTGGCCGCCGCCACATAGGCGTTGCCGGGCCCGACGATCTTGGCCACGGGTTGAATCGTCTCGGTGCCGTAGGCGAGCGCGGCCACCGCCTGCGCGCCGCCGATGCGATAAATTTCGTCGACGCCGGCGAGCTTGGCCGCCGCCAATACCAAGGGAGAAAGCTTTCCGTCCGGCGCCGGCACCACCATGACCAGCCGCGGCGCAGCCGGCGACCTTGGCCGGCACCGCGTTCATCAGCACCGAGGACGGATAGGCCGCGGTGCCGCCCGGCACGTAGAGACCGACGGCCTCGATCGCGGTCCAGCGCGAGCCCAGCTCGACGCCGAGCGCGTCGGTGAAGCGCTCGTCGGTCGGCTTCTGGCGCAGGTGATAGGCCTCGATACGCTCGCGCGCGAGTTTGAGCGCGGCCAGCGCTTGGCGGTCGCAAGCTTTCGCCGCCGCCTCGATCTCCTCGGGCGCAACGCGCATAGCGACCTTGGCCAGATCGAGGCGGTCGAATTCCAGCGTCAGCTGCAATAGCGCGCGGTCGCCATAGGCCTTCACCTCGGCGATGATGTGGCGCACGCGCTGTTCCACGTCCTGCGCCGTCTCGCGTTTGACGGCGAGGAAGGCGCGGAACCGCTCGGAAAAGTCGGCGCTTTGGCTGTCCAGTCGAAGCGGCATGGCCTGAATACTACCCGGATGTCAGGTCAATGGGTGATGCGCAGGGTCGCGTCAACCCTTTCGGGAAGGCTCGCGGCGCCAGAAAGCAAAAAGGCCCCGCCCGGGGGCGGAGCCTTGATGGCAAAGCGATCTGCCCGCTTACATCTTTTTCTTTTCCATTTTCATCTTCTTGTGGTGATGCCGGTGATGCTTGTGCATCGGTTTCGGCGCCACGTAGTCGCAGGGAGCCAGGCAGACGCCGGCCATTCCCGTGCATTCCAGGACGCCGGCGACGCACACGCCCGGCTGACCGAGTCTTACGCACTCGCAGCCGACCCAAGCCTTGGCCGGCGTGCCCGTGAACAGCGCGGCGCCGGCGAGCAGCCCCGCGAGGATGACGAATTTACGCATTGGATAAGTCCCCTAATTTGCGAAACGCCGTCACTACGCCACCGGAACCGCAAAATAGCAAGATAGGCGCCATCTTTGGCGCGGCACGCGCGCGGTTCTGAACCGGAATATTAGCGGTCTTGCATAACGGCGGACGGCGCTAGCGGCGGCCCGGCGCGGGCGGACTGTCGTCGGCGACCGCGTGAACCGGGCAGGCCGCCGTGGTCCAGGACGGTCCGAGATCGGCCAATTCGGCTTCCAGGCACTCGACCTCCAGCCGCAAGGTCGCCCCGCCCGAAAAAAGGATCGTCACGACGCCGGAAGGCGCATTGGTCTCGGAAAACTCGACCGCCAGCAGGTTGAGCACGGCGTCCTTGCCGGCCGGGTTCACGTCCCGGCATTTGCACGACAGCACCCGCTCGAAGCGCAGCGCGGTCCGCCGCCGGCGGTATTCCGGTTTGGCGGATTGGGCGGTTTCCCAGTCGAAGCGGTTGACCGCCAGCAGCAGGCGCTTTTCCTGCGGCCGCCAGTGCACGTCGGACACCTTGGCCACCGCGTCCTGCAGGTGGGTGGAGACGACCTCCAGGTCCTCCTCGTCGAGCACGACGAATTTAAGCTGGTCCATGGCGGCTTCCCCGGTTCCTGCGTAACTAGGCAAGGTCGCGCGCCTGCGCAAGATGGTTAGAACGCCGGCTCCAGCCCGGCCGCGCTCCAGCGGGCGCGGGTGGCCGGATCGGTGAGCGCGCGCAGAAATGCGGCGGCGCCGTCGCGGGCGACGGCGGCTTTGTGAATTGCCGCGGTATAGACGTTGGTGTTGTGCAGCGGGCCCGGCAACGGGCCGACGATCTTGACGCCCTTCACTGGCAAAGCCTCGCTGATAAAGGTGGTGCCGATCGCGGCGCGGCCCTCGGCAATCGTGGTCGAGACATCGAGGCCGCCTTTGCAGAGCACGGCTTTGGCGTTCACCACCTCGGCGATGCCGAGCTTCCGCAGCAGGCCGGCGAACATGATGCCGCCGGAGCCGCCCGCCTTCGGATCGGTATAGGCGACCGACTTGGCGGTAAGCAGCGCCTGCTTGAAGGCCTCGACCGTCGAAATATCCGGCGCCGGCGCGCCTTCCGGCACGATGACGCCGGTGACCGTGCGCCCGAGATTTCTCGCGCTGCCGGCGACCACGAGATCGAGCTTTTCCAGTTCGGCGACGATCGATTGCGACACGATCACCAGATCGGCGGTCCCGCCATTGACGATGCGCTCGCGCTGGGCGAAGGCGGGGGCGAAGACGACGTCGAGTTTGTGGCCGCTGGCGCGCTCGAACTCGGGGCCGATCGCCTCCACCATCGACCGCACGGCGCCGGCGCTGAGGACTTTGATGGTGGGCATGGTTATCTCTCTTCCTGTCATTCCGGGACACCGCGAAGCGGTGGACCCGGAATCCAGAGCCAAAATGACAATCTGTCCAGTGGGTCTCTGGATTCCGGGTTCGCTCGCTTTCGCTCGCGCCCCGGAATGACCAAAAGGCATGCGCCATCGCCCGTATTCTTGAGCGGCCCCGGGCAGGCCGTCGTCCGTATTTCATCCGCCCGCTCTCGAAAAGTACCGAGGGCGCGCGGGACGCCAGGGTCCAAACGGACCCGCGGGCCTCGACGCCTCGCGACATCGAGGCTTATCGAAGTCCAGTAGTCGTTTTCGCCTCACAAAATACTATATTAAGCCGCAAGTCCGCCAAACCCAAGGCGTCCCGCGCGCGGTGTTTTAGGGTTGCTCCGCTCCGCCCCCGGTGGACCGACCCTTAATCAGGCAACCCTTCTCTTCTTTCGAATCGGCGGCTGCCTATCCACCGCTGCGGGCCCAGGCCGCGGACGCCGGCGCCAGAGACCGGTCGCCCTGCCCGCCATCACGGGGCCCCGTGGCGCGCGGTTGGCGCGCCGGGACGAAGCGGCTTGGACCGCCGGGGGTTGCGTGCCGCATCTCCGACGCACCCCGGACCCCGGCCACCGCTCCCCGCCCCGCGTCTGGAGACGCTGGATCAGACACCCCTCGGCCACGAGGGACGGGATACAGGTATATTATCCTAACGATTGTGGCAGGAATATGGTCCTACT
>CAVRUP010000030.1:0-42071 GCA_963724335.1 uncultured Alphaproteobacteria bacterium | reverse complement strand
ATTCAAGACGCGCTTCGGACGCGATACCGGCGGGTTGCTGCGCACCTATCGCGCCGAGGAAGCGGAGTGCTCGTGGAAGTCATCGGTTCGATAAACAGCACCATCAAGCACTCCCTGGACGAGATACGAGATCAATGGCTTCAGCATACGGCTCGTGACCATCGTCTCGTTCAGGGCGAGCTCTACCGAGACAGCACTGCGCCGGCTCCTGACCAGCGCCGGACGTGTGGACGTCGTCGAGGAAGAGCTTCACCATCAGCATGGGCGGCAGCTTGCCAACAATGTCGATCTTGCCTTGCGCAATACACCGGCCGCGCCGCAGGTCCATTCGGTAATTGCCGGATTGGGCGGACGCTCCATCACGCGGGCGTCCTTGCATCGCGTCTTCCGCCGGGCCATCGCGCAGCCCTGGGAGGGCGCACATTTCCTCGACCTCAATGAAGAGATCATCGGCAAGGAGCTTCACCACGTGCGCAAAGTGCGCCGTTCCAGGCCGACCGCCGAAAATCTGCTGCGCCGGCTCGACCAAGCCGCGCAGGCCACGGCCGCAGAGTAAAGGCACGCATGAACGCTCCGATAACAACCGCCACCCAGAAGCTCCGCTTCTACCAGAAAGGAACCTTCACCGTCGGCAACCGGCTGGTGCCAGACACCGAGCGATCGGTGCAGGCTTCGATCGACCGCTCCAACGCGCTGACCTGCGGCCATCGCGCCTGCCAGGGCTGCGGCGAAGCGCTCGGCGCGCGCTACGCCATCGACGCGGCCATGCGCGCCACCGGCGGCAACCTGATCGCGGTCAACGCGACCGGATGCCTGGAAGTCTTCACCACGCCTTATCCCGAAACCTCGTGGCAGATCCCCTGGCTGCATTCGCTGTTCGGCAATGCCGCGGCGGTCGCCACCGGCGTCGCCGCGGCCATGCGGGTGAAAGGGCGCCCGGAAGTGCGCGTGATCGCCCAGGGCGGCGACGGCGGCACCACCGATATCGGCTTTGGCTGCCTGTCCGGAATGTTCGAGCGCAACGACGACGTGCTCTACATCTGCTACGACAACGAAGGCTACATGAACACCGGCGTGCAGCGCTCCTCGGCGACGCCGCCGACCGCGCGCACCGCAACCACGCCGGCCATGGGCCCGGAGCCTGGCAACGTCTTCGGCACCGGCAAGAGTTTGCCGCGGATCGCCATGGCCCATGGCATTCCCTATGTCGCGACCGCGACCGTCGCCGATCTGCACGATCTCGAGCGCAAGGTGACGAAGGCGATGGGCATTCACGGCGCGCGCTATATCCACATTCATGTGCCGTGCCCGCTCGGCTGGGGCTCGGCCTCGCACGACACCATCCGTCTGGCGCGGCTGGCCGTCGAATGCGGGCTGTTCCCGGTGTTCGAAGCCGAGCACGGCGCCGTCACCAACAGCCGCAAAATTCGCCGTCCGGTTCCGGTCGACGAATATCTCAAGCCGCAGCGGCGGTTCGCGCATCTGTTCAAGGATGCCGCCGGCGCGAAGCGCCTCGCGCACTTGCAAGCCATCGCCGACCACAACATCGTCGAATACAAGCTGCTCGAGACCGAAGAGGACGCGTGATGAAACACCCTTTCGCCATCACGCTCGATAGCGGCAGCAGCCTGGCCAATCTCACCGGCTCCTGGCGCACCATGCGTCCGGTCTATGTCGACCGGTTGCCGCCGTGCAATCATGCCTGTCCGGCCGGCGAAAACATCCAGGCCTGGCTCTATCACGCCGAATCCGGCGACTACGAAAAAGCCTGGCGCGTGCTACCGCAAGACAATCCGCTGCCCGCCGTGATGGGCGGGTCTGCTATCACCCCTGCGAAGACAGCTGCAATCGCGCCAAGGTCGACGAAGCGGTCGGCATCAATTCGGTCGAGCGCTTCCTCGGCGACGAGGCGATCAAGCGCGGCTGGCAATTCACGCCGCCGGAAAAGGAAACCGGCAAACGCGTGCTGGTGGTCGGCGCCGGACCGTCCGGACTTTCCGCCGCCTATCATCTGCGCCGCATGGGCCATCGCGTCACCATCCACGACGCCGGGCCGGCGGCCGGCGGCATGATGCGCTTCGGCATCCCGAAGTACCGGCTGCCGCGCGACGTGCTCGACGCGGAAGTCAAACGCATTCTCGACCTCGGCGTCGAACTCAAGCTCAACGCCAAGGTCGACAACATTCTCGAGACGATGAAGGCCGGCAAATTCGACGCGGCGTTTCTCGCCGTCGGCGCGCATATCGGCAAGCGCGCCTATATTCCGGCCGGCTCGGCGTCGAAGGTGCTCGACGCCGTCACGCTGCTGCGCTCGATGGAAGGCGAGGACAAGCCGCTGCTCGGCCGCCGCGTCGTCGTCTACGGCGGCGGCAACACCGCGATCGACGCCGCGCGCACCGCCAAGCGCTTGGGCGCGACCGAAGCGATCATCGTCTATCGCCGCACGCGCGAGCGCATGCCGGCGCACGACTTCGAGGTCGAGGAGGCCTTGCAGGAAGGCATCATGATGAAATGGCTCTCGACCATCAAACGCGATGGACGAGGGCGTACTCACCGTCGAGAAAATGCAGCTCGACGACAAGGGCTTCCCGCAGCCGACCGGCGAATTCGAGACGCTTGAGGCCGACTCGCTGGTGCTCGCGCTCGGCCAGGACGTCGACCTGTCGCTGCTCGACGGCGTGCCAGGACTGGAGATCAAGGACGGCACGGTGCAGGTCGCGCCGCAACATGATGACCGGACACGCCGGCATCTTCGCCGGCGGCGACATGGTTCCCTCCGAACGCACCGTTACGGTCGCGGTCGGGCACGGCAAGAAGGCGGCGCGCCACATCGACGCCTGGCTGCGCGGCTCGACCTACACGCCGGCGGAAAAGCACGAGCTGGCGAGCTTCGACAAGCTCAACACCTGGTATTATGCCGACGCGCCCAAGACGGTGCGGCCGATGATCGAGACCGCCCGCCGGCAAAGCACCTTCGAGGAAGTGCAGGGCGGCCTCGACGAGACCAACGCGCTCTACGAGGCGCGCCGCTGCCTTTCCTGCGGCAATTGCTTCGAGTGCGACAACTGCTACGGCGTTTGCCCGGACAATGCGGTGATCAAGCTCGGCCCCGGCAACCGCTTCAAATTCAACTACGACTACTGCAAGGGCTGCGGTCTGTGCGCCACCGAATGCCCGTGCGGCGCCATCAAGATGGTCCCGGAATCGATCTGACGCGGCATTGTTGTCCTGCTGATTAAGCCGCTATGCTGGCCGCATAGCGCCGGAAACGACGACATGACGCAATCGCCGCGAAACTATCCCGATCTGCACGAGCATCTGCAGACGCTGAAGAAGCGCGGCCTGTTGCTCACCATCGACCGGCCGATCGACAAGGACTGCGAGTTGCATCCGCTGGTGCGCTGGCAATTCGTCGGCGGTCATCGACGAGGCCGAGCGCAAGGCCTTCCTGTTCACCAACATCGTCGATGCGCGCGGGCCGCAAATATTACATGCCGGTCGTGGTCGGCGCCATCGCCGCCAATCCGGAGATCTACAGCATCGGCATGGGTCGCGCCGGTCGACGAGATCCAGGCCAAATGGGACCACGCCATCGCCAATCCGATCCCGCCGCGCATCGTCAACGAGGCGGTGTGCCACGAGGTGGTGATCGAGGGCGAGGCACTTGCAAGGCGAAGGCCACGGTCTCGACCTGCTGCCGATCCCGGTCTCGACGCCCGGCTTCGACAGCGCGCCGACGCTGACCGCGACCAACGTCATCACCCGGGACCCCGAAACCGGCGTGCAGAACATGGGCACCTATCGCGCGGCGCTGAAGGCGCCGGATCGGCTGGTGGTGCGCATGGCGACGCGCGTCGGCGGCGCCGGCGGCTATCAGCATTATCTCAAGCACCAGAAGCGCGGCGCAGCCCATGCCCTGCGCCATCGTGCTCGGCTGCCCGCCTTATGTCGCCTTCATGGGGCCGCAGAAGCTGCCGATCGGCGTCGACGAATTCACCGTCGCCGGCGGCCTCGCCGGCGCGCCGATCAACGTCGTGCGCGCGCGGACGGTCGATCTCGCTGGTGCCGGCCGAGGCCGAGCTGGTGATCGAGGGCCTGATCGACACCGAATATCTCGAGCCCGAGGCGCCGTTCGGCGAATTGCACGGCCATGTCGCGCTCGAGGAATTCAACATGCCGATGCGGGTGACCGCGATCACCCATCGCAAGAACCCGGTCATCCCGTCCTATATCAGCCAGGTGGCGCCGAGCGAATCGAGCGTCATCAAGCGCGTCGCCTATGAGCCGCTGTTCCTCGCGCACCTGCGCAACACGCTCGGCATCCGCGGCGTCAAGAGAGTCGCCCTGCACGAGCCGCTGACCGGCCTGCTGCGCGTGCTCGTCGTCACGGTCGAGAAGGGCATGTCGCGCACCGAGGTCTGGCGCGCGCTGCACGGCGCCGCCTTCTTCAAGGGCGATTGCGGCAAGATCTGCATCGCGGTCAACGACGACATCGACGCCGACAATGCCGACGCGCTGCTCTGGGCGATGGCCTATCGCATGAACCCGGTCGAGGATGTGCAGATGGTGCCGCATCGCGGCCAGGGCCACGGGCCCAAGCGCGAGCACGACGAGGAAGAGGATTCGACGCTGCTGATGGACGCCACCATGAAGGGCGACATGCCGCCGCTGGCGCTGCCCAAGCAGGAATACATGGAGCGCGCCAAGAAGATCTGGGACGAGCTCGGCCTCGAGCCGCTGCGCCCGCAGCCGCCCTGGTTCGGCTATTCGCTCGGCGATTGGCTGCCGCAGTGGGACGAGGCGGCCAAGCGCGCGGCGCCGGCCGCTATCTCGAGAACGGCCTGATCAGCGCAAAGCAGAAACGCAAGGGCCTCAAGCCCGAAACCAAATTCCGGCCCGATCAAGGCGGCAACGGCAAAGGTTAGGCATGGCCAGCGAAGAACTGTCTTTCACATATTTCCCCGACAATTACCGCTGGTCGCACGGGCTCCTGATCGGGCTCAACATGGCGCCCTGGGGCGGCGCCGAGATCGGCGAGGTCAATCGCGTCGGGCTGCGCTTGAAAAAATGCGTCGGCGACGACGATGCCTGGTTCCGCGAATGGGCGCGCGAGGCGCGTATCGTCGAGGATCGCGGCCGCCAACGCATCGCCGACGGCCACGCGATAAGCGGCGCGCAATATCTCCAGCGCGCCAGCGCCTATTATCATGTCGGCGAGCGCTTCCTGCAGCCGAAAAGCAAGGAGGGCAATGACGCCTATAGGCGCGGCGTCGATTGCTTTCGTGACGCCGCAAAACACATCAAGCGGCCGCGGCTGGAGCACGTCGAGGTGCCCTATGGCGCGACCAGCCTGCCGGCGATCTATGTGCATGCCGAGCCGGCCAACCGCTCCGGCAAGGTGCCGGCCATGGTGTTTTTCGACGGCCTCGATATCACCAAGGAGATTCAGTATTTCAAAGGCGTCGCCGATCTGGTTGCGCGCGGCATCGCCTGTCTGATCGTGGACGGCCCGGGCAATGGCGAAAGCATCCGCTTTCGCAATCTCTTCCTGCGTCACGACACCGAACACTATGCGACACCGGCGTTCGACTATCTCAGCCGCCGGCCGGAGGTCGATGCCAAGCGTATCGGCGTCATGGCGATCAGCCTCGGCGGCTACTACGCCCCGCGCGCGGCGGCGTTCGAGCAGCGCTTCGCCTGCTGTCTCGCCTGGGGCGCGCAGTGGGACTACCAGAAAATCTGGCGCGACCGTTTCGAGCGTCTGGCCAAGGCCGATACGCCGTCGCTTTCGGTCGCCTGGCAGCACATCGCTTGGGTGCTCAACGCCTCATCGCAGGACGACGCGCTCAAGCGACTCGAGCCGTTCAAGCTCGATGGCGTCGTGCAGAAGATCACCTGCCCGTTCCTGATGCTGCACGGCGAGGGCGACGAGCAGATTCCGCTCGCCGAGGCGCAAAAATGCTTCGACGCCGTCGGCTCAAGGCAGAAGACCTTCAAGCTGTTCACGCGCGAGGAGGGTGGCTATCACCACTGCCAGATCGACAATCAGAGTATCTGCTCGGCCTACATGTGGGACTGGCTTGAACAAGTGTTGCAGCCGGCGCGGTAAACGCTGCTTCGCGCGCGCAGCGCACGAATTAACATTAACGCTTTAACTTAATGAGTGACGCTCGTTGCAGCGGTCACTGCGTCCGCTAGATTGCATTTTACGAGTTCATTGGTTGCGCTTTTTTGAGGAGCAAGACATGGCGAAGACCTTGGTGGCACTCGGCGCCGCGGTGGCAATTAGCGCGGCTGCATTCACACATTCCACCCCTGCAGCGGCTGAGCCATGGGTTGCGCCCGCGGTTGCCGGATCGTTTGTCGCAGGCGGTATCGTAGGGGCGGCGGTCGCTTCCTCGCCCTGCTATGGCGGCTACTCCAGCGGCGTTGACTGTTTCGGCAACCCACTGCGCGGATTGTTTACCGGCGGCTTTGGCGGCAACTGCGGATGCGGGTCCTACAGCTATCGGTCATATGGTCCGACGACCTATTACACCGAGCCGGCGCAGCCCTACGTGCAGCCGTACTATCATCATCGCTATACGCATCCTTTCATGCGGCCTTCCTATCGGTTCCACTACCGGCACTTTTACCGCCCCTACGTACGGCACGACTTTCACCGCTACGTACGGCACGACTATCACCGCTACGGAGCGTATCGGCCGCATGACCGTGCCCACAATCGGCGCTGGTGATGGTGACCGTGCAAAAACGCGGGCATGGCGATTTAGTCCCGCCCAATAATCATCGGCGAGGCCGCCTGCATTGGCGGCCTCTTTGTTTTCTTAATCAACAATCCGCCATCGCCGGGTGACGCTGTTTTTCAAGCGCGTCACTGGTTGACGTGAATATTGTTGTCCTTGATCACCTTGCCCCAGCGGGCGATTTCGCTCTTGAGGAACTTTTCGCCCGCTGCCGGCGTGCGTATGTCCTTCGGAAACGCCTCCACGCCGGTGTCGTGCCACTGCTTGAGGACTCCCGGATCGTTGGCGACGTCATTGATCGCAGCGTTCAACGTCTTGACGATCGCGTCCGGGGTTTTCGACGGGGCGAATAGGCCTTGCCAATAATAGATCGCGAATTTCGCTCCCAGCACGTCGGCCATGCTGTCGGCATGGGGGAATTCCGGCATCTTGCCTTTCTGCGTGACGGCAATGGCCTTGAGCTTGCCGGCGTTCACCAGCGGCAACAGTTGCTGCGGCGTGCCGATCATGAAATCGACGTGGTTGCCGAGGAGATCGGTCACCGCCGGCACGCCGCCGCGATAGGGAATCTCGTCGAACTTCAAATTGGTGACCTGGGCGAAAAGCCGCGACGTCAAGTGTCCGGTGGTGCCAAAGCCCGGCAACGCCTCTTTCAGACGTTGCTTTTTCATCAGCGCCATGAACTCCTCGAGCGAGTTCGCCTCCAGGCCCGGGCGTCCGACCACGACCAGCGGGTTGCGGTTGATCATGATCACGGTCTTGAAGTCCTTGACCGTGTCGAACGGCAAGCTCTTGAACAGCGTCGGGTTGGCGGAAATCTGCAGGTTGTGCAGCAACAGCGTGTAGCCGTCTGGCTCCGCCTTGGCGACCTTGTTGGAGGCGATGATGGTGCTGCCGCCGGTCACGTTCTCGACGATGAAATTCTGCCCGAACTTCTTCGACAGCTTGTCGGCGACCACGCGTGCGAGCTGGTCGGTCGGCCCGCCCGCCGGGTAGGGCACGATGATGGTGACGATGCGCTCCGGATAAGCCGCGGCGGCGGGGCCGGCAAACGCCAAAACGCCAAGCGCGCTCAAGACGACGGCAGCAATGCGCCTCATTTTAACGATCCTCCCTGGTTTTACGCTTTTGGGAGGAAGCTTACCCTTACCGAATGATCGGCAACAAGAGGCTACTGGCTGACGTGGATGTTATTGTCGCGGATCGTCTCGCCCCAGCGGGCGATTTCGCTCTTCATCATCGCGCGGGCAGCCGCAACCGAACGCCGGTCCTTGGGGAAAGTCGACATGCCTTCGTCGTGCCAGCGCTTGACGATCGCCGGATCGGACACCGTCGCTTGCAGTGCTGCATTAAGCGTGTCGATGACCGATTGCGGCGTGCCGGCCGGCGCGAACAGGGCCTGCCAGTAAACAATGTCGAACTTCGGCCCGAGGGCCGTCACCATGCTCTCGGCGGTCGGCATCTCGGGATATTTTTCCTTGGCGGTGATCCCGTAGGCCTTCACCTTTCCGGCCTTGACCTGCGGCTCGATCTGCTGCGGCGTGGCAATGAAGAGATCGACATGGCCGCCCAAGAGGTCGGTCAATGCCGGCGCCGCGCCACGATACGGAATCTGGTTGATGGATACTTTGGCGACTTGGGCGAGCAGCGTGGTCGTCAGGTGACCGGTGGCGCCGTATCCCGGAATTGCCGCCTTCAGGGTCTGCTTTTTCATTAGCGCGAGCAGTTCGGTTAAGTTGTTTGGCGCAAGCGCCTTGCTGCCGACCAGGAACAACGGATTTTCGTTGATCAGCATCACCGGGATGAGGTCTTTTTCGGTATCGAAAGGAAGGTTCTTGTAGAGCGTGACGTTGGCCGAGATCTGCAGATTGTGCAGCAGCAGCGTGTAGCCGTCGGGCGTCGCCTTGGCGACCTTGTTGGTGGCGACGATGGTCCCGCCACCGGTGACGTTCTCGACGATTACGTTTTGCTTGAACTTTTCCGACAGCGAATGCGCGACCACGCGCGCTGTCTCGTCGGTCGGCCCGCCGGCCGGGTAGGGAACGATGATGGTGACGGTGCGGCTCGGATAGGTCTCTGCATGGGCCGGCGCGGCCAAAGCCAAAGCGCCCGCTGCGAGCGCGGCGACAAGGATCGGTTTCATTGTTGTCTCCTTGTTGTTGTCTTCGCCAAAAGCCTACCCCTCGGGAATGATCGGCAACAAGAGGTGGGGCTCTTTACCGGGCGCGAAATGCAATGTGTTGCGCGTGGCGAAAATCGCCGCTGGCCGGTCGTCCGGGTCGATATGCAGGAACGGGCCGACGCCCTTCATCGGATAGGGAGCGTTGGGCAGCGCGGCGTCGCGGCCGTCCACTTCGTAATCCTTGCCGCGCACCGTGAGCGCGAGCCGGTAGCCGGGCGGCGCCACGATGCAAGTCGGCCAGATCTCGACGTCGAGCTCGACCGGCTCGCCGGGCTTGAGCGGCCATGCCTCGTCGTGCGTGTGCCAGGGCCGGTAGGGCCGCGAGCGGGCCGAGGTCGAGCTTGCGCTGCGAGGCGCGCAGCCAGCCCAGCCCGACCGGCGTGCGCGGGTCGTTGGAGCCGACGAAGGTGACCTCCTTGCCGGCCGGGTCGATGAGGCGCAGCACCAGGAAGAGGTCGGCATCGGTGGTGTCCGACGACAGCCAGAGCTTGGCTGCGACCGGGCCGGTGATTTCGAGACTTCTGGTCAGCGGCGGCGTGCGGAAGATGAGGCCGTCGCCGGTGGTCTGGTAGCTCAGGGCTGCGGCCGCCGAGGGCGTATCGGGAGCAAGCCCGCCGTCCGGCTGCAGGAAATATTTCGTCCATTGCGTGCGCTTAAGCGGCCATTCGTTCTCGCCGCGCAGGACGAATTTTTCGCCCGGGTGACGGATGTTGAGCGAGACGCGCGGCTGCCTGCTCCAGCCGGTGTCCTCGCCCTTGAGAAAATGGCCGAAGAAGCGCTTCTGCAAGGCTTCGCCGTAATTGCTGTAGAAATGCGTGAAGTGGGTGTCGCCGTGCACCTCCAGCCATTTCTGCTTGGAGCCGGCGGCGAGCCAGCCTTCGAAATTGCCGCGCGTGTGCAGGCCCATGCCGCCCCAATTGCCGGCCGACAGCAAGGGCGCCTCGATCGCTTCGAATTCGGCGGTGCGTGCGGCGTAATAATCGTCGCGCAACCGTCGTCGTTTCGCCTCGCCCGGCGTGTCGGCGCAATTCCTGGCCAGTTCTTCCTTGGAGAGCGTCTGCGGCCCGGCGACCGGCTCGCCAGTCACGACGCTGTTGGCGCCGCGGGTGCCGACGCCATGCTGCACGCTCGCCACCTGGCGCGGATGCCAGCTGCTCAGAAAATCGCACAAGATTCCGCCGTGCCGGCAAAGCTCGCGGTAATAGTCGGACGAGCCTTCCCAGATGCACAGCGCGGCGAGGTGCGGCGGCTTCAGCGCGCCGACGTTCCACTGGTTCATCGCGTAATACGAGATGCCGTTGATGCCGACCTTGCCGTTGCTCCAGCCTTGCGTGCCGGCCCACTCGACGCATTGGTAAAGATCCTGCGCCTCGCGCGCCGACCACACGTCGAGATAACCGGGCGAGCGCCCGGCGCCGCGCGAGTCGACGCGCACGATAGCATAGCCATCCGGCACCCATTTCTCCGGGTCGACCAGCTCCCAGTTCTGATACTTATTGCTGGAACCTTGCAGCACGTTGGGCGCTGATTTGGTCACGCGCGACCACTGGCTCTTGTAGCCCTGCTGGAACGACAGTCCCTTGGCGTAGGGGCCGTAGCTCAGAACAACCGGAAATTTTTCTTCGCCGAGCGGCCGATAGACGTCGGCGCGCAGCACGACGCCGTCGTCCATGCGGATGGCAACGTCCCAATCGATCTGCATGTTGTCGCGGATTTCGCTTTTTGCCGATTGCATGGGAGCTCATCCGTTCATGGCGGGAGCGCACCGCCCTGCGGCCGGTGACGTTTCACGGCGTCGGGATTCGTCGAATCCACGCCCATATAGATTCCACGTTCCCATTTTCTCTTCAGCGGATCGGAGACTTTCAAGCGACATCTTGCCGATGTTCTGGATCTCGATCTCGACCGTTTCGCCGTCCTGCAGCGCGCCCAAACCTTCATGATTGGTGCCGCAAGCGATCAGATCGCCGGAGTTCATCGTCATCACCGTGGTGGCGAACTCGATCAACTCCGGAACCCGATGTTCCATGTCGTCGGTATTGTAATTGTGGCGGAGCTGCCCGTTGTTCCAGAATCTTACGATCAGATCGTTCGGTTCGTCGATTTCGTCCGCCGTCGCAATGCAAGGTCCAATGGGCGCAAAAGTATCGAACGATTTTCCAAGCCAGCTCGTCAAAGGGCTTGCCGGCCAGGTTTTGCGGCCCTGCTCGCGCGCCGACACGTCGATCATCGCGGTATAGCCGAACACCGCGCTCTTCCAGTTCTTGGCCTTCACCATCTTGGCCGGGCCCTTGATCACCAGAGCAAGCTCGGCTTCGTGCATGAATATCCACGGCACGGTGAATTCGGGCAGCACGATGGTATCGCCAGGTCCGACCACCGCATCGGGATTTTTCATGAACATGTTGAGCGGGCGCGGCTCGCGCTGGGCGTGTTCCCAGTAATTGGCGATGCAGGCGAGAATCTTTGCCCGGCCGCGGCAATGGCGGCCTCAGGCGCACGCGATCGAGCGGCAGCGCGGCGTCTTCGCGGGCGATCTTTTCCAGTGCCGGACGCAAGGCGTCGAACGCGTCGATGATGCCCTGCATGGTCAGCTGCGGGGTGTAGCCTTTTTTTACCGCGGCCGAGATGTCGACAATACCGCGTTCGGTGAGCACGCCCGGCGATATTTCGCCACCTGACGGGGCTTGGAACAGCACAAGCTTCACAAATTTCTCTCCCCGCGCAAGCGATCCCAAGCCTGGTTCGGCCGCTTTGTTAACGATCTCTTTACCACCAATTAACCGCAAAAAAAGCCGGGCAGGGAATACTCCGCTCCAGCCGAAAAGCGCAAAGGATTTATGCTCAAGATGTTCTTCTCCCTCAGCTTCAAGCGCGCCTCGTCATTGATCATGCTGGTCGGAATTGCGTCTTTCGCGCTCGTTTTCGGCGGGCTGACGGCCTTTGCTCCCGGCTGGACCGCCGCAGTTATCTCCACCGCTTCGGCATCGGCACTCACCGCCGTCCTCGCCGCGGTCATTGCCCAGATTGCGATGAGTGTGACCGGCGCCCTGCTCACGCGGCATCAAAGCCGGGAAGTCGCGCAAATACGCACCGCCATCGACAGCATGGCGCAAGGGTTGTGCATGTTCGACGCCGCGGAGCGGCTGATCGTCTGCAACTCCCAATATTACAAGATGTATGAGTTGACGCCGGACGACGTAAAACCGGGGTCCACACTGTCCGAAGTGCTGGCGAGACGGGTCGCCAAGGGCACGTTCTCGCGCGATCCGCAGGAATATCGGAAAGAATTTCTGACCGCGGTCGGGCTCGGCCGCACCATCGTGCACGAGGTCAAGTCCAAAGGCGGCCACCTCTTGCTGGTCACGAATCACCCGATGAAGGGCGGCGGCTGGATCGGCACGCACGAGGATATCACCGAGCGGCGGCAGGCCGAGCAGCAACGCACGACCATGCAGCATCAGGAAGAGCGCCGCGCGGTGATCGAAAACGCGATCTCGGCGTTCCGCGAACGTGTGGAAAATCTGCTGCGCACGGTAGCCGACAGCGCGGGCGAAATGCGAACGACGGCGGCAAGCCTGTTCAACGCGTCCGGTCACACATCGCAAGCGTGCCGAAAGCGCGGTGCGAACGTCGAACGAAGCCTCAGCCAATGTCGAAACCGCGGCGGTCGCCGCCGACGAATTGTCGAGCTCGATCGCGGAGATCGGGCGCCGGCTCAACCAGACCACCGAAGTGGTGCGGGTCGCGGTCGACGAAGCGCAGGTCACCAATCAGGATATCGGCGCCTTGGCGCAGGGTGCGCGCAAGATCGGCGACGTCACCAAGCTGATCCGCAATATTGCCGGACAAACCAATCTGCTGGCGCTCAACGCCACCATCGAGGCGGCGCGCGCCGGCGAAGCCGGCCGCGGCTTCGCGGTGGTCGCTTCCGAGGTGAAATCGCTCGCCGTGCAGACCGCGAAGGCGACCGAGGATATTTCCAGCCAGATCCTGGAAGTCCAGAACTCGACCGACAAAGCCGTGGAAGCGATCGGGCGGATCGCCCACCGCATGCAGGAGATCGACAACTATACCTGCGCCGTCGCCGCATCGGTGCAGCAGCAGAACGCCGCGACCGGCGAGATCTCGCAAAACGTGACCAGCGCCGCCGACGGCGCCAAGCTGATCGTCTCGGTCTTAACCGAAGTGGCCGACGCCACCACCGAGACGCAAGACTCGGCGCAGACCGTGCTGGCCGCAGCGGAATCGGTGGAAAAAGCGGCCGCCAATCTGCGCAGCGAAGTCGAGGGCTTCCTCACCAAGGTGGCGGTCTAACCGGGTCGGCCGCCGCCGCGGCTACGACGCCGTCTGCAACAGCGCCAGCAGCCCGGCCAGCAAAGCCTTCGGATTTGGCGGGCAGCCGGGAATCGTGAGATCGACCGGCACCACGTCCTTGACGCCGCCGGCGACCGCATAGCTGCCGGCGAAGGGGCCGCCATCGGCGGCGCAGCCACCGACCGCGACCACCCATTTCGGATCGGGCGTGGCGCTGTAGGTGCGCAGCAGCGCCTCGCGCATGTTCTTGGTGACCGGGCCGGTCACCATCAGCACGTCGGCGTGGCGCGGCGAGGCGACGAAATGCAAGCCGAAGCGTTCGAGATCGTAGAACGCGTTGTTGAGTGCATGGATTTCCAATTCGCAGCCGTTGCAGGAGCCGGCATCGACCTGCCGGATCGAAAGCGAGCGCCCGAGCTTGGCGCGGGCGGCGCGCTTGACGCTTTCCGCCAGCTCGGCGAGGCCGGCCTCGTCGGGCTTGGGCGCCGGTTCGGTGAGCGGCGGTTGCGTGAAGCTTTCGAACAGCGTCCTGCGCATTAAAGATCGTGCCCCGAATACGAGCAGTTGAACGATTTATTGCAGAGCGGGAAGTCGGCGACGATGTTGCCTTCGATCGCGGTTTCCAGCAGCGGCCACTGGAACCAGGACGCGTCGCGCAGGTGGCAGCGCTCGACGCGTCCCTTGCCGTCGAGCCGCAGCCAGACCAGCACATCGCCGCGGAAAGCCTCGGCGAGCGCGAGCCCTTCGCAAATTTTGCCATTGGCTTTGACCGCGGCCTGAATTTTTCCGGCCGGAAGCGCGGCGAGAATCTGGTCGATCAGCGCCAGGCTCTGTTCGGCTTCACGAATGCGGATCCACACCCGTGCATTGACGTCGCCGGCTGTGAGCACCGGCACCTCGAAGGCGAGCTCGTCATAGGGTGCGTAGCCGAGCGTTGCGGCGCGCATCGAAGCCGCGGCCGGAGGCGCGCCCGACGTAACCGCCGGCGCCGAACTGGCGCGCGTAGTCCGGCTTCACGATGCCGGTGGTGACGGTGCGATCCTGCAACGAGGCGGTGTTGTCGTAGAGCTCGACCAGGCGCGGAAACACGCGGCGGATTTCGCTCAGCAAAGTGTTCACCTGCGCGATACCGTCGGCGGCGATGTCGCGCGCGACGCCGCCGGGCACGATCGCATCCATCATCAGCCGGTGGCCGAAGCAGGCTTCCGCGGCGCGCAAGACGCGCTCGCGCAGGATGCCGCATTGCGCATGCATCATCACGAACGACGCATCGTTGCAGATCGCGCCGATGTCGCCGAAATGATTGGCCAGCCGTTCCAGCTCCGCCATCAGCGCGCGCAGGTAAATGGCGCGCGGCGGCGCCTGCACTTGCAGCGCGGCCTCGGCCGCCCGCGCAAACGCAAAGGCATAGGCGACCGTGCTGTCACCCGAGGTGCGGCCGGCGAGTTTGGCCGCGTCGTCGAGCGACGCGCCGGCCATCAATGATTCGATGCCCTTGTGCACATAGCCGAGCCGCTGCTCCAGCCGCACGACATGCTCGCCGTTGGCGGTGAAGCGGAAATGGCCGGGCTCGATGATGCCGGCATGCACGGGCCCGACCGGAATCTGGTGCAGGCCCTCGCCTTCGGCCGGCAGGAATGCGTAGGGCGCGGGCTTATGCGCCGACTCTTGTTTGCCGAGCGGATGGCGCACATCCCAGAATCCGAGATCGAGCCAGGGCCGCGTATCGGGCGAGCCCGCCGCTTCCAGCCCGAACAGATCGCGGATCGCGCGCTCGAGCCGCAGCGCCGGCGGATGTCTGGCCCCGACGCTGGGATAACTCCCGTCCTTGCAGGCATAAGTGAGCAGGGCAATGTCGCCAGCCGCTTCGTCGAGCGTCGCCATATGCACGTTCGGCGGATCGCCCCACAGTCCGAGCAGCGTGCACTGCCCCGCCGCCAATCGCGCGATGGCCTCGCTCCAACCTTGCTCGGTCGCGTTCTTGCGCTTCATTCCGCTATCCCAACAGCCGGGCGACGTTCTGGAAGCCGGTGACCAGCGCCGGCGGCATATAGATGCCCGCCATGAACACGATGGCGAGATGGGCGAACATCGGCACGTAGGACGCCTGCGCCGGCGCGGTCGGTCCGCGCGGCTCGCCGAAGGCGATCGTGTTGAGCCGCAGGAACAGGCCGCCGAGCGCGACCAGAATTGCCGAACACCAGAATGGTCGCCAGCCACGGCTCGCGCGCGAAAGTCGAGACTACCACCAGGAACTCGCTCATGAAGATGCCGAGCGGCGGCAGTCCGGCGATGGCGACCACGCCGAGCACCAGGCCCCAGCCGAGCACCGGATTGCTCACCGTCAGCCCGCCCATGTCGGCGATTTTCTGCGTGCCCTTGACCTGGGCGATGTGGCCGACCGCGAAGAAGATCGCCGACTTGGTCAGCGAATGCATGGTCATGTGCAGCAGCGCGGCGAAATTGGCGAGCGGGCCGCCCATGCCGAAGGCGAACACGATGATGCCCATGTGCTCGATCGAGGAATAGGCGAACATGCGTTTGATGTCGCGCCGCCGGTACAGCATGAAGGCGGCGAACACGCAGGAGATCAGCCCCATGGTCACCATCAGCGGGCCGGGCGCGATCGCCGCCGGGTTGAGCGCCAGCAGCATCTTGAAGCGCAGCAGCGCATAGAGCGCGACGTTGAGCAGCAGGCCGGACAGCACCGCCGAGATCGGCGTCGGGCCTTCCGCATGCGCGTCGGGCAGCCAGGCGTGCAGCGGCGCCAGGCCGACTTTGGTGCCGTAGCCGAGCAGCAGGAACACGAAGGCGACGTTGAGCAGCGCCGGATCGAATTTCGCCGCCTTGGTGCACCAGCACGGTCCACACCATGGCGTTGAGGCCTTCGCCGATCACCGGGCGCGCCGCCATGTAGACCAGGATGGTGCCGAACAGCGCGAGCGCGATGCCGACGCTGCCGAGAATGAAATATTTCCAGGCCGCTTCCAGCGCCTCGTGCGTGCGGTAGATGCCGACCATCAGCACGGTGGTCAGCGTCGCCATCTCGATCGCCACCCACATCAGGCCGATATTGTTGGCCACCAGCGCGAGGTTCATGGCGAACATCAGCACCTGGTACATGGCGTGGTAGAAGCGCACGTAAGTCGGCGTCAGCCGGCCGATCTCGATCTCGTGCCCGATATAGCTCGCGCTGAACACGCTGGTGGTGAAGCCGACGAAGGTGGTCAGCACGATGAAGACCTTGTTGAGGTCGTCGACCAGCAGATAAGGCCCGGACGTCGGCTCGCACCACGAACAGCGACACCGCGGTGGCGAAGCGTCAGGAACGCCGCCAGCACGTTGAGCCGCGCGGTCAGCCGGTAGCCGGGCAGCACGGCGAGCAGGGCACGCCGCCACCGCCGGAATCAGCAGAACGCCGGTGAGCGCGTCGAATTCATCGCCGCTCTCCGCGGAAACGGTCGAGCGCCTGCACGTCGACGGTGTCGAAGCGTTCGCGGATGCGGAACAGGAAGATGCCGATGACGATGAAGGCGATCAGCACCGAGAAGGCGACGCTGATCTCGACCACCAGCGGCATGCCCTTGGCGCCGGTCGCCGCCAGCACCAGGCCGTTCTCCAGCGACATGAAGCCGATCACCTGGCTGACCGCGTTGCGCCGCGTCACCATCATCAGCAGGCCGAGCAGCACCACCGACAGCGCAAACGCCAGATCCTCGCGCGCCAGCGGATCGGCTTCCGCCGTCACCCGCAGCATCACCACCATGGACAGCGCCACCAGCCCCATGCCGAGCAGCATGGCGGGGCCGACGCCGACCACGGTTTCGATCTCGCGGTGGATGCCGAGCTTCACGATGATCCGGTGCAGCGCCACCGGGATGACGATCGCCTTGAACACCAGCGCGATCACCGCCGTCAGATAAAGATGCGGCGCATCCTGGATGAAGGCCTGCCAGGCGACCGACGCCGCCAGGATGAAGGCATGCAACGCGAATGTATTGAGCAGCGCGTAGAGCCGGTCCTGATAGAGCTGCATGAAGCTCACCAGCACCAGCGAGCCGGCCAGCATATGCGCGACGTCGAAGGTGATGCTGTGCATCGTCTATAGGCTCCGCGATACGAACAGCAGCAGCGTGCCGAGCAGCCCGAGCATCAGCGCCGCGCCGAGGAAGGCCGGCACCCGGAACACGCGCATTTTGGCGATGGCCGTCTCGAACACGGCGAGCAGGAAGCCGCCGATCGCGAGTTTCACCACATAGGCCGCAAGCCCGATCGCAAGAGCGCGCGGGTCCGCGTCAGGGCCGGCGATGCCCCAGGGCGCGAACAGGCAGCCGATCACCGAGACATAAAGCAGCAACTTGAGTTCGGACGACAGGTCGATCAGCGCGAGATGGCGGCCGGAATATTCCAGCACCATCGCCTCGTGCACCATGGTGAGTTCGAGATGGGTGGCCGGATTGTCGATCGGAATGCGCGCGTTTTCCGCGATCGCCACCATGATCAGCGCCAGCAGCGCGAGACCGAGCGAGACCCGCAAGCCGACTGACGCCCGAGCCCATGTAGGCGGCCATGGTCGAGAGTTGCGTGGAGCCGGCGACCAGCGCCAGCGTGAACACGATCATCAGCATCGCCGGTTCGGCGAGCGAGGCGATCATCACCTCGCGGCTCGAGCCGATGCCGCCGAAGCTGGTGCCGACATCGAGCCCGGCCAGCGCCAGGAAGAAGCGCGCGCTGCCGAGGAGCGCGATGATGGCGATCAGATCCGCCGACCAGGAAAACAGCAAGCCGCTGCGGAAGGTCGGCACCAGCGAAGCCGCCACCCAGGTGCCGGCGAAGATGATGTAGGGAATGACGCGGAACAGCCAGGACGCGCTCTCCGCCAGCACCACGTCCTTGCGCAGCAGCCGGATCAGGTCGCGATAGGGCTGCAGCAGCGGCGGGCCCTTGCCGGCGCAACAGGCGCGCCTTCACCTTGCGCACAAAGCCGGTGAGCAGCGGCGAGAGCAGCAGCACCAACAGCATTTCGGCGCCCTGCAAGGCGAAATCGCGGATCAAGGCCATATCGCGAGCACCAGCAGGAGGAGCACCAAGGCGGTGAACACCAGCGTGAGATAGCGGCGGATGGTGAGGAATTGCAGGACATTGAGCCGGTCGGCGGCGTAGCCGATGAAGCCCGCGATCGGCGCGTAAGCGGCCTCCCAGATCAGATCGTGCAGATCGACCGTGAGCCGCGCCGGCGCCATCGAGCCGGGCGGCGGCATCTCGCCGATCTCGCGCGCGCGGAACACGGTCGCGCCGTAAACGCGGCGGATCGGCTGGGCAAAGCTCGATGCGGTGTATTGTGTTGCCGTGCTCGGGTCCGGATAGCCGCAATCCCAGGCCGGTGCCCGCCGCAGCCGGTCGGAGGCCAGCCGGTGAATGGCAAAGGCCGCAATCGAGCCGGACAGCACGACAAAGATGAACACCAGCAGGCCGTTATAGGAGCTGCGGCTTTCCGCGATCGGCACGATCGACAGCCATTGCACGCCGGCCTGATGCGGCATGCTGACGCCGACCAGGTTATTGGTCACCGGCGCCAGCGCGTCGATGAAGAAGCCGGGGAGAATTCCGGCCACCAGGCAAAGCGCGGCCAGGAAGTACATGGCGGCGAGCGAATTGCTGTCGGTCTCCTGCGCCTTCGCGGCGGCGGACGTACGCGGGCGGCCGAGGAAAGCTCACGCCGAAGGCCTTGACGAAACAGGCGGCGGCCAGCGCCGCCGACAGCGCCAGCAGCGCGCCGACCGCGGGCACCAGGAATTTCAGGCCCCAGGCCGGCAATTGCGGGCTGAGCAGGATGGCTTGGAAGGTCAGCCATTCGGACACGAAACCGTTGAGCGGCGGCAGCGCCGAGATCGCGACGCAGCCGACCAGGAACACGAAAGCGGTTTGCGGCATGCGGTGGATCAGGCCGCCGAGATGCTCCATGTCGCGTTCGCCGGTTGCATTGAGCACCGCGCCGGCGCCGAAGAACAGCAGGCTCTTGAAGACGGAATGGTTGAACACGTGGAACAGCCCGGCGGTCAGCGCGAGCGCGGCGGCAAGCGGCATGCCGGCGGCCTTGAACGCCAGCGCCAGGCCGAGCCCGATATAGATGATCCCGATATTCTCCACCGTGTGATAGGCGAGCAGGCGTTTGAGATCGTGTTGCATCAGCGCGTAGAGCACGCCCATCACCGCGGTGATGCCGCCGATGGCAAGCACGGCCATGCTCCACCACCAGTCCGGCGGGCCCAGCAGGTCGAACACGATGCGCACCAGGCCGTAGACCGCGACCTTGGTCATCACGCCGCTCATCAGCGCGGAGACGTGGCTGGGCGCGGCGGGATGCGCCAGCGGCAGCCAGGCGTGCAGCGGCACCACGCCGGCCTTGGAGCCGGCGCCGATAATCGTGAGCACGAGCACCAGCGCGGCCAACGCCGCGGAAGGATGCGACAGGCGAATGGCGTCGAAGGCATAATTGCCGTCGGCGCCGGCGAGCAGGCCGAAGGCGAGCAGCAGCGCCAACGTGCCGAAGCTCGCCATCAACAGATAGATGTAACCGGCGCGCACGTTATCGGCGATGCGGTGATGCGCGATCACCAGCGCCCAGGAGGTGAGCGACATGAATTCCCACGACACCAGGAAGCTGAAGGCGTCGTCCGCCATGACCACGAGGTTCATGGCGGCGAGATAGGCGGGATAGAACGGCAGCACGCGTTGCGGGGAGTGCTCGTGGCGGCCATAGCCGAGCGCGAACAGGCTCGCCGACGCGCCGCCGAGATTGACCACCACCAGGAAGAATGCCGAGAGCGGGTCGATGCGGAAATGCGCGCCCAGCCAGGGCAGGCCGAGCGGCAGCGTCACGGTGGAGGACGGCTCCGAATGGCCGAACAGGCAGAGCAGCGCGATGATGCCCAGCGTCAAAGTGATCATCAGGCTGGCGCCATAAACCACGCCGGTGCCGCGCGGCGAGGCGGCGAGCGCGATCGCGACCGGGGCCAAGACCACCAGCGCCGCCACCCCATAGAGTGCGTAGACGACCATCATTTGAGCCGCACCCCGCGGCCGCCGCCGCCGCTCGAGGCGCCTTCGCCGATCAATTCGATGCCGCTGGCGGCGAGCGCCTCGACCAGCTTCATCAGCGAGTCGACATTGCCGCGCACCACGCCGTCGCAGGCTTCCATGCGCTGGATGGTCGGCAATGACAGGCCCGAGGCTTGCGCCAATTGGCGCTGATCGAGGCCAAGCAAGGCACGGGCGGCCCGCATTTGGGGACCGGTTATCATGTTTTATGCATCAGTATAGATATATTCGATCTGTCTACTGATGCATACTGCGGCTAAAATCGCCGTTTCAAGGGCTTTGTGCAGGCCTGTGATTTAAGGCCGCTTTTTGGCCTTCAGCCGCGCATCGAGCCGGCCCATATCGACCACCATGCGCTCGTGCGTGCCGTTGCCGATTTCCTCGGTCTCGTCGCGCGCGCTCACCTTGAATTCGAGGCGCCGGCCGTCGACTTTGGTCACCTCGGCCGTAGCCGTCACCTGATGGCCGACCGGCGTCGCCGCCAGATGGCGGACGTTGACCTGTGTGCCGACCACGCTCTCGCCCGGGTCGAGATAGTCGCGCACCGCGTTGAGCGCGGCGTTCTCCATGGCGGTCACCATCATCGGCGTCGCGAACACCTGCGGCAGGCTGACGTCCTTGAATTGATTGGCGAGATGCGCCGGCGTCACCCGCAACGTGAAGGTCCCCTTCGCTCCCACCGGTATCGGGCGCATCGATTAACTCCCTGCGGACCTGACGTGATTGATCGCTGGCGCCAGGGCGATCAGGATGATGCCGCAGATCGCGATCGGCGCAAATGCCAGGCTGGCGATGCCGCTGATATCCCAGACCAGGCCGCTGAGCACCGGCACGATCACCGCACAGCTATAGCTGATGGTGAACATGGCGGCGGTGACGCGATGCACGTCGTCCGGCGCGCTCAGCAAAGGCGGCAGCGCCAGGATCAGAATGAGGATTGCGGAGGCGGCAAAGCCTTGCACCGTTGCCGCCGCCACGATCCAGGCGCCGGAACCGAACACGATGCCGCCGGTCGCGATCACGCAAAGCAGCCCGCAAGCGACGTAAGGCCACGCCTTGCGCTCGAGCCGGCCGGCGATGGCAAGCAACAGGAGCGACGCCGGCATCTGACCGGCATTCAGTCCGGACAGCGCCGCGCTGATCCACTCGCTCTGCCCATTGCTACGAAGGTAATCGGGCAGAAAGGCGTTGGTGGCGAAATAAGTAGCGTTGATGGTGCCGAGCATGATGCCGAGCCGCCAGATCAAATGGCTGTTCCAGTCGGGCCACCAGCGGCGGCTGCTGGCGGATAACAGTCCGTTGGCCGCAGTCGGTGCCAGCGCCAACACCAAAACGGCGATGAGGGCGACCGGCGCGCTCCAGACCACGAAGCCCCATTGCCAGCTTCCGCCGGTGAGCGGCAGAACCAGCGGCAGCATCAGCGCGACAGGGAGGATTTCACCGAACAGCAGGCCATTGGTGTAAACGGCGGTGGCAAAGCCAATGCGCTGCGGAAACCAGGCGCGCACCGCCGGCGGCATCGTCACCTGCATGATCGCGACACCGGCTCCCATGGCGATGGTCATGGCGTAAAGCCACGCCACATCGGGGATCGCCCCGCGCAGCGCGCCGCCGATCGCGGTGACGCTAAGCCCGACCACCAGCGCCGTGCGCACGCCGAGTCGCGCGATCAGCAGCGCGCCGGGCACGGCGGCGAACGCGAACAGCATCGAGGGCAGGCCGGTGAGAATGCCGATCTGGGTGGCGTTGAGCTTGAGGCTCACGTGGATCAGCGGGATGACCGGCGGCACCGCAAGGATGGTGAGCCGCAAGGCGACGCCGGCGAGCCACAGCAGCAGCAGCGTGCCGAGAAAGCGAACCTGCGACCCTGGGCCGCGGGAATATTGCATCGATAAGCCCGGCATTGAGGGGGAGCTGCGGAACGAGAACTTGTTCTTTTCGAGCGCGGGATAACACAGACGTTCATGCCACGCATCTTTACCGTCCGGACGAAAATTCTTGTTCCCTTGGCGCGCGGATTTGCTACCTAAGTACCTGAAATTCAGGCTAAATATTGCCCGTCAAAAGGTCGGTCTGCGGCCGATTTCGGGGTATAGTCCGCTGACTTTTGAAAGAAAGGCGATCCTTGCGCGACCCGTCGAGCAAAGCCACCCGTTCTGCCGTACGCCACGCCCGGATTGGGTTGGCATCCAGCTGGAAAGCCGCGACATGATACGGCTGCCGAAATTGACGCCGCGCCAGATCCTGATCGTGCTGCACGACGTCGTCGCCACCGCCGCGGCGATCGTGCTGACGTTCTATATGCGCTTTGAGGGTGAGCTATTCACCGACCGGCTGATCGGCCTCAAATTTCTTCCGCTTTTTTTGCTCTATGCCGCGGCGGTTTATTTAGTCTTCGGGCTGCACCGCAATAAGTGGCGCTTCACCTCGATCCCCGATCTTTACGACATCTTCCGCGCCGTCACGGTGCTCGCGGTGTCGCTGCTCGTGCTCGATTACGTGTTGGTTGCGCCGAACGTCTATGGGCAGTTCTTTTTCGGCAAGATCACGATCCTGCTCTACTGGCTGCTGCAGATGTTTTTCCTCGGCGCCTCGCGCGTGGTCTATCGCTATTTGCGATACGCGCGCGCGCTGCAGCGCGCCAAGATCGCCGACGCGACCTCGACGCTGGTGCTCGGGCGCGCCGCCGACGCCGAGGTTCTGTTGCGCTCCATCGAAAGCGGCGCGGTCAATAAGATCTGGCCGGTCGGAGTGCTGTCGCCGTCATTGGCCGATCGCGGCCAGTCGATCCGGGGTGTACCGGTGCTGGGCGATATCGACGATCTCGAACGCGTTGTCGCCGATCTGTCCGGCCGCGGCACGCGCGTGACGCGCGTCATCCTCACGCCATCGGCGCTGTCGCCGGAAGCGCGGCCGGAAGCCCTGCTCATCCGGGCGCGCAAGCTCGGGCTGACCATGAGTCAATTGCCCTCGCTCGACGCCGGCGGGCAGGCGATGCAGCTTGCCCCCATCGCGGTCGAAGACCTGTTGCTGCGGCCGAGTGTGAAGATCGACTACCGCCGGCTCGAGACCTTCGTCAGCGGCAAGGCGATCATCGTCACCGGCGGCGGCGGCTCGATCGGTTCGGAGATCTGCGAACGCCTGATCGCGTTCGGCGCCGCCCGCCTGCTGGTGATCGAGAATTCAGAACCCGCGCTGCACGCCGTGCAGGAAATGCTGAAGGGCATGCAATCGAAGACGGAAATATCCGGCCGCATCGCCGACATCCGCGACCGCGCGCGCATCATGAGCCTGGTCGCGCAGTTCAAGCCCGACATGGTCTTTCACGCCGCGGCGCTCAAGCACGTGCCGCTGCTCGAAACGGATTGGGACGAGGGTATCAAGACCAACGTCTTCGGCTCGATCAATGTCGCGGATGCGGCGGCCGCGGCCGGCGCCGCCGCCATGGTGATGATCTCCACCGACAAGGCGATCGAACCGGTTTCCGTGCTTGGCGCCACCAAGCGGTTCGCCGAAATGTACTGTGAGGCGCTCGACAACGAGTTGGCGCCATCATGCCGCCGGCAAAACGGCGACCCGCATGATCTCGGTGCGGTTTGGCAATGTGCTGGCCTCCAACGGCTCGGTGGTGCCGAAATTCAAGGCGCAGATCGAGGCCGGCGGGCCGGTGACCGTCACGCATCCGGACATGGTCCGTTATTTCATGACGATCCGCGAAGCCTGCGACCTGGTGATCACCGCGGCGACGCACGCGCTCGGGCCGTACAGCGGCGAGGTGTCGGTCTATTTGCTCAACATGGGCCAGCCGGTGAAGATCGTCGATCTCGCCGAGCGCATCATCCGGCTGAGCGGTTTGGAGCCGGGCCGCGACATTGCGATCACCTTCACCGGCATTCGTCCGGGCGAACGGCTGCACGAGATTTTGTTCGCGCGCGAAGAAGAGACGAGCGAGATCGGAATTCCCGGCATTGTCGCCACCAAGCCGGTGCAGCCGTCGCTGGAGGCGATCCGCGGCTGGGTGGCGACGCTGGAGCAGGGCCTTACGCGCAACGAGCGCGCGGTCATCTACAACGTGCTGCGCGACGCGGTTCCGGAATTCCGCGGCGAGGCGGCTTGAAAGCAAAAGCCATGGACCTCGCAGCGTTTTTCAAAGCCGAATTTGCCGAACATCACGACGCCGCGCGGCGCACCGAAGCGGCGTTGTCCGCCGCTTTTGCCGGCCTGGTCGGCGCTTGCGTTGCATCGATCCGCGGCGGCGGCAAGCTGATGTTCTTCGGCAATGGCGGCAGCGCCGGCGATGCGCAACATCTCGCGACCGAACTGACCATCCGCTACAAAGCGGACCGCGCCGCCATTGCCGCGCTCGCCTTGACCACCGACACGTCCGCGCTTACCGCCGCCGGCAACGATCTCGGCTTCGACAATATCTTCGCGCGCCAGATCGAGGCACTGGGGCGGCCCGGAGACGTCGCCATCGCGATTTCGACCTCGGGCAAGAGCCCGAACATCATCGCGGCGCTGCGCCAGGCCAAGGCGATGAAGCTCGTCGACCGCGGCGTTCGGCGGCAAAGGCGGCGGCGACATGGTCGGGTCTTGCCGATCACCTCCTGGTGGTGCCGTCCGACACCACCGCACGCATCCAGGAGATGCACATCACCTTGGGTCAGATGCTGTGCGGCGCCCTGGAGATCGAGTTGGGATTGGCCAAGCCCTGACACCGGCAGCAATAATGACGGTTGACCCGCTGCGCGGGTCATGATTTTTCATTTTCATGACGCGAAAGCCGCGTTCCTCATTCTGAAAATACGCTTGACTCACCGCCAGCGGGCCATTTCCTTTGCGCCCAGGGAGAAAACAACCCATGGACGCCACTATCCTGCCCGGACCGGGGGCCAAGGCCCGTCCGCCGCGTGCGCGCGCCGACGGCGATCGCCACAGCATCCAATCGGTCGACCGCGCGCTGTTTCTGCTGGAAACCATCGCCGAAGCCGGCGGTGAGGCCTCGCTCACCGACCTCGCCAACCGCACCGGTCTCAACATTTCCACCTGCCATCACCTGCTGGCGACGCTGATCCAGCGCGGTTTCGCCGCCAAGGTGCCGGGCCGCCGGCTCTATGCGCTGGGCGCGCGCATTCTCTATCTCGGGCACGCCTGCCTGCAGGTCGACCTGCCACGCCGGGCGCAGCCTTATCTCGACGCGATCAACCAGGCCACCGGCGAAACCGTCTATCTCGCCGCTCTGCAGGGCGACGCGGTGGTCACGCTGGCGGTGCGCGAATCGCGCCACGCGGTGCGGGTCGACACCGGCAAGATCGGACGAATGGAAGCGCCGCACGCGACCTCGGTCGGCAAGGCCATCATGGCCTGGCTCCCGGAAGACGAGATTCACCGCATCCTGACCGGCGGCATGAAGCGCTTCACCGACAAGACCATCACCGAGTTTCCGGCCCTGTTCGAATCGCTGCGCGTCGTGCGGCGCAACGGCTACGCCATCGACCGCGAGGAATTTCTGCCCGGCGTCATTTGCGTCGGCGCCGCCATCCGCGATCAGGCCGGCACCGTGATCGGCGCGATCAGCGCCTCGGCGCCGACCATGCGCGCGAGCGAGGCGCACATCGCCCTCATCCGCGACGAGGTCAACGCCGCCACGCGCGCGCTGTCCGCGGAGTTCGGTGCGCCGGCAGCGCAAGCCGGCGGCGCCCAGGCGGCGGCCAACTGAGCGCGAGTTTTTCGGGGCGCGTCCGCAAAAATTGAAGCTGGCGGGCTATGAGTTGTCGATGTTCGTTTTGCTTTTGAAAGCGGGCATTGGTCGGCGCGGTTTGCGATGTTCGCCAGATGCCAATAATTGACATTTTCCGCCGCACACGACGCATCTGCCTTTCAGCTTCTATGCGACCTGAGTGATGACGCGCATATCTTGAGCGTCCGGCGGGAAAAACTCGCGAATCTCACCGGCAGGCAGCGGCGCGCTGACCAAATAGCCCTGGATGTCCGTGCAGCCGAGCATTCTGGCTTGCTCCCGCTGTTCTGCCGTCTCGACGCCTTCGGCCACAATCCGCATGTTGAGGTTGCGCGCCAAATCGGCGATGGCGCGAACCACGGCGCGGAATTCGTTTCTGTCCACCAAGCCGGCAATGAAGCTGCGGTCTATTTTGATTTTGCTGAACGGGAAGCTCACCAGGTAACCGAGCGATGAGTAGCCGGTGCCGAAATCGTCCATCGCAAACCGCACACCGAGTTTGTGTACGCTTTTCAACGTGGCAAGATTGGCGAATGTGTTTTCCAGGAACACCGATTCGGTAATCTCCAGGATCAGCCTGTTGGGCGACAAGCCGGACGATGCAATGGCACCGAGGACTGCATTGATCAGGTTTTTGCTGGTCAGTTGAATAGCCGATACGTTAACGGCGATGCCGATATCATCGGGCCATTTCGCTGCCTCGGTACACGCGGTCCGCAAGACCCATTCGCCAAGCGAGACAATGAGCCCCGTCTCTTCGGCGACTGGAATAAACTCCGCCGGAGGGACAAGCCCCCGCTCCGGATGACGCCAGCGGAGAAGGGCCTCGCACGTTTTGATCTTGTTGTTCTCGAGATCGACGATTGGCTGATAGAACAACTCGAATTCGCCATTGGTCAGGGCGCTTTGCAAGTCCCGCTCCAATTTGCTGCGGGTCTGCATGCGTTCATTCATTTCTGTCTGATAGAAGCAATAGGTTCCGCGCCCGGTGTTCTTCGCCTCATAGAGAGCAATATCCGCGGTTTTCAATAGCTCATTGAGTTCGGTGGCGTCGTCGGGTGCGATGGAAATGCCAACACTTATGTCAACGATAACTTGATGGCCATCGAGATCGAACGGCTCATGGATCGTTTCTCGGGCTCGCGTCGCGAGATCCGCAGCGTCGGATGGGCGGCCAATCGATGTCTGAATGATCGCGAATTCGTCGCCGCTCAAACGGGCGACCATGTCAATTTCTCTGACACAACCGCGCAGTCGGTCGGCCACCCCCTTGAGGAGCTTGTCGCCGACAGAATGGCCGAGTGTATCGTTGACGCGCTTCAAGTGATCAAGATCGAGGTACAAGACCGCCAGCCGTTCACCGCGTCGAACGCGCTTGAGCGCCTGTTCAAGCTGTTCGCTAAAAAGCTTCCGATTGGGCAGGCCCGTCAGCGCATCATGATGGGCGGCGTACGAGATGCGCTCCTCGGCACGCTTCTGTTCGGTGATGTCCTCATGGGTGGCGACCCATCCACCGTCCACGGTCGGATGATTTACGATGGAAATAATGCGCCCATCGCTTAGATTCGTTATCTTGTCGAAGACGGCGCCTTGATCGACGGCAGCTTGGATGTCTGTGATGTATTTTTCTATTTCTTCGGTGCAGAAACTGCCGGTTGCGGCCCTGTGTTCGGCGAGTTCGCGAAGCGTGGCGCCTGGCTTCACGATTTCCGACGACAAGCCGTACATTTTCAGGTAGCGCTGATTGCATACGACGAGCCGGTTCGCCGCATCGAACATTGCCAGGCCTTGCGACATATTGTTCAAAGCGGCTTCCACCGTCGCCTCGGAAGTTGCGAGACGGCGAAATTGCTTGCTCTGGGCCCTGAGCAGAAACGCCACACACAGCATGACCAGCAACGCACCGCTGCCGAGCGTTATCGCTTGACTACGCCAGGTCGCGAGCGCGGCGGCTTCCGATACGGCGACATTGACTACAAGCGAATAGTCGCGCAGCGGGTGCACGGCAACCAATCGAGCCGTGTTGTCAAAATAGCCTGGCGATCGATATTGCCCGCCGCCTTGCGCGACGAGTTGATACCACGAGGACACCGCCGGCATCTTCTCGTAGGCGCGATTTTTCGGGTCGGGAAAACGGACGATAACGGTACCGTCGCGGTTCAACAGCAGAAACGACTGATCGGGGAGGGACGCGATCGATTCATAAGTATGCTGGAAGTAGGCGAGCCTGACGCCCACCACGACTGCTCCGATGAACGTGTCATTCGCGCCGTCGATGCGCTTGGCGAAAATGATGACGGGCGTCCCCTTGATGCGGTCGTAGAGCGTCGCGCTGATGTAAACGCCCCTTTCATCGTGGCGCTTGAGGTGCTGAAAGTAGGGGCGGTCGGAAACGTTGATCTTCGGTGTTGGCCATTTTCGCGTCGTGCTGACAAGGTCGCCATTCTTGTCCACCACTGCGATAAATTCAGCTTGTCGCAGTTGTGACTGGCGTTCCATGAGAATCCGATACGTGTCTTCGCGAAATTCCTGATCAAGATTGTTTAATCCCTGCCGGGCGCGTTGTTCTTCCTTGTCTCTGGTCTCCGTTAAAACGAGATCGATCGACTCTACCGAATTCTCGAGTTGATGGGCGAGCACAGTTGCGAGGTTGCCGGAATCTCTGGATGCATTAGCGATCGCGTCCGAACGCAGCCACAAAATGGTCAGCCCGATGGCGATTGCCGCCACGCAAGTGAGCCCTCCCGCCACAGCAAGGAGGAGATGAAAGTGTAACTGGCGGGCACGAATTGACATGCGCCAAAATCACTTGAGTGAGATTGCCAGCTCAATTGATATGCCGGCACTTTCCAAAATAACGTTTAAATGGCGTTGAATTGCTCGGTTGCGTGAATGCAAGCTTAATCGGTAACCGGCAGTTGCAGTTCCCCATTCACGTGCGAGGCGCGGCGATGGCAATCCGGACTGGTTAATTGTTGGCTAATAAGCCTCCGAAAGCGAGCGTCTGAGGCTTGCAAAAGCATTCAATCGGGCCGGCTGCCGGCGCCCGCGCGCGGGAGACCTGCATCGCAAGACGAAGCTAAATTTGGCTTCCCCAACAGCTCCTGCGAGGCAACGGGCGATGGCCAGTCAATGTCCGGCGCGATGGGCCAAGATTGCGGGCGACCCCTATTGCAAATCCGGCGGCACGACCGATGATGGGGTTGCCGGTTGACACAACGGCCTTGGTCAAAGGGGGGATATATGAAGAAACTCGTTCTGCTGCTCGTCGTTGCGGCTTTTGCCGCATCGCCGGCTGTGGCTGCCAGCAAGCACAAGAAATCCAAAGAGGCTACCGAGGCCGAGACGATCGCCAAGCAGCACGACAATACCAAACGCCTCCTCGTTGACCTGGCTCCGCTGGTGCTGCCGTCCTGGTCGCTGCCGGTCTATTTCGGCATGCACCACGACGAGAAGAACGCCGAAAAGAAAAAGAAGCAATAGGCCGTCGGCACGGACGCCGAGGCTCATTCCTTCGCTCGGGGTCATAAGAGGACTTTCAGCTAAGTCCGCGCGATGGCTTTTTTGTCCCTGACGACATCTTGCGGATGGGACAAAACAAAGCCGGATTTGATTTTTCTCAAGAGCTCGCCCGCGCCAATGCGCAATCTTCCACGCCACCGCCTTGGAGGATTCCATGTACGCACCGGCCGGCGTCAAGACGAGCGCGGAATTTCCCATTCCGGACACCATGAAAGCCTGGGTGCTGGGCGATCCGGGGCAGCTCACGCTCACCGACAAACCCGTACCGGTGCCGAAACGCGCGGAAGTGCTGGTGCGCATTGATGCTGCGGCGATCTGCGCCACCGATCTGGAAGTCATCTACCAGGGCCCGCCGGGCATGATCCAAGGCGGCCTGCCGTTCAATAAGAACTTCACGCCAGGCCACGAATATATGGGCACGGTGGCGGCGCTCGGCGCAGGCGTCGATGAATATAAGATCGGCCAGCGCGTGGCGGTCGAGATCCATGCCGGCTGCGGCCAATGCAAGCGCTGCCGCGAGGGCATGTATACCTCCTGCCACAACTACGGCCTCAATTACGGCGATGTTGACAAGGGCCACCGCGCCAACGGCTTCACCACCGACGGCGCCTTCTGCGAATACCAGGTCAACAACATCAATACGCTGGTGAAAATCGCCGATGACATGTCGGACGAAGAGGGCGCGCTGGTGGTCACCGCCGGCACCGCGATGTATGCGCTCACCGAGCTCGGCGGCCTGGTCGCCGGCGAAAGCGTCGTGGTCTCGGGCGCCGGCCCGATCGGACTGATGGCGGTCGCGGTGGCCAAGGCGCTCGGCGCGCAGCCGGTGATTCTCACCGAAATGCGCGACAACCGGCTCAAGATCGCGCGCGAGCTCGGCGCTGACTTTGCGGTCAATATTTGCAAGGAGCCGGACGTCGTCGCCGCGGTGAAGAAGCTCAATGGCGGCAAGGGCGTCGATTACGTCGTCGAATGTTCGGCCGCGAAAGAGGCGGTCAACGACGCCGTGCACATGGTCAACCGCGGCGGCAAGGTCTGCCTCGCCGCCTTCACGCACGAACCGGCCTTGGTCGACATCGCGCACATCGTGAGCAACAACATCTACCTCTACGGCATCCGCGGCGAGGGCAAGAGCGCGGTGCATCGCGCCGAGGCCTTCATGCGGCAGAAGCGTTTCGACGCCACCAAGATCCACACCCACACCTTCCCGCTCGCCGATCTGCCGACCGCGATCCGTTACGCCAAGGACCGCGTCGACGACGCCATCAAGGTGGTGGTGAAGCCGAAGCTCGATGCCGCGCACAAAGTGGCGGCGGAATAGTTTCGCTTGCCGATTGCCCGCGGAACTTTTCGCCGCGCCGGCCGTTATCATTGCGAACAAAACCGGCCGCCGCAATCGCGGCCGTTCGCAATGCGGAGTTCCCGATGATGGAAAGACCGAAGCGCCCCATCGACGACGAGCGTAGGCGGATCGAGCACGACGAGGACGAGGTCGTGGTCAATTCCGACGAGAGTTTTCCGGCCAGCGATCCGCCGAGCTGGACGCCGGTGCACGGCGTCGGCTCGAGCCAGAACAAGCGCAGCCAGAAGAGCAAGAAGAATACGATGCACGCCCTGTAGCGGCGCGAGTTCTGCCCTGGAAGATCGTTGTTAGAAGCTCATCTTGAGCAAGTTCTCGGCGTTGCCGCAGAACAATTTGCGTTCGTCGGCCGCCGATAGCCCCAATCCCTTGACGGTTTTGATCGTGGGCGCGATCGGCCCGAGCGGCGTATCTGTTGCAAAAACAACGTGTTCCGCGCCGAAAAACTCGTAGCCGCAACGGGTTGCCGGCACCCCGCCGCCGAACATGGCGGTGTCGGCGTAAAAGTCGTGCAGGTAATCGGTGTGCGGCCGCTTCAGCGACGACAGCACTTTCGAATAATCCTCGTCCGATGTGCGCTGCCCCAAGACCTTGAGCCCGTTGCCGACGCGACCATCATAATATGGGATCATGCCGCCGAGATGGTGGGTGATGATCTTGAGTTTCGGATAGCGGTCGAGCAGCCCGTCGAACACCATGCGCACCATGGCCACCGAGGTCTCGTAGGGCCAGTGGAAGCACCACCACATCTCGTAGCGCGATTTTTTCTCGGCCGGATAGTCCGTCATCGCCGCGGTGCCGACCGGGTGCAGCCAGATCGGCAGATCGAGCTCGGCCATCATCTTGAACAGCGGCTCGAATTTCGGTTGATCGAGCGGCTCGCCGGCGACATTGGTGTAGACCAGCACGCCGCGCGCGCCGAGGTCTTTGATGGCGCGTTGCGCTTCTTTGATCGAGCCGTCGACGTCAGTCAGGCAGAGCGCGGCGGCAAAGGCCGGAAAACGCTCTGGATATTTGCGGCATAGCTCGGCCATCGAGTCGTTGGCGATGCGCGCAAGCTGCAGGCCGACGTCGGGCTTGGCGATATCCTCGATCGCCGGATTGGGCAGCGAGATGATCTGCCGGTAGTCGCCGAATTCGTCCATTTCCTTGAAACGAGCGTCGAGATCGAACAGCTTTTTGATGCCGCGCAGCCGCTGCCCGATATTGCTGAGGTTCGGCGCCACCTTGCTCATTTCCTGGAAAAAACGGTCGGGATAAATGTGGCAATAGATGTCGATGATCGTGCTCATAATTTTCCTCCCGGTTCTTCCATTTTTGGTTCCAGCACGAGATACCGTTGCAGCGGCAGCGCCTGCCAGCCGAAGCGTTCCGCGATCAGACCCCAAAGGCCCTTCGGCGCCCACAGCATCACCACGATGGCGACCGCGCCCATCATCAGCAAGTACAGGCTGCCGAGATCGGCCAGCGTCTGGCGCAGCGCGAAGAACACGATAGTGCCGATGATCGGACCCTCGATGCGGCCGATGCCGCCGATCACGGTGATGAAGATCACGAAGGCGGTCCAGTCGTTGACGCTGAAGGCGGTGTCCGGCGAGATGCGCAGCTTCATCAGGAAGATCAGCGCGCCGATCATGGCGGTGCCGAAACCGGTCAGCACATAGACGATGAATTTGATGCGGGTGACGTCGATGCCGTTGCTCTGCGCCGCCAGCTCATTGTCGCGGATGGCGGTGAGCGCGAGGCCATGGCGCGAGCGCAAGAACGCCACGATTGCGCCCAGCACGGCAGCAGTGAGCGCCAACGCCAGCCAATAGGTTTCGAATTCGCGTAACTGCCGGCTCGGCGCCATGGCGATCACCGCCGCGGCCGGCAGACTGATGCCGGAGCCGCCGCCCAGGACGGAGATTTGCGAGGCGAGCAGGCGGAACACTTCCGCCACCACCCAGGTGCCGATGGCGAAATAAGCGCCGCGCAAGCGGAAGATCAATGCCGCCACCGGGACGGCGACCAGCGCGCCGATCGGGCCGGCAATCAAAATCGCCACGATCGGATGCACCCCGGCAAGGATGACGAGGGTGAACAACATGTAGCCGCCGAGGCCGACAAAGGCCTGCTGGCCAACCGACACCAGGCCGGCATAGCCGGCGAGCAGGTTCCACAGGCTCGCCAGCGCCACGAAGGTGAATATCTCGGCCAGTAGCCGCAGCGTCGCCCGGTCGCCCCAGAACGGCGCCAGCGCCAGCACGACAAGCGCCACCGCGATCAGAGTAACACCGATGCGGCTCGATCGGGTGGCGTGCTCGACGCGGCTCATCCCGACACCTTGGGAAACAGGCCTTGCGGCCTAAGCGCCAGGATGGCGAGAAACACGATATGGCCGGCGAGCAACTGCCAGCCGGGATCGATCTGCGCGCCGATCGCCTGCGACACGCCGAGAATGATGCCGCCCACCAGCGTGCCCCACATGTTGCCGAGCCCGCCGATGATGACCGCCTCGAAACCGAAGATCAGCCGCGCCGGCCCGATGGCCGGATCGAAATTGGTGCGCACCGCCAGGAACACGCCGGCGATGGCGATGACGGCGAGCGACAGCGCCATCGCCATGGCGAACACATGGCGGGTGTCGAGGCCCATCAATTGCGCCACCGCCTGGTCGTCGGAGGTGGCGCGGAAGGCGCGGCCGAGCGCGGTGCGGTAGAACAGCATTTGCAGCCCGGCGATCACCGCCACCGCGACGGCAAACTGGATGAGCGGCAGCACGCCGATCCAGACGCCGTGCGCCACTTGCAAGGTTTGTATTTCGATCGCGCCCGCCTGCAGCTTGCGGCTGTCGGCGGTGAACAATTCCAAGAGCCCGTTCTGGATGATGATGGAGAGGCCGAAGGTGACCAGCAGTGGCGGCAGCAAATCGTCGCCCAGCGTGTAATTGAGCAGCCCGCGTTGCAGCGCGTAGCCGATGATTGCCATGATCGGTACGACCAGCAGCAGCGAAGTGAGCGGATCGATGCCGAGCGCCTGCGTCACCAGCAGCGCCACGTAAGCGGCGAGCACGATCAGATCGCCATGCGCGATGTTCACCAGCCGCATGACGCCGAAGATCAGCGACAGGCCGGCGGCGAACATGGCGTAGAGCCCGCCGATCAGCACGCCTTGCAGGATGACGTTCGACCCATTGCATCGCCGTCACACCCCGAAATACGCCGCCGAAATACTTTCGCGCGTGAGCTCGCGCGCGGGACCTTGCAGCGCGATGCGGCCTTCCTGCAGGCAGTAGACCTGGTCGGCGGCTTTGAGCGCCTGCGCGATGTCCTGCTCGACCACGATCAGCGACAGGCCTTCGGCGACGATCGCCGGCAGCCGCGCGTAGATGTCGCGCACCACGATCGGCGCGAGGCCGAGGCTGATTTCGTCGCACAGCAGCAGGCGCGGGTTCGCCATCAGCGCGCGCGCGATCGCGCACATCTGCTGCTGCCCGCCGGACAGCGCCGGCGCGGGCAGATGCCGCCGCTCGGCCAGCACCGGGAACAGCTCGTAGATACGTGCGAGCGACCACGGCCCGGAGCGGTGCGATTGGCCGCCGATCAACAGATTTTCTTCCACCGTCAGCGAGGGAAACAGCCGGCGGCCCTCCGGCACCAGCGCGATGCCGCGCCTGAGCACCGCGAAAGCGGGCTTGGCTCCGATGGCCTCGCCGTCGAATAAAATGTCGCCGTGGCGCGGCGGCATCATGCCGGCGATGCTTTTCAGCAGCGTGCTCTTGCCGGCGCCGTTGGCGCCGATCACCGCCACCACCTCGCCGGCATTAACGCGCAGCGATACGCCGAACAGTGCCTGGAAGTCGCCGTAAAAGGCGTCGATGGCGCGTACCTCGAGCAGGGGATCAAACATCGGCGGCGATCCCCATGTAAATCTCGGCCACCTGCGGGCTGCGGATCACGCTCGCTGGGTCGCCCGCGGCGATGAACTTGCCGCCGTGCAGCACCAGCAGCCGGTCGACTGCGGCGAGCAGCGCATGCACCACGTGCTCGATCCACACGATCGACACGCCGCCGGCGCGCACCTCCTTGATGAGGCGCACCAGCACCGCGCATTCATGCTCGCTCAGCCCGCCGGCGACCTCGTCGAGCAGCAACACGCGCGGCTTGGTGGCCAGCGCGCGTGCGAGTTCGAGGCGCTTACGATCGAGCAGCGTGAGGCCGCCGGCGCGTTTGTTGGCCTTGTCGGCGAGCCCGCAGCGTTCGAGCAGCTCGGCGCAAGGCTCGTAGACCGAGGCTTCGCTGGCGTTGCCCGCGAAAGCCGCCGCCACCACCACATTCTCGAACACGGTCATGCCGGAAAACGGCTGCGGCACCTGGAACGAGCGCGCCAGCCCCAAGCGGCAGCGCCGCTCCGGCGGCAGGCGGGTGATGTCCTCGCCGGCGAAGACGACGCGGCCGGCGTCGGGCGCCACCGTGCCGGTGGCGATGCCGAACAGCGTGGTCTTGCCGGCGCCGTTCGGCCCAATGATGCCGAGCGCCTCTCCCTCGGCGAGCGCGAGATCGATGCCTTCGGCCACCACCACGGCCCCGAACCGCTTGGAGATGTTTTCGAGGGCAAGGATCGGGGCATGGGGCTGCCGCTGGCTCTGCGTGCTCCCTCCCCCTTGTGGGGGAGGGTTGGGGAGGGGGGTAGCGGTTACCCTGTGCGAGTGCGATCCACCCCCACCCGATCAATGCCGGCAAGCCGGCATTGATCGACCTCCCCACAAGGGGGAGGTAAAAAGTCACGATCGGCTGCAGCTTGCCTCCGAGCGGAATATTCGGCGCGGTCTTGTTTTCGGCGATCACCAGATCGAACTTGCCGTTCTTGCGCTGCCATTGCCCGGCCACCAGCGGCGTCTTGGTGACGTTCTTCACCGGCACGCCGGTCCAATGCACCGGCCCGACGATCGACTGGTAGTTGGTGGCGACAATCGACTCCAGGATCGCCTTCGGATCGTGCGGATTCTTGGCGCGCTTGAGCACGTCGATCGCCACCTCGAACAACGCGTGCTGGAAGCCGATCGGCTGCGTCCACGGCCGGTTGGTCGCCTTGGTATAGCCGTCGGTGAGCTGCTGGCAGCTCTGGCCGGTGAGACCGGACTTGAACGGATGATGCGGCGTCCACCAGATTTCGCTGGTGAGCCCGTTGCCGCGCTCGCCCAGCGAGTCGATGACCGAGGGGAACAGCAGCGCCTTGCCGATGGTGACGATCTTCGGCTTGAAGCCCTGCTGCGCGGCCTGCGACCAGAAGGTCGTGAAGTCGGGCGGGATCATGTTGCCGGTGACGATCTCGGCGCCCGCCGCCTTGAACGCCGAAATCTGCGAGGTGAAATCGTTGTTCATGAGCTGATAGCGGCCGGGATCGACGAGCTTGAACCCGGCCTTGGCCAGCGCTGGCGGGAACCCGAATTTGGCATCGCCCCAGGCATTGCCGTCGGCGTCGTTGGGGAACAGCCCGCCCACCACTTTATTGGTCGGCAACTCATCCCATAGCGCGAGGAACGCGCCGATCACGTCTTCGAGGCCCCAGAAGAAATGATAGGTCCAGGTGAAGCCCTTCTTTGGGTCGCCCTTGCGGCCGAAGAAATAGGGCTGCCACGGGCAGTTGGTGGTGATGCAGGGCACCTCGTTGACCTCGGCCTGGTCGGCGACCGGATTGGTGGTGTCGGGCGTGGCCGAAGCGACGATCAAATTGACCTTGTCGCCGAGAATCAGTTCGGACGCGACTTCCGAAGCGCGGCTGGCGTTCGACTGGCTGTCCTTGGAGATGATTTCGACCTTGTAGGTCTTGCCGCCATTCGCGAGACCTTTGCTCAAGATGCCGCGCACCTGCTCGAGGATGTAGCCGTCGGCCTCGCCGAAGCCGGCGAGCGGACCCGTTTTGGGGCTGACATGCCCGATCTTGATCACCTGCGATTGGGCTTGCGCGGGCAAGATCCGCAGCACGGCGGGCGCCGCCAACGCGCCGAGGCCGGTTTTGACCAGAATGCGGCGTGAGATCGTCTTGCGGTCGGTCATGGTCGCCTCCTCTGCGCGCCGTTCAAGTGTCTTGGGCGCGCGCTTTTTTAAGATGCTGCAACACTTTCAAGCGGAGTGCCTGCTGCTGCGCCGGGCTCCACTTGCGAAAGCCTTCGCCCGACTTGAAGCCGAGCTTGCCGGCCTTCACCAATTTTTTCAGATAAGGCGAAGGCCCCGGCCGGCTGTCGATGTCGGGCAGCACGGTCTTGTGGATCGCCAGCGTCAAATCGGTGCCGACCATGTCGGCATTCTCCAGCGGCCCGAGCACCGCCAGCCGGCGGCCGAACGCCGCCTTGATCACGTTATCGACGGTCTCGGCGTCGCAGATGCCTTGCTCGACCAGCGCGATCGCCTCGCGCCAGAGCGCGTGTTGCAGCCGGTTGCCGATGAAGCCGGGCACGTCCTTCTTCACGTGCGCCGGCTTTTTGCCGGCGGCGGCGTGCAATTCCATCGTGAATTTGACCGCCGCGGCGCTCGTCCATTGCGTCTCGATCACTTCGACCAGCGGCACCAAAAACGGCGGGTTCCACCAGTGGGTGCCGAGCGCGCGCTCGCGGTGCTTGAGGCCTTTCATGATCTTAGTGATCGGGATGACCGAGGTGTTGCTGGCGAGGATCGTGTCCGGCCGCACGTGTCTTTCGATCTCGGCAAACAGCTTCTGCTTGAGCGGCAAATCCTCCAACACCGCCTCGACCACGTAGTCGGCTTCCCGCACGGCGGTGGCCAGATTGGCGACCGGCGTCACGCGCTCGACGGCTCTTTGATCGTCGCCGAGGTCTTTCAAATTCGTCAGGATGCGCGCCTTGGCGCTGTCGAGGCTCGCCATCACCGAGTCGTAGATCGTCACGTCATGACCGGCGAGCGCGAACACCTGGGCGATGCCGTGGCCCATCAGGCCGGCGCCGATCACCGCGATTTTGGGTTTGTGCGCCGCCATTTTCACACTCCGTCATTCCGGGGCGCCGCGAAGCGGCGAGCCCGGAATCCATAACCCCTGTGCTGCGGAGTATGGATTCCGGGCCCGGCCCTTCGGTCCGTCCCGGAATGACAAGTTTGTTGTTGGCGCCAGCGCATCAGTTCACCCCGCCGTGTAGCCGCCGTCGGCATAAAGAATATGGCCGGTATAGAAGTCCGACGCCTTGGAGGCGAGGAACAGCAGCGGCCCCGCCAGATCCTCCGGCTCGCCCAGGCGGCCCTTCGGCACGCGCGCGAGGAAGCCCTTGCGCACGAATTGCGCCCGCTCGGTGTCCTCATACATCCAGGCGGTGAGCGGCGAGCGGAAGACGGTCGGCCCCAGCGCATTGACGGTGATGCCGCTTTCACCCCATTCGCAGCCGAGCGCCTTGGTGATGCCGTCGACCGCCGATTTCGACGCGCAATAAGCGGTGTATCCGGCCGGATGGCCGAGCAGCCCGCGCGCCGAGGAGGTGAGGATCACCTTGCCGCCGCCGCCCTGCTTGAGCATCTGCTTGCCGGCCGCGCGCGCCATCAGCCACGACTGGGTGACGTTGGCGTCCATCACGTCGAGAAATTCCGCCGGCTTGAGGTCGACGATCTTGGCCACCCTGTTGAGGCCGGAGGCGACCACCAGGATGTCGAGCCGGCCGAATTTATCGACCGCGGCCTTGACGATCTTGTCGCAGTTTTCCTCCGAGCTCGGCCGCAGCGCCACGATCTCGGTCTTGCCGCCGAGCGCCTCGCATTCGGCCGCAACCTTTTTCAGTTCGTCCTGCTTGCTGCCCGCCAGCACGACATTGGCGCCGGCGCCGGCCAAGGTCTTGGCCGCCAGCGCGCCGAACGCGCCCGACGCGCCGGTGATAATGGCGGTCTTGCCCTTGACCTCGAACAGCGAGAGCGGGTTTTTCAGGAAAGCTTCGGACATTGTATCTCTCCTCTCTTTGCTGTCATGCCCGCGAAGGCGGGCCATCCAGTAATCACTGCTTCTTCGGTGAGTACTGGGTCCCCGCTTTCGCGGGGACGACCGTTAGTGTTTCATTATTGTCGGCGGCATCGCCACCGCGACGACGATCGAGCACACCTCGTTGCCGCGGTTGATGATCTCGCGCGTTTCGTTCGGCTCGATCACGCAGCAATCGTTCGCCTTCAGCACGGTCTCCTTACCGTTGACGATGACGGTGAGTTCGCCGCGCAAGACGAAATAGACCTTCTCTGGCGGCGAGGCGTCCGGACCGGCACCGCCGCCGGGCAGGAAGTGCGAATAGCCGAACACGAGACCCTTGGTGCCGCCGGCCTCGGCGCCGAACAGGCGCAACGAGGTGGAGGCGCGGTGATTAGGCGCATCATAGGCCTTGGCGTCCGCGAAACGTTTCACGTGCATTAGTAATTCCTCCCGCGCTCGATCTTGTATTTTCCGCTTGGGTCGACGATGGCGACCAGGCGCACGATGCAGCCGTCGCCGCGGTCCCAGTTCCAGGGGAAATAGGCGAAGGTGACGCGTTTGCCGGTGACCTTGTCGATGTCGCCGCCGACGTTCTCGATGCCCATGATGCCGTTCCGGAACAAGATGCGGTGCACCGGCTCCCATTCCGGGAAATCGTCCTTCCAGTCGCGGCCGCCCGACCACTCGCGGTACTCCTCGGCAAGATGCGGATGCAAAGGCCCGTTGCGCTGCGGGCCTATTGCCGTGGCGAGCGGGTGATCGTTGGCTTGCGTATCGTGGCCGACCACCTTGACCTTCTTCTTGACGAACCATTCGCCGGCCGAGGGCACGAAGCCGGGCGCGCGGCAGAAATAGTCCTCCGAGTCCTCGTAGAACTTGTGCCATCCGGTGTTGACGATCACGACGTCGCGCGGGCGCACGATCTTGCCGCAGGCCTTTTCCAGATCGTCGCCGGTGATCGGCTCCCATTTGTTCTTCGGGATCGACACCACGATGCCGGAGCCGAAGAAATGCGGCAGCGGCACTTCATCGATGAACGGCGTGCCCTGGATCACGTGCGCCGGCGCGTCGATATGCGTGGTGTTGTGCATCGAGGTGGTGATGCGCTGCGACAGCACGCCCGACTTCGCCATGTAGTGGATGCGCTCGATCTTGACGTCCTCGAAATAGGGCCAGTTCGGGGACTGATAGCCGAAGCGATGGGACAGGTTGTAGAACTCCAGCCCCATGCTGTTCTTGAGGTTTTCTTCAAACATCACGCCGCGAATTCTTTTGGCCACGGCATCCTCCCTTCGTAACGCGCATTTGCGCTTGTTTCGTTTGCCCGAGCCTAGCTCAGGCGGCGGCGGAATTCATATGCGTCTCCATGGCGCGCTTGGTGGCGAGCAGCCGTTCGGCGATCATGGTCTGCTGGTGCTGGAAGCGCTGGCTCGGCACCGGCACCGAGATGGCGACGGAATTGCCGAGCGGATCGTGCAAGGCGACGCCGGCGGCGCAGATGCCGAGCGTGTGCTCCTCGCGATCGAAAGCCACGCCATTGCGGCGCGCGGATTTAAGATCCTCGAGCAGCACGTCGAGGCGGGTCAGCGTCTTCGGCGTGCGCGGCTCATAAGCGCGCCCAATCAGCGCCTCTACGCCCGCATCGGAAAGCTGCGCCAGATAGGCCTTGCCGTTGGCGGTGCAGTAGAGCGGAAAGGTTTCGCCCACCGCCGACACCGTGCGCAGGCGCTGCGGGCCGATCACCTGGTCGATGAATACCAGATGGTCCTTGCCGACGGTCGAAAGATCGACGGTCTCGTGCAATTCCTCACTCAACCGCTCCAGGAACGGCCGCGCCAACGCGATGAAATCGCTGCGCACCGACGCCGCCAGCCGTAAGATAGTCGGCCCGAGCCGTACACGTCCGTTCGGCGTCGCGGCGATCACCAGCTTTTCGGTTTCGAGCGCCGAGACGATACGCTGCACGGTCGAGCGCGCGAGATTCACGCGCTGCGCGATCTGGCCGAGGCTGAGCCCTGCGTTTTCCGCTTCCAGCGCGCGCAGGATGGTGGCCGCGCGCGCGATCACTTGCACTTGGCTCTTGTCGTTGGTGACGTGGCGGTTCATCGGCAACTCGATATTGGCGGGATGGCCCGGCCGCCTTGCATGATGGTACACGTTAGCCCAATATGCGGTACAGGTAAAAATGAAAAATTTGCCACGCGCTACTGCAGAACTCTGAGGAAACGCCATGGTCAAAAAGATCGCCCTCGAGGAGCACTTCCTGGATCCCGCCACCGAGCCTTATTGGCGGCCGACGATGGTGGATGTCGCCCCGGCAAAAACCGCGCAGCTCTATGGCGCGCTCACCGATTTCGGCGAGCAACGGCTGCAAATGATGGATAAGGCGGGCATCGCGCGCGCCGTGTTGGCGATCGCAGGTCCTGGCGTGCAGGTCGAGCGCGATACCGCGGCGGCGATGCGCAATGCGCGCGCGTCGAATGATTTTCTCGCCACCGAGGTGCAGAAGCGACCCGGCCGCTATTCCGGCTTCGCCCATCTCGCCATGCAGGACCCCAAGGCCGCCGCCGACGAACTGGAACGCTGCATGCGCGAGCTCAAGTTCTGCGGCGCCATGGTCAACGGCCACACTAACGGCAAATATCTCGATGACCGATCCTATGATCCGTTCTGGGAACGGGCGGCGGAGTTCAGAGCGCCGATCTATCTGCACCCGGCCGATCCGGTGACGCAGCTGCCGGCGATCGCCGGCTACAATGTGCTGGCGCGGCCGATGTGGGGCTGGGGCATCGAAACCGGATCGCACGCGCTGCGCCTCATCTGCGGCGGGGTGTTCCATCGCTATCCGAAAGCCAAGCTGATGCTCGGCCATCTCGGCGAGACGTTGCCGTTCCAGCTCTGGCGTTTCGACAGCCGCTCGGCGCCCTACGGCTGGAACTTGCCGAAGCCGCCCTCGCAATATCTGAAGGAGAACGTCTGGGTGACGACTTCGGGCATGTATGATCTGCCGCCGGTGCGCTGCTCGCTCGATGCGCTCGGCCGCGACCGCGTCATGTTCTCCGCCGACTATCCGTTCGACTGGCCGGGCTGCGAATTTATCGACACGGTGCCGCTGGAGGAATCCCTGCGCGCCGATATCGCCTACAACAACGCGGCCAAGCT
>CAVRUP010000029.1:0-7445 GCA_963724335.1 uncultured Alphaproteobacteria bacterium | reverse complement strand
ATGGTGAACGTGGTCATCACCATTTTGCTGGTGTTCGTCGGCGGCGCGACGTTGCAAACCCAAGCCGCGACCGGTCTCGACAACATGCAATTTTCGCTGATCGACCGGCTGGCGGCAGTGAACCTGTTCCTGGCTTTGTTCAACATGATCCCGGCCTTCCCGATGGACGGCGGCCGCGTGCTGCGCGCGCTCTTGGCGAGCCGCATGGGCTATGTGCGGGCGACCGAAGTGGCCGCGGCCATCGGCCAGTTCGTCGCCTTCGCGCTTGGCTTTATCGGCTTGATGTACAACCCGATCCTGATCTTCATCGCCATCTTCGTCTATCTCGCCGCCTCCTCGGAAGCGCACATGGTCGCGTTGCGCGCCGCCTCGCGCGGCGTGCCGGTGAGCCACGCCATGGTGACGCATTTCGAGACGCTGACACCTGAGGAACATCTGGATGCGGCGGTGCAGACGCTGCTGCAAACCGGTCAGGGCGAGTTCCCGGTGGTGGATGCCGCCGGCAAGCCGGTCGGCGTGCTCGGCCGCGCCGATCTGATCCGCGCCATCAAGCAGCGTGGACCCGACGCCCGCGTCGCCGATGCCATGATCGCGGTCATGCCGACCGTCGGCCATCGCACCACTTTGGAACAGGCGTTCAAGCTGCTGCAGCAGAAGCAGGCGCCGGCGGTCGGCGTCACCGACTCATTGGGCAAACTGATCGGCCTGGTCACCGGCGAGACCATCGCCGAGATGATGATGCTGCAGGAGGCGATGCCGAAGGGCAGCCAGGCCGGCCCCTGGGGCCGCGCGGCGGGGGCGTAATAGCCGCCTTATGGCACTCAGTAGCCGATAGCGACTTCGGCTTGATTCCTGCATGTCCCACAACGCATGGATTGGCGATGAAAACCGTCGCGCGCTAGTCTTGCCGGCTGAAAGGCCGTTAGGTTTTGGCCGCAGGGGCGAGCATGCACGATATCCCACGGGATTCGGACCACCGCGAAGCGATCGTCCGTCCGGCCCCGCCGCCGGCGCTGGGGCAGTTCCTGAATCATTGCCTCGCCACCTACGCGGCCGAAAATAGCGGCGCTGCCGCCAATTACATTCCGGAACTGAGCAAAGCCAATCCGGCGCATTTCGGCATCAGCCTCGCAACCATCGACGGCCACGTCTATGAGGCCGGCGACAGCGCGGTCGAATTCACCATCCAGTCGATCTCGAAGGCCTTCGTCTTCGCGCTGGCGCTGGACATTGCCGGGGCGGAGCGGGTCGAGGCCAAGATCGGGGTCGAGCCCAGCGGCGAAGCGTTCAACTCCATCCGCCTGACCGCCGATAACCGGCCATTCAACGCCATGGTCAATGCCGGCGCGATCGCCTGCTCGGGCCTGATCCATGCCGTCGAAGGCGCCGGCGCCTTCGAGCGCGTACGCGATGCGCTCAGCCGCTTCGCCGCCCGCGAGCTCGGCGTCGATGAGGCGGTCTTTCAATCCGAACGGTCGACCGGCGACCGCAACCGCGCCATCGGCTACATGCTCCGCAACTACTCCGTGGTGGAAGGCAATGTCGACGAGGTGCTCGACGTCTACTTCCGGCAATGCTCCATCCTGGTGACGGCGCGCGATCTCGCGGTCATGGCGGCGACGCTCGCCAATCGCGGCATTAATCCGATCAGCAAAAAGGCGGTCGTCTCGCCCTACGCGGTCGCCCGCACGCTGTCGGTCATGACCTCGTCGGGCATGTACGACTACGCCGGCGAATGGGTTTACCGCGTCGGCATCCCGGCCAAGAGCGGCGTCGGCGGCGGCATCATCGCCGCGCTGCCGGGACAGCTCGGGCTGGGCACGTTCTCGCCGCTGCTCGACAGCCATGGCAACAGCGTGCGCGGCATCAAGGTCTGCGAGACCCTGTCGTCGCATTTCGAGTTGCACGTGCTCAACCGCTCGAACGACGTGCGCACGTCGGTAATTGCTGATTACGACATCAAGGGGATTTCATCGCGCCGCAGCCGGCAACCGCACGAACAAGCGATCCTCGACGACCATTACCAGGACATTCGCGTCATCGAGCTGGTCGGCGCCCTGGCATTCGCCAATACGGATTATGTGACCCGCCGGCTGGCCGAGCGCGCACGTCCGGCCTTCTTCATCATCGATCTACGGCGGGTGCCGGCGGTGACGCAAGGCGCGGCGCGCCTGATCGCCGACATGGTGCGCGATCTGGCGACGGTCAATGTCACGGCGATCTTCTCCGGCAGCGAGAAAAGCTCGCCGGTCTGGGACGCGATCGACGCCGCGACGAAATCCGTCGCCGAGGTGCGCCGTTTCGATCTGCTCGATGAGGCGATCGAATGGGCGGAAGATCAGGTGATCTACCGTTATGGCGGCTTTTCCGACAACATGGATTCCTCGCCGCTCAGCAGCCAGGCGCTGCTCGCAGGCTTGACCGCGGACGAACTTAGCGATCTGACCGCGCTCGCCACGCCGCGCGGCTTTCGCACCGGCGAGCGCATCATTACGGCCGGCGATCCGGCAACGTCGATCTTCTTCCTGCTGAGCGGCATGGTCAGCGTCAAGCTGCATAGCGGGGTGCGGCTGGCCAGCCTGTCGCACGGCATGGCGTTCGGCGAAATGGCGTTGATCGAGGATGTGCGCTCGGCCGATGTATGGGCCGACACCCCGGTGACCTGCCTCGAACTGGGCATCGAGCAATTCGAAACTTACTGCGATCATCATCGGCCTCTCGGCCGGCGGATTTTGCGCAATCTCGCAAGGCTCATCGCCAACCGGCTGATCCAGGTCAATGCGAAGATCGATCTGCTCAGCGCCTATTGACCCACGCACAGATTTACCTCCGCCCGGCCAGGCTTGACCGCGTAGCGGCAGGCGCCGAACTAGCGGTTGCTTCGCGCCGTTTGGTGACTATATTGCGCCGCAATAGCGCCGCGTCGCGGGTCCATAGGGGCCCGCGCATTGGTTTTAGGGACTCATGAATCTCCGCAACGTCGCCATTATCGCCCACGTCGACCACGGCAAGACCACGCTGGTCGACCGGCTGCTGCAGCAATCGGGCGCCTATCGCGAGAACCAGCGCGTGGTCGAGCGCGCCATGGATTCCAATGACCTCGAGCGCGAGCGCGGCATTACCATCCTGGCCAAGGCGGCTTCGGTGGTCTGGAAAGGCACCCGCATCAATATCGTCGATACGCCGGGCCACGCCGACTTCGGCGGCGAGGTCGAGCGCATCCTCAACATGGTGGACGGCGCGCTGGTGCTGGTGGACGCCGCCGAAGGCCCGCTGCCGCAGACCAAATTCGTCGTCTCCAAAGCGCTCAAGATGGGTCTCAAACCCATCGTCGTCATCAACAAGGTGGATCGTTCTGACGCGCGCGCCACCGAGGTGGTGAACGAGGTGTTCGACTTGTTCGCCGCGCTCGACGCTAGCGACGAGCAGCTCGATTTTCCGATCCTCTACGGCTCGGCCAAGCAGGGCTGGATGGCGGCCAAGCTGGACGGATCGCACGACGACGGCATGCAGCCGCTGTTCGATCTCATCCTCAGCCACGTCAAGCCGCCGGTGGTGGAACTAGGGCCATTCCGCCTGCTCGGCACCATCCTGGAAGCCAATCCCTATCTCGGCCGCCTCGTCACCGGCCGTATCACGTCGGGCTCGGTGAAGCCGAACCAGCCGGTAAAGGTGCTCGACCACGACGGCAAACTGATCGAAAGCGGCCGCGTCACTAAGTTGCTGGCATTTCGCGGCATCGAGCGTGTACCGGTGGACGAGGCGGAGGCCGGCGATATCGTCGCCATTGCCGGACTACCGAACGCGACGGTCGCGATGACGATCTGCGACCCGGCGGTGGAAACGCCGATCCCGGCGCAGCCGATCGATCCGCCGACGCTCGCCATGATCTTCCGCGTCAACGATTCCCCGCTCGCCGGCACCGAAGGCAGCAAGGTCACCGGCCGCATGATCCGCGACCGGCTGCTGCGCGAGGCGGAAGGCAATGTGGCGCTGCGCGTGCGCGAGAGCGACGAAAAGGATTCCATGGAAGTTGCCGGGCGCGGCGAATTGCAGCTCGGCATCCTGATCGAGACCATGCGGCGCGAGGGCTTCGAGCTTTCGGTGTCGCGGCCCAAGGTGCTGCTGCGCGACGACCCGAAGACCGGTGAGATGCTGGAGCCGATCGAGGAAGTGGTCATCGACGTCGACGAAGTTCATTCCGGCATCGTCGTGCAGAAGATGGCCGAGCGCAAAGCCGAGATGCTGGAGATGAAGCCTTCCGGCGGCCACCGCCTCCGGCTGGTGTTTCATGCGCCCACGCGCGGGCTGATCGGCTACCAGGGTGAGCTGCTCACCGATACGCGCGGCACCGCCATTATGAACCGGCTGTTCCACGCTTACGCCCCGCACCGGGGGCCGATCCAGGGCCGCCGCAACGGCGTGCTGATCAGTAACGACCAGGGTGACGCCGTCGCCTATGCGCTGTGGAACCTGGAGGCGCGCGGCCCGATGATGATCGAGCCGGGCTGGAAGGTCTACAAGGGCATGATCGTCGGCGAACACACCCGTGGCAACGACCTTGTCATCAACGTGCTCAAAGGCAAGCAACTCACCAATATCCGCACCACCTCGAAGGACGAAGCGGTGCGCCTCACCCCGCCGATCCGCATGACGCTCGAGAAAGCGCTGGCCTATATCGAGGACGACGAACTGGTCGAGGTGACGCCAAAGTCGATCCGCCTGCGCAAGAAGCTGCTCGACGAGACCGACCGTAAACGGGAAGACCGCGCGCGCGCGGCCGCCGCCGAGGCGGTGTAGGTCCGCCCGGCCCGCTGACGGGCGTCGATTGTGTCCTATATTGGGACGGCTTGAATCTAAAATCGAATCACCGGCTGCAGAAGCGCTGCCGCCCGACGCGCGTCGCAAACGGCGCGCGGCCGCGGTTCGCGCAGGGCCGCGCGCCGCAGCCACGATTTTTCAGCGGCCACAGCGTGTTTCCCGACACACTGTGGCCAGTAATCCACACCATTAACGCATCATTAATCATGGGGCTTGAAGGCCACAGAGTTCGTTGCTTCTATTCTGCAATGAGTACGACCCTCATAGAGATTCGCCGTGCGAAGGCCTCCGATGCGGTGGACGTCGCCACCACCCATGACCAGGCATGGCGGACGGCCTATCAGGGCATTATCCCAGGCAATGAGCTCGACAAGTTGATCAACCGGCGCGGCCCGGACTGGTGGGATTCGGCCATCCGCAAGGGCAGCCGCATCACCATCCTGCAATTCGGCGAGCAGATCGCCGGCTACGCCAATTATGGGCGCAACCGGGCGCGCAGCCTGTTCTATGACGGCGAAGTCTACGAGCTTTATCTGCGGCCCGAGTTCCAGGGACTGGGCTTCGGCCGCCGCCTGTTCTCCGCCGCGCGCAAGGACCTCACGCAGAGCGGTTTGAAGAGTCTGGTGGTGTGGGCGCTGTCCGATAACGAGCCGGCGGTGGAATTTTATCGCGCGCTCGGCGGCCGCGCGGTCGCACGCTCGTCCGAGCGCTTCGGCTCGAAGACGCTCGACAAGGTCGCCTACGCCTGGCAGTGAAAATTCTCTGTCGTCTTGGCCAAGCGAGCGTTAGCGAGCGCGAGCCGGCACCCATAACCACTGAGCTATCGCGAGGTCATGGCGTATGGGTCCCTGCCTGCGCGGGGACGACACATTAAATCTTCGGCACCGGCAGGCCGTTCTGCATGCAGGCGGCGCGCAGCGTGTTGAGCAGAAGGCAGGCGATGGTCATCGGACCGACGCCGCCGGGAACCGGCGTGATCGCGTCGGCAACCAGCTTGGCCTCGGCGAACGCCACGTCGCCGACGATGCGCGCTTTTTTGCGGGGATTGCCAGGCTCGTCTGCAAGCCGGTTGATGCCGACGTCAATCACGGTCGCGCCCGGCTTGATCCAGTCGCCGCGCACCATCTGCGGGCGTCCGATGGCCGCGATCAGCAAATCTCCGCGGCGGCATACCGCCGGAAGATCGCGCGTCTTCGAATGCGCGATGGTCACCGTCGCATTCTCCGCCAGCATCAATTGCGCCAGCGGCCGGCCGACGATGTTGGAGCGGCCGACGATCACGGCCTCCATGCCTTCGAGCGAGGGGTGCACGGTCTTGGCCAGCAAAAGGCAGCCGAGCGGCGTGCACGGCACCAAGCCGTCCAAGATGCTCACCAGCCGGCCGACATTGAGCGGGTGAAATCCGTCCACGTCCTTGGCCGGATCGATCGTCCCGATGATCCTCTGCGCATTGATATGCGGCGGCAGCGGCAGTTGCACCAGAATGCCGTTCACGTTCTCGTCGGCATTGAGCCGCGCGATCAGATCGAGCAAGTCGGCTTCGCTCGCGCTTTCCGGCAGATGCTGATCGAACGAACGCATGCCCGCTTCGGTCACCGCTTTGGACTTGTTGCGAACGTAGACTTCGCTGGCGGGATTATGGCCGACCAGCACCACCGCCAGTCCCGGTACGATGCCGCGGTCGCGCCGCAGGCGGTGCACGGCGTCCGTCACCTTGCCGCGCAAGTCGGCCGAAATCATTTTGCCGTCGATGAGCTTTGCGGTCATGAGCGATTGTTAGCCTTTCGCCGCGATCTTCTCCAGCGCCGCGATCAGCGTGGGCGGATCGCCCGCAATGATCAGCCGCTTGATGCGGGCAGTGGCCCCCGCGGCAAGCGCGACGTCGCGCGGTGGGACGCCAACCGCTTTGGCCAAAAGCCGCAGCAGCGCGGTATTTGCCTCGCCCTCGCTCGGCGCGGCACGCACCCGCGCCTTGAGCACGCTGCGGCCGTCGGCCAATGTCTCGATGCCGTCGATTGCATCGCGGCCGCCCTTGGGCGTCAGTCGCACGGCGAGCGCGACGCCGCCGGCTATCGCCGACCACGGCCGCGCCGCAGGCACGTTAGAAAACGTTCGGATAGATATAGCGGACGATCACGTTTTCCAGGAACAGGATCAGCAGGATCAGGATTACCGGCGACACGTCGATGCCGCCGAGATTGGGCAGCAGATTGCGGATCGGCCGCAGCAGCGGCTCGGTGAGCCGGTACAGGAAGTCGCCGACCATATGCACAACCTGGTTGCGGGTGTTGACCACGTTGAAGGCGACCAGCCACGACAGCACGGCGGCGGCGATCAACATCCAGATGTAGACTTGCAGCACCAGCAGAACGATATCGAGGACCGCGCGCATGAGAATCCGCCTGTTCGAGGTGGCCGGAAATTAGCGGGTCGCATGGGCTTGAACAAGCCGAACCGGCACGGCAGCGGCCGTCGCGCTGCATCCTTGACAGTCCGAAACCCTGGCCCTAAATGGCGCCCACTCGCCGAAAACCGCGCAAAGACTAGCGTTGCGCCTTGAAGGCGGGGCCGTAGCTCAGTTGGGAGAGCGCCTCGTTCGCAATGAGGAGGTCAGGGGTTCAAAT
>CAVRUP010000028.1:0-367348 GCA_963724335.1 uncultured Alphaproteobacteria bacterium | reverse complement strand
AATCGATGGGCTACGCCACTGGTCAGTTCGGTAAGAACCACCTTGGCGACAAGAACGAGTTCCTGCCGACCGTCCACGGCTTCGATGAATTCTTCGGCTACTTATATCACCTCGATGCGATGGAGGACCCGTCGCATCCCAACTATCCGCAGAACCTGTTGAATGTCGTCGGCCCGCGCAACATGGTTCACAGCTGGGCCACCGACAAAGATGATCCGACCGTGATGCCGCGCTGGGGCAAGATCGGCAAGCAGAGGATCGAGGACGCCGGCCCGCTCTATCCGAAACGGATGGAAACGATAGACGACGAAATCCGCGACCTCTCAATAAAGTTCATGGACAAGCCAAGAAGGACGGCAAGCCGTTCTTCGTCTGGATCAACCCTTCGCGTATGCACATCGTCACGCATCTTTCCCCGAAGTATGAAGCGATGCGCACCTCAGAGAATGGCTGGTCGGAAGAGGAAGCCGGCATGGCCGAGGTCGATGACGACGTCGGCATCGTGATGAAGAAACTCAAGGACATGGGCGAGGACGACAACACCATCATCGTCTTCACCACCGACAATGGCACCGAAGTCTTCACCTGGCCTGATGGCGGTCAGACACCGTTTGCGCAGTCCAAGGGAACAGTCCTCGAGGGTGGCTTCCGCGTCCCCGCACTCCTTCGCTGGCCAGGCCATGTGCCGGCAGGTTCGGTGCAAAACGGCATCTTCTCCGGCATGGACTGGTTACCAACCTTCGTGGCTGCGGCCGGTAATCCGGACATCACCGAAGAATTACTGAAGGGCAAAAAGATCGGCGACCGGACTTACAAGAACCATTTGGATGGCTACAACCAGTTGGCCGCCATTACCGGCAAAGGGCCATCCGCGCGTCACGAGATTTTCTACCTCGGCGAAAGCTCGCTCGGCGCGGTACGCATCGACGACTATAAGTACCGCTTCATCGACCAGCCCGAAGGCTGGTTGGGCGAAAAAACCCATCCGGACGTGCCTTACATTACCAACCTGCGGCTGGACCCGTTCGAGCGCACAGGCTGGCCAGGCAATGGGACGAAAGACGGTGCGCAGCAGTACTTCGATTGGTTCAAGTATCAATTCTGGCGCTTCGTGTTCGTCCAGCAGGTAATTGGCAAGGAAATCCAGACATTCCTCGACTATCCGCCGATGCAGCGGGGTGCGAGCTTCAATCTTGATGCAATCAAAGCTGAGATGGGCAAAAAGATGGAGGAGGCCCAGAAGGCGGCCAAAGGGCCTAGCGACTAATTGAAATGACCGCAACGGCGGGCGACTTTGCGTAGAGGTTGCCCGCCGGTAGTTTTCCTAGCCCCTGTCCTTTCGCCGAGTAGATGAGGATGTTGCCATCCTCATCCCTCACAGTCCCGGATGTGGAGTTTTCCCGCTTCCGGTTCTTCACGGGAGAGCTTCGCTCGCGGCGGTGTAGCGATGGACGATCCGGGCTGCGGGCAAAGGGTGACGTTTTAGGAGCGCAGCGAAACGGCTCCATCGGAGCCGGTTCCGGCGATCCCGCCGCGACAGCCACTTCTGCCAGATCCTCGCGACCTGATAGGCGTACCAACTTATTCGTCGAAAGTTGCCCGATATGCCGTAGTAGGCATAGTGGCCCCGCATCATCGCGGTCAGATGGGCGTGCTGGTCTGGCACGGACCGATGCCGGTTGACCCGACACCAGGCCATAACCGCCGCCAGCGCTCGGGCACCCAGCTATTGCCTGCAGTCTCGCTTCGCTGCCAGACTGCAAAGCCTCCGATAATGACAATTATCGGAGCTTACCAGCTATCCTAATGGCCGCCCGATTGCCGGCTCATGTCCTGCAAGAGGCCGCGCAACGTGTCGAGTTCCGTGCCAAAGCCAACCCAGTCTCCGGCTTTCAATCGTTCGATTGCTTGATTGTAGTGATCGAGTGCCTCTCGCGCCCGCTCTGCCGCGGGGCCGGCGGCTGACGGTCCCGTTGGGGCACTCGGAACTACCGGCACAGCGCCCGTTTCGAAGAGCGCCGACAAGGCCTTGGCGAGCGTCTCCTTCATTACCACATGATCGCCATAGGCTGCGATCACACGCTTGAGCTCCGGCAATTGTCCCTGCGCTGCCCGCAAATAGAGCGGCGATACATAGAGAATTGAGTTCTCGATCGGGATCACGAGTAAATTTCCGTGGATCACCCGCGAACCCATCTGATTCCACAATGTGAGTTGTTGAGAAATTTCTGTATTCTGATTGATCAGCGCCTCGATTTGGAATGGCCCGTAGACGAGCTTGTCTTTAGGGAACTCATAGACAATCAGCTTGCCATATTCGGGTGTGTCACAGCGTGCGGCCAACCAGGCAATCATATTGTCGCGGCGGCTCGGTACCATCGGGAGCATGAGGAAAAACTCGGCCTGCGTTTCCCCTGGCAGCCGCATGATGATGTAGTAAGGATCCATCAAGGCGGTACCGCCGCCGCCCGGCTGCCGTGGAAATTGCCAGAGATCCTCGCGATTGTAGAAAACGTCAGCCGCTTCCATGTGGTAGGCTTGATAGATGCGCGCTTGAATCAGGAACAAGCTCTCGGGATAGCGAATGTGCTTTTGCAAGTCCGGTGGCATGGCTGCGAATGGCTTGAAGAGGTGTGGAAAGATTTGTTGGTACGTCCTGGCGATTGGGTCCGCGGCGTCGATTAGATAGAAATCGACGGTCCCATTGTAGGCGTCAATGACGATCTTCACCGAATTGCGGATGTAATTGAGATCGAGATTTTGCGCCGGCTGTGCATAGGGAAAATAATCGCTCGTCGTATAGGCGTCCTGCATCCAGTACAGCCTCCCGCCGCTGATCACCAAATACGGGTCGCGGTCGAGGCGCAGGAACGGGGCGATCGTACGCACCCGATCTTGGATGAGGCGGTGGATCATGATCCGGCTGTCGCTGGTGATGTAGCTTGAGAGCAGCAGGTTGATGTCACCGAAGTACCAGGCGAAGATGTTTTTCCGCAAGAAGCCGCCGATAGGAACGCCGCCTGTGCCGTCATAAGACGCGTAGATATTGTCTTTGCCTTTCGGATAGTCGAACTCCGGCGTACTTCCCTTGACGATGACGTAGCTGTCAGTCTCTTCCCCGTAATAAATGCGCGGTTCGCGGACGTCGGGGCCGCCAGTGGAGACCGGCGGAATGTCACGCAAATAAAACACTGGTAGTCCATCAGCCGTCTTGCGGGTGACCGGACTCATGACGACGCCGTTGCCGTGGGTAAAAAGTACGTGGCTGTTAACCCACGTCTGCGCGTTCGGCGGCAGCAACGAGGATTTAAGCTCGCGGGCTGAGAGCATCACGCTTTGGTAGGCCCCGTCGAGCCAATAGCGGTCGACGTCCACGTCATGGAATTTGTAGTAGGTGCGGATTTCTTGCAGCTGCACGTAGGCATCCATCAGCGGACGCCAGTCCCACAGCCTTATGTTGTCGATGGTTGCCTTATTGGCTTCGAGTGCCTTGAAGGTGAGGTCCTGTTCAGCCGCAAAGGGTTTTGCTGTAATCTGATGAAGATCGTAGGCTAGCTTGGTCAACGCGATATTGTTTTGGATGTAGGGCCGTTCCAGTTGCAGCTCATTTGGTTTGACGAATACACGCTGAAATAGTCCCGGAATCACTTCGGATAGTACGAGCGAGCCACCAAAGACGAGCAGCACTGCTGCCACAGGAATTCGATAGGTGCGCGTCCTGGCGTTTGCCCATGCGGCAATTGCTGCAACAATCGAAAGGCCGATCAGCAGCCAGAGAACGGGCAACTCCACATGAATGTCGGTGTAGCTCGCGCCGACGACCACCCCGTTGTCGCCATAGAGCAGCAAATAGCGGTCAAGACCGTAGGACCAGGCCTTCACCACGAAGAAGCAGCCGAGCAGCACCGAGCCGTGGGCGATCGCTGTCGGCGACATCGATCGGCGCTGGGCGTCGTACTCGATTTCGCCGCACATCCAATAGATTGCTCCGGCGAAGAGCGCACTCAAGAAAAGGCTGAGAAGCATCCAATTTTTGATTGCGACGTAAGCGGGCAACGTAAAGAGATAGAAGCCGATGTCTCTGTCGAAGAGTGGGTCGCTCGCGCCATAGGGCACCTGATAGAGGAACCGCAAGTAGACGCCCCAATTGCCGACCTTCCCCCAAGCGACCAGCACGGCGAGGAGAGCAGCGCCGACAATGATGACGAGGGGCCATGGCAGACGATGGCGGGTGGCTTTCAACATCTCGGGCAAGGTCGTGACGCCGGTGAGTTTCCAGTCGAAATCGGCGGGATGTTGCGTCCACTGTGACCGGGCGAAGCGGAAGGCGAGCCACCCGTTCACCCACAGGATGATGGCGGTCGCCACAAAGACGGCAACGAACACTTCGACTTTGGCGACGATGCTCGTCCGGAAAACGCCAAAATAGCCGACCGCGGAAAACCACAACCAATCAACCAAGAAGCCGCTAGCGAGGCCCAGCAGAATCAGGCAGATCGCCAAGATGATGGCAATGACCATGAGCGTCCGCACGGCGCCTCGCCACGGCTCCCGACGCTTGGGTCCGGTGATTCCGATCGTCATGGTTTGATCCGATGTCCCCAGATGACCGAGGTTCGGCTCAAGTGCTAGCATCGCGGCGTTGCCGAGCGCGGTCAAGCGAGGGCGACGCCGCCACCCGGCAGGATGGCGGAGCGCCGCCTTGCAGGGTCAGCGATGGATAAAAGGCCGTCACATTCGCCTTTGATGCTGTGGGCGCTCACTCTGTGACATCGGAGCTCCGATCGCGCTCCGGCGCGTGCTTGAACTTGGCAAACATTCCAACCGCCCCGTTGTCGACGCCGTAAAGTTAGCCCAGAATTGTAGGCGCCGAGGCGCGCGTCGGCACCAACTGTAGTCAAAGCCGTGCAAGAGACATCCGGAAATCAGTCTACCAATGCTGTTGAAACACCAGCCGTCAGTCCTCGGCCGCTACTGGTCTATGACGGCGATTGCGGGTTCTGCGGCTACTGGGCGCGCTACTGGAAGAAGCTCACGGGCGAAAGTATTGATTACAGGCTGTATCAGGACGTTGCGGTGCAATATCCCGCGATCCCACTCGCCGATTTTCAGCGCGCCGTGCAATACATCACACCCGACGGCCATTATGCGAGCGCCGCCGAAGCCAGCTTCCTGACGTTGAGCCACGCGCGCGGCAAGGGAATCTGGCTCGCGCTCTATAGAAAGCTGCCCGGTTTCGCGGCCATCTCGGAACTGACTTACGCCTTCATCGCCGCGCACCGCTCGGCCTTTTATCGCATCAGCCTGTTTCTGTGGGGCAGCGAATTCGGACCGCCGCGATACGATCTTGTCTCATTCTTGTTCCTGCGCCTGTTTGGGCTGATCTACCTTTCGGCCTTCATCTCCTTTGGCGTGCAGGCACAGGGCCTGGTCGGCAGCCATGGCATCCTGCCGGTGGCCGAACTGGTCAATGCCATTGCCAGCCGTGTCGGGCCGGAGCGTTTCTTCCTGATGCCGATGGTGTTCTGGTGGAACGCCAGCGATTTCACAATCCAGGCCGTGTGCTGGGCGGGGGCGGGACTGTCGCTGCTGCTAGTCTTCAATCTGCTGTCGCGCCTAAGCGTGTTTCTGCTCTATGGGCTCTATCTCTCGCTGCTTTATGGCGGGCAGGTCTTCATGAGCTACCAGTGGGACACGTTCCTGCTGGAAGCCGGGTTTCTCGCACTGCTACTGAGCCTCGCCACGGCACCGGGTATCTGGCTGCTTCGCTGGCTACTGTTCCGTTTCTTGTTCATGTCGGGCGTGGTCAAGCTGCTGAGCGGCGATCCCAACTGGTGGAACCTGTCGGCACTGTCATATCACTTTCTTACCCAGCCACTGCCCACGCCGTTGGCTTGGTACGCCGCGCATCTGCCGCCCAGTGTGCTCAAATTCGCCACCGGCGGCACATTTTTCGTCGAGCTGGTCCTGCCGTTCTTCATTTTTTGCCCGCGCCGGCTGCGTTTTTTTGCAGCCTTCGGCATCCTCCTGCTGCAAATCTGCATTCTCCTCACCGGGAACTACAACTGGTTCAATCTTCAGACCATGTTGCTGTGCCTGCCGCTGTTCGATAACGCGGCGCTGCAAAAGATATTGCCGCGGCGCCTGATCCGGTTGCTGCCCGTTCGCGCGAAAAATAATAATGCGCCGCGAAGGGCGGTTACCGTCATCCTTGGCACATTGGCGTTGCTGATCGTTTTCTGCAGCCTGGTGCAAATGGATGAGCGTTTCGGCGGCAGCCCGCCCGTTGTCGCGCAAACAATCGACCGCCTTATCGAACCGCTGCATATCGTCAACAGTTACGGTCTGTTCGCGGTCATGACCACGAAGCGCGACGAAATCGTCATTGAGGGTTCGTATGACGGAGTTGAATGGCGCGAATACGAATTCCGGTACAAACCCGGCGATGTCGCACGCCGCCCGCGCTGGAATATTCCGCACCAGCCGCGCCTTGACTGGCAAATGTGGTTCGCCGCGCTCAACGACCCGCGGCGCCTGCCGTGGTTTTGGCGGTTTGTCCAGCGGCTGCTGGAGAATGAACCAACGGTGACGGCGCTGCTGGAAACAAATCCCTTTCCCGACAAGCCGCCGATGTATGTGCGCGCGCAGTTTTACGACTACACCTATGCCGATAGCGACGAAAAAGCGAAGGGCATCTGGTGGGACCGACGGTCGCTGGGGCTGTACTTCCCAGTGGTCCATCTGAAGGGCGAATGATTCTGCTCGTTGTAGGCGATCCGACTCCTCCTTCGCGCCACGGGCAGTCCGCGGATAACTGAGAGGAGATACGACATGACAAGCGTGTCACGATATTTGGTGGTCAGCGTTGTTGTTCTATCCGCTGTGGCTATGGCGTCGGTGGCGTTGGCGCGTGGCGGCCATCGTGGAGGACGAGGAGCCGGGGGTGGGGCTGCGAGCCTGTGCTCTAGTGCTGCTCTGCTTGATCTCAGCCTTTCCAACGTCGATATCATGATAAAGACCAACGGAACTCAAACGGCGGCGCTCGAAGCACTCAAAAAAGTGGCTAAAGAAAATTCTGACGATATATCGCGTGTTTGCGCTGGTGATAGTCCAGTGAGCTTTCCAGCAAAACTTGCGGCAGCCGAAAAGCGTCTTGATGCGACGCTTTCTGGTGCCCGCAAACTAAAGCCCGTCGCCGAGAGATTTTACGCTACACTGAACGACGAGCAGAAAGCGCAGGTCAATAACCTGGTGGATTGGCCTGGCCTATGACATCCACTGGCGCGCCGTCCTAATTTCGCCAAGCCCTCGCGTAACAATATTTTTTCATGGAAATGATCCTTCATGCGCGGACCGATCAATTACATTTCAAGACGAGGACATAATTGGCGGATGTCGTGCCGTCGCCTATTCGTCATCGGCCTCGCGATCATCGCCGCATTGATCGCCCACGCTGCGTCGGCCCAGAACTGCGACGACCGCTACCCTTGGACGTGCCCCGGTTTTGTCGGCCCATCTCCTCAATCAATTCGACCGGGAGCGCCATTCCCGCCAATGGAGATTGCGCCGAACCTCCAACCGACCGAGCAAGCGGCACCGGCGCGGCCGGGCGAAATGGCATGGACCGTCAACCCCGCTCTCAGGAGCCAATATGCGGCTCTCTATGCGCCGGTTGACGGTGAGCGCTTTCCTATCCCGGCAGTGGAACTGTCCGATATCAATCCGGAATATCTGCGCAAGGCCGTCTTTTACCCGACGCAGGAGCAACCCGGCACGATCATTATCGATCCGCAAAATCACTTCCTTTATCTTGTCCAAGGGGGCGGGCGGGCGCTCCGCTATGGCGTCGGCGTGGGGCGCCAAGGTTTCGGCTGGTCGGGCGCGGCGACAATCCATGACAAGCAGGAGTGGCCGGACTGGTATCCGCCCAAGGAGATGATTCAGCGCCAGCCCGAGCTGAGGCGGCAGATGAGCGAACTGCAAGGCGGCCTCGGCATGCCCGGCGGCCCGCGCAATCCGCTCGGTTCCCGCGCCATGTACCTCTGGCAGGGCAACAAGGACACGCTCTACCGCATCCACGGCACCGTCGAACCGTGGACCATCGGCACGAGCGTTTCCTCCGGCTGCATCCGCATGATCAACCAGGATGTGATCGACCTTTACCAGCGCACGCCGGTCGGGGCGAGGGTCGTGGTGCTTCCGTCTCACACTGAAACGTTGTTGCAGTGCGATCCAAGCCACGCCGACAGCGATGACCGGTCTATTGTTCTTCTGATTCCGGGGGTGCGGCTCCCCGGCTTTCCTCGGACTGCTCGGGCTTTGCGTTCGGTCCGCGTATACGTGTCGCCTCAAACTCGGTGACGACCATAACGCCAGGAACCGGCTCCTCAATCATATCCACGACGACGGTTTCAACTTTTGGAACCATGGTTTTCGCCACTGCTCGCTTCGACTTAGTCTTTGTCACCGGTTTTTGGTCAGAGCGGCAGCTATTGTGTCGGCCTCACCCATGGCTGGGCTGGGCCGTTCCTTCACCGACCTTTAGCGTGGGAAAAGAACGGTTAGGTGACGGCAGGAGGAGGAAATCGCAATGACCGAAACCGCCAAACGGATTGTTCTCGCCTCGCGGCCAGTTGGGGAACCGACGTTAGATAATTTTCGCTTGGAAGACATTCCGATCCCGCAGCCCGGTCCGGGTCAGATGCTGTTGCGCACGCTGTGGCTTTCACTCGACCCCTACATGCGCGGCCGGATGAGCGACGCGCCGTCCTACGCCAAGTCTGTTGGCATCGGCGAGGTGATGGAGGGCGGCACGGTCAGCGAAGTGGTTGCCTCGAACGTCGCCCGGTTCGCCAAGGGTGATGTCGTCGTAGGCCGTACGGGCTGGCAGACCCATGCGCTGTCCGATGGTTCCAGCCTGCAAAAGGTCGATCCCACGCGAGCACCTATTCAGACCGCACTCGGCGTCCTCGGGATGCCGGGTATGACCGCCTACATGGGGCTGCTCGAGATCGGCAAGCCGGCCGCTGGGGAAACCGTAGTGGTCGCGGCAGCTTCGGGTGCGGTCGGCTCGGTTGTCGGCCAGATCGCCCGGATCAAGAGTGCCCGCGCCGTCGGCATCGCGGGCGGACCTGACAAATGCAGGTACGTGACCGAGGAACTCGGCTTCGATGCCTGCATCGACCACCGGGCACCCGATTTCACCGCCCGTCTTGCCGCAGCGTGCCCGAAAGGCATTGACGTCTATTTCGAGAGTGTCGGTGGCGCGGTATTCGAGGCCGTGTTCCCACTGCTCAATCCATTCGCCCGCATTCCGGTGTGCGGGCTGATCTCCATGTACAACGCCACCTCGCTGTCACCCGGCCCGATCCTACTGCCGCACTTGATGCGAGCAATCTTGACCAAACGGTTGACGTTTCGCGGTTTCATCGTCTCCGACTTTTTCGGGCGCTATGGGGATTTCATGCGCGATGTCTCGGCCTGGGTCGGAGAGGGACGGATCAAGTATCGCGAAGACGTGGTTGAGGGGCTCGAGAACGCGCCGCGGGCCCTCATCGGTCTCTTGCGCGGGGAGAATTTCGGCAAACTTTTGGTGCGCGTTGCGGCTAATGATGCGACGCACCAACATAAAGCCAAATTAGCGCTGTGTACCCACATCGTAAGGGCAATCGGTGTCCTATTCGACTAATCAAAAGTCGTCAGTCGCGATCGCCAAACCGATCCCCAGACCGGATAGGCTTTTGAGCAGGGACAGGTCGCGTTCGACGACGTTTTTCTTTGAGATTAAGGCCGATAATACAGCTTGATGTCTGGTTTTGAATTGAGGCCAATGCGCCAAACTTTTGCGGCCAACTTTCCTCTTGGGCCAACAGGGATTACGGCTTTTCCGCAAGCAACCTTCGCTGCCTCATCATGTGAGGCAGCCATAATCTCCCGTGGGTCGGTCAAGGACAACTTACCACACTTGTTCGCAAAATAGATTTGCGCATAGAACGACGATGCCATTACACTACTCCTTTATTTTGACGTTCGATCTGCCAATTCCTCTAGCGACCATAGCCGCGCGATCGAATTGAGTGGAGCCTCCCGTCAATTCTCCAAGTTTTGGTATTGCTGCCGAAGATTTTCGAGTTCCACACGATGGCCAGCCTCCATCTGCTTGAGTTCCAGTCCACTCAAATATTGCAGCGTTCGCCAATGTTTTCGACGCTCTACGACAAGCTGTATGATCGTCGATGAGACCGCCACTTTCGTCAGATGCTGGTCTTCGCCCGCCGACCAGATAAACGGTATCTTGCCATCGCGTTCCACTGCGCTCAGCTCGATATATTCATGCACAGGAACGCCGTCGGCGTCGGCAGGAAGCCGGTGAAAGTGCTTCTTAAACCGGCCTTCACTAAACGCAAAATCGGCCGGGGTCAGCGGCACTTTCAAGAGCTTTGGGAGGGTGTAATCGGATAGCCGATCACACCGCCACAGACGTGGCCCATGACTTCGGCAACAGCCCCGTTACCATTGATGACTTTCGGAATGCCGGGATATTTTGCATTCATTTTTCCATGTGCACGATTGTTGCCGCACGCGTCGCCATGAATATGGAAGCCCACTTGAGGCATGGGGGTCGTCTCCTCACCGTGGAAAATCGATGCGCGTCGATGGCAATGTAGGAAACTGCTACGATGACGCGCGAATTTCCTTGATATGCGTCAATTGCCACCGTCCACAGGGGCCAATTTTTAGCCGAATTGGCCCTCGCCATTGGGTTTGCCGATCAAAACCACTTCACACGCGTTTTTCGCAGTATCGGTCCCGCGACTACCCCCGGCTACCCAAACTTTAGTGTGCCGGTGATGGCCGTCGTTCTGGTGAGTTCCGTCAGTTCCTAACAATCGCAACGGCTCCAACCCCGAGTTTCTCCATGGCAGCCCGAGGTACCCAAGAAATATCGATATTGATTCGGACCAGGTCGCCGAAATTCATGCCGCCTTCGCCACCGCTGGCATCCCACCATCCTCGACGATTGACGTAATCAAGAGCATCGTTCTAACCGCTGAGTGGTCACGCCGTCATCAGACGCCTGACGACGGCAAGATCTTTGACAACATCGCGCTGTACTGAGCGTCAGCTAAGGCAAAGGGCGGTCACGACCTCGGTCAATCGCCCCAACAGGCTCGGGTTCCTCGAAGGGCCGACTTAGCTGCGCTCTTGGGCCAACAATCGCACGACATCCTTACCCTCCCGCGCCTTGTCGCGATTTTCCGGCGTCTCCTTACCGAGCGGCGTGCTGGCGACGAAGCGATAGATGTCAGCTGCTCCCTGAAACATTTTCGGGGTGACGCCGGCCGAGCCCAGGGTCTTCGAGATTTCGAGCATTTCGGGCACCCAGCGATAGGCCTTGGGCGGTAGGATCGGAAACTGGCTGAGCGCCCACATATAATGATCGGCCTGAGATTGCTGCAGCTGCTGTTCGAGTATCCCGCCGATGCCAAGGCGTTGAGCGGCTATCAGCACCTCAAGCCATAGCGCCTGCGTGCCCTTGTTGAGGGCGCCGTAGCACATTTTGAGCGCGCTCGCATCCGCAATGCCATCACTAATCACGTGCACCACAATTTGCGGCCCTGCAAGTTGTTCGAGATCAGCGGCGCCGGGACCCGACACGTACAGATTGGTTTTCGCTTTGCCGCGCGGTGGCGGGCCGATGATGCCGGCGTCGAGAAAACGCCCGCCCGCGCGCTCGATCACGCCTGCGATTTCATGCACGGTGTCCGGCGCGATCGCATTGCAGTCGACGATCAGCGTCTGGCGGCCGCTGGCACCCAGGGCGTCCGCCGCTTCGCGTGCGAAATCGAGTGCGGCGCCCGGATTCATGATCGAGAGCACGACATCGCATTTGGCAATAAGTCGCGCAACCGTACCGACATCGGTCAATCCCGCTTCGCGCGCGAGCGCACGAGTGCGCGCGCTGCGATGCTCCAGCGCGGTGTAAACGTTCAAACCCTTCGCTTTGATCTGCACCGCTACCGCCTGCCCCATATCTCCGGGGCTCATCACGCCGACATTCTCGATCTTTATTTTTCCAGTCACCTCGCTGGCGGCGCGCGCTGCGGACCGCAGGCCATCCAAGGTGATAGTTGCCGCGGCAACCCCAGCCACCTGAAGAAATCCGCGGCGATTTTGCTCCATGGCGATCAGTTCCTGAACCCACCCCTCGTTTAGTTCGGGATGCGCGTTCAGCAACTGCCATTCGATTTTCTCAAACTCTTGCATTTGGCTCACCCAAGCTGGAGATGCAGGATTTAGATATATTGCTGCACATCCGCGCGCAGGCACGCATTGACCGCGATCAAAGGACAGTGGCCCTGACCCTTTTAGCGTGCAGCCTCGCGTAGGTCGTGAAAGATTGCCGAGCAGCGGTTGGTCAATCTCCGCTATGTGCGAGGCCAAACAGGGCCGATTTTTCCAACGGAAGCCGAGCAAAGCCACCGGGCACGTTCCATTTGCCGTCCTCACTTCGACCGCATCGTATCAGGAATTGTCCCTGCAGGCCTGGACATAGGCTTCCGCTTCTGGGCGGGAGAGGAGGCGACCGATCTCCATGCGCTTTCCAGGCACGTGGGCGAAGACGCCGCTGATGAAGTGCTTGAGAGACGCTACGACCACGTCATCAAGGGCGATGCGCTCGCCGAGCAGCACGGCGAGCACCTTGTGGTCGACCTCACCGTCCTCGACTTGCTCTAGAAGCCCAATCGGATCGCACTCAACAATGGTACCGGACGAAAGGGTCGTCGCAGTCAGCACGAAGCAGTCGACACAGTCACCGTCGCTGCTGCGGGTGCCAATGACGAAACCATAAGGAAAAGGGTATGCGCACGAGACATCGACCGTGCGCAGGTAAGTTAGGGTGCGCTCGTCGTAGATGTTCTTGCGACGTGAATTGATCAATTGACCTACCAAGTATATCCGCGCAAGTTGGCTGGTGTAATAGATTTGACCCATCAGGTGCCGCGATTTCGACGTCAATGAACTGCGTCCCTCCAGCGATCTCTCAAACTCGAAGCGACGGGAAGCTTCGGAAAAACCCGGGGGCGCCTCGAGATCGTATTTCCTAGCGGAAATTGCAGAGCAGCAGAAAAAGTATCGCTCAAGCGAGTGCGTATTGGTTTTGGAAATCGCTTTACAAACCAGAAGAGTTGTTAGGACGCTCGGTCAAGCGAGTTCATTTCAAACTCGACGTTCGTCGGAGGGCTCAAAAACATACATTTCATTGGCTTCTTCGAAACCGTACTTTTAGAGAAAAGTACAGAGCTCAGAGAAAGTGGCGTCTCAGAGAGCGGATTTCTGAAGAAGCCGCGTACCAAGGTGCAGAGGTCGGTGTCAGAATGCTGCAAATTCAACGCGTTTTCTCGCCCCAAATCCGCAACAGAGAGTCGTTCACCACGGGATGGTGGCGGAGGGAGAGGAACTGGAAACTAACCCTCTCTAGGCAAGCCAGCGTAATCCAGCCGGTTCAGGCGTCTTGGATGAGCTTTTTCGGCACACACAAGGCTGCGAGAGCGGCGCTCTTCCGCTTCCTGCGCCAACCGAGCAAACCCAACCCGCCGAGACCGTTAGTTAGATTCTCGCTACCGCCAGATAATAGTATCCGAGATCCACATATTTTTGGTAATCGCCAAGTTTCTTTTGTGGGCGGCCATACTCGCTCCGCAGAGAGAGAACGGTCTTCATGCCATCGACATCGAGGTTCGCCGCGGGGTCAAAACCTCCGTTCTCGGCCAGCAGCAAACCATATGTGGCGACGGCCAGTTCGGCGGTCATGTGCGGGACATTTTCCATGAGAATTGCGCAGGCGGCTTGCGAGTTGTCCTTTTGATAAAGCCAACGAAGGGCCACCAGATAGCCTGCAATAAATCTATCGAGCCTGTCAGAGTTATCTTTTGCCCAGCCGCGGCTCGCTACCCCCACCACCCCCTGATAGTGCGGCAGCACGTCGGACGCCGACTGCAATACGTGTAGGCCGAAGCTGCGGCCGGTCAACTCAAATGGCGTCAAAAGCAAGGTGCCGGCGTGCCGGCCTTCCTTCAGGGCATCGTAGCGTTGCACCGCGCCGCCGGCCCGCTCGAATTTGACATCGCCTTCGGACAAACCGTTTAACGCCAGCATCTTACGAAGAACAAATGCAAAACCGGTTGTCATTGCGTCGACCGAAAGCGCCCTGCCCTTCAGATCAGCATATGATTTGATGTCCGGTTGAACCACCAACCGCAGAAAGGCATTGTCGCTACCCATAAACGCAAAGAGATCAGGCTCGCGATCGAGAGCCGCTTCTCCTTGGCCTTCCTGATAGGCGACAATATTGTCGAACCCGGTAAGTCCGATTTCCCAGGTCCCCTTCACCAGCCCCGTAATCTGCTCGACCGAGCTGCGCGTGTAGCTCGGCTGAACATCGAGATCCTGCTCCGTAAAAAAGTTCTGACGAATACCGACCCAGAGCGGAAGGTTGGCGCCTCCCGGAAAAACAATAATGCTCAGCGGTTGGACCATTAGATTCGCCTATTTCTAGCGAATTTACGAACGGCTCGTAATGACCGGGATGATCAGCCGGGACGCGCGCTGCACGTCGTGATAGATCGAATCGCTCCCCACCTTGAACCAGCTATATTGGTGCGTGAACAAGGAGTCCGTCAGCGGAGAGTCGCCATTGGCGATTTCCAAGCGGAGGCGATGCCTCTTCTTGAAGACATTTGAGAACGGGAGAAGCTCGATCTCCAATTTGACAACCTGACCCGGCGTGAGCGGTTGGGAATTTCGATGCGTGTAGAATGGCCGAAGGTGCGTCGATAGCGCCTCATCCTTCTCGCGATGCGAGGCCCGCAACCAACCCTTGCTGATTTTGACGGAATTGGGCTGCAATCCCTTATTCCGATCGTCATCCGACTGCGGAAATTGGTCCGCTATTCTGACAAACACATCCGTGTCGGTATTGCTCGACGAAAGATAGAGCTCCAGGACGGCGGGCCCCGTAACTTCCAGATCCTGCTGGAGTGGCTCGCTCGTGAACGTCAGTACGCGCCCGATCGGGTCCGGGCCCTGCGGTCCTATTCCGACCACGCCGAGCTTCCACTTGCGATCCGGATAATTGAATACAGTTGGGTCCTTCGCGTCTTTGGGCCCTTCCCATGACAAACTGCCGTCGTTCAGAGACGAAAGAGACTTCGAGGGCTCACGGCTCAGAAATAGGGACTTATATTCCGCACGTTTGAGCGGCCATTCCGCCTCTTCGCGGAAGGTGTCTGCGCCGCGGATGAAAAGCCGCACCGGCGCAGCGCTCATCGGGTCTTTGCCCTCCCCCTTCAAGAAATAATTGTAGAAGGGCAGCAACTCTTCAGCGTGATAGGCAATCTGCTCGAAAAGATCATGGGCCTCAAATACGTCGCGCGCACCCGTAACAACGAGCTTCTTCGGGGCAATCATTTTTTCGTAGCCTATAATATTGCCGCGCAGATGAAGTGCCATCTTTCCCCAATGACCGATCGACATTGTCGGCACCTTGATCTCATCGAGTCGCTCCCAGGGCGAACGCTCCTTCCACCAATCGTCATAAGTGGGGTGCTCTGCGAGCATCCGGCCTAAGTCGACCGACAGAAGCTTCCCGGCCGGTTCACCAGGCGGGCGATGCAAATTGTTGATCCGAACCATCTGGTACCACCAGGGCAGGAAATCGCAGTAAATTCCGCCGTGGTAGGCGACGTCGCGGTACATATCGACCGCACCATCGTAGGGCGCGATGCATTTGAGGCTGGGCGGATTCATGATACCCATGAACCACTGCGACCAACAATAATAGGATTGACCGTAGCCACCGACGCGTCGATTGCTCCAAGGTTGGCGCGCGCACCATTCGATGATCTCGTAGAGATCCTGCTGCTCGTCCTTGCTCAGGAATTTGTACTCGCCCTGCGACAAGCCGGTGCCTCGGACATCGACGTGGACCACGGCATAACCCTCGGCCTCGACATACCAGTCCACCGGACCGACTTCCCGCCACAGGAACAGCGTAGAATGTGGGATGCTGTCGGTTTGATGCTGGTAGGGCGAGACCGCGAGCAGGACCGGGAATTTTCCATCCGCATCCGGACGATAGACGCGCGCCGAAAGACGCACGCCGTCACGCATCGCGATACCGACATCCACTTCGACTTTAAGATCGTGGATCTTTTTGTAAGTCCGATCAGCCGCCACTGCTGGCTCCTCTTTTCACGCCAAACTGGGCCCCTACCACCAACTCCAACTCCTACCGAGCAGCGCCAATGAGATCGATGGGAAAAACGTGACCACCAGAAGAAAGAGCCCCATTGTGATGGTCATGGGCATAGTCCCCATGAATATCTGCCAAGTCGTAATTTTCGCGTTGCCAAGGTTGGCCTTCACTACAAAGACCGACATCCCAAGCGGAGGCGTCAGCAGCCCTATCTCGATCGCGACAATTGTTATCAGACCGAACCAGACGAGATTTGCTTCAAAACCCTGGATTACCGGCAACACAAATGGAAGAAGAATAAGCATGATCGACAGTGAATTGAGGAAGCATCCGAGCAGAAGGACGACCGCGAGATAGCCGAACAGCACCACAACGAAGCTTAACTGGGCAGTCTGCAGCCACTGGCCAACCGCATAGGGCAAGCCCGATAACGTCAGCATCTGCGAATAGAGCTGGGCAGCCATCAGCAGAAAACAGATGGAGGTGGTTACTTTGCCCGCCTCGATCGCAACCTCCCAGAACACTCTTAAGGTAATTTCTCGCCGGGCAATGCCGATCAAAAAGGCCGCAAGAGCACCCGCGCCTCCGGCCTCGGTCGGCGTGAAGAAGCCGCCATAGATGCCACCCAAAACGATCGTGACCAGCGTGCAGATCGGGATCATCTTTACCGCGAAAATGTACATAGGCACATGCTCGACTTCGCCACTCGAACGTGACGGTTGCACGGCAAATACAAAGTGCGGCCGCCATCGCGCCTGAACCAGAATGCACAGGCTGAAGAAAATCGAGAGCAGGATGCCGGGTAGGATGCCGGAGGTGAACAGGTCGCCGATGGAGGTATTGGCGAGAACGCCGAAGACAATCATCAGTAGGCTGGGAGGAATGAGCATTCCCAGCACCGAACTGCCGGTGACGACACCGACAGCGAAAGGCAGGCTGTAGCCGTGGCGAACCATCTGCGGCACGGCCACTTTCGTGAAGACTGATGCCGACGCAATGGATGTGCCAGTGCAAGCGGCAAACACGGCATTCGCCGCGACCGTCGCAATACCTAAGCCGCCGCGAATGCGTCTTGTCAGGTGCGCCGCCACATCGAACGTGTCACGTCCCATTCCCGTGACGGAGACAAACAACCCCATGATAACGAAGAGTGGGATCACGCCGAAATCCGCGGAGGCGATGGACGTCGTCACCGAACTCGCCAAAAGCTTGCCTGCGACCTCGAAACTCTTGATCGACCAAACACCCAGAAACGAAAGCAGCATCATGGCGACGCCGATATGCATGCCTGTCTGGATGAGAAATAGGCTTCCGAATATGCATACAGCGCCAATTGCGATGTCAGGCATCGCTCGGCTCCGCGACCGCGCGCCGAAGTTCCCGCCAAGCGAGCAGGAAGTGCTGGACCGCCGCAGCCGCGGCCCCCAGCACGACCGTCCCCACGAATGGCCAAACAGGGATCTCGATGTAGCCGGAGGTACCTTTGTAATAATTGCCGCGATAGTTTTCGAGAAATATCGGCACAACGAACCACACGATAAGCAGGAATAAAATGGCGCCGATCAATTGAAACAAAGCGTAGAAGTAGATCGCCAGCCGCGGTCGCCGCCTGGCGACAGCTGACATGATAAGATCGTTAGAGATGTGACGATCTTCGCGCGCGGTATTTGCTATCTGCAGGAAGACGACCGACACGATCGAGAGCCCAAGAAACTCCGTGACCCCCGGAACGGGGTGATTGAACAACCCCCGGCCGAGAATGTCGGCGTTGACCAGGACGCTCATTACGACGATCAGAACAGTCCCGCAGATACTGAGCGAGACGGTCAGCAGACCAAAGCCGGATCGTGGCAAAGCGCCCGGCTTTGGAAGTTCGTCCGTACCCTGATCGCCGTCTTGGGTGCTCATGCCGCTTTCGATTTTCTGTCGGGGTCGCTCACCACAAGAACGATCACTCGCGGTCCCAGTTGCGAACCGGCTTGATGCCGTCTTTGCGAGCCTCATTCATCAGAGCGCTCAGAGCCTGGTTACCCGGCAGGCCTTGTTTATCCATCGACGCCGCCCATTCTTTCGCAATATTCGGCATCGCGTCGGCCCACTTTTTCCGCTCTTCTTGCGGGAATTCGTAGAGATGCGCATTGAAACTCGGAAGCGATTTGTAGCCAGCTTCGCCGGCGGTCATGTACGCCTTGTCTGATTGGGCACCCCATTGTTCGCCCACTTCGAGAAAGATTTTCTGGACCGCTGGCGGCAGCTTGCGGAAGCTGTCCTTGTTCATGGTCAGGACAACCGAGTATTGGGCGCCGAATCCCACTTTCGTGACGTAAGGAGCGGCCTCCGGGTATTTCATTGCAGGAAACGCGGACGGGAAAACGATGAACCCTTCGAACACACCGTTTTTGGTCGAGTTATAATATTCCATCATGTTGCTCTGAACCGGTGTCGCGCCGGTGCCGCGCAGCCAGGCAAGCGCCGCTCCGGCGGTGCCGATCTTACGTCCCTTGACATCCTCGAATTTCTTGACCGGAAATGTTGTGAGGAGCTCGAAAGAATCGGCTCCGGTTCCTCCCAAACGCACTTGGTTAAATTTGGTGTACTGAGCGGGGAATGCCGGAATCGTCTGATGTAACCTGTTCATAACCCGATCGAGCAGCTCAATGTCCGTGGTCAAGAATGGGGCGACAAGGGTGATCTGCTCAAGTGGCAGCTTGTCGGGGAAGAAGATCGTCGGGACGAATCCGATATCGGCGAGCCCATCCTTGATGCCGTCAAGCATTTGGTAAGGCTTCAGCAAGGAGCCCGCATACGCTTCTTTCCATTGAATCTGAACATCCAGATTGGCTTCCCTGATCCGCTTGTCTACTTCCGGGATGAAAAACTTCCCGACCAGCGCGAGCGACGGTAATGCCGCCGGCGGCTGCCCCGCGGCGACCGTTAGGCTGATTTTTTGCTGAGCGAACGCTGGCGTAGCCATAAGCGCCACAGAAAGCGCAACTGCTCCAAGAACTCTTGCGATCATCGTTTTCCTCCACTGTTTTCTCGCGTATCTAGACGCAATTATGCAGCAGCCAGATCCTATCAAGAACTAGTGCTTAGCAAACTAAGCATAATCCTACTGCAATTCGAACGGCCGCGCCAGCACTTGCGTGCCTACAAGCATTTGACTGACTAAATTGTCCGGCAGCGCAGCACCCATGTTCCGCAAGCGAAAACGCTTTATTCGCGGCGCAAAAAATCCGCGACAATGCATGACGGGAAGCCGACAACGCGACTTGAGCAGATCGCAGAACAGCATACCGAGCGCATGCAGGATCACAAACATCGATCTGAATGATGCAATGATTCTGTCTCACTACGCGAATCTAGTCCGGACGGAATTTTCGGGAAGAACAGGAATCTTGAGGATTTCAGATTCCAACAGGGACAGCTGTTAGCCCCGAATAGGCGGCGTTCGAGTAAGGATCGCTCGGTTAGAGAGACCGCGCCGCCGTGATCGTTTAATATATTGGATGATGTTTGCATGACATTGACAACCTCGGCGCGAGCGACTTAGCTGTGTCTTGGCCGCTCCGGTTCGGAGTGGATCGAGCCCGCTAGTCCTTCCCTGGGATGGCATTCATGCGGAACTACCACGACCCCGCCATCGACAAGCGAGCCGCTGCGATGGACAGGCTGATCCGCAAATATTTCGATGGCTGCAACGAAGCGGATATCGAGAAAATGTTGGCGTGCTTTATGCCCGAGGCGGTGCATTATTTTCCGCCCGGCATGTATGAAGGCCCCTTCCGCGGCGCGCGGAAAATCGCGGAGAAGTGGTACGCCGCGGTCAAGACGCTCGGCTCTTACTGGACCATTGATCGGCTACTGATCGAGCCGCTCACCTATCAAGCGGTGATGGAGTGGACCCACTTCAAGACCAAGCAGGGTACCGTCCTGCGTGGAATCGAATGGTATGAATTCGAAGAGCCGTCGGGGCTGATCAAGGAAATCCGCGCGTATTACGCCTCGCCGCAGGTGAAGGACATGGAGCGTCTCGAGCTCGGCGGTTTCGATTACGAGGGCCGCGATTATCCGATGGCCCCGCCGGCGGGCGCGCGCTAAAGATCGGGCGAGGGAGAAACAAAATGCCCGAATTTCGCCGCGTCCTCGTCGACGGCACCGTCCGTTCCGTCGAGGTGAAGGACGATCACTTCACCTGGATCGATGGCCGTCGCCTGCATGTCGACGCCGCCGTGCATCTACCGCCAGCGGTGGCCACCAAGGTGGTCTGCGTGCACCTGAACTATCGTAGCCGGCTCAACGAACTGGGCTGGGAACAGCCGCCTGCGCCGACCTATTTCTGGAAGTCACCCTCGAGCCTAAATGGCCACAAGGGTGCGGTGATCCGGCCGAAGGGCTGCCGCTTCCTTAACTATGAAGGCGAGATCGTGCTGGTAGTAGGCCGGACCGCCCGCAACATCACCCGCGAGAACGCCGCAAACTATGTCATGGGCTACGCGGTCGGCAACGACATGGGCCTACACGACTTCCGCGACACCGACGTCAACAGCATGGTGCGCGTGAAGGGCTCCGACACGCTCGGTCCCGTCGGGCCCGGCATCAGAACCGACTGGGATTTCCGCCACAAGCGCATCCGTACCTTCGTCAATGGCCGCATGGTGCAGGACAGCACCACGGACGATTTCATTTGGGATCCACTCTATCTGTTCGCCGACCTCGCGCGATCGATCACCTTCGAGCCGGGTGACATGATCTTCACAGGAACGCCGACCAATTCGAGACCTGTGGAACCCGGTTCGATCGTCGCGGTGGAAGTCGAAGGCCTTGGCCGGCTGGAGAACCCGATCGTCGAAGCCGAGATCGGCGTAGCCAAGGAGTTCGGTGCCCAGCCGAGCGCGTCGGACGCCGTCCTTTCGATCGCCCTCGGTAACGACTTCCGCAAATCCGCGTAGCGCAGGCGGAAACCGCGCGGGGCAGTCCGCCGCGCAAGTACAAACGGCGGCCAACGTCGATGGTCAACAACAGACGGGAGGTTCGACAATGCGTACGCATAGCTTTATTCCCCTGGTCGCCGTCGCCTTGGTTTCGCTCTTGCCGGCCGGTACGGCACATTCGGCGACACTCGAAAAGCCTTCGATCAGCCTCTCAGTTGGCGGCCGCAACCTAGTCGCCTATTTGCCTTTGACCATCGCGGATCGGCTCGGGTTTTTCAAGAAGCATGGGCTGAACGTGGTGATCAGCGATTTTGCCGGCGGCTCCAAGGCGCTGCAGGCGTTGGTGGGCGGCAGCGCGGATATTGCCTGCGGTGCCTATGAACACACTATTTTCCTGCAGGCTAAGGGCCAGAAGGTCAAAGCCATCGCATTGCAGAACAACTCCTTTGGCCTTGTCATCGGTGTCAGCAATAAACTGGCTGCGAGCTACAAGGGGACGCAGTCGCTGAAGGGGTTAAAGATCGGCGTGACGTCGTCCGGCTCGGCGAGCGCGACGGGCCTCGGCCTGCTGCTAAAGAAAGCCGGGCTCAGCTTGAACGACGTATCGGTGATCGGGGTTGGCGGCGGCGCTAGCGCGGTCGCCGCGATGAATTCCGGCCGGGTTGATGCCATGGCCAATTTCGACCCTGCGATCTCGATGATGGAAAACGACGGCACGCTGGTTCCAGTGTTAGACACGCGCAAGGAGAATGGCCTGGTTTCGCTCTACGGGGGCGCATATGCCGGATCGGCCTTCCTCGCCAGCGCGGACTTCATCAAGGCCAACCCGAACACAACCCAGGCCTTCGCCGACGCCATCCATGACGCGCTCGTCTGGATCGCCAAGGCCTCGACCGACCAGATCGTGGGCGCGGTGCCGAAGTCCTATTACGGCGACAAACGAGAACTCTATCACTCTGTCATTGAGAAAAATCGCGAGCGTTTCACGAAAGACGGCGTGGTATCGATGGCGCAGGCGAAGACCGTTCTGAACGCGATCTCGCAAGAGGATCCCGCCTTGAAAAGCGCCCACATCGACCTGCCGGAGACGTTCGACAACTCCTTCATGGAGAAGGCGGGAGCCGGGCGTTAATCGCAAGGAGCCCATCAGAAAGCCGGAAGGTGTGGCAATTTGTGGATGATGTTGGGCCTTGCCTTAGCGCGGGAGTTCGACGCGTGAAGCGCGGAGTGAGTGACCTGATCTAGAAACCTTCATCCGAACCGCCCACCATTCCGCTCCGCTAAGGCGGGCGATCCTTCTCCCGTGCACTGGGGGAGACTCTGGAACGATACTCTGACGATCGGGAGGAACATATGACCGACGCGCCCAATCAATCATCCACCGGCTTTGCCTGGCCCAATGGCGCGCGCATTGCCGTGATCGTCACCTGTCTTCTCGAGAACTGGTCGGGCGACAAGGGCCCCCCTTTCTCGGTGCAGACCACCTCGCTCAAACCCGGCACACACGATCGCGCGGCGATGACGTGGGGTCAGTATGGCGGCCGAAATGGCGTGTGGCGGCTCTTGAAGATTCTCAATGAGAACCAGGCGCCGTCGACGTTCTGCGCCAATGCGAAATCGATGGAGCTTGCGCCGCAGGCAGTCGAATGGATTCTCAAGTCCGGCCACGAGATTGCCGCACATTCCTACACGCAAGACGCGCTCATGGCTTATCTCAATCCGGACGAAGAGCGCACTATAATTCAGAAGTGCATCGCAGTTTTCAAGGCCATGACCGGCGCCCCTCCAAAGGGCTGGATCAGCCCGGTGCTGGCGCCGACCGCGCACACCGAAGAGTTGATCGCCGAGGCCGGCTTTCTCTGGTACGGCGACTACAACAACATCGACCTGCCGTTCTGTGTCGAGACTAAAAAAGGCACAATGGTGGCGCTGCCGCACACCGATTTCGCGGATCATCGCGTGCTGCGACTCAATACCCGCGACTGGTTCGACATCTATAAGGATACTTTCGACTATCTCTATGCAAATGAGCCGACTTCATTTATCAACGTAACAGTGCATTGCCATTTCGGCGGCAGGCCCTTAATGGCGGCGCAGCTTGACCGTATCTTGAAGTACATCAGAGGCTTCCCCGGCGTTTGGCTTGTTCGCCACGACGATCTCGCGCAATGGATAAAGGACAATAAGATCGTCGAATGGACGAACCAGCAGAGATTTTTCCAGTGAGGAGCCTAGTCGCCGCGTGATTATGCGGCTTTCTTTTGGTGCTGCAAGCGTCGTTTTTGGATTGTGTTGCGTTTGATCCTTTCTCTTTCCAGCAGGATTCTCTGACCGCGCCCGAAATACACGTCGGCCGGCGTCAGATTGCTCAAGCTCTCGTGATAGCGTCGATGGTTGTAGTGATCGACGAATCTGCTGATGCTGGCCTCAAGATCGCCCGGTAGATAATAGTTCTCCAGGAGGATGCGGTTCTCGAGGGTTTGATGCCAGCGTTCGATCTTGCCCTGTGTCTGCGGATGGTAGGGCGCGCCGCGAACGTATCCCATGTTCTGTGCAATCAACCAATCTGCCAACTCAGCCGAGACGTAACTGGAACCATTATCGCTGAGCAGGCGCGGCTTATAGACGATCCGTACCTGGTCACAGCCTGAGGCCGCGAGAGCAAATCCAGCGTGTCGGTCACGTCCTGCGCCTTCATCGTCGTGCACAGCTTCCATGCGATGATATAGCGCGAGAAGTCATCCAGGACCGTGCTGAGATAGAACCAGCCCCACCCGGTCACCTTGAGATAGGTGTCTCTGTCGCAAACCCATCCGGCTAGCCGTTGATCGAGAATCAGGCAATCCTCGTGTGGGATGAGGGATCTTTGCAGACTTATTGGTTGGACGGTCGTCGATCTGCTCCGGTCGCGGGCAAAGCTGGAGGCAGAGATTTGGACGTTGCGGCAGCAAATAAACGTCCTGCGGCGGGCCGCTCCAAAGAAACTCTCCTTCAGTGCGATCGACCGATTGATATTCGTTGGTCTCTATCGATTGTTCCCTAGAATTTGCGATGCTTTGGCGATCGTTAAGCCGGACACCATTGTCCGCTGGCATCGCGCGGGTTTCAGGTCGTATTGGCGCTGGAAGTCGAGACGCCGTGGTGGCAGGCCTATTGTGCCGCCGGAGATCCGCCGGCTGGTCCGCGAGATGAGTATTGCCAATCCGCTTTGGGGCGCGCCGCGGATCCATGGAGAACTGCTTAAGCTCGGCATCGATATCGGGCAGACGAGCGTGGCCAAATATATGGCTAAGCGAAGAGGCCCGCCATCTCAAGGGTGGAAGACGTTCCTTCATAATCATGCCGACGGCATTGCGGCGATGGATCTGTTAGTCGTGCCGACTATCTCATTTCGTTTGCTCTATGGCTTGTTGATCATGGGGCACGGCCGGCGACATATTTTATGGTTTGGCGTCACTGCGCATCCGACCGCGGAATGGATCGCAAATCAGATCACCGAAGCTTGCGGCTGGGAACAAGCTCCTTGCTATTTGATCCGTGACCGGGACGGGGCCTATGGCGAGAGCTTCACGCGCAGACTTCGATCAATGGGCATTCGTGATCGACCAATTTCGCCGCGATCCCCATGGCAAAATGGATATGCTGAAAGGCTGATCGGCTCGATCCGACGGGAATGCCTTGATCATGTCGTCGTATTTGGCGAGCGGCATCTTCGGCATCTACTTCGAACTTATGCAACTTATTACAATCAAACCCGAACGCACCTCTCGTTGAACAAGGATTCGCCGGTAAACCGCTCCGTTGAGACCGTCGGCCGTATTCTGTCGGTGCCAATCCTGGGCGGCTTGCACCACCGATATGTCCGGATCTAGTTTCCGACAGGGACAGGCTAGGCTTGCTCGTCCGAGGTTCGCCAGCGCTTTGGGATATCGCTGCCTAACTGATTTAAAGCGACCAACCGACTCCGCCTCTTAATTTCAAAACTGACGCATACAACAATCCTATCCAAAGGCGCGCCTTTTGGCTCCATATTTTTTAAAGGCTTGACGTTCGCCTCTGTGGCATTTTGGGTCGTTCAACAAACAAATTGATTTAGCCAAAGCGGCAGACCGAAATGACCATCGTGATTTTTATCCGCGCCGATAACCAAAAGAATAGAGGTCGCAATAAAAAACCAAATTGTCATTTTTACGTGCTGACTTCCCCATTTATAGAATGGTGGCTTGGGGAGGCGAGAAACTTCAAGAACTGCGACTGAAAACCTGTCGCCCGCTGGTCAATGCGGCGCGGAAAATTATGCGAGAAGAGAAGCATAAGCAGAGAAAGCAACGCAGAATACCGTCCATATTATTACGACCGCTAGTCCCCACCGAACCATTATATTCTCCTACCGCCCACCTTTCGCATCCTACAGGAAAGATTTGTGACCAGTCGTGGGTCATTTGTTCGATGTTTAACAATCTACTAAAAATATATTCGTCCCCTGTCGTCTTTGCCATCTGACCATGCTATGGGCGCAACAAAGAATGAGCGGCACTAACATCACTCTTCCAATTCCACTCTCACGCAGCGTAGTGTTGTTGCAGAGCCCACGGTGAAATGCATAACCAGAACCCTAGCAACCAACTGCACCAATCTTCCCATTGTTTGGGGAGCGAAAATTGAGGTGCTGCCATTATCTTTCTCCAGTGCAATGGGTCGTGAAGCTGGTGTGCTTATCTATTGCTTTGCCCAAACATATGTGACGTACGCTAAACTGACCACGGCAAAAACTATTAGTTCACGAAGATAACCGATAAAATATTCGTGCCAATAAGCTCCAATTGCGATCCCAAGAGCCAACATTCCCCATTTGAATAAGCCGCCCTGCCACCATTTCAACGTGAATGTCTTTAAAATATTCATGTGCGTGTCCTACTTCTACGCCGATTTGATCGTACTGTAAGCGAATTTGAAACTCCGCTAAATACAGTGACGAATATTTCTTGCGACCTTATAATACCGCCAATTGATTCCGGGCCTTTCAACGGGTGAGTAGGCCGGAGGAGTTTCACCCCCGGCCTCTCGCAGAACGGTGCGTGAACCTCTCGATTCACACCGCTCCCATCAGGTGAACGTGGTCGTTCCGAACGACTGCCAGTGTACGAAGAGTTCCGCATTGTCCCCCGCCAGCTTTCGCAAGAACAGCGAAGCACGGGTTGTGTGGAACCGGAAGCGCTTGTACTTTCGCATGATCCAGGCTTTCAGCTTCTGATTGACGTAATCGACCAGAGAGAACAGCGCCGAACGGCTGAACCGGCCGTAGTAACCGATCCACCCCCTGAGGAGCGGATTGATCTGCCGGGCGATCTCAGCCAGCGTCCCCGACGTTTGCCGGGGAATGTGCAAGCTCCGGATCGTTGCTCGCATGGACTTCAGAGCTGTTGGACTGACCGCCGGAGTGTATCCGCAGAAGAACTCCGTCCTCTGTGACGTCGCCACCCGCCGCGGCCTGAACTGATATCCGAGGAAGTCAAATTTCACGTTCGGATACGTTCGTCGCCGCCTGTTGTCCTTGCAATAGACGATCCGCGTCTTTGTCGGATGCATCTGAAGACCGCACACCTCCAACCTCGCTTGAAGCTCCGCCTTTATGGCCTCTGCTTCTTGCTCGGTCCGGCAGTGCACCAGTCCGTCGTCAGCATATCGACACCAAGTGAGGTCGGGATGTGTCCGCGCCATCCAGAGATCAAACGTATAATGCAGGAACAGATTGGCCAGTATTGGGCTGATCACGCCCCCTTGCGGGGTTCCACGCGTCCGCTCAATGAGCTCCCCGTCCTTTTTCATTGACGCCGTCAGCCATCTTTCGATGTAGAGCAGCGCCCATTTGCATTGCACGTGTCGCCGGACCGCCTTCAGCAGAAGATCATGCGGAAGATTGTCAAACAGCCCTTTGATGTCGAACTCCAGGATCCAATCATTTTTCCAGCACCGTTGACGTGTGACCCCTACGGCGTCCAGAGCCGATTTTCCCGGCCTGTAACCGTAGGAGTCCGGCAGGAAGATCAGTTCCAGTTCCGGCTCAATCATCTGCTTGACCACCATCTGCGCGATTTGATCGCTAACAGTGGGCACACCTAAAATCCTTTCGCCGCCCGTCTTCTTTGGAATGGAGACGGCGCGCACCGGAGGTGGAAAGTAGGTACCTGAGGACATGCGATTTCAGATTTTGTAGAGATTCCCCGCAAGATCTGTCTCGAACATCTCCAAGGTCTGCTCGTCCACTCCAGCTGCACCGCGATTGGATTTGACCGCCTTGTAGGCTTCGTACACTCGCCGCTTCTCGATCAAGAACGGCCTGTTTATCGTACCGATCGAAGTCATCCTGTTTCCAGTTGGTTCAAGAGTACGACTACCTGACCCGACCCCTTTGCTCCGACCCCATTACAGGGCCCTCAACGCTCGTACGGATCGGTCCGCCCCAGTCTCTTGCTTCGGTACTCTCGCCTCACGGTTGGCGCCGCTTGGGCTTCTCCCTTGCCATCAAGAGCCTGGTTCCTGCAGTTCCACGTCAAAGCCTGTGTCCGACTCACGCCCCCTCTACGCCGGTCGCCGCCCGCCCCGTCATCAGGCATCTGACGGACTTGTCCCAGGATGACGAAACGGTCCTGGTTTTGACGACACTTAGATTCATAACGACGCGTCCTCGGAGGGTTCACTTTCGTTCGTCTTTCGGACACTCACCTGCTCGGTTTGATCCGAACTTTTGATCCGACGCTCACTACCACGGCTCTTTACCGCAGCAGCTCGGACTGGTTTGAGATCCGCTCCTGAAAGCCGATCTCGGGGGGCCCGCCCCCATCTTTCACGCAGCTTCACGAAGCGGTTTTAGTTCATGTCGAACTCCTTCCGCTGCTCTGCAGCACACTTTCGCCAATGAATAACCTGAGCCGAACGCCGAACAGCATGACTAGTGTTCGAGATATTTTCAGGTAAAGTTTGTCGATATACTCGCCACACTTGCTATGCCCTTCCAGCGTTCAGACAGATGCAAGGAAAGTCGAAACCAAGATACCGCGTTGGAGATAGGCCATGAGTAGCGGTACCGACATTTCGACACTTTATCGCGAGTTCACGGATGCATTGACGGAAGTTCTAGCGGAAAATGCTGTTGGTCCGACACGCCGGGGCCGTCTTGCAAGGACTCGTGCTGCCGTCAAAAAGCACCCCGATTACAGCGAACATGGATATTTTTTAGCGGTCGAAACGGCATTCAAGCAGTGGGAAGCCATGCAAAATGTCGGTCACTAGGAACGGAACGGGGCACTTGACGTGTTACGAACTCATCGATTGTAATTCTGGGATGCCATGCTATGGGCATCTGCGCAGCGTGCTGGCGTCCGCTATTTGCTAACTGAAGATTTCCAGGCGGGCCTTATCCTGAAAAATGTGACTTTCATAAATCCATTTGAACAGGGCAACGCACATCTTATCGATTTAATTCTGCCAATCGTCTAAAGTGAAAGCAACGGCTTCAGCCTTGCTTGCACCTCTTGAAGCATGCCAGCAGGAGCCCGGCTTATACGTATCCCTGATTAAATTCGGGATATTAGAAATGGTAGTTCACGCCGAGGCGAAGGATATTGGCCATAAAATCAACCGTCGCGTCGGTGGGCAACACGCAGGTGCTGTAACTACAGGTCGCCGAGCCAAGGTCGACGTAGAGCCATTCAAACTTCGCCGACCATGCGCCGGCGAACGTGTATTCGACACCTGCGCCAGCGGTCCAGCCTGCCTTTGTTCTGTCTACGGTACCGCCTGGGGTCGATGTGGATAGGTTGCCGTACGCTACTCCGCCGGTCACGTATGGAAGCAAGCGGTCAAACGAATAACCTATGCGACCACGGAGGGTTCCGAGCCAAGTATCTTTGACATCGCAGTTCACGCAAGCGGCGGCGGCGCCGCTGGCGCCATAGAGGTCGACATAGTCAAGGTCGCCTTCGACACCCCAAACCCATAAGCCCGTCTGGAGGTTGAAGCCGATCGTGGCACCTCCAACAAACCCCTCCGGGGTGACCTTAAAGGTACCGGCACCACCGCTCCAGTTTGAGGTCCCCCACCCATAGCCGCCGTTCACACCCACATAGAAACCGGTCCAACTAAACGGCGCGACGTAGGCCGGTTCGACGTATGGTTGCGGCATATCCGCCGCTTGCGCCGCGATCGGCAAGACCAACAATGCAGCTACGGCAATGCCGACTTGGATCTTTTTGGTCATCATGTTTATCGCCCTTCCGGTTGGGGATCTTTGGGAACGGTAAACTTGCGATCGGTCGCGAAGACGCAAATCCGTGAGAATTGTGGTTAACGATAACAGTCGGAAATGGTTAATGGCCGGTTAACCAAGCATAGCCATAGCAAGATGCTCAATCACTCTGTGCCTGCGCCGGAAAGCATCAAGCCGCTTGAGGCCAGGCTAACGGTCGTGAGATACTCGGTTACATCCGCTTTCCCTCAGTTGCGACCGAATAGCGGATGCCGCAAGGTACCCGCAGATCAGACAGGGCTGTGCACCACGAATCTCAGATGGGCTTTGTCCCGCAACCGGTAGTCTCTAAATCAATGATCCGAACAACCATGCTAGGTGTTCAAGTGTTATTTGAGCAGGTGCACTACAGGAGTCTATTTTACTCACTCTTTGTCTGAATGACTCCGAGCTGTTATTAATCTTTTTCCGCCACAGCGAAGACAACGTTGCCAAACAGAAAAAGAGCGGTCCGAAGTAACTCAACTGCGTCGTCTATATCATTTTTGCTGAGTTCTCTTCGTACGCCACTCGTACTTGCGTGTGCCGCATTATTTCTTGCATCGAAGAGTGAAATTACTGCTCTCGGCGGCGAAGAACAAGCAGCACAAACTTCAATCGCTCCATTTCGTGGTCGGTGGATAACGCCAATTTTCCTTTGTGTGATTCTTTAAAATATCCTGTGTTAAGCATGACTTATAGGCGTTGTTGTAAGACTGCAACATTGCGCCTTTATTAGTTCCCGCCTTATTGGTTGCCGCTTTCGACGGACCGACTCAGATATTTTCAACTCGGTGCCGAGGGAATGGGGGCTGGATATGCTCGACGAAGGCAATTCTGACTCTGAGTTGCTTGCGCCGCGATGAGCTGAAATCAGTAAGTAACAAGACGGAAAGTGACAGCGTAATTCCAGTCAGCTTATCTGAAAGCGACACCAGTGATTGCGAGTTTGACGACCGAATGAAGGCAGCATTTATAAAATTAGTGTGCGGCGGGTGGTCCGATAACGTCCAACGCCAACCTTAGAACAGGTGCATAGGCGCATCGGACCAATATTTTGCATCATTGAGAACGCTGGTGATTTTAAGAGAGAAATATGTGGATTTTGACTTCGCCATTTGGTTTGCAAACACCGTGCAACCCATTGAAAGCTGATGCTGTATGGTGGTGTCGGTTTGCAGAAATCTGGGATGGATTCAATCAACTGCACCAGACTACGAATTTGGGGGTCAGGAGTTCGAATCTCTTCGGGCGCGCCAGCACTTAGCACCCACCTTCCGTGCAAAAAATCACCGATTTTTACGGTATTTGCAAGGAAGTCCCCTCATCACCGACGGCGATTTTGGCGAACCATACATTGTTTTCGAATCCCACTCCCTCCGCCACCATCCCGCAGCGAACGGCTCTCTGTTGCGGATTTGGGGCGAGAAAACGCGTTGAATTTGCAGCATTCTGAGACCGACCTCTGCACCTTGGAACGCGGCTTTTTCAGAAATCCGCTCTCTGAGACGCCACTTTCTCTGAAGCTCTGTACTTTCCTCTAAAAGTACGGTTTCGAAGAAGCCAATGAAATGGGTGTTTTTGAGCCCTCCGACGAACGTCGAGTTTGAAATGAACTCGCTCGACCGAGTGTCCTAACAACTCTTCTGTGAAAGCCGACACGCACTCGCTTGACCGATTGGAACTAATAAACGCAGACGTATTGTCTGCGGCGAGCTGCCGAGCGAAAGCGCCTGTAACTGAGGACGCGAAATAAAGGCATGGAGCGTGTCTTACCAGCAATGCACCGGTCCCGATCCGTCGGGAACAGATTGTGCCGTTGTCTGCCCCGACAATTAGCAAAACTACTTAGCGGTGGCGGTCGCGTCAGACTGTTCCAAATTCTCCAAAATAGTTTTCCGATCAGAGTAAAAATAGAAATGAACGCCATTTGACATCGGCGCAGAATACTGCGCCTTCGGGAGCGTGGCTTATCGAATTGATGGCGCCACTTTAGTGAGTGATAATAATCTTCATCTAAATAAAGTTCGGCGGCGCCATGTAAATGATTTCTTATGGCGTGTTGGATGGTTTGGCCTATGGACTGCAATTGAGCAAAGGGTAGCCCCAGGCTATTTAGCGAAACATGATGTCCCGATTGCGAAATATGTAATAGCGGATCGTTGTAGAACTCATTGCTCCCCTGCGTGACAATTGCATAAACATTCATGCCCAATGTTTCTCGATAGATGGAATTAATTTCGCTGATCACCTTTATTATGATTTCGGGGTTATAACTATATCGGACAGTGCTGTCGTATGCTCCCACAGTCCAATTGCTTTTGACGAGTAGACTGTCAGCGAAAGAGATGAATGATATATCAGGATGCAATTTCGCAAGGTCGTCTATACGGTCACGCAATTCAAGAAGCTTTTTCCTATTGAGTTTGCCATTCATCAAAGCCGCCTTTACGCCGATAGCATCTACGAGAGCAAATACGGAATAAGCGCGTAGGTGAAGTTGCTCTACCCAGGCGTCTTTTACAAAGATGCGAGGTTTCTCATCATAGTCCGAACATCTAATGCAGGTAATGAACTCACTCTTAGGAAGCGACACTCGCACTTCATGAAAGCGGTCAATAAGGTTTGGATACCAAGATAATTCAACGGATGAACCGTGCACAACGTGGGCTGCGGCATAGCTGATGTATCCGACCTCATAGGGATTACGGTCAGAACCAGCAAAAACTTCTCGCCAGGCTTTTTCGTAATCGACCATCCATTTCTCACTCATAAGAAAAAGATCGCGTTCCAGTGGAATTTCATGAAATGAATATTTTCGAAATCCAGAGTGGTCGAACATTGGAATTCTGCTTGATTAATTTGTGCCGGCTGCACGGAGTGGATTTGTAGGCACCGTAAATACCAAACGAACCGTTCGCGACCCACATCGTAGACACTTCAATCGGATCTCCAACATACCCAAGCCATTATTTTACATCGCTGCGTTTCGCCTCCTCGGGCAGGTGTGGATAAAGTATCCCACCTTTCTTCGGCTCCATCTCCATGAAGAAGGGTAACTTCACCTCATCTACATGCGGCGCGCCCTCGAGTTTCGACACGACAGTTAGCACCATCTCGTCACTCACATATTTCCTGAAAATCGCCGCGGCAAAGCCGTATGTAAAGTCAGATAGCTGATTTGCCACCGGCCCAAGCTTTGGTAGCAATACCCGATGCGCCTCGTTAACATCGGTGTGCCCAAGAGCCTCCGTCATCCCGTGCGCAATTACCATGTCCGACATGAAAAAGAAGCAGTTCATCAAGCCGCGCGAGAGATAAATCGCCCACTCATCATCAGCGACCCCCTTGCTATTCGCGGCGTTGCGAAACCCCGCCTCCATCTCGGCAATGTCCGGATGATGAAACGAAAAGGTGTTTCGCAGCTGCTCGATCTCGTTCTTTTTCCCGAAGAATTTCTTCAAGCCATCGAGCGCCTTTCTAGCTTCTGGGTCTAAGAGCGGCTCATATTCCTTCCCGAGCTTGCTCTTCAAAAAATGAGTTTCTACGGCCCGCCACGCTTCCCAGAGTACCCCAACTATCTGTCGCACCAGAATTTGGGACTGAGCGGCCGATACTCTGGCATCGACCGGGTCCGGCGGATCGCGGTTCAGTGACGCAATAATCACCTTCCAAAGCACATTCACCTGGTTCGACGTATAGCCGAACAGCAAGAACGCTCCGCGTTCCTGCTCCGTCATCTTGAGCAAATGCTCTTTCATAAAGCCCATTCTCATGACATCAATCAACGTTCCGCTCCCCGGTTTTCGTGTCCAGAAACCCGACAACCAACTCCACAAACACATATGCATCCTGTCCGTTTACCCCAAATGCCTGCAATTCCGGATTTTCGCGGGTTAGAGGTTTCTGGCAGCAATTCCAATCAATATGACGAGGAACTACACCGTCCTGACAGACGGACTTTGACCATCAGTCGTGGGAGCGAAGGTATGGGAACCAAGCGGTTGCGCGCCTCCGTGCCAAACGAAGTTCCGATCAGATGCAACCAATTTAGCCACGATTAGAAACTCGTGGGGACTTCCGGATCTGACACGCGTGGGACTGACGTTCAGCGAACATGAATAAACACACATTTCATCACGAGATGCCGCTTCGTCGGATATACAGTCTGAAATATTCCATAATGGCGCTTACGCGCGCGCACACACACACAAAAGACCGGTTCGCTGACTTTGACACTTCCAATAAAATCTTGGAACAAGCTGGGAGTCCTGTTCGAGCTCCGATATGCGCAATTATCTGGGGTCGACTAGGCGAGGAAAGAGAATGGTGATGACATGCCGGTTATCGACTGCCACCAGCACTTCTGGGAGTTTGGCAAGCGCGCGCACAAGTTTCCGCCGGCGTGGGGGCGCGGGCCATGATCCTTAAATCTGAGACCTACAATTTCCATCGGGTCGATCTGACGCGGCAAGCCGGCTTCGTTGTGACGGTCTGCGATGAAATTCCAGTTTAAAAGGAATGACCTGGCCATGTGGCGTTCAGATTGGCTGGAATGATGCTGAGGTTTTGCTTTAGATCAATGCGAATTTGGCTATGAAGTGGCAATTTTGCAAAAATTGATGGAGGCCTGTTATGAGAAACATCCTCAGAATCGGTTGGGTCGCCCTCATGCTAGTGGTCGGCGTGACAGCGGCGGTTCCGGCTAATGCGCAGATCAGTGCCGAACTCGCAAAGAAATGCCGCGCGCTAATGATCAAAGCGAATCCCGTTGAAGTATATGGTCCGACCGGCAGCGCTGCCGCGCAACGAGCTTATTTTCAGGAGTGCATTAGCCGGCAGGGCAACATGCCGGAGGCCGAGCATGGGGATCGAGCCGGCAGCCCGCAATCTACCACGACTGGCCAAGGCAAATAGCGTTTTGCGTGAATGACAGCGGACGGCAATTAAGACGCTGCATCATCATGCGGCAGCCGTGGTTCTGGACGATCACGGCGCGGGTGCCGCAGTACCCGTATGATCGAGGCTACGCAGCGACGCGCGAGCAGGCGATGGCGGATTTTAAGGCGGCGTGGGAGCGAACGGGATAATCTGCGCGCTTGCTCGAGCAGTGCGGACGCGGTGCCAAGATGGTCGATTTTCTCGCCGAGGTCACCGCCGACTGCCCAAAGAAGCAGGCTGGCAATATGACCACCTAGTGCCGGCTCCTAGTTTGAATTTAGGTAGCCGCACCGCCGCAGCCGAAGAGCGCACCGACTCCAAGCATGAATCCGAAATCGTACCAACCGTTATTTGGGAAGGCATACACCCGAACGTTCGTAAAGAGTTCGGCAATAAGCTCGAATGGTGAAATGAATCCGTGGACAAACCCTAGCCAGCATGCCCATCAGTTCGACCGTGTCTGAGGCAACGATAGCACTCACCGGCGTCGTTGTGGTTGCTGCAGTTCCGTTTGCCATTTTCAAAATCAAAGTCAGCGACACACAACATTGCTGCCGGCGCACATTGATTTACCTCAATAACTGGCGAAGAAAACGCGGCTAGCGTGGTTGCCGGTGGCAGAAAACGGCAGAGTTGATTGGTGGAAGGGTGACCATGACGATGAGTGTTGATGACGCGTATAGCAGAGGTGATTACGCCACCGCCTTTCGTCTCGCTCGACAACTCGCTGACCGAGGCGATGCTGCCGCTCAGTACAATCTTGGTGTCATGTATACCAAGGGCCACGGCGTATCGCAGGATTACGGTGAGGCTCTGAAGTGGTTTCACCTGGCTGCTGACCAACAGTACGCTAGCGCGCAGTACCATCTCGGCATCATGTACGCTAGCGGCCAAGGCGTGCCGCAAAACGATGCTGAGGCTTTGAAGTGGTTGCGCCTGGCAGCTGACCAAGGCGACCCCCTCGCACAGTGCAATCTCGGCGACATCTATGCCGACGGCCAGGGTGTCCCTCAGGATTACGATGAGGCTTTGAAATGGTATCGCCTTGCGGCCGACCGAGGCGACGCTACCGCGCAGTTCAAGCTCGGCATCATGTACGCCAAAGGAAAGGGCATACAGCAGCACGACGCTGAGGCTTTGAAGTGGTTAAGACTTGCGGCTGATCAAGGCAACGCCGACGCGCAAACCCATCTCGGCATCAGGTACCACAAGGGACACGGCGTGCCACAGGATTACAGTGAGGCTTTGAAGTGGTATCGCCTGGCGGCTGACCAAGGCGACGCCCTCGCGCAGTCCAATCTCGGAGTTATGTACGCTAAAGGAGAGGGCATACCGCAGGACAACACCGAGGCTATCAGGTGGTGGGGTCTTGCGGCTGACCAAGGGCATGCCGACGCGCAGTCTTATCTCGGCCTCATGTACCATGAGGGCCAGGGCGTGCCGCAAAACGATGCCAAGGCTTTGAAGTGGTTAAGCTTTGCGGCTGACCAAGGCAACGCCGACGCGCAGTACAATCTCGGACTCATGTATGCGGACGGCTGGGGCGTGCCTAAAGACATTGTCCGCGCACTTATGTGGTTCAACCTGTCGGCTGCGCAGGGTAACCAAGAGGCGGCAATAAATCGAAAGGATGTCGTACCGCACATGACCCGCGCGCAGATCGCCGAAGCGCAGAAGCTCGCACGCGAGTGGAAGCCGACTAAGCAGCCGCCTCAATAGCCTTCGATACAAACCCGAGACCGATGACCCTCGGCAACATGCGCGCCAACGGTTTTGTACTCGATACGGGACGCATAGCTCTATCTGGCCTAACTCAGGACCGTGCTAACGACACCTTGGTCCAAAAAACCTTATCTTGGTACACTCACAGCCTGAAGCACATCATCGACTAACCTTCGTTTGATATGGAGCGACCATCATGATCACCGCAATCGTTCTCTACGACCTTCCGCCTTCGATAGGTCTTGAGGAATGTCGCGCGCACTTCAGCAGCATCGCGCCGGATTTCATGCCGGTGCGCGGCTTTTTGCGTAAGCAGTTTATCTGCACGAGTGACGGCCGAGTCGCAGGCGGCGTTTATATGTGGGAGGATTTAGCCGCAGCCAAGCAGTTTTATAATGGTCCATGGCTTAAAGGAATCGTGGAGCGCTACGGAAACGCACCGAAAATTGAATATTTCGAGACCGTCGCGATTGCTGACAAATCGAGCGGCTATGCTGGCCCAATTAAGTCGCTGCAGTTTGAAAAAATCGAAGCTCATGCCAAATAAAGTCGAGGTTTGTGAGCCGTAACGAAATCCTATTTGAGTTGACCTGACCGATGCGTGTACCAAACGCTTCGTCCGCATTGATTAGCCGCCGGAATCGCTCAATGTCGGAGAACCCATACAAGTACAAAAGTCGTTAAACGTGATCGAACGTAACGCTAATCGTCAGATTTTCCGGTTTCTCTGTGGAAGGGGTACCGCTTATAATGGTCTGGTTGCACCATATCCCCTGGTGTGTGGCGGGCTTTGAGATTGGGGACCGTCAAAGCCAGCAAACCGGAGCCATGCAACTGGCTAACAAAATGAATAGACCTAAATGGCTGTCACAAGAGGTGCCATCCGGTGCGCAACCGGACCATACAAGCAAATCTCTAAGTTCATTAGGTTTCCCGGTCACTGTCCATGGATGGGGCGGCGCAGTGCACATCGGCCTCACGTCCGATCTGCGAGCTCTGCCGCATTGGGAATGCCGAAGCCATTTGCATCGAGCTCGTGGATCAGCTGCGCGCGTTGAGCATCGTTGAGCTCGACCAGCGGCGGCCGCACGGTGGCCCATACCTTGTCGCCAGACTTTTCTGCAATCGCTGCCTTCATCGCCGGAATGATCGGAACCTTTTGGAAGATGGCCCGGGTCTTGTTCAGCGCCTCCTGCTGAGCATCGGCATCGACCGCCTGCCACGTTTTGTAGAGTTGCATGATCGCGGTCGGGTTCACGTTTCCGGTTGCGGTGATGCAGCCGGCGCCGCCGCCGCGCATGTTCTTGAGAAGAATGGTCTCGGTACCGGCGAATACGTCAAAACCATGCGGCTGGAAATCCTTGAGCATGGCTGCCGTGTTGTTCCAATCGCCCGACGAGTTCTTAACGCCAGCGATGATTCCCGGAAACGCCTTCAGTAACCGTTCGATCAACGCCAGGGTGATCGGGACCTGAGACACCGGTGGAATGTGATAGAGATAGATGCGCAGCCTGTCGTCGGCAACGGCGTCAATGACACGCGCGAAGCTGCGGAACAAGCCTTCGTCGGTGACGCCCTTGTAGTAAAACGGCGGCAGCATCAACACGCCAGCGCAGCCCGCCTCGACCGCCCGGCGGGTAAGCTCAATAGTGTCGGGCAAAGCGCAGGTGCCGGTGCCTGGTATCATTTTCGCCGCGGGCAGGCCGGCCACTAACAGCGCGTCGAGAAGCGATAGCTTTTCCTTGACCGTCAGCGAGTTCGCCTCCGAATTGGTGCCAAAGATTGCAAGCCCCACCTCCTGCTTCAACAACCAACGGCAATGCTTAACAAAGCGCGATGGCGAGGGCGTTAGATCGCCGTTAAACGGAGTCAGAACGGGTGACATCACGCCGCTCAGCCGCGACACAGGAGTACTCATTTTGTCATTCCTTAGTGAAAGCGGGCGTTACTCGGTATCCAGAGCGTACATCTCCTGCAGCGACTAAGTCAGCAACTCGCTAACAAAAGGCCATTTCTTATCGAGTGTTCATCTCCCGTAGGCAGGCGCAAGAGCAGTAAAAACGGTATTCCCCAACCGCCAGCTCTCCACTAACATTCCATCTTGACCAAGGCCGGTCGCCGATCAATCGACGGCGATCAAATGAGGCACCCTCTCCTAGTTCGGGGAGAGTACGAACGAAACAGCATGGACCACGGGATCTGGGCAACTTGGTACGATCTTGCCGAGGCTTCGCGCGGCCGTTTCCTCGATTGGCTGCACACGCGTTATCTTCCTGAGCTCCAGCATCGAGCTGGCTTTGCCTGGTCGGCGCATTACCGCAATCAAGGGGGCGGCACTGCAATGCGTGAATTGGGTGACAAGGTGCTCACCCGGCCACAGGAGGACATTGGTCGAGGCAGCCAATACTTGATGTTGGTGGGCGCGCCCTCGCCGCATACATTCTTGGCACCATCCATCCTCGACATTGAAGCATCAGCCGAATACCGCGATATGCTAGCGTTGCGGCAGGGCGCGCGAACCGCAATCTTTGCCGAGGAAACCCGAGTCAACGGTCCGGCCATCCGTTATCGCCCGCAGGGTTCGACGCCAGCACCGGCCATCCAGATGGGCAGCTTCCGAGTACGAAGCGTCGAAGAGGAATTCGACCTTGGTTGCTGGTATGCGCAGTACCGGCTGCCGCACATGGCCCAGATGCCCGGATGCATCGCAACGCGAAAACTGGTGTCCGTCGCCGGCTGGGCCAAGCACGCGGTTCTTTATGAGTTCGTCTCGCTGCAGGCGCGGCTGGAGAACTTCGAGGAACCGCACGAGGCACTGGCAATGGACCAGAAGCAATGGACGGGGCGCGTCGTGCGCTACACCATCCATACGCCGGGTTCGCCAGTGGTTGGCGAGCGCACTTGGCCACCAGTGTGAAAGTCGGAACCGACGAATTCCGCAGTTATTCCCGGTCCGGATCGTCCGTCGGCCCCCACCTAGCGACCGTGGATGTCGCCGATAACATAAAGTCGCTCAATCTTTATTGGAATCTTTATACCTATCACAAAGACAGACGCACCATGGCGAGTCTGGTCACTGACCGAAAGTCTACGCTATTTGGCCAACGAAATGAGCAACATTTTGTCACAGCATCCTAGGCCGCCGCTGTGACGACATCTGATATCCAAACACCACGTCCGCGATGAAATCCTGCTTGCGCCGTAGTTTAACCCTGAGTTTAACGCGGGATCTCGTATTTACGTTAAAACCATTTTACAAAGGACGCTGGCCAAACCGCATTAGTATCGCCGTCTCAGCGGACGGATCGGATACACGCATGAACTAGCAGCCAAAATTCGTTCCTTATTGCTCAAGTGAGGAGGCAGTTACTTTTCCATCGCTTCCTCCAGTACTGACGCTTGCGACGCCCAGTGACGAAGAGATCGCAAAGGCTATTTGGCAGCGTCAGCACGATCGATTGGTCCCAGACGCTCTATTTTATAACGCAAAATGGCGCGACCAATCCGCACTACCCAAATTTTGGAATGAGTTTTTGCTCGACGCACAAGCCGTTCTTTCGCTTCTTTATAAGAAGCACATTAAATTTCAGAATAACGATAAATGCGATCGCGTAGCCGGCGATGCAAAGATCGCCAAATAAATTTGGCGGCGCAGCTTCAATCAAGCGATTCCAAACTTTGCTTGCACGACAACAGAAAATGCGCTTCCGAGCGCGTCTTCAAGAAATCAAGCTCCAGAATCCGCTCTTGCGGCCGTGCTTGGCTTTCAACCGGACAGCATAGGCTGCGTGCGTCTCGAAGGCGCCGAATTCCTTGATTGCGGCTGCGAGGCTCTCGCACTCCATGAAATGCCGCGCGGCATGGCGATAGCGGCTCGACCGAGCCTTGCTAAGCGTGAAGGCGATCATCGCGCGAAGCGCCAGCGTTGCGGCGAGCGGATGCTTGGCGGCGAGCGCATCGGCGGCCGGCGCGAGGATCTCATAGTGGTCGCCATCGAGCTCCGCCGCCCGCCTAGTCACAAGGCGGGCGGCTCGATCCAAGGCGGGCCAGGACACCAGAAACGCCAGCGCCTGAAGCACACTGTTATAGCGCTCCGCATGATCGAGCGCCCGCTCTTCGGCCTCGACGTCGTCGAAGTCGGGAAGGCGCTTGAGATAGGCGCGCAGATGCTCCGCGCTGAGCGCGCGCTCGAAGCATGACCAGCGAACGGCCTGAGCCTCATCGCCCCGGCCGAGCGCTTCGAGTACATCAATCCGTGCATCCTCCCAATCAAAGTCCGGCCAACCGCTTCGCTTGTGCTCGGCCGCTTCGATCGTCCGCAGCGCCTCTTCTGCGCGACTGGCCGCCAGCAACCGGCGGGCAATCTCCGCTGCGATTCTCGGGACCTTTCTCGTCTTCTCGTCGTACTGATCGATGAAGGCGTCGACGTCGCCCTGAGCGTCCGCGATCTCCCGCAGAGCGAGACGGATGGTGCTTGCGCGGCTGCGCGCCTTGATCTCGTCCTCATAGAGCGGCCCGCCCGTGCCCCAGCCGATGACCTTGCGCTTCTCGGAGGGAGGTCTTTCGACCGGCAACTTCGACAGTTCGATAATCTGCCTTTTCAGATGGTCGAGGCCTTTGGCTCCCAATGAGGGGCTGAGCGTCTCAATCAGATGATCATACTGGCCGTAGCCATTCTCATTGAGTGCAGTAAAGACGCGATCGGCCAAAGCGACAAGATCGGGCTTCGCCGCTTGCGCGAGTGGGCCGAGATCGCGGCACGCGTCGCGAAAGACGTCGCCGATTACCCCGTTGCTGTCGTCGCAGCGCTCGTGCACGGCTTCGGCCAGATCCATGAACCGCCACATCAGCTCCAGCGCCTCGGCGGCATCGCTCTTCGCAACCTGATCGACAATCGCACAGCGCTGCGCTACGAGATCGGCGGCGAGATCGCGCACCTTGCGCCAATCCGCGAAGGAGCGCGCACGGGCGATCTGGCTGAGCCTCTTGCGCAGCTCCGCCGCCATTGTCTCCGGCGCGTTCTGGGCGGTGAGTTCCAGCCTGAGTCGCCGCTTCGTCGCCGCGTTGCCCTCGGCGATATCCATGAGCAGCTCGGCCAGGCGGTGCGCGCCCAGCGCTTCGAGGTTTTCGGCGTTCAAGGTCTTTTTCGAAGCCATTGTTGACGGCGCGCCATCAGATGAACTGGTCGAAGGGTTCGATCGCCTTGAATGTTGCGAGCAGACCCTGGGCACGCAACGTGTCGAGGTAATCCGCCACCGCCAGCTCCAGGAGCAGATCGCGCGGCGCTGCTGGATAGAGAACGGAGGCATCAAGAAAGGCGGTGAAATTGCCCAAGACTTAGTATCCCATCTTGAGCTCCTGAGCCTCCGAAGCGAGCTGGTCAAGCACCTTGCGCCGCTCTGCATCGACCACACCGGGTCGGCGGATGGGGAATTCTCGTTTCTACGCCGCTTGCAGCAGCAGGCGAACCTTAGGCCAGGGGTCAGGCTCGAATTTTTCGTAGCGGTCGTGCTCGGCCTTTGTCAGCCAGCCCTCGACCGCCTTGGCAAACGACGGCCGCTGCTGGACGCGCTCGTACCAGCGCGCCACATTCGGGCGATCATCCCAAAGACGCGACAACCTCAGTTTGGTCAGCCGCCAGATGTAGGGCGTCGCGGCGATATCGGCGAGCGAATAGCTGTCGCCTGCGATGTATGGCCCCTCGATCATCGCGGCGTCGATGCGATTGAGTAACTTCTGGTGGTGCCGCAAGGCATCGACGACGATCGGCGCGTCCAGCCCACGGTGATAGACCTGCCGCTTGACCTCGGCGCGCGCTTTACTGGGCGACTTGGCCAGCTCGGCCTCCAGTTCCTCAGCGCTCTTCTTCAAGAGGCCCTGCCGGTTCACGGTCGCGAAGGTCAGCACCGTGGAGCAATTGTGCACGTACTCGTCCATCAGCTTGGTGGTCATGTGCACCTTGCTGCGGGCGAACGGGTCGCGCGGCATCAGCGGCGGGCCGGAAAACAGGTCGTCGACGTAGTGCATGATCACGGTCGATTCGATAATGACCCTGTCGTCATGCACCAGCGTCGGCACCACCGCATTGGGATTGAGCCTCATGTAGGCGGGATCATACTGGTCGCCCTGCAACGTCATGAGCTGGCTGTCGAAATCCACGCCTTTTTCCGCAAACGCCAGCCGCGCCTTGACCGAGCAGACCGACGTCCGGCCATGGTAAAGTTTAAGCATGAGATCCCTCTTGCCGACACTTCCTCGCTAGGGAAGTATAAGGCGAGGTGACGTCGCTCGCCACCGTCTGCCATCTGCGGCGGCGGCGCAAGTTCAGGAGGTTAGCTTGTCAAAGAAGGTGTTGCGGTGGGGCCTGACAATCGGCGTAACGATGGCGCTCGGGGCTTGCGGCGTTTACGGTCCAAAGGGCAACGATACTGGCGGAATCATTCCTTGGTCGCCGGCCGCTGAGCTTACCGCGATTGATACAGCGCAGACCGATTGCAGCCGGTACAATAAGCGCGCAGTCATCACGACCGTGACGCGAAACTATGGCGACTACATTGTTTACGACTGCCGCTGGAAGCGGTGATTTGACAGATAGCCAATTCACATCTATGCCGACGACCGGCTAGCGCGAAACGGTTTGGCCCATCACCGAATGGCGGATGAGCGCGTAGGGTGACAAACTAAGACCGCCGAACGCTACGCGCTCCAAGGCGGGTCGCGGGGGAAAGGCCAGCCATGGTTCTGGACAATCACCGCTCGCTTACCGCGGTGGCCACATGATCGAGGCTATGCGGCTTAGTGTCTCTCGAAAGACTGCCATTGCGAACGGACAAATGACGATGTGGCTTCAACTACCGTGTTGGCCGGATTTGCCTCGCACCACTTGGATATCCATAGTTCTACACCGGGGTAGTCCACCCATATCTGTTTTGACCCTGTAGAATCCGTGACGTTTATTCCAGTAATAAATCCCTAAATCCACTCCGCATAAAGTTGGGACTGATCAAAATATTCCTTTCCGTCAAGATTTTTGATCGCCATCCCCCGGCCCGGAGCATTGCCGGACGTTGCCGCGACAAATTTTCCGCACGAGTCATTGCCAGCACCACGGTATGCCCAACGTGGTCCTTGGATTGCTGGCTCCGCCTTGGATACGGCTGGCAATATTGCCGCCAACGTTGCGGCGATGATTAGGACACGACAGAACATTGATGGCTCCTATTGAATTTTGCCTTTAAACTCCGATCAAATCTTCATTGCTGTCAAAAATGGTGCTGCATCGCCGTAGGAGGGTAACTGATATGGATACACAGGCAAAGCTTAGCGTTGGTGATACTGTAACCCTCAAAAGCGGCGGTCCGCTTATGACCATCGACAAATTGGACGGTGACCGAGCCACCTGCATTTGGTTTGTTAAAGATCAACCGAAAACAAACGAATTTGCAATGGCATCACTACAGGCTACTGCCGCAGGTTCGTCTCTCACCGTCAATCTTAATTTTGCTGAATCCGGTGGCAAGGCCCCGACGGCAGCCGCATAAGGACTGTCGCGGACGAAGGCGGCGATCGAGAACGAGTAGCTGATCCAAGGTAACAGCGAACGGCGCGCGAGAGCGTTTTACCGCGCCGCGACGGTCAGCCCGATAAAACGTCACCTTGCTACCCGCCAACGCGCGCGAATATTTATTTTGTCAAGTGATCGGCAGGCCCATTTGGCGATCGTGCTTTCGCATGCGTGCCCAGAACGACGACTCAATGCGGAGGCATGTATGACGACATATGTTTATGAATACCCGTCCGGCGGAGCTAAATTCTATCTCCAAGACGCCTACGTTTATCCGATGTCCGGGGGCGGCAGAGCCTTAAAGCCAATGACGCGAGGGTGAAATCATGATCGCCATAAACCAACTTCCCCCCGCTTTGGAAATCGACTTGCACGGATATCATCCGAATGACATTGACGCGGCCGAGCTTGTCAAACAGGCATGGGAAATGGGCGCGAAGCGCGTCCAGTTAATCCATGGCCACGGTTATTGGCGTGGCAACTCGCCCGGTTTCGTCAACACGAATACGGGGTATTTCGGTCTCACAGTTCGTTCGACGTTGCGTCACAATTCTGATGTAAGGAAATACGCTAAGGTCTCGACGCTATATCGCGGCCATGAAGGTTCAACGTCGATTGACCTGAAACCGAACCCAAACCCGACGCGGACTGAGATCGAGTTGCCCGCAGTGCGCGGACACTGACAGCACTTATTAGCTTTGCGCACATTTCTTATCGAGTTGAATGTCCCCGGCTTTATCGGTCCGAAAGCGCCAATTCTCGAATCGTTGGTCAGGAGTGGCCACAGCCCAAGCTCATTTTCTCACATCGCTTTGTAAAAGAACATCCGTCTCCAACCAAACCGCAACTCGGATTGACACCGTACGCTGCGGTCACTTCGGTATTACCCCGAGAGCGTATGCGGCTCCAAGCAGCAAGCTAGGCCGCAGCCCCAACGGCGAAAACCACTTGTTGAAAATTGTAAGGATTTCGCCGCTGCCATAAATCCGCGCGAGCGCTGTGTTGACAGCTAAACGCAAAGCCCAATCGCCGCGCGGCAATACAATGGCGTAAGGCTCCATTGAAAGGTCGTCGGGGAGCATGATCAATGCTTGCGGGTTCTTGAATTGCGCGCCAACCAACAGCAATTTGTCGCTTGCGAACGCATCGGCTCTACCCTCTTCCAGAGCCGCAACGCCTTCTTCCCGATCTGTCACATGAATGATTTTAGCATTCAGGTTTTGCTGCTGGTTTTTTACGGACACAGCCCGCTCATTGCTGGTACCGGCGATGACTGCGATCTTTTTTCCTGCCAAGTCATTGAAGCTGCGTATATTGGAGTCTCTCTTGACGACCACACCTGTGCTCTCGATGAATACAAAACTCGAGAAATCTACTTGCTTCATTCGGCTGAGCGTTGCCGTGCTGGAGCCACACTCCATATCGGCTGTGCTGTTAGCGACTGCCTCGAAACGTGATTGGGTAGTGACGGGAACCCATTGAATATTGAGTTCCTGCACACCGAGCTGGTTCTCCATTAAGCGCACGATCAGCTTGCAGAGGTCAATTGTGTATCCGGCCGGCTCCTTGTTCTCATTCACGAAGGAAAACGGCCTAGCATCGGTTCGGTAACCAATCTTGATGATTTTTGTTTTGTTGATCTCATTAAGCCGTCCATCGGCCCCTTGCGCCGAAGCGGCGATGGCAGTCATAATAAATGCAATAAGCGCAAACGCTACACGTACCATGATCACCCTCCAGGAAGAAAACCCAAGGCATGTTTCCCGCACGTTAGGCGCGCCTGATGTTGTCGGCTCGTACGCGGCCCGCCCTCTCGAATGCTACTTTAGTGTGGGTCCCTCCGCCACTGCCTGCTCGGTGAACTTTGCGGCAGATAGCTCAGTAGACGGCTCTCGTGTAGCAAGCGAAGGGTCAGCTCTCGAATGCCATCCATTAAATCAATATACGCGACGTTTTACGGTCATCCTTGTTCCGGTCGAGGATCCGCTGGCTTCAAATCGCCCCTCAACCAACTCGCTAACAAACACCGATTTCTTATCGAGTTGAATGCCCCCGACCTGCTCGGCCCGATTACACCAATTCTCGAAGTCCGCCACGCATCAGGAAATGGTGCAATCAATCCATTATGAGCGGCTCGCCTTCCCCGGAGAAGCCGATAAAATCTGATGATCAGCGTGGCGTTTGACGACGTTTGTTCTTCTTTGGTTGTGGAGTATCGTTGGTCCGCCTTTCCAACGTTTCACCCAACAGGACGGCGCATGGCTAAAGTCCTGATGAATATTTGCGAGACGATTAGCACTAACTCGGAGTGACAAACGCAATGCTGGGACCCATTGACGTCAAAGCCAACGGCATCACCATTCACTGCCAAATTGAAGGTCCGGCCGAAGCAACTTGGCTCATCTTCAGCAATTCCCTCGCCACCGATCTTTCGATGTGGGACGCGCAAGCGGCCCACTTCAGTCGCACCTATCGCGTGCTTCGCTATGATCAGCGCGGGCACGGACATAGCGAGGCGCCGGAAGGTCGTTACAGATTCGACACGTTGATCGCCGACGCCCTTGCGATGATGGATGCGCTCCGCATCAAGCGTGCGCATTTTTGCGGTCTGTCGATGGGTGGCGCAACCGCGATGGGACTGGCGCAGCGGGCGCCCGAGCGGCTCGATCGGGTAGTGGTATGCGATTCGCCGTGCGCATCGACGCCAGCCTCCACCCAGCAGTGGGAAGAGCGCATCGCCACCGCCAGGACGCAGGGTATGGCCGCCCTCGCCGATCCGACCATTGCGCGCTGGTTCCCGCCGGAAACCATTGCGGCCAAACCGCCGCATCTTGCGAAAATCCGCCAGATGATTCTGGCAACGCCGGTCAACGGCTTTATCGGTTGCGCTGCTGCACTCGGTGACCACGACTTTCGCTCCTCCGTGCGCACAGTGACCAGACCGGTACTGTTTCTCGCATCCGTGCATAGGTGCATCAAGACGTGATTAAGCATTCTCAGGTGTCCGCCAAAGCATTCCAGTGATGGCGTTTAGACAGCGCCCGCGACACGATATTTGCTGTCATTGAAAGGCCGAATTTCGATGCGAGTAAACTGGTTCTCTAGATCGGAAAAGCAATTATGGTCATTTCTAATAGCGAGCCGGCATACGTCACCTGGGACTACGATCGGGTCGAATTGATTGCTGACGGCCTTGTCCATGCAATCGGCGTGAGCCTTGGAGTGCTTGGAGCGATCGTGATCGTTGTCGTGGCGGCCAACTCGGCGCACTCCGCCGACATGCCGTCTATCGTGATCTACACCGTCGGCTTGCTCTCAATGCTCGGTTTCTCTGCCGCTTACAACACATGGCCAATCTCCCGGGCAAAATGGGTTCTGCGCCGCTTCGATCGTCTGGCCGTTGGTGCCAAAAATTGATTATGTCGATCTGCCGGAACTTGTTGAGACATATTCCGATTCCATACATTCCACCTTTTTCGATGGTCAGTCGTTGAGGATCGATTTTGCGGTCACGCGCCTGGGTGAATTTGAACAGAACCAGCGGCCCGCCGGCAAACGTTATCCGTGTTGCCGTTTGGTGCTGTCACCGAGCGCGGCCGTGGAATTGATGAACCGAATGCAACAGATTGGCGCTGCCCTGACCAAGGCGGGCATGCTCAAGGCTGCACCTGCGCAGCCAAGCCCCGCACAGAAAAATTGATGCCGGCCTGTCACTTTCGAGGCCTGCGCAGGCTTCACTCACGTTACGGCCCGCCGGGTCGCTCAGCCGCCTAAGGCGGTCTTTGTCACGAGGCTCCAGCCCTGCCGGTTACCCAGCCGAACCGCTCGTCAGCTACCGGATCAATCGACAACTCTCCGGGTGGGATCTTCCTCCACTAGTGATCCGCGTCTTCGGGGCGCACTGCCAAAAGCGACCAACGCACCGCAGCAAACGTAAGCGGTCTTTTGACCGCACCTTGCGGATAGTTGGGTTACTCGGCAGATGTGTACCGAATTGACGAGATCGGTTCACATATATGGTCGACCATATAGTTGACTCTTCCCAGCCGCGAGGACGTGTCGAGATCCGGACTGGCGTTGGGAGCCGGCGTCGCTGGAGCGACGAGGAGAAGGGCCGGATCGTGGCGGAATCCTACGCCTCAGGAGCGATTGTTTCAGAGGTGGCCCGCCGGCATGAGATGAGCCCCCAGCATCTGTTTTCCTGGCGCAAGGCGGCGCGGACGGGACGGCTGTCTCTGGCGGTCGATGCGGATCCGATGTTCGTGCCGATCGTAAGCATACCGGATATGGGTATGGCGGTGCGGCCGCTGACGAGCGGGTCGATTACGATTGAGGTCGCGGGGGCGGTTGTACGGGCGGAGCCCGGCGCGGACTTGCGTTGGCTGGCGGATGTTCTGCGCGCCGTGAAGGCATCGACATGATCACGGTTCCGGCGGGCATACGGGTGCTGGTGGCCACCAAGCCGGTCGATTTTAGAAGCGGTGCAGATAGGCTCGCGGCGCTGGTGCGCGAGGCGCTGGGTGAGGATCCGTTTTCCGGGACAATTTTTGTGTTTCGGTGCAAACGAGCCGACCGAGTAAAAATTGTGGCTTGGGACGGGTCCGGCCTGGTGCTGTTCTGGAAACGGCTGGAGCAAGGCGCCTTCCGGTGGCCGCCAATCAGCGATGGCATGATGCGACTGACGGCATCGCAGCTGGCCGCACTCATTGACGGGATGGATTGGTCGCGGTTGCAAGTTCGCGACATTGCGCGGCCGACGGCGACATCATGAGTTTTGCAAACTTTTGAATCACATGTGCGTGACTTTATTACAATGACGCGCGAATCTGATTCACTGCCGCACGTGAACGAGATCGCACCTCAGCTTCCTTCAGACATCGAAGTGCTCCGCGCGCTGGTGATGACGGCGTGTACGGAGCGTGACGCAGCGATAGCCGAACGCGATCGCGCGCTTTCGCAAATTGATCGGCTGCGGCATCTTCTGCGCCAATTGCAACGTGCGCAATTCGGCCGGCGGTCGGAGAAGCTCGATCCAGAGCAGCTGCTTCTGGCACTGGAGGATATTGAGCAGGCGATCGCCGGCAACGAGGCCGCCGACGACAAGAAGGACGCCGTGGCCGCAAGAGCGCGTGGCGAAAAGCGCCGCGTCAATCGCGGTGCGCTTGCCGCCCATCTGCCGCGCGTGGATGTGACGATCGAGCCCGAAGACACCAACTGCCCCTGTTGCCGGGAGCCCATGCATGTGATCGGCGAAGAGACGTCGCAGCGGCTGGACGTGGTTCCGGCGCAGTTTCGGGTGATCGTGACGCACCGTCCCAAATATGCCTGCCGGGCCTGCGAGCAGGCGGTGATTCAAGCGCCGGCGCCCGAACGACTGATCAAGGGCGGGCTGCCGACCGAAGCTATGGTCGCCTACGTCCTGGTCGCCAAATACGCCTGGCATCTGCCGCTTTATCGACAGACCCAGATGCTGCTGGCCCAAGGCCTCGACATCAAACGCGCGATCTTGGCGTTCTGGGTGGGCTATGCGGCCGCCGAGCTCAAGCCGCTCTATCTTCGGCTGCGCGAACTCATTCTGACCTCGAGCAAGATCGCGGTCGATGAGACGGTGGCGCCGGTGCTCGATCCAGGCCGCGGATGCACCAAGAAAGGTTACTTCTGGGCCATCGCCCGCGATGACCGGCCCTGGGGCGGGACCGATCCACCCGCTATCGCCTACAGCTACGCTCCGGGTCGCGGCGCAGTCCATGCCCTAAAGCTGCTTGAGCACTACCGCGGCATCGTGCAATGCGATGGATACGCGGCCTACAAGACCATTGCCGAGGCAGCATGCGGCGGCGAGGCGATCACGCTTGCCTTTTGCTGGGCTCACCTGCGACGCAGATTCTTCGATATCGCCAAGGATGGCTCCGCTGCAATCGCCAGCGAAGCTCTCGAGCGCATCGCGGCGCTCTATGTTATCGAGAAGACGATCCGGGGGCAGAGCGCCAACAAGCGTCGTGCAGTACGCCAGGAAAGGAGCAAGCCTCTCGTGCTGGCTCTCAAAACCTGGCTCGAAGGACAGCTCGCGTGCGTCTCGGGAAAATCCGTCATCGCCGAAGCCATCCGCTACGGCTTGAACCATTGGGACGGGCTCACCCGTTTCCTCGACGACGGCCGCATCGAACTCGATACCAACATTGTCGAAAGAGGAATCCGCCCCATTGTTCTAAATCGAAAAAACTCTCTCTTCGCGGGCCATGATCAGGGCGCGGAGAACTGGGCCTGCATTGCTTCGCTCATCGAAACCTGCAAATTGCACGGCGTCGATCCGCAAACTTACTTCGCCGATGTGCTTACCAAGCTCGTCAATCTCTGGCCCGTCTCGCGTCTCGATGAGCTCATGCCCTGGGCTTGGGCGGCACAGCGTTCCGCCAACAAACTCGCTGCGTGACACCACAAATCGCCCCACAGCCTGGCAAAAAATCAAGCTGTCAGGCCGTGTGGTCAAAAGACCGCTTACCAGCAAACAGCATCTCTATTCGATCATCTTGTCGGGGCTTGCGTCCGAATGTGGTCGTAGCCGCCTTCGCCGCCAAACTAGCGCTCAATGCTGCGGTTTAATTAACGAGGGACGATGTAGACGGTGCTGCAACCACAATTGCCATAGCCACCGTAATCACTATAGCCACCGTAATAGCCTGCGTTGGAGTACCCGCCCCCGCAGTAGCCGTCATCGTAGTAGTTGGTATAGCCGAGATTGTCGTAACCAATGTCAACATAACCGGTGCTCTGATAGACCGGCTGGCCGTAGTATGCAGTGCGATAGCCGCCATAATAGCCACCACCACCATAGTAACCGCGGCCCGCGTAATAACCGCGACCACCATAGTAGCCGCGGCCTGCGTAGCGAGCGCCGTAGTAACCGCGGCCCGCGTAATAACCGCGACCACCGTAGTAGCCGCGAGCACCATAGTAGCCGCGGCCTGCGTAGCGAGCGCCGTAGTAACCGCGGCCCGCGTAATAACCGCGACCACCGTAGTAGCCGCGAGCACCATAGTAGCCGCGGCCTGCGTAGCGAGCGCCGTAGTAACCGCGACTACCGCGGTAGCTGGCCCCAATCGCCACACCACCGTGAGGACCGCGATAGTACCCAACTCGATGCTGACCGCCGCGATAGTAACCTGCAGCATCAGCCGGTGTGGAACCGAACATCGCTATCGACAAAATTAGTGCAGCACCCAAGGCAAACGCTGCTGAAGCTATACGCAACATGGCAACCTCCAACATACACGCCATATCAGAGCCGCAGCCTAGCCAAAATGCGCTCCATTAACCATATATATCTATGAAACATATGGTTTTTCTTCAGTGTCCGAATTGACGAAAGTGTCTCAAATCGGGACGTGCTTGAGCCGGTTAGGCGGCGACCGACAAATCTCCAGTTGGGTCAAAGACGGCCTATCTGGCCAAGGCCGCCGCCCTTGATTGTCCGCTCTTACTCCAAGAGCGACGAAAAATGGTGCGTCGCGGCGAACGACGCATCGTGCCAAAAGCGGACTCACGCAGCGCAGCAAACAACATCGCTATTCAATCACCTCGTCCGCGAGGGCGAGCAGCGATGGCGAAACGGTAATGCCGAGCGCCTTGGCAGTCTTCAGATTGATAACGAACTCGTACTTAGTTGGCGCTTGCACAGGCAAATCGGCAGGCTTGGCTCCTTTCAAGATGCGGTCGACATACGTTGCCGATCGACGCACAACATCGGCCGGGTTCGGTCCGTAGGCCATCAAGCCGCCATCGATTACATGCTGGCGAAACGGATATGTCGCCGGAATTCGATGTCGCGCGGCGGATTGGATAATCAGCGCGCGGTTGACGTCCGCGAAGACATCGGGCGCGACGACAAGGCCGACGTCGGAACCAAGCCCGGCAACTGCAGGATCAATTTCTGTTGCGGAATGAACACGAAGACCGGTCACCGTAAGCGCGGTCACTGGAGATGCATGAACTGATTTCAGATAGGTCTCGTAGAAGGGATAAGTGTCGGGGTTAAACAGAAGCGCAACCCCCTTGATCGACGGCGCAAGCTGGCTCAGCAACTGCATCGCTTTGCCGAGTACTGAGTAATCCATGAGGCTGAAGCCGGTAATATTGCCGCCCGGTTTCGCCATGCTCGACACAAAACCTTGAGCAACTGGGTCGTTCACTACAGCGAAAACGACTGGCGTCGAGGTGGTCGCTTCCTTTATCGCTCTTGTTGCCGCTGTGCCGACTGCAAGGATTACGTCGGGGGGCTGTTTTGCAAGGCCGGCCGCTTGTTCGCGAATACGGGTTTGGATTCCATTGCCCCAATAGAAATTGAACTCAACATTGCGGCCTTGCTTCCAGCCGAGGTCTTCTAGACCGCTTTCAAAGCCGGCGATCCAAGCCTTGCTTTGCGGATCGTCTTTGGCCGTTCCGATGAGGACGCCGACATGGCGCATTAGCATGGGCTGCTGCGCTCGGGCCGCGACGGACCATGCTGTTGCGCCGCCTATGAAGGAAATGAACTCGCGCCGTCCCATTGCTTTCCCCAAGGCTCAGGACACGGCATTGTATCGGCCCAAACGGGCACTCTGGAAGGGGCTCGGACTGGCTTTGTGCAACTGCTCAGTAATGCACGCTCAATGACCGCTTTGGGGTGTGCGCCGTGAAAAGGCGGCGCTTTCCAGTGGGTGCAAGCCCCACCCGGCAACCGCTCCAGCCGGAAGCAATCGGAGCAGTCATGGAGGTAACGAAGTGGCTGAAGCCTTCGATTAGCGTGTCACGAATTGGTGACAGCGCGAGTGTGCAGGCCGCAACGCGAGTGAACGCTGAGCAAACCTCGAAAAGGACAATGCGCAGGCCGACCCGACAACCCTTTCGGGGAAGGTTGATACGTCTGGATGAAATGAGCGAAGCGGTGCATCCAGATGCTGCGCCGGGGTAGTGGCGGCGGCATGTACACAAGGAAAGCGCACGAAACACGGGAAACCCCAAAGCGTGGTCAGCGATGACCAACTGGAAGCCCGCGAGGGACAGGCTGGGCGCCTTGGGGTGGCGGAGAGGTTCGCAGTACCGCTGAAGCCGGGTAACGCCGGTGGAGGGAAGGGACCTCAGTTCAAGACAGACGCACTACGTGGCGAAGGACCTGGAGATTGGGCAACCTATAAACTCCGATGAGTGTTCAGAAACTGCCGAAGGCGTCGCACGCGAAAGCAAAGGCGTGAAGTCTTGTCCGAGAGCCGGATGCGGGAAATCTGCCTGTCCGGTTCGATGAGCGGAGAGAGGAAACGGAGCGTTGCCGCATGGCCCAAGCTACCGCGCCTCTCTTCGACTCTACCATTAGCGGACAAGCCGTCGTTAGCCCCAAACCCGACTTTGTCTGCTTTGGTCCGAAAGCGGACAAACTATTGCGTCGCAGCGAATGTCCGCTTTGTGCCAATAGCGACCGTTATTGGTTGGATTAGGTTGGCAGGTGCTCACCGCACAACACGGGAAACGCATATCTAGCGGGAGTGAGCACTCTTGATGGAGGTGCATGCACGCCTGCGTGAGGCGCCGTGCCTCGTCGGCCTTTGTCCCACTTCGGTAAACCCCTTCGAAGGATATCGGAGTGAAGTTCAACCTGGATGGTTGGTCCGAACCGGCCCATGTGGAATTAGCGCCCATGCCAATGGTGAACAACGCGATGGCCAGTGTGCAGGCAGTCGTAACATGCGCCTTTGGTTATGTGGCCGATTGCACACTCTGATCTTTTCTTCTCAGAAAAGAGTTGATCTCACTCTTTACATAGGTCGTAGCAGGCAGCGTTTTCTGCTTCTATGCATTTCTGCCAGCATACGCCATCGTGAACGTCGCAGTGATTCTGGCGCATACAAAGTTTTACAATATAAGTGCTACATTTGGCGCACGACTTAAAATACTGAGCTAAGCGAAGCATTCCGTGGAAATGTGATTGCGTGGTTTGTGAAGGTAATGTTGGCGACATTACCGAAAGATTTTGGTCGGCGTGGCTGCCCGTTCCTAACAACATGAGTACGATGAACGAGGCAGAAGCGACTACAGCTAAAAAGCGAAATAGTCTGACACCGAGACGGGCGGTTGACATGGGTCGTGCCTCCTGGTGCAATCTGTCCTTATACGCGAACGCCGATGAGGTAACGATCACGACGCCGGGTAGCGCAGCCTTGACCGTTTCCGTGTATATCTAACTCCCATCCCCAATCAAGTCACCCCGAGACTTCTACTCCATCAGAAAAGCCGACTTTTTCGACAGCATCGGTCATAGCCGGACTTCGTCTGATGTCTAATTCAGGTCCACCTCCCAATAGGAGACCTATGACGGCGTCCCCCCGGACCGTATTTACAGTTCGGAGCGCAGAGCCTTTGCTATTCCAACGAGGAAGGCCAGCGCGAGTGCAGCGATGATAACTAGTATGACGATAAAAAACGCATTCATGGGTGCGCTCTCCAGACCTAAATACCGACTTCATTATACTGCGGACTATGGCTTGCGCGACAGCTAGGGTAGCTTCTCCACGTTGGCCGCAATTCGCAACCGTATCTTATCGGGGCATCGGGTCCGGTCTATCGCTGCGCGCCAACACTCGCGCCTTGTCGCAAAGCATAATTAGCCGTTCAGGATAAGTGAAACCGCGGTGCGATACAACGCGCGGGCCGTTGTCAGATCGTCGCGCCTAACAAGTATGCGCTCCAGGCCGGCGCCTTCGCCGCCTTTGCGGAATAGCTCGATGCTTATATGGCTTCGGGTGATGGGAAGTGGTGTGCTGGCATTGCTATTCATCGTCGTGGCCCATGACCTTACCCGTTTTCGGGTCGACGAAATGAGTCCGCGAGCGGCCACGACATTGCCGCGCCACCAATAAATGTGATGAATTCCCGTCGCCTCATGGGTTGCCCTCAGGCCGAGGATAGTAGCTTACCGTATTTTAGCGTGACGGCCCCTCTGTGCATCGCAACATTTTTCGGTCGCCGATGGTCGCGGTAGGGACGAGGATTGCTCCTCGCCCCCCGCACAGATCCCGGCGTGCGCTGCTAACGCACCGGGCTCCTCCGTCGGGTTTTGGCGTCGGTGGCAAACGGTTTGGACCCATCTGCAGTCCGGCGCTCAGCCGCCAATCGGATCGACGTGGTAATTCGGCTCAGAGTCCGAACCACGGCCGTCTGACGGCTGTTTCCCTTGAGTGAGGCCCTTCCCTCCACGACCTCCGCTGGAAGTTGCCTTCCTTTGTTCGGTCGCTTCCTCGGTACTGTAGCCTCATCCGACTTCTCATCCACGTGCATGCTCGGCGTGCGGCTTACGCCTTCCCGAGCCGACCCGGCAAATAGGACCGGGCATGGATGAGACCTCCCAGGTTCCGCGCAAAGAACTTCTCCACGTGCACAAGGTCTCCGACTGCGCGAGGTTCTTCTCATGCGAGCCATTTGCCATGAGACGATGTTGCCTTCTCTTCAAGCGAACGAGATCGGCACCTCGGAATTAGACCCGTTTCGCAGCTCAATACTTGGCCCGTGGTCTCCCCTGTGAACGCTTCACGTCGGCCCTCACGAGACGCCGCGCATCACTCGGGGTCGGGGCGAATGGCTAGGCCTTACCCCGTGAAGGACTTTCACCTCCTATTCTTTGCCAGCTTTGCCTGGCGCACTCGCTGGTGGGTCATTCACGTCATAGCCGTCGCTGGCCAAAATCGACGTTTGTTCGTTGTTGTCCAATCGCGTCCTAAATGGTGCGGCGCGGCGAACGCAGCAACGTGCCAACTACAGACGTTCCGCGTCCATTGCATGGGCGCTCCCGCATAGTGCGTAAGCGGCCGACTTCGGCTATTCTTCAAATCTCAGTGGAGACCGATCACCTTGCGGCCAATGCTTCTCATCATCGATATGTTGAATGACTTTCTCGACCGATGGTCGGAGGCTGATCGAGCACCGCTGGTCCGAGGGGTTCAGATGCTTACCGATATGTTTCGACCAGTCGGGTCTCCGATCGTTTGGGTGTGTCAGGAGTTTAAACCGGATCTGTCCGATGCTTTTCAGGAAATGCGACGCAAGGACATTCGAATTACTATTGAGGGTACACATGGAGCCAAAATTATTGCCGAGCTTCTACCTCAGTCGTATGATCATCGCGTGATTAAAAAGCGATACAGCGCATTTTTTGGGACCAATCTGGACCAACTCATTACTGAGCATGATGCCGACACCCTAGTGCTCGCGGGCATCAATACTCATGCTTGCGTGCGGATGACGGCAATCGATGCTTATCAGCGGGATTTGGAGGTAATCATCCCGAGACAAGCAGTCGGTTCCTATGACCGAAGTCACGAGGATATCTCGTTGCGCTATATGGATGGCAAGGTCGCCTCTGTTGTTTTGCTCGATGAACTAGCTTCGCGCATCCACGCATAGCTGCGTGCTCGCCTGATATTTTGATCTGCACCACGTCAGCTGTGGGTCTTGGCTGTGTGAAAACGGTTCTGCACGTCGTTCTGGCGCAAGATTGATTCAAACTGATCTTCAACACCACGAATATTCAACCTATTGAACAGGCGCGCAAATTCGCGCCGGCGCGGCGCGTTGGCACTACATTTCAGGACGGCTTGACGGTGCCAGGTTAGCTTTCGGCGAGCTGGCGGACGGTGGATGGCAGGGCGACGCCGGCAGCACGCAGGGCAAGACTGGCGGCTGGACGCGGCGCCGAGCGCAGCAAGAAGCGTTTGCCATCCTGCTCGACCTCGGTCTCGGTCAGCGAGTCGAGATCGGCAAGGATTTCCGGCCACGAGCCTACGCGGCCAAGTTCGGCGATGCGATCCTCGAGGGCCGTCTTCAGCACGAGGGCGAGGAAGCTGCACGACACGTGCCCGCGGATGGTCTCATCGAGTTTGTGGAAGATCGGACGCGTGGCGAAAAGGCTCTTGGCCGTGCGGAAGGCGTACTCCACCACGGCCAACTGCTTGTAGCAGAGCATGGCATCGGTTGGTGAAAGGTCAGTGTTGGTGCGCAGCACGAAGATGCCGTCGAACCTGGCATCCTCCTCCGCCTTGGCACGGTCGATGACAAAGCCGTTTTCGCCGGTGGTCGCCAGGAAGCGTCGGTATCCACCATTGCCGATGAGCGCCTTGTCGCCCTTCTTCAGTTGCCGCTCCAGGGAGGCGATAATGGCGGCGCGGTCGGCGGCATCCTTCTTGGCCTCTTCGTGATTACGGCAGACAATGTAATGACGACCGGCAAGCGTCACCGCCTTGGTCTCGTAGTCGATATTCTTTCTGCGTCTGGTGACGGTCAGCGGCACGAAGGGCGTCGGATTGTCGAGTACCAGTTCGCGCACCAGCTTGTCGGTACGCTCGCGCACGCCGAGAATGTACAAAAGCCCGCGGACTTCGAGCTCGGCAATCGTCTCGGCGCTGATCATGCCGCGGTCGGCAACCACGCACACCCGCTCGATGGAGAAGCGCTGGCGCAGACGATCGATCACCGGAATGAGGCTGCCGGTATCTGCGGTATTGCCAGGCCACATCTCCGTGCAGACCGGCCGGCCGTCCCCATCCAGCAGGACCGCCAGGATCATCTGGCGCAGATCCGGCCGGTGATCCTTCGAATAGCCGTGCCGACCCAGCGTCTGCCCGCCGGCCCCCTCAAAGTAGAGGCTGGTTGTATCCATGAACACGAGGTCCAGTTTGCTGAACAGGTCGCGCCGCTTCTCGAACAGGCGCTCTTCGATGATGTCCTTCAAGCAGCGCGGCGCAAACGGAGTACGGCCATCCTGTTCGCTCGCCGGCAGTTCCTCGCCAAGCCAGGCCATGGCCCGATACAGATGATGCAGGTCGAGACCCTCGACGCCCTCGATCCAATAGTCCTCCCGCCACCGATCGGCCGCCCGGTCCGAGCCGCCGCCGAATAGGCGGTGCAGCACGGTGAGGAAGACGGCGCGTTCAAGTGCAAATCCGTGCTTACGACCACCGGCGAGCGTTTCGATGATCTCCCGGCAACCGCATTCCTGCCACAGCCGCTCGAAGACCAGCGCCGGCCCGATGCGTCGGACCGCAGCGGTAGTCGCGCTGCCATCGTTGAGTGCGTCGACGACGATCGCCTTGGCGGCAAAGCGCGCGCCAGATCGCAGCAGCCGTTCCAATTGCCCGCTCTCGTGCAACTCATCGACGCGGCCGAGGGTGACGATCACCTGCTGGCGAACCTTGTTGCCTTCGCGCCGGCTTTCGACGATTTGCAGATAGGCGCGCCCGCCGGAGGTTTTCTTACGGAAGTACATGGCCGACTTGTTTTCCAGTCAGCACATGATCGCCGTGAAAATGGCTACAATCAAGCTAAATCGACACAAACGTGGCACTACATTCTTGATAAATCTGCCAATCGCCCCCAGCAATATCAATCACTTACAGCCAAACACGCGCCGCAACTGTCGAAGATGGGTCAAACGGATTGTCGTTGGCGCATGAAAGAGTCGCCAAGGCGGTAAGTTCGATTCTTTTGTTGCGCGCTGACGCCTGTTGCCAGCGTTTTTACACAGCCTAGGTCATTCGGCACATGGGCGGTCAAGAGTCGCAGTTCTTGGATGTCCGCTGTACCCTATTAGCGCCCAAAGTTGTGCGGCGATGCAACATGTCACCTGAGGGCATAACCCGACCTTAGGCGCCGCGCCTCGCCGCGGTCTCCTCTTGTGTACGTTACTTCCTCGCGAAACGGTGCTCCAGCGAGCAGGTCCCTGGGCCGTGCACGTAGATCAGCAGAAGTCCGCCGATGAGAGCGAGGTTCTTGTAAAAGTTCCCTTGATTGGCGGCGCGCGCCGGACCTTCCATGGTCCAGAAATTGTGCACCAATATGCACGTGAGCGCGACGAACACGATCAGCACGACCGATGTCCAGCGCGTTTGATAGCCGACGAGAACCAAAATTCCGCCGAACAAATCAATCGACGCGACCATGTAGGCGATGATCGTCGGAGTGAGAATGGCCGCCCATCCCGCCACTTTGATGACTGTAGGATTGGCAATGTAATTGCCGATGTGCGTGAACTGGATATATCCGAAGACGATGAACACTGCCGATATCAACACGCGGCTGATTGCCTGCGCATAATTTGACACGTTTAGACCTCCCTTAATTAGGGATTCCCCGGTTGAAATCCCGAATTGGCGTAAATGGTAGGCTTGGTCGCGGTCGATCAGCTTCGCCATACGGGCTCTTCTTCTGCTCAATTGAGCGCACATCGCCGCAGGCGAAACAGCGAAAGATCTGCAATTCAGTAAATGATGCGACCCTTGGCTCAATGAAGACAAGTACCATCGATATCCCACAAATCGAGCATGGCGGTGCAGAAGGAACTTGTGGTGCGCCCATGCTGTCCGGCTAATCGCAACTTGAATATTCTTTCAATTACGGATGTTTGCGTAACGTACAGGCCATCATCCGAGCCAGTACCGTCGCGCTTAAGTCATATGGAAGCGGCCGCCAACCGAAGCGGCAGAATAAAAAGAGCCCCGATCAAGGCCGTGGGGGGCCACTCGTCGGGACTTTAGGAGCTACGTTTAAACGAGAACCCGAGAGGGGGGTTGTCCACGTCGCCGGAACTCTTGGTCACTGTCGGGTCGTTTGGCAAAGACTATGCGCAATATAGGCAGAATAGAACGCGCCGCATTGAGGCAAATCAAAATCGGCCATTCTTAATTTCCAAATCGGCCACTGAGGATCAAAGCCGGCCAGTACCCGACTTTGGGGCCGCGGGGTATTAGCGGTTTAACCTTCAGCTCTTGCGCTGCGCGCCTTACCAAGAATACCTTCGAACATGGCAATCATTTTCTTGTGCCACTTAATTTCTCGCTCGGTGGTATCCACCCATAAACCCCCGGTTTTGCGCTCGCCAAGATGCATCGCGCCGGATTCTAAAGGCGCGAGATCACTTTTTAGCTCCTCTATCTCGGCTTCCAATCGACGAATGTAATCATCTTGAAAAGCCATGCGAAACCTCTCAGGTACGCGACTACGCCAGCATAATAGCGTAGGCACCGTTCGACTAGAGGTGTTGCTTTCTCGTGTCAGCCTGCGGCACCCAAGGCTCTGTGCTATACTGTAAACCTATGAACACAGAGACCTTCTCGGTTCGCCTCGACCGTTCAGCAAAACAGAGGCTGCAAAAACTCGCCAAGAGCACGGGTCGCAGCAGAGCCTTCCTCGCCGCCGAAGCGATTTCCGCCTACCTCGACACCAACGAGTGGCAGGTCGCCGGCATCACCAAAGCGCTCGCCTCGCTTGACCGCGGCAAAGGCATTGCGCACGCGCGCGTGGCCGATTGGGTTACTTCCTGGGAGACGCGCAAGGAGCGCCGATCTCCTCGGGGCGTATGACGCTCCTATGGTCTCCGGAATCCATTCACGACCTTATCGCCTTGCGCGCCCACATCGCCGAACATGACCCGGCCGCCGCAAAGCGCGTCGCCCTGCACATCCTCTATTGCGTCGAATACCTGCTGGCGGAAAATCCGAAACTCGGCGCGCCCGGCCGTGTCCCCGGCACGCGCGAATTGGTCATACCCAAAACGCCGTACGTTGTTCCTTACCGCGTGCGCCGCTCAACAATTGAAATTGCGCGCGTCTACCACACCTCCCGCCGCTGGCCCGACCGCCTGTAGCGTCCCCGCCACGCCCCGCAAGCCGCGCCGACCGGCACGTCGACCGCACAAACCAATCCCCTCCCGCGGCTCAACCAAGCCACCGCAGCACCGTCAAACCCTCCAAAATCCGTGACGTGCCGAGGGCGTGGTAAAGTGCAGCCATCGCCTCTCGTATGGCCGCTTCACTTGCACACGCCCATCGCGTTCCGCACACCGTCAAGCCGCCCGCGCGCTGCCCGCACTGCGGCAGCACGCGCCTCATCCGCAAAGGCACACGGCGAAAAAAGCTTGAGATCGCGCAGCTCTGGCAATGCAAACTGTGCCGCCGTGTGTTCACGCCGGCACCGCCATCATTGCGCTACAAAACATATCCTCTGCGCGTCATCCTCGACGGCGTCACTCTTTACAATCTCGGCTATTCCCTTCCCGTCGCCGCACAGAAGCTGAAGGCCAAGCATGGCTACAAAATTCCGCCCTCCACACTGGCAAGCTGGATGGCGGAACATCGCGAGCTGACCACCTACAGTCGTCTCCGCCCGCATCGGCCACATGGGCTATCGCCCGCCCAGACCATTCGCTCAACCAAGCTCTATCATCGTCAGGTCTATAGCTTCGCCTATCACCGTCCCAAACTGGCCGGCTTGCGCGAAGACGAGCGCCACAAGCGCTTCGCACCGCTTGCCGATTTTCTTGAGCGTGTTCCCGACATCTGCCCGCATGACCTCTTTAGCGACAGCTCGCGAGCATCACAGCTCGCCAATTTCATAGATCGCAATCACCTCATCGTTGTCGAGAAAGAGAACTTCGCCACCCGCACCGCTGCGCTCATCATCCCGTCGGTCGGCAACAATCGCTTGCGGCACGAGACGCTACAGCGCTTCATGCTCGCCAACGACAGCGTAACCATAGCGGTGGAGATACCGATATGGCTGACGGCCTCGGATATTGATGCACTTGAAGTCGAGTACGGCATTCGCCTTCTTCCGCCGGATCACTCCCCGCGCGTCCTTACCGGCCATATTGATTTTCTGCAGGTCCGCAACGGTGCCGTGCACATTCTTGATTACAAGCCCGACGCGCGCACGAACAAACCGATCGCGCAACTCACACTCTACGCGCTAGCGCTCACGAGGCTTGCGGGCCTTCGCCTCTTCGACATCAAATGCGCCTGGTTCAACGAGGAGCAGTACTGCGAGTTCTTTCCCCGCGCATTACTGGCACGTCAAAACTGACTTTACGATTTGCAAGGCTCCCCGCCCCTCTCCTACGGCCGATGGCCGCCGAGCCTTTTGAAGCCGGTGTAATGAGTGAACTCCTTTTTTGCTGCCCAGCAATTTCCAGTGTAGCCGTCGCTTCGGCGCGTCAAGGTCGCTTACTCTCTTGACCCGTCGACTTCCGACGGCAGTGTGCTGACGCATGCTGGAGCACGCTCCGGCAGGTCGCCTTATCAGCCAACCAAACTACGTTATGCCTGAGCAAACTACAGAGCAGAAAATTGTCCGCAAGGTCAATTTTGCGATCCAGCTTCTCCGCGAAACCGCGGAGTTGCTAGAAGCGTCGAACCCGACGCCTCCGCAGCGCCCGCGCTACTACCCGCGCCGCTCCAAAGCGAGCGCTCAGTAGCTTCTAGAGTACCGACAATCGAAGGATTGCCGGTACTCGCGCTGTTTCCGTTCCCTCATTACGCTTCAGAGATAAAAGATGCCGAGTGTAAGCCCGATCGCTACACCACAGCCGGCGGCTACAGCTAACCGCCATCGAATACCGCGGCGCGTTGCATGATGTTTGTACTCAATGTAGGTCGAAATATGCTTCATCCAGTGCAATAGCTCTACAGTAGCTCCCGAAACTCATCCTCCGACAGCCCCGCGTCTTTGATTATTTTCTTCAGCAGCCACCGCGGTAACTCTTGGCTATGTACTGGCACCACCGTTGTCCGCTGCGTCTTCGGGTGACGCAGAGACACATGCCCGCCAGTTTGGCGTTGAAATTCAAATCCGGCCTTTTCGAGCGCCTTGATGACTTCTTTCGCCCGCACGCCCGGCAATCGGCCGCTCATACTAGTACAGCCGAGCGAAAATGAGGGGCTCATTTTGGCTCAACCGGTGAGAGGTTTTGCTTCCATGGTCCAGCGGAAGGGCTTTGCCATGGTTCGGTTGAAGTATGCGATGAACTCCTCGATTTTGGTGCGCAGCGCTTTCTTGCTGGCGAAATTGCCGCGCCGGAGGAGCTTTCGCACCAGGATGGAGAACCAGATTTCGATTTGGTTGAGCCAGGAGGCGTGTCTGGGCGTGAAGTGGAAGGTGACGCGATGCTGCGGCTGACACAAGAAGGCGGCGCGGGTGAGCTTGGAAGCGAGCACGCCAGTCTTGCCCTTGACGCCGAGCTTGTCCTTGAGTTCCGCGGTGGCGAGCCACGAGACGGACGACGGCCTCGGAAAGGTGGATATTGAGATTGTCGCAGACGATATCCCAGCGGATGTTGGGGGCGGCGCTCGTCAGCAAGCGGCGGAGAAAGCGCGCAAAATCCTTTTCGGTCCGGGTATTGCCGATCACGCCTTCGACCTTGCCGGTGGCGACATCGAAGGCGGCAATCAGGGTTTGAGTGCCGTGGCGGCGATACTCGAACTCACGCCGCTCGACCTTGCCCGGCGCCATCGGCAGTCCCGGCGCGATGCGCTCGAGGGCCTGGATGCCGGTCATCTCGTCGATGGAGATGGTGCGACGGGCGTCATTGGGGGTGGCCGCAGTTTTGTAGACCGCGCAGATGTCTGCGCACTTGGCATCGAAGGCGGGATCGGGCTTCGGGGTCAGCCAGTAGCGGACGCGATGCGGCTTGAGGTCGGCCTCTTTTTTAAAAAGCGCCCCGCCGAGCGCTGCGAGATGCTCGGGATGAGGCCGCGTCGCATGGCTTCGTCGGCAATCTCGCGCTGGCTCCAATGGCTGATCGGCCGCTCGCTCTCCGACGGCTTCTCGCATGTCATCGCGACCAGAGCGCAGATCTGCTCGGGCGTGAACGTCGCCGGCGCTCCCGAGCGCTGCGCATCGGCCAGCCGCTCGGCGACCGACTGCCTGTCCGCCGCCTCCCGCCAGCGCTTGCGCCAATACCGTACCGTCTTGGGCCAGACGCCAAGCTCCCGAGCGCTGGCACGCACACCCATGCCATCGGCTGCCTGCTCGATGATGTGGGAGCGCAGGGCGACTTGCTGCGGCGTCGAATGGGTTCGCACCAGACGTTCCAGCGCTTCGCGCTGTTCGGGCAAAACGCTCACCGGCTCGGCCGCTAGTAGGGGCATGACAACCTCCTGTTCCAGCTCCGGATTTGTCTTGCCACAACAAAACCGATTCGACTCCTCAAATCTGTTTGCCGCAAGCGGAGTCAAAACTTCCGCTCGGCTCTACTAGGAGATTATGGAAGTCCGGACCGTGACACCGAGTGAAATTCGATTTTTAATAGTTTCTTCCGGGATAGCGTCGCCGTGTTCGGAGAGCGTTTCGAGATAGACCGCCAACGCCTCCTCCGCGTTTTTCACGGCCTCCTCGTACGTCACGCCCCACGTATTGCAGCCTGGCAGCGCCGGGAACGAAGCCAGATAGCCGTCATCGTGTCGCTCAATGGCGAGAGAATATGTTCGTTCCTTTTGCATGGGATTAGTATAGCAAATCGAGCAATTTTTCGCACGGCCGAGGATGGAGCGGGTCGATACGAGTGGTGCCGGTGGTCGGGGTCGAACCGACACTCCTTTTGGGAACACGATTTTGAGTCGTGCGCGTCTGCCAATTCCGCCACACCGGCTTAGCCTAGCTATATCGCTACCGAACCGTCCTTCCAATAAAATTCACGCCGCCGGGTCTATAGCTCCCGCTGCGCTCTGTACTTGAACTTTGATTTTCGCACGTTGATGGCGGCCGCATCCAAGTTTGTTTTGATGTGCGACGCATAGAATTTCTCGATCATCTCAACACTGGTGCGACAATTTTTGGCGATTTGGTAGATATCCGCACCCTCCATCAAACGAAAGCAGATGTATGTATGCCGCAGGCTATATGCCGTCCGCTGATTTCCGTCGCGATCGACTTTTAAACCTTCCTCATCAAGAATGCTATTCAGTAACTGACGTGGGTTATTCGGAAAGAGCCTATCGGTGAGCTCCGGATTATTTCGCTTTTTCAGTCGCCTAAACGGTAGCACCGCTCCAGTCATGCTTTTGCAATATCCGATACCCCGCTTGCCGCGAACCTCAATTTCAAGAATTGTCTCCTTGGTCGCATCATCTCTGATGATTGAAACATCGCGGTATTCGAGCCGTTTTGCCTCGTCCGGTCGCAAGCCGGTATTGGCCATGAACAGCACATAGTTATGCAGCTGTTCGCACTCCCAAGCGAAGCGTTGCTTCTTCGGTTTCTGCGCGCGACGCCGCGTCGCGTCATACAGCTTGCGATACTCCTCCGGCGAAAACCATCCGCGATGGACAATTTTCGGGGAGGTCTTATACGGAGCTGACAAATCGGGCAAGGCTTCGAGCCAGCCGTGTCGGGCTGCGCATTTCAGCACCTGCCTCAGGACAACTATTTCTATATGGATCGTTGATCGCGCAGGCGGCTTCCCCGTCCGGGACGTCTTCATTCGGTGAATGCGATATTCCTGCACCAGTCCTGGATTAATCTCCGAGAGGACTTTATTTCCGAAGAATGGGAGCAGATGGACCCGTAGCTTTTCCTCCTGAGATTCCACGTACCGGGCGCTTCGCTCCCCTCTTGTGAGGGTCTGATACTCGTCCAGAAATTTGTCGACAGCGCGTTTGAATGGCACGCCGGCTTTCAGTTGCCCCGCGCGGGCCTTGCCTTTCAGTTCAAGATACCAATCCTCTGCAATATCTTTTGCATGCCCGAGGCTTTCTTCTTTCGTGCTCATGCGCCGATTTCTGCCAGCGAGATACGTTGAACACTGCCAATAGCGACTGTTCTCTCGCTTATAGATGTGGAGACGGCCGCCCATTAATTCGTGGGATTCCATTGTGCCGTCCTCCTCGCCTACCGGTATAATAATACCGTTTTGTGGAAGAGATGTGTAAGGCGCGCTATTAAGCTATCATCTTGAAAAATAAAGATAAAGGTAAATCTTAGCCGGATTTTGAGTCAGGCGCGTCTACCAATTCCGCCACAGGGGCAAACTTTTGTCTGCGCATGATCCTATCCGAAAACCGGTAGCCACTTTTCGGGATCATGCGCAATGCGGCGCAAGCGGCGCGGATCATAGCGGCGTACAAGCAAGGGTCAACGGCAAGTAATCGCGGCTTTGCATGGCCCAAATTCGGGTGCTTTGCGGCCTGCCGCGAGGCGCCTATGATCGGCGCCAACTTCAGCCGTTGGCAAGGAAACCCGAGATGAACGAAGAAGCCCTCAATATGTCGCTGCGCAAATTCCTCAAGGTGGTGGGCGTAACCTCGCAGCAGGAAATCGAGAAATCGATCCGCGCGGCGCTGGCCGGCGGCAAGCTCAAGGGAAAAAAGAGCGTGCAGGCGCAGATGGTGCTGACCATCGGCGACGTCGGCCTCAATCATAAGGTCGAGGGCACGATCGAGCTCGAATAACGCGCGTCACCTAGCGGCTTCGGCGGTGACATTGCCCCCGCCGAAGGCCTGCTCCATTTCGCGCCGCACCTTCACCGCGGCATCGTTGGCATCGTAGGCGACGTCCGCCCATTTGAGCGCGCCGCCCTCCGCGATGTCGCGCTTGAGCTTGACGTTGTGGGCAAGCCCGAGCGGCAGCAGTTCCTGTTTCAGTGACACATCCGCCGGCGTCTGCTTACCCCAGACGCAGAAGCCGCCCTCGCCGTCGAGCATCTCGCCGGCTTTGAGATCGCGCTTGGCGGTCGCCACCACATCGGAGCGGAAACCGGTCGGGGCGCCGGTCGGCTCGTTGCGCAGCGCCGCCGAGGCGACCGAAATGCCGAGCTCGAGCCCGATCATGTGGATCGGCCGGTAGAGCGCGGCGTACTTCCCGGTTTTGTCCGGCAGCATGGCGTATTCCTTGAAGCAGCGGCGGGCGTAGTCGGTCTCGCCCTCGAACACCACGTAGGTGCCGAGCGCGAGATGATGCGGCACGTCGCGGCCGTCACGATAAACCGATGAGGTGACTTCGGTGACGCCGGCTTTCTCCAGCGTGCCGCCGTCGGCCTTCGGCTTGCAGATGTCGGCGAGCTCGAAGCGCGTCGCCGGCGGAAAGTGCAGCCCGTCGCTTTGCGGCAGCAGGCCCGTCGCATTGCACACCGCGGTCATCTCGATGCCGGACTTGGTGCCGTCGACGAACGAGTTGAACATTTTCGGATTGATCGACTTGCGATCGGAAATGTTGAGATATTTGTCGAGGATGTCCCAGACATTGTCGGGATTGGATTTGTGATAGTGCGGCTCGTAGCGCGTGCCCTTGCCGGCGCAGATCACTTTGAAACCCGCGGCGCGAATCGAATCGACCTGTTCGCAGATCAGCGCCGGCTGATCGCCCCAGGCGAGCGAATAGACCACGCCGGCCGCCTTGGCGCGCCGCGCCAGCAGCGGGCCGGCGACCGCGTCGGCTTCCACGTTCACCATGACGATGTGCTTGCCGCTGGCAATCGCGCGCAGGCAATGATGGATGCCGGCGCCGGGCACGCCGGTCGCCTCCACGATCACCTCGATACGCGGATCGGCGATCAGCGCCTCGGCGCTGTCGGTCACCACGGTCGTGCGCGCCTTGTGCGCGTCGTCGAGCGATTTGGCGGCGTAAGCGCCATCCGGCCAGCCGGCGGTCTTGAGCTGGCTCTGCGCCCGCGCCACGTCGAGATCGGCGACGCCCGCGACATGCATGCCGCGCGTCAGCCGCGCCTGCGACAGGAACATGGTGCCGAACTTGCCGGCGCCGATCACGCCGACGGTAACCGGCCGGCCGGCCGCTTCGCGTTCGATCAATTTGGCAAAGAGATTCACCGGCGTTCCCTCACAATGTCTTGTGAAACCGAAACACAGGCGGAACCGTGGCACAAGCGCCCGCAATCGTCATTCCGGGGCGCACGCGTTGGCGTGCGGACCCGCAATCCACAAGCATAGTCCGAATTTGCATCTGGATTGCGGGTCCGGCGCTTCGCGCCGTCCCGGAATGACGCGGTGAGATTATTGGCAGAGCGCGCGCGAGACGAAGGTTTCGGTGTGGCAGTCCGCGCCGCTGCTGCGGCCGGCCATATAGACTTTTGCCGGGCAAATTTCGGCGGTGGTCATATCGATGCTCTTGCCGGAATCGAAGCCCTTGGTCTTGCACATGGTATTGGCCGCGACCACGCAGTCGGGCGCGCCGTTCGGCGCGGTATTGCATATCTCATGCCCGTTGACCACGCGGGCGGCGGGGATGCGGGTGACCGCGCCGGCGGCATCCTTGGCGCCTTCGACGGTCGACTTGGCGGCGATGCCGGCTTCGTGGCCGAGGCTCTCAACCCCCGAGCGGGCGCCGCTGAAATTGCCGTCGAACCAGTGCGTGATATTGCCGAACAGGCCGCGCCCCTCGGGCGCCGGCGTATCGGAGCGGTCCTGCGCGAAAGCCGTCGCGGCGGTCAACAGGATCGCAGCCGCGCCAATGCACGCCAGCAGCGAGCGGGCCGCCGTTCGTCCGGTGAATTGTTTCGCAATGCGATGGGTGCCCATGGCCGGTCAAATTGACTTGCGGGCAGCCGCCTCGCGGCATCGCCCCACGGCATTTGCGCCAGCAAGCCTTGTTAGGCTCGACAGGTGGCGAAAATGAGGAATGTCGATTCGCTCAAATCAAGTATAGCGCAACCACAATGCCGATGACGAGGACGGCGGCAAACAGCGAGGTCCACAGCGCCAGCCGTTTCTCGATGATGTGGCGCGCCAACTCGCCGTAGCGGTTGAGCAGGAAAGCCAGCAGGAAAAATCGCATGCCACGCGTGACAACCGACAAAACGACGAACAAGCCGAAGTTGTAGCCGGCAAATCCAGACGTAATCGTCACGATCTTATAGGGGATCGGCGTCAGGCCCTTGATCAGGATGATCCAGGCGCCCCATTGCGCATAGGCGGCGCGGAAGGCTTCGACTTTATTGCCGTAGCCGTAGAGATGGATCAGCCAGACGCCCACCGAGTCATAAAGCAGCGCCCCGATACCGTAGCCGACGATGCCGCCGACGACCGAGGCAGCCGTGCACCAGGCGGCAAGCAGGAAGGCCCGGTCGGGCCGCGCCAGCGACATCGGCACCAGCATCACGTCGGGCGGGATCGGAAAGAAGGAACTCTCGGCAAACGCTACCGCGGTCAATATGCCCAGCGCATGCGGCCTACCGGCGGCGGCGACGCACCAATCGTACAAACGGCGAAGCAAAGAACGCGGCTCGGCGGCCTGAACTGTCATTCGAAACTCACGGGAAAGGGAGGTGGATCAGCGGCGCTTGCGGACGCGCCTGCTCTCCAGCGCCACGACTTTTCGCCGCGCCGAGGCCTGTACTAAGTCCTTTGGCACTTTTTCCGCAATGCCGAACATCTGCTCACGTCGGCGCATTTCCGTCCAGACGTCGTCGGGATGTACCCCGGAATGAACCCAGAGCACCACGAGATTATAGAGCAAATCGGCACTTTCGCGCACCACGGCCTCGGGCTGGCCATGCATGGCGTCGATCACCACTTCGACCGCCTCTTCGGCGAGTTTTTTGGCCATTTTGGCACGGCCGGCGCGCAACAGCCGGGCCGTCCGCGACTTCGCCGGGTCTGAGCCCCGCGCGGCGATCACGGCGTCATAGAGACGGGCGACCGAATCAGTCGAATCAGTCATGCGTGCACATTACCCGATCCGCGCGCCAAACCGGTTAACGACTATTAAAAGCTGCGGCAAAGCCGGCATTTTGCTTGGCAATACCAAGCATTTCGCAGTTGCGAAGACGGCAATACTATTCTTCGTCGCTGAGCAACGTCGCATTACCGCCGGAAGCGGCGGTGTTCACCGTCACCACCTGTTCGAGCGCCAAACGGCGCAGGTAATTAGGCCCGCCGGCCTTCGGCCCGGTGCCGGAAAGTCCGCTGCCGCCAAAGGGTTGGCTGCCGACCACGGCGCCGATCATGTTGCGGTTGACGTAGACATTGCCGTTCGGGAGCAGCTTGGCGATGCGCTCGACCGTGGCGTCGATGCGCGAGTGGACGCCGAGCGTGAGCGCGCTGCCGTTGCCGGCGAGCTCGGCGAGCAAGCGGTCGAACTCGTCTGCTCGCCAGCGAACTATATGCAGTACCGGCCCGAACACTTCTTCTTTCAACTCTTCTGCGCGATCGAGTTCTACGATCGCCGGCGCGACGTAAGTCCCCCGCTTTGGCATCGCTCCGTCCCAGCGGAAGCGCAGCGCGCCGTGCATGTCGGCGAGCCAGCGCTCGAGCCTGTCGCGCGCCTCGGCGTCGATCACCGGGCCGACCTGCGTTGCCGGATCGCGCGGATCGCCGAGTTGCAATTCGCGCGCGGCGCCCTCCACCATGTCGAGCACGCGCTCGGCCACATCGTCCTGCACGCACAAAAGCCGCAGCGCCGAGCAGCGCTGGCCGGCGGAGCGAAACGCCGAGGCGATCACGTCGTCGGTCACCTGCTCGGGCAGCGCGGTGGCGTCGACGATCATGGCGTTGATGCCGCCGGTCTCGGCGATCAGCACCGGGATCGGCCCGTCCTTGGCGGCGAGCGTGCGATTGATGAGGCGCGCGACTTCGGTCGAGCCGGTGAAGGCGACGCCGGCAACGTCGGGGTGGCCGGTGAGCAGCGCGCCCACCTTGCCGTCGCCCGGCACCAGATGCAGCGCGCTCGCCGGCACGCCGGCGGCCTGCAGCAGCTTCACCGCCTCATATGCAATGAGCGGCGTCTGCTCGGCGGGCTTGGCCACCACCGTATTGCCGGCGGCGAGCGCGCCCACGATCTGGCCGGTGAAAATCGCCAGCGGAAAATTCCATGGGCTGATGCAGACCACGACGCCGCGGCCGCGATAGCGCAGCTCGTTGCTCTCGCCGGTCGGGCCCGGCAGCGACCGCGGCACCAGCGTGCGGCGCGCCTGGCTCGCGTAGTAGCGGCAGTAATCGGCGGCCTCGCGCAGTTCCGAAACGCAATCGTCGAGCGTCTTGCCGGCCTCGCTTTGCAACAGCGCGATCAGGCGGCCGCGGCTTTGCTCGATCAGATCGCCGGCGCGCTCCAGCGCCGCGGCGCGTTCGGCAACCGGCGTCGCGCTCCACGCGGTAAAGCCGGCTTGCGCCGCGCTCATCGCCGCCGCCACGATCGCCGCGTCGCCCTCCTCGACAATGCCGATGGCCTTGCCGTCGATCGGCGAGACGACGCTGCGCGCGCGGCCGGCGACCGCGACGCCGTCGATCAGCGGCGACGCCTTGGCGTGCTTGGGCGCCGCGGCGATCTCGGCCCGCAGCGCCGCGAGCGCCGCGCCGTCGCCGAATTCGATGCCGGTGGAATTCTTGCGCTCCGGTGCGAACAAATCGCGCGGCAAAGGAATATGCGGATGGCGCGCGGCCTCCGGGCTGGCGATCCAGCGCTGCGGCCGCCGCAGCACGGTCTCGATCGGCACCGCCGGATCGGCGGCCACCGACACGAAGGAGGAATTGGCGCCGTTCTCCAACAAGCGCCGCACCAGATAGGCGAGCAGATCGGCATAGCCGCCGACCGGCGCATAGACGCGGCAGGTCAGCGCCGGCAAGTCCGCCAGCAGCGCATGATAAAGCGCCTCGCCCATGCCGTGCAGGCGCTGGAATTCATAATCGTGCGCGCCGCCGGCGTCCTCGATCACGCTCGCCACGGTCAGCGCGTTGTGCGTGGCGAATTGCGGATAGAGCCGCGGCCGGCGTTCAAGCAATTTGCGCGCGCAGTCGAGATAGCAGAGATCGGTCATCGCCTTGCGGGAAAACACCGGATAGTCGGCAAGCCCGCGCTCCTGCGCGCGCTTGATCTCGCTGTCCCAATAGGCGCCCTTGACCAGCCGCACCATCAGGCGGCGGTCGAGGGCTTCGGCCACGTCCGCGATCCAGCCGATCACCGCGGGGCTGCGCTTCTGATAGGCCTGCACGGCGAGCCCGAAGCCGTCCCAACCGGCCAAGGAAGGATCGCGCAGCACCGCGGCGATCACCGCGAGCGACAGTTCCAGCCGGTCGGCCTCTTCCGCATCGACGGTGAAATTAAGCTCATAGCTTTTCGCGCGCCGCGCCAGTTCGAGCACTTTCGGCGCCAGCTCCTTGAGCACGCGCGCGCGCGCCAGCGGCTCGTAGCGCGGATGCAGCGCGGAGAGTTTCACCGAAATGCCCGGCCGCTGCGGCAGCGCGGCATTGCCGGCGCGCTTGCCGATGGCCGTCGATGGCGTTCGCATAAGAATCAAAATAGCGCGCGGCGTCGGTCGGCGGTGCGGGCGCCCTCGCCCAGCATGTCGAAGGAATAGAGAAACTCGCGGCCCGTGTCGGCGCGCGCCAGCGCCTCTTCGATGGTCTGCCCGAGCACGAAATGCGAGCCGAGCAGCCGCATGGCCTGGCGGGTGGCGGCGCGCACCGCCGGCAGGCCGAGCCGCTTGACCAGCGCCTCGACGATGCCCTCCGGCGTCTCGCCCGGATGGATGACGCGCGCCGTGATGCCCAATGTCCAGGCCGAGGCCGAGACCAAGAGCGCGGTCGAGCGCGTATCGTGATGCGCCCAGTCGCCGCTTTTAAGCTTGTCCTCGATCAGCCGGTCGGCGGTGTCGGCGTCGGGCACCCGCAGCAGCGCCTCGGCCAGCACCATCAGCGCCAGGCCCTCTTTGGTCGAGAGCGCATAGGCGTGCAGGAAATCCTCCACCCCGCCGAGCCCGCCGGTGCGCTCGCGGATCGCCGTCACCAGCGCCGTGGCGCGCGCATCGATGCGCGCCTCGGCCTCTTCAGAGCGCCCGGCGCCCGCCAGCAGCGCGGCGGCCAAGCCCTCGTCCGCCGGCGCATAAAGCGCGCGGAACGAAGGCAACTCGCGGATCGCGGCGGCTGGTTTTGCCGGCGGCATGGCTCGGCCTCCAAGCTGGCCGTTGAGATTATCCTATCCGCGCGATTCTTGCGGCCCCGCCGCCGGCCGCGAAGTGCTAGACTTTAGCGGTTAGACAAGCCTCCGGAGGCGACATGAGGCGGCGCGAATTCATCATGCTTCTCGGCGGCGCGGCGGCAACTGGCCGCTTCCTGTGCGCGCACAACAAGGCGTCGGAATACGGCGGATAGGCGTCCTGGTGCATGGCTTGCAAACCGACCCCGAATGGCAGCGGAGGGTCGCAGCATTCCGGCAGGGACTTGAAGGACTTGGCTGGTTGGAGAGCCGCAACATCCATATCGAGTGGCGATTTTCTGCCAACAACTACGACCGCCTGCAACAACTAGTACAGCCGAGCGAAAATGAGGGGCTCATTTTGGCTCAACCGGTGAGAGGTTTTGCTTCCATGGTCCAGCGGAAGGACTTTGCCATGGTTCGGTTGAAGTATGCGATGAACTCCTCGATTTTGGTGCGCAGCGCTTTCTTGCTGGCGAAATTGCCGCGCCGGAGGAGCTTTCGCACCAGGATGGAGAACCAGATTTCGATTTGGTTGAGCCAGGAGGCGTGTCTGGGCGTGAAGTGGAAGGTGACGCGATGCTGCGGCTGACACAAGAAGGCGGCGCGGGTGAGCTTGGAAGCGAGCACGCCAGTCTTGCCCTTGACGCCGAGCTTGTCCTTGAGTCCGCAGTGGCGAGCCACGAGACGGACGACGGCCTCGGAAAGGTGGATATTGAGATTGTCGCAGACGATATCCCAGCGGATGTTGGGGGCGGCGCTCGTCAGCAAGCGGCGGAGAAAGCGCGCAAAATCCTTTTCGGTCCGGGTATTGCCGATCACGCCTTCGACCTTGCCGGTGGCGACATCGAAGGCGGCAATCAGGGTTTGAGTGCCGTGGCGGCGATACTCGAACTCACGCCGCTCGACCTTGCCCGGCGCCATCGGCAGTCCCGGCGCGATGCGCTCGAGGGCCTGGATGCCGGTCATCTCGTCGATGGAGATGGTGCGACGGGCGTCATTGGGGGTGGCCGCAGTTTTGTAGACCGCGCAGATGTCTGCGCACTTGGCATCGAAGGCGGGATCGGGCTTCGGGGTCAGCCAGTAGCGGACGCGATGCGGCTTGAGGTCGGCCTCTTTTTTAAAAAGCGCCCCACCGAGCGCTGCGAGATGCTCGGGATGAGGCCGCGTCGCATGGCTTCGTCGGCAATCTCGCGCTGGCTCCAATGGCTGATCGGCCGCTCGCTCTCCGACGGCTTCTCGCATGTCATCGCGACCAGAGCGCAGATCTGCTCGGGCGTGAACGTCGCCGGCGCTCCCGAGCGCTGCGCATCGGCCAGCCGCTCGGCGACCGACTGCCTGTCCGCCGCCTCCCGCCAGCGCTTGCGCCAATACCGTACCGTCTTGGGCCAGACGCCAAGCTCCCGAGCGCTGGCACGCACACCCATGCCATCGGCTGCCTGCTCGATGATGTGGGAGCGTAGGGCGACTTGCTGCGGCGTCGAATGGGTTCGCACCAGACGTTCCAGCGCTTCGCGCTGTTCGGGCAAAACGCTCACCGGGTCGGCCGCTAGTAGGGGCATGACAACCTCCTGTTCCAGCTCCGGATTCGTCTTGCCACAACAAAACCGATTCGACTCCTCAAATCTGTTTGCTGCAAGCGGAGTCAAAACTTCCGCTCGGCTGTACTAGCGCAGGAGATCGTGAGACTAAATCCGGAGGTTATTTTCGCGACCACGACGCCGGCGACAAAGGCATTGCAGCGGGAAACACGGATCATTCCGATCGTATTTGTACAAGTTTCTGATCCAACTGGTTCCGGCATCGTCGCCAGCCTTGCTAGGCCGGGCGCCAATATCACCGGCTTCTTATTTTACGAAGATACCATCACCGGTAAATGGCTTGGCATGCTTAAGGAGATCGCACCGCATTTGATGCGGGCGGCTCTCCTCGGCAATCCAAAGGGTTTGCCGTACGGCTATTTCCTGCGCACGGCCAACAAAATCGCGCCGTCGCTCGGGATCGAAATCGTTCCCGGTCTCGTCGAGAATGCCTCCGACATCGAACGAACCATCGATTCCTTCGCGCGCGTGCCGAACGGCGGTTTGTTCCTCCCTCCAGATAACACAACGGAGCAGCATCGCGATCTTGTCATCGGGCTCGCCGCAGGAAACCGCTTACCTGCCGTCTACGCGTATCGCCATTTTGTCACGGCCGGCGGGCTGATGTCTTACGGTACCGAACTTCTCAATCAATATCGCCAGGCCGCATCCTACGTCGACCGCATCCTGCGTGGCGCAAAACCCGCTGACCTGCCAGTCGAGGCGCCGACCAAGTATGAGACAGTGCTCAACCTCAAGACCGCCAAAACGCTCGGCCTCGAAATTCCGCCTACCGCTGCTCGCACTCGCCGACGAGGTGATCGAATGAGGCGGCGCGAATTCATCTTGGCTCTCGGCGGCGCGGCGGCGGCATGGCCGCTTGCGGCGCGCGCGCAGCAGCCGGCAGTGCCGGTCATCGGCTTTTTGCATGTCGGATCGGCCGAGACGCTCTCGCATCTGGTGACGGCCTTTCGTCAGGGCTTGAAACAGATCGGCTATGTCGAGGGCCAGAACGTCACCATCGAATTCCGCTGGGCGGAGGGTCATTACGACCGGCTACCGGCGCTCGCCGCCGACCTCGTACACCGTCAGGTGGCTGTGATCGTAACGGGCGGCGGCGATGCGCCGGCTGCCATCGCCAAAGCCGCAACCGCGACGATACCGATTGTGTTCAACGTCGGCAGCGATCCGTCCAAGACCGGGCTCGTCGCCAGTCTAAGCCGGCCGGGCGGCAACGCTACCGGCGTGAACATTTTTACCGCCGAGTTGGCGTCGAAACGCATGGGACTGCTCGACGAGCTGGTGCCGAAGACCGCGGTAACCGCCCTCCTTGTCAATCCGAATTTCCCGCCCTCCGCAGCGAACGCACGCGAGGTGCAAGCAGCGGCGCGCGCGATCGGGCGGCAAATCCTGCTGCTCAACGCCAGCAACGCGAACGAGATCGATGCGGCGTTTGCGACGCTGCATCTACGCCACGCCGGCGCCGTGATCGTGGGCGCCGATCCGTATTTTTACAGCCAGCGCAAACAATTCGTCGAACTGGCGGCTCGCTACGCCACCCCGGCGATCTATGAGCAGCGCGAGTTTGTCACTGCCGGCGGCTTCATGAGCTACGGGACGAATATCGCGGATTCTTACCGGCAGATGGGAGCCTATGCCGGAAAAATTCTGCGAGGCGCCAAGCCCGCCGACCTGCCAGTCGTGCAGCTGACCAAATTCGAGCTGGTGATCAATCTCAAGACCGCCAAGGCGCTCGGGCTTGCCGTACCGCCCACGCTGATCGCGCTCGCCGACGAGGTGATCGAATAGAGCTGCCGTTGCGACTGGCGTCAGGCCGCGCTGGTCGCCTTGCGCGCCATGGCGCCGGCAAGCAATTCCGGCGGGCGTTCGGCCGGTTCGTAGAAGACCGCGGCGATCTCGTCGGCCAGCTGCTCGTAAATGGCGCGGGCGCCGCCCTCGCGGACATAGATGCCGCTGTAGAGATCGGGCAGTTTCGGCAGCGGCGGGTTCTCCCACACCGGCATGCCGACTTTTGCCGCCCGGCGGCGGGTGATCGCCATGACGCCGAGCCCGGCATTGACCGCGCCGCTCAGGCTGGCGACGCTCGGACCGGTGAAAACGTCTTCCCAGTCGAGCCCGGCCGCCTGCAATGCCTGCACCGCGAGCCGGTGATAGACGCAAAGCTCGCCATAGGAGACCAGCGGCACCGGCCGGTCGGGCTCGAGATGGGTGGCGGCGCTGTGCACCCAGACCACCTCTTGCGCACGGCTATGGCGGGCATCGGGCGGCGGCGTCATCGACAGTCCGATCATCAGATCGATGTCGCCGCCGCGCAGTTGGCGCACCAGCGGATCGTAGAAATCGGTGCGGATGATGAAGCGCACGTCCGGCCAGCGTTCGCGGAATTGCGCCAAGATGCCGGGCAGGATCGAGGCGATGTATTCGCTCGGCGTGCCGATGCGGATCACCAGTTCGGGCCGCGGGCCGCTGCCGCCGAGATGCACGATCTGATCGTTGATCGACAGCAGGCGGCGCGCGTAGCTGACCACCAGTTCGCCTTGCGGCGTCAGGCTGACGCCCTGGACGCTGCGATCGAACAAATCGCCGCCGAGCAGGAATTGCAGCCGCTTGATTTGCGCGCTCACCGCCGGCTGCGTGACCCCGAGCTTGGCCGCGGCCTTGGTGAAGCTGCGCATGTCGACGACGGCGACGAGCGCGCGCAGCAGATCGGTTGGAATATTGGTCATCGCCGCCGCCTCCGCCCAAGCTTGAGATTATATGCGCACGAACGAATATGATTACAACCGGGACTGTACCATGCCTCGATTTGCGATCAATTTTGCGATTTTAAGAAAAGGCCGCCTTGCCTTTGATCAATGGCGCCGGCGATTTTTCGCGCGCGCTCGGCGCCGCCAGTGCGGTGATTTCGGCCGGCGCGCTACTTGATGCGTTCGAGAATGCTCACGTAATTCGCCACCGCCGCGCCGCCCATGTTGAAAATACCGCCGAGGCGGGCGTTCTTCACCTGCAAGTCGTTCGCAGTTCCGGTCAGCTGCATCGCGGCAAGCGCATGCATCGACACGCCGGTGGCGCCGATCGGATGGCCTTTCGCCTTCAAGCCGCCCGACGGGTTGATCGGCAACTTGCCGTCCTTTTGCGTCCAGCCTTCCTTGATGGCGCGCGCGCCCTGGCCTTCGGCGGTGAGCCCCATGGCCTCGTATTCGATCAGCTCGGCGATGGTGAAGCAGTCGTGCGTCTCCACGAACGACAAGTCGCCGAGCTGCAAGCCCGCCTGCGCGAGCGCGCCATGCCAGGCTTGCGCGCAGCCTTCGAACTTCAAAATGTCGCGCTTCGACATCGGCAGGAAGTCCTGCACATGCTGGGCGGCGCGGAAGGCGACCGCCTTGCCGAGCCTGAGCGCGGTTTCCACGTCGGCGAGCACCACCGCGGCGGCGCCGTCCGACACCAGCGAGCAATCGGTGCGCTTGAGCGGGCCGGCGACGAAGGGATTTTTCTCGCTCTCGGTGCGGCAGAAATCGTAGCCGAGATCCTTGCGCATCTGCGCATAAGGATTGCCGACGCCGTTCTTGTGGTTCTTGGCCGCGATCATCGCCAGCGCGTCGGACTGATCGCCCCATTTCTGGAAATACAGGCCGGCGATCTTGCCGAAGATGCCGGCGAAGCCGCCGTCGATCGCGGCCTCCTCGCGCACGTAAGAGGCTTTCAGCAGGTTGCGCCCGATTTCCGCCGCCGGCGTCGTCGTCATCTGCTCGACACCGACCGCGAGCACGATGCGCGCGGAGCGCGCCTCGATCGCCTTGATGCCCTGATGCACGGCGGCCGAACCCGTGGCGCAGGCATTCTCGACCCGGGTCGCGCGCTTGAAGCGCAAATCGGGCGAGGCCTGCAGCACCAGCGCGGCGGTGAAATCCTGCGCGGAAAAACCGGCGTTGAAATGACCGAGCACGATCTCGTCCACGTCGGCGGCCGGCACGCCGGCATCGGCCAGCGCCTCAGCCGTAACCCGCACGATCAGGCTTTCGACGCTCTCGCCGCTGAGCTTTCCGAAGGGGGTATGGGCCCAGCCGACGATACAGGCAGTCATCGAAGCCTCCTTTGCCGAACTTTGGTCGCATTGGTCGGCAATGTACGGCCCGTCACCATGATTCACACCGGGGGTGGGGCGGACTTTGCCTCGCGTCCAAAGCTTAGATAGCCTAGCGCCGCCGCCTATGGAACCCACTCGCTTTTAGGGAGTCCTTTGGCCCGAGGCCCAGAACCGGACCGCGAACCATTGTCATATCGCGCTAGCCCCCGTTCCCTGATGCTTGGCCTTGCCGTTACGGCAGCGCTGGCGCTTGCCGGCACGACGCAGGCCCGGGCCGAAGCGCAGCTATTGATCGAGGCCGCGACCGGCAAGGTGCTGCACGCGGAAAACGCCACCTACCCCTGGTACCCGGCTTCCGTCACCAAATTGATGACCGCCTACACCACGCTGCGCGCCATCAAGGAAGGCCGCATCGGCTTCTATACGCTGCTGACCGTATCGCGCAACGCGGCGGCGCAGCAGCCGACCAAGATGGGATTCAAGGCCGGCACCCGTCTCACCGTCGACAACGCGCTGAAGATGCTGATGGTGAAATCGGCCAACGACATGGCGGTGGCGATCGCCGAAGGCGTCGGCGGCTCGATCGAGGGCTTCGCCGACATGATGAACGCCAATGCCCGCCGGCTCGGCATGACCGAGTCGCATTTCGTCAATCCGAACGGGCTGCCGGCGGAAAATCACGTCACCTCGGCGCGCGACCTCGGCATCCTCGCGCGCGCGCTGATCAAGGAATTTCCGGAAGACGATTCGTACTGGCACATCCACGCGATCCAGTACGGCAATCGCGTGATGCGCAATTACAATTCGCTGCTCGACCGCTATCCCGGCGCCGACGGCATGAAGACCGGTTTCATCTGCGCCTCCGGCTACAACGTGGTGGCGTCGGCGACCCGCAACGGACGGCGCCTGATCGCCATCGTGCTCGGCGCCTATTCCGGCGCGGTGCGCGCGCAGAAAGCGGCGGCATTGCTCGAGCGCGGCTTCAACAGCGGCGGTCTCACCTGGCTCACGCCGTCGCTCGGCACCGTCGACGCCTTGGCGCCGATCGATGCGCAGCCGCCCGACCTGCGCGAAGAAATGTGCGGCGGCCATCGCCGCAAGCCGCCGGCGGAGGACAACGACGAAGAGCAGGTCGACGCCGGCGCCACCGCCACCGGCGATAGCGGCTCGGCGCAGGGCTTCATGCTGTCCAGCCTGCGGCCGCCGAACGGCAAGTTCGTGCTCGGCCCGCCGGTCGAGACCGAACCGCCGGTCGTGGTGTTCACCGGCCCGCCCGATCATCCGGACAAGGTGCAGACCGCCGAGCCGCGGTCGAAGAAGAAAAAGCGGGTCGCCAAGAAGGAAAGCGGCGAGAAAGCCGAATCCGCCGCCAAGAAAGACGGCGCCAAGACGGCGGGCACGCACAAGCGCGCCAAGCACGCGGCGAAGCCGAAGGTCAGTTCGGCGAACTAATGTCCGAGGCGGGCCATAGCGCCGATCGGCGCCGGCCGAGCGAGCCCATTCCGCTCACCGTCCTCACCGGCTTTCTCGGCGCCGGCAAGACCACGCTGCTCAACCGCCTGCTCAAGGACGCCGCGCTCGCGGACACCGCCGTCATCATCAACGAATTCGGCGACGTCGCGCTCGATCACCTGCTGGTCGAATATATCGGCGACAACATGGTGCTGCTGCAATCGGGCTGCCTGTGCTGCACCATGCGCGGCGATCTGGTCGACGCGCTGGAGACCTTGCTGCGCGATCTCGACAATAGGCGCTGCAGCTTCCGCCGCGTGCTGATCGAAACGACCGGCTTGGCCGATCCGGCGCCGCTTTTGCACACCGCCATGGCGCATCCTTATCTGGTGCAGCGTTACCGGCTCGACGGCGTCGTCACCGTGGTCGACGCGGTGAACGGCGAGGCCACGCTCGACGCGCATGCCGAAGCGGTGAAGCAGGCGGCGGTGGCCGACCGCATCGTGCTGAGCAAGACGGACTTGGCGAGCGCCGAGCAGCGCGAGCGCATCGTCGCGCGCCTCTCCGCGCTCAATCCGGCGGCGCCCATCCTCGACGCCGCCAAAGGCGAGGCGACGGCGGAGCGCCTCATGAATTGCGGGCTGTACGATCCGCAGCGCAAAATCCCCGACGTGAAAAAATGGCTCGCCGCCGAGGCCTATGCCGACGATCACCACCATCATCACGACGTCAACCGCCACGACGCGCATATCGGCGCCTTCGTGCTCACCGCCGATAGCGCGATCCCCGCCGGCACGCTGGAGATGTTCCTCGAGCTGTTGCGCGCGACTTATGGCGCCAAGCTGCTGCGGCTCAAGGGCATCGTGAAGCTCGCCGAAATGCCCGACACGCCGGTGGTGGTGCACGGCGTGCAGCACGTGTTCCATCCGACCGCGCGGCTGCCGCACTGGCCGGACGACGACCACCGCAGCCGGCTGGTGTTCATCACCCGCGACCTGCCCGAGCGCACGGTGCGCGAGCTGTTCGAGGCCTTCCTCGGCGCGGCCGAGCGTCGATCGCCCCGACCGCGCGGCCTTGACCGACAATCCGCTGGTGCCGTTCGGCGGCGCGGATCGGTAAATCCGGCGGCCTTCTCTTGCGTTCGTCCCCGCGTAAGCGCGGGCCCAGGGCAGTCTCGCCGCAGCGCTGAATAATTGGTTCTGGATTCCCGCTTGCGCGGGAATGAACGGATGTGGCCTTGCGCGGCCTCCCGACTCGACTAATGCTGTCCGGCGTCCGGCGGCCATGCTTGAAAAGAGCCGAGCGGCGAATTGGGGAAAACGCCATGCAACGGCCAATGCAGCGACCTTGGCTGAAATATTACCCGCCGGGCGTGCCCGCCGAGATCGACCCGACGCGCTACCCGTCGCTGGTGGCGATGTGCGAGGAAAGCTTCAAGGCGAACGCTGCCCGGGAAGCCTGCGTGTGCATGGGCAAAGTCTTGACCTATGCCGAGCTCGATGCAGGCCTCGCGCGCCTTCGCCGCCTGGCTGCAGAGCAAGGGTCTTAAGCGCGGCGCCCGCGTCGCCATCATGATGCCGAACGTGCTGCAATATCCGGTGGCGATCGCCGGAACCTTACGCGCCGGCATGACCGTCGTGAACGTCAATCCGCTGTACAAGCCGCGCGAACTGGAATTCCAGCTCAAGGATTGCGGCGCCGACGCCATCGTCGTCTTGGAGAATTTCGCCGCGGTGCTGCAAGAGGCGTTGCCGTTGATCGATGTAAAGCACGTCGTGGTCGCCAGCATGGGCGACATGCTCGGCACGCTGAAAGGCACCCTGGTCAACGCCGTGGTGCGCTACGTCAAGAAGATGGTGCCGCCCTATAGCCTGCCGGGCGCGACCACATTCAACGACGCGCTTGCCCGCGGCGGCACGCTGCCGTTCACGCGCGTCGAGGTCGGGCCCGACGACATCGCCTTCCTGCAATATACCGGCGGCACCACCGGCGTCGCCAAGGGCGCCATGCTGCTGCATCGCAACCTGGTCGCCAATGTGCTGCAGGTGGTGGCGTGGAATGAGCCGATGGTGGCCGTGCCGCCGGTGATCGACCGCATCATCGTCGTCACCGCGTTGCCGCTCTATCACATCTTCGCGCTCACCGCGTGCTTCCTGTTCGCCGTGCGCACCGGCGGCATGTGCATTCTCATTCCGAACCCGCGCGACATCGGCGGCCTGATCAAGGAATTGAGCCATTACAAGGTCAACCTGTTCCCGGCCGTGAACACGCTGTACAACGCGCTGCTCAATCATCCCGATTTCGGCAAGCTCGATTTGAGCATGCTGAAATCCGCGGTCGCCGGCGGCATGGCGGTGCAGAAGGCCGTGGCGGACGCCTGGATGAAGGCGACCGGCAAGCCGATCGTGGAAGGCTACGGCCTGTCGGAAACCTCGCCGGTGCTCACCTGCAATCGCGGCGACATCGCCGAATGGACCGGCACCATCGGCTTGCCGGTTCCCTCGACCGAAATCTCGATCCGCGACGACGACGGCCATGACGTGCCGCTCGGCGAGCATGGCGAGATTTGCGCGCGCGGGCCGCAGGTCATGCCCGGCTACTGGCATCGTCCCGACGAGACCGCCAAGGTGATGACCGCGGACGGCTTTTTCCGCACCGGCGACATCGGCGTGATGGACGAGCAAGGCCGCGTCAAGATCATCGACCGCAAGAAGGACATGATCTCGGTGTCCGGCTTCAAGGTGTTCCCCAACGAGGTCGAGGACGTGGCGATGATGCAGGGCGGCGTCTTGGAATGCGCCGCGGTCGGCGTGCCGGACGCCCATTCCGGCGAGGCGGTTAAGCTCTACGCGGTGAAGAAATCGCCGGACCTGACCGAGCAGGAACTGCGCAAATACATGCACAGCGAACTCGCCGGCTACAAGGTGCCGAAGCAGATCGAGTTCCGCAACGAATTGCCGAAGACCAATGTCGGCAAGATCCTGCGCCGCGCGCTGCGGGACGGCGAATGAGCGAGGTGGCCGCGCTGCCTTCGGCCGCCGAGGTGGTCGCGTTCTGGCGCGCCGCCGGGCCGGATCGCTGGTTCGAGAAGGACGCCGCGTTCGACGACGAGATCCGCCGGCGCTTCCTTAAAGCTCACGAGGCCGCCAGCACCGGCAAACTCAGCGCCTGGGAGGCAAACGCGGAGGGCGCGCTGGCGCTGCTCATTTTGCTCGATCAATTCCCGCGCAACATGTTTCGCGGCGAGGCGCGCGCCTTTGCCAGCGATCCGCTGGCGCGGGCGATAACCGCCGGTGCATTGGTGCGCGGCTTCGACAGTCAGGTGCCGGCCGAGCTGCGCGGCTTCTTCTATCTGCCGTTCGAGCATTCGGAAGACCTCGCCGACCAGGCGCGCGGCATTGCGCTTTACAAGGCGGGCGGCGACGCCGACGGCCTCAAATGGGCGGAGATTCACGCCGATATCATCCGCCGCTTCGGCCGCTTCCCGCACCGCAACGCGGTGCTCGGCCGCGCCAGCACGCCGGAGGAACAGAAGTTTCTCGACGAAGGCGGCTTTACGGGGTGAATGCATGAGCGATTTCCACGGCGTCTTTCCCTATCTGGTTTCGCCGATCGACGCGCAGGGCCGCATCCTCACCGACGTGTTGGGGCGGCTGGTGTCCGATCTGATCAAGGCCGGCGTGCATGGACTGACGCCGCTCGGCTCGACCGGAGAATTCGCCTATCTTACGCGCGAGCAGCGCGCGGCGGTGGTGCAGGCGACGATCGAAGCCGCCGGCAAATGCGTACCGGTGATCGCCGGCGTCGCCTCGACGGCGACCGCCGACGCGGTCGCACAGGCCAAGCACTACCAGGCGCTTGGCGCCGACGGCATCCTTGCCATCCTCGAGGCTTACTTCCCGCTCAAGGATGCGCAGATCGAATCCTATTTCCGCGCCATCGCCGACAGCGTGGACATTCCGGTCGTGCTCTACACCAATCCGCAATTCCAGCGCAGCGATCTCACCCTCGACGTGATCGCGCGCTTGAGCGCTCACCCGCGCATCCGCTACATCAAGGATGCCTCCACCAATACCGGAAGGCTGCTCTCGATCATGAACCGCTGCCCGGGCATGAAGGTATTCTCGGCGTCGGCGCATATTCCGGCGGCGGTGATGCTGATCGGCGGCGTCGGCTGGATGGCGGGCCCGGCCTGCATCGTGCCGCGCCAGAGCGTGAAGCTCTATGAGCTTTGCCGCGCCGGCCGGTGGCCGGAAGCGATGACGCTGCAGCGCGAGCTCTGGCGCATCAACGAGGCCTTCGCGCGCTTCAATCTCGCCGCCTGCATCAAGGCCGGCTTGCAGATCCAGGGCTATGCGGTGGGCGATCCGGTGCCGCCGCAAGCGGCGCTGACGGCGGAGGAACGCAAGGCGGTCGAGGGCATTCTGGCGGACGTGGCAAAGCTCGAAAAGCCTTGATTTCATCGGCACAAACGGCCCCACCCAACCGATTCTTAACGGTTCCTTGCTATGGAAACACGATGGCTTTGCCGTCGCTTGCAACCGGGCCGCAGCCGCCGGAGAGAGAACCCGTGGCGCTGGTCGATTCCGAAAATGTCGCTCCCGCGCCGCCATCGGCCGCGGCGAGCCCGATCGCGCGCCTCAAGGCCTTCCTCGCCGAGCGCAGCGACAGCCGGCTGGCGCAGCTCATTGCCGGAAAGGTTTTTCTGGTGCGTGTCGGCAGCGCGATGCTGGCGCTCGCCTCGCAAGTATTGCTCGCGCGCTGGATGGGCAGCTTCCAGTTCGGCATCTACATCTATGTGTGGACCTGGGTGCTGATGATCGGCGCGCTCTCGGACTTCGGTCTGTCGTCGGCGGCGCGGCGCTTCATTCCGGAATATAGCGAGCTCAAATCGTTCGACCGCCTGCGCGGGTTCTTGACCGGCAGCCGCTGGCTCGCCTTCGGCATCGCCAGTGCAATCGGCGCCGTCGGCGCCGTCGGTGTGACCCTATTGGCCCCCTGGCTCGACTATTTCGCGGTGGTGCCGCTCTATCTCGCCTGCCTCACCATTCCGATCTACGGCCTGGTGCAGGTGCAGGCCGGCATCGCGCAATCCTATAGCTGGCCCAATCTCGCGCTGATGCCGTTCTACATCTGGCGCCAGTTCACCATCACGGTGCTGATGGGCGCCGCCTATCTGCTGGGCGCGCCGACCGGGGCGGTGACCGCGATGCTTGTCGCCGTCGTCACCACCTGGGCGGTGACCCTCGCGCAACTGTTCCTACTCGATCGCCGGCTCAAGGCCACGGTGCCGGCCGGCCCGAAACGCTACGAGGTCAAGACCTGGCTGGCGACGTCGCTGCCGATCTTCGTGGCGGAGGCCTTCTACCTGATGCTGACTTACGTGGACATTCTCACGCTCGAACATTTGCGCTCGCCCGACGATGTGGCGGTCTATTATGCCGGCGCGCGGCTCCTGGCGATCGTCGCCTTCGTCTACTTCGCCATTGCCGGCGCCACCACGCACAAGTTCACCGAATATCACGTGGCCGGCGACAAGGAGCGGCTTGCTTCGTTCTTCGCCGAGACCGTCAAGTGGACGTTCTGGCCCTCGCTCGCCGTCTGCGCGCTGATCCTTGCCTGCGGCCGGCCGCTGCTGGCCTTGTTCGGCGAGAACTTCGAGCGCGGCTATGGCGTCATGTTCATTTTGGCGATCGGCATGCTGGCGCGCGCCGCGGTCGGCCCGGCCGAGCGGCTGCTCAACATGCTGGGCGAGCGCCGGCAATGCGCCATGATCTATGCCGTCGCCTTCGCGCTCAATCTCGGGCTGTGCGTGATGCTTATTCCGCGCATCGGCATCGAGGGCGCCGGCGTCGCCACCTCGACCGCGCTGGTGGTGGAATTGATCCTGCTCTATCTGGTCGCCAAGCGGCGGCTGGGCTTCCACGTGTTCATCGTGGGCGGCGCCTCCAACGCATGAGCCTACGCGCGCGCCCGTAGCAGCCGCCTGATCACCTTCCCCGTCGTGGTCATCGGCATGTCGTCGATGAAGGCGACCTCGCGCGGATATTCGTGCGCCGACAGCCGGGTCTTGACGAAATTCTGGATCTCGGCGGCGAGCGCATCCGACGGCGCCTGACCTTTCTTGAGCACGATGAAGGCCTTGACGATCTCGGTGCGCAGCGGATCGGGCTTGCCGACCACGGCGGCGAGCGCCACCGCCGGATGGCGGATCAGGCAATCCTCGATCTCACCCGGCCCGATGCGGAATCCCGATGAGGTGATGACGTCGTCGTCGCGGCCGACGAAGGTGATATAGCCCTCCTCGTCCGTCACGCCCTGATCGCCGGTGGTCATCCAGTCGCCGATGAACTTGTCGCGCGTGGCCTGAGGGTTGCCCCAGTATTGCAGGAACATCACCGGATCGGGCCGCTTGACCGCGATCTGGCCGACCTCGCCGGCTTTGAGCGGTTGTCCGTCGCGGCCGATCACCGCGACGCTATGGCCGGGGACCGGCTTGCCGATCGCGCCGGCCTTGAGCATGCCGAGCTGCGCGCAGGAGCCGAGCACCAGATTGCATTCGGTCTGGCCGTAGAATTCGTTGATCGCGAGGCCGAACGCGTACTTGCCCCATTCCAGCGCCTCGACGCCGAGCGACTCGCCGCCGGAGGCCACGCTGCGCAGTTTGAAATCGTAGCGCCCGCGCGGGCTCGGCGCCGCGCGCATCATGCGCAGCGCGGTCGGCGGGATGAAGGCATTGCGCACCTGCGTCTGCGCCATCAGCGCGAAGGCGCGCTCGGGATCGAACTTGTCGAATTTGTAGGCCACCACCGGCACGCCGTAGTGCAGGCTGGGCAGCAGCGCGTCGAGCAGGCCGCCGGCCCAGGCCCAGTCGGCCGGCGTCCAGTAGCGGTCGCCCGATTGCGGAAACGGAAAATGCGGCAGCTCGATGCCGGGCAGGTGACCGAGCAGCACGCGATGGGCGTGCAGCGCGCCTTTCGGCTGGCCGGTAGTGCCGGAGGTGTAGATCATCATCGCCGGATCGTCGGCGGCGGTATCGACCGGCGTGAAATCCGGTGAGGCGCGCGCCAGCAAGTCGGCAAAGCCATCGTCGACCGAAACGATGCAGGCGAGCTCAGGCGCCTCGCCGCGAATGCCGTCGAGCTTGGCGAGGCCTTGCGTATCGGTCAACAGCGCCTTGGCGCCGGAATTCTGCAGGCGGTAGGACAGCGCATCCGGCCCGAACAGGACCGCGATCGGCAGCGCGACCGCGCCGAGCTTGTAGATCGCGACATGGGCGGCGGCGACTTCCGGCATCTGCGGCAGCATGATCGCGACACGATCGCCGCGATTGACGCCGTGCGCGCGCAGCACATTGGCAAGCCGATTGGAGGTTTCGCGCAAGGCGCCGTAGCCGATGGCGTCTTCGCGACCGTCCGATTTTACATGCAGGAGGGCGAGCCGGTCAGGCTCCTGCGCCGCCCAGCGGTCGCAGACGTCGACGCCGATATTGTAGCGCGCCGGGACTTGCCAGCGGAATTGGCGGTAAATGTCGTTGTAATTGTCGAGACGAGGCAGCAAAGGCATGGGGCGCAAAGCTAGTCAGAGGAACGCACCAGGTCCAGTGCCGCCCGTCCCTTGCGGGCGAGCGGGGCTCGGTTGGCCCGAGCCCCGCCATCTCCGCAAATGTCAATTCAGTGCGCGCTACAACGCGCGGAGCCCGGGTGCCCCGGCACTTTGAAGCGCTTGCCGGTGTCGGTAACCTTGGTTCCTCTGACCCGCAGGATCGAGAAGTCCTGGTCCATATAATTACCGACGAAAAGATAGCGGCCGTCGGGAGTAAAGCACACGGCCTCGGGCAAGCCGCCGACCTCGATATCCTTGAGCCTGGTCACCTTCTTGCCGTGCACGCGCAGGATCGTCGCCACGCCGTTGCGATGATAGAAGAATGCCTTGTGATCCTTGTTGGAGCCGGTGGCATCGATCACCGCGGCGATATTTCCCTTCGGACTGATCGCCAGTCCTTCCGGGCTGTCCGGCACCATGATGTGGTCGATGACCCGCGGCGGCTTGGCCGACAAGTCGATGACGCTCACGGTATCCACATTACCGTCGGAGGTACCGGCGCTGCCGTTGTCGGCCGTCAAGGCGATGCTGCCGTTCGGGGCGATGGCAACGTTATACGGCCACAGCCCGACCGGCAGATCGAGCTTGGTGTAGGTCACCTTGTCGCCGTCGACATCGAGCAGCGCGACCTTGTTGCCCGGAAACTTGGTTGCCAGCGCATGTTTGCCGTCGGGGGTGAAGACGGCGTGCGAGACTTCTTCGCCCATGTCCACCGTATCGACGATCTTCACGTCGGTGCCTTTGATCGACAGGACCGTGATGGATTTGCCGGCGCGATTGGCAACGAGCGCGAGATTCCCGGCCGGATTGATGCTCAAGCCGGACGGCTGTTTGCCGCCCGTGATGGTCGCGACGAGTTTGGCCGGTTTCGCCTTGAGATCGATGACGTAGATTTTGTCATCCGGGACTTGCTTCATAACGTCACCGTCTTTGACGACGGTCATCGAGTCGGCAACGATCGCGACCGAATTGGTCGGATCGATATCGAGATTGACCGGCGGGCCGACCACCGAGTTCTTAAGCGGAAGCTTGGCGACGATTTTCGGACTGAGCGGATTGGCCAAATCGACGATCAATACCGAATCTTTTCCCGGCATCGACAAGATCGCCTTGCCGCTATCGTCGAACGCCAGTTTTTCATCGTTGCCGACGATCATGAATGGAGCGGCCTGCGCAACCACCGCGCCGAAGACGAGAGCCGCTGCCGCGCCGAATATCCTTATTGCCTCGCGTGACGTCATGGCATCCTCCCAAGGATGGTTTTGCCGCGGGTTTGTTCCGCATGCCGCCTGTCGAAAAATCCATTCTATACGAGGCGCCAGGCCGCGTCATTGGGGGTCTCCGGTCGGGCTCCCGCGCGCATAAAATCCCGCGGCGCTATCCCTTCTTGTCGTCCGGCTCGGCCAGGATCAGCGTCCAGTAAACTTTGTATTTCGAGGTGGGCGTGTAGACCGCCGCGATGCCGATGCGGGTTGCGCCGGCGAGCAGCATGTTGGCGCGGTGCGGGGCCGAATCGCGCCAGCCGGAAAACGCCTCGGCCAAAGTGTGATAGCCGGCGCCGATATTCTCGGCCGCCCGCTTGGCGTCGTAGCCCGAGGCTTTCAGCCGCGCGACGAACGGCTTGCCGGCGTTGTGATCGAGCCGGTCGCGCTTGGCCATGATGGCGGCCTGCGCCTGCGCGAGCCGCGTGAGCGCGGGATCGAGCGTCACCGCCGGCAGCCCGTTATTGGTGCGGTAGCCGGAAATCATCGAGGCGGCGGCCGCGGCATCGAGCTCAGCGCCGGGCTGCGCCAGGTTGCGGTAAAAGCTCGGCTGCTCCTTCGGCACAAAGTCGCCGGCGCAGCCGGCAAGCGCGGCCAGCGCCAGTATCGCGACGAGCGGACGAAGCATCGGCGGCGATCTCCGAATTCGATCAAGACCAGACGCAAGCTTTAAGGCCGACAATGGCCGAACGGTGGTGAGCCTTTGTTCCGCATGGCGATACAGGCCCCCGCGTCTACTGGCGCGGTCAGTGTGGGTCAACTAACATCGCCACAACAACAAGCCGTTAAACGCCACCTCCGGGAGAGAGCGCCATGTCCACACAGCCTGCCCCGCGCACGCCCGGCGCCACACGCGCCGCCCCAGGCCAATACGTCTTCGACCTCGCCGGACTGCAAAAGATCATGGCCGGCCCCGGCTATTCCACCGCGCACGGGCCCTGCGTCGAAGGCGACCGCATGATCGTCGGCTTGATGCGCATGAACGCCGGCACCGGCGCCGAGCCGCATTCGCACCCCAACGAACAGTGGATCTACGTGCTGCAAGGCACCTTCCGCGCCAATATCGGCGGCAAGGAATTCGACGTGAAGCCGGGCTCGGTGGTCTATATCCCGGCCAACACGATTCACGCCGGCAAGGCGACGCCGGACGGCGACGTCGTGTTTTTCACGGTCAAGGACGGCTCGCACAACCTGTTCGGCGTGAAAGCGACTTGAATGCCATGAGCGCGGGGGCGCCAAGAACCCCTGCCGTGAACCATACTTAGCCACGGAGGATTTCCATGAAACGTCTGACCGCGATCCTGCTTGCCGCCGCCTGCCTTGCGCTCGGCATGGCCGCCGCCTCGGCGCAGGACAAATACCCGAGCCGCGCGGTCAAGATCCTGGTGCCCTATGCGCCGGGCGGCGCCACCGACATCACCGCGCGCATCGTCGGCGATCAAATGCAGAAGATCACCGGCCAGCCGTTCGTGATTATCAACAAGCCCGGCGCCTTCGGTCTCCTGGCGGTCGACGAAATGGTGAAGGCGGCGCCCGACGGCTATACGCTGATGATCGGCAATGTCTCGACCAACGCCATCACGCCGATCCTCTACAGCAAGAAAATGAGCTTCGACTACGCCAAGAGCGTGGCGGCGGTGACCAACCTAATCGACGTGCCGGCCTTCATGCTGGTGACGACGGCGAACGATTTTCCGGTCAAGAGCGTGGCCGAGCTGATCGCCTACGCCAAGAAGAACCCCGGCAAGGTGCACTACGGCACCGTCGGCGTCGGCTCCTATCCGCACTACGACATGGCCTATTTCGCCAAGCGCGCCGGCGATCTCGACATGGTCGCGCTGCCCAACAAGAACGGCGCCTCCGGCGTGATCCAGGACATGCTGCGCGGCGACGTGCAGGCCGCGTTCCTCAACGTCGCCAGCTCCGCCGGCATGGTGAAGTCCGGCAAGTTCCGTCCGATCGCGATGGTCAACGGCGCGCGCCTGCCGGACTATCCCGACGTTCCGACCATGAAGGAGGTCGGCTATCCCGACGTCGGCACCGTGGCCTGGAACGGCTTGTTCGCGCCGGCGGCGACGCCGATGCCGGTGCTGGAGGCGCTGCATGCGATCGCGCTGAAAGCGCTGCAAGCGCCCGAGGTGCAGGAAAAGTTCGGCAAGCAGAAGATGAATATCGCGCCCAATCAGTCGGTCGCCGACGCCAAGATCTGGCTCGACGCTCAAATCAAGCACTGGCACACGATCACCGACACGGTGAAGATCGACGTGGCGCCGTAGTTATGAATTGTCGTCCCCGCGAAAGCGGGGACCCATGCTCCGCAGCCTATCGGTAGACCCTTGGCTATGGGTCCCGGCCGTCGCGCCAGCACGCTCGGCCGGCACGACGGATTTATTTTGCCTGCAACGCCCGCCACACCCGCTCCGGCGTCGCCGGCATGTCGAGCTGCACGCCTTTCGGCAATGCATCGAGGATGGCATTGATCACCGCCGGAGGCGCGGCGGTGGTGCCGGCCTCGCCGGTGCCCTTCACGCCGAGCGGATTGGTGCGGCAGGCGACGGCGCGATGCTCGACCGTCATGTCCGGCATCAGGTCGGCGCGCGGCAAGGCGTAGTCCATGAACGAGCCGCTGACGAGCTGGCCGGCGGCGTCGTAGATCGTGTTCTCGGTCAGCGCCTGGCCGAGCCCCTGCGCCACGCCGCCGTGGATTTGGCCCGCGACGATGGTCGCGTCCAGCACATTGCCGCAATCGCCGACCGCCACATAGGACACGATCGCAACCGCGCCGGTTGCCGGATCGATCTCGACCTCGGCGACATGGCAGCCGTTCGGGAATGACGGCGGCGTCTTGACGTTGGCTTGGGTGTCGAGGCTTTCCGGAATCACGCCGGTGCGCGCCAGCTCGGCGGCGCGCTCGGCCACGTCGAACAAGGACACTTCCCGCCCGGAGCCCTGCACGCTGAATTTTCCGTCGCGGTAGTCCACGTCGCCTTCCGCTGCCTGCAACAGCAGGGCGGCGGCGCGCTTGCCTTTCTCGATCACCTTGTCGGCGGTGACCGCAATCGCGCCGCCGACATACATCGCCGAGCGCGAGGCAACCGCGCCGAAGCCCGGCACGTCGCGCGCTGAGTCGCCCGCGGTGACCGTCACCGTCTCGGGCGCGATGCCGAGCCGGCGCGCGGCGACGCCGCCGAACACGGTCTGGTGCCCCTGCCCGCTGGCGCCGGCGCCGATGCTGACATTGACCGCCTGGCCGCCGGGAAACGTGATGCGCGCGGCCTCTTCCGGAAATGCGCCGGCGATTTCCAGATAGCAGCCGATGCCGATGCCGCGCAGTTTGCCCAGTTTTTTCGCCGCCTTGCGGCGCGCGGCAAAGCCGGCGTAATCGGCCACGACCAGCGCGCGCTCGAAGGCGGCGGGAAACTCGCCGCTGTCGTAAGTGTTGCCGAAGGCGGTGGTGTAGGGAATTTTGCCGGGCGCAATCAGATTGCGCCGGCGCAGTTCGGCGGCGTCGATGCCGGTTTGATCGGCGGCGGCATCGATCAACCGCTCCATCAGATAGCTCGCCTCCGGACGGCCGGCGCCGCGATAGGGCCCGGTTGGCAGCGTATTGGTGAGCACGCAGCGCGTGTTCACCTGCGCGTGCGGGATGTCGTAGACCGTCGGCAGGCAACCGGAGATGTGCGTGGTGAAGACGAAATGCCCAACGCCGGTGATGTAGGCGCCGACATTGCCGAGGCAGTCGACGCGCAAGGCCAGAAAACGGCCGCGCGTGTTGAGCGCAAGCTCCGCGGTCCAGAACGAGTCGCGGCCCTGGTTGTCGGACACGAAAGCCTCGGCACGGGTCGAGACCCAGTGGATCGGCTTTTGCAGCATGCGCGCGGCGTGCAGCATCGGAATGTATTCGGGATAGCACCAGCCCTTCATGCCGAAGGCGCCGCCGAGATCGTCGGTGAGCACGCGCAGTTCCGCCGGCTTGAGGCCCATGGCGCCGGCGATCTGGCCGCGCACCGAAGCAACGCCTTGCGTGCCACAACGGAGCGTGAACTGCTTGCTGGCCGCGTCGTAGCTTGCAGTCGCGGTGCGCGGCTCGAGCGAGGCGACCACCAGGCGCTGGTTGACGAGTTCAACCCGCACCACATGGGCGGCGTCCTTGAAGGCGCGCTCGATCGCCGCCTGCTTCTTGCCGTCGGGATCGGCCGGCGCGCTCCAGTCGAAGCCGATATTGCCGGGCGCTTCCGGCCAGAGCTGCGGCGCGCCGGGCGCGACGCCTGCGCGCACGTCGGTCACGGCACTGAGCGGCTCATAATCGACCGCGACTTTTTCGGCGGCATCTTGCGCGGCTTGCGCGCTCGTGGCGATCACCATCGCCACCGGCTCGCCCACGTGCAGCACGCGCTTTTCCGCCAGCGACGGCCGATGCGGCGCGACCGGCACCTTGCCGCCGCGGCCGGGGATCGGATGCGGATGCGAGATGGAATGATAATGAGCCTCGGCGAGATCGGCGGCGGTCAGCACCGCCGCCACGCCGGGCGCGCGCTTGGCGGCCGCGACATCGATATTCTCGATATTAGCGAAGGCGTGCGGCGAGCGCACGAAATAGGCGGCCAAGGCGCCCGCGGGCTTGGCGTCGTCGCCGAAGCGCCCGGCGCCGCGCAACAGCGCATCATCCTCGATGCGGCCGGCCCACAGTGCCGCCATCCGCCGTCCTCCCCATAGCCGTTAAGCATTGCTTAACCAGTCAACCGCAAGCAATTAACTGCAAAACAACCGCTAGGGGAATAGCGTGGCCGCCGACCCGGGCACCAGCATGGCCGCAGCTTCCGCAGCAGAAATTTCGCGCGATTGGCGTTTGGTTGCGCTGACCGGCTGCGTCTGCTTTCCGGCGAGTTTCGCGCTGTTCCACTATGGCGTGCCGCTCGGCGCCTGGACCGCCGCGGCGCCCGAACTGCTGGCGTCGGCCGTCGGCGCCAGCCTGACGACTTTGCTGGCGATGCTCGCCGCCGCCATCGGCGTCACCCGGCGCATGCAAGTCGACAACGCCCGCATGCGTGTCGCCATCAACAACATGTCGCAGGGTCTGTGCATGTTCGATCGCGACGAGCGGCTGGTCGTCTGCAATCGCCGCTACATGGATTTGTACGAACTCCCCGACGAGATCGTGCAGCCGGGGCGAACGCTCGCCGGCCTGCTCGCATACCGCATCGCCACCGGCAGCTTCTCGCGCGATCCGGACGAATACCGGCGAGGCCTGGTCGCCGCCATGGCGCAAGGCAAGACGACCACCGCGGAAGTCAAATCCCCCAGCGGACGCGTCGTCTCAATCATCAACCGGCCGATGGCCGATGGCGGCTGGGTGGCGACCCACGAGGACATTACCGAACGACGCAGCGTCGAGCGCGAACGCGTCGCCATGCAGGAGCAGCAGCAGCGCCGCTCCATCATCGAGCGGGCGATCGCCGCCTTCCGCCAGCGCGTCGAGGATCACCTGCGCACGGTAACCGACGGCGCGATGGCCATGCGCTCCACCGCCACGACGTTGCTTACCAGTTCCGGGCAGACCACCCAGCGCGCGGAGAGCGCGGTGTCGGCCTCCAACGAAGCCAGCACCAACGTGCAGACCGCCGCGGTCGCCGCCGACGAGTTGTCGAGCTCGATCGGCGAAATCAGCCGCCAGCTCGCCACCACCACCACGATCGTGCGCGCGGCGGTGAGCGAGGCGCAAGGGACCAACGCACAGATCAGCGCGCTGTCGGAGGCCGCGCAAAAGATCGGCGACGTGATCAAGCTGATCCGCACCATCGCCGGCCAGACCAATCTGCTCGCGCTCAACGCGACCATCGAGGCCGCGCGCGCCGGCGAAGCGGGCAAGGGCTTCGCCGTGGTGGCATCGGAGGTCAAATCGCTGGCGGTGCAGACCGCCAAGGCAACCGAGGATATTTCCAGGTTGATCGGCGCGGTGCAGACCTCGACCGGCAGCGCCGTCGACGCCATCGGCCGCATCGCCAGCCGCATGCAGGAAATCGACAGCTGCACCACCTCGGTCTCAGCCGCCGTGCAGCAGCAGAGCGCGGCGACGGCGGAAATTTCGCAGAACGTCGCCGGCGCCGCCGACGGCGCCAAGCTGGTGGTGTCCGTGCTCGGCAACGTCACCGGCGCAGCCACCGAAACCCGCCAGTCGGCCGAAAGCGTGCTCAGCGCATCGCAGGCGGTGGAAGCCGCCGCCGCCGAGCTGCGCCACGAGGTCGAGGGCTTCCTCGCCCAGGTGGCGGCGTAGTCTCCCTCTCCCCGCCTGCGGGGAGAGGTGAAAAGACGCGTATTTTCGCCCTCTCAAAATTGATTTTCGTCACGCTTGATGCATCGGCGCGCCGGCTCGGCTAGCTTGCCGCCAACACGTCGGGTTCAAGCCGGAGAGAGCAATGCGGTTGGGCTACTTCACCATGCCGGTGCACCCAATCGGCCGCGACTGGTCGCAGACGCTGCGCGAGGATCGCGAGGCGATCATCCTTGCCGACAAGCTCGGCTTCCACGACGCCTTCGTCGGCGAGCACCTGACCGACATCTGCGAAAACATCACCAACAGCATGCTGTTTAACGCCACGCTGATCCACGCGACCCAGACCATCAAGCTCGCCACCGGCACCACCAATCTGTCGCAAATGCATCCGGTGCTGATCGCGGTGCAGGCGGCGATGTTCGACCATCTCGCGCAAGGCCGCTTCATCCTGGGCGTCTCCGCCGGCGCGCTGGCATCGGACGCCGAGGCGATCGGGCTGCTCGACCAGGACCGCAACAAGATCTTCGCCGAGGCGATCGACGTGATCCTGGCGATCTGGGAGCGCGATCCGCCCTACAACATCGATTTCCCGGACAATCGTTTCAAAGTGGAGATCAACCGCGCCGCCGCCTTGCATCTCGGCGTCGGCGCCATGGCCAAGCCGTTGCAGAAGCCGCGGCCGGAAATCGTCGGCACCGTGGTGGCGCCGTTCTCGCCCGGGGTGGTCATGATGGGCAAACGCGATTTCCATCCGCTGTCGGCAAACTTCCTGCTGGCCAAGCATCTCAAGTCGCACTGGACCAACTACGCCAAGGGCAAGGCCGAAGTCGGCGCCAAGGCCGAGGTCGCCGACTGGCGCGTGGCGCGCACCATTTTCGTCGCCGACGACGACAAGACCGCGCTGCGTTACGGCCGCGAAGCCGCCAACAGCCCGTATCGTTTCTATTTCGAGCAGATTCGCGGCAAGCTCAAGCGCAGCAACCGGCTTAATGTGTTCAAGAGCCACAAGGAGCAACCGGACGAGGAGATCACCAACGATTTTGTCATCGATAATTGCGTGACCTGCGGCAGCGTCAACAAGGTCGTCGACGAAATCTTGAAACTGCGCGAACAAACCGGCGATTTCGGCGAGCTGGTCTATGCCGGCATGGACTGGGTGGACCCGCAGCTCGCCAAACGCTCGATGCAGCTGATGGCGGAGCAGGTGATGCCGCGCGTCAACGCGGCGATCGGCAAGCCGGCGAAGACCGCGGCAGAGTAAATCGTCACCAGCCGTGCGCGATGCGCAAGACGATCCCGACCAGCGCGCCGATCAGCAGCACGCCTGCCGCGGAGGCTTGCGCCGCGAAGCCGTGATGGCGCTTTTCGGCGGCCGCGCTGTAGCCGCGGATGTAGTGGATACGCGCCGCGATCCAAACCAGCCCCAGCGCGGCGGCGGCCCAATCGTTGACGTACAACGCGAACAGCCAGAGTGCCGGCAGGAAGATCGGCATCCATTCCAGCGTGTTCATCTGCACGCGGAACACGCGCTCGAAGTCGGGATTGCCGGACGTCGCCGGCGCCTTCACGCCGTATTTTCCCCGCGCTTTGGCGACCAGCACGCCGGTGTAAAAATACAAAACAATGGCCAGCAGTGTGACCAGCGCGGTGTAGTGCGGCATGTTCTGAGTTCCTCGGTTCTGGCGAATTGGAGCGCAGTTTAGTCGCTGTCATTCCGGGGCGCGAGCGAAGCGAGCGAGCCCGGAATCCAGGGCCGCACGTCGTGCTCTGGATTCCGGGTCCGGCCCTGCGGGCCGTCCCGGAATGACGAAATTAAACCGACATCGGCTCGGTGCCGAGTTCGGCGTAGAGCCCGTGCCTGGCGCCTTCGCTGAACGAGACGCCCTGGCCGAGTTCGATCGCCACCGAACGCACGCGCTGCGCCTGCGGCTCGGTCGCCGGCACCGGCTGGCCGTCGGCCGCGGCTTTCGCCGCGCGCAGCAAAATCTTGCGCGTCATGATGATGCCGGCATCGGTCGCGCACAGGTGCTCCTGGGTGCGGTCCTGGATCGCGCCCATGCTTTCCTGGATCGAGGCGTCCTGCATGGCGATGCCGTCGACGCCGGTGGCGGAATGGCCGGCCGCTTGCGCCTCGCGGTCCATCAGATAGTCGTTCGACTTGTTGGCGAGCGGCATGAAGGTGCCGGGCACGTATTTGACGTGAATGCCCTCGCCGTCGCGCATGGCCGCGACTTCCGAATTGGAGAGCGCGCGCTTGGGGTGATAATTGATGCTCCAGGCCCAGCAGGTTTCGTCGTCGATCGGCACCCAGGCATGGGCGCCCAAGGGATGGCCCGCGCGCGGCGGGATGATGGTGTACCAGGGCATGATCCAGGGCGTGATACGCCAGTAGTATTTGCCGGCGTCGGCGTTGCGGCGCGCGCCGATCAAGAGGCCGCCGGAAAATTCCTCCACCTCGAACAGCGGCATGCGATCGCTGATGTTGTACTCGTTGGCCTTTGAGCCCTTGAACAGCGGATCCTTCTCGAGCTCCGAGCCGTGCAGCCAGGACACGTGGCTCGAATCGATGCCGCCTTCCATCGCCTGCAGGTAATTGCATTCCTGCAAGCGCTTGGAGACGAAACGCTGTTCGGGCGCAACGTCGGTCCATTCCAGCGCCGGCGGCGGCGGCTGCAAGGGCGGCGGGCCCATATAGGCCCACACGATCCCGGCCTTCTCGATGCAGGGATAGGATTTCAATTTGATGTTCTTGCGGAAGCCGGACTCCTCCGGCTCCGACGGCAGATCGGTGCATTGCCCAGTGATGTCGTACTTCCAGCCGTGATAGTGGCAGCGGATGCCGCAGTCTTCGCTTTCGCCGAACCAGAGCGAGGCGCCGCGATGGGCGCAGAACTCGTCGATCAGGCCGACGCGGCCTTGGCTGTCGCGGAAGGCGATCAGCTTCTCGCCCATCAGCTTGACCCGCACCGGCGGGCAATCCGGCTTGGGGAGTTCCTCGGCCAGCAAAAACGGCGCCCAGTAGCGGCGCAACAGCTTGCCCATCAGCGTGCCCGGGCCAATGCGGCTCAACTGATCGTTCTGTTCACGCGACATCATGGCGACGTTTCCTCGATGACTTGCTATTATTGCAGCATGGGGCGGCCATTATAGGCACTCGCGCTTGCCGGGAAAGACGACCATGAGCTTGCCGCGCATCGCCATCGCCACCGGAGACCCGGCCGGGATCGGCCCGGAAATCGCGCTCAAGGCCGCGCTCGATGCGCGGGTGAAAGCGCTCTGCCGGCCCTTGCTGGTGGGCGACCCGGCGGCGGTGGACCTGCATGCGAAAGCCGCCGGTCTCACGCCGCGGCTCAACGTGGTCGCCAAAGCCGCCGACGCCGACTGGTCGGATGGCGCGGTCAACCTGCTCGATGCCGGCGATGGAACGAACACACCCGTGATCTTTGGCAAGGTCGACGCCGCTTACGGCCGCGCCTCGCTTAGCAGCGCCCGCTGTGCGATCAAGGCAGCGCTCGCCGGCGAGGTCGAGGCGGTAGTGGCGGCGCCGCAGACCGAACGCTCGATCCAAGCGGCCGGCATCGCCTTCGACGGCTACCCGTCGTTCGTCGCGCGCGAAACGGGAACGCCGGTCAACGACGTCTATCTGATGATCTGCTTCGACGACGTGCGCATCGCGCATGCGACGCTGCATGTCAGCGTGCGCGAGGCGGTGGCGTTGATCACGCCGGAGCGGGTCGAGCGCGTGATCCGCGTCGTCGACGCGGCGCTCAAACGCTTAGGTGTTGCGCAGCCGAAGATTTTCGTCGGCGGGCTCAATCCGCATGCCGGCGAAGACGGCATGTTCGGCTCGGAAGAAATCGACATCATCACCCCGGCCATCGCACGCGCCGCGCAGGACGGCATCGCGGTCACCGGCCCGTTCGGCGCCGATACCATGTTCCGCAACAAAGGCTGCGATGCCTATATCGTGATGCTGCACGATCAGGGCCACATCGCCGCCAAGCTGCAGGCCTTCAACCGCACCGCCGGTCTGTCGATCGGCTCGCCGATCTTGTTCTCTTCGGTCGCGCATGGCAGCGCGCACGACATTGCCGGCAAAGGCATCGCCGATCCCGGCGCGGTGATCGAGGCGGTGACAAGGCTGGCGCGTGTCAACGCGCACGGAAAAGATCGGAGCTAGCGCGCTAAAGTTTATTGCTGTCGATTTTGGCAATGCGGCCGTCGCCTTTTGCTCAATTCTTCTCGCGAGGGCGGTGGTTATGGGTCCCCCTTCGCGGGACGACAGCCGGCTACCTGAGCAGCGGAATGTCTTTGACGTCGGGCGGCTTGGGGATCGACTGCAGATAGGCGTAGATGTCGGCGAGATCGCCGTCGGAGAGAATTTTTTCGCTGTAGGGCGGCATCGCGCCCTTGGTCAAACGCACGAATCCGGCAAAAGCCTCCCACGGCATCGGATTGGGCGCGAGCCTCTTGCCCCCGCTGGTCGCGATCGAGCCCTGCCCCACGGTGCCGTGACACTGCCAGCAGCCTTGCTGCATATACATCGCTTTGCCGTGCTCGGCGGAGGCGGCGAAGGCGCCGCCCTGCCCCAATGCGAGCGCCGCAATAACCGCTAACGCACCACCGACTTTCATGGCCCGGCCCTCAGCGCGGTTGCGTCAACACATCGACCAGCGCGGGTTCGCCGGCCTTGACCGCCTCAACCGCCTTCTTCAGCGCCGGCGCAAGTTCGTTCGGATCGCTGATCGGCCCGGCTGCGTACAGGCCGAGCGAACCGGCGAGCTTGGCATAATCGATGGTTGGATTTTCGATGCGCGTGCCGATCGGCCCCAAATCCTTGCCCAGAGAGGCGACGCGGTTGCGCCGGTTCGACATGCGCTGCACATGCATCACTTCCTGATGGTAGCCGCGGTTGTTGTGCATCACCGACAAGAGCGGAATCTTGTGGCGCGCCGCGGTCCACAACACGCCCGGCGAGAACATCAGATCGCCGTCCGGCTGGAAGCTGACCGAGAAGCGCCCGGCGTCGCGATTGGCCAACGCGGCGCCGACCGCGGCCGGCGCGCCGTAGCCGACGCCATAGCCGCCCGGCCCGCCGATGTGACGATAGTGCTTGTCCATCGGCCACAGCCGGCTCGGCCAGCTCGACAGTTGCCGGTCGCCGCCGACCGAAGACCAGTCGAGATCCTTGATCTGCGCGTAGACCTCCATCGCCATACGCGCGGTGCTGATCGGGCTCGCATCCCATGCGTAGGACGCGGCCTGACGGGTGCGTTCGCGCGCCTCGCTCCAAGCCTTCTTCATTGCGGCGCCGCGCGTTTCGATCGCGGCCTTGCGGGTGGACGGCAGCGCCTGCTTGACCGCTTCGATCAGCGCCGGCAGCGTCGCCTCGGCATCGGCCGCCATTTCGACGTCCACCACCTGGAAGCGCTGGAAGTCCTGATAGTTCGACTTGGTGTTGAGCAGGATCGAGCTGATGCTGATCAGCTTGGCATTCGGCTTGATGTGCGATTCGTTCACGCCGGCGCCGTCGTCTTCGCCATTGTCGATGTGGCCGTTAACCGTGGCCCAATAGTCGGACAATTCGAGGCCGATAATCGCGTCGGCCTGGCCGATCAACGCGCGGCCGCGCGCATTCTGCGAAAGATAATGCGTGTTGGGGAAATTCATCCGCCCCTTCTGGTCGATCACCGGCGCCTGCAAGGCTTCGGCGAGCTCGACCAAAAGCTTCACGCCGTTTGCTGTGCGTGCGCATTTGTCGGCGACGATCACCGGACGCTCGGCATTGGCCAAGAGCCGCGCCGCCTCGCGCACCGCGTTCATGTCGCCCTGCGGCGGCGACGTCGGCACGTAGCGCGGGATCGTCAGCTTGGCGCGCTCGTGCGTGGTCGATTCCTGCAGCTCGGCGTCGAGCGCGATCATCACCGGCTCGTGCGGCGGCGTCATCGCCAGCTTGTAGGCGCGCACGAAGGACTGCGCGAAATGCGGCAGCGACACCGGCTGGTCGTCCCACTTGGTGAAATCGCGCACCAGCGCGCTGATATCCTGCGCCGAATGGAAAGTCGGCACGCCGGGCGGACGCTTCGAGGCGTCGAGATCGTTGCCGCCGATCACGATCACCGGCACGCGGTCGCACCAGGCGTTGTAGATCGCCATCGCGGCGTGCTGCAGGCCAACGGTGCCATGGCAGAGCACCAGCAGCGGCTTGCCGGCGATCTTGAAATAGCCGTGCGCCATCGCCACCGAGGCTTCCTCGTGCGTGCAAGTGAGGAACTCAGGTCTTTTGTTGCCGCCGTAGTTGATCAAGGATTCATGCAGGCCGCGGAAGCTGTCCGCCGGATTGCTCGGCACATAAGCGATGTCGAGCGACTTGATGACGTCGACCATGAAATCGGAGCCTGGCGTGCCTTCGGCTTTCGCCGCCTCGCTCGGCGTTCCGGTTTCGGCCGCGGCGACGGCGGCGGACGGGCGCAGCGCTGACGGGCGCGCAGGTGCGCTTGGCGCAAGCGCCGTGGTTGCGGCTTTGGCGACATCCGGGCAGGCGCCGTGCCAGCCGCGCCGGCGATCGCCACGCCCGCCAGAAATTTACGCCGATTGAGTTTGGTCTGCGATTCTGCGCGCGCCATGTCCGCCTCCGATCGCTCGCGTTTCGCCCATGCCGTTTTTATCCGGTCGAGATCGGCGAACGGCTTGGCGCGATGTTAGTTCAGCGGCGGATCGGGCGCTATGGGCACGCTTAGTGCGCGGGCGACAGCGGGGCGCCGGTAACCGCGGTCCCGTTGTGCGGCGGCGGCGCCATCGGGTTTGCCGGTTCCGCATTCGGCGGCGCGCCGGTATTGGCCACCGTCTCCGGCGCCTTGCCCGGAAGCACGACGACGCGCGTGCCGACCTGCACGCGGTTGTAGAGATCCTCGATGTCTTCGTTGAGCATGCCGACGCAACCCGACGAAACATAGTGGCCGATGGTCGACGGCTGGTTGGTGCCGTGGATGCGGTAGAGCGTGTGGCCGAGATAAAGCGCGCGCGCGCCGAGCGGATTGCCGGGGCCCCCCGCCATCATGCGCGGCAGATAGGGCTGGCGCTCGATCATTTCCGGTGGCGGGAACCAGTCCGGCCATTCCTTCATCTTGGAAATGCGCTCGGTGCCGGTCCAGGTGAAGCCCTCGCGGCCGACGCGCACGCCGTAGCGCAACGCCTTGCCGCCGCCGAGCACCAGATAGAGGTAGGTGTGCGCGGTATCGACAATGATGGTACCGGCCGGCTCCTTGGTGCCGTAATCGACCAATTGCCTTTTCAGATCGGCCGGCAGTTCCTTGGGCTGACCTTGCTCGGGCTGATCCTCCGGCGGCAGCGCGGCTGTGCCGACCGGCGGCGCCGGCTGCGGCGTCGCGCCAGGCGCGGTTCCGATCGTACCCGGCGGGCGGACCTCATTCGGGTCGCGGGTGGCGGCCGGCGCCTGCTGGTCGAGCTGATGCCCATACAGCGGCGGACGCTCCGTGGGCGGAGCAAAGCCGGGAGGAGGCGGTGGCGCCGCTTCGGCCTCGTCCGGGTAGGGCAGGATGCGGCTCGGTACGCCAGGCTGGCCCTGCGGCGGAACCTGGCTCATCTGCGGCGAGCGATACGACCGGCGCACCGGCTGATCGTCGTCATCGTCGTCGTTCCAAAAGGCGGGCGGCGGCCCGCGCTCGTCATAGACGCCCGGCGGCGGAGCGCTCCGGTAGTATCCCGGTGGCGGCGACGAATAATACTGCGCGACGGCTGGCACGGCCGAAAACGCCGCCGCGACCGGCAGCGTCAGCAAAAAAAGTCCGTAGCGTCGGATCATCGTCCACCTGAAAGTCTATTTTGTGCAGGACAAATCAACGCCCTGCCCGCGGCAAAGCCGCAGGCTCATCCGCGGCATGGATTGCCTCGGGATGAAGGCACATTCAAGACATTTATACGGCTATCTCGTTAACGTGATTCTGCCGAACACCTGCGCTTTTCTTCAGGTTTTCTTGGCTTCCGCCGCCAAAACCTGCTTGGCCACGCGGTGGCAGTCGACCGCGGCCGGGAAACCGCAATAAATGGCGACCTGCCGTAGAATGGCCGACAGTTCCTTGGGAGTGAGCCCATTGCGCAGCGCGCCGCGGAAATGCGCCTCAAATTCGTGCATGCGGCCGAGGCAGGCGATCATACCGAGATTGAGCAAGCTGCGGTCGCGCGGCTTGAGGTCCTCGTCAGTCCACACCGCGCCCCAGCAGAATTCGTTGAGCAGATCCTGGAATTTGCGATTGAAGTCGTCGGTATTGGCGACCGCCCGGTCGACATATTCGTCGCCAAGGACCTTGCGGCGCATTGCCATGCCCTTGTCGTAGAGTGCCCTGTCCATGGTGCTGTTCCTCCGTCATGACCGGTGAATTCCGGCGATATTCCTCATGTTGACAGCAATTGGCCGATTTCGTCCATTTTCCCGCCGGCAGATTTTTTGACCGCTCGACGGCGCGCGCGGCACCCCGAGATGGAACAATCTCTCGGTCCGTAGCAGCTTGCTAAACGCAGGTAATTCAATAGGTTAGGCTGGCACCAGTCGCTACCTAATTGCGCGTTCCCCGCATTCGGTTCCCCACAGGATTCCACGCCGCTGCGCGTTTAATGGACAGGCCAAGGACTACAATGGACGGGGATTCCCGATGGCGGTCGCCAACTCACGATGGATGACAGCGACGAAGCGCTCATGGCCCGGATCGCGCGCGGCGACGAACGGGCGTTCCGCGCGCTCGCCAGCCGCCATCTGCCGGTCATGCTCGGGCTCGCCCGCCGCATTCTCGGCAATGCCGCCGATGCCGAGGACGTGGCGCAGGAAGCCATGCTACGGATATGGACCCACGCGCCGCGCTGGCGGCCGCTGGCGTTGTTTCGCACTTGGCTCACGCGCGTGGTGGTCAATCTCTGCCTCGACCGCAAGCGGCGCGCGCCTTGGGTCGCATTGGAAGCCGCCGGCGAGATCGTCGATCCGGCGCTTGGCGCCGGCGAAAAAGCGGAACGCGACGAGCGCGAGCGGCTGGTCGCCTCCGCGATCGGCGAACTGCCTGCGCGCCAGCGTGCGGCGATCGTGCTCACCTACGGTGACGGCATGAGCAATGCGCAGGTGGCGGAAATTCTCGACACTTCGGTGTCGGCGGTGGAGACATTACTGGTGCGCGGCAAGCAGAACCTGCGCCGCGCGCTCGACAGCGTGATCGATAAGGACGAATAAAATGAACAAGAAGCAGTTGCCGGAATTTCTCGAGGCCGCGCTCAAACGTGTGACGCAGCCGCCGCCGGCCGACGACGCGGCAGTGGAGCGCGTGCTCAAGCGCCTGAGCGGTCCGCTGCCGCGGCAGAAGGCTTCGCTATGGCGCCTGCCGGGCGTGCTGCTTGACTGGCAATTCGCGCCGGCCTGGCCGCGCGTCGCCGCCTTGGCCTGCTGCGCCGCGCTCGGCTTCGTTATCGGCATCGCCGGGGTTGACCGGCGCTTCGATGGCGGCGGTGCGCCGTTTGCGATCGCCAGCAACGCCGATATCGGCTCGATCGTGTTCGAGCCCGAAGCATTGACGGGAGCGCGCCCATGACCATCGCCCAATACGCTCCCGCGATCACGCGTGGCTCCTCGCGCTGGCTGCTGCTCGGCTCGCTCGCGCTCAATCTGTTCTTCATCGGGGTCGCGGTGGCGATGGCGATCCGCGCGCCGGCCCCGCCGGCCTGGGACCGCAACGTGTTCGTGCGCGTCGAGCACATCGCCGATACGCTGCCGCCGGCCGATGCCGACCTGCTGCGCGGCCAGATCAACGCCAACCGCCAGTTGATCGACGACGCACAGCGGCAATATCATGCTGCGCAGGACGAAATCCATGCGGCGCTGCGGCACGAGCCGTTCGACGTCGACGCGATGCGCGCGGCCATGGCGAAGACCCGGGCGGCGCGCCAGGCCTTTGATAAAGTGATTCAGGGCGTATTCGCGTTCTCGGCGTCGCAGATGTCGCCGGCCGGCCGTATGGCGTTGGCCGATTGGCCGCCCCGCCGCAAAACAACGAGCAATCGGCATTAAAACACGCTAATTTCCCTGCCCGACCCCTCGTTTTGAGCAGTCATTGAAAGTCGTTGGTATGCGTCGCGGTAGCCAGGGTGTGAGGCCGGGAAAAATACGACGCGCGCGTCCGGTTGTGGCCATGCTGCAAGGATTCTGCCTGATGCTGCCCCTCGGCGGTTGTCTGCTCAGCACCGGCAAGCCCGAACCCGGGCTCGATATTCCGCTGGCCTATGAGCTCGGCCCGAAGAATCCGGCGCTGGCGGAAGCGGCGCTGCCGAAGCTCGACTGGTGGCGCGGCTTCCGTTCGAAGGAATTGACCGAACTCATCGAAGAAGCCCGCGCGGCCAATCTCGACATCGCGGTCGCGGTCGCCCAGATCGTGCAGGCCGACGCGCAGTCGCGTATTGCCGGCGCACCGCTGTTGCCCGGCGTCGCCCTCAATGGCAGCGCCACGCATTTGCGCTCGTCGCAGTCTACTTCGGCCGGCGGCACTACCGGTTCGCTCGGCGGATCCGAACGCGATCTACTGTCGTCCTCTCTTACCGCTAGCTACGAGATCGACTTCTGGGGCAAGAATCGCGCGGCTCTGCGCGCGGCGGAAGAGAGTGCGGTCGCCAGCCGCTATAACCGCGAGGTGGTCGCCTTAACGACCGTCGTGAGCGTCGCCAACACCTATTTCCAGGTGCTGGCGGCGCAGGATCGTCTGCGCATCGCGCGCGAAAACGTGGCGAGCGCGACCCGCATTCTCAATCTGATCAAGCAGCAATTCGCCGCCGGCACCGCTTCCGATCTCAACGTCGCGCAGCAGGAAAGCCTGGTGAACACGCAGCGGGCGGCGATACCGCCGCTTGTACAGACGCTTCGGCAGAGCGAAGCAGCACTCGCGCTGCTGATCGCGCGGCCGCCCGAGCGCGTCGTCATCCGCGGCGGCGGCCTGCGCGGCATCACCATCCCGCGCGTGACGCCCGGCCTGCCGTCGGAACTCTCGCGCAACGGCCGGACATCCGCCAGGCCGAGGCGCAGCTCGCCGCCGCCAATGCCAATGTCTACAACGCGCGCGCCCAGCTCCTGCCGAGCATCACGCTCACCGGCGAGGGCGGTTACCAGAGCGCGGTGCTCAAGACGCTGCTGCGGCCGGAGTCGATGTTCTACACGGCGACCGCCGGCCTGACCCAGCCGATCTTCGAGGGCGGCAAGCTGCTCGGCAATCTCGATCTGCAGAAAGGCATCCAGGACCAGCTTCTGCAGAACTATCGCAAGGCCGTGATATCCGCCTTCACCGACGTCGACAAGGCGCTGATCGCGGTGCGCGAGACGGCGCTGGCCGAGCGTCTGCAGCGCGACGTGGTCAACAGTTCGCGCCGCGCCTTCGACCTCTCCGACCAGCAACTGCGCGCCGGCACCGTCAACCTCATTACCCTGCTGCAGGTCGAGCAGACGTTGTTCCAGGCCGAGGATGCGCTGGCGCAGGCGCGGCTGGCGCGGCTGCAGGCGATCGTCAGCCTCTATCAAGCGCTCGGCGGCGGCTGGCTGCCGAAACCGGTGGAAACCTCCGATGCACGGTGAACTGCCGAAGCAAATTGGCGCGAAGGCCAAGGGCCACACCCGCCGCAATTTGGCGATCCTGGTGATCCTCATTGCCGCCGGCGCGGCGCTTTATTACGTCTTCGCCGAGCGCGCCGCCGAGCCCGCAGCGCCGCAGCCCGTTCGGCGCCGAAGGCGGACCGGTGCCGGTGCTGGTCGCTCCTGCCGCCAAAGCCGACGTGCCGGTCTATCTCGACGCCGTCGGCACCATCAAGGCGCTCAACACCGTGACGGTAAGCCCGCAGGTGGACGGCAAGTTACTGAGCGTCAATTTCAAGGAAGGCGACGACGTCAAGAAAGGCGCCGTGCTGGCGCGCATCGATCCGACCACCTATCAGGCACAGCTCGACCAGGCGGTCGCCAAGAAGGCGCAGGACGAAGCGCAGCTCGCCAATGCCAAGGTCGATCTCGAGCGCTATGAAAAGCTGGCGGCCACCAACGCCATCAACCGCCAGCAAGCTGACACCCAGAAGGCATTGGTCGCGCAAGACGCCGCGCTGGTGCAATCCGACCAGGCGGCGATCGAGAACGCGCAGGCCACGCTCGGCTACACCACTATTGTCGCGCCGATCGACGGACGCACCGGTATCCGCCAAGTCGATGAAGGCAATATCGTGCACGCGGCAAGCTCGCCGGCCATTGTCGTCATCACGCAGGTCAAGCCGATTTCGGTGATCTTCAATCTGCCGCAGCAGGACATCAGCCAGATAAACGTCGCCTTCGCCAAGGGGCCGCTGCAGGTCGACGCGTTGCGTCCCGACAACAACGCGGTGATCGACCACGGCGTCTTGCGCGTCATGGATAACCAGGTCGATCAGACCACCGGTACCGTGAAGCTCAAGGCCGAATTTCCCAACTCCAATGAGCAGCTTTGGCCGGGGCAATTCGTCAATGTGCAGCTCTTGATCGACACATTGAAAGACGTGGTCGTGATACCGACCGGCGCGGTGCAGCGCGGCCCGAACGGTACGTTCGTCTACGTGGTTAAAGACGACAACACCGCGACGATGCGCCCCATCGTGGTGGAAAAGCAGGATGAGGTTCAGACCGTGGTCAAAAGCGGGCTCTCGGTGGGCGAACGCGTGGTCACCACCGGCTTCGTCCGGCTCACCGACGGCAGCAAGGTCAGCATTGGCGGCGCCGCGCCGACGGCAGGTCAGCAACGCACGCGGCAGCGCAGCGGCCAGCGCCCCGGCGGCGGGAGGCCGAACACGCAGCAATGAGCGTCTCTTCTCCATTCATCCACCGGCCGATCGCCACCTCTTTGCTTGGCATCGCGGTGATGCTGGGGGGCGCGCTCGGCTATTGGTGGCTGCCGGTTTCCGCCCTGCCGCAGGTGGATTTCCCCACCATCCAGGTCACGACCCAGTTGCCCGGCGCCAGTCCCGACATCATCGCCTCGCTGGTGACCGCACCGCTGGAGCGGCAGTTCGGCCAGATCCCGGCGCTGCAGACCATGACCTCGTCGAGTTCGTTCGGCATCAGCCAGGTGACGCTGCAATTCGATCTCAATCGCGACATCGACGCCGCCGCGCAGGACGTGCAGTCGGCGATCAACGCCGCCGGCTCGACGCTGCCGCGCAACCTGCCCTACCCGCCGCTCTATTCGAAGGTGAACCCGGCCGACGCGCCGATCATCACGCTGGCGCTCACCTCGCAAACCATCGACCTGCGCGCGCTCAGCGACATGGCCGACACCATCATGGCGCCGCGGCTGTCGGAGGTGACCGGGGTCGGCCACGTCTCCGTGCAGGGCGGCATCCGTCCGGCGATCCGCATCCAGGCGGATCTGTCGCGGCTGGCGGCCTATGGCCTCGCGCTCGAGGACCTGCGCACCGCCATCGTCAGCGCCAACGTGGCCGGCGCCAAGGGCTCGCTCGACGGCGCGCACCAGTCCTACACCATCGCCGCCAATGACCAGATCACCGCCGCCGAAACCTACAAAAGCGTGGTGGTGGCGTTCCGCAACGGCGCGCCGGTCAAGATCAGCGACGTCGCCGACGTGATCGACGGGCTGGAGAACACCAAGGTCGGCGCCTCCTACAAGGGCGCGCCGGCGATCGTGGTCGACGTGCAGCGCCAGCCCGGCGCCAACGTGATCGAGACCGTCGAGCGCGTGCGCGCGGAACTACCGCGGCTGCGGCGCGCGATACCGGCCGGCGCCAAGCTCACCATCGTCAACGACCGCACCACCACCATCCGCGCCTCGATTCACGACGTGCAGTTCACGCTGATGCTCTCCGTGGTGCTGGTCGTGCTGGTGGTGCTGATCTTCCTGCGCACCGTGCGCGCCACCATCATCGCCGGTGTAGCCCTTCCTTTATCGCTGATCGCGACCTTCGGCGTGATGTGGTTTGCCGGCTTCTCGCTCGACAACCTGTCGCTGATGGCGCTCACCATCGGCACCGGCTTCGTGGTCGACGATGCCATCGTGATGATCGAGAATATCGTGCGCCACATGGAGAACGGCGAAAAGCCGCTCGACGCGGCGTTGCGCGGCGCCAGCGAAATCGGCTTCACGGTGATTTCGCTGACGATGTCGCTGGTGGCGGTGTTCATCCCACTGCTGTTCATGACCGGCCTGGTCGGCCGCATGTTCCGCGAATTCGCGCTCACGCTCACCATCGCGGTGGTGGCGTCCGCTATCGTCTCGCTGACGCTGACCCCGATGATGTGCGGCCGCCTGCTCCGCCAGCAAGAAGGCGGCGAAGGCAACGCGCTGACCCGCCGCTTCCACGATCTGATCGAGCGCACGGTCGCCGGCTATCATCAAAGCCTGCTTTGGGTGCTGCGCCACCAGCGCGAGACCCTGCTGGTGACCCTGATGACGCTCGCCGCCACTATTTTCCTCTACGTCGTCATGCCCAAAGGCTTTCTGCCGTTGCAGGACACCGGCCTGATCACCGCGGTGACGGAAGCCGGCACCGACGTCTCTTTCGACGAAATGCAGCGCCGACAGACCGAGGTCGAGGCCATCATCCGCAAGGATGCGGACGTGACCGGCGTGGTATCGGTGATCGGCGTCTCCCCGCTCAACGCCACGCCCAATGCCGGCCGGCTCACGATCGCCTTGAAGCCGCGCGATTCGCGCAGCGCGCGCGTCGATACGATCATCGCGCGGCTGAAAGATGCGGTCGCCGGCATTCCCGGCATGAACGTCTATTTCCAGGCGACGCAAGACATCCAGATTTCCACGCGGGTAAGCCGCGCGCAGTACCAGTACACGCTGGTCGGCACCGATTCCGCCGAGGTGCTGGAATGGGCCGACAAACTCACGCGCAAGCTGCGCGGCTATCCGGCGTTGCGCGAGGTCGCTTCCGAAGCGCAGGAAGGCGGCCCGCGCGTCAACGTCGACGTCGATCGCGAGCAGGCCGGCCGGCTCGGCGTCTCCATGCAAAGCATCACCGACACCCTCGACGACGCCTTCGGCCAGCGGCAGATATCGACCATCTACGGCCAGGCCAACCAGTATCGCGTCATACTGGAAGCGCAGCCGCGCTACCAGCAGGACCCCCGCTCGCTCTCCAAGCTCTACGTCACCGGCGCCAGCACTTCGACCGGCACGGCGGCGACCGTCGCCAATACGGCGCAGGGCAACACCAATACCAACACCACGGCCACACCCAACGCGGTCACCAGCTCGAACCAGGTGCCGCTCGCGGCGTTCGCGCATTTTGTGAACGGCTCGGCGCCGCTGTCGATCGCGCACCAGGAGCAGTTCCCCTCGGTGACCATCAGTTTCGATTTGAACGACGGCTACGCGCTCTCCGACGCGGTCGCCGCCATCAGCGCGGCGCAGCAGGAAATCGGCATGCCGTCGTCGGTAACCGGCAGTTATTCCGGCGACGCGGCGGAATTTGCCAAGTCGCTCACCGGCGAGCCGTGGCTGATCCTGGCCGCGGCCATCGTCATCTACATCGTGCTCGGCGTGTTGTACGAAAGCTTCATTCACCCGCTCACCATCCTCTCCACCTTGCCTTCGGCCGGCGTTGGCGCGCTGCTGGCGCTGATGCTGTTCGGCTACGATCTCTCGGTAATCGCGCTGATCGGCATCGTGCTGCTGATGGGCATCGTGAAGAAGAACGCGATTTTGATGATCGACTTCGCGATCGAGGCCGAACGCCACCAGGGCCTGTCGCCCGAAGAAGCGATCTTGCAGGCGGCGCTGCTGCGCTTCCGCCCGATCATGATGACGACATTGGCCGCGCTGTTCGGCGCGCTGCCGCTGGCGCTCGAAAGCGGCACCGGCTCCGAGCTGCGCAATCCGCTCGGCATTACCATCGTCGGCGGGTTGCTGCTCAGCCAGTTGCTCACGCTCTACACCACGCCGGTGATCTATCTCTACATGGAGCGGCTGCGCGCGCGGCTGACGTCGGCGCGACAGCCGCGAATGCCGGGAATAGCGCCCGGTCCGGCGGAGTGACGGCGATGGCCCATTCTCCGTTCATTCCCGCGCAAGCGGGAAACCAGAACGACGATCGCAGGGCTGGCAATTTGCGGCCCTGGGTCTGCGCTTTCCGCCTTCGCGCTGCGCGCTTCGGCGGACTTCAAACGCGCCGAAGCTCGCAAAGCGAGCGTAGGCGGGTCGCGGGGACGAACGGACGCGCGCCATGAACTTCTCCTACCCCTTCGTCCGCCGGCCGATCGGCACCACGCTCTTGGCGATCGGTCTGTTCCTGGTCGGCGCCGTGGCCTACAGCTTCCTGCCGGTCGCCAGCCTGCCGACCGTGGATTTCCCGACCATATTCGTGACCGCCAACCGGCCGGGCGCCGATCCCAACATCATGGCCGCCACCGTCGCCGCCCCGCTCGAGCGGCGGCTGGGCGAGATTTCCGGCGTCACCGAATTGACCTCGGTGAGTTCGCTCGGCTTGTCGCGCATCACCGTGCAGTTCGACTTGAGCCGCAGCATCGAGGGCGCCGCCCGCGACGTGCAGGCCGCGCTCAACGCCGCGCTCAGCGATCTGCCCGGCGACCTGCCGACGCTGCCGACCTTCCGCAAGGCCAATCCGGCGGCGGCGCCGATCCTGATTCTGGCGCTGACCTCCAAGACCATGCAGCCGGCCGAGGTTTATGACGCCGCCGACAGCATCATCGCGCAGCGGCTCTCGCAAGTGGACGGCGTCGGCGACGTCACCGTGGCCGGTTCCGAGCAGCCCGCCGTCCGCGTGCGCGTCGATCCGGCGCGCATCGCCGCCATGGGCGTGAGCATGGAGGACGTGCGCACCGCGATCGCCAATTCCAACGCGGTCGGACCGCTCGGCAATTTCGACGGGGCCAAGCGCGGCGTCACCATCGGCATCAACAGCCAACTGCGCACGCCCATCGAATACGATCCGCTGGTGGTGAAAACCATCGACGGCACCGTGATCCGCCTGTCCAATATCGCCTCGATCGAGCCGGGCGTGCGCAACAGCCTTTCCGCCGGCTGGTTCAACAAAGACCCTTCCGTCCTGCTGATCATCACCAAACAGGCAAACGCCAATGTCATCGACACGGTCGATGCCATCTTCGATCTGCTGCCCGAGCTGCGGCAATGGGTTCCGGCCGGGCTCGATATCTCCGTGCTGGCCGACCGCACCCAGACCATCCGCGCCAGCGTGCACGACATGCAGCTCACGCTCGGCGCCACCGTCATCCTGGTGATGCTGGTGGTGGCGCTGTTCCTGCGCCGCTCGGCGCCGACGCTGGCCGCCGGCATCACCGTGCCGCTGTCGCTCGCCGGCACCTGCGCGGCGATGTGGGCGGCCGGATTCTCGATCGACAATCTGTCGCTGATGGCGCTCGCCGTCTGCATCGGCTTCGTGGTCGACGACGCCATCGTGATGATCGAGAACATGTTCCGCTATCTGGAAAAAGGCGCTTCCCCGTTTCGCGCCACGCTGAAGGGCGCCAAGCAGATCGGCTTCACCGTGGTGTCGATCTCGGTGTCGTTGATCGCCGCGTTCATTCCGCTGTTGTTCATGGGCGGCATTGTCGGACGGCTGTTCCGCGAGTTTTCGGTGACGCTCGCCTTCGCGATCGTGGTGTCCACCGTGGTGTCGCTGTCGGTGACGCCGATGATCTGCGCTTATTTCGTGCGGTCGCCGCCAAGCCCGGACTCAACCTGGCTCGACCGTCTGGTCGAGGGCGCGCTCTCGCGCACGATACGCTTCTATGACCGTACCCTCTCTTTCGTGCTCGAACACAATGCGCTGGCGCTGATCGTGTTCGTCGCCACTATCGCGCTCACCGTCGGCCTCTACATCAAGACACCGAAGGGCTATTTCCCGCAGGACGACACCGGGCTGATCTTCGGCGGCACGCAGGCCTCGACCGACGTGTCGTTCGAGGCCATGGAGCAATTGCAGCAAAAGGCGATGGACGTCGTGCTGACCGACCCGGCGGTGGCGGGTCTGGGCTCCTCGGTCGGCGCTTCCGGCTTCAATGCCTCGGTCAATCGCGGCCGCATGTTTATCAGCCTGAAGCCGCTTTCCGAGCGCCACAATGTGAGCACGCAAGCTGTGGTGGCGCGGCTGCGCGCCAAGCTCAACCCCATCCCCGGCATCCGCGTGTTCATGGTGCCGGCGCAGGACCTGCGGGTCGGCGGCCGGCAGAGCGATTCGCAATATCAGTTCACGCTGTGGAGCTCCGATATCGACGCGCTGCAACAACTGGGTACCGAAGGTCATGGACGCGGTGAAGGCACGTTGCCCGGCGTCACCGACGTCACCACCGACCGCGATCAAGGCGGCTTGCAGGCCAATGTCGTGATCGACCGCGCGGCGGCCGCCCGGCTCGGCGTGCAAATCCAGGACATCGACAACGCGCTCAACGACGCGTTTTCGCAGCGGCAAATTTCGACGATCTACCGGCAGCGCAACCAGTACCGCGTGGTCCTGGAAGTCGATCGCCAATATCAGCGCGACCCTAGCGACCTCACCCATGTCTATGTTGTGGGCGGCGGCGACACGCAGGTGCCGTTATCGGAAGTGGCGCATGTCGAGCGCTCGATCGCTCCGCTGGTGGTGAACCATCAGGGCCAGTTCCCCTCGGTCACCATCACTTACAACATCCTGCCCAATTTCCCGATCGAGGATGTCACCGACGGAATCCAGCAGACGGTGGCGGGGATGCACATTCCCGACACGATCCACGCCGATTTCGCCGGCGACGTGCAGGCCTTCAAGCAGTCGGCGGGGGCGCAGCCGCTGCTGCTGCTGGCAGCCCTGGTCGCGGTCTATATCGTGCTCGGCGTCTTGTACGAAAGCCTGGCGCACCCGCTCACCATCATCTCGACGCTGCCGTCGGCGGGCTTGGGCGCGTTGCTCGCCTTGCAGCTGTTCCACACCGAGCTCACCGTGATCGCCTTCATCGGCATCATTCTGTTGATCGGCATCGTGAAGAAGAACGGCATCATGATGGTGGACTTCGCGCTCGACGGCGAACGCCGGCGCGGCTTGCCGCCGCGCGAGGCCATTCACGAAGCCTGCCTCGCGCGCTTCCGGCCGATCCTGATGACCACCATGGCGGCGGCGCTCGGCGCCCTGCCGCTGGTGATCGCCACCGGCCCCGGCTCCGAGCTGCGCCGGCCGCTCGGCATCACCATCATCGGCGGGCTCTTGGTGTCGCAGGCGCTCACGCTCTACACCACGCCGGTGATCTATCTCTTGCTCGACCGGCTGCACCGCCGGCTCGGCGGCCGCAGTTTCACCTTCATCAAGCGCGGCCCGAGCGTCCAGCCGGCGGAGTAGTTGTTCTGCTATCATCCCCGCGAAAGCGGGGACGATAGTTTAGAAACGACTACACGCCGAGATATCGACGCTGCACGTCCGGCGCGGCGGCGAGTTCGCGCGAGCCGCCGCTCCACACCACGCGGCCGCGTTCGATCAGGAAATGGCGGTCGGCCGCGCGCAATAGCGCCGCGACATTCTTGTCGATCACCAGGATGGCGAGGCCCAATTCCTTCAAACGCGCGAGGCAGCGCCAGATTTCGGCGCGGATCAGCGGCGCCAGACCCTCGGTCGCCTCGTCCAGGATCAGCAGGCGCGGATTGGTCATTAGCGCGCGGCCAATCGCCAGCATCTGCTGCTCGCCGCCGGACAGCTGGTTGCCCATACTGGCCTCGCGCGCGGCGAGCCGCGGGAACAGCGCGTACACCCGTTCAAGCGTCCAGCCGTCGCCGTCGCGCGCGACCGCCGTCGCCACCAGATTCTCGCGCACGCTGAGATTGGGGAAAATCTGCCGGCCTTCCGGCACCAAGCCGACGCCGAGCTTGGCGACCTTGTAGGCCGGCAGGCCGCGAATCTCGCGTCCGGCGAAACGGATCGCGCCGGCGCGCGCGGGGGTGAGCCCGAGGATCGAGCGCACGGTGGTGGTCTTGCCCATGCCGTTGCGCCCCATCAGCGTCACCATCTCGCCGTGCGCGATCGTGAGCGACACGCCGAACAGCACCTGGCTCAGGCCGTAGCAGGTTTCGATGCCGGCGATGTCGAGCACGTTGTCAGCCATGGCCGGAGCCCTCCGCCTCGGCCTCGCCCAGATAGGCATCGCGCACCGCAGCATTGCTGCGGATGTCGGCGGGCGCACCGGTGGCGATCACCCGGCCATAGACCAGCACCGTGATGCGGTCGGCGAGCGCGAACACCGCTTCCATGTCGTGCTCGACCAGAAGGATGGTGAGCTCCTTCTTCAGGGCGCGCAGCATCTCCACCATGCGGGCGGATTCCTCCGGGCCCAAACCCGCCATCGGCTCGTCGAGCAGCAGCATGCGGGGCGAGCCGGCGAGCGCCATGGCGAGCTCGATCAGGCGATGCTCGCCGTGACTGAGCATGGAGGCCGTCAAATCCGCGCGCGCGCCTAGGCCGACGCGCTCGAGCGCCGCGCGCGCCGGCTCGCGCAACCCCGTCTCCAAGCGCGCATTGCGCCAAAAACGAAAGGAGTGCCCGGCATGCGCCTGCACCGCCAGCGCCACGTTGTCGAGCACGCTGAAATCGAGAAACAGGGACGTTATCTGAAACGAGCGGGCAAGCCCGAGCCGGCTGCGGGCGTACATCGGCAGCGCCGTGATGTCGTGGCCGTCAAAACGGATGCGGCCGGAGTCGGGCGCCAGTTGGCCGCCGAGCTGGGAGATCAGCGTGGTCTTGCCGGCGCCGTTCGGCCCGATGATCGCGTGCAGTTCGCCGGCCGCGACATTGAGCGCAAGATTGTCGGTGGCGACGATGCCCTCGAAGCGCTTGGCCAGATTCTCCACCTGCAGCAGCGGCTCGCTCATGGACCGATCCTTGCACGCACCTTCGAGAGCAGCCCGTCGATGCCGCCGCGCGCGAACAGCACGACCAGCAGCAACAGCGGCCCGAGGATAATCTGCCAATATTCGGTGATGCCGGACAGCATCTCCTCCAGCACCAAGAGCGCCACCGCGCCGATCAGCGGGCCGATGACCGAGCCCATGCCGCCGAGCACCACCATGATGATGAGGTCGCCCGAGCGCGTCCAATACATCATCGACGGGCTGACGAAATCGGTATGATTGCCGAGTAGTGCGCCGGCCATTCCGCACAACGTTCCGGCGATGACGAAGCAGGTGAGCCGGTAGCGGTAGGTCGGGAAGCCGATCGCCCGCATGCGCAGGTCGTTGGAGCGCGAACCCTGGATCACCAGGCCGAAACGCGAATTCACCAGCCGATAGACCAGATAGATCGATCCGAACAACAGCGCCAGGCACACGTAATAGAATTGCACCTTGTTCGACAGGTCGATCGGGCTGAAGAACTGGCTGCGCTTATAGATGGTGAGCCCGTCGTCGCCGCCGTAGCGCGCCAGTCCGGCGACGACGTAATAGGCCATCTGCGCGAACGCCAAGGTAATCATGATGAAATAGACGCCGCGCGTGCGCAGCGACAAGGCGCCGATCACGACGGCAAACAGCGCCGAGGCGACAAGCGCCACCGGCCACTGCACGAAGCCGGAGTAAATTCCCTCATGCGCCAGAATGCCGACGGCATAGCCGCCGATGCCGAGATAGGCGGCGTGGCCGAAGCTCATCATGCCGCCATAGCCGAGGATGAGATTGAGGCTCACGGCGGCCAGCCCGAGGATGACGATGCGGGTGAACAGCGTGAGCACGAAAATATTGCCGCCGAACCCGACATAGACCGGCAGCAACACCAGCGCGGCCAGCAGCACGAACACCACGATGTTGCGGACCGTCAGCGCACCGCTCATTTTCGGACCGCCGGGAACAATCCTTCCGGACGCGCCACCAGCACGATGGCCATCAGCAGATAGATCAACATGGAGGAGAGCGCCGGCGCCGCAGTTGACGCCGCATTCGGGGTCAGCACCAGGCGCAGCAGATCGGGGAAGAAGGCGCGGCCGAGCGTATCGACAAAGCCAACCAAAATCGCCGCGATGAACGCGCCGCGAATCGAGCCGATGCCGCCGATCACGGTAATGACGAAAGCGATGATCAGGATATTCTCGCCCATGCCGATCTGCACGGTGAGGATCGGCGCCTGCATCAGGCCGGCGAGCCCCGCCAGCGCCGCGCCCAGCCCGAACACCAGCGTGTAGAGCAGCTTGATATTGACGCCGAGCGCGCCGACCATCTCGCGGTTGGAGGCGCCGGCGCGGATCAGCATGCCGATGCGGGTGCGCATCACCAGGAAATACAGAAAGCCGGCGACCGTCAGCGAAACGACGATGATCGAGAGCCGGTAGGCGGAATACTGCACGCCCGGCAGAATCTGCACCGAAGTGTTGAGCCAGGACGGCAGCGGCAGGCTCAAGCCCTCCGGTCCCCAGATCAGTCGCACCGCCTCGTCGAAGAACAGAATCAGCCCGAAAGTGCCGAGCACATGGTCGAGATGATCGCGGCCGTAGAGCCGGCGCATGACGATGACCTCCACCGCCATGCCGACCACCAGGGTGGCGACGAGGCCGAGCAGCGCGCCGAGCACGAAGCTGCCGGTCCAGGCGGCGAAGGTGGCGGCGAAATAGGCGCCGATCATGTAGAGCGAGCCGTGCGCCAGATTGACCAGGTCCATGATGCCGAACACCAGCGTCAAGCCCGCCGCCAGCAGGAACAGCAGCAGGCCGAATTGCAGGCCGTTCAGGCATTGCTCGATGAATAGCGTCGTCATGGCGCGTCGATCATGGAAAGTTTCAGCCTCCCGGCACGCAAACGGCGGCAGCGCGCAGGCGCCGCCGCCGCCGCATCTTACCCTGGACTTACTTCATTGGGCACTTGGTGTGGGAAGCGTCCTGGTAGTCCTTGACGATGGTGGCGACGGTCTTGAGCACGTAGTCGCCCTTGGCGTCCTTCACCGCATCCTGCAGATAGAAGTTCTGGATCGGAATGTGGTTGTTGCCGAACTTGAATTTGCCGCGCACCGACTTGAAGTCGGCTTTCTCGAAGGCTTTGCGCAGCGCTTCCTTGTCCGAGAGGTTGCCGTGCACCGCGTTGACCGCCGACGCGACCAGGTTGGCGGCATCGTAGGATTGCGCGCCGTAGAACGACGGACGGTGGCCGGGATATTTCTTAATGTAATCGGCCACGAACTTCTTGTTGGCTTCGTTGGGCAGATCGTTCACCCATTCCTGCGCGCCGGGCACGCCGAGCGCGAGATCCTTCTGCAAGGGCAGCGACGTTTCGTCGATGGTGAAGGCGGTGTAGAGCGGGATCTTACCCTTGAGCCCGGCCTGGGCATATTGATTGAGGAATTGAACGCCCGCTTTGCCCGGATAGAATACGAAGATGGCATCCGGATTGGCGGCCTTCGCCTTGGCGAGCTCGGCGGAGAAGTCGAGTTGCGATGGCCAGGTGGTGAGTTCCTGCCCGATCACCTTGCCTTTGAAGGTGTGGGCGACGCCGGCCAGCATATCCTTGCCGGCGGCATAGTTCGGGCCGATCAGGAACACCGACTTCACGCCCTTCTGATTCATGTACATGCCCATCGCCTCCGGCGTCTGGTCGTTTTGCCATGAAGTCGAGAACACGTAGGGCGAACACAATTCGCCGGCGACTTGCGAGGCGCCGGCATTGGCGATGACCATGAAGGTCTTCGAATCGACCACCGGCTTGAGCGAGGCCAGCAGCACGTTCGACCAGATATAACCGACGATGAAATCGACCTTGTCGGATTCGATCAGCTTCTCGGTTTTCTGTTTGCCGACCTCCGGCTTGAAGCCGTCGTCCTCGTAGATCACCTCGACCGGCCGACCGGCCATCTTGTGGCCCATATGGTCGAGCGCGAGCTCGAAGCTGTTGCGCATGTCGTTGCCGATCACAGCGACCGGACCGCTGAACGTGCTGATGAATCCGATCTTGATCGGTTTTTGCTGGGCCATGGCCGGGCCCGCGGCGAGCATCAGAGCGACGCCCGCGACCAATAGAGTCTTCCGCATGTGATTTCCTCCCCCGGGTCCTTTTTGGCCCGTTCAATCGAGATACTAATGTACCGGCATTGACGCCAAAAGGTCCACCGCCGTCCCGGTAGCAGGCTGCTGCCCTTTCGTGAAATGGCCAGTAATTCGAGCTTATTGGCCATGCGATGCCGGTCTTTGAGCCGTCGCCGGCCGCTTAAGCCTAGCCCATGGCTCAGGCGGCCCGGGGCGACGCCTGCATGCGGCGCATTTCGCGGAACGAGATCAATTTCTTGCGGCTTTCGTCCCACAGCACCAAGCGGACGCTTCTGATGCTTTGCCACAACGTGAGCCGGCCGATGTCGCGCAGCTCGGGGTGTTCGCGCAGCACCCTGGGCAACCGATAATAGGGAATCCGGCTGCACAAATGATGCACGTGGTGCACGCCGATGTTGGCGGTGAACCAGCGCAGAATTCCGGGCAGTACGTAATACGAGCTGCCGTAGAGCGCGGCCTCATGCAGATTCCAGGTGTCGTCGTGCGCCCATACGGTGCGCTCGAATTGATGCTGGACGTAGAACAGCCACACGCCCAGGGCGGCGGCCAGCAGCATGATCGGCCCATGCACCAGCAGGAACGGCCCGATGCCGATCAGCCACATCAGCAAGCCCACGACGGTCGCAATGGCGAGGTTGGTGCCCATTGTGCTGACCCAAGGTCGCCAGCCGCTGCGCATCAAGCCGAGCGGCAGCCGATGCCGCAGGAGGAAAAGATAGGCCGGTCCCAGCCCGAACATCACCGCCGGGTGGCGATAGAACCGGTACATCAGGCGGCGCCAGCGCGGCAGCGCCAGATATTCGTCCACCGTCAACGTATCGACGTCGCCGATGCCACGGCGCTCCAGATTGCCCGATGTCGCATGATGAATGGAATGCGTGCGCCGCCAGAAGTCATATGGCGTCAGGGTGAGCACGCCGAGCGCGCGGCCGATCCAATCGTTGGCGAGGCGATGGCGGAAGAATGCACCGTGTCCGCAATCGTGCTGGATCATGAACAGCCGTACCAGGAATCCCGCGGCCGGAACGGAGAGCAACAATGCAAACCACCAGAAGCCCAGGTAATAGGATGCCCACATCAGCACCCAGAGCAGCACGAGGGGCGCGAAAGTAATGCTGAGTTCGATCAGGCTGCGCGCGTTGCTGGGTTCGCGATAGCGCATGAGAATCTGCGTCCAAGCGCGCGCATCGGTCGCTTGTCCCGCGCCGGCGGGACCTTGTCTATTGTCCAAACTGTTGCCCTTTGTGAGTATAGACGGAGCGCAGATCGACCAGCCGCAGGGCTGTCGCACTCACGTACGTCGTTGTTTCATGGAAGCAATAAGCTGTCAGACTACCACGGTTTTTCTATGTCGGCTACTGCGCAAGGTGGTATCTGGCGGCAGACAGGCAATTGGACCACCGGAGACAAAGCATGCCCCCTACCGTCGCCATCATCGCGCCCGGCAATATGGGCTCAGGCGTCGGCGCCCGCCTGACCGAAAACAAGGTGAAAGTGCTCACCTCGCTCGCCGGCCGCAGCGAGGCGAGCGCGATCCGCGCGGCCGCGGCCGGCATGATCGCGGTGGCCGATGCGCAATTGACGGAAAGCGATTTCCTGCTCTCGATCGTGCCGCCGGGCGACGCGCTTGGCTTGGCAAAACGCCTTGCCGGCGTGCTCACCGCCGCCAACAAGAAACCCGCTTACGTGGAATGCAACGCGGTCAGCCCGCGCACCATGCTCGAAATCGCTAACGTGGTCGGTGCAACCGGCTGTCCCTTCGTTGGCGCCGGTATCATCGGTCCGCCGCCGAAGCCGGGCACGACCAACACCAAGTTCTACGCCGCCGGCCCGCACGCGGCGGATTTCGCCCGGCTCAACGACTACGGGCTGATCGTGCGTGCGCTGGAGGGTCCGCTCACCGCCGCTTCCGCGCTGAAGATGTCCTATGCCGGCATCACCAAGGGCTTCACCGCACTGGGCGCCGCCATGATGCTGGCCGCCACCCGCGGCGGCTCGGCTGAGGCGCTGCAAGCGGAACTGGCCGAAAGCCGGCCCGACCTGCTCGGCTATCTGACGCGGCAGGTGCCGGCGATGTATTCCAAAGCCTATCGCTGGGTGGCCGAGCTGGAAGAGATTTCCGATTTCGTCGGCAATGACCACCCCGAGCACGCCATGCTCGACGCCGCGGCGCGGCTTTATGAGCGCATCGCCAAAGATTTTGAGGAAGACAAGAAAGAAGTCGGCGAGATGGATAAGTTTCTAAAGTCATGAGCGACCCATCCATCCTCGTCGAGCAGCGCGCCGGCTATCGTGTCGTCACCCTCAACCGGCCGGACCGACTCAACGCCTTCAACGAGGCGATGCTGCTGGCGCTGCGGGCGGCAATCGACGAAGCGCAAGCCGACGCAAGTTGCCGCGCGCTTCTGATCACCGGCGCGGGCCGCGGCTTCTGTGCCGGGCAAGACCTTGCCGACCGGCTCGCCAAGCCGGGCGAAACCGTCGTGCTCGGCGCCACGCAGGAGACGCATTACAATCCGCTGGTGCGCAAATTGCGCAGCCTTCCCTTTCCCGTCGTCGCCGCGGTGAACGGCATCGCCGCCGGCGCCGGCTGCAGCATAGCGCTCGCCTGCGATATCGTGCTCGCCGGCCGCTCGGCGAGCTTCGTGCAGGCTTTCGCCCGCGTCGGGCTGGTCCCGGATTCGGGCGGCAGCTGGTTCCTGCCGCGCCTTGTCGGCGACGCTCGTGCCCGCGGCTTGGCGCTCTTGGCCGAGCCGCTGCCGGCGGAAAAAGCCGAAGACTGGGGCCTGATCTGGAAATGCGTCGACGACGCGTCGCTCGCCGCCGAGGCGCAGAAATTGTGCGAGCACTTCGCCTCGGCACCGACGCAGGGCCTAGCGCTGATCAAGCGCGCGCTCAATGCCTCCGCCACCAATACTCTTGATGCCCAGCTCGATCTCGAGCGCGACCTGCAACGCGCGGCCAGCCTCAACCCCGACTATGCCGAGGGCGTGCGCGCCTTCATGGAAAAGCGCAAACCGAACTTCACCGGCCGCAAAGGAAATAACTGATGGACGCTGCCATGCTTGCGCGCACCTGCGCCGACGCCATATGGGCGGCCGACGCCACAAGTCGCGGACTCGGGATAAAGCTCATCTCGATCGAGCCCGGCCACGCGGTGCTCGGCATGGCGGTGACCGCGACCATGGTCAACTGGCACAGCACCTGCCACGGCGGGTTCATTTATCTTTTGGCTGATACCGCCTTCGGCTACGCGTCCAACTCGCGCAATCGGCGCATGGTGGCGCAGCATTGCAGCATCAGCTATCTCAAGCCCGCGCAGCGCGGCGACCGGCTCACCGCCCATGCGGTCGAGCGCCAGCGCGCCGGACGCTCCGGCATTTACGACGTGGCGGTGAAGCGCGAAGATGGCACCGTGATCGCCGAATTCCGCGGCCATGCTCGCGCCATCGATGGCGGTATCCTTCCCGGCGGCTCCGCATGAACAAAGCAAGAGCGCGCGCGCTGCGCAGCGTCGATCTCGGATTTTCCGACCCCGACAGAGCGCTGCGGTTTTTCACCGAAGTGTGGAACCTCGCGCCTGTCGGCGAAAGCGCCGGCGTGCATTATTTGCGGGCGACCGGCGCCTTCCACCACATTCTGACCATCCGCCATAGCGCGCAGCCGGAATTGCTCCGCATGGTACTCGATGCCGCCGACCACGACGCGGTCGACGCGCTGCACGCGCAGGTTCTCGCCCATGGCCTCAAGACTGTCGATCCGCCCGCAACCTTGCGCCAGCCGCACGGCGCCTACGGCTTCGGCTTCAAGGACCCGGAAGGCCGCAACATCGCGATCGTCTGCGGTGTTAAAGACCACGCCGACGGCGCCGACAAGCCCGACCGCCCGCGCAAGCTTTCCCACGTCAACGTCAATTGCGGCGACAGCGACGCCACACTGGCCTGCTACTGCGACGCGCTCGGCTTCACGCTCACCGACACTACCGCGCGGCTACGTTTCCTCTCCTGCAATTCCGATCATCACAGCATGGTGCTCGGCTTCACCGGCGGGGCGACGCTCAATCATATTGCTTTCGAAATGCCCGACCTCGATTCGGTGATGCGCGGGGCCGGCCGCATGCGCGACGATGGCCGCGCCATCGAATGGGGGCCCGGTCGGCACGGGCCCGGCAACAACGTGTTCTGCTATTTTCTCGGGCCCGAGGACATACCGCTGGAATTGACCGCCGAGATGCAGCAAATCGACGCAAGTCACCGCGCCAAGACGCCGGAGCAATGGCGCTGGCTGCCGGGCCGGCTCGATCATTGGGGCATTACTGCCGGGCCGAGCGAGCGCATCGAAACCGCCGGTCTGGATTATCGCTTTACTGCGGACGGCTACCGTTTGGACGAGTGGCGCTGATGCCCAACAAACCACCCTTGCGCGTCGGATTGGCCGGGCTCGGCGCGGTCGGGCTGGAAGTGGCAAAGCGGCTGATCGCCGGCGTGCCGGGCCTCACGCTCGCCGCCGTCGCCGTGCGCGACGAAGGCAAAGCGCGCCGCGCATTGCCGCAGCTCGGCACGATCGCGATCAAGCCGGCGACCGCGCTCGCCGACGATTGCGACGTGGTGGTGGAGTGCCTGCCGCCTGCCCTGTTCCGCGCAGTCGCGCTTTCGGCCATCGACAAGGGTCGCATCTTCATGCCGCTGTCGATCGCCCAATTGTTGGAGAACTGGGATCTGGTCGAACGCGCCAAACAAAAAGGCGCGCGCATATTGCCGCCGACCGGCGCGCTCATCGGTCTCGACGCCGTGCGCGCCGCTGCCGAAGGCGACATCCGTTCCGTCAAGATGATCACGCGCAAACCGCCCGGCGGCCTGGAAGGCGCGCCCTATCTGGTCGAGCATAAAATCTCGGTCGCCAACCTCACAGCACCGCTGAAGGTATTCGACGGTTCGGCGCGCGAGGGTGCGCGCGGCTTTCCCGCCAACGTCAACGTGGCGGCGGCGCTCAGCCTCGCCGGCATCGGCCCCGACCGCACGCGACTGGAAATCTGGGCCGACCCCGCGCTCACGCGCAACACGCACCGCATCGAGGTCGACGCCGATGTTGCGCGCTTTTCCATGACCATCGAGGGCGTGCCGTCGGAAAATCCGCGCACCGGCCGCATCGTGCCGCTGTCGACTGTCGCCGCGCTACGCGCGCTGGTGGCGGAATTGAAGGTGGGGACTTGAGCCAACGCCGGCCGGTTTCCGGGCTTATTTTATCGCGGACCGAAGAACTGCGACCCGACGAGGATAACGAGCCAAATCCCCGCGTATATGCCGAGCCCGATGAACACCACGCTCATTATTGCCTCCCCGGATTTCTTATGATGCCAGTCTATCGTGTTTGATCGGCCATTTCACCCGCCCTGTGCCGCGCGCGCGACGCAAAGGCCGCCCCGCATATTCCAGCGGGGCGGCTGTGTCGCGTTGACGTTCGGCGGGCTTAGTTCTTCTTCGTCTCGGCCGGCGCGGCTTGCGGGTTGGCCTTCAGGTAGTCCTGATAGGTCTTGCCAGCGTAGCTCACGGGGGCCTGTTCGGCTTGCGCCTGATCGGAGCTGCCGTCCACCGGCGCGCTCGCCATTTCCTTGGTGCACAGGTCCTGGAACACGACCATGCCTTCCGGCGTGTAGTTCTTGGTCAGGCAGGTGCAGGGACCGGGCTGCACGGTCGCGACGCCTTCGACGTAACCGACCGGGCGCACCCAGATGTGGTTGTGCCAGCGCACGAAGTGGCGGTGCTCGTGGAAGCGCCAATGGCCAATGCGGTGGTCGATGCGGTCGATGCGGCCGACGTGGCTGACCGGGCCCATCGTGCGGGCGCCCGAGCGGCCGCTGCTGTGCATCATGGCATCGGCATTGCTCGACATGAGGGCCGCGCCGGCAAGCGTGGCGACGGCGGCGAGGCTGAGGATGATCTTGCGGGACATGGCTCTCTCCTGGGTAATAGGTTGCGATAGCCATGGGTCGCGCGGCGCCGAAAAAGGTTCACGGGCCGCAAGCGCAGCGGGCGGCGTTTGACAATCCGGGTCCGGAGTTTAACGTTTGCGGCCAAATATTTAGCCCTCGGAACGCCGGGCCGTCCGCCGCATGAAGCCAGCGCCATTCATCCGCCACGTGCCGCGCACGCTCGACGAGGCGCTCAAGATTTTGGCCGAGGTCGCAGCCCGGGACGGCCGCGTGCTGGCGGGCGGGCAGAGCCTCGTTCCGATCATGGCGTTCCGGCTGGCCAAGCCCGCGCATCTCGTCGACATCAACGAGGTCGCCGGACTCGATAAGATCGCCAGCGACGGAAAAGTCCTCTCCATCGGCGCCTGCGTGCGTCATGCCGCGTTCCACAAAACGGTGGTCGACAATCCGCTCGGCAAACTGCTCACGAATGTGGTGCGCCATATCGCGCATTATCCGATCCGCCTGCGCGGCACCTTCTGCGGCAGCCTGGCGCACGCCGATCCGGCCTCGGAATGGTGCCTCGCCGCCGCCACGCTCGACGCAACGATGGTTGCGAAAAGCACGCGCGGCGAGCGTTTGATCGCGGCGAAAGATTTCTTCGCCGGCATCATGGCGACCGCGCTGGCCGAGGACGAATTGCTCGCCGAGGTACGGCTGGCCCTGCTCGCCCCTGACGCTAAATTTGGCTTCAGCGAATTCAACCGCCGTGCCGGCGATTTTGCGCTCGCTGCGTCGCTCGTCAGCTATCGACTGCAAGCCGGAAAAATTGCCGAAGCCCGCGTCGGCGTCGGCGGCGCCGAGGCGCGTCCGCGCCGCATTCAAGAAGCCGAGGCCGCGCTCAACGGGCAAGCGCCGGGCGATGCCGCGTTCCGCGCCGCGGCGCAAGCAGCCGCCGCCGCGATCGAGCCGCTGGAAGATCACCAGACCAATGCCGAATACCGGCGCGATCTGGTGCGCGCCATGGTGCGCCGCGCGCTCGAACAGGCCGCCGCATGACACGCGCACACCAAAGGCTCGGGCTTGAAATGGGTCGGCCGCGCCATCAGGCGCGTCGAAGATCCAGCGCTGATCACCGGGCAAGGCCGCTTCACCGCCGATTTGCCGGCGGCGCATTGGGTGCGCTTCGTGCGTAGCCCGCTAGCGGCGGGAAAAATCGAGAAGATCGTTGTGCCGGACGGCGCGCGCGTGATCACCGCCGCCGATCTCGACGGCGTGAAGAAAATCACGCCGATGCTGCACAAGTTCAATTACAAGCCGGTCGCCCAACCCGTGCTCGCCGACGGCGTCAGGTGCGCTTTGTCGGCGAACCGGTCGCCGCCGTGGTGGCCGCGAGCAAGGAAGACGCAGAGGACATCGCGGATCAGGTCGAGCTGTTGCTCGCGCCGGTAATGCCGGTAGTCGACATGCTCTCCGCGCTCGCGCCGGGCGCGCGGCAAGTGCACGACGCGGCACCCGGCAACGTCATACTCGAGGGCCAGTTCAAATCCGCCGATTTCGACAAAGTCTGGGCCGGCGCGCACAAGCTGGTCAGCGTCGAGGCGCGCTCGCGCCGGCAGAACGCGACGCCGATGGAGGCGCGCGCCGGCCATGCCGCCTATGACGCGTCGACCGGCCGCGTGACGCTGACCTGCACCACCCAGATGCCGCATCTCACGCGCACCGCCATCGCCGACCTGCTCGGCATGCCGGAGAGCGATCTGCGCGTGATCGCGCCCGACGTCGGCGGCGGCTTCGGGCAGAAGATGTCGCTCGCCGCCGAATATGTCGTGCTGGTATGGCTGGCGCGCAAACTCAAGAGCACGGTGGCCTGGAGCGAGGACCGGCGCGAGAACCTGATCGCTTCATTTCACAGCCGCGACCAGGCCATCGCGCTTGCCGGCGCCTTCGACAATGACGCGAGATTGATCGCGCTCAAGGCCGACGTCATCGCCAATGTCGGCGCCTATTCCTGCTTCCCCACCACCTGCGGCGTCGAGCCGCTGATGGCGATGGCGGAGCTGCCGGGCCCCTACGACTTCCGCCATTACGATTGCCGCGCGCGCGGCGTGCTCACCAACACCTGCACCATGGCGCCCTATCGCGGCGTGTCGCGGCCGGTGATCACCTTCGCGCTCGAACGGCTGATGGACAAGGCGGCGGCCGCTTTCGCCATCGATCCGATCGACATTCGCCGCCGCAACCTGATCGACAAATTCCCCTACACCTCGGCGATGGGCCTCGTGTACGACGAGGCGAGCTACCAAGAGACGCTGGAGATGGCGGTCGCGGCCATCGACGTGCCGGCGTTCCGCCGCGCGGCAAAAACAGGAACGCGCCAAGGGCCGTCATCTCGGCATCGGTTTTGCGACCTTTTCCGAGCGCACCGGCTACGGCAGCCCGGCCTTTGCCGCGCGCGGCATGGAGATCACGCCCGGCTGGGAAACGGTCATCCTCACCGTCGACCCGTCCGGTTTCGTCGAGGCGCGCATCGGCTCCTCGCCGCACGGGCAAGGCCTGCGCACCACGTTGGCGCAGATCATCGCCGACGAGATCGGCGTCACCCCCGATGTCATCAAGGTCGTGCATGGCGACACCGACCGCGCGCCTTATGGCTGGGGCACCTTTGCCAGCCGGTCATTGGTGATTTCCGGCGGCGCCACGCTAATTGCCGCGCAGAAAGTGCGCGCCAAACTGATCAAGATCGCCAGCCACCTGCTGGAAGCGGCGCCCGGCGATATCGTCTTGGAAAACGGCGCGGCCAAGGTGGCCGGCACCGACCGCTCGATCACGATCGCGAAACTGGCGCGCGAGGCCTATACGCAGACTCACCGTTTCAACGGCGAGATCGAGCCGGGGCTGACCGAGACCGGCACTTACGATCCGCCCGGCACTTTCTCTAACGCCTGCCACGTCGCCATCGTCGAGGTGGACGTTGAGACCGGCCGCACCACAATCGAGAAATACCTCGTGGCGGAAGACGCCGGCCGCATCATCAACCCGATGATCGCCGAGGGCCAGGTGCATGGCGGCGTGGCGCAGGGCATCGGCAACGCGCTCTTGGAAGAGATCGTCTACGACGAGAGCGGCGGCATTCTCACCGCCAATCTCGCCGACTACATGCCGCCGACCGCGCGCGAGATTCCGGAAATCGAGCTGCTGCATAGGGAAACGCCGAGCACGCAATCGATCACCAAGGCCAAGGGCCTGGGCGAAGGCGGCACTATCGGTGCGCCGGCGGCGGTGATCAACGCCATCAATGACGCGCTCTCGCCCTTCGGCGTTGCGATCGACGAGATACCGGCGACGCCGCAACGCATCCGCGCCGCGCTACGCGCTTCGTCTTACCCCTCCCCCGCTTGCGGGGGAGGGTCAGTGAGGGGGTCTAAATGACCCACAAGAGCAATATCACGCTGACCATCAACGGCCGCGCGCATGCGATTGCCGTCGAGCCGCGGCGCACATTGGCGGATGCGATCCGCGAGGATTGCGGGCAGACCGGCACCCATATCGGCTGCGAGCACGGCATCTGCGGCGCCTGCACCGTGATCGTGGACGGCGAGCCGGTGCGTTCCTGCCTGATGTTCGCCGTGCAGGCGGTGGGCAAGAAAATCCGCACCGTGGAAGGCCTCGCCACAGGCGACACGCTGCATGTGATGCAGCAGGCCTTCATGGACCATCACGGCCTGCAATGTGGCTTCTGCACGCCGGGCTTCCTGATGCTGGCGGTCGGCGTGCTCGAGCGCGAACCCGACATCAGCGACGACGATTTGCTCGACGTATTATCGTCCAATCTCTGCCGCTGCACCGGCTACCAGAACATCGTCAAGGCCGTGCGGGCGGCGGCGAGGGAGATGCGCGGCAAATGACCGGCCCGGCCAACTTCGTCGGCCGCTCCGTTCCGCGTCTGGAAGACCGGCCGCTGCTCACCGGCCAAGGCCGCTTCGCCGCCGACATTTCATTTGCCGGGCAATGGGTGATGCGCGTGGTGCGCTCACCCGTCGCGCACGGGAAAATTAGATCGATCGACGCCATGGCCGCGCTCAAGTTGCCCGGCGTGCACGCGGTGTGGACTTACGCCGACGTTGCGCACATTCCGCCGATTCCGTTTCGCCTCACCGGGCTCAAGGCGCTCGAGCCCTACCGCCAGCCGGTGCTGGCGAAGGAAGTGGTGCGTTATGTCGGCGAGCCGGTCGCGGTGGTCTTTGCGGAGAACGCATATCTCTCCGAAGACGCCGCCGAACTGGTCGTAGCTCGACATTGAACAGCGCCGAGCAACGCTGCTCGCGGCCGAGCAACCGGGCGTCTACGAGCATGACGGCGCCGCATTGAGCACCGAGGCGTCAATCCTGCAAAAATCCTATGGCGACGTCGATGCCGCCTTCCGCGCTGCGCACGCCATTGTTTCGCTTGAGCTTTCGATCGGCCGCCACTCCGGCGTGCCGCTGGAAACGCGCGGCGCCATCGCGCGCTACGACCGAGCGCGCGACGTTCTGGAACTGCACGGCGCCGCCAAGGTGCCGCACTGGAATCGCGACACGCTGGCGCAAATGCTTGGCCGCACAGCCAAATCCGTCCAGCTCTACGAGGGCCATGTCGGTGGCGGCTTCGGCATCCGCGGCGAAATTTATCCGGAAGACGTGCTGGTCTGCGCGGCCGCGCTGAAATTCCGCCGTCCGATCAAATGGATCGAGGACCGGCGCGAGCATCTGATCGCGGCCAATCACTCGCGCGAGCAGCACCACAAGGTGCGCGCGGCCATCGACAGGGACGGCCATATCCTTGCAATCGATGATGAATTTTTCCACGACAACGGCGCTTACATGCGCACGCATGCCGCCACCGTGCCCGATCTCGCCGCCGCCATGCTGCCGGGGCCCTATCGTCGTGCCGGCCTATCGCGCCGCCGGCCACATCCGCCTTACCAACAAGACGCCCTGCGGCACCTATCGCGCGCCGGGCCGTTACGAATCCTCCTTTGTTCGCGAGAGGTTACTCGATGCCATCGGCGAGAAAGTCGGCGCGGATAAAGTCGACATCCGGCGCCGCAATCTGATCGGCAAGCGCGCGATGCCCTACGCGCTTGGGCTCGACACGCTCGGCACGCACATCGTCTACGACTCCGGCGACTACGCCCTTCTCCTTGATAAAGCTCTCAAATTGGCTGGCTGGGACAGCTTGCAGGACGCGCTGCGCCAGCGCCGCGCGGCCGGCGAAAAGGTCGGCGCCGGCGTCGCGATGTTCGTGGAAAAGAGCGGATTGGGGCCGTTCGACACCGTCAAAATCGAAATAAAATCAAATGGTTCGGTCGAGATCGTCACCGGCGTCGCCTCGCTCGGGCAAGGCGTGGAAACGGCGATCGCGCAAATTGCCGCCGACGCGCTCGGCGTAAACTACAACAATATCAAGGTCATCCACGGGCAGACCGAGCGCATCGAGAAGGGCATGGGCGCCTTTGCCTCGCGCGTGACGGTGATGTGCGGGGAAGCCACCCGGCTGGCGGCGACCAAATTGCGCGCCGAACTGCTGGAGGTGGCCGCAGGTCTCATGCAGAGCAACGCAGATGTGCTCGATATCGTCGGCGAGCAAATTCTTCGTCGGCGACTTCGGCTCCGGGCCTGTTCTAACGCTCGCGGAACTCGCGCGCGAGCACCCCACCTCGCTCGCCGCCGAGGCGACTTTCGAGTCGACGCACATGGTCTATCCCTACGGCGTGCACATCGCCGCCGTGCGCGTCGACGCCGACACCGGCGGCGTCACCATCGAGCGCTATGCGATCGCCTACGACGTCGGCCGCGCGGTCAACCCGAGACTGGTCGAGGGCCAGATCGCCGGCGGTCTGGCGCAGGGCATCGGCGGCGCGCTGCTGGAGGAATTTCTCTACGACGACAACGGCGAGCCGCTCTGCGTCAGCTTCGCCGACTACCTGATGCCGACGGCGCGCGAAATCCCCGCGCTTTCCATTCTGGTCACCGAGGATGCGCCGAGCCCGCTCAATCCGCTCGGCCTGAAAGGCGCCGGCGAAGGCGGCGCCAATCCGGTCGGCGCGGCAATCGCGTCGGCCATCGACGACGCCATCGGCGTTCCCGGCGCGGTGACGCGATTGCCGGTCACGCCGCAGCGGCTCAAAACGCTGATGACCGCGCGCTGATTTATGGATGCATCTTTTTTCCGCTTGGTGTATTCTTGCGAGCAAGGGCGGCGACCGAAGAGAGGTCGCGCAATGAACACCCAACGGAAACCCCAGCAGAAAGACGCCTTCCCCACGCGCGGCGAGTTCAGCCGCCGATCCGTCGCATTCGGCGCTCTTTTCATCGTCACTGCCGTCGTTGCCGTTTTTGTCGATCTGGACGCAGTGATGCATTATTTCAACATCATCGGCCGCATGTCGCCAATCACCTTGGAGACGGGCGCCATTATATCGCTCGCAAGCGCCATCCCCTTTCTGGCGATGGGCATGTCGATTTCCGACGATATGGATAATCGCCGGGGATGAAGCGGGCATTGGCAATTCCGGCGCATTGACGCCACTGCCGGTCTCGCCGCGGCGGCTGAAGACGCTGCAACGCAAAGCCCCGGCGCGCGTGCCGGGGCTCAGCTTGGGATCAAACGCCGCAACGAAGATCGCGTTCCGTCGGCGGCGAGCAATGCCGTTCAGATGACCGGGTTCCACGCCACCGGCACCAGCCGGTATTCCGTGCCGACCTTCTCGACATGGCCGGCCGAGGGGAACGGAAAGTGGAAGCCTTGCACCAAGGCTTTTTCGGCCGCGGCCATGTCGTAGAACTTCTTGCGCGTATCGGCGGCCATGAGCGGGTCGACATCGTACATCACCTGCCAAGTCGGATGCTGCAGGAACAGATGCGGGATGTTGGTGACGTCCGATTGCACGAGAACCTTGGCCGATCCGGAGGCGACCACGAACGAGGTGTGGCCGGGCGTGTGGCCGGGCGTCGAGATCGACGTGATGCCGGGGACAATCTCCTTGCCCCAGTCGTATTTCGTCACCTTCTTTTCGAGCCCGGCGAACACCTTGCGAATGCCCGGGTAGACCGACTTGGTGTAGCCTTCCGGCAGCTTGCCCATCTCGGCGTCGCTCATCCAGTAGGCCCAGTCGGTCGTCGGCACCATGATCTCCGCGTTCGGGAACGCGAGGCCGCCTTCCGGCGTCCTGAGCCCGGAGACGTGGTCGAGATGCATGTGCGAGATGATGACGGTGTCGACCGCCTTCGGATCGATGCCGGCGGCGGCGAGATTGGCGGGAAACTGTCCGACCCTGCCCTTGGTCTTGACGTGCATTTCGGGACCGTAGCCGGTGTCGACGACCACAAGCTTGGAGCCGGTGTTGACGACGATCGGCGTGAACGGAACCGTCACGGTGCCGGCCGGCTGGTAGGCGGCCGCGAGCGCGGTTTCGACTTCGGCCTTGGGATGATTCTGCACGAACTTTTCCGGCAGCGGGAACGTGGCCGCTCCGTCGGTAACCGCGCTGATCTCGAAGCTGCCGACCTTGTAGCGATAAAAGCCGGGCGCCTGTTTGCCGGCCGGCGGTGCTGCGGCGAAAGCCGGCGAAGAGGCCGCAAACGGCGTGAGCATGGTGGCGGCGGTTGCGCTGGCGGCGCCCGCCAGCACGCCGCGGCGCGTGTATTCGGTCATGATTGTCCCCCCTTGGGTTTCGAGCGGCTCTCTGCGGGACCGCCCGCGCCGCGCATCTTGGTGGCGTGCGTGCAGCTTGGCAAGCCTCAACCTGAGGGAGCGAGTGTCGGCTCAAAAATTCGGCCGGTATCCGCTAGCGGCGGCTTCCACCCGGCCGGCGAACGGCGCGCCGACGTGGCCCGGAAAAACCAGCGCGCCGCTCGCGGCGCAATAGTCGAGCACCTTGCGCCGGGAAACGCGCGCCTGCGCCGCATCCGAGTTCTTCGGGAAATTCCAATCGGGATAATAGACCTGCAGCAGATGGTGCCAGACGTCGCCGATGAAGGCGGCGCGTTCACCTTTGCTTTCAAGCTTGAAGAAGACGTGGCCGGGCGAATGGCCGGGCGCCGCATCGATCTCGATGAAGTCGTTGAGCCGATAAGGCCCGCCGCTGACCAGATCGGCCTTGCCGTATTCGAGGATCGGCACCACGCATTCGCGGAAGGTGCCGAGCTCGGCCGGACCTTCCTTCGGATCGGCGTCGAGTTTGGCGAAATAATCGACGTCGGGCTTGGAGAAGACGTAGCGGGCGTTCGGGAAAGTCGGCACCCATTTGCCGTCGCGCTGTTGCGTGTTCCAGCCGACGTGATCGTGATGCAGGTGGGTGCACATCACCAGATCGATCTCGTCGGGCCGCGCGCCGGCGGCGGCCAGCCGCTCGAGATAATTGACGTTGAGCATGTTCCACCACGGCCGGCCCGGCTTGAGCTTGTTGTTGCCGCAGCAACTATCGATCAGGATTTTCTTGCCGCCGACCTGCAAGAGCCAGCTATGCACGCTCAGGGTGATCAGGCCCTTGTCGGCGTCGTAGTGATGCGGCGCCAGCCAGCTCTTGTGCTCGGCCATATGCGCGTCGGTAAATTCCGGGAAGATGTCGCGCAGCGGATAACAGGGAAAATTGGTTTCCTCGACGCGGGTGACGGTGGCTTGCCCGACCGTGAAGGCGCGCAACTTCTCGCGTTCGATGATCCCCATGGCGTTCCCTCTTCGCTGGAATTGAAGATACTCTATGGTGCAGCAATAAGCGTCAAGCCGACGGGAGGAATGGGCATGGATTTGGGGATCAAGGGCCGCCGCGCCATCGTCACCGGCGGCTCGAGCGGCATCGGTTTCGAGACGGCGCGCCAGTTGCTCGAAGAAGGCGTGCGCGTGCTGATCTCGGGCCGCAACGAGGAAAAGCTCATGCAGGCGCGCGACGAACTCGCCAAGCGCACCGGCGGCGAGGTGCATGCGGTCGCCGCCGACATGACGAAGGAAGCCGACATCGCGAAAATGGTCGATACCGCGAAAGACAAGCTCGGCGGCGTCGACATCCTGGTCAACAATGCCGGGCAGATGTATTCCGGCCGTTTCGCCGCCATCCGCGACGACGAGATGAAGGTGCAGCTCGAAACCAAGCTGTTCGGTTTCCTGCGCGCCATTCGCGCCGTCTATCCGATGATGCAGGCGCAGAAATGGGGTCGCATCGTCAACACCATCGGCGGCGCCGGCAAGGAGCCGGATCCGTATATGTTCGGCAGCGGCATGACCAATTCGGCGCTGCTCAACCTGACCAAATCGCTGTCGACCGAATTCGGCGCGGACAACGTGCTGGTCAACGCGATCTGCCCCGGCTGGGTCGCGACCCCGATGTGGGACCGCAATACCGAGGGCATGAAGAAGGAATTCGGCGTCAAGACCGAGGAGGAAGCGCGCAAGATCGCCGCCAAGAAGAACGCGCTTGGCCGCATGGGCAAACCGCAAGAGCTCGCCAATGCCACCGTGTTCCTCTGTTCGGAACGCGCGAGCTACATCACCGGCGTCTCGCTCAACATGGACGGCGGGCGGTTGAAGGGGTTGTGGTGATACTCAGCCCAGCTTCTTCAACAGCTTCACCACCTGCTGCCGCTCCTCCGCCGTCAGCGGCGTGAGCGTAGCGGCGGTGATCCCGGCGGCGACCAGCATGGCCGCTTCGGTCACCTCACGGCCGCGCTCGGTCAGCGCCACCGCGCGGCGGCGGCGGTCCTTCGGATCGTTGAGCGCCGTGACGAAGCCGTGCGCGCGCAGGCGATCGACCACGCCCTTGATGGTGGCGGCGTCGAGATAGATCAGCCGGCCGAGCTGGTTCTGCGAGCAGGCGCCGACTTCGTGCAGCTTGGCGAGCGCGGCGAACTGGGTCTGCGTCAATCCCTCGCTCATGCGCGCCGTGAAGAGCGCGGTGTGGCGCTGCAGGGCGACGCGCAACAGAAATCCGACCTGCTCGTCGAGCGCGTAATGTGCGGGCGCGGCGGCAATTGCCGCGGGCGTCGCGCTGTCCGTTTCTTTACGCCCCATCGCTTGTCAGCTTCGCAATAGCCGAGCGCAACAACAATACCCCCGGTTGCAATCATGACCGGTATCGCGCCGCGGCGAAAGACCCACCTTTGGCTATGCCCTAAAATGCAGGTTTTCCGGCCCCGAACCGGCTACACCGTCAAATAGGCTCTTTGCACTTCCAGGTTGTCGGTGAGTTGTGCCATCGTGCCCTGCCAGCGGATCTGGCCCTTCTCGAGCACATAGACGCGGTCGGACACCAGGCGGGCGAAATGGATGTTCTGCTCGGAAAGCAGGATCGCCAGCCCGTCTTTTTTCAGTTCGACGATGGTCGCGGCCATCTGCTCCACGATCAAGGGCGCCACGCCTTCCGAGGGCTCGTCGAGCAGCACCAAGAGCGGATTGCCCATCAGCGTGCGCGCCACCGTGAGCATCTGCTGCTCGCCGCCGCTCATGCGGTCGCCCAGCCGGTCCGGCATGTCGGCAAGATTGGGGAACAGCGCGAACAGTTTTTCCGGCGTCCAGGCCGGCGCCGGCGCACCGTCGGCGAAGCGCCGCTCGTTCTGGCGGCCGATGTCGAGATTTTCCATGACCGTCAAATCGGAAAAGATGCGGCGGTCCTCGGGCGTATAGCCGAGGCCGCGCCGCGCGATCTCGAACGGCTTGCAGCTTCGAGATGTCCTCGCCGTTGAAACGCACGCTGCCTTGCCGTTCGGCGATCAGGCCCATGATCGCCTTCAGCGTGGTGGATTTGCCGGCGCCGTTGCGGCCCATCAGCGCCACCACTTCGCCGCGGCCGACCGCGAAAGAGAGATCGTAAAGAATGCGCGCCGCGCCGTACCAGGCGCTGAGGTTTTCCACGGTCAGCATGGCTTCGCTCATGGCGCGGCTCCATGCGGCGCGAATGTCTTGCCGGTGCCGAAATAGACCTCGCGTACCTGCGCATTGTCGCGGATCGCGGCGGCGGCGCCGTCGGCGATCAGCCGGCCGCGCGCCAGCACGATGATGCGGTCGGCGAAGGCGAACACCACGTCCATCGAATGCTCGGTGAACAGCACCGAAATTCTGCGCTCGACCACCAGCCGCTTGACCAAGGCGATCAGCTCATGGCGTTCGCGCGCGGCCATGCCGGCCGTCGGCTCGTCCATCAGCAAGAGGCGCGGTTCGTTGGCGAGCGCGATGGCGAGCTCGACGCGCTTGACGTCGCCATAGGCGAGCTCGCGGCTCGGCCGGTCGGCGGCCTCAACCATGCCGACCTGCGCCAGCAGATCGAGCGCGCGCGCGCGGTGCAGCGCGGCGGCCGGTTTCCACAGCCGGTGGATGTCGCCCGCGTGCGAGATCAGCGCCATCTGCACGTTCTCGGCGACCGTCATCGAGCCGAAGGTGGCGGCGACCTGGAAGGTGCGCCCCACCCCGCGCCGCCAGATGGCGCGCGGCTCAAGCCCGGCGATGTTTTCGCCCGCCAGCAGAATCTCGCCGGAATCGGGCGCGAGCTGGCCGTTGACGATGTTGAAGCAGGTGGTCTTGCCGGCGCCGTTCGGCCCGATCATGGCGAGGAACTCGCCCTCGCCAACCGCGAAGCTGACCTCGCTGACGGCGCGCACCCCGCCGAAGGCCTTGGACAGCGCGCGGACCTCGAGCACGCTCATGGCTTGGCCTCGCGTTTGCGCCAGAGCGCCGCGACGCCGCCGACGAGGCCGCTTGGAAACGCCAGCACCAACAGCAGGATGATGGCGCCCAGCAGCGCGCGCCAATATTCGGTCTGCCGCATCACCGTATCCTGCAAGGTGGCGAACACGGAGGCGCCGACGATCGGCCCGCTCAGCGTCTGGATGCCGCCGAGCAGCACCATCACCAGGCCGTCGATCGAGCGGCCGACATGGATTGTCTCCGGCGAGATCGAGCCCTTGGCGAAGGCGAACAGCCCGCCGGCCACGCCGCCGACGGCGCCGGCGATGGCGAAGCCGAGCCAGTGCACGCGCTTGACGTCGATGCCGATGGCCTCGGCGCGCAGCGCGGAATCGCGCCCGGCGCGCATGGCGTAACCGAACGGCGCGAACAGAAAGCGCCGCAGCAGCAGCACGGCGGCGACCGCCAGCGCCAGCGTGAGCAGAAAATAGACCCAAGACTTGTCGAACGGCGGCGGCGGCCACACGCCGATCACGCCATTGGAGCCGCCGGTCAATTCCTCCCACTGGAACACGGTCGCCCACACGATCTGCGCGAAGGCCAATGTCAGCATGGCGAGGTAGACGCCGGACAGCCGCACCGCGAACCAGCCGAACAGCAGCGCGCCGGCGAGCGCCACCAATGGCGCGGCCACCAGCGCCAATCCCATCGGCACGGCCAGCCATTTCACCAGCAATGCCGCGCCATAGGCGCCGAGACCGAAATAAGCGGCATGGCCGAACGAATGCATGCCGCCGGGGCCGGCGATGAAATGCAGCGAGGTGGCAAAGATCACCGCGATCAGCACGTCGATGCCGAGGATCAGCAGGTAGGGCGAGCTCTGCGCCAAGAGCGGCAGGCAGAGCAGCAGCGCCAGCACCATTGCGCCAAGCGCCTTCAGCGCCGGCGTCGCCGGGCGGATCGGATATTCCGGCTCGGCGAGCGAGCGCACCGCCGCTTGCGCGCGGCCGAGCAGGCCGTAGGGGCGCGCGATCAGCACCGCCGCCATGACCAGGAATTCGGCAACCAGCGTGAGCTTGGAGAAATTCACGCTGATGAAGCCGAAATCGACCACGCCGATGCCAATACAAATGGCTTTGACCTCGGCGATGATGACGGCGGCGAGATAGGCGCCGGGGATCGAGCCCATGCCGCCGACCACCACCACCACAAAGGCGTCGCTGATCGCGGTCAAGTCGGTGGCGAGATTGGCCGGCTCGCGCGCCACCTGCAGCGCGCCGCCGAAACCGGCGAGCGCGGCGCCGAGCGCGAACACGGCAGTAAACAGCAGCGCCTGATTGACGCCGAGCGCGCCGACCATTTCGCGATCCTGCGTCGCCGCCCGCACCAGCCGGCCGAAGCGCGTGCGCGCCAGGCCGAAATGCAGTGCCAGCAACACCGCGGGGCCGATGAAAATCAGGAACAGATCGTAGCTCGGCAATTGGCGGCCAAGCAATCGAACCGCGCCGCTTAAGCCCGGCGCGCGCGGGCCCAAAAGGTCCTCCGGGCCCCACAGCCAAAGCGTCGCGTCGTTGATGATCAGCACCAGCGCGAAGGTGGCGAGCAGCTGGAACAATTCGGGCGCGCGGTAAATCCGCCGCAGCAGCACGACTTCGATCAGCGCGCCGATTAAGCCGACGACGATGGCGGTCGCGACAATGCCGCCCCAGAAGCCGAGCGCGCCGCCGATCCGGGTGGCGAAGGAATAGGCGATATAGGTCCCCAGCATATAGAGGGACCCGTGCGCGATATTGACGATGCGGGTGACGCCGAAGATCAGCGACAGGCCGGCGGCGACAAAGAACAGCCCGGAGGCGGTGGAGAGCCCGTTGAGGGCTTGGAACAGGAATGCGTTGAAGGTCATGGCTGCTTATCCCTCCCCTGCAAGGGGAGGGTGGCTGCGAGCGCGGCGAGCAGCCGGGTGGGGTTTCATGTCGACAAGACTACCCCACCCGGTCGGCACCTTCGCGCCGGTACCAGCGCCTACCCCCTCGGGGGGAGGGATAAGAGATCAATCCGCGCCGGCCGGGCGCAGCTTCTTGACCTCGGCGTCGGGCGGCATCACGGCGGCGCCGTCGACATATTTGAAGTCGACCATGGTGCCCTTGCCGTTCTCCAGCGCGATCTTGCCGACGAAGCAGCCCATGGTCGCCTGGTGGTCGATCGCCCGGTATTCGAACGGGCCGAAGGGGCCGTCGATCTTGAGACCCTTGAAGGCGGCCACCAGTTTTTCCGCATCGGTCGACTTAGCCTTGGCGATGGCCGCGGCCGCCGATTTGATCGTCACATAGCCGACCACGGAGCCGAGCCGCGGATAGTCGTGATACTTGGCCTCATAGGCCTTGAGGAAGGCGGCGTGCTCCGGAATCTTGATCTTGTTCCAGGGATAGCCGGTGACGATCCAGCCGACCGGCGCCTCGTCCTTGAGTGGATCGAGATATTCCGGCTCGCCCGACAACAGGCTCACCACGGTGCGGGACTTGAACACGCCGCGGATATTGCCCTCGCGCACGAACTTGGCGAGATCGCCGCCGAACAGCACGTTGAAGATGGCATCGGGCTTGGCGTCGTCGATTGCCTGCGCCACCGCGCCGGCATCGATTTTGCCCAAGGGGGTGGCCTGCTCGGTGACGAATTCGACGTCGGGCTGCTTTTCCTTCAGCAGCTTCTTGAACGCGGCGGCGGCGGCCTGGCCGTATTCGAAATTGGGATAAACCAGCGCCCAGCGCTTCTTTTTGGCGGCGACGGTCTCCGGCATCAGCATGGCGACCTGCATGTAAGTCGAGGCGCGCAGGCGGAAGGTGTATTTGTTGCCGTCCTCCCAGGTGATCTTGTCGGTGAGCGGCTCGGCGGCCAGGAACACGACCTTCTTCTGGCCGGCGAAGTTGGTCACCGCCAGTCCGATATTGGACAGGAAGGTGCCGGCCAGCATGCTGACGCCCTCGCGGGTGATCAATTCCTCGGCGACGCGCACCGCCTCGCCCGGATTGGCGCCGTCGTCGCGCGAGATCAATTCGATCTTCTTGCCGTCGACGCCGCCGGCGGCGTTGATTTCGTCGACCGCCATGGCCATGCCCTTCTTGTAGGGGTCGAGGAAGGCGGGGAAGGCCTTGTAGCTGTTGAGTTCGCCGATCTTGATGGTCTGCTGCGCCATCGCCGGCGTGGCGAGACCGACTGCGAGCGCGAGATACGCGAGCAAACGCGTGTGCATGTGGGACTCCTCAATACGTTTGCATAAAGTGTCCGACCGCTGCGTCCGCCTTGTCAATCGCGTAGGACGGGCGCGAACGCGGCGCAGCTATGCGGTCTTAGCCTTTCGGCCTATCGCGGAAGCGGTCCATCAGCGGCTTGTCCTGGCCGCCGTCGATCTCGATCATGGTGCCGTTGACCATCGTCATCAATGGCGAGGCCAGCATGACGACCAAGTTCGCCACCTCCTCCACCTCGGCGATGCGCGCAAGCGGGATCGAGGCGGGCGCCAGCCTGTCGGCCTGCTCGCGCGGAATTTTCATGTCGCGCGCCATGGCGTCCACCAGACCGGCCCAGCGCTCGGTGCGCACCGGCCCCGGATTGACCGCGACGAAGCTGATATTGTCGCGGCCATATTGCCCGGCGAGCGAGAGCGTGAGGTTCTGCCCCGCCGCATTGGCGGCGCCCGGGCAGATTTCCCAGTAGGACGGCTTCACCCCGTCATTGCCGATCAGGTTGACCACGCGCCCGCCGCCCTGCTTGACCATGATGGGGAGCACATAACGCAGGCAGCGCACATAACCCATGAACTTGAGCTGCAGACCCTTCTCCCAGTCGTCCTCGGTGAGATGCTCGATCACGCCGCCGGCGGCCGAGCCGGCATTGTTGACCATGATGTCGACGCGGCCGAGCGCCTTTAAGCCCTGCTCGATGAAATTCCTGGCGTCACCGTCTTTGCGCAAGTCTGCCGGAATGGCGACGATTTTGCGGCCGGTCGCCTTGGCGATTTCGGCGGCGGCGGCGTCCAGCGGTTCCTTGCGGCGCGCGCAGATGGCGACATCGACGCCTTCTTTCGCCAAGGCAAGCGCGATGCCTTTTCCGATGCCTTCGCTGCCGCCGGTCACCAGCGCCGTCTTGCCTTTGAGCTTGAGGTCCATGATGCCTCCCGGTTCTTTATGTTGGTTTATGCGCCAGCCAGCGGCCGGCTTCGGCCGACGCGAATAATTCTGCCAGCGCCGCGTTGAATTGTGCCGGCTCTTCCGACGGAATATTGTGACCCGAGCGCGGAATCATCAACAGTCCGGCGGTCGGCGCGCTGCGCTTCAAAAACACGCTGCCATCGAGGCAGGGGTCGTCCTCATCGCCGACGATCACCAGGAGCGGCACCGCGAATTTCTTCAAGTCCGCTTCCATCTCCCACAGCGTCGGGCGCTTGAGCTGCAGATTGAACATGGTCTGCGCATGACCCAACGCCGAATGCTCGGCCAGCATGCGGGAAAATTCCGCGTGGCCGCGCGGGTCCTTGTGCTTCTGCGCCTGCCGCATGGGCGCGTCGGCATATTTCGCCGCCGCCGCCGCGATGCCCTCCTCGGCGAACATCTTGCCGGTCTCGGCGGCAAGCGCCTTCATGGCTTCGCGCTGCTTGGCGTCGGGCGTCGAGCCCCAGCCGCAGCCGGCAGCGACGACCGAGATGCATCGGTTCGGATAATTGATGCCGACATGCAAGGCGGTATAGGCGCCCATGGAATGGCCGACGATATGCGCCCTGTCGATCTTGAGCGCGTCCATCAGCGCCACGACATCGTCGCGCGCGATTGACTGTCCGTAGCGGGCCGCTTCTTCCGGCACGTCGGAGGGCGGATAGCCGCGCTGGCTAAAGGTGACGCAGCGATGCGCACGCGCGAAGTGGCGCATCTGCGCCTCGAAGCTGCGGTAATCGCCGGCATATTCATGCACGAAGACAACCGGCGTGCCTTGGCCGGCTTCCTCGTAATAGAGCCGGACGCCGTCGCGTGCACTGATAAGCGGCATGGCGTTCCCCGATCATGACCGGCAATTAGTTGCACGCCCTTGAAAGCAGAGTAAAGTCTCGCTGACCGGATTGAGCGACAAGGATCGCGGCGACACGACCGCGACCGTAAAATCCAGTAGGGAGAGTTGCATGCTCAGGATATCTCGACGCGGCCTTGCCGCGCTGGCGGGTTTTGCTTTCGCCGTTACCGGTCTGGCCGCGCCGCCCGCGCAGGCGCAGCAAAAGCCGGTGATCAAGGTCTCCAGCCTCACGCTGCCGGTGTTCAATCCGCTGGTGTGGAACATCATGAAGGCGCGCGGCTTCGACGCCAAGCACGGTTTCACGCTCGATATTCACGCCTATCCGTCGATTGCGGCGTTCTATGCGGCCTTCGCCACCGGCGAGACCGACGCGCTGATCGGCGGCCCGACCGTGTTCCAGAAGCTCTATAACGAAGGGGTGCCGCTGCGCATCATCGGCTCGGGCTTCACGCTCGGCGACCTGGTGATCTTCGCCAAGGACCCCGCCATCAAGTCGCTGGCCGACTTGAAGGGCAAGCAACTCGCCATCGACATGGGCGGCTCGCAATATCAGGTGGTCAAGATCTATTGCGCCGCCAAGGGCATCGACCTCGGCAAGGACATCACCGTGGTCAACGCCAATTTCGCGGTGGCGCGCGCGCAGCTCGAGGCAAGCCGCGTCGACGCCGCGCTGGTGATCGAGCCGCTGGCGAGCATCATCAACAAGCAGCGGCCCGACTGGCACGTCATCTTCAACGGCGCGCAGGGCTGGAAGGAAATCACCGGCGAAGCCGGCTGGGAGATCGTACCGGCCATGCGCGCCGAATTGATCCAGAAATATCCCGACGCGCCCAAGATGCTGATCGGCGCGTTGCAGGACGTCGCCAATGTCATGCACAACGAGACCGCGGCCGGCGACAAGATCGCGGTCGAGACCACCAAGCTGCCGCCGGGCATCCTTACCGCCGCGATCGGCAGCGGGCGGCTGCAGTTCATCGTCAAGCCGGCGTCCGATCCGGCGGTGCACAAATCGATCAGGGACATGATGGACCGGGCGGTGAAGGCCGGCTTCTATCCGAAGGCGGCCGACGAGAAGATCTTCTACGGCCAATAGCCGATGTCGCCGCAGGGGCATGACGAGGCGCTCACGGATCGCACGCCCGTTCCGGATCTGATTTTCCCGCGCCAGACGCTCGTCTCGCTCCTGGTCTTCGCCGTCTGCTGGGAGACGCTGTCGCATCTGGCGCCCTATCTCGGGATTCCGCCCTTCGCCATCCCGAGCCTCGTGCAAGCATCGCCAAAAGCATCGCCGACATCACGCCGATCGACGTCGCCGTCACGCTGGCGCGCGTGATCGGCGCGCTCATCGTATCCTTCGTCGGCGGCGTTGCGCTGGCGATGGCGATGTACCGCTCGCAGTCGCTCGACAACTACCTGCACCCGATGATCCGCATTTTGATGGCGGTGCCGGTGGTGTCGTGGATCCTGTTCGCGGTGTTGTGGTTTCCCGGCGTCGAATTCCGCATCGGCTTCGTGCTGGTGGTGGTGTGCGGCCCGGTGTTCCTGGTCGATGCGCTCGACGCCATGCGCGGCGTGCCGCGCGAACTGCGCCACATGATGCAGTCGTTTCGGCCGACCACGCTGCAATATTTCGTCAAGCTGATCCTGCCGGCGATCGTGCCGACCATTTTCACCAGCTGGAAGGTCAATATCAGCCTGGCGATCCGCGTCGTCACCATCGCCGAATTGGTCGGCGCGGTGACCGGCATCGGCCACCAATTGTCGGTGGCGGAGGAATTGTTCTCGGTGTCCGACGTGTTCGCCTGGACGGTGATCCTGGTGGCGCTTTTGTTCCTGCTCGAAGCCATCGTCGCGCGCGTCGAGAAGCGCCTGTTGCGGTGGCGGGCATGAGCACGTCCAAAAGCGGGCCGCCGCCGATCGAAGTGCGCGGCTTGCGTAAAGTTTTCCGCCAGACCACCTCCGGCCAGTCGGTGGTGGCGATCGACCGGCTCGATTTGACCATTTCTCCGAGAGAAGTGGTGGCGATCGTCGGCCAGACCGGCTGCGGCAAGTCCACTTTTTTCGATCTGGCGATCGGGCTGGAGGCGCCGACCGAAGGCTCGATCCTGATCGGCGACAAGAGCCCGCATTCCGACTTCGATTTCTTCCGCGGCCGCATCGCCACCGTGTTCCAGCAGGACCGGCTGCTGCCGTGGCGCTCGGCACTCGACAACGCCAAGCTGCCGCTCGAATTGATCGGCCTGCCGGAGGCCGAGCAGCGTGAGCGCGCGCTCACCTGGCTCAACCGGCTGGGCTTGGGCCAATTCACCAATGCTTTTCCGCACGAACTCTCCGGCGGCATGCGCCAGCGCGTGGCGATCGCGCGCGCCTTCTCGGTGCAGCCCGATATTCTGCTGGCCGACGAGGCCTTCGGCCATCTCGACGAGGTGACGGCGGCGGAACTGCGCGAGACGTTTCTGGCGCTGGCGCGCGAGTGCGGCTCGACCGCGATCCTGATCACGCATCAATTGGAAGAAGCAATCAGCGTCGGCGACCGCATCGTGGTGCTCGGCCAATCGGCCAAGCTCCTGGCCGACATCCACGTCGCGCAGTGGCCGAAGGAAAAATACGCAAGCTTGCGCGAGGCGATCCAGTCGACCTTGCAGAGCAACAAGCCGGATCCCAGGTTGGCGCTATAGTCTGTCATTCCGGGACGCCGCAAAGCGGCGGGCCCGGAATGACGGAAACACTAACTCCGCATAATCGCTTTCGCCGCGTCGCCGACGGCCTCCACCGACATGTCGGTATCGAGGAAGCAGACGATGCGGCAGGGACAGCCTTCCAGGCCCTCGTAGCGCCAGGGGAAGGCGCCGATCAGGCAGCGCTTGCCCAGCATCAGCTCGATATCGCCGCCGAGATTTTCCGCGTGCAGCAGGCCTTCCTGGAACGCCCAGCTATGGAACGGGAACATGTCCTGGGTGACGCGGCGGCCGGATTTCTTGTGGGTATATTCGAAGGTGCCGAAGAACTCCGCCGGCGTCTCGCCGTGCTTGCGGGTGAATTCGTCGGCGAGATCGGGCCGCATGCGGCGGATCGACGTGTTCATGGCATGGTCGCAGGAGCCGGTGTCCATGCCCCACCATTTGATCTTCCGCTGCAGCATCCAGTGCAGCGTGGCGAGATTGGGCCCGGGGTGATAGCAGAAATACTTCACCAGATCCTGCTGCGGCTGGCCTTCGTAGTGCCGGTGCCAGCCGGTGTGCAGAATGAGGATGTCGCCCTCGCGGATATCGGCGCCCGCGCTTTCGATGATCTCCGGCGTGATCACCGCCCAGTCGTGCATCTGTTTCGAGATATCGACCACCACGCCGCGGTTGACCAGATAATCGAGCGGCAGATGCGCCATATCGCCGTGACGGTTGTCGGTCGCGTGCATGGCGCCGTCGAAATGCGTGCCGACATGCAGGGCCGTCTCGATGCGCTGCGCCACGATCATCTGCGTCTGCAGGTTCTACGCGTAATACATCTTGTTGCCGGCGTAACCGACCCAGCCGGGCGTGTGCACGTTCATCACGTGAGAGAGATCGACGATTTTCATTACCAAAGTCCCGATGGCTGATGGCGTTTAGCGCTCTTAGACGATCACAGTATGCCGCGCAGCGCCAGATGCAGGCCGAGCCCGAGCAAGCCGAGGAAGAACCACAGCCGGAACGTCGCTTCGCGCACTTTGCCCCGCACCACTTGTCCGAGCAGCATGCCGGCCGCCGCCATGGCGAGCGCCAGCAGCGACGGCACGGCGAGCGCCATGCGCATTTCGCCGGCATGATAGAGCGCCAGCGCCAGCGTGACGGTCGACACCGTGAACGACAGGCCGAGCGCCTGCACCAGCCGGTCGCGGCCGAACCGCAGCGCCTGGATATAGGGCACGCCCGGTATGGCGAACACGCCGGTCGCCACCGAGATGACGCCGGTGGCAATCCCGGCCAGCAAGCCGATCCAGCCTTCCGCGCGCGGCGGCACGCGAGAACTGCACGTTGAACAGGCCGAAGGCGGCATAGAGCGCGAGCGCCACGCCGAGCCACATGGTCGCCTGCCCGCCTTTGCCGGTCGGCAGCAGCAGCGCGCCGATGAAGGTGCCGATGCAGATGCCGGCCAGCAGCGGCCACAATCGCCGCAGCAGCGCGAGCCAATCGCCGCCGGCGGTGAACTGCCAGATATTGGTGACCAGCGACGGCAGCACCAGGATCGCCGCCGCCTGCGCCGGCGTCATCATCAGCCCGAGCAGCCCGATCGCCACCGTCGGCAGGCCGAGCCCGATGGTGCCCTTGACCAAGCCCGCCAGCAAATAGGCGCCCGCCGTGGCGGCAAGGATCGGCAATGATTCCACTCGGGCTCCTTAGAGGCTGCGGGCGGACCATGCGCGATGCCGCGCGCCGCCACAATGCGGCAGACCGCAACCCAGCCTCCGGTTTTCGCGAAGTGCGCCTTCATTGCCGCGGCCGCCAGTTCGGTGCCATACTTTTGCGCCGTCCAAGATGTTGGAGCCGGGTTGCATGCCGGACGTCTTCGTCGCCAAGGTCGCGCAGTTTCCCGACGGCGAGCGCCGCATCGTCAGCCACGGCGAACGCGAAATCGGCGTGTTCCACTGGCAAGGCCGCTTCTACGCCTATGAGAACCTGTGCCTGCACCAGGGCGGGCCGGCCTGCGAGGGCCTCATGATGCACAAGGTCGAGGACGTGCTCGGGCCCGACCGCACCTGGCACGGGCAGCGGTTTTCCGATGAGGAAATCCACTTCGTCTGCCCCTGGCACGGCTACGAATACGATCTCAAGACCGGCGAATGCGCCGCCGACCGCAGCCTGAAGCTGAAAAGCTTCGACGTGGTCCGGCGCGGGGAGGATATCTATGTCGTCGCAGGCTGACGCAAATGCGCGCACCGCGCAACGCCCGAGCGATGCCGAGATTCAAAACATGCTGGCGCAAGCCGTGCGGCTCTACGCCGAACGCGCGGCGGAAAGCGAGGGCGCGCTGCCGGCGTTCCCGTCCGGCGCGCCGATGACCGCCACCGAAGTGATGGTCACGGCCACCGCCATGCTCAAGGCGGTGAACCTGCAGGTATTCGAGCTCGGCATGTGGCAGGCCTGGTCGGGCCGTTAACAAGGCGAATTGCATCATGGACCTTCCGCTCAGCGACCTGCGCCGCATGGCGTTCGAGGAATTCGACACGACCAAGCTGCTCGCGCATGCCAGCAAGCAGGCGGCCGAGCGCGGCTACAAGAATTTCCCGATCGTCGACGTCGACTCGCATCACTACGAGTTGGAATCGCTCAACGAGATCCTCGAATACATGGACGATCCGGTGCTCCAGCAACTCGCCATGAGCGCCAGCCAAACCGGCATGAAGCACGTCGGCATGTTCCAGGGCGGCGTCGGCTATCAGGACATGGGCGGCCGCGTCACCCGCTACGCGCTGCGCAAGATCGAGAAGACCGCGGGCGACCCGCATCGCGACATCACGCTGACCAAGCGCTGGATGGACGCCATGGGCACCGACATCGCGGTGATGTTCCCGACCCCGATGCTCACGCTCGGGCTGCACCCGCAGGTCGAGGTCGAGGTGGCGCTGGCGCGCGCCTATAACCGCTGGCTCACCGAGCGCGTCCTGGCGCACGAGCCGCGGCTGCGCTCGATGCTCTATCTGCCGTTCAACGACGCCGAGGCCTGCTACCGCATGGTCAAGGAGTTCGGCGAGACCAAGGGCGTCGCCGGCTTCATGGTGACCGCCGCGCGCCACCGGCCGGTGCAGCACAATTCCTACATGAAGACCTATGCGCTGCTCGAGGAAATCGGCCTGCCGCTCGCCTTCCACGCCGGCTACAATTGGAACGAGCAGTCCATGGAGATGATGAACAAGTTCATCTCGGTGCACGCCATCGGCTTCGTGTTCTACAACATGGTGCATCTCACCAACTGGATCATGAACGGGCTGCCGGAACGCTTTCCCAAACTGAAGCTGTTGTGGATCGAAAGCGGGCTGGCCTGGGTGCCGTTCATGATGCAGCGGCTCGACAACGAATACATGATGCGCTCGTCGGAGGCGCCGGCGCTGAAGAAAAAGCCGAGCGACTACATGCGCGACATGTTCTTCGCCTCGCAGCCGATGGAAATCACCGATACCGCGATGCTGGAGCAGACCTTCCGCATGATCAAGGCGGAAACCCAGTTGCTCTATTCGTCGGATTATCCGCACTGGGATTTCGACCTGCCCTCGACGATCTACGACCTGCCGTTCTTGAGCGAGCAGGCCAAGCGCAATATTCTCGGCGGCAATGCGATGCGGGTGTTCAATCTGAAACTGCCGGCGCAAAAACTGGCGCGCGTCGCATAAGAATTGCCGGCGAAAATAACGGGAGGACAAGGTGCGCCCATTTCTGGCCATGATATGCGCGACGGCGCTCTGCGTGACCGCCGCATCCGCGCAGGACGCCGCGGCCAACTATCCCAACCGGCCGATCCACATCATCGTCTGCGTGCCGGCCGGCGGCGGCGTCGATACCGTCACGCGCATCGTCGCCAACGGCCTGCAGAAGAAGCTCGGCCAGCCGGTGGTGGTGGAGAATAAAGCCGGCGCCGCCGGCAATATCGGCGCCGACGCCGTGTTCACCGCCGAACCGGACGGCTACACCCTGCTCGCCGCGCAGCCCTCGCCGCTCACGGTCAATCCGCTGCTCTACAAGAACATGAGCTTCGATCCGACCCAGTTCGAGCCGGTGGCGATCATGACCACGGTCGCCAATGTGCTGCTGGTGCGGCCGGATTTCCCGGCGAAGACCGCGCAGGAGTTCATCGCCTATGCCAAGGCCAATCCCGGCAAGATCAACTATGCCTCGCAAGGGATCGGCACCACCTCGCATCTGACCGCCGCGCTATTCGAAAAACTCACCGGCACCAAGATGGTGCATGTGCCGTTCAAGGGCACGGCGCCGGCGCTCAATGCGCTCATCGGCAGCCATGTCGACATGATCTTCATGGAGCTCGCTTCCGCCATCAAACTGCACCAAAGCGGCAAGGCGCGCATCCTGGCGGTGGCGACCTCCGCGCGCATTCCGAATCTGCCCGATATCCCGACGCTCAACGAGGCCGGTGTGAAGGGATTCGAGTCCGGCACCTGGAATGCCATCGCCGCGCCGCCGAAGACGCCGCCGGCGATCGTCGCCAAGCTCAATACGGCGATCAACGACGTGCTTAAAAGCCCGGACGTGCAGGCCAAATTCGCCAAGATCAACCTGCACGCCGCCGGCGGCACGCCGGCCGAAGCGAAGGCCTTCATCGTCAAGGAAACGCAGGTCTGGGGCGAGGTGATCAAGGAGGCGCACGTCCCGGCGCATTGATAGGCAGTGGGGCACGCGAGCAAGCCGCGCCGTCTTTTGGCTAAGAAATCCCATATTGGGGTCACCACCAACTGATTGGGGTCCCCACTATCTGATTTGCCGCGCCGCGAATGTTATTTCGCGGCGCTTTTCTTTGGGTGAAACTTGAGGCATTCTAGCCGTCAATAAAAACAAAGATATCCAGGGGAGAACGACAATGAGACGTGTTCTATTCGCGGGCGCTGCTTTGCTGGCGGCGAGCCTGATGCCGGTTGCCGGCCAGGCGCAAGGCATCATCAAGATCGGCGTCGTGCTGCCCTATTCGGGCCAGTTCGCCGACGGCGCCAAGCAAGTCGACGAAGGCATCAAGCTCTACATGAAACAGCACGGCGACACCGTCGCCGGCAAGAAGATCGAGATCATCCGCAAGGACGTCGGCGGCATCGCGCCGCCGGTCGCCAAGCGGCTGGCCGAGGAACTCGTCGTGCGCGACAAGGTCGACATCCTCGCCGGCTGGCTGTTGACGCCGAATGCGATCGCCGGCTGCGGCGTGTCGGCCGAGGCGAAAAAAGTCATGGTCATCATGAACGCGGCGACCTCGATCATCGTCGACAAATCGCCCTATTGCACGCGCGCCGCCTTCACGCTGTCGATGGTCGACGCAGACGCTCGGCAACTGGGCGGCCAAGAACGGCGTCAAGAAGGCCTACACGATGGTGTCGGACTATGCACCCGGTCACGACTCCGAAGCCGGCTTCATCGCCGGCTTCAAGGCCGGCGGCGGCGAGATCGTCGGCTCGGTGCGCATGGCGGTCGCCAATCCGGACTTCTCGGCCTATGTGCAGCGCGCCAAGGACCTCAATCCGGAAGCGATCTTCGTGTTCATCCCCGGCGGCGCGCAGCCGGCCGCTATCGGCAAGGCCTTTGCGGAGCGCGGCATCGACACCAAGAAAGTCAAGGTGATGGGCACGCAGGAGCTTACCGACGAACTCGGCGCTCAAGAACATGGGCGACACCGCGCTCGGCATCATCACCGCCTCGCCCTACGACCACAACCTCAAGAGCAAGCTCAACCAGGAGTTCGTCGCCGCCTATCGGAAAGAATTCGGCGGCGCCAATCCGAACTTCTTCTCGGCCGGCGGCTACGACGGCATGACGCTCATCTACGACGGGCTGAAGAAGACCAAGGGCGACGCCGACGGCGACAAGCTGATCGCGGCGATGAAAGGCACCAAGTGGACGAGCCCGCGCGGCCCGATGATGATCGATCCGGCGACGCGCGACGCGGTCGAAAACATCTATATCCAAAAGGTCGAAAAGGTCGGCGGCAAGCTGGTCAACGTCGAGTTCGCCAAGGTCCCGAACGTGAAGGATCCGGTGCACGAAGCGATGATGAAGAAGAAATAGTCGCCGGCTTCGACTTTCAAGTCCGGATGGGGCGGCCCCTGCGGTCGCCCCATCTTTGCATTTAGACCCTGTCATTCCGGGACGCCGCGCAAGCGCCGAACCCGAAATCCAGAGAGAAACGGAGTTCTTGCCGTGCTTCTGGATTCCGGGTTCGCTCGCTATGCTCGCGCCCCGGAATGACGGAATGCGATCTACGCGGCCGCGCATAGACCAGGATATTCGACCACCATGCTGCCTCCCGTCTTCGGCGTTCTGTTCGACGGCATCGCCTACGGGATGCTGCTGTTCCTCTTGTCGGTCGGCCTGTCGGTGACGCTCGGCCTGATGAATTTCGTCAATCTGGCGCATTGCGCCTTCGCCATGCTCGGCGGCTACGTCACCGTGTTCCTGATGCAGAATTTCGGCTGGCCGTTCTTCGCCACGCTGCCGATGGCGTTCGTCGTCGCCGCGCTGGTGAGCGTCGCGTTCGAGCGCGTGCTGTACCGGCGGCTCTACCGCGCCAGCGACCTCGACCAGGTGCTGCTCACCATCGGGCTGGCCTTCATATCGGTCGCGGTCGCCGCCTATTTCTTCGGCACCACCCAGCAGCCGATCGACGTGCCGGCCTATATGCGCGGCTCGTTCAACTTGCTCGGGCTCGATATCGCGGCCTACCGGCTGTTCCTCATCGGCGTCGGCGCGGCGATCACGCTCGTGCTGATCGCGACGCTGGAATACACCCGCTTCGGCGCCCAGGTGCGCGCGGCGGTCGACAACCAGCGCATGGCGAGCGGGCTCGGCATCAATGTCGAACGCACCTTCGCCGTCACCTTCGCGCTCGGCTCGGGCCTCGCCGGCCTCGGCGGCGCGCTGGCGATCGAAATCGTCGGGCTCGATCCGTCGTTTTCCTTCACCTACTTGATCTATGTGCTGATCGTGGTCTCGGTCGGCGGGCTCGGCTCCATCACCGGCTCGCTGGCCGCCGCCATATTGATCGGGGTGAGCGACATCGCCGGCAAATATTACGTGCCGCAGCTCGGCGCCTTCCTGATCTATCTGGTGATGCTGGCGGTCCTGATGTGGCGGCCGGTCGGCCTGTTCGGGAGGCGTTAACCCATGTCAGTTTTGTCCGACGCGACCGCGGCGCCGGTCAAATATCTCAAGGCGCAGACGCGCTGGCACCCGCTCGAGACCGCGTTCTGGCTCGCTACATTGCTGCCGTTTTTCTTCCTGCCGTCCTATCTCCAGCTCGCCAGCCAGGTCGCGATCACCGCGCTGTTCGCGCTCTCGCTCGATCTCATCCTCGGCTATGCCGGCATCGTCTCGCTCGGCCACGCCGCCTTTTTCGGCACCGCCGCCTATACCGCCGGCTTGTTCTCGAAATTCGTCTGGGGCGAGCCGCTGACCGGGCTCGTCGTCGGCACCGCCGCCGCCGCTCTGCTCGGCTACGCCTCGAGCTTCGTGATCGCGCGCTTTCGGCATCTGACGCTGATCATGATCACGCTCGGCCTCGGCCTGCTGCTGCAGGAGGCGGCCAACAGCGCGAGCTGGCTGACCGGCGGCAGCGACGGGCTGCAGGGCGTGAACATCTGGCCGCTGTTCGGCCGTTTCGATTTCGACCTCTACGGCTACACCGCCTACGGCTATTCGCTCGCCGTGCTGTTCGTGGTGTTCCTGGGCGCGCGGCGGCTGATCCATTCGAGCTTCGGCCTGGCGCTGCGCGGCATCCGCGAAAATTCCGTGCGCATGCCGGCGATCGGCGCAGCGAGCCGCGCCCATATCCGCACCGTTTACACCATCTCCGCCGCCATGGCCGGCGTTGCCGGCGCGCTGATCGTGCAGACCACCTCGACGGTCGCGCTCGAACTCGCTCGGCTTCGAGCGCTCGGCCGAACTCTTGGTGATGCTGGTGCTGGGCGGCGCCGGCAGGCTCTATGGCGGGCTGGTGGGCGCCGCCATCTTCATGGTCGCGCGCGACCAGTTCTCCGGCATCGCGCCGCAATACTGGTATTTCTGGATCGGCATCTTGCTGGTGGTGGTGGTGATCTTCCTGCCCAACGGCATCCTCGGCGGCCTGTCGAAGCTGTGGGCGCGCTGGAGGCCGCGATGAGCGCGCCGCGCTTTGGCTACGCGCGGCCTGTCGATGAGCTTCGGCTCGCTCGTGGTCGCGCGCGATATCGATCTCACGCTGCCGGCCGGCGCGCGCTACGCGCTGATCGGACCGAACGGCGCCGGCAAGACCACGCTGATCAATCTGATGACCGGCATGCTCACGCCCAATGCCGGACGCATCGTGCTGGGCGAGGAGGACATCACCGGCCTCGAGCCGCAGGATCGCGTGCGGCGGGGGCTGGCGCGCACCTTCCAGATCAACACGCTATTCGCCGGCCTCAACGCGCTCGAAGCGGTCACGCTGGCGGTCGCCGAGCGGCGCGGCCTGGCCGGCAAATTCTGGCAGAACATCGCCGTGCACCGCGAGGCGATCGAGGAAGCCTACGACATCCTGGCGCGGCTGCGGCTCGGCGATTGCTGCTACCAGGCCGACGCGCGAACTGCCCTATGGCCGCCAGCGGCTGTTGGAAATTGCGCTCGCGCTCGCCACCAAGCCGAAGGTGCTGCTGCTCGACGAACCGGCGGCCGGCGTGCCGCAGGAGGAATCGGGCGACATTTTCGAAGTGGTGGCGAGCCTGTCCGACGATTTGACGCTACTGTTCATCGAGCACGACATGCACGTGGTGTTCCGCTTCGCCAGCCACATCATCGTGCTGGTGGGCGGCAGCGTTTTCACCGAAGGCTCGCCGGCCGAGATCGCCGCCGACCCGGGCGTGCGCGAAGTCTATCTGGGCAAGCGCAAACATGGATGAAGATTCTTGGCTGAGCCGCTCCTCACGCTTGAGCATGTGACCGCGGGCTATGGCGACGCGGTGGTGCTGCACGACGTGTCGCTGGTACTGCCCGAGCACGGCAGCCTGGCGCTGCTCGGCCGCAACGGCGTCGGCAAGTCGACGCTCTTGCTCACCATCATGGGCTACACGCAGCTGCGCGGCGGCAAGCTTATGTGGCGCGGCGCCGACATGTCGCGCAAGCCGCCTTATAGCCGCGCCGCCAATGGCATCGGCTGGGTGGCGCAGGAGCGCGAGATTTTTCCCTCGCTCACCGTCGAGGAAAACCTCACGGTCGCGGCGCGGCCGGGCGCCTGGAACATGGACGCCGTTTTCAACCTGTTCCCGCGCCTCGCCGAACGGCGCCGCAACATGGGCAACCAATTGTCCGGCGGCGAGCAGCAGATGCTGGCGACGGCGCGCGCGCTGATGACCAATCCGGCGCTGCTGTTGCTGGACGAGCCGTTCGAGGGCCTGGCGCCGGTCATCGTCGATGAATTGGTCGCCGCCATGCAGCTGATGCTCGCCGACCGCAAGATCGCCATCCTGCTGGTCGAGCAGCACACCGAGATCGCGCTGGAATTGACCGCCGAGGCCATCGTGCTGGAACGCGGCGCGGTGGCGCACCGCGCGCCGTCGGCGGCGCTCAAGGATGATACCGCCACGCTCGAACGGCTGGTCGGGTTGCGCGTTGCCGCGACGGCGTGAGAAAGTAATTGTCATTCCGGGACGGCGCGTAGCGCCGGACCCGGAATCCAGAGCTATACCGCAGCCCGCCGATTGGGCCCTGGATTCCGGGTTCGCTCGTTTCGCTCGCGCCCCGGAATGACGTGAGAGGAAGGTGCGTCATGCCCACGCCGATGATTCCCAAGGAACGCAGCGATTATTCGGCGATCGTCGATCGCCCGCCGCTCAAACTGCCGGGCAAGGCCCGCATCGTGTTCTGGACCATCGTCAATTACGAGGTGTGGGACATCGGCAAGCCGATGGCGCGCCAATTACTCCCCGCCCCGACCGGCGTGCCGCTGATGCCCGACGTGGTGCATTGGGGCTTCCACGAATACGGCATGCGGGTCGGCTGCTGGCGCTTTCACGCGCTGTTCAAGCGGCTCGGCATCAAGCCGACGCTCGCCGCCAATGCGCGCATCTGCGAGGACTATCCGCGCGTCGCCGAACAGGCGCGCGACGACGGCTGGGAATTCATGGGTCACGCCTACGAGCAGGGCCCGATCCACAAGGAGCCCGACCAGGCCGGCATGATCGGCCGCACCATGGACATCATGGAGAAATTCTCCGGCAAGCGGCCGGTCGGCTGGCTCGGCCCCGGCCTGACGCAGACGCTGGAGACGCCCGACCTGCTCGCCGCCGCGGGCGTGAAATATATCGGCGACTGGGTCTATGACGACGAGCCGACCGTGATCCGCACCGCCAACGGGCCGCTGGTGACGCTGCCCTATACCATCGAATGCAACGACATCCCGGTGATGATCGTCCAGCACCACAATAGCGACTACCTGCTCAAGCTGGTGAAGGACCAGTTCGACCGGCTCTATGCCGAGAGCGCGACGCGCGCCAAGTTCTGCGCGCTCGCCATCCACCCCTACATCAGCGGCCAGCCGCACCGCATCAAATATCTCGAAGCGATCTACGACTACGTCAACAAGCACGAGGGCGTGCTGCACTGGAACGGCGCGCAGATTCTCGACTGGTACCGTAGTGTTGCCAAAATCGACGCCGCCGCTTAGCGTGGGCAATTGCCCAAAAAAATAAAAATCCAAACGTTCACGGGAGGAAGACCATGCGTTTCAAGAGGATTTTAGGCGGCCTTGCCGGCGCCGCAGTGCTCGGGCTGCTGCCCATCGCAGCGCAGGCGCAGAACCAGGAAATCCGCCTCGCCCAGCAATTTTCCATGGGCTACCTGCAGCTCAACGTGATGGATCATCAAAAGCTGATCGAAAAGCACGCCGCCGCGCTCGGCCTCAAGGACGTGAAGGTGTCGTGGTTCAAGTTCAACGGACCGACCGCGGTCAACGAAGCGCTCATTTCCGGCAATGTCGATATCGGATCGGGCGGCGTGCCGGGCCTGCTCACGCTGTGGGCGCGCACCAAGGGCACCCCGCAGGAAGTGCGCGGCATTTCCGCGCTCTCCTCGCAGCCGTTCCTGCTCAACACCCGCGATCCCAACGATCAAGACCGTCAAGGACTTCAAGGACACCGACCGCATCGCGGTGCCGGCGGTGAAATCCTCGGTGCAGGCGCTCACTTTGCAAATCGAAGCGGCCAAGCTCTATGGCGCCAAGGACTTCGAAAAGTTCGATCCGCTCACCGTGTCGATGACGCCGCCCGACGCCACCGTCGCCCTGATGAAGGGCGGCGCGCAGATCACGGCCGCCTTCAGCGTGCCGCCGTTCCAGTACATGCAGCTTGAAGATAAAGACATTCACACCGTGCTCAATTCGTTCGACGTGATGGGCGGCTCGCACACCTTCACCGCGATCTGGACCTCGAAAAAATTCCGCGACGGCAACCCCGTGCTGTACAAGGCGTTCCTCGCCGCGCTCAAGGAAGCAACCGACATCGTCGACAAGGACCGGCGCCTGGCGGCGGGATATTGGATCGAGGATTCGAAATCGAAACTGCCGCTCGACACCGCCACCAAGATCGTCGGCGGCGCACAGGTGCATTGGACCATGGTGCCGGAAAACACCATGAAGTTCGCCGACTTCATGTCGAGCGTCGGCCGCATCAAGGTCAAGGCGGCGTCGTGGAAGGATTACTTCTTCCCGGACATTTACGATATGAAGGGGAGCTGACACTCTTTGTCGTCCCCGCGCAGGCGGGACCCATACGCCGTAGCCTCGCGATAGGACACGGAGTATGGGTCCCGGGTCTCGCTTCGCTCGCCCGGGACGACAGCAATATAAGCCCGAGGACCACGCATGAACTTCCCCAAGCCCGCCGTCGGCATGCTGCCGAACGACCGCCTCGCCTATTCGGCGATTCCCAACCGCAAGCCGCTCAAGCTGCCGAAGGGCGCGCGCATGGCGGTGTGGACCATCACCAATGTCGAGGACTGGGACCCGACCCAGACCATGCCGCGCACGGTGTTGACGCCGCCGGCCGGCGGCTCGCCGATGCCCGACATCCCGAACTGGTGCTGGCACGAATACGGCAACCGGGTCGGCTTCTGGCGGCTGCTCAAGGTCTATGACGACTTCAAGATTCCAGGCGTGATGAACATCAACGGCGTGGCGGTCGAGGCCTATCCCGAGATCGTCAAGGCGTGCGTCGAGCGCAACTGGGAATTCATCGGCCATGGCTTTACCCAGCGCAACATGCAGAAGGTGGAGAACGAGCGCGAGGACATCGCTAAGAGCGCGCAGGTGCTTGAGCACGCCACCGGCAAGCGCCCGCGCGGCTGGCTCGGGCCCGGCCTCACCGAAACCTGGGAGACGCCGGACATCCTGGCCGAACAAGGCTACGACTACGTCGCCGACTGGGTGCTGGACGATCAGCCGGTGTGGCTGAAGACGCGCGCCAAGCCGATCCTCAACATCCCCTATACCCAGGAATGCAACGACGTCGCCATGATGCTGATCCAGCATCACAAGGCGAACGAATTCTACGAGCGGGCGATCGATCAGTTCGAGCAGATCTACCAGGACGCCAAGGGCTCGGCCCGGGTGATGGCGATCTCGGTGCACCCCTACATCATGGGGGCGCCGCACCGGGTCAAATATTTCCGCAAGATCTTCGAGAAGATCAGGAAGAAGAAGGACGTGCTGTTCTGGACCGGCGCGCAGATCGCGGATTGGTACAAGAAGGCGGGTCCGGCGGCGCCCTAAGTTTGTCATTCCGGGGCGCGAGCGTGAGCGAGCGAACCCGGAATCCAGAGATGCAGGCACAGCGTGTGGCTCTGGATTCCGGGTCCGGCGCTAACGCGCCGTCCCGGAATGACGGGGAAGACCTTGACGCGCCCCTTGGTTTCGCCCGCGCGCTGGACTATCGGTTAGGCCATGGACGCCCATTTCCTCGACCAAAAAACCATCGCCGAGCTGACCGCGCGCATGTATCTCGACACCGGCGCGGTCCGCTTCATGGCCGACAAGCCGTTCATCTTCACCAGCGGCTGGGCGAGCCCGGTCTATAACGACTCGCGCTGGCTGATCTCGTTCCCCGACGTGCGCTCGACGCTGATGGATTTCGCCGTTGCCGCCATCGACGCGCGATATCGGCCGCGGCGAGATCGACGCGGTCGCGGGCGGCGAGACCGCCGGCATCCCCTTCGCCGCCTGGGTGGCGGACCGGCTCAACCTGCCGATGCAATATGTGCGCAAGAAGCCGAAAGGCTTCGGCCGCGGCTCGCAAATCGAAGGGCAATTGATCCCGGGGCAACGCGTGCTGCTGGTCGAGGATCTCGCGACCGACGGCAAGAGCAAGGTCAACTTCATCAAGGCGCTGCGCGAGGCCGGCGGCCGGTGCGAGCACTGTTTCGTGCTGTTCTTTTACGACATCTATCCGCAGGGCAAAAAAATTCTCGGCGATCTCGGCGTCACCCTGCATGCGCTCACGACCTGGCGCGACGTGCTCAGCGTCGCCAAAGCGAGCGGACAATTCGAGCCCAAGATGCTGGCCGAGGTCGAGAAATTCATCCACGATCCGGCCGGCTGGTCGAAGGCGCATGGCGGGGTGGCGGAAGCGGCGGAGTAGCGCGTGATCCCGAAAAGCGGGAACCGGTTTTCGGATAAGATTACGCGCCGCTAAAAAGAGTAACGGGAGGTCGCTATGGCGAAGGCGAAGCGGAAGGCGAAGGCGCGCAAGGTCCCGGCAAAGGCAAAAAAGAAAAAATCCGCTGTCAAACGCGCCAAGGCGCGGCCGCAGCACAAATTCACTTTCAGCCATCACCGCGAGCAGGATTTCGACGCCGGCTTGCGCACTTATGCCAAATACCGCGATCTCGGCATCGCGCCGGCGACCGGCGGCATGGTGCAGGCGCACGTCATCAAGTTCGTGCCGCCGTTCAAGCCGGAGGAAGTGTCGATCCCGCATTATCACGACGTCGACTTCCAGATGATCTACGTGCTCAAAGGCTGGATCAAGAGCGAATTCGAGGGCGAAGGCGCGCACACGTTTTACGCCGGCTCGTGCTGGATCCAGCCGCCGCGCATCAAGCACACCGTGCTCGGCTATTCCGACGATTGCGAGGTGCTGGAGATCGTGCTGCCGGCGGATTTCGAGACGGTGACGCTGGACTAAACATTTATTCTGTCATTCCGGGGCCGGCCGAAGGCCGGAACCCGGAATCCAGATGGCTTCATGGAAGGTGTTTCTGGATTCCGGGTTCGCCGCTTCGCGGCGCCCCGGAATGACGTATTAGGCCAGCCGCATCAGCAGCAAGCCCGCCGGTCACGACGACGAAGATCACCGCGGTCGCGCCGAGCACGGTGGTGATGTGCCGCCAGCCCAGCCCGGCGATGGTCTTGACCGAGGTGCCCAAGCCAAGCGCGCCGATCGCCAGCAGCAGGCCCCAGGTCGAGGCTCCCGACAGCACGCCTTTGACCGGCGTAAAGATCGGCAGCAGCGACGGCAGCAAGGGCACGGCGCTGTTCAAGGCGCAGAGCGCCAGGAACACGATGCCGAACACCGGCACCGGCACGCGCGCCTCGCCGTGCTTGAGCCCCAGCCTGGTGAAATGCCAGCCCACGCCCAGCACCACCGGCAGCAGCAGGAACACCCGGAACAGCTTGACGATCACCGCCGTGTTGCCGACCGCAACCGACACCGCGTAGCCGGCGCCGACCACCTGGGCGACGTCGTGGATGGTGCCGCCCAGCATCACGCCGGTGGTCTGCGCATCGAAATGCAGCAGGACGCAGAGCGGCGGATAGACCAGCATGGCGAGCGTCGCCAGCGCATTGACGGCCACCACCACGAAGGCGATGTCGGCCGATTTGCCGGAATAATCCGGCACCACGGTGGACACCGCCAGCGTCGCCGAAGCGCCGCACACCGCCGTGCCGACGCCGACCAGCGCGCCGAAGCCCGGTCCGCGCCCGTACCAGCGCGCGAACATGAAACCGGAGACCAACGTCGCCAACAGCGCCAGCACGATCAAGGCGGCGGTGCCGAGGCCGAGCGCGGCGATATCGGCCAGGCCCACGCGCAGGCCGAGCAGCGCCACCGCCCAGCGCAGCACCGCGCTCACGCAAAACCGCATGCCGGGCAGCATCGCCGGCCGCGCGGCGATCGGATTGAGCGCGATGCCGACCACCAGCGCGATCACCATGTTCGGGATCGGCACCACGTGCGCGATGACGGGTGCGGCGAGATAGCCAATGCCCGCGACCAGGGCCGACAGGGCCACGCCCGGCGCGTATTCGGCGGCGAGCGCCATGACCGGCCGGGCGGTTTGCGAATTTTCGACAGTCACGCGATGTGCTTAATGCCGCGTCCGCTATTGTCAATCCATGCAACGATAAATTGCGAGGTTGCGACCGGCTAATCCTCGATATCGTCGTCCGACAGCACGCGCAGCGCGGCGCCTTCGACGTCGCTGTATTGGCCGCTGCGCAGCGCCCAGAGAAAGGCGAACAGGCCGGCGAGGCCTAAGCCGAGCGCCATCGGGATGAGATAGACCAGCACATTCATGTGGCCTTGCCTCCTTGATAGCGCGCCCGCAGCGCGTTGAGCGTCACACTCATCGACGAACCGGACATGGCCAGCGCGGCGATCAGCGGGGTGACCGCGCCGGCAATGGCGAACGGCACCGCGATGGCATTATAGACCGCGGCGAACCAAAGATTCTCTTTCATCAGCGCGCGCGCGCGGCGGGCGATGCGGATGGCGTCGAGCACCGGCTCGAGCCGCTCGCCGAGGAACACCGCGTCGGCCTGCGCTTGCGTCACGTCGGCGGCGGCGATCGGCGACAGCGACACTTGCGCGGCGGCAAGCGCGGGCGCGTCGTTCAAGCCGTCGCCGACCATCAGCACATGGCGGCCTTGCGCCTTCAAGGCTTCGATGCAGGCGATCTTTTGCGCCGGCTTCAATCCGCCCTCCCACTGGGCGATGCCGAGCACCTCGGCCACCGGCCGCACGGCGTCGGCGCGATCGCCCGACAGGATGTGCAGATCGAGGCCGAGCCGGCCAAGCGCGTTCACCACCTCGACCGCGTCGGGCCGCAGCTTCTGGCCGATGGCGATGACGGCAGAGCGGCTGCCATAGACAAAATAAATGTGCGAAGCGCCGGGCGCGTCATCTTCTCCTTTCGTCCCCACGGAAGCGGGGACCCAGGGCAACCGATTTCCGATTTTGTGGTCTTGGCTCTGGATTCCCGCTTGCGCGGGAATGAGCGGAGTGGAGGCAAGGCCGCAAAACTCCGCGCCGCCGAGCCGCGCTTCGGCGCCGTCGATCATGGCGCGCACGCCCTGCCCCGGCTCCTCGGTCGCGCCGTCGTAAAGTTCATGGCTCGCGCTTTCGCGCGCGAGCGCCATCGCCAAGGGATGCCGGCTCGACAGCGCCAGCCGCGCCGCCATTTGCAACAGCGCCGGCGCGATGGCAGCGGCATTGACCACGCGTGGCTCCGGCAGCGTGAGCGTGCCGGTCTTGTCGAAGATGACGGTGTCGGCCTCCGCCAGCCGCTCGATGGCATCGCCGGCATTCAAGATGACGTTCGCGCGGAACAAGGCGCCCGAGGCCACCACCTGCACGGCGGGAATTGCCAGCGCCAGCGCGCAGGGACAGGTGATGATCAGCACGGCGATCGCCGTCACCACCGCGTCGTGCAGCGACGCGCCGGCGAGCCACCAGCCGAGGAAGGTCGCCGCGGCGGTCAGATGCACCATCGGCGCATAGAAACGCGCGGCGCGGTCGGCAAGGCGTCTGGTGCGCGACTTGGCGCTCGCCGCCTTCTCCAGGAGCCGCTCGATCTCGTCCAAGAGCGTGGCGCGGTCGGCCGCGGTCACGCGCAGCGTCAGCGCGCCGGAATAATTCATGCTGCCGGCATAAATCGTCGCGCCGGCGGCGACCTTGCGGCGCGCGGTTTCGCCGGTGATCAGGCTCTCGTCGAGCTCGGAGGCGCCGCCAAGCACGCTGCCATCGGCCGGCACCCGCTCGCCGGGCTTGACCAGCAGACGGTCGCCGGCCTTAAGCGCCGCCACCGGCACGCTGACCAGCTCGTCGCCCATGAAACGGCGCGCGGTCTCGGCTTTCAACGCCGCCAAATTGCCGGCGACCGCCCGCGTCTTGCGGCGCATGGCGTGGTCGAGCGCGCGCCCGACCAGCAGAAAGAACAAAAGCATGATGGCGGAATCGTAATAGGCGTCCTTGGCGTGATGCGCGGTCTCCACCACCGACATGCCGAGCGCCAGGATGACGCCGAGCGAGATCGGCACGTCCATGTTGAGGGCGCCGGAACGCAAGGCGCGCCACGCGCTCAAGAAGAACGGCCGCCCGGCATAGGCCGCCGCCGGCAGCGCGATCAAAGCCGACGCCCAATGGAAGAAATCGCGCGTCTCCGGCGTGATGTCGCTGCCGTTGCCCGACCACACCGACACCGACAGCAGCATGATGTTCATGGCGGCGAAACCGGCGACCGCCAGAGCAAGCGTCAGACGGCGCGCCTCGGCCGCCTCCGCCTGTTCGGCGCGCAAGGGCGCGAATGGATAGCCGTGATAGCCGGCGTCCTCCAGCGTTTGCAGGATTTGCGCCGGCGCCAACGCGCCGTCGGTCCAGGTCACGTGCAGACGCCGGTTGGTGAAATTGAGCCGCGCCTCGGTCACCCCCGGCAGCCGCTTTACCGCGCTCTCGATGCGGCCGATGCAGGCGCCGCAGGCAATGCCTTCGACCGCCAGATCCATGCCGAGCGTGCCGTCGCCGGACGGCCTGGCAAAGAGCGAGAGGTCGAGGGTTTCGCTCATGGCTCGGTTTGCCTAGCGCAGCGAAACGCGGCTGCGCGAGCGGAATACCCGCTGCTCGCCGCGATAAAGATCCACGATCAATTCCCATTGCCCCGGCTGTGCCGCGGCCACGCCGTGAAACACGCCGGCGGAAACGCTTTGAATCGCCATGACGTGATCGAGCCGGTCGTCGGCCGGATGCGCCAGCCGCGCATCGGCGGTGAGCCCTGCGAGCGGCGCCCCTTGCGCGTCGCGCGCGGTCACGTCGAGCACCGCAACGCCGGCGCCGTCGCGCTTGAGCGTGCCGCTCACCTGCCAATGCAGCGCATCCTGCCGCTCTACCAGGCCCACTTCCTGCTCGAATTGCAGTCCGGCCTTGTATGAACTCAGCGTCTCGACCCCGCCGAAGGTCGAAATCGCGGCGCGCACCATGACGCCGTTCACCACGAAGACGACGGCGAAAAACGCCACCAGCCACAGCAGGACCTTGCCGCCGGTCAGTTCGCCGGGCTGTTTTTTCTTCGCTTTGGGCTGCATTGATTTCCTCCGTCTATTGTCGAAGCATCACGGCCCGAAAAAGTGATCGCTTGCCTCGGCCTGTTCGCCGGTCGCCACATCGGTCAGGCGGAAGACGATGGGGGTAGAGGCCGGCGGCGTATCGCCGTAGTCGGTCACCAGCACGCGCACTTCGCGGGTGGTGTCGGGGCCGACATCGATCAGCAACTGTCCGTCCGCGCGCGGCGGCACGCCGACGAAATCGATCAGGCTCGCCGGCAAACCGTTGAACGCCAGGATGAAATCGCGCCGGCGCAATTGCTTGTTGACGATGCGGATGGTGTAGCCGTTGCGCACCGCCCCGTTGGACAGCCGCACCGACATCGGGTTGCGGTCGTGGATGGAGCTGATGCCCTCGCTGTCGCGCGTCGCCAGCGTGAAGATCATGATGCCGCCGGCGATCGCGATGATCGCGGCATACAGCACCGTGCGCAGGCGCACGAGCTTGACGAAGCCCGCCTTGCCTTCCTGCCGGCGCTTGATGTTGATGTCGGTATCGTAGGCGATGAGCCCGGTGGCGCGGCCGATTTTCGTCATCATCGCGTCGCAGGCGTCGATGCACAGGCCGCATTGGATGCAGCCGAGGCTGGCGCCTTCGCGGATGTCGACGCCGGTCGGACAGACGCGGACGCATTGCTTGCAGTTGACGCAGTCGCCGGCGGGCTTGCCTTGCGCGCGCAATTCATTCGCCTTACCCACCGCCATGCGCGGCTCGCCGCGGTCGTAGCGATAGGTGACGTTGAGCGCGTATTCGTCGGTCAGCGCCGCCTGGATGCGCGGCCACGGACACATATAGACGCAGACCTGCTCGCGCAGATGGCCGGCCAGCGTATAGGTCGTGAACGTCAGAATGCCGATGAAGACATAGGCGATGAACGGCGCCTGGAAGGTGGCGAGGTCCTTCACCAGCGTCGGCGCGTCGGCGAAATAAAGCACCCAGGCGCCGCCGGTCCACCACGCCACCATCAGCCAGAGGAAGTGCTTCGCGGCCTTGCGGGCGTAGGTTTCGGCCGTCCATTTCTTGCCGTCGCGCTGCATATGTTCGCGGCGGTCGCCTTCGACCAGCCGTTCGATGGCGAAGAACAGATCGGTCCACACCGTCTGCGGGCAGAGATAGCCGCACCAAACCCGGCCGGCGACCGCGTTCATCAGGAACAGCACGATCGAGGCCAGGATCAAGAGGCCGGTGAGGTAGTAGACCTCCTGCGGCCAGATCTCGATGAAGAAGAAATAGAAGCGGCGGCTGGGCAGATCGATCAGCACCGCCTGCGCCGGCGCGTTCGGACCGCGCTCCCAGCGCACGAAGGGCAGCAGATAATAGATGCCGAGGGTGACCAGCAGCACCGCCCATTTGATGCGGCGGAAGGTGCCGTGCACGCTTTGCGGATAGATTTTCCGCCGCGGCGCGTAAAGCGGGGTATTGTCACCGGGCGGCTTGGCGCCTACTTCTGCCGCCGCTACCAGTCGCGCCAGATCGGGCGTCGCGGACGCCGCCTGATCGAGCGACAAGGTGCGCACGGCTTGCACAATCACTTCTCTCCGCCGCCGAAGCTGTAGACGTAAACCACCAGCGCCTTGATGGTCGGTTCGCTCAGACGGCCTTGCCAGGCCGGCATGGTGCCACCGCGGCCGTTCTGAATGCCTTGCATGATGGTTTCTTTATCCGGGCCGTAGAGCCAGATTTTGTCGGTGAGATTGGGCGCGCCGACTTCATGATTGCCCTTGCCTTCCGGCCCATGACAGGCGGCGCAGTTGTCGGCGAACACCTTCTTGCCGAGGTCGAGATCGGCGCCCTTCTCCGTCGGCAAGCCGGACAGCGAGCGCACATAATCGGCCACCGCCGAAATCTCGTTGGCCTTGAGCATGCCCTCGCGGCCGAAGGCCGGCATGTTGCCTTCGTGACCTTTGGGATCGCCCGAGCGGGCGCCGTGCCGGATGGTCTGTCTCGATATCGGCGAGCTTGCCGCCCCACAGCCAGTCGTCGTCGTTGAGGTTCGGGTAGCCCTTGCCGCCGCCGCCGCCGGCGCCGTGACAGGGCGCGCAATTATCGGCGAAAGCCACGCGCCCCTGGGCGCGGGCGAAATCGAGCAATTGCGGATCGTTCACGATGTCGGCAACCGAGGCATTGGTCAGCTTGACCATCATCGGTCCGCGCAGCAGCTTGAGCTGATTGATGTCGGCAACCACGGCGCTGCGCGAATGCCAGCCGAGGGTTCCCTGCGTGGCCGACGTCAGCAGCGGCCAGGCCGGGTAGACGACCCAATAGCCGATCGCCCAGATGATGGTCAGGTAGAACGTCCACAGCCACCAGCGCGGCAGCGGCGTGTTGAGCTCGTGGATGCCGTCCCAGTCATGGCCGGTGGTCGCCGTACCGGTCAGCGGGTCGATTTCTTTCTGTTCGTCGGCCACCGGTCAGTCCTCCCGCAGCGGAATGCGTGCGTCTTCTTCGAATCGCTTTTTGCGTGACGGCCACAACGCGTAGACCAGCACGGCCACGAACAGGATCGCGAAGTAGACGAGGCCCCAGGTCTGGGCGAACTCGGAAACGGCTTTGTAGGTCGGATCCATCGCGCTCACCGGATGTTGGCTTTGTCGTCGTAGAGCTTGAAGTCCACCTGCGTGCCGAGCATCTGCAGATAGGCGATCAGCGCGTCGGCTTCGGTGATACGGGCCGGATTGCCGTCGAAGTCGCGCGCCTGCGCCTTCGGATAACGCTTCTGCAGATCGGCCAGGTCGGGACTGTCGGCAGTCGCCTGCGTCACCACGTCGGCGGTGGCATGCGCGATCATGTCCGCCGTATAGGGCACGCCGACCAGCGCCTGCGCCTTCAGATTATCGGCGATATGCGCGTAGTCGAGATCGGTCTGCTCGCAGGAAGGCATAGTCCGGCATGATCGAGCCCGGCACCACCGAGCGCGGATCGCGCAGGTGGTCGCGGTGCCAGGTGTCGGAATACTTGCCGCCGACGCGGGCGAGATCGGGACCGCTGCGCTCCGAGCCCCACTGGAACGGATGGTCGTACATGCTCTCGACGGCGAGCGAGTAATGGCCGTAGCGCTCGACCTCGTCGCGCAAGCGGGCGGATCATCTGCGAGTGGCAGAGATAGCAGCCCTCGCGCACATAGATGTCGCGGCCGGCGAGTTCGAGCGGCGTATAGGGCCGCACGCCCTCGACCTTCTCGATCGTGTTCTTCAGGTAGAACAGCGGCACGATCTCGACCAGGCCGCCGATGGCGATGACGATCAGAATGCCGATCACCAGGATGATCGAGTTCTTTTCGAGGATGGCGTGTTTCTGCCAAAGCGACATCGTCTTGGTCCCCGCCTATTCCGCCGGCGCCAGCACGGCGTCGGTTGTGTCGGCGGTGGCCGCCGCATTCACGGTTTGCCAGAGGTTCCACGCCATGATCAGCGCGCCGATCAGGAACAAGAGGCCGCCGAGCGCGCGGATGACGTAGAACGGGTGCATCGCCTCGACGGTCTCGACGAAGGAATATTCGAGGAAGCCGAGCGAGGTGTAGGCGCGCCACATCAGGCCTTGCAGGATGCCCGACACCCACATCGAGGTGATGTAGAGCACGATGCCGATGGTCGAGATCCAGAAGTGCCAGTTGACCAGCTTGAGCGAGTAAAGCTTGCGGTTCCACAGCCACGGCACCAGGCAGTAGAGCGCGCCGAACGAGATATAGGCGACCCAGCCGAGCGCGCCGGAATGCACGTGGCCGATGGTCCAGTCGGTGTAATGGCGACAGCGAGTTGACGATCTTCACCGACATCAGCGGCCCTTCGAAGGTCGACATGCCGTAGAAGGCGACCGACACCACCATCATGCGCAGCACCGGATCGGTGCGCAGCTTGTCCCACGCTCCCGACAGCGTCATGATTCCGTTGATCATGCCGCCCCAGGACGGCATCCACAGCATGATGGAGAAGGTCATGCCCAGCGTCTGCGCCCAGTCGGGCAGCGCCGTGTAATGCAGATGATGCGGGCCCGCCCAGATGTAGAGGAAGATCAGCGCCCAGAAGTGGATGATCGACAGCCGGTAGGAATAGACCGGCCGGTTACAGCGTTTGGGGATGAAGTAGTACATGATGGCGAGGAAGCCGGCGGTGAGGAAGAAACCGACCGCGTTGTGGCCGTACCACCACTGCACCATGGCGTCCTGCACGCCCGACCATGACGATGTAGGACTTCGACGAGAAGATCGAAACCGGCACCGCCGGGTTATTGCCGAGGTGCAGCACCGCGATGGTCAGAATGAAGGCGAGATAAAACCAGTTGGCGACGTAGATATGCGGCTCCTTGCGGCGAATGATGGTGCCGAGGTAAATCAGGAAATAGGTCACCCACACGATGGTCAGCCAGAGATCGGCGTACCATTCCGGCTCGGCATATTCCTTTGCCTTGGGTGATGCCGAGCAGATAGCCGGTGCCGGCAATAAGAATGAAAAAATTGTAGCCGAGCACGACGAACCACGGCGCCAGATCGCCGGCGATGCGCGCGCGGCAGGTGCGCTGCACGACATAGAACGAGGTAGCGAGCAGCACGTTGCCGCCGAAGGCGAAGATCACCGCCGAGGTGTGCAGCGGACGCAAGCGGCCGAAGTTGATCCATTGGTCGACATTGAGCGACGGAAATGCCAGTTCTAGCGCGATATAAAGACCGACGGTCGAACGCCGGCGATGCCCCAGAACACGGCGGCGACTGACGCAAACTTGACCGGGCCCATGTTGTAGTTCGGCTTGCCGTCGATGGTCAGCGGCGGCGGCTCGGCCGGCCGGTCGTAGTAGCGGTTGATGATGGCGAATACCGCGGCGACGCTGGCCGCGGTAAAGAGATAAGCGTGGAACGCGAATTCCGGCGTATAGGCCTTGGCCGCCACCACGATCGACAGCAGCGCCAATGCCGCCATGGCCAGCGCCAATCCTCCCTCGCCAAGAGTCATGGTTTTCTGAGGAGCGAGCGCGTTCGCCATGCTGCTATTCCGTTGTCTGGCTGGCCGGGAAGACGAAGGGGCCGCAGCAATAAATATCGGCCAAGGCCCCGGTATCCTTATTGACGCAGGTCAAATGGGCGCGTTTTGCACCCTCGGAACCCGCGCCGGTTGACCCGCCACGGCAATCGTGGCGGCGTCGCCGGCCGGCGTTTTGGTGAAGCGTCTGCCGACCGATAATACATTCAGAAATTGATATATGATAATCGCCGCGCGGTTTTGATGCAGGTCAAGCTCGGCGGGCTATGCCTCGCCGGGCCGCCTTGGTCGCCGGCCGGCGCCGGCTTACAGCACAACGGTGCCAGCAGTCATCCTGCCGGCACCGCTGCCCGGCGCACACAAACGTCACCGCTGTGTGCGCCACTACTCCGCTCGGCTCAGGCGTAGCCGAGCCAATGCCAATAGGTGGCGCCCAGCAGCATCACTAGCGCGAACGCGATCACCGTCAGCACAAAGCCGGTGCGCACGAAGTCGCGCGCGTTGAACGTCTCCGTACCGTAGGCGACCATGTTCTGCGGCGCGTTCACCACCAGGATGAAGCCGAAGCTGACCACGAATTGCAGCAACATCGTCATGCCGATGATGTTGATGCCGGGGGTGGCCACGCCTTTGAGCACCGCGATCACGATCGGGATCATGGCCGAGGCGAGCGCGGTGGCGCTGGCAAAGCCGAGATGGATAACGACCAGGAACAGACTCATCACGGCGAGCACGAAAAGCACGGTGGCGTTCTTCAAGCCGAACTGGAGCACGACGATGTCGGCGAGCCAGCTCGCCGCATGGGTCAGCAGCAAAGCGGTGCCGAGGCTGATGCCGACGCCGAACAGGACGATGGTGCCCCACGGGATCTTCGGCTGCGCTTCCTTCCAGGTCATGATGCCGAAGCCGGGCATGAACATCAGCGCCACCGCCGTGATCGTGGTGGTGCTGGTGTCGAATTTATGCAGCACGCCTTCTGTCGCCCAGAAGCCGATCAATATCAGCGACAACCCGAGCAGCTTCTTTTCGGATGCTTTCATCGGCCCGAGCGCGGCCAGCGATTTGCGGATGCCCTCGCGGCCGCCGGGCACTTCGCTGACTTCCGGCGGCATCATCCGTGTCATCACGAAATAGAGCGCAACCGACATGATAATGCCGAACGGCGCCGCCGCGATCAGCCAATCGAGCCAGGTGATGGTCTGGCCGAAGGTCTTTTCGATAAAGCCGATGGCGACCATGTTCTGCGCCGCCGCGGTCTTGATGCCGACGTTCCAGATGCTGGCGGTCTGCACGGTGGTGATCATCAACATGCTGGCGAAGACACCGCGCTTGTTGACGCCGTAAGCCGCGATGATGCCGAGCGTGATCGGGACCAAGCAGGCCACGCGCGCGGTGGTCGACGGCACCATGAAGGCGATCACAAAGCCGACCAGGATCGTGCCGACCACCACATGCCGCGTATCGGTTCCGACGCGCGTGAGAATGCTCAGCGCAATCCGTTTGTCGAGACCGGTCGCGGTCATCGCGGCGGCCAGGAACAGCGCCGCTGCCACCAGCACCAGCGCGGTGTTGGCAAATCCGCTGAACGCCAGTCCAAGCGCGCCGCTGGTGCCGAGCAACAGTTTCGGGTTCGCGACATTCGGCGCCAGGCCGAGCAGGAACGCCATCAAGGCCGCGATCACGATCGCGGAGACGGCGTAATCGATCGCTTCCGTCATCCAGACGATGACGGCGAAGGCGAGGATCGCGAGCATGCGATGCCCGGCCACCGGCAGCCCGGCCGGCGTCGGCAGCAGCAGAATGACAATGAGCGCCGCGGCCGCGGCCAACAGGCCCCAGTTGGCGGCAAACCAGTTCAATTCCTTGACGCTCGCCTGAGCGGCCGGACGAAGCGTGGATTGCGTGAGGGTGGACATCGATTCCTCCATGAGGAAAATCCGTCCCGCACAGCATGCGCAAAACGCGGAACTTGGCGTTGAGGCACGTCAAAACACGTGTGAAATTCGCCGGCCGATCAAGGCTTAAGCGGATACCGGCCCGCATCGGCCGACGGTTAAAAAAATGGAAAAAGAAGCGCGCCCCGGCGCCTTGACGGCCGCGGGGACGCGCTTCGACTAACGCCCCTTAACCTAGGCGGCGGCCTTGACGTCGATCTTCTTGACTTGCGCCGGCGCCGGCTTGGGCACTGTCACCTTGAGCACGCCCTTGTCGATGCTGGCCTTGATGGCATCGGCATTGACGCCTTCCGGCAATTCGAGCGAACGCACGAAGGAACCATAGCTGCGCTCGACCAGCTGGTAGGTCTTGTCCTTCTCTTCCTTTTCCGCCTTCTTCTCGCCGCGGATGGTGAGGACGTTATCGGCGACGTTGACCTGCACGTCCTTTTCCTCGAGGCCGGGCAGCTCGGCGGTGATCTCGATCTGCTTGTCGGTTTCCGTCACGTCCACGCTCGGCAGCAACTGGTTGCTGCCGCCCGTGGAAAGTACCGGGAACCCGCGGGTGAAGTCTTCGAACAGCCGGTCGATCTCCCGTTGCAGCGACATGAACGGATTATCGCTGCTGCGCGCGACATTGCGGTCACGGCCGACCGGTATCAGTGATCTGAGATTCATGGAAAACCTCCGCATTCTGCGGCGCCATCTTTTTTTGGTGGCGTCGAAATTATCAATACACAAAGGGCGCAGGCGTTCCTTGCGTCAGGTCAAAAATCGCCCAATAAATGCACGCCGCGCGCCCGCCGGCCGGCAGACGGAATACGTTCGCCGTCAATGCGTTAGCGCGGTATCGGTCGGCTCTATGGTGAGCCCCGAGGTCGGCTCGATCCAGACCATGTGGTCTTTTACCGCTTTCACGCCGGGGATGTTTTCGGCGGCGACTTTCAGCGCGGTGCGCTGACGCTCGTCGATAATCGCACCCCACAGTTCGACCACGCCGTCGTGCACCACGACATTGACGGTTGCCACCGGCGCCCACTGTGCCTTCTGCATTACCGCCAGCAGACGCTCGCGGATGGTCGCATCGTTGCCCGCGGCCGGTTGCGCCGCGCGCGCCAGGCTGACCATGGCATGCATCAGATTGGAACGCGTGATGATGCCGACCACCAGACCGCCGCACAGCACCGGCACGCGTTTGATGCGGCGGCGCTCCATCGCTTCCACGATCTCCTCGAGCGGGGTGGTGACGTCGACGGTCTGCACGTCGCTCGTCATCACCTCGGAGACCTTGCTGCCGTGCGAATGGCTGTATTCGGCGGCCATGCGGCCGGGACCCATCAGGAATTCCAGCCAGCGCGAGCGGCGGCGCTCGGTTTTGGTCTCGCGGCGGCGCAGGAAATCGCCTTCCGACAGCACGCCGACCAGGTTGTTGTGTTTGTCGATCACCGGCAGGCCGCTGATGTGATGCTGGAGCATCAGCCGCGCCGCCTGCAACACCGTCGCATCCGGATCGATCGAGACCACGTCGCGGGTCATCACATCTTCGGCTTTCATGGCAGCCTCCATTGCATGCCGCACCGCTACCACAAAAGCCGGGAAAAGCTGTTGATTCAGGTCAATTGGAAGGCGATCAGCGCTTCCATTCCGGCGCCGGCAGCGGGGTCCAGGGGCGCTTAAGGCGCAGATCGTCGGCAATAGCATTGGCCGCGATATAGCCGGGCGCGCCGTTGACGCCGCCGCCATTGCCCGAGGACGAGCCGCACAGATAGAGCCCCTCCACCGGCGTGCGCGCGCCGGGCAACAGCGGGTGCGGCCGGTTGATGCCGAGCTGGTTCGGCACATAGGCGCCCATGCGCACCGCGCCCTGCCGCATATTGATATTGAGGCGCTCGACGTCGAGCGGCGTGAACAGATAAGTGCCGCGCAGATTGTCGCCATCGAGATTGCCGGCGTAGACGCGCCAGTAGTCGAGCACGCGCGCGCTATAATCGGCGCGGTACTTGTCCCAATTCTCCGCCCCGCCGTCCACCGAATAGGGCGCGAACGGCCACCAGAACGCCACGTGCTGGCCGGCCGGCGCATAGGTCGGATCGAACTGGCTGTTGCAGGCGCCGTTGCCCATCAGCACCTTGGGAAATTTCTTGGCCGCGCAATCCTCGAAGCAGCTCGCCACCTCGTCGATATCGTCCATGCCGAAGAAAATATTGTAGGCGCGCGCGATATCGGGATCGAAAGCGGCCGCGCGATAGGCCGGCGGCTCGCGTAGCGCAAGGTGCAGAGTGACCAGGCTGTGGTTGCCCCAGTGCCAGGCCTTCGCCTTCTCGCGCACCGGTTCCGGAAACAGCTCCTCGCCGGCCATTTGCACGGTTGCGGGAAAATCGATGGCGCTGGCGATGAACTTGCGGCCCTCGACGATCTTGCCATCGGCAAGCTTGACGCCGGTGGCACGGCCGTGTCCGACGACAATCTCTTTCACATCGGCGCCGGTGATGACTTCGCCGCCGCCGGCCTCCACTACCCGCGCCAGCGCGTTCACCAGCGACACCGCCCCGCCGACCGGCAGCGTGAAACTGGCGATATTGGCAAAAATCGCCGGGAACACGATGCCGGCGCCCGCCACGTTCTCGGTGGTGATCACGTGCATATAGGAGGTGAACAGCGTGCGGATGCGCTCGTCGACGAAATGCTTGCGCACCACGCTGAACAGATCGTGCTGCGCGTGCGAGAGCAGCTCCTTGGCCTGCGGCCCGCTCAGCCGGTCGACGAGCTGCTCGCGCGGCAGCGGCGCGTTATAGAGCAGCGAGGCCAAGAGCGGCCGCATCTCGATGCAATAGGTGTTCCACAGTGCGCGGAAGGTTGCGGCATCCTGCTTGGAAAAGCGCGCCAGCGACGCGCAGGTCTTGTCGATGTCCTTGTGGATGACGATGCCGGTGCCGTCGCGAAAGACCGCCGCCTGCTGCACCGGCGGCTCGATATAGGAAAAGCCGTAGCGGTAAAGCTCGAGATCCTCGATCAGCGGGCAATGGCTCATGCCCATATAGAAATTGGCGTGCAAATTGAGCCGGAAGCCGGGAAGGCGCTCGCTATCGGTGCTGCAACCGCCGCCAAGGCGCGGGTTGCGTTCGAGCACCGCGATTTTCATTCCGGCGCGCGCCAGATAAGCGGCGAGCGTCAACCCATTGTGACCGGCGCCGATAACAACACCATCGAAACTCGTCATGCAGCCCTCGGCCAGACGCGCGCGAGATCACACGGCGAGGAACCTACTATGCCGGAAATCACGCGACAACGGACCGATGTCTTCGCCTGCCTGCCGGCCGCACGAAAAAAATGCCCCGGCGAGGGGTGCCGGGGCAGTAAAGCCGAACATTAGTCAGGGAGAACGACGTTCGGCAGTAGAAACTTGACGCGGACTAGGCATTTAACCGATTGAGCGCCGCGCGATTGCGCAACACGATGCGGCGGGAGCTCGGCACCGCGATCGCCGCGGTGTTTTCAAGCTGGGTCAGCGTGCGCGACACGGTTTCAATGGTGAGGCCGAGATAGTCGGCGATATCCTGGCGCGACATCGGCAGATCGATCTCGTTGCCGACCGGCACGCGCGCCGCCATTTCCAGCAGGAAGCCGGCCACCCGCTCCTGCGCGGTCTTGATCAGCAGCAGGATATGGGCTTGCACGCGCTGCAATTCGTCGGCCGTCATGGTCCACAGCTTGCGGGCGGTCTCGGTGTCGCGGCCCGCGAGGCTCACCAGGGCGCTGCGCTTGATCACCAGCACTTTTGAGTTGACGATCGCTTCGGCGGAGAAGGTATGCTCGTCGCCGACTTCGAGGCCGAACACGTCGCCCGGCAGATAGAAGGCGCCGATCTGACGGCGGCCGTCGTTGAGCACTTTGTACGTGCGTACGCTGCCGCTTACCACCTTGTAGAGATATTCCGCCGGCTCGTTTTCACCGTAGATTTCGGCGTTGCGCGCGAACGGCATGGGCGCGCCCATCAGTTCGATCGAGGCGCCCAGCGCGTGTGGATTGACCGCCGGAACCGGGTGCGCAACGGGGGCTGCCGAATGACGGGGGTTGCTGCGGTGGATCATCGTCTGGGTGAGCATGGCGCCGGGTCCTTCGATGAATTCGATGGTGCTGGATACCCCTGGAGCCGGACGCCCGAAATTCAGATAATCTCCATAGGGGTTTTACCGGAGGCGATCGGGGGTAGCGCCGAGGCAGAACGGCTATCGTCAATGTCCTGGATAAATGTCTGATATTATTGCAAAATCTGAAACATTGCCGGCGGCCGAGCGGGGCCGGATTTTGCGCTATGGCATCGCGCCGACCGCCGTCGCGCTGGCGCTTGCGGCGCGCGCACTGCTGGCGCCGATTCTGCACGACGACACGATATTTCTCTATTTCATACCGTCGGTCCTGCTCGCGGCCGGCGTCGGCGGGCTTGGGCCCGGCCTGCTGGCGATGGCGCTCAGCCTGGTGGCCGCGTTTTTTCTGCTCGCCAACGCGGCGGCAATTTCCAACACGGCCGTCGGCAATGGCGCCGCCTTCACCATCATCGGTATCGGCGTGTCCTGGGGCGGCGAGCTGCTGCACCGCAGCCGCCGGCGCGCGCGCCTGATGACGCGCGACGCGCTCGCGCGCGAGGCGCATCTGCAATCGATTCTCGACACCGTGCCGGAAGCCATGATCGTCATCGACGAGCGCGGCATCATGCATTCGTTCTCGAGCGCCGCCGAACGGCTGTTCGGCTGCCGGGCCGCCGAGGTCATCGGACGCAATGTGTCGATCCTGATGCCCTCGCCGTATAGCGAAAACCATGACGGTTATCTGCATCGCTATTTGAACACGGGCGAGCGCCGCATCATCGGCATCGGCCGCGTCGTGGTCGGCCAGCGCAAGGACGGCTCGACCTTCCCGATGGAGCTTGCAGTCGGCGAAATGAAATCGGGCGACCAGCGATTTTTCACCGGCTTCATCCGCGATCTGACCGAGCGGCAGCAAACCGAAGCGCGCTTGCAGGATTTGCAATCCGAGCTCGTGCATATTTCGCGGTTGACGGCGATGGGCGAAATGGCCTCGACGCTGGCGCACGAACTCAATCAGCCGCTGTCGGCGATCGCCAACTATCTGAAAGGCTCGCGCCGGCTGCTCGAGGGCGCCAACGACGAGAAGTCCGCGGCCATGCGCGACGCCTTGGACAAGGCGGCCGACCAGGCCATGCGCGCCGGGCATATTATCCGGCGGCTGCGGGATTTCGTCTCGCGCGGCGAAAGCGAACGGCGCGTGGAAAACATCACCAAGCTGGTCGAGGAAGCCAGCGCCTTGGCTCTGGTGGGCGTAAAGGACCTCGGCATCCGCGTGCAATTCCAGTTCAACCCGGAATCCGATCTGGTGATCGCCGACCGCGTGCAGATCCAGCAGGTCCTGCTCAATCTGATCCGCAATGCGATGGATGCGATGGAAACCTCGCCGACGCGCGACCTCGTCGTGACGATCGCGCCGGCGGAAGGCGGCCAGGTCAGGATCAGCGTAGCCGACAGCGGCTCGGGGATAGCGCCGGAAATCGCCGAGCAATTGTTTCAGCCGTTCATCACGACCAAGCGTCACGGCATGGGCGTCGGCCTGTCGATTTCGCGCGCCATCGTGGAGGCGCACAACGGGCGCATCTGGGTCGAACCCAATCCCACCGGCGGAACGATTTTTCATTTCACTCTGGCGGTCATAAACGAAGGGGACGTCGACGATGCAGCCTGAGCCGATCATTTACGTGATCGACGACGACGATGCCGTGCGGCAGTCGCTCGAATTCCTGCTGCGAACGGCCGGGCACACGGTGCGCAGTTTCGAGTCGGCCAAGGCGTTTCTCGAAATCCTCCCGCAGCTGCGGTCCGGCTGCATCATCACCGACGTACGTATGCCTGACATTTCCGGCATCGATCTGCTGCGCCGCGTCAAGCAACTCGACGCCGATATTCCGGTGATCATGATCACCGGTCATGGCGACATTTCGCTCGCGGTCGAAGCCATGAAGCTCGGCGCCGTCGATTTCCTGGAAAAGCCCTTCGACGACGACCAATTGCTGGCCGCGCTCAAAGCCACGCTCAGCCGGGACGCCGACCTGGCCGAACGCAAGGCCGAGCTGAGCGAGATCAACGACAAGCTGGCTGCTTTGTCGAACCGCGAACGGCAGGTGCTCGACGGCTTGGTCGCCGGCAACGCCAACAAGACCATCGCGTTCGATCTCGGCATCAGCCCGCGCACGGTCGAAATCTATCGCGCCAATCTGATGACCAAGATGGCGGCCAACAGCCTGTCCGATCTGGTGCGCATGGCGATGTTGGCGGGCATCCTGGAAAACTCCGGCAAGCGCGGGCGCTGAAACTGCAAGCGAACGACGGAATTGCATTGGCGCCGGTCAAGCTGCTGGCGCGTCACCGGCACGTGGGCGATGAAATGCGCACCGAAGTGGGCGGCTGCGCATCGTTGACCAACAACGAATGGTTGCCGGCGAGCGGACGCCGACATTCGTCCAAATGCTCGCTATTTCGCCGCCAAGCGCGGGTGACAAAACGGCCATATTCCATTAGAAATCAGTGGGGGAAAGGCTCGTCAGAAGCCGGCATCGCCACGGGAGGAAAATCATGTCGTTGCAGAAACTGGTCAAGGCGTGCGCCTTGGCCGCCGCCGTCGCGCTCACTGTGGGCAGCGCGCGGGCCGAGACCATCACGCTCAAGCTTTCGCATTTTGTCCCGCCCCAGCACGCCTTCCATAAGTGGGCACTCAAATGGACCCAGAAGATCGAGAAAGAGTCCGGCGGCCGGCTGAAATTCGAGATTTATCCGAACGGCCAGCTGGTCGGCCCGCCCAACCGGCAGTTCGACGCGGCGCGCAACGGCATCACCGATATCGCCTTCTGCCTGCACGGCGTGACGCCCGGCCGCTATCCGATGACCGAGCTCGCCAACTTGCCGTTCACCTGGCCGTCCGACGGCGTGAACCTGCCGGAGATGGCCAAGCGCATGACCGAGCTCGCGCCGAAATATCTCGCGGAAGAGCACAAGGGCTTGCACATCTTGTTCATGGTGATGGCTAACCCGATCGTCATTTATTCCAGGGTGCCGATCAACTCGGTTGCCGATTTCAAGGGCAAGCGAATCCGCTTCGCCTCGATCACCAACAAGCAATTGCTCGACGCCATGGGCGCGGTGCCGATGCTGATTCCGCCTCAGGAATCGCAGGATGCGCTCGCCAAGGGCATCGCCGACGGCGCCGGTTTCCCGCATGAGGCGGGCTTTGCCTATCACCTCGCCTCGGTCGCGCCTTATGCGATCGAGCCGCCGCTGGCGTCGGCCACCTTCGCGCTCGTGATGAACCCGGCCAAGTACAATTCGCTGCCGCCGGACCTGCGCGCCATCCTCGACAAGGAATCGGGCGTTGCCGGCGCCATGGACTTCGCCAAGGACTGGCAGGACTTCGAGAAGTTCGCGCGCAACTTCGAGATCACCAAAAGCGGGCTCAAGATCATCACGCTGCCGCCCGCCGAGGTCGATAAAATGAAGGCGCTGTCCAAGCCGATCATCGAAAACGCGCTCGACAAGCTGGAGAAGGAAGGCAAGCCGGCGCGCGTGTTCTTCGCCGCCTATACCAAGTAGCGTCAGGCCCTGTAACCCCGCACGCTCAGCGTACTCTCTCCCCCATTGCGGGGAGGGAACGATGAAACTGCGACGCCATCGCATAGTGACAACTCTCGCATTGACGCCGGCAATAAAAGAATGATGAACCGCAACCGCGTCTACACCCTTCTCGACCGGCTGCGCGTCGCGCAGCTTCGCCTGGCGTCCATTGCGCTCGTCGTCATGATGGGCGTGACGCTTGCCGATGTGTTCCTGCGCTACGTCTTCAACAGCCCGATCCGCGGCGCCTATGAGCTGGTCGAGGCGATGCTGGTGGTGTTCGTGTTCCACGGCATGTCCACCGCTTTCCTGCAACGGCGCAACATCGCCATCGACCTCATCGATTCTTTCGCGCATCAATACCTGGTCATCGCGCTGATCCGCCTGTCGGACGTGCTGACGATTATCACGCTCGGCCTGTTCGCTTACGCGATGCTGAAGCCGGCGCTGCAGGCGTTTAACTACGGCGACGTCAAAATGGATCTGCAGGTGCCGATCTGGTGGATGTGGGCCGCCGCGCTGATCGGCATTGCCGGCGCCATCCTGTGCGCCATCGGCGCGCTGATCGCGCCGGCCGATCTCCGCCATGACAACGAGCCGGTCTGATGGCTGCTTCGACCATCGGCGCCATCGGCGTTTTCGCGCTCTTTGTGATGCTGTTTTTCCGGGTGCCGGTGTGGATCGCGCTCACGCTGGTCGGCTTCATCGGCAATTCGATCATGTCCGGGGTGACGCCGACCTTCGCGCTCGCCGGCACGGTGCCGTTCGACGTCGGCTCGGGTTATAGCTTGTCGGTATTGCCGCTGTTCATCCTGATGGGCGAGGTTGCGTCGGAGACCGGCCTGTCGTCCGATCTGTTCAAGGCGGCGCGCGTGGCGCTGGCCGGCATGCGCGGCGGGCTGGCGGTCGGCGCGCTGGCGGCGTGTGCCTGTTTCGGCGCGGTGTGCGGCTCCTCGCTGGCGACCGCGGCGACCATGACGCGCATTGCGCTGCCGGACATGCGCAAGGCCGGTTACGACCCCGGCTTTGCCGCCGGCGTGTTGGCCGCCGGCGGCAGCCTCGGCATACTCATTCCGCCGTCGATCATCCTGGTGATCTACGCGGCGATCTCGGAAGAGTCGGTGCCGCGGCTGTTCGCCGCCGGACTGCTCCCCGGCCTGGTGCTCACCGCGCTCTATATGCTGGTGGCGGTCGCCGTCGCCAATATCAAAAAAAGCTATGCGCCCGCGGGCGTCAGCGTACCGATGCGCGAGCGGCTCGCCGCCATGAAGGGCCCCTGGCAATTTTTGGCGCTGTTCCTGGTCACCATCGGCGGCATCTATGCCGGCATATTCAGCCCCACCGAAGCGGCCGCGGTCGGCGCCGCAGGCGCCATGGCGCTCGGCGTGCTCGGACGCCGGCTCTCGGTCTCCAGCGTGCTGCGTTCGATCGAAAATACCGTCGCCATTTGCGGTGTTCTGTTCGTGATCGTTTTCGGCGCCAACCTGTTCTCGTTCTTCATGGTGCAGACCCAGCTTCCCAACCTGCTGGCCGAAGGCGCCCACGCGTTGAAACTGTCGGGACTAACGGTGATGGCGCTGATCGTCGTCGCCTATATCGCCTTCGGCTGCTTCCTGGAAGCGATCGGCATGCTGCTGATCACGGTGCCGGTGTTCCTGCCGCTGGTCAAGCAGTTCGGCTATGACCCGGTCTGGTTCGGCGTCATCGTCGTCATCGTCGCCGAGGTCGGGCTGATCCATCCGCCGGTGGGGCTCAACCTGTTCGTCATTCAGGCGCACGCGCCCGACATCAAGATCACCAGCATCTATCGCGGCATCGTGCCGTTCCTGTTCGCGCCGCTGGGGCTGATCATATTGATGTTCTTGTTCCCGCAGCTGGCGCTGTGGCTGCCGAAGATTTTGTACGGCTGACTTATTCCATGCTGTAGCCTTCGCCGCGGTTGTTTCCGCGCGCGTCGTGTCGCCCTACCCTTGTTGAAGTCTTGCGCAACGCAAACCGGCTACTGGTGGCGCTTCACACCCAGCCCCTGCATGAAGCGCGCGCGAATCTGCACCGGATCGCGGTCGGTGGTGCCGACGCCGGGCTTGCTGTCGGTGCGCACGGCGATCAGGCTCGGTCCGCCGTTATCGAGCGCGGCCGCAAACAGGCGGTCGAAATCCTCTTCATCGGCGGCCCAGGCGCTGTTGGCGATGCCGGAGCCGCGCGCGATGGCGACCAGATCGGCGGCCGACGCGCTCGCCGTCAACTGTCCGCCGGTGATCTGATAGAGGCCGTTGTCCCACACCACCATGGTAAGATTCTTCGGCGCCTGCATGGCGACGGTGGCGAGGCAGCCGAGCTGCATCAGCAGCGAGCCGTCGCCCTCGAGCGCCACCACATGCCGTTGCGGCTGCGCGATCGCGACGCCGAATGCGATCGGAATGGCGAGACCCATGCTGCCGAGCATGTAGAAATTCTGCGGCCGCTGGCCGCTCATCCACAAATCGAAATTGGCGTTGCCGATGCCGCCGACCACCGCCTCCTCGCGCTTGAGCTTGGCGGTGAGCCGTTTGGTCAGATCGAAGCGGTTCATCACCTTGGCGTTGTGCGCGGTGACGGCGCCGGCTTGCTTCTCGGTCATGGGCGCCTCAAGCCGCGAACACTTTGCCGCCGGTCAACAGCGGCGACAGGATGAAGGTGACCGGCGCCTGCGTCGCCACCGCCTGCTTGATCGAACGGTCGACGATGAAGGCAAGCTCGTCCTGGCGCGTGATCGTGTGATTTTCGATGCCGAGCGAATCGAGCACCGGACGCATGGTCTTGCACACCATGGCCTGGCCGAGATTGAACTCGCCGAGCGTGCCGCGCTCGGACACGAAGATCAGTGCCGGAATCTGACTCGGCACCACCAGCGAGGCGAGCGCGTTCGGCAAGGTGGCGAAGCCCGAGGTCTGCATCAGCACCGCCCCGCGCATGCCCCCCATCCAGGCGCCGGCCACGATGCCGATGGCTTCCTCCTCGCGCGTGCAGGCGAAGGTGGTGAAAAACGCATCGGCGTGCAGCGCCTTGATCAGCGGCGTCAGCACCTTGTCGGGCACGTAGACGACCAGTTTGACGTTGTTGCTCTTGAGCGTCGCCAGCACGATTTCGTGCCACGTTGCCGTCTGCGTTTTAGTGTCATTCATTGGATCGAGCGACGCCATTGCTTCAATAATCGCAAAAGCTTACCCTAAGATCGACACCGGTGCTAACGAGAAAATGTCGCCGGACAATATGGGGAGGACAATGAAGAAAGCACAAGGAAATTCGACGCTCACGCGGCGTCGCATCATCAAGGGCGCCGGCGCGCTGGCGGCCGGCATCGCTGCGCCGTCGTTCTTGCGCGTGCGCTCGGCCTATGCCGCCTATCCGGACCGGCCGGTCAAGATCGTGGTGGCGAATTCGCCGGGCGGGCCGTCCGACATTACGGCGCGCATCGTCACGGCCGCCTTGCAGGAAAACACCGGCAAGACATTCATCGTGGAAAACCGCGGCGGCGCCGGCGGCAATATCGGCTTCGGCTATGCTGCGCATTCCGACCCGGACGGTTACACGATCCTGCTGATCACCAATTCCTTCTCGGTCAACGTCACGCTCTATCACCAACTGCCCTACAAAGTGGACGACTTCGTCCCGGTGAGCGAGCTGGCGAGCTCGCCCAATACGTTCACGGTGTTGTCCACTCTGCCGGCGAAGACGATGAAGGAATTCGTCGCGCTCGCCCGCGCCAATCCCGATAAATACAACTGCGCGACGCCGCCGATCGGCACGTCGTCGCAAATGCAACTGGAGTTTCTGAAAGCGACCGAAAATCTGCCGAAATTGGCCGACGTCGTATTCAAGGGCGGCGGCGACGCGATCACGGCGCTGCTCGGCGGCAACGTGCAACTGAGCTCCGGCTCGCTCGCGCCGGCGCTGCCGCACATCAAGGCCGGCACGCTGCGCTGCCTCGCCGTCACCGGCGACCAGCGCTGGCCCGACATGCCCGATGTTCCGACCATGGTGGAGGTTGGCTACAAGGACTTCGTGTTCGCGGTCGATTGCGCGCTGCTGGCGCCGGCCAAGACGCCGCCCGAGGCGGTCAAGTGGCTGGAGGCGGAGACGCTGAAGGTTCTGCGCACCAAGGAGATCCAGGACAAGCTGCACAAGGCCGGCTTCCTGGTGCGCGCGCAAGGCGCCGACGCCTGCTGGAAGCGCGTGCACAAGGAAATCGTCCAGTTCAGGGACATCATCGAAACGGCGCACATCAAGAAGATGTAATTCAGCTTGTCATTCCGGGGCGCGAGCAAAGCTCGCGAACCCGGAATCCAGCTTCGGGTTCAGTGCATGTTTCTGGATTCCGGATCGCCGCTTCGCGGCTCCGGAATGACGGAGGAAGATACGCACGTGCAGATCAAGTCCATCGAGCCGATCGCGGTCAGCCTGCCGATGCTCAAGCCCGTCATCATGGCGGGCGAGACGGTGCATCGCGCCGACAACGTGCTGGTGCGCATCGAGGCCGACAACGGCCTGATCGGCTGGGGCGAAGCCGCCTCGGCGCCGCTGATGACCGGCGACACGCTCGAGAGCATCGTCTCCGCCGTGCATTATCTCGCGCCGGCGTTGCGCGGTCGCGATCCCGCCGACATCGCCGGCGCGCTCGCCGCCATGGACGGCCGCATGTATGGCAACCACGGCGCCAAGGCGGCGATCGAGATCGCTTTGCACGATCTCGCCGGCCGCGCCGCCGGCAAACCGGTGCATGCGCTGCTGGGCGGGAAAAGGCGCAACCGCCTGCCGCTTTTGGCGGTCGTCGGCAGCGGCGATCTCGACGGCGACCTGCGCGACGCGGGAAAAAAGAAAACGGTGGGCTTCACCGCCTACAAGATCAAGGTCGGCATCGACACGGCAGCGAACGACGCCGCCCGCACGCGCGCGATCTGCAAAGTGCTGGGCAGCGGCCTGCTGATTTCCGCCGACGCCAACCAGGGCTACACCACCGACGAGGCCATAGACTATGTGCGTGCGGTTAAAGGCTGCGGCCTCGACTTCTTCGAGCAGCCAGTGGCGGCCGACGATCTGGCCGGCATGGCGGCGGTCGCGGCGGCCGCGCCCGACATCGCCATCGGCGCCGACGAGGGCATCCATTCGCTCGCCGACATCCAGCGCCATCACGAGCGCAAGGCCGCGCGCGGCGGCAGCCTGAAGGCGATCAAGCTCGGCGGCTTGCGCGCGGTGGTCGAGGCCGGCCGGCTGTGCGAGCGCCTCGGCATGAGCGTCAATATTTCCTGCAAGACCGGCGAATCGAGCATCGCCTGCGCGGCGGCGCTGCACGCGGCCTGCGTCATCCCCAACATCGCCTGGGCGCTGACGCTCACCCACATAGGGCTTGCCGAAGACGTGACCGCGCAACCGATCCGCAGCGCGCGCGGCCATGTCGAGACAATCGACCGCCCCGGGCTCGGCATCGAGGTCGACGAGGATCGCGTGCGCCGGCACCGCGTGCAGATCGCTACGCGGCAGGCAATCTCGGTTGCAGCGGCGGCTGTGGCTGTTTGAGCGCGCCGAGCGGCAACGCCGTGTCGGCATGAAAGACGCGGCCGATCTCGATGAGCCGCGCGTCGGCGCCGCCCGGCGCCAGCAGCGTGATGCCGAACGGCACGCCGGTCTCGGTCATCGAAGCCGGCAGCGCCAGGCCGCAAAGGTCGAGCAGATTGACGAAATTGGTGTAGGTGCCGAGCCGGCTGTTGAGCTGGATCGGATCGGCCAGCACTTGCTTGATCGAATAGACGGTCGGCGCGGTCGGCAGCGCCATCGCGTCGATCGCTCGGAAGGTATGGTCGGCGACGCGGCGCAGCTCCTCCAGCTCGTAGAACGCCGCGAAGGCGTCGACCGCCGTGGGGCGCAGCCCGCTCAGAATGATCTCGCGCGTCACCGGATGAATGGCGTCCGGGTCCGAGGCCAGCAGCGAACGCACCGTGAGTGTGCGCTCGGCCACCCAGGGGCCCTCATAAAGCAGGCGTGCGGTCTCGTAGAACGGCTCGATGTCGATCTCGACGATTTCGCAGCCAAGCCGCGCCAGCCGATCGATCGCCGCATTGTATCCAGCCTCGAATTGGCGATCGCCGAAGAACAGCCGCTGGCCGGCGCGCGGAACGCCGAGCTTGCCACGCGGCGGCATGACGCCGGGCACAGCGAGCGGCCGCTGGCGGCAAAAGGGGTCTTTGGCGTCCGGTCCGGCCACGGCCGCGAGCGCGCTCCACGCATCGTCGACGGTCAACGCGAACACCGACACGCAGTCGAGCGTGCGGCAGGCCGGCACGACGCCATAGGCCGAGACCAGGCCGAGGCTTGGCTTCAGCCCGACGATATTATTGAAGCCCGCCGGCACGCGGCCGGAGCCGGCCGTGTCGGTGCCGAGCGCCAGCGGCACCAGTCCGGCGGCGACCGCCACCGCCGAGCCGGAACTCGATCCGCCGGGAATGAGGTTGGCGTCGAACGTGTTCCGAGGAATCCCATAGGGCGAGCGCACGCCGACCAGGCCGGTGGCGAATTGATCGAGATTGGTCTTGCCGATGACAATCGCGCCGGCCGCGCGCAGCCGCGCGACCGCGGTCGCATCCTGCGCCGGACGATAACTAAAGGCCGGACACGCCGCCGTGGTCGGCAAGCCGGCGACATCGATATTGTCCTTCACCGCGACCGGAACGCCGTAAAGCGGGCGTTCCGCCGCGCCGGCCGAGCCAAGCGCGCGCGCCTCGGCCAGCACGTCGGCTTCCGCCCGCAGGCTGATGAATATGGCGGGATCGCCGCGCGCGCGGATGCGGGCAAAGCTGCGGGCAACCGTCTGTTCCGGCGTTGCCGTCCCCGCCCGATGGGCGGCCACGATAGAGGCAGCGGTTTCGGCCAAAACGAGCCCCCCAAAGCAAACGGAGCGGCGCCGCCCCGGCAAAGGCGCACCGCTCCTTGTGCGAAAATTCCCTTCGCCGCGCAACAGAAAACGTCGCTTGAATACAATGGTTGCCACGCCACCGCATGGTAGGGGATGATGCGGCAGAAGACTGCAAAACAAAGACGCCACCTGGGAGGGCAGCATGAGCCACAAACAATGGCAGAGATGGCGCTGGGCGCTGCTGGTCGCGGCCGCGGCCTTCGCCTTCGCCGCCAATGCTGCCAGGGCCGAAACGCGCGTCGTCCGCATCGCCAAGCAGTATGGAATTTCCTATCTCCCGCTCACCATCATGCAGGAGAAAAAACTGCTCGAGGCCGAGGGCAGAAAACTCGGACTCGATCTTGCCACCGAATGGGTGCGTTTCACCGGCGGCCCGCCGATGAACGAGGCGTTGATTTCCGGCAATCTCGATTTTGCCTCCGGCGGCGTCGGCCCGATGGTCACCATCTGGGCGCGCACCCAGGGCAATCTGAAGGTCAAAGGAATTTGCGCGCTCAACTCGATGCCGCTCTATCTCAACAGCATCAATCCCAACGTCAAGACCATCAAGGACTTCACCGAGAAGGACCGCATCGCGCTGCCCGCGGTGCGCGTCTCGATGCAGGCGGTCATTCTGCAGATGGCCGCGGAAAAAATGTTCGGCCCGGGGCAGGAGCACAAGCTCGATGCGTGGACGGTGTCGCTCAGCCATCCGGACGGGCTGGCGCAGATGATGAGCGGCAAGTCGGAAATCACCGCGCACTTCACCTCGGCGCCGTTCATGTATACCGAGCTCGCCGACAAGCGCGTGCATCGCGTGCTCGACAGCTATGACGTATTTAACGGACCGCACACGTTCAACGTGGTGTGGGCGTCGGCCAAGCTCTACGAGGGCGAGCCCAAGATCGTGCAGGCTTTCCTTGCGGCGCTGCGTACGGCGATGCAGCAGATCAATGACGATCCGGCCGCCGCCGCCGCGCTGTGGGTGAAGGCCGATAAATCCAAGCTGACGCCGGCGGAAGCCGAGAAGATCGTCCGCGACAAGGAAAACAGCTGGACCCTGACGCCGCAGAAAGTGATGGTGGTCGCCGACTACATGGCGCGCGTGAAGATGGTTCCGCTGACGCCGAAGAGCTGGCAAGACATGTTCATCGACGCCGTCCACGATCTGCCGGGCAGCTGATGGCGGACGAGGATCGCCGGCCATGACCCCCGTGTTGCTCGAAGTCAATGGAGTGACGCTCCAGTACAAGACGCCGCGCCATCTGGTGACGGCGACCTACCAGGTCGATTTCACCGTTCATCAGGGCGACCGCTACGTGATCCTCGGGCCGTCCGGCTGCGGCAAGTCCACGCTGCTCAAGGCGGTCGGCGGGTTCATGCCGCCGGTCGAGGGCTCGATCCGCATCCGCGGCCACGAAATCCGCGAGCCGGGTCCGGACCGCATGATGGTGTTCCAGGAATTCGAACAGTTGATGCCGTGGAAAACCGTTTTCCAGAACGTGCTGTTCCCGATGAAAGTGACCAAAAAATTTACCGCGGCGCAGGCCAGCGAACGGGCCAAGGCGGTGATCGAAAAGGTCAAGCTCACCGATTTCCAGGACGTCTATCCGCACATGCTCTCCGGCGGCATGAAAATGCGGGTCGCGATCGCGCGCGCGATGGCGCTCGAGCCCGACATCCTGTTGATGGACGAGCCGTTTGCCGCGCTCGACGCGCTCACCCGGCGGGTGATGCAGCAGGAACTGCTCGCGCTGTGGGACCAGTTGCGTTTCACCGTGCTGTTCGTCACCCATTCCATCGAGGAGGCGATCATCGTCGGCTCGCGCATTCTGGTGCTGTCGCCGCACCCGGGCCGCGTGCGCGCCGAGCTCGACGCCGACAACATCGACTACACCAACATCGACAAGCCCGAATTCGGCGCGCTGTCGAAACGCATTCACAGACTGCTGTTCGGCGATGACGCCGGCCGCGCCAAAACCAGCGAGGACCTGAGCGCGTGAACGAGCATACGGAGCGCCCCGAATTCGAAAGCGAGCTGGTCGATTCCGGCGTTATCGGCGACGTCGAGCGTCCGCTTTCCTTGGTCGAGCGCGTCATCAACAACGAGGGCGTGCAGCGGTTGGCGATCCTGCTGGTGCTGATCGCGGTGTGGGAGCTCTATGCGCGCTGGCTGGACAATTCGCTGCTGTTTCCGACCTTCACCGAGACGGTGCGCACGTTCTGGCACGACATCCGCGACGGCGTTCTTGTCGACCGCACCATAACGTCGCTACGGACGCTGGCGATCGGCTATGCGTTCGGCCTCGCGCTGGCGGCGCTGTTCACCACCTTCGCGGTGGCGAGCGGCCTCGGCACCCGCATCCTTTCCACCCTCACCGCCATGTTCAATCCGCTGCCGGCGATCGCGCTGTTGCCGCTCGCCTTGATCTGGTTCGGGCTCGGCACGCCCTCGCTGGTGTTCGTGATCATCCATTCGGTGCTGTGGGCGGTCGCGCTCAACACGCTGATCGGTTTCCGCAGCGTGCCGGAAACCTTGCGCATGAGCGGGCGCAATGTCGGCTTGAAAGGCGCGCGCTATGTCGGCCTGATCCTGATCCCGGCCGCGTTCCCCTCGATCCTCGCCGGCATGAAGATCGGCTGGGCCTTCGCCTGGCGCACGCTTGTTGCAGCAGAGCTGGTGTTCGGCGTCTCCTCGCGCTCGGGCGGCATCGGCTGGTACATATTCGAGGCGCGCAACGATCTCGATACCGCGACCGTATTCTCCGGCCTGCTCACCGTCATTCTGATCGGCCTGTTCGTCGAATCGGTTATTTTCCGCGCCATCGAGGCGCGCACGGTCAATCTGTGGGGCATGCAGCGATGAGCGATACGCTGCACGTCGAGATCTGGCGCGGCACCGAAACCGGCAGCTTTCAGCCCTTCGCCATCCCGCGCCGCGAACACCAGACCGTGCTCGACGTGGTGACCGAGATCCAGCGCGAGCATGACGCGACGCTGTCCTATCGTTTTGCCTGCCGGGTCGGCATGTGCGGCTCCTGCGCCATGGTGGTGAACGGCCGCCCGCGCTGGACCTGCCGCACGCGCGTCAGCGAAGTCATCGACGGCGATCGCCTGCAACTCGAGCCGCTGCGCAATTTCGCCGTGGTCAAGGATCTCGCGGTCGAGATGACGCAGTTCTTCGACAAGTGGAAAGCGGCCAAGGGTTACTTCGAGCCCGGCGCGCAGCCGGCGAAAGAATTCGCGGTGGTGCCGCCGGCAACGCCCGAGCGCCAGGCCGCCGACGCCGGCATCGAATGCATCGGCTGCGGCGTCTGCTATTCGGCCTGCGACGTGGTGGCCTGGGACAAAGACTATCTCGGGCCGGCGGCGCTCAACCGCGCCTGGACGCTGGTCAACGATGCGCGCGACCGGGGTCGGAGCGCGCGGCTTGACGCCGTGTCCGCCAGCAACGGCTGCCAAGCCTGCCACACGCATATGAGCTGCACGTCATTTTGCCCGAAGGTGATTGCGCCGACTTATTCGATCGCGGGCCTCAAACGCGCGGTGTTGCGCAAAGCCTTGCGGGCCACGCCATGAACGCGCGCCTGTTCCTGGCGCAACGGGCGACCGCCTTCGTGCTGGCGCTCGCGGTCGCCGTCCACCTCGGCACCATCCTTTATGCCTCGCGCGGCGGGCTGACCGCGGCCGACATCCTGGCGCGCACCCACGGCAATCTCTGGTTCCTGTTGTTCTATGGAGCCTTCGTGATCGCGGTCGCGATCCATGCGCCGATTGGATTGCGCAACGTGTTGCGCGAATGGACGCCATGGCGCGGCCGCTCGCTCGACTTAACGCTGGCGCTGTTTTCGATTCTGCTGCTCGCCCTCGGCCTGTGCGCCGTGTTTGCCGTATACACATCATGAGGGCGTCGCACCGACAACGCGGCTTTGTCGCGGCCATGCTGCATCGCCTGTCGGGCATCGCGCTGGCGATCTTTCTTCCGATCCATTTCCTCGCGCTGGCCACCGCGCTCAACGGCGCCAAATCGCTCGATGCGTTCCTGGCTGTCACGCGCCAGCCGGTCGTTGCCTGCGCCGGAGCCGGCATTGTCGTCGCGCTCGCCATTCATATGACGCTGGGCCTGCGCGTGCTGGCGATCGAGTTTTTCGATTTCCGCGAGAAGACGCTGGTCCCGCTCTCGCTGTGCACCGCCGCCGTGTTGGCGGTCGGCTTCATTTTCATTTTCAACCTGGGCTGACCGGATGGTGTTTGGGCTGACCTACGACACGCTCGCCATCCTCTGGCTCGGGGCGCTGGTCGGCGGCATCGCCGCCGGCGGCAGCGGCTTTGCCTTCGCGCTCGCCGCCTCCTCGATCTGGCTGCACCGCATCGACCCGCTGCACTCCGCCATCATGTGCACCGGTTGCGGCGTCTTGTTGCACATGACGACGATCTGGCCGCAGCGCCGGCACATCGAGGTCGCGCGATTGTGGCCCTTCCTGCTCGGCGGCCTCGCCGGCGTCCCGATCGGCGTGCAGTTCCTTGCGTTTTCCAACGGCAGCGTCCTGAAGGTGACGCTCGGTTTGTTCCTGCTCGCGTTCGGAACCTATGCGGTCATCGCCCCGCGCCTGCACACCATTTCCGCCGGCGGCCGCGGCGCCGATGCGGCGGTCGGCTTCATCGGCGGCATTCTGGGCGGGATCGGCGGTTATTCCGGCGTTTTGCCGACGATCTGGACGCAACTGAGGGGCTGGCCCAAGCAGGTCGCCCGCGGCGTCTATCAGCCCTACATAATCATCATCCAGGGCATCACTTTAGCGGGTATAATTCTGGTCACCTTCGATCATAAGGGTCTGTTCCTGATGATCGTCGTTCTGCCGCCGCTCCTGCTGGGAACCTGGATCGGCTGGCAGCTTTACGGCAGACTGAACGAGCGGCGGTTTCGCCAGATTCTCGGATTGCTGCTGATCGGATCAGGCCTGACGCTTGTCCTTTGAGGAAAACGGCCATGCAGCTCGATCTCAAGGAAGTCGAGGAGCTTTCAAAGACGCTCTACATCCGCGCGCTCAAGCTGCTGCCGAACGACATCAAGCAGGGCTTCGAGCGGCTGCTGATGGAGGAAACCGACTCAACCGGCAAGACCATCCTGGGCACCATGGTGGAGAACATCCAGGTCGCCGAGCGCACCAAGAACCTGCTCTGCCAGGACACCGGCATTCCGATCTACAACGTCGTCATCGGGCGCAACGTGCAGTTCGACGGCGCCGGCATGAAGGAAGCGATCCGCCGCGGCTGCGAGCGCGCCACCAAGGAGCACCCGTTGCGCTCATCGGTGGTGCATCCGGTGACGCGCAAGAACGAACAGACCTCCTGCGGCATCGGCATTCCGCTGATCAATGTGGATTTCGATGAGCGCGAGGAGACGGTCGAGATCGAGATGATCCCGAAGGGCTCGGGCTCGGAGAACGGCTCGTTCCTGCAAATGCTGATCCCGGCCGACGGCGTCGCCGCGGTCAAGCGCTTCGTCATCGACAAGGTGATCGAATGCGGCGGCCGCGTCTGCCCGCCCACCATTGTCGGGGTCGGCGTCGGCGGCACCTCGGATTTGTGCATGCATCTCGCCAAGGTCGCCGCCACGCGGCCGCTCGGCACCGTTTGCGCCGATGCGGAAGGCGCCAAGATCGAGGCGCAGTTGAGCGAGGCGGTCAATCAGCTCGGCATCGGCCCGCAGGGCTTGGGCGGGCGCGCCACCGCGTTCCGCGTGCATGTGGAAGTCGCCGCCACCCACATCACGATGAACCCGGTGGCCGTCAACATCCAGTGCCATTCCGCGCGGCGTGCCGCGGCCGTGATTACGCCGGGCGGCATCGCGTTCGCGTGATTTCATGACCCACCACGTGCTCGACATGCCGATTACCGAAGCGCAAGCGCGCGCCCTGCGCGTCGGCGACACCGTCACGCTCGAAAAAACCTTGTTCGGCATCCGCGACGCCACCTTGATCGCGATGTTCGATCGCGGGCGCGTAACGCGCTTCAACCTCAAGGGTCACGCGGTCATCCACACCGCGCCCAATGTGCGCAAGGTCGATCCGCGTCCGGAAAATTCCTCCGGCTACGAGCCGCTCTGCATCGGCACCACCACGTCGATGCGCATGGAGCGCTTCACGCGGCCGCTGATGCAACGCGACGGCGTGCGGCTGATCATCGGCAAGGGCGGCATGGGGCAGGCTTCGCTCGACGCCTTCAAGGAATTCGGCGGCGCCTACTTGGCCGTGGTCGGCGGCGCGGCGGCGCTGGAGACCACCTGGATCGAGGCGATCGAGGAAGTCGATATGGACGACCTGCATCCCGAGAGCCTTGTGGAAATTCCGCATCAAGGGCTTCGGCCCGCTGCTGGTGACGATGGATTCGCACGGCGGCTCGTTGCACGCGCAGGTCAACGCCGAGGCCGCGGCGCGGCGCGCGGCGGTGCTCGCCGGCATCGGTAGCACGTGAACGTGCAGACGTTTGCCACCGACGTTCTCATCTTGGGAGCCGGCGGGGCGGGGCTGTTTGCCGCGCTGCACGCCAAGAAGGCGAACCCCGAGCTCGACGTTACGATTGCGGTCAAAGGCCTGCTCGGCAAATGCGGCTGCACCCGCATGGTGCAAGGCGGCTACAACGTCGCGCTCTCGCCGGAGGATTCGGTCGAGCGCCATTTCATGGACACGATCGAGGGCGGCGGCTGGCTCAACGACCAGGAGCTCGCCTGGTTATTGGTGGGGACGGCGCCGAAGCGCATCCGCGAGCTGGAAACCGAGCTCGGCTGTTTCTTCGACCGCAATCCCGACGGCAGCGTGCATCAGAAGGCTTTCGCCGGGCAGACCTTCGACCGCACCGTGCACAAAGGCGATCTCACCGGCATCGAGATCATCAACCGCCTGGCCGAGCAGGTCTGGCGCCATGACGTGCACCGCCTGGAGGATCACCGCGCGCTCGATCTCATCTCGACCGCCGACGGCTCCGAGCTCGCCGGCGTCTTGATGCTCGACATGCGCACGGGCGAGCCGCTGATGGTGCGCGCGCGCGCCACGCTGCTGGCGACCGGCGGCGGGCCCGACCATGTACCGCTATCACACGCCGTCGGGCGACAAATCCTGCGACGGCCTCGCCATGGCTTTGCGCGCCGGTCTGCCGCTGCGCGACATCGAGATGGTGCAGTTCCATCCGACCGGGCTCTTGGCCGGCGAAGGCACGCGCATGACCGGCACCGTGCTGGAAGAGGGATTGCGCGGCTCCGGCGGCTATCTCACCGACGCGCAGGGCACAGCGCTTCATGTTCGACTACGATGCGCGCGGCGAACGCGCGACGCGCGACATCGTTTCCCGCTCGATCATGGACCGCATCCGCCAGGGCCACGCCTCCCCGCATGGCGGCGTCTTTATCGAGATGGGGCATCTGGGCGCGGCGCGCGTGCGGCGCGAGTTCAAGGGCATGGTCGAGCGCTGCGCCGATTGCGGCTTCGATCTCGCCGCCGGCCGCGTCGAGGTGATCCCGACCGCGCATTACATGATGGGCGGCGTCGAGTTCAAAGCCGATTGCACGACCGAGCTGCCCCGTCTTTACGCGGCCGGCGAGGACACCGGCGGCGTGCATGGCGCCAACCGGCTGGGCGGCAACGGCGTCGCCAACTCGACCGTGTTCGGCGGCATTGCCGGCGACGTGATGGGTGCGCGCACCAAACGCGCGGGCGCCCTGCCCGAGCCGGACCGGCGCGCCATCGAGGCGGCTTACGAACGCGCTTTCGCCCCGCTCGGCCGCAAATCTGAAACTTTGGCCGGCCATCTGCCGGAGATGCGCGAGCGCCTCTACAACGTGATGTGGAACGACGTCGGCATTCTGCGCAGCGCCGCGAGCCTCGCGCGCGGCGCGGCGGCGCTCGATGCGCTGGCGCGCGCGATCGCGGATTGCGGCGTCGCCGATACCAGCCGCCGCTACAATCTGACCTGGATGGACCGGCTCAATCTGGAAAATCTCACGCTGGTAAGCCAAGCGATCTGCGCCGCCGCCGATTTCCGCCGCGACAGCCGCGGCGCGCATTTCCGCGAGGACTTCCCGCAGGTGTCCGATCTCGCCGCCTCGCGCTACACCAGCGTGCGGCTTGCCGGCGACCGGCCGGCGGTGACGAGCGAAAGCGTGACGTTCACGCGGGTGCGGCCCGGCCAGTCGTTGCTTCGGCAAGAGCCGGCGGCCGCTGCGCTTTAGCGAAGCAATGCCTAAATCTTAGGCTAATTTCTTCTATTGTATGCAATTCGCGCCGATCCGGGCCCTCGCCCGCCCCGCGCCCGCATCGGCATTTTCGCGATAAATCAAATGCTTATGGAAATTCATCGGCGCCGCCCGGTTTGGCACGCTGCTTGCGGATGATCTTCCAGTGCATTCGGGAGGTTCATCATGAAACGTCGTGAATTCCTGCAGTCGATGACCGCGCTCGCCGCCGGCACCGCCCTCTCCACTCCGGCGATCTGGTCGCCGGCCAAGGCGCAATCGCGCAAAGAGACGCTGCTGCTCGTCACCGAGAACGGACCGAACAATCTCGACATCCACGGGGTCGGCACCAACCGGCCCGGCTACGAGGCGTCGTGGAATTGCTACGACCGCCTGATCACGCACGAGAAGAAAACGCTCGCCGACGGCTCGACGTCCTACGACCGCGACAAGTTCAAAGGCGAGCTCGCCGACGACATGAAGATCGGCGACATGTCGGTCACCTTCAAGCTGAAGAAGAACGCCAAGTTCCAGGACGGCGCGCCGGTCACCGCCAAGGACGTGAAATGGTCGTTCGAGCGCGCCATCAGCGTCGGCGGCTTCCCCACCGTGCAGATGAAGGCGGGCTCGCTGGTCAAGAAGGAGCAGTTCGTCGTCGTCGACGACGGCACATTCCGCGTCGACTTCATCAAGAAGGACCGCCTGACGATTCCCGATCTCGCGGTGATCGTGCCCGGCATCTACAATTCCGAGCTGCTCAAGAAGCACGCCACCGAGAAGGACCCCTGGGCGCTCGATTACACCAAGAGCAACACCTCCGGCAGCGGCGCCTACAAGGTGACGAGCTGGAAGCCCGGCGTCGAAGTGGTCTACGAGCGCCATGACGGCTGGGTCGGCGGCAAGCTGCCCGAACTCAAGAAGGTGATCTGGCGCACCATCCCCTCCTCCGGCAACCGCCGCGCGCTGATGGAGCGCGGCGACGCCGACATTTCCTTCGACCTGCCCGCCAAGGACTTCTCCGAGATGAAGAAGGAGGGCAAGCTGAAGATGATCTCCAATCCGATCGGCAACGGCATGTACAGCCTCGAATTGAACGTGGTGCATCCGCCGTTCGACAACGAGAAAGTCCGCCAGGCCGTCGCCTACGCGATCCCCTACAAGAAGATCGTCAGCGACGCGATGTTCGGCATCGCCAATCCGCTGTTCGGCGGCAAGTCGAACGACGTCACCGGCATCGCCTGGCCGCAGCCGACCGCCTATGCGACCGACATGGCCAAGGCCAAGGCGCTGATGGCGGAATCGGGCGCCGGCGCCATCGACACCACCATCTCCTTCGATCTCGGCGACGGGGTGAATTCCGAGCCGATCGCCGTGCTGATCCAGGAGAGCCTCGGCCAGATCGGCATCAAGACCACCATCAACAAGGTGCCGGGCGCCAACTGGCGCAGCGAAATGGCCAAGAAGTCGATGCCGATGATGGTGAACTTCTTCTCCGGCTGGCTGGACTATCCGGAATACTTCTTCTTCTGGTGCTATTCGGGGCAGAACGCGATCTTCAACACGCCGAGCTACGTCAACAAGGACATGGACGCCTTCATCGACGGCGCGCGCACCGCGGCGGCGGTAAAAGACATGGGCAAATACGACACCGACGTGAAGGGCTTCATCTCCAAGGCCTATCGCGAAGTGCCGCGTATCCCGATGTTCCAGCCGTTCCTCAATGTGGCGACGCAGAAGAACATCTCCGGCTACAGCTACTGGTTCCACCGGCAGGTCGACTACCGCTCGCTGGTCAAGGCGTGAGCAACAAAATCGGTGTCGTCCCCGCGCAAGCGGGGACCCAGTAAACGCGGGCGTGAAACGTTGAACGCACGACGCGCCCGATAGACGCCGGTGGTTACTGGATGCCCGCTTGCGCGGGCATGACGTCCAGGAGGTCTCGGAGTCATGCTGACGACCCTCGCCAAGCGGCTGGTGACGGTGATCCCGACCCTGATCGGGGTCGTCATCGTCACCTTCCTGCTCACGCGCGTGCTGCCGGGCGACCCTGCGGTCTATTTCGCCGGCCCGGCGGCAACCCCGCAATCGATCGCCGACATCCGCAAGTCGCTCGGTCTCGACCGGCCGCTGCCCGAGCAGTTCGCCCGCTATGTCAGCGATCTCGCCCACGGCAATCTCGGCAATTCGCTCTCCACCGGCCAGCCGGTGGTGAAGGAAATCAGGAGCCGGCTGCCGGCCTCCGCCGAGCTGACGCTGTTCGGGCTCGTTCTTTCCCTGGTCATCGCCGTGCCGCTCGGCATTCTCGCCGCGGTCAAGCAAGGCTCCTGGATCGACCACACCTGCCGCGTGGTGGCGACCGCCGGCGTGTCGCTGCCGGTGTTCTTCACCGGGCTGCTGCTGGTCTACGTCTTCTACTACCAGCTCGGCTGGGCGCCGGCGCCGATCGGCCGGCTCGACGCCTTCACCAGCGCGCCGACCCAGATCACCGGCTTCTACCTGATCGACAGCCTGCTCACCGGCAATTTCGAAACCTTCCGCGCCGCGTTCAGCCAGCTTCTGCTGCCGGCCTTCACGCTCGGCATCTTCTCGCTGGCGCCGATCGCGCGCATGACGCGCGCCTCGATGCTCGCCGTGCTCGCCTCCGATTTCGTGCGCACGGCGCGCGCCAGCGGCCTCGACAACAAGACGATCATTTTCACCTACGCCTTCCGCAACGCCATGCTGCCGGTGGTGACCACGCTCGGCATGGTGTTCTCCTTTCTGCTCGGCGCCAATGTGCTGGTGGAGAAGGTGTTCGCCTGGCCCGGCATCGGCTCCTACGCGGTGGAGGCGCTGCTGCAATCGGACTTCGCGCCGGTGCAGGGCTTCGTGCTGGCGATGGCGATCCTTTACGTGGCGCTCAATCTCATCATCGACGTTCTCTACGGCGTCATCGATCCGCGCGTGAGGTTGGAAGGATGAACGAGACGTCCTCCATCATCCGCCAGGCGGCGGAAGTGCGGCCGAAGCCGGCGAGCAATTCGATGCTGCGCCACGCCCGCTATGTCGTCTCCGAGAATCCGGTGACCGGCTTCGCCTTCGCGCTGTTCCTGCTGATCGCGCTCTGCGCGCTGCGTCGGGCCGCACATCGTGCCCTACGATCCGCTCGCCAGCGGCCCGGCGACGCTTGCCGCCGCCGTCGTGGGCGCATTGGTTCGGCACCGACCAGACTCGGCCGCGACATCTTCAGCCGCGTGGTGGTGGCGACCCGGCTCGATTTCATCATCGCGGTGACGTCGGTCGCGCTGGTGTTCGCCATGGGCGGGCTGGCCGGCATCGCCGCCGGCTTCTTCGGCGGCTGGACCGACCGCATCGTCGGCCGCATCTCCGACACCATCATGGCGTTTCCGCTGTTCGTGCTGGCGATGGGCATCGTCGCCGCGCTCGGCAACACCGTGACCAATATCGTGATCGCCACCGCGATCATCAATTTCCCGCTCTATGTGCGCGTCGCCCGCGCCGAGGCCAATGTGCGGCGCGAGGCCGGCTTCGTGCAGGCGGCGCGGCTGTCCGGCAACGGCGATTTCCGCATTCTGCTGATGCACATCTTGCCCAACATCATGCCGATCATGATGGTGCAGATTTCGCTGACCATGGGCTACGCCATCCTCAACGCCGCCGGGCTTTCCTTCATCGGCCTCGGCGTGCGGCCGCCGACGCCGGAATGGGGGATCATGGTGGCGGAAGGCGCCGGCAACATCATCTCCGGCGAATGGTGGATCGCGCTGTTTCCCGGCGCCGCGCTGATGCTGGCGGTGTTCTGCTTCAACCTGCTGGGCGACGGGTTGCGCGACCTGGTCGATCCGCAGCGGCGGACGTGAGGTCGGGGATGGCGACGAAACCGAAAAACACGGCCGAGCCGAGCAAGCTGGTCAGAGATGCGGACAGCACGCTGCCGTTGCTCGACGTGCAGGACCTCACCGTCGAGTTCGCCACCCGGCGCGGCACCGTGCGCGCGGTCGAGCACGTCGATCTCGCCGTCGCCAAGGGCGAGACGCTCGGCATCGTCGGCGAATCCGGCTCCGGCAAGTCGGTCACCTCCTATGCGGTGATGCGCATTCTCGACCGCGCCGGAAAGATCGCGCGAAGGCTCGGTCGTGTTCAGCGGCCTCGACCTGCGCGGCGCGCCGGAGAGCGAGATGCGCGACCTGCGCGGGCGCGAAATGTCGATGATCTTCCAGAACCCGCGCGCCGCGCTCAATCCGATCCGCAAGGTCGGCCGCCAGATCGAGGACGTGCTGCTGCAGCACGCCCAGGTCGACAGCGACGTGGTGAGCGAACGGGCGATCGAGACGCTCGAGCAGGTGCGCATCGCGCGGCCGCGCGAGCGCTACCACGCCTATCCGTTCGAGCTCTCGGGCGGCATGTGCCAGCGCGTGGTGATCGCGCTCGCGCTCGCCTGCCGGCCGCAGCTGCTGATCGCCGACGAGCCGACCACCGGCCTCGACGTCACGACGCAGAAAGCGGTGATGGATCTCGTGGTCGAACTCACGCGCGAGCGCGGCATGTCGACGATCCTGATCACCCACGACCTCGGCCTCGCCGCCGCCTATTGCGACCGCGTCGATGGTGATGGAGAAGGGCCACGTGGTCGAGAACGCGACGTCCGACATCATCTTTAGGCAGCCCGCGCACGCCTATACCCGCAAGCTGATGCGCGCGACGCCGCGTCCGGGCGTGTCGCTGCGCGATCTTCTGCCGGAGCCAGAACAACCGCGCGCGGAACCGGACAGAAAAGCCAGAAGAACAGATAGCTCTGGCCAGATCACAGCGAGTTCCGCCAAGACGACGGATAGTTCAGGCGGCACCTCGGCGCTGCTCGTCGTCGAGAAGCTGGTGAAGGAATATCCGCGCAAGGGCGCTGCCGGCCTCGTGGACCAAGCTGTTCAGCCGCAAGCCGCCGCCGGAAACCGAAACTTTCCGCGCCGTCGACGGCATCAGTTTTTCCATCGCGCGCGGCGAAAGCGTTGGCCTGGTCGGCGAATCCGGCTGCGGCAAATCCACCACCTCGATGATGGTGATGCGGCTGATCGACCAGACCTCCGGCCGATCACCTTTGACGGCGAGGATATCGGCGACATTCCCGCCCGCAATTTCGCCACGCTGCCCGCGCGCAAGAGCATCCAGATGGTTTTTCAGGACCCGACCGACAGCCTCAATCCGCGCTTCACGGCGGCGCGCGCGATCGCCGATCCGCTGCTGCGGCTGGGCGGACATCGCCGGCGGCGACGCGTGCGCGCGCGCTGCGAGGAACTGGCCGACACAAGTCGGCCTGCCGCTTGAATCTGCTCGACCGCTTTCCGCATCAGCTTTCCGGCGGGCAGAAGGCGCGCGTCGGCATCGCGCGCGCCATCGCGCTCAAGCCGGACCTCGTCATCCTCGACGAGCCGACCGCGGCGCTCGACGTGTCGGTCCAGGCCGTGGTGCTCAACCTGCTGCAGGACCTCAAGGAGTCGCTGGGCATGAGCTATCTGTTCGTGTCGCACGACCTCAACGTGGTGCGGCTGTTGTGCGATCGCGTCATCGTGATGCAGGCGGGCAAAATCGTCGAGCAGGGCCCAACCGAACGCGTCATGGGCGCCCCGGAAGCGAGCTATACCCGCGATTTATTGGCGGCTATTCCGCATCCGCCGGGTTAAGGGATGCGCCGGGGGCGAGGATTTCCACATGAGCTTGATCGCGCCTGCCGCCGAGACGCCGGACATCCGCTGGCCGCGCAAAACGCGCGCTGAGGAATTGCGCCTGCTGCTCGCCGACGAGATCGTGCGCGGCGCGCTCACGCCCGGCGCCGCGCTCGACGAAACCACGCTGGCGCGCCGCTTCGATGTTTCGCGCACGCCGGTGCGCGAGGCGATCCGCCTGCTGGCGGCGAGTGGGCTGGTCGAAGTGCGCGCGCATCGCGCCGCTGTGGTGGCGCGGCCGAGCGCGGAGCAACTCGCGGGCATGTTCGAAGTCATGGCGGAACTGGAGGCGCTCTGCGCCAGCTTTGCCGCCGAGCGCATGACGAGCCTGGAGCGGCGCGCGCTCGAAGACGTGCATGAAAAACTGCGTGTGCTGATCCAGAGCGGCGACCCGCAACGCTATCACGAAGTCAATGAAGCCTTCCACAACTGTATCTACACCGGCGCCCATAACACTTACCTCGCCGAGATAACGTTAGCGACGCGGGCGCGGGTGCAGCCATTCCGTCGCGCGCAATTCCGCAATCTCGGCCGGCTCACCAAGTCTCATGTCGAGCACGATCGCGTGGTGGAGGCGATTTTGCGCGGCGAGCAGGCTATCGCGGGCTCCGCCATGTACGCGCATATCGTCACGGTGCGCGACGAATACGAGACCTACAGCGAATCGCTCTAAGACCGCATCAATCCGGTCTTGTTTCGCGCGCCAGATAAGCCCCGCCATCAATTTAATCTGGAAATGTCGTTGGCGGCGGACGCAGTCACAGTCGAACCCGTCTCCACACTCAAATTCCCTGCTAACAGGGGAACACTACAAGTCGAAAAGTACAAGAAGTGCCAGTTTTATAAAGGTTTACCATGTCGCCAATTACTGTCGCCGATGCCTTGCCGCCAAGGGCTGTCGCCAGCTATATTCGGGCCATGACAAGAGCAAGACACGGAAGCTACCTTTTCCAGCGGCCCGGTTCGGAGAATTACTACGTCAAACTCCGAAGTCCTACCGGCCGCATTGAGAAGTCCCTACGCACGTCCGTTCGCCGGGAGGCGGAGATAGCCGCCCTTCCGCTGATACGCGACCATAAGGCTGCTTTGCTGGCGGCGCGGCCCCGCTTTGAAACCGGGTGGTGGTACGAGTATGAACCCGGCCGCGAGCACGTCGGGTCGGAAGGCCAGCGGATCATCGCCACTAATCAGGCGTTGATCTTCCTTGATGCCAACGGGGCTATTCTGCGGACGACGCCGAACGGCGGCCTGCAATACCGGCACCCCACACAACTCAAAGAACCATCGTTTGAACTTTTCGACAGGGAGCGTGCCGCCGCCCCGCCGAAGAAGAACGGCGACGATGAGATTTTGGATACCTACCTCAATCATCGAAATATCGAAGGGTATGCCCGGAGCGAAGCCGAAACGGTGTGGCGGACCTTCAAGGAATTGACCAGCAACAAGGCGCTCAAGGATTGCACGCGCGATGACGGCCGCTTGCTGGCCCAACACTTCAAAGATGCCGGGAACAAGAGTGCCACAGTCGTCAAAAAAGTTTCGTGGTTGCGGGCAGCGGTTCGGCTTGCGATCAAGGAAGGGCGATTACAGTTCAATCCGTTTGCCGAAGTCGTGGCCGAAGATGACGACAAACTGAAACGCAAACCGCTCAGCGACGCCGACATGAAGGTCTGCAAAAAGAAACTTGGCGCGCTCAGCGAGTCCGACCAACTGCTGTTCCGCTTCTTGGCGACGACTGGCGCTCGATTAGGCGAGGCGTTCCAAATCGACGGCGAGGCAACTGAACTAGGCGTGAGGTACGTTGTGATAGGCTCCAAAACAGAGGCATCGCAGCGCCGGGTGCCATTGCCAGCAGACATGCTTGCACATCTGCCAAAGAAGATCATAGGTCCACTATTCACCGGCGATACGAGCGCCGCCAGCACGCGACTAAATCGCTTCCTTGATGATGAATGCGGTTTGACCGATCCCAGCATCGTGCTCCATTCGCTCAGGCACCGTGCGGCTGATCGCCTGAGGGCTTATGAATGCCCGATAGACATTCGCCGAGCAATACTTGGCCATGAAGATAGAAGCGTCAGCGAAGGATACGGCGAGGGCTTCAGCGTAAAATTGCTTCGCAAGTGGATTGACAAGATCGGCTTCTAACGGTCGTCGCGTGGCTCTCTGCACGCGGCGGTCATTGGCGGCACCATCAACCCGCGAAGGCCCGTCGCGGCAGATGCCACTGCCCTGATTTTTCCGTCGCTTTCGGGGGCACAACGGACATGGCTGGACCTGCCGCCGGTTCGGTCCAGTCGCGAATGACCCGTAGCTGCCTTCTTCGGATTCGCCAGAAATTCTTGAGCGCTCATTTCGCGCGCTTTGTGGCATGCCACTACTATTTCTACAGTTTGGCTGCGGAGCCTCGCGTGGGCCGCCGGACGGCTCTCACTTTCCCGCTGTTTCCGCCGCCGCAGAAGAACGTGTCGCTGCCGTTCGATTCCAAGCCCCGACACGATCAGCCCGGGCGGCATGTCGAGCTGCTCCAGAACCTCGCCGCTCTGCGGATCGATTCGACGCAGTTCGCTTTGCTCGCCTTCCCAGGTGCCGTGCCAGAGTTCGCCATCCACCCAGGTGACGCCTGTGACGAAGCGGTTCGAACTCGATGGTGCGCAGGATCTTGCCGGTCTCGGGATCGACCTGATGGATCTTGCGCTTGCGATGTTGCCCGACCCAGAGCGTTGCTTCGGCCCACGCCATTCCGGAGGCGCCGCCTTCCGGTGTCGGGATGGTCGCGACTACGCGGCCGGTATCCGGATCGACCTTCTGGATGCGATCCCCGGAGATTTGGTACAGGTGCCGGCCATCGAAGGCGGTTCCCGCATGCGCTGGGACATCGAGCGCGCGCACCGTTTTACCGCTTGCCGGGTCCATCGCGTTCAGCGTGTCGCCAGTCGCGATCCAGACATTGGTGCCGTCATAGCTGACCCCAGCCACATTCGTGACATCCGGAAAGAGGCCGTATTCGCGGACGATTGTCGCTGCTGAACGTTTCATGATCTCAACCTTGCTTGCTGTCGGCCTGATGCGTTCACCCTAGCCGCCGGGCAGCGGACCCGTGAGTAACAAGCTTGTCGGGAAACCCGGCACGGGCGGCGTCATCCAGCGGCGTGCCCGGCCGCGGCCGACCGCCTGCACCTTGCTCTCCGCTGTAAGCTCCTCGAGCGCGCGCTGCACGGTGCGCTGACTGGCGCCGAGCGCCAGCGCCATGGCCGAACTCGACCATGCTTCGCCGTCGGCGAGCAAGGCGAGCACGCTCGCATGTGCTTCATCGCTCGGCGGCGCGAGCACGGCGACCTTGCGGGTGTGGCGCGGCACGAGCGCAAAACCGTCCTTGGTCGCGTCGATGCCTGCGAACTGCGCTCAGCGCCTTGCGCAGGCGGCCGATCTCGACACGCAGCCGTGCGCGATGCGATTCATCGGCGTGCTTGGCGCGGAACGCACGCGCGAGCAGCGCGGCCCGCGGCACGTCGCCGGGCCAGGCTTCGGCCAGCGCGCGGGCGAGAGCGAACAGGACAGGGCGCGTCTCCAGTGAAATGACCTTGCCGGTGTGGCAGATGACGTGACGGCAGGCGTCGACGACAAGCGCCTTCGACGCCAGGAGTATTTCGATGTCGTCGAGCCGCAGAAGCTGCTCGTCGCCGCCTGCGATCAGCCGCGCCGCAGGGGTGTCGAGCAGAAGGGCCGCGCTTTCGACCTCGGCGAAGAGCGGTGTGATGCGGGCCTGCCGGGCAGCGCGTTCGGCTTCCGCCAGCGCCGCGCGCGCCGTCTTGATCCGCAGGCGCCGCATGGCGACGCCGGCGACGACCAGTTCGTGGGCCGCGCGTGACGCGGGCGGCAGCGGCGCGGGATCGAAATCCGCGAGCAGACGCTCGGCCTCGTCGAGGCGGCCGATCAGCAGAAGGTAGCGGGCCTTGAGGTAGCGCGCATGCGCGGCATTGGCGCGGTCGCCGTGCCGTTCGAGCGCGTCATGCGCCGCATCGAGCGCCTTCACCCGCCAGTTGAGGTCGCGCGAGACGAGCGCGATCTCGGCTTCGGCGATCGCGCAGCGTGCGCGGGCGACGGCTTCCCGCGGCCCGAAGGCCTGGGCTGCGCGCCGCAGCAGTGTCTTGGCGCGGGCAAGATCGCCGAGCTGCGCCATCGCGATGCCGCGAAGGGCCAGCGCCGGCGGATCGTCGCGCAAGGCGATGTAGTTCAGCGCGTTGAGCGGGTTTCCTGTTGCCAGCGCGCGCGCTGCGGCGGTGATCAGCGAGTCCATTCAAATCCCGACACACTTGTCACTCCCGCCAGGTCGATGCGCAGCACTAAGTGCCCCTCACAACGGTACTCACAGTGCTGACAGGCAATCGCAGCCGAAAGACGGAGAAAAACGATGATCACGAATACATCACCCGAGAACGACCGGAAAGCCGGGCAGCACGTCGTTAAATCGCCCCCGATCGTGTCAAGGAAGGAATGGGAAGCCGCGAGCGAGCAGATGCTGGTGAAGGAAAAGGCCTTGACCCGCGCCCACGACGCGCTGGCCGCCGAACGCCGGCGGATGCCGTGGATGGCCTTCGAAAAGGCTTATGTGTTCGAGGGGCCTAAGGGCAAAGCGAGCCTGCTCGATCTGTTCGAGGGCCGCCGTCAGCTGATTATCTACCGCGCCTTCTTCGAGCCGGGCGTGCACGGTTGGCCGGAGCATGCCTGCATTGGCTGCTCGCTCGGCGCCGACCAGGTCGGCCACCTCGCCCATTTAAACGCGCGCGACACGACGCTCGTATATGCGTCACGGGCACCGCAGGCCGACATCGCGCGCCTGAAAGCGCGGATGGGCTGGGACATGCCCTGGTACACCATCACCGACAGCTTCGACGCCGATTTCGGTGTCGATGAATGGCACGGCCACAACGCGTTCATCCGCGACGGGGAGCGTGTGTTCCGCACCTACTTCATCAACAGCCGCGGCGACGAGGCGATGGGCACCGTCTGGAGCTACCTCGATATGACCGCGCTCGGCCGTCAGGAGATTTGGGAGGACTCGCCCGAGGGCTATCCGCAGGAGCGGCCGTACAAGTGGTGGAACTGGAACGATAGCTACATCCCCAACGCGGCGCCCGATCCGAAATGGGTCGCGGTGTCAGATGCTGGCGAGGCCGCTTTTCGGAAACGCGACACCTAGTTCGCTGCGGCCATAGCAGAGAACTCGCTCAAATCCCGACACACTTGTCACTCCCGGCCCTCCGATGGGCGGCATTAGGTCGATCTCACGATCAACGCCCGGCAAGCGTCGGGCCATGAAAGGAGAAGCACAATGACGACACATATCACCGCAACACGTGAAAATGGCTGGAAGTCGCGGCTCGATCTGCTCGCCGCCGAGAAGGACCTGGCGCGGCGCAGCGACGAGGTCGCGCGGCTGCGCCGCCAGTTGCCTTGGGTGCGGGTCGACAAGGACTACGTTTTCGACGGGCCCGATGGCCGGCAAACGCTTGCCGACCTGTTCGCCGGCCGCCGCCAGCTCCTGGTCCAGCACTTCATGCTGCACCCGGGCGCTGGAGCAGGGCTGCAAGAGCTGCTCCTACATGGCCGACCACGCCGACGGCACGACCATTCACCTGGCGCATCGCGACGTCACCTTCGTCGCCATCTCGCGCGCGCCGCTCGCCGAGATCGAGCGCTTTCGCAGGCGCATGGGCTGGCAGTTCAATGTGGGTGTCCTCGCACGGCACCGACTTCAACTACGATTTTGGCGTCAGTTTCACGCCGGAAGAAGTGGCCAAAGGTCAAGTTAATTACAACTACGGCACTCTGGCCGCACACGGGCGAAGAGTTGCCCGGCGTCAGCGCCTTCTACAAGGACGACGCGGGCGGCGTCTTCCACACCTATTCGACCTACGGCCGTGGCGTCGAGGTGATGATGGGCACGTACCGGATGCTCGACCTGATGCCCAAGGGCCGCGACGAGCTGGTCGGGCACAACATGGCATGGGTGCGTCACCACGACCGCTACGAGCCGGAAGCGCCGGCGAAGACTGCGCCGCGCGGCCGGCTCGTGCTGCAAGGCGCAAGCGTGAGGATGCGGCCATGACTGACGTGTCGATCTCTCCTGTCGGGCGTCACGACGCCTACACCTGCGCCGGGGGCGGCGATGCCGCTCCCGGCCTGGCCGCCTGGCTCGGCTTCGCCGCCGCGCCGACCTTCGCGCTGATGGCGTTATGGACGGCTCTTTTTCACCAGCCAGCCGGACATGCTCTGCATGGAGATACAAGGCTCATCGCCCATGAGCGGAATGACGATGATGTATGTGCTGATGAGCGTCTTCCATTCATCGCCTTGGCTGAAACTGATCTCTAACATAAGGCGCTAGCAGCGCTTGCTCCAAGCCAGCGCTGTTAAACGCTTTCGGTTCGAATGTCAGATGACCATGCCGTGAATGTCTTGTCCGCTGTCGGCGGCGAACTATTCGAGATTTTGTCGCCTATTGGCACTTCGCTTCCTTTCGCGGCGGCGCAGCAATTCAGTACCTTTTGGAGCGAAGCGGACATCCAGTCCTTACTCAAAACGAAAGGCTACATCGTATAAAGCGACGGACGATAATTACCAGACCTGACGGCGGCTGAAACGCACACGCGGCGAACGATCCGCGGCAAGCGCGTATTTGATTGCATCGAAAATGTGCGACTCCGACGCTGGGTCCACATCGTCCATGTTCTTCGGGTTCCTAGAAAGGATAGGCAGCGTGCGCGCCGTATTCGGGGCATGATCCCGAACGATGAACAGTCCCTTGCCCTCGCGAATTTTCGAGTCCGGTCGCGGTGCGGTGTTTATCAGGCGCTCGCGCACAAGCGTAAAGCCCGTCTCGCGCGATCCCGGCGGCTTGCTCACAAGCTCCCATGAAATCCCCGGATGTTTTATACCGTTGATGATCACCGGCACCTTGAATTCATCGGCGACGCTGAATTCGTTCATGTCCGCCCCGATTGCATCATCTGCAAAGTTGCGTCTGAAAATGTCGTGCCATTTATTCGGTTGCAGCACGTCCTGATAACGCCACCCTCTTTGGATTTTGTAGCTTTGAATCTTTGTAGTGATTTCTGCGACGCTTTCGTGCGTGCCCTTGTCGGGTGTTCCGTTCCACCCGTAAACTTCACCAACAAGGAACAGATCGCCGGGGAGCGTCGGCATTGAGCGGCCATTTTTGAGCCCCAAGGTGGTGCCGTCGCTTTCGGCGAACGTGAGCCACGCGTAAGGCCGTGTCGAACCGTGATCGTAGCTTGCGAACGTCCGCCATGTCGCTGGAATATCGAAGTCATCGACGAAGATTGTGTTACTATGCTTGAAGAAGACGGTATCCAGTGCACCGCCCGCTGTGATTGACCAATTTCCATAGCGGAACGCTTGCAGCATCGGTTCGTTGCCCTCACAGGCTTGATCGACGCTGGCCATGTAGTTCGGCGTCGTGCGATTCAAAAGTCGGTTGTCTTCGAACGAGCAATGAACGATGCGCCGCGTCTCGCCAGTCTTCGCATCGACGATACACGGCCCCGCGCCTCTAGGAATGCCGCTAAGATTGAACCGATGAGCGATTGCATTATGCGAAGCGCCGCCGGGGTTCGTCGTGAACAGAACATGCCGGGGCATGACGCTCTCGGGCAACGGCCCGCGCAATGTCGTAAACATCGCTAGGTAGCCTTCAAGGGATTTTTGCAAAGAAAGCTCTTCCCACGCCACGACAGAAAATTGCTTGCCGTAGTAAAGGTCGAGAGTGACATATCGAGGAAATAATTAAGCTCCACCTTTTCGCCCGACTTCCATTCATAGACGTGGTTGAGCTTATTGTAGGAGACCGCGCGGCCCCAGATTGGGCGCACCATCGAATCTATTAAAGAGACTAGGTCGGTCATTTCCCGCAGCGACGCCCGCAACAGAACGGTGTTGTAGCTCACGCCCCACCCTCTGCCAATTCCCGACAGCATCCGCGTTATAAGCGCCTGTGTTTTGCCGCCGCCCTTGTTGCCAGCCAAGCCGACTTCCTTTTCGGGAGCGCACATGAATTCATAAGCCGGTCCCGGCTGCGCAGCGGCGACCACTTGGTGCAGCTTGCGTTGCTCATCGCGCACGAACGGCACGTAAACGCCATTCACCTGCTTGAACGTATCGACAAAGGCGCTCATGGCGAAACCCTCCGACCGCCCGGCTTCGGATGGCCGTAGCCTATGCCCTCTGCCCTCGCTTCGGGACTGACGTATGGTTTCTCCGCAGCGGCCATCTTCGCCGCCGCCTTGACGGCGACTTCAAGATTCTGTTCCGGCGTCGGCGGGACGAACTTGGGTTTATGGTCGGGCGCGAGCGCCTTGAGCCAATCATTTGCGAAGCCTTCATCGATCAAGGTGGTGGGGTGCACCACTTCAACTTTGATACCTGCGTCTTCGAAGGCGCGAGCCTGAATGGAACCAGCTACGATCACGTCATCGGGCAGAGGCGGCAAGAGCTTGCCGTCGCCGTCGCGAAACAGCACGACTTCGCGAAGCAGTTTCTTGTTGCGGAACCGCGCATCAAATTCCGCACTGTCGGCACAAACTCGGGGAACCGCTAAGACGTTCGTCTGGCGCTGTTGCTGATCGGGCCGCGACGTGAGGCCAAAGGACTCGTTGAAGCTCGCCGGAGGCGGGAGTGCTCCTTGCGGCTGTTGAGCATCGCCTTCGATTAGGACGCGCCCGGCGTGCGTAACCGAGATTTCGGATTTTTCCGCATAGCCCGGCACCAAGGAAGCGAGCATCTTGACCAGCAATTTTGGTAGCGGTCCGCGCATGTCGTTCGCCGCCGCAGCCCAGCACTACGGCATGTTTGAATTGCGCGAACGTTTTCTCGATGAAAGCGAGCATTTTCCCGATGAAACGGAAAGAGTACTGAAAGAGGCGTTGTCGTGGCCGCTCGATCTGCTGAGGGACACGCTCAACCGCCTATCGCCACGGTGATACGGTTTTCAGGGTCACCCCGATCCGCAACTGAAATGCAGTCCATTACCACGTAAGGAGTAATGGTGCGCCGCCATGCTGATGGCCGCGGTTGCACTCATTTTCCTATATAAGAACCATGACCCGCGACCCAAAACGTGGTCGTAGAAACAGCAGCAATGAACCGGCAGGCACAAAAACTTGTCACCAAATTCCACGATGCCAGCGTCTATCGCATGGCTCGGGGTAATGCCAAGGAAGCGCCAACACAGCCGCTGTTTCACTACACCACCGAGCAGGCGCTTTATAATATCATCCAAACAGAAACGTTTTGGTTCACTAGCATTTATTACATGGATGACGACGCAGAACTGTCATTCGGGTTTGGTGTGTCTCATGCATTGTTGAGCGCCGCGATGCAAAGGGAAGACATTCTGGCGAAGGGTTTTCTCAAGCGGCTCGTTGACGATTATAAGTTTGAACAGATCAAAACACGCTTTGAGTTCTATTCGGCAAGCTTCGGTCAAAAAGATGATGCTGAACAATGGAGCGATTACGCCGATGGCGGTGCCGGCGTAGCGATAGGTTTAACTCCGGGTTTCTTTGCCCTCTCAAACCCGAAAGACCCCGCGCCAGAAGAAACGTTTTTTCTAGGAAAGGTTATTTATGGCGAAGCTGACGCAAAGGTACGTCATGCCGGCGTTATTGATAGCGCGATTTCAATCGTAAGGCAGGCGTACCGGGCGGGTTTGCTGCTGAAGGTGGAAGACGAGCAGGAATTTCTGCACCATGTTGCGGCGGAAATGTATGTAGAAATTCTTTGGAACTCTGTGACCTCGAAGGCGAGCAAATGGAGCCACCAATGCGAGACCCGGCTTCTCGCCGTGAATGATCTACGAAATCCAAAGCTGGAAATTCATAATGCCACCGAACGCCCCCGCGTGGAGCTTCCGCCGCCACTGCTCAAAACGAACATTACTGAAGTGATGCTGGGTCCGAAGGCCGACGATGCGGCAAAAATCCGGGTGCGAACCTTTCTCGACCAAAATCAGTTGCCGCACGTACCCGTAACAGTAGCTGCTGCGCGGCTATTGGGAGAAGGAAGCAATTAAGGAAGCCGGTAACAAGATAAACCGCTCTCACGCGCCGTTCGCTGTTTGCTTGAGAGGCTGACAATGACGTGACAAGGAAAGATGCGGTGGAACTTGGGGTCACCGTTGGCGTAATAGCGGCATCAGTCTCGCCACGACGGCGTGGCCATTTTAGCGCGCGACACTTGTTCAGTCGTCGTACGTACTAGGTCAATCCGCCGATGCAACCGGAGTGGCATGCAGCCCGTCTGGATCAAATCCAAAGAGCCAAACAAGATACTGGTAATAGTCGGGCTGCTTTTCTTTGAGCTTTGCGCGCGTGCCCGGCTCCCCTTCAGCCTTTCCATAAAGAAATACGCTCGCCGTGACGGCGAAAAATTCTTTCTGGTTGGTCATAAGGTATGCCTTAGTCGGATAAATATTTCCGTTTTTCGCAAGATTATAGTGAAGCAGAACTCCTGGGTTTTCAAATCCCTGAGGCATTATATTGGCGTGGTAGGCGTGGAGCAGTTCATGAAGGATGACCGGCTCTTGTGCATAAGACTTGGCATACTTGGTGGAGGCGTCGAGCATAATCGGACGAACCAGCACGACGCCGCATTGTATGTCCTCGGCTAGGGCTACAGGATCCGAGTTAGTCCACTCAGACTTCTCACTATCCCAAACCGACCCGTGATTTCTACTTTGCGAACTTTCGGCTGGCTCCTGACCATAGCAAGCGGGGTGAAGAAGTGCCTTAGGGTCCTTAGCATCCTTGGGGTCCTTGTCGTTCTTGATGTCCGTGAGGCTTAGGCAAGCCAATTCGTTCACCGAAATCGGTATTGTATGGAAGAATTCAAGCACGCGCGGGCTTAATCCGACATCCTCGACAATGTCGACCTGACGCCGCAGTGCATTCTCCATTACCGCAGAATTCTGCCGTCCTGCGATTGCTGATAGATCGAGATAGTGGCCGCGATAGGTTTCACTGTTCGGATGGGTCAACTGGCCTTTCTCACTATCCGAAACTGCCGCAACCTGGAGAGGACGTGCATCACCTGCATTACAATAACCGGGGAATAACGTAAGAATGGAAAGCGGTAAGGCCAATGACAACGCACGCATGATTGTCTCCTTTACGGCTGACGCAACGGCTGAAATCTCGCTGAGCTTTTTGCGATTAACCGATATTCACGCGGAATTTATACGCAATCGGACGTTGCAAGCGCCCTAAATAATTGGGTTAATTTTTACCAAATAACCCCCGGGTCGAGCGCATGGATGCTTCTACAAGGCAAAAAGGTTGCTCGCTCTCGCGCGCCGTTCGCGGCGATGGCTGCGGGCTTGACTGACAAGCTTTGGGGGAGTGGTGATATAGTGAAGGTGCTAGAGGCTTGGGAAACGGCAAAGGAGTAAAAACTATGGTGGATCGACTGGACATTTATGAGCGAGATGGTTTCCGCTGTCTCTATTGCGGTTTCGATGGCAGAAATTTTGAAACTTTCCCAATGCTGGAAATCGACCATATCAATCCGGACGGACCATACGAGCCCGCGAATCTTGCAACCTGCTGTCACGCCTGCAACGCGACGAAATGGCGCGAGCCGTGTGAGAGTGTGGCACAGGCGAAAGAAATTCTCGCCCGGCACCGCGCGGTAAACCTTGCCCATTGGGAGAAGATGGTGCTCCCGCGTATACATCGGTAATCGCGCCAAACTATACCACTACCAAAATTGCGGTAGTGGTGCAGTTTGAAATCTAGCCCCCTCGTGCGCTTCGCTGCCTGATGGCATACTGCCACGATGACAGCCAAGCGCCTTATAGCTTTCGGAGAAAGCGGCCGTCTGCTATCATTTATGCGGTCCCAGAGTTCGTCTGGGGATGTCAACTAAAGCCGGTCTAATCGGCAAATCAGTCACTTGGGAGGAATAAAAGATGCATCGTCTGACTATGATGGCAGGTGCTCTATGCGCCGCGCTTCTGATGAGTTCGGGTGCCTTCGCGCAGGTACCACCCGATCCGAACAATCCGAATGAAAAAGTGCCGGACACGATGGCCCCACCGGCCTACGGCGAGCCGATCAATCTTGAGACCGCCAAGAAAGTTGCAGCGGCGGCGCGTGCGGAAGTAACCAAGCGGAATTGGCGCGGCATGTGCATTGCGGTGGTCGGGCCGACCGGCGATCTCGTATATTTCGAAAAAGACGACTATTGCCAATACGCTTCGGTCGATATTTCGCAGCACAAGGCACGCGCAGCCGCACGGTATCGCCGTCCAACCGTGGTGTTTGAGCGGTTGCTCGCCAAGGGTGGGTATTTTGCTTATCTGCCAACACTCGGCGATGCATTTATCGCCTCACGTGGCGGCAATCCGTTAATGTCTGGAGGCAAGGTGATCGGTGCAATAGGCGTTTCTGGCGGGACTGGGTCGCAAGATGACACAATCTCGCAGGCAGGCGTCGCGGGCCTTAAATAACACTGTAATCAATATGACGATTTCCGCCGGGATTTTTGTCCCGGCGGAAATTTTTGGCGAAATAATCCAAACTGTACCACTACCAAAATTACCGATCACTTGACAAAATAAATATCCACGCGCGCTGGCAGGGTAGCAAGGTGACGTTTTTGCGGGCTGACAGGCGCAGCACGGTAAAATGCGCTCGCGCGCGTTTGCCTTAGCTTGCTCGATGAGTGCGAACGTACAGCGGCTTATCGAGGCAATCGCTTAGTCGGCTTCCACTCGCGTGCAAGCTTTTGCGCTTCGGCTATCTGAGTTGGGGTCATAAGCTGTTCAACTTCGTCTCGACTTTTTGCGGCAATTTCACCGAATTGCGCTGCAGCTAAGTTGAGCCACATATATGCGCTGACGTAGTCCTTCGGGACACTATAGCCGTCCAAGTACATGTGCCCCAGATTGATCTGGGCCGCGCTAAAGCCTTGGTCCGCAGCGAGGCGATACCACTTCATCGCCTCTGCGTAGTTCTGCGGCACACCTTGGCCATTGTAGTACATGAGCCCGAGACCAAACTGGGCGGTGGCAGAGCCTTGGTCGGCAGCGCGGCGATACCACTTCATCGCCTCTGCGTAGTTCTGCGGCACACCTTGGCCGTTGGCGTAACTAACCGCGAGATTGTATTGGGCAATGACGTTGCCTTGAACCGCAGCGCGGCGATACCACTTTATCGCCTCGGCGTCGTTCTGCGGCACGCCGTAGCCGATGTCATACGCAAACCCGAGACTGGCTTGAGTATCGGCGTTGCCTTGGTCGGCCAGCGGACGAATAAGCCGCAGGGCCGTCGCGTAATCGCCTCTCCTTAACGCAGCTAAGTATTCTTCTGTGGCGGGGCGTTGCGTGGTAATCCAAACGCCGACCGATCCAATCAACACAAGGCCGAGTACGGCTACGGTTACCAGCGTGTGCCTCGACAGTTGCGGCGCGGTAGAACCCGAAGGTGAATTTGAGTTGATGCCTGCTTCATTGCGATCTATCCATGCCGCTAACATATACGCGATCATTCGTGCGCCGAACGTAAGAAATAAACCCAAGGCAAGCTGGCCGACAGCCGCCCAATCGCTGTGAAATGCCGAGGCCAGCATCCCAAGTGGCACAATACCGACGACGGCCATAACAACGCCGAAGAACACACCAATGCCACCCCAGTAATGGAGCGTCACCAAGAAGCCCAAAATCCACGTAGACGCGCCGAAAATTACGGACGAAATAAAGAGGCCATACGCGGAGAATTTTCGTGTCGCGCGAAAAAACGCCGAAGGAAAAAGAACGAAAACGCAAATTGCGAGGGCAATCGTTGCTGCAATGTTTAGGTACTCATAAACGGTTTCGGAAACCCATGCGAGCCCGGCGATATACAAAGCCATGAGAAAAACGAGCGCCATAAACCCCATAACCCCTATCAGGACAGCGCCGGCGCCTTTTAATGCTTGCGCGGTTTTCATGCCGATGCCTGGTGCTGCCTGTGGCCGGTTCTGTACCTCCGCTTGCAAAGCAGGCGCGACTTCTCGGCCACAGTAACGGCAGACCTTTGCGTCCGATTTGATTGTTTTCGCGCAGTGCTCGCAGACTTTAAAACGGGCTGCAATTCGGCGGGCAGTCCAGCCAAACATCCAATAGGCGAATGGAGCTAAAATGACAGCAGGAAGCAGCGCCCCGAAAAAACGTGCTGTCGAGTGTTCGATCCTTGCTTGGCTATCTGCTTGCGCCTCCTCAACCTGCCATCCCGTATAGTCTATGGGTTGGGAAGTGCGTTGGACCGCAAGCCCGCCCCCAACAAGCACAAACAATGCGGTCAATCCAATTTGTAGGTGTTTAATTGTTTTAGGCTTCATCATCCGTAAGCCCCGAAAACAACCGGTTGCTCTAACTTTTCCTAAATAATCGTAGGGCCGCTTTACCCCGCTTCCCCGTCATTTGCCCGGCCCTCACGCCAGCATGGCGGGTGCAATGTAGGCTTCATTTGCTGAGGTCATTTTGATTTATTGTATAAAAATGTACGCATTGGCTAAAACATCACGCGCCGTTGCGTGCTACCCGGCGACAATCCGATTGCCGAAGGGGCTTAATGAAGCTTAAAAATCTGGCACGGTGAGCGGACGCCGGGCGTCGAATAATTATTGTGACGAAAACAACTTTTCACCTTTTAGAAGCCAGTGCTGTCTTGGAGACCTCGATGCTTGCACGACCCACCCTGACGAAACGTCCAGACCGGCCCGCTGCTGAGGAGCCAAAAGGTCAGGCACGACCCACTCAGGAGCGGTACCTGTTGCAAGTGGACCGACAAACCAAACGTTCGTTTAGCAGCAAGGAAGCGGCAGAGACCGCGGGTACTGCGGTAAAGAAGGGCTATCCGGTAGTGATGGTCACGATTGTAGATACCGAGGAAGGGAGAGCTGAGGTTATAAAGGTATAGCAATTGCCGAGTGATGGCCTAGGGCCATACGGCTAAAAAGGTTGCTCGCTCTCACGCACCGTTCGGTGGTGCTTCAAATACAGCCGTCCTAGGCTGCATGGAGGAAACATCATTTGCAGGGCCATGTAGCCATAAGAGCCGCAAAAACCAGCACTCTTAGCATTACAGTTGCACTTTCTTTTTGAGGTGTGCGCGCCGCGCTTCGGCTTGGTGGGCGCGCCGCCAGAGCGACCATGCGATGACGTTGGCGGGCTGGATGCGCCGTTGTGCGAGCTTGATGGCGATGCGGCGGATTTCCTGGATCGACCAGCGGATCAGGAATGTTTGGTCCGCAGGCGCGGCAGCGTTTTTTTGGGCGCCGTGACATTTGCCTGGTGGCGGATGACGGCCATCATGGCGAAGGCGAGCATGACCAGCGAGACATGGCGGTGCCAGCCATGCCAGGAGCGCGTTTCGTTGTGATCGAGGCCGAGTTCGTTCTTGGTGGCTTCAAAACTGTCCTCGATGGCCCAGCGGCAACCTTCGACCGATACCAGCTTTTCCATGGGCGTGCCATTGGGGCACCACGTGGAGAAGAAGGCGAGTTCGCCGTCGGCGATGTTGCGGCGGATCAACAGACCTCGCGTCCATTCCCCCGTGAGGGCGCTGTTGTATTGGACGGCATCGAGATCGGCCAGTTCGACATAGGCCCAGTCATGCAGGCGCGGACCCTTGGTTCCTTCGCCCGCCGACAGGCGCCGCCAGGTGTTTTTGGGAAGAGTTTGCGCGATCTTGGCGGCGGTGCCGCCCACCATCTGCTTCTTGCCCCAGGAGTGGAACACGTGGTTGCAGGCGACGCCCAGGACATATCCCTTGCCGGCCTTGCGCAGGGTGGTCTCGATGTCCCCGGTACCATACACGCTGTCTGCCGCGACGAACGAGAACGGCACCTTGGCCGCGATCGCGCGCGCAATTATCCGGCGCGCGATTTGAGGCTTCGTCGCAAAGCCCACAGTCTTCGGCACATGCGCCGCCTTCAGGCGTGCGCGATCGTCCGTCCATTCCTTCGGCAGATAAAGCGCCCGATCGATGAAGGCGTGACCGTGACGCGACACATAGCAGGCGAAGACGCCGATCTGACAATTGGTGATCTTGCCCGCCGAGCCTGTGTACTGACGTGCAACTCCGCACGACGCCTTGCCCTGCTTCAAAAAACCGGTCTCGTCGATGATCAGAACCGCATCTTTATCAGCCAGCGTTTCCAGCGCGTAATCGCGCACGATGTCGCGCAAGGCATCCGCGTCCCACCGCCCGCGGCCCAGGATCGCCTGTTGACGCCACGGCCCGGGATCGCCCGCCGCTTCCGCGCGCATCCAGCCGGTCTTGCGCGGTTCGTTCCCCAGAAGCCCGTCGAGAAACTGTCCCGCCGAGGCCGCCACCCGCTTCTGACCGAACAACGTATGTATCCGCCCCTTAACATCCCGCAGCGATGATGCCCAAAGCTCCAGCGTCGTCTCGATCGATGCTCCCGCCATCCATGATCCTCCAAATCATGGTGGCACATGATTCAGAAGTCAATATAAAATGCAACTGTAATGCTAGCCCCAAAGTGTAGGTTCTCCGGATGGGCCTCTAGATAGCGCTCAACCACTTTTGCAGATTGCCCTACTGTGACTCCCTCTGGGACGCACACCAGTCTGGGTGATTTGTACGCTACGGACGCTACGACAAATGCGCCCAACGCACCATCTACATAACCGGAACAAAACGTATGCTCAACAGCGAGGTCACTTTGACAGAGGGTAAGCAATTCGTTGCCGGTCATGCCGTCACTAGAATAGGCAGCGGTGCTGGTCATAAGCGTGGCTACCAGTAGGACTGCCGTTTTGTTCATTTTATGCCCCTCAGCGTTTGGCCCGCACCGATAGCCACCTTGTTGTGTCGGCAGATTACGCCAACCGCCGGGCAGCGTCCCGGCGCAATCGTCGTAGGGAGTGATGCTGGGACGTGAGCGGGTGCCGGACGCCGAATTGGCGTGACCGTAACAATGCGCTTTCGGGCGAAATGTGTTGCAAAACTGCATCTGAAAGATCGCTATTGGGTGCACAGCGGACAAACGGTCGCCCGGAGCCTGAATTGCTCGGTAGCGATTGGTAGAGTTGAAGAGAGGCGCGGTAGCTTGGGCCGTTCGGCAACGCTCCGTTTCCTCTCTCCGCTCATCGAACCGGACAGGCAGATTTCCCGCATCCGGCTCTCGGACAAGACTTCACGCCTTTGCGTTCGCGTGCAACGCCTTCTGCAGTTTCTGAACACTCATCGGAGTTTATAGGTTGCCCAATCTCCAGGTCCTTCGCCACGTATTGCGTCTGTCTTGAACTGAGGTCCCTTCCCTCCGCCGGCGTTACCCGGCTTCAGCGGTACTACGAACCTCTCCGCCACCCCAAGGCGCCCAGCCTGTCCCTCGCGGGCTTCCGGTTGGTCATCGCTGACCACGCTTTGGGGTTTCCCGTGTTTCGTGCGCTTTCCTTGTGTACATGCCGCCGCCACTACCCCGGCGCAGCGTCTGGACGAATTGCTTCGCTCATTTCATCCAGACGTATCAGCCTTCCCCGAAAGGGTTGTCGGGTCGGCCTGCGCATTGTCCTTTTCGAGGTTTGCTCGGCGTTCACTCGCGTTGCGGCCTGCACACTCGCGCTGCCACCTATTCGTGACACGCTAATCGAAGGCTTCAGCCATTTCGTTACCTCCATGACTGCTCCGATTGCTTCCGGCTGGAGCGGTTGCCGGGTGGGGCTTGCACCCACTGGAAAGCGCCGCCTTTTCACGGCGCACACCCAATGCAGACATCGGGGATCCGATTTTGCTGTGACGCACAAGCAGGCTTCCTGTGATAGTCTCAACTTGCTCGATGGCGTCCGCACGGGAGGGCTTTCCATGAAGCGACGGCAGTTCATCAGGCTTATCGGCGGAGCCGCAGCCGCATGGCCGCTCGCGGCACGCGCCCAGCAATCCTCAAACAGGATTCCTGTCGTTGGCGTGCTGTGGCATGCAGCCAACGCCGAGGAAGAAGACGTTTATTTGAGCGTTCTGGTGAAAGCGTTCAATGATCTTGGCTATGTTGAAGGAAAGAATATTCATCTAGACCATCGCTTTCCTGCCGAGAACCCGGATCGGTATCGGACATTGGGGCAAGAACTGATCGACGCCAAACCCGAGCCATTGTTGCAGTGACATTGGCGGGCGCTGTTGCACTCAAACAGCTTACGAGCACCATTCCGATCGTATTTGTATTAGTACCAGACCCAATCGCCTCTGGACTTGTCGAAAGTCTGGCCCGCCCGGGCGGCAATGCGACTGGCCTATCGCTTATGTCGGTCGATTTGAGTGGGAAGCGTTTAGAGTTATTGAAAGAAGCTGTTCCGAACCTATCGCGTGTCGCGCTTCTGCTGGACCTGTTCTCCCGAACAAAGAAGGCCAGATAAAGGCCAATCAGACCGCGGCCGAGGCGCTGGGAATTTCGTTGTGGCCAGCCGAGATATCGGCGCCTGATGAAATCGAGCCGGTATTTTCTAAAATTGCCGCAGGATCGCGCCGACGCTGTCATGCGCGGGGCCGGATCGATACTGTTTAACTTGCGGGCGCGTGTTGGCGCGGCGGCCCTTGCACATCGATTGCCAATAATGACCTATATCGCGGAGGAAGTCCCACACGGGTTTTTGATGTCATATGGGCAGGACTTCCCCGATTTTGTCCGCCGTGCAGCGGCCTATACCGACAGAATACTGAAAGGTGCAAAGCCTGCCGATCTTCCCGTCGAGCAACCGACCAAATTCAAGCTGGTTCTTAATCTCAAGACAGCAAAAGCACTCGGCCTCACGATCCCGCAGACGCTTATCGTCAGCGCCGACGAGGTGATCGAATAGAGATGCTGTTTGCTGCAGGTCCGGTATGCCCCCAATAGCGACCGGAAATGTTGCGTCGCGGCGAGTATAGCGAACCTAAAAAGGTGAAAATTTTAGAAGTTTGGTCCGCTCGGTTCGTGCGGCCCAGCGGGTCACGGGAAAAACGGTTACACATCCTCGGCGCGGTGGCACCTTGTCGATCACCTCCTCAGTGCGCGTGTCGCTCTAAAATGGGAGAGTGCCGCGATGAAGAGAAGAAGGGTTGTGACTGCAGAGGCAAGACAGTAAATGCAGAAGGCGTGAATGAAGGCGATCTGCAGGTACATGAAATAAATCGAGAAGCACACACCCAAGGCGGCATAGGCTAGCGCAGCGAAACGCAGTCCGTGCGAGAACGGGTCAAATGCGAGCAGCGCCGCCAAACCGAACATGTACAGATAGTAGACGACCCCGTAATATCCGACCGGCAGATTAAAAATTCGCGCATATGGGCTGTTCGCAACCTCGTTGCACCCGTTGATGGGCGGCGGACACCACAGTGGTTGACCGTTGTAGATCGAATAGGCGTCATAAAAAGCGACCATTATCCCCATGAGTGCGAGCGCGAGCATAACGTAAGGCGCGTAGAATACTTTTTTCATATTCCGTGCTTCCACCCGGCCTCAAATCGGTCATCCCATTCGTTGGCCATGCTTCTCACCCCAATCACGCGGCCATTTCTACCCAGTATAGCCCCTTAGACGGGGCGCGATTGAAAAAGGTAAAACGCTCTCTCGCGCCGTTCGGCGGTCTTAGTTTGTCCGTGCGCTAACGGCCAACGTTGGCGACGTGAGGCGGCACGACGCCTTATCGGCGGGCTCTGTAGCTGCCCGGCCGACCGTGCCAGTAATGAAAATCTTAAGACGGGTTTTTTGGTCCTAGATATTTCCGGCACACCTATTATGCCGCCACCCCACCACCCGCTCGGTCCACCATACCCCGGGGGGTCGCGTCCAGCCTAGTCAGCCAACTTCGCGTTAACGCTGCCCGACGCCGCAACGGCGTGACGAGCGAGCGGGTGCGTTATGCATAATGACGTGCCGTCGCTTCCGTCCAAGGAGGCATCTGTGGCGCGGGCAGTTAATTCCGACCCAAAGCGACGCGCAGCCATTGAACCCCTCTACGATATAGACCTACAAACCGGTGGGAGCCTCGAAGTGTTCTATGCTGAACGCACGCTCGCCAACTCCTTTGGCCGCGGCACTGGTTGGTTTTGGTGGACTTGTCAGAGCGGCTCCCCAGACGGCCTGCCGACTGGCCCATTCATTAGCAGCTATACCGCTTAAGCAGCTATACCGCTTAAGTTAGCCCTGCCCGGAGCGACAATCCGTAAATGAGGTCAATTACGAACAGTCGTCAGCCGCGAAGGGCAAAACCTATGACCAAGTCGCACCTGAAGCTGGTCACGCCAGCCACCGTAAATCGCACAGTCACCCCCAAGCGTGCGCCTAACGCCGATCTGCGAACGCGCGAGTATCTGACTGAGACCGAAGTGGAACGTCTGCTGACTGCCGCCAACGGCAATCGGTGGGGCCACAGGGATGCCACCATGGTCCTCATGGCTTACCGGCACGGCCTGCGCGTCTCGGAACTGGTGGACCTGCGATGGGAGCAGGTGGACTTCAGGACGGCCACGCTGCATGTCCGCAGGGTCAAGCAGGGCACCCCAAGCACCCATCCGATCCTCGGGGACGAAATGCGGGCGCTGCGGCGGCTCCAGCGCGAGCAGAAACCCAGGTCACCCTTCATATTCACATCGGAACGGGGGGCACCGTTCAGCACCGCTGGTTTCGCCCGCATGGTCGAAAGGGCGGGCACTGAGGCAAATTTAGGGTTCAAGGCGCACCCGCACATGCTTCGGCACGCCTGCGGCTACGCGCTGGCCAACAAAGGGCACGACACCCGAGCGTTGCAAGCCTATCTCGGCCACCGCAACATTCAGCATACCGTCCGATACACGGAGTTGGCTCCTGATCGGTTTAAAAATTTCTGGCAATAATGATAATAATATCAAGAAGATGCAATGCTTCGCCACAATGGTTAATACACGCTTAACTATTCGGCTCCACGTCTATGTCCATGGTTCAACGGTCCAAATCTGCCGAAATCAACTTGCCCCGCACGATCCGCGCGGGTGAGCAGGCCAACGACAATTGGCCTCCAGTGTTGACACGTTGCGAAGCGGCCAAAATGTGCAGGATTAGCGTGCAGACGTTTGATGTATGGGTTCGCAAAGGAATCCTCCCCGGACCGATCCCGGGCACCCGACGCTGGAGCCGCAGTGCTATCGAACGGCATTTGGAAGGCGGGGTCGCTGCGTCATCCGCAACTAACGAGCCATCGCCATTCGAACAATGGAAGTGTGGCAATGCGCATTAGGGCAAAAGGCATAAACACCGTCCGGGCGCGGCTCGCGTCAGGCGAGGTCAAGACATTCTACTATCATCGTGCAACTGGTATGCGCCTGGCTGGCGAGCCCGGTTCACCCGAATTTCTCACCAGTCTTGCAGCGGCAGAGCAGTCCCTGCAACAGCGCCACACCGGCATACTGTCCGGTCTAATTCGTAATTTCGAGGAAACGAAGCAATGGCGACGGCTGGCTGAGAGTACTAAGAAGGAATACAGGCGCGTGTTTAAATTCTGGGATGCCGAATACGGCACATGCCCTTATCGCGCGCTCGAAGATAAAGCCTTTCGCGCTGATATCATCAAATGGCACGATAGATTTTCTGAGGCAAAGCCACGGGAGGCAGATAACCGCGTCACGATCCTCGCTCGCGTGCTGTCGTGGGCGGCTAAAGACGGGCCACTGAACGTCAACGTACTGGACGGCTTTGAACGCGCATATGCGAGCGACCGATCTGATATAATTTGGCTGCCTGAACAGGTTGACGCTTTTCTTGCTGTTGCCTCTCCTGAAATGCAACTCGCTATGGCGCTCGCACTGCACACCGGGCAGAGGCAGGGCGACATTCGAAAATTGGCTTGGTCCGCTTACGATGGCACATCTATCTCGCTGCGGCAGGGGAAGGCCACCCGTTTAGGTAAAGCTGCTCCGGTGACGCGCGTCCCATGTACAAAGGCGTTAAAGGTCACGCTCGACAGTGCCCCGCGCCGCGCTGCTGTCATTCTCACAACCAAGACCGGTCGTTCCTATCAGAAGCGATATTTTGCCGAACAGTGGGAGGAAACGTGTAAAGCCGCTGGCATTACCGACTTACACTTTCATGATATACGCGGGACTACCGTCACGATGCTATTTCGGGCTGGCTGTAGCATTGGCGAAATCGTCACCATAACTGGTCACAGTCTACGGCGCGCTCAGGAAATTTTGGACAAATACCTCGCACGTACCAGCCAACTCGCAGAAAGCGCCATCGCAAAATTTGAGAACGTTCTGGAAACAGATTTTGCAAAACGGCCTGCAAAACGCGGCAGCCAAACCGATGGTAAGTGCTGGCGCGCCCGAACGGATTTGAACTCGCTGACCCCCAGATTCGTAGTCTGGTGCTCTATCCAGCTGAGCTACGGGCGCTGATACCGCCGCCGGGAAATCAGGCTACGGAACCGGGGGATAGCTATCGCCTCGGGCTTTCATTGGCAAGGGTCGCCGCCGTCCTGGCGCACCATCCCGCGCAAACGTCAGTATCTGCACACAATAGGCGGCTCACGCGCTTGCCCGCTCGCCGCGCCGGGAGTTGAGATCGACCGCGCGGTCGGGAATCGTGATGCTGAAGGTGGCGCCGATGGTGCCCGGCACCAGACGGATTTCGCCGCCATGGGCGCGCACCAGTTCGGCGGCGATGGCCAGGCCAAGCCCGGTGCCGCCGGCTCGCGTCGAGCCCTGAAAGGCCTGGAACAGATGGACGCGCGCCTTTTCCGAGACCCCCGGTCCGGTGTCGGACACCTCGATGATCACCACTGCTGCCTTCGCGCCGGCCGGTGATGCGGATCTGATCGCGCGCCGGATCGCGTTGCCCCCGCGCCTCCAGCGCCTGCACCGCGTTGCGCGCCACGTTGACCAGCACGCGAAACAATTGGTCGTGATCGGCCTCCACCGTGAGGCCGCGCTCCACCGAAACGATCCAGCGAATCGGCACGTCGAGGCCGAGGCCGAGCGCCTCGTGCACTTCCTCGATCAGCGGTCCGACCTCGATGGTCTTGCGTTCGGGCGGCGGCTCCTGCGCGGCGCCGTAGGAGAGCGTGGATTGGCAGAACGCGATGGCGCGCTCGAGCGCGCGCATCAGCTTGGGCGCGAAGCGCTGCACCTTCGGGTCCGGCAAGGTCGACAATTGGTCGGAGAACAATTGCGCCGACGCCAGCAGATTGCGCAGGTCGTGATTGATCTTCGACACCGCCAGGCCGAGCGCGGCCAGCCGGTTCTTCTGATGCAGCATGGAAGCAAGCTCGCGCTGCATGGCGGCGAGCTCGACTTCGGCGGTGCCGATCTCATCGCCGCGGCCGGATTTGGCGATGATGCGCGCCGGATTCTCCGGATCGGCGCGGAACGTGATCATGTTCGCGGTGATGCGGCCCATCGGCTGCACCAGCAGGTAATGCAGCGCGAAGAACACCAGCATCGCGGTGACGCCGGAGATCACCAGCGACAGCAGCAGGATGTTCACCGAGAAGGTGAGCATCGCCTTGCGCAGCGGCGCCTCGTCGAGAACGATTTCGATGAACTGGCCTTCCGCCATCGGCGCCGGACCGACCAGCCGCAAGACATCGTCGGGCTTGGAGAACAACATGGTGTCGAACGCATCCACGATGGCGCGCCACCACGGCACGTTGCGCATGTCGATGTCCTGCTCGATCTGCGACGGCACATTGTTGGCGGCCAGCAGGCGGCGCTGGGTGCCCATCTTCATCGCCACGGCGCGCGCGCCGATGCTGTTGAGGATCTGCTTGGCCAGGCTTTCCGGCACCATGCCGCTCGGCGCGGCATCGAGCACCAGCGCGGCGGTGTGCGCGGCAGCCAGACGATCGTTGAGCCAGTTGAGCCGGAAATTGGCGATCGACGGCACGTAAATGAGCACTTCCGCCACCATCACGAACAGGATGGTGAGGAACAACAGCTTGCCGGAAAGGCCAATGCGCGGGCTCCGCGCCGGGCGCGGCGGCGCCGACGCAGCCGGCTCGATGATTGGCTCGTTTTCCGGTTCCACGTGCGCCTCAACCGAAGATTCGCAGCCAAGCTATGATGCGCCGCACCCAAGGGCTCGTCAAACGCGGCGTGAAATAGTCGATGGCCGCGCGTTTGCCGATTTCCGACAGCGTCGGATAGGGCAACACGATGCCGGTGAGGCTGCGGACATTGAGCCGCTGCGCGATCGCCAGCGTCCACATCGCGATCAATTCTCCGGCCTGCGCGCCGACGATGGTCGCGCCCAGGATGTCACCTTTCCGCGTGGTGATGACCTTTATATGACCATGCGTCTCGCGCTCGGTCTGGGCGCGGTCGTTGTCGTGATAGGGCCAGCGCAGAATTCGGATCTTGAGCTTGCGCGCGCGCGCCTGCGCCTCGGTCAATCCGGTCTGCGCCAGTTCCGGATCGGTATAGGTCACCCAGGGGACCGCATCGTTGTTCACCTTGACGCGAAGCCGGAACAGCGCGTTCCGGATCACCAGACCGGCATGGTAGTTGGCGGCGTGGGTGAACTGTAATTGTCCGGCCGCGCAATCGCCGATCGCATAGACGCGCCGGTTGGCGGTCTTGAGCCTCTTGTTCACGGCAATGCCGGAGCGGTCGTATTTGATGCCGGCGGCTTCGAGATCGAGTCCATCGGTCGTCGGTTTGCGGCCGGTTGCGACCAGCAGCTCGCGCCCCTCGACGGTCTCTTCGCCGCCTGCTCCTTCAAACGTCACCGTCACGCCGCCGCTCGTGTAATGGGCGCGCACGACCTTGACGCCGCTGCGGATGACGACGCCGTCGCGCTCGAGCTGGTCGAGCACGATGGCCGCGCATTCCGGATCGTCCTTGGCGAGCGGCGCCGCCGCTTCCAGCACGGTCACCGCGCTGCCGAGCCGGCGGAAGGCTTGCGCCATTTCCAGGCCGATCGGACCAGCGCCGATGATGATGAGGCGGTCGGGTCGCTCGCTGAGCGAAAAAACGGATTCGTTGGTGAGGTAGGCAACCTGGTCGAGCCCGGGGATCGGCGGCAGCGCCGGCGTCGATCCGGTCGCGATCACGAAACGGCGCGCGCGGATTTCGTAAATCTCGCCGACGGCGACGGTCCTGCGGTCCTTGAATTTGGCATGGCCTTTGATCACCCGCACGCCCAGCCCGGCAAACCGCTCCACCGAGTCGGTCGGCGCAATGGCGGCGATCACGCGCTGCACGTGGTCGTGCACCTTGGCGAAATCGACATCGACGGCTTGCGCGGTCACCCCGAACGGCTCCGCGCTGCGCATGAGCGCGGCGCGCTTGGCGGCCGCCAGCAAAGCCTTCGACGGCACGCAGCCGGTGTTGAGGCAGTCGCCGCCCATTTTGTGGCGCTCGATCAGCACCACCGGCACGCCGAAGGCCGCGGCGGCGGCGGCCACCGACAAGCCGCCGGAGCCGGCGCCGATCACGCAAATATCGGGTTTGAGTGTTTCCGCCATGCCCTTAAATCTCTTGTTCGCAATAGTAACTCAAAAATCACATCGTCGCGCGCGAGCGCGCGCGCAGTCTTTTCACCACCACGGGCACCAAAGCAAGCAGAGCGAGCGCGATCAATGCGCCGATCAATTGCGGAGTCAGCACGTCTTTGGCGTCAAATACCACATGGCAATCGCTCCGGCCGGCGGACAGGCAATCGCCATTGGCAGCCTGTTGCGCGGCGATGACGCTGTCGAGGCCGGTGCCGGCGAAGGCAAAGGCCAATGCGCCCGGAATGATGCCGAGCGCGGTCGCGGCGACGAACGGCCCCAGCCGCACGCCCGCGAAGGCCGGCACCAAGTTGACGAGGAAGAAGGGAAACGCCGGCACCAGCCGCAGGAACAGAAGATAGCTGAAGGCGTCGTCGCGGAAGCCCTGCGCAAGCTGGGCGGCTCGCGGGCCCGCCCGCCGCAGTAGCGGCTCGCCGAGCGCCGTGCGCGCCACCAGAAAAATGAGCGTCGCGCCGATGGTGGCGCCGATCACGGCCGCCGATGCGCCGACCGCAACGCCGAACAGAAAGCCGCCCGCCACCGTCAGATATACGGCCCCCGGCAGCGACAAAGCGACGGCGGCGATATAGAGCGCGATATAGGCGAGCACGGCCAAGACCCGGTGCTCGCTCACGAAGGCGCCGATCGCCATGCGGTGCCTGAGCAAGGCCTCGAGCGAGATGCCGCCATGGCCGACGATGAAATAGGCGGCGCCGGCGAGCAGGACGACGACGATCAGCGGCAGCAGCCGGCGGGCTAGGCTGCGCGATCGATCGGCGGACGGCGGGGTTGCGGACATCCGGGCTATATACACGAGATAGGCGAGCCTGCGGTCCAAGCCGGCCAATCTCACCGCCTTGTGAGCCTGCGTGACCTGGACGAAAAAAAGGCCCGGCGCCCCTGCGCCATGGCGTTGTTCGGCCTCGCCAAGCGGGAGTTTTTGCAGCAATTCCTGACCCTGCCGCACGGCGTTCCGAGCCACGATACGTTCAGCCGCATTTTCCGGCTGCTCGATGCGGCCAGTTTCCACGCTTGGTTCATCGGTTTCATGAAGCGCTTCGCCGAGGCCTGCCAAGGGGTAGTCGCGATCGACGGCAAGACGCTCCGACGCTCCTTCGACGCCGCCACGCAGACCTCGGCGCTGCATCTGGTGAGCGCCTGGGCGGTGGATGCGCGGCTGTGTCTGGGCTAGCTTGCGGTTGCCGACAAATCTAACGAGATTGTGGCGGTGCCGAAGCTTTTGGAACTGCTGTCGCTCGCCGGGCGCATCGTCACGGCCGACGCGATGAGTTGCCAGCGCAAGATCGCCCAGCAGGTGATCGATCAGGGCGTCGATTACGTGCTCGCGCTCAAGGGCAACCAGGAGACGTTGCATGATGATGTCCGCCGCTTCCTCGACGATCCGCAGGCGGGTCGCATTGACGCGCCCCAGCCCCTCCCTTATAAGCCGCGCAAATCGCCTGCCGATCCGTGCCTTTGCGGGTTTTCATGGCCGAACTTGGGGGCACCTCGACGTCCCTATCGCCACGGCGCGACCAGCGGAGAACTAAAACGTGAAGCGGACCTACCAACCGAGCAAGCTTGTACGCAAGCGTCGTCACGGTTTCCGCACGCGCATGGCCACCAAGGGCGGGCGCAAGGTGCTTTCGGCGCGGCGCGCGCGCGGGCGCAAGCGGCTTTCCGCCTGACGGCGGGCACACTGGCCGCGCGCATTGCTTCCATGGAACGACTGAGGCAACGGGCGGATTTTCTGGCTGCGGCGTCCGGCATTAAGACGACTGCCGCCGGCTTCATGCTGCAGGCGCGCAAGCGCACCGATGACGGGCCGGCGCGGTTCGGCTTTACCGTGTCGAAAAAGGTCGGCAATGCGGTCGAGCGAAACCGGGTGCGCCGCCGCTTGCGGGAAATTGTACGGGTTGCCGGGTCAAACCGGATACGAACCGGACATGATTATGTGCTAATTGGCCGGCGCGCGGCGCTTAAGGCTCCATTCGCGCGGATCGCCGAAGACCTCGAGGGAGCGTTACGGCGAGTGCATGCGGGGCGCAACGACAAAACGACATTCGGATGACCGATAGTAAAAACACCATTCTCGCCATCGTGCTGTCGGCCCTGGTGCTGATCGCATGGCAGTTCTTCTTCGCCATGCCGCAAGAAAAGGCGAAGCAGGAGAAGTTACAGGCCGAACAGGCCGAACAGCTTGCGAAAAAGCAGCAGACGCCGGCGCAGCCAAGCCAGCCGGGACAGCCAGCGCAAATCCCGGCGCAGCCGGGGCTGCCGCAGGCGCCCGGTCAAACGGCGCAACTCCCGCGCGGCGTCGCCGCCAACCGCGACGCGGCGCTGGCGGCGTCCCCCCGCGTCCCGATTGATACCGGCAGCGTGCAAGGCTCGATCGCACTCAAAGGTGGACGCATCGACGACCTGGCGCTGGTCAAGTTTCGCGAGACGGTCGATCCGAAGTCGCCGCCGATCGTGCTGCTGTCGCCGTCCGGCAGCCCCGATCCCTTCTATGCCGAATTCGGCTGGACCAATGCCGCCGGCGCCAATGTGAAGCTCCCCACGTCGGATACGGTGTGGACGCAATCGGGTTCCGGCGCGCTCGGCGTCGGCCATCCGGTGACGCTGACCTACGACAACGGCCAGGGTCTCGAATTCCGCCGCACCATCTCCGTCGACGACAAATATCTGTTCACGATCAATGACGAGGTGGTGAACAAGAGCGACAAGGCGGTTTCTCTTTTCCCGTTCGCGCTGATCTCGCGCCACGGCACGCCGAAGACGCTAGGCTATTACATCTTGCACGAGGGCTTGATCGGCAAGTTCGGCGACGAGAGCTCGAAGGAAGTCACCTACAAGACGATCGCGGAAAAGAAGGACATCACCTACAACGCCACCAATGCGTGGCTGGGCATTACCGACAAGTACTGGGCGGCCGTGCTGCTGCCCAAGACCGACGCCCATGTGATCGCGAACTTCCGCGCCGACATGCTCGGCACGCTGGAGACCTATCAGACCGACTACCTGCTCGATGCGCGCACCGTCGCGCCGGGAGCGACCGCAACGGCGGAAGCCCGGCTGTTCGCGGGCGCCAAGGAAGTCCGCGTCGTCAACGCCTACGAAGACCAGCTCCATCTCAATCATTTCGATCTGCTGATCGACTGGGGCTGGTTCTATTTCATCACCAAGCCGCTGTTCTCCCTGATCGACTACATCTACCGGCTGGTCGGCAATTTCGGCGTCGCGATCCTGATCGTCACCGTGCTGATCAAGGCGGCCTTCTTCCCGCTCGCCAACAAATCCTATGCCTCGATGGCGAAGATGAAGGCGGTGCAGCCGCAGATGGCAGCGCTGCGCGCGCGCTATCCCGACGACAAGGCCAAGCAGCAGCAGGAGCTGATGGCGCTGTACAAGAAGGAGAAGATCAATCCGCTGGCCGGTTGTCTGCCGATCGCCATCCAAATTCCGGTGTTCTTCTCGCTATACAAGGTACTGTTCGTCACCATCGAAATGCGGCACGCGCCGTTCTTCGGCTGGATCCACGACCTGTCGGCGCCCGATCCGACCAATGTTTTCACCCTGTTCGGTCTCATTCCGTTCGACCCGACGACGATTCCCGTGGTCGGGCATTTCCTGCATCTCGGCGCCTGGGCGATCATCATGGGCATCACCATGTGGGCGCAGATGAAACTCAACCCGGCGCCGCCCGATCCGACGCAGGCGATGATCTTCAACTGGATGCCGCTGATCTTCACCTTCATGCTGGCGACTTTTCCGGCCGGACTGGTGATTTACTGGGCCTGGAACAACTCGCTGTCGGTGGCGCAGCAGAGCATCATCATGCGCAAACACGGCGCCAAGATCGAGTTATTCGACAATATCAAGGCGGTGTTCGTGAAGAAGAAGCCGCAGCAATAGGCGATCAAGCTATTCTTCTGATGTTCTGCCGACACGTTGTTCTGGATCGCCGGGCATAGCCCGGCGATTTCGTTTAGAGTGGTGACGATGGAAAAATTCAGCCGCGACGAGATCGAGGCGGGCCGGCGCCTGTTTACCGGCGACTGGCATTTCACCGCCGCCGCCGGCTCGGCCGTCTCGCTCCCCGCCATGCGCGGGCCTGAGATCGCCTTTGCCGGGCGCTCCAATGTCGGCAAGTCGAGCCTGATCAACGCGCTCACCGGGCGCAAAAACCTGGCGCGCATTTCGCGCACCCCCGGCCGCACCCAGGAGCTGATCTTCTTTGCGGGCGGCGGAGCGCTCAACGTGGTGGACATGCCCGGCTACGGCTATGCCGCCGCCGCCAAAGCTAAGATCGCGGCCTGGACCGAGACGATCCACGCCTATCTGCGCGGGCGCGCCAACCTCGCCCGCATTTACGTGCTGGTGGACGCCCGCCACGGCCTGAAAGACGCCGACGCGCCGATGTTCGATGCGCTCGGCCGGGCGGCGGTCAGCCATCAGATCGTGCTCACCAAATCCGACGCGGTGAAGCCGGCCGAGCTTGCCCAACGCGTCGCGGAGGTCGAGGCCGCGCTGTCAAAGCGCCCGGCGGCCTTTCCGCATGTCCTGGTCACCTCGGCCCATACCGGGACCGGCATTGCGGAACTGCGCGCGGCGATCGCAAGGCTTTTGCAGGAACGCAAGCGCTAGCATGTCGATGAGCAAGCGGGACGCGCTGCGGAAAATTCTCATTTAATTTCCGCTTACATTCCTTTGCCGTATGTATGTTCATACCGCCGGCTAACGTTTCCGTTTATACCATATCCGAATTCGCGAAGTATGCAGCGCATTCAGCTCGAAGATTTGATTGAGACATGAGGCGACGGCCTTGCAGAGCTTCTGACGGTGAACGTGGCATTCTTCAGAGTATATGCGGCGACTTTGCGCAGGAGCGCCTTGAGTTTGGCGAATAGTTGCTCGATGGGATTGAGGTCGGGACTGTATGCCGGGAGGTAAAAAGGAATTGCACCGCGCGCTTCGATAGCTTCTTCGACCCCATCTACCTTGTGGACGCTGACGTTATCCATGAACACGACGTCATCTCTCTTCAGTGTCGGAGCGAGGAACCGTTCGACATAGGCCTTGAACATCTCACCGTTCATCGGGCCTTCGAGCACGAAAGCGCAGTAACACGGTCATGACGCAACGCCGCGAGGAAAGTGATGGTTTTCCAGTTCCCATACGGCACTTTTTGGATGAGCCGCTCGCCCTGCGGTGCTCGCCCGTAAAGGCGGGTGATCGTCGTTGAGACGCTGGGGTGAGTAGGCCGGAGGAGTTTCACCCCCGGCCTCTCGCAGAACGGTGCGTGAACCTCTCATTCACACCGCTCCCATCAGGTGAACGTGGTCGTTCCGAACGACTGCCAGTGTACGAAGAGTTCCGCATTGTCCCCCGCCAGCTTTCGCAGAACAGCGAAGCACGGGTTGTGTGGAACCGGAAGCGCTTGTACTTTCGCATGATCCAGGCTTTCAGCTTCTGATTGACGTAATCGACCAGAGAGAACAGCGCCGAACGGCTGAACCGGCCGTAGTAACCGATCCACCCCCTGAGGAGCGGATTGATCTGCCGGGCGATCTCAGCCAGCGTCCCCGACGTTTGCCGGGAATGTGCAAGCTCCGGATCGTTGCTCGCATGGACTTCAGAGCTGTTGGACTGACCGCCGGAGTGTATCCGCAGAAGAACTCCGTCCTCTGTGACGTCGCCACCCGCCGCGGCCTGAACTGATATCCGAGGAAGTCAAATTTCACGTTCGGATACGTTCGTCGCCGCCTGTTGTCCTTGCAATAGACGATCCGCGTCTTTGTCGGAGGTTCACTTTCGTTCGTCTTTCGGACACTCACCTGCTCGGTTTGATCCGAACTTTTGATCCGACGCTCACTACCACGGCTCTTTACCGCAGCAGCTCGGACTGGTTTGACATCCGCTCCTGAAAGCCGATCTCGGGGGGCCCGCCCCCATCTTTCACGCAGCTTCACGAAGCGGTTTTAGTTCATGTCGAACTCCTTCCGCTGCTCTGCAGCACACTTTCATCGATGAAGACCAGTCGCTTCAGATCAAGCCTTGGCTGCTGTTTTTGCAATGCCTTACGTGCGGCGACGACGTCCGTCCGGTCCTGCTCGGCGGCCCGCAGACTTTTTTTTAAAGCGTAAATTCAAATGATGCAGAAATCGGGAGATCGACGACTGACCGACCGTCACCTTCTTCTTCGCTAGAAGGGTCTTGAGCTCTGCCAGTGTGATATCCGGTTGCTCCGCCACCAATTGCCTGACCAGTTCTTCGTACGCGGCCAGCGCATATCCCTTGTAACCGCCGAATTTGGCCGGACTGACGCTGCCCGTTTCGCGGTGCAGCCTACGGAAGCGCACAACAGAGCTAATACTTACTCCAAATTGCTCCGCAGTTTCCGGGATGGTAGCGCCATCCTGTCCCACCCCAACGACGCGCGCACGCAGATCCTCCGAATACGGTTTTGCCATCCATGCTGGCCTCCATTCCAGCACGAACCTTGAATCCGATTTGTTCCCCAGGGGAATCCCGCGATTCAGTCTTTTCGGAAAATGCTCTAATCGAAAATTCATCGCCTTATCGATTTTATAGACCCATCCGTCGCGCGCACGCGTTTGTCCCTACGCAAAGGATCGGTTTGACCCAAGCAGTGCGACGGGGTGAAAGCCATGGACGCCATCGCTCATGAGCGACCGCTATTCATTTCGACCGCGCTGGCTAATCCGCGCGAGCGCCGGTTGGCGCTTACGGTCATTTTATTGTCGCTGGCGATCTTTATCGGCACGGTTCCCTTCGCGCGCATGCAACTGTCCGAGGTTCCGGCGTTCATACCGATCTACGAATCCTCGCTCATCATCAGCGATCTGATCACCGCGATTCTTCTGTTCGCCCAGTACCACATGCTGCGGACCCGCTCGGTTCTCGTACTCGGCTGCGGCTACCTGTTCACCGCCGCGATGATCGTCCCGCACGCGCTGACGTTTCCGGGGCTGTTTGCGCCGACCGGCTTGCTGGGCGCCGGCCCGCAAACCACCGCCTGGCTGTTTATGTTCTGGCACGGCGGATTTCCCGTTCTGGTGATCGGCTACGCCCTGCTCAAACGCGCCGACGGCGAAAGGGCCGCAGCGCGCGGAGCGGGTCGCGCCGCCATGGCGTCGGCCGCCGCCGCCGTCATCGCGACGGCCGCCGCCCTCACGCTCGTCGCCACGGCGGGGCACGACATCCTGCCCGACGTCATGACGAAGAACCATTATACGTCCGCGATGATCGTCGTGATCGGCACGGTATGGATGTTGAGCGTGGCCGCCCTTGTCGTCCTGTGGCTGCGCCGGCCGCACTCGGTTCTCGACTTTTGGCTCATGGTGGTCATGTGCGCGTGGCTTTGCGACGTGGGGCTCAGCGCGGTGTTCAATGCCGGACGTTTCGACCTCGGTTTCTATGCCGGCCGCATCTACGGGCTACTGGCGGCGACCTTCGTTCTGCTGGTGCTCCTGCTCGATACGACGGCGCTCTATGCGCAGGTCGTCCGCCTGCTTGGCGCCGAGCAACAGGAACGCTTGCGCGTGGCCAAACGCCACCAGCGCCTGTTCGAGACCTCGCTCGATCTCATCCTGGTCACCGACCGGCGCGGCCAATTTATCGAGGTGAGCCCCAGCGCGCTGGCGATCCTGGGCTATCGGCCGGACGAGATGACCGGCCACACCGGCACGCAATTCATCTATCCGGACGATCTTGAGAGCACGAGAAACGAGATGCGCCAGGCGCGCCGCGGCCGCACCACGCGGAACTTCGATACCCGCTACGTGCACAAGGACGGTCGTGTCGTGACGCTCAACTGGAATGGTGTCTGGATGGAGAGCGAGCAGTTGCATTATTTCATCGGCCGCGATGTGACGGAAGCCAAGCGTATCGAGCGCCTGAAAAACGAGTTCGTGGCCACGGTAAGCCACGAGCTGCGCACGCCGCTGACCGCGATCGCCGGTTCGCTCCGGCTTCTCACCGGCCGCGGCGCCGAGCGGCTTTCCGATCCGTCGCGCTTGGTCAACATCGCACACGCGAACAGTCAAAGACTGCTCCGCCTGGTCAACGACATCCTCGACATTGAAACGATCGAGGGCGATCGGATAGTGCTCAATTTTCAGCCGGTCGACGTCAAGCCGCTGGTCGAGGACGTGATCGAGACCAACCGCGTGCTGGCCGAAAGTTTCGATATCACCGTGCGGCTCGACCCCCGCTCGGCGGATGCCACGATTTACACCGACGCCAATCGCCTCACCCAGGTGCTGGTCAATCTTTTGTCCAATGCGGTGAAATTCTCTCCGCGCGGCGAGGAAGTCGCGGTTACGATCACGACGTCGGACGACCGGCTATGCATTGCCGTGCGCGATCATGGCCCCGGCATTCCCGACGAATTCAAGACCCGTATCTTCGAGAAATTCGTCCAGGTCGATGCTTCGGATGCGCGGCGCCGGGGCGGCACCGGTCTGGGCTTAAGCATCGCCAAGCAGATCATGATCCGGCTTGGCGGCGATGTGAGCCACCATGCCGCGCCGGACGGCGGCGCAATCTTCCGCATCGACTTGCCACACGGGGCCGTGCAGGCTGCCCCCGACCAAAGCGGGCGTTATCTGGCGGCGGGTTAAGAATTCTGGGGCTCAACCATGCGCCTCGCCGCGGCGGCGCTGTCAAAGCGCGGGAGGCGATCCTCAAGGCCGAAATTGTCGTCCCGCCAGAAGAGATCTGAACCCAATTCCGATCAGCCACAGTATGACGCCAACGATGCCCAGCAGCACCGGTATGAGCGGACTGCCGGTGGCGATCGACAGGATGATCGCCTGCACGAGCACGATGACCGCAAAACCCCACCCGATCCAATAGAGCAGGGTTCCCACGATCGCACCTAGGAATCTTTTCGGGCGGGCAAACATCGGACGGTCCTCGTTCAGCAAACTCGAATAAGGATACGCCTTTTTCGCGGCGCTGTCGCGGCCCATTGCGCGGCGGACATGCCGCCATGACGCCGTTTGACGCCGGCGATGCGGAAACTGCGCCGCTCAATTTTGCGTTTTGAAATTTCCGTGTCAATTCCGGCGCGTTAAAGCCACCAGCACCGGCAACGCCCGGTTAGTGCCGGGACGGCGCGGTCGGCTGTTCGAAGAGGGCTTCGAGCGATACGGCATTGGGGCAAAATTCCCGGAAGTGCTCGGCGGCCGTTCCCTTGGCAAGCTCGTGCGCGCAACGTTTCCGGTCGCTACAGGTGATGCACAGCCACTGCAGTTCGCGCCGGATGAGCGGGTCCGCATCGGCCAGCGCCTGCGGATCGACATGCAGCGCAACCAGCATATTCTTCAACAGATTTGCGGTGCCGGGCGCCTCGCCCGCCAACTCGCCGAGTTGGCTTGAAGTCACGCCCATCTCTTTGGCCATGCAAACCACTTCGTCCGCGTCGCAGATGCCAAATTCATTGATGCAGGCAGCCGATCGTAAAGCGATACATGCTCACCCAATCAGCGATAGCGCTGAGGGCCACGTCGACCAAAGGATTGTCCGGATGCTCGCTCTCATGGCTGCCCATAGCGGCGCTCCATCGAGAGCTTGAAGCGTTGCATGCAGCCCGCTGGCCGCCTTGAGCTAGATCAAGATATACGGAAAAATCCGAGGCGCGCGCGGACTTACAAGCACGTCGTGAATTTCGCAAAGACCGTCAAGGACATCGCGCCGGCGCCGCTTGCCCCGGCCGGGGACTATTCGTGACAGGGATAGGTTTCCTTCAGGCCGTACAGCAACGTAAGCCCGATCGGCAAGCTGTCCGAGCTCACGCTCTTCTTGTTGGCCCAATGCATTAGAATGTCGTTCGCCCGGTCGAAACTGAGCGTGGGGGTTCCCGTCATGCAAAACAGTTTATGCTCGGACGAGATGTTGTAGGCGATCAGCCCGTCCTTTATGCCGGTCAAATACGCCCGGTTGAAATTCAAATCTTTTTCGGTGGCCGGATGCCGGTATTGTTTCGTGGTCACGGTCTGCGCGTTGGCGGCAAACGCCATCAAAGCCGCCAAAAGCATCGCCACCGAACTTATGCGTCGCATGATCCGCTGCTCCATTTTTTTCACGCTGCAAGTGCGTCAACACTCTTTCACCGGTCCGCTCGGTCAGGCGGCCGGATCGCTGCGCAAGGCCGACTTGCGCGCCAGTCTAGCCGCCGCACGAGGCAAGCGCGAGCGCTTCGGCGCGGGTCTTGCTCCGGCTCGGGTGCGCGGACGCGGTCTGGCCACTTGAAAAACCGCAACGACACGGATTAACATCCGCTCGTTCGCAAAGCGTATCGGTTACCCGAGAGCCGCCGCCAAAACGGCGGCGTTGCGAAGTTTCCGCTTCCATTCATGGCAGCCTGCCGACGGCGAAGCAAAGGACTCACGCGATGAGCCACACACCCATCGGAATCGATCAGACCGAAGAACAAATTCTCAATTTTGAAGTTTCCGACGACGCGCTGGAGACGGCAGGGGCAACGGGGAGCCGGCAAGCGGGAGCCTACACGGTTCCGTTTGCATTGATCTGCGTGCCCTTCGTGCAACAAAGCGGGCATCGCGACTAGCGCGACCGCTTTTTGGCCCGGACGCGCGGGCGGGCCGCACGGCTCGCATCTTTCAGGCCATGGCTCCGCACCGGAGGGGGCGGCCGAACAGATAGTCTCGAAAGAAAACCCCGGCCGACAGGGCCGGGGTTTTCGTTAGGGTCGAAGCCGCGATCGCGAACCGCAAGGGCTATTCGATCGCCAGCCCGCTATTATTTGAAGGAGTGGCCGTTTGCTTCGTATTGCTTGCCCTTCGCATTGCGCGCGCCACCGCCCGCCGGGTTCACGTGGCAATAGCCGCAAGGCTTGCCTTCCTTCTGGGCGTAAGCCGGCAGCGCGGTGGCGGGCCGCGGGGCAACGACCAAAGTCGCAAGCAATACAAACGCCGCCAGCGCCGTTGACGCAGCAATAATCGCGGTCGTCATGAAGTTTCGTGACTTAGGCAGATCTTGGCATTTCATTCCTGTCATCTCCTCTTAATGCGCGGCGCCATGCCGACGGAACGGAATTTGTGTGGGACGGCCATCCTTGCGAGGCCTTGACGCAAGTCAAGCGAGGCGTTTTTTCGCTTTTCCCGCCGCGGCGGGCACGGCGAGCGCGATTTGTGCATACTCGGCCGAACGCGCTTTTGTGGCCGAAAAAAAGCGCTGGCTCATTGTCGGGTGCCGGCGACTTCGGCTAGAACGCTGCGGCATTCCAAGGGAACACCGGCGCGATGGCCAAAGCCCCCAAGATAGATCCAGTCGAGCAGGCGCGCATCCTCGTCGAGGCGCTGCCGCACATGCAGCGCTATGACGAGGAGACCGTCGTGGTCAAATACGGCGGCCACGCCATGGGCCAGGAGCAGACCGCGCGCGATTTTGCCCGCGACATCGTGTTGCTCGAGCAGACCGCGATCAATCCGGTGGTGGTGCATGGCGGCGGGCCGCAGATCGCGGCCATGCTGAAAAAGCTCGGCATCAAATCGGAATTCGTCGACGGTCTGCGCATCACCGACGAAAAGACCGTCGAGATCGTCGAAATGGTGCTGGCCGGCTCGATCAACAAGCAGATCGTCGGCTACATCAACGCCGCCGGCGGCAAGGCGATCGGGCTGTGCGGCAAGGACGGCAACATGGTGCAGGCGCGCAAGGTGACGCGCACCGTGGTCGATCCGGATTCCAATATCGAGAAGGTCGTCGATCTCGGCTTCGTCGGCGAGCCGGAAAAGGTCGACACCACCATCCTCGAGCAGGTTATCGGCCGCGAGCTTATTCCGGTGCTGGCGCCGGTGGCGACCGCGGCGGGCGGCGGCACCTTCAACGTCAACGCCGACACTTTCGCCGGCGCCATTGCCGGCGCGCTCAAAGCCAAGCGCCTGCTGCTGCTCACCGACGTGCCCGGCGTGCTCGACAAGGACAAAAACCTGATCAGCGAACTTTCGGTCGCCGATGCCCGCAAGCTGATCGCCGACGGCACCATTTCCGGCGGCATGATCCCCAAGGTCGAGACCTGCATCTATGCGCTCGACCAGGGGGTGGAGGGCGTCGTCATCATGGACGGCAAGATCCCGCACGCCGTGCTGCTCGAATTGCTCACCGACCTCGGCGTCGGCACCCTGATGCATCGGTAAAGCGGTTCCTTGCTCGGTGGACGCGCCTTAGCATGGCCGCATGATTCGCGGTTTCGACTGCTTCGTGGCGGCGGCAAGCGCGGCCCTCGTGCTGACGGGGACGCCGGCGCGGGCCGAACTGACCCTGTGCAATCGCACCAGTTATCGCGTGGACGCGGCGATCGGGCTGGAAAAACGCGCCAATGTCGAAACCCGCGGCTGGTTCCGTCTCGATCCCGGCCAGTGCCGCCAGGTAGTGGACGGCGCGCTCGATGCCGACATGGTCTATGTGCATGCGCGCACGCCGCCGGTCTACGGCAGCGCGCCGCTGCCGCAGGCAAGCCAGGCCGAGCTGTGCGTCCGCGACGGCCAATTCGCGATCGCCAATGCGCGCGGCTGCCCGGTCAGCCAGCAGGCGCGTTTCAGCGCCGCGCAGCCGTCGGATTCGCCGCAAGGGCCGACGGTCAATCTGGCGGAGGAAGCCGACTACGACGACGCGCAGGCGCGGTTTGCCGGCATCCAGCGTCTGCTGACGATCGCCGGCTATGACGCCTATCCGATCGATGGCGTCGACGGCGGCAAGACGCAGGCCGCGCTGATGAAATTCTTGAGCGACCACAAATTGCCGGCCGACGCGCTGTCGAAGCCGGATTTTTTCGACGTTTTGCTCAAGGCCGCCGCCAATCCGGAAGGCGTCGGCTTTTCCTGGTGCAACGATACGCAATACCCGGTGATGGCCGCGCTCGGCGTGGTCGAGATGGGCGCCATCGTCACCCGCGGCTGGTACCGGGTGGCTGCCGGGCAATGCCTGCGGCCGGACCTGCACGGCGACCCGCACCGGCTCTACAGCTATGCCGAGGCGGTCGACGGCAACGGCCGCACCATCATGCGCGGCGATGCGCCGCTGGCCTGGGGCGGCAAGGTCACGCTCTGCACGCGCGACGGCAAGTTCGAGCTTGCCGACCACAAGGACTGCGCCGCGCGGGGCCTGAATACGGCCGGATTTGCGCTCGTCGACGTGAGCGGCCAGCCTTCCACCACCGTGCGTTTCAAGCCGCCTTGAGCCGGCGGGCACCTTGCCGCGGAGGCCGGGCCGGACCGTAACCCATTAAGCAAACAGGCGAATCGCCGCGGCTTTTTTGTTTTGTTAAATCGGCGGTCCGTGCGATCTTGGCGCAGGAGGTTCCGCATAATGACCGATCAGCCGCTCCGGGTTCTGCTTGTCTACCCGAAGTTCGTGCCGAACTCGTTCTGGGGCTACACGGAAGCGTGCAAACTCATTGGTGCCCGCTATCCGGCCGCGCCGCTTGGCCTCATCACGGTGGCCGCCCTGTTGCCCCAGGACTGGGAATTCAAGCTCGTCAACTGCAATACCGAGGACCTCGAGCTTTCCGATATCGACTGGGCCGACATGGTGATGACCGGCGGCATGCTCAACCAGCAGCCGGACTGCTTGCGCTTGATCGAGCTGTGCCATGAGCTCGACAAGCCGGTCGTGGTCGGCGGGCCGGACGTCACATCGAGCCCGCATCTTTATCAGTCGGCGGACTTCCAGGTGCTGGGCGAAGCCGAAGACGTGATCAAGGATTTCGTCGCCGCCTGGCAGCGCGGCGAACGCTCCGGCGTGTTCAAAGCCGAGAAATTCACGATCGACGTCACCAAGACGCCGATGCCGCGCTTCGACCTGCTCAAGTTCGACCAGTACCTCTACATCTGCATCCAGTACTCGCGCGGCTGCCCGTTCACCTGCGAGTTCTGCGACATCATCGAGCTCTACGGCCGCGTTCCGCGCGCCAAGACCAACGACCAGATCCTGGCGGAGTTGCAGCAGCTCTACGATCTCGGCTATCGCGGGCATGTCGATTTCGTCGACGACAACCTGATCGGCAACAAGAAATCCCTGCGCACCTTCCTGCCCCTGCTCAAGGAGTGGCAAGAGGCCCACGGCTATCCGTTCGAATTCTCGACCGAAGCCTCCATCAACCTCTCCGACGACGAAGAGCTGATGGCCATGCTCAAGGCCGCCAACTTCTGGCTGGTCTTCATCGGCATCGAGAGCCCCGACCCCGCGACTCTGATGGCGATGCGCAAGAAGCAGAACACCAAGCGCAATCTCGCCGAATGCGTGCACAAGATCTACAGCTACGGCATCGCCGTCACCGCCGGATTCATCGTCGGCTTCGATACCGAAAAGGCCTCGATCGGGGATTCGATGGCCGCCTTCATCGACGATTGCGCGGTGCCGGTCGCGATGGTCGGCCTGCTTTACGCCCTGCCCGGCACGCAGCTCACGCGCCGCCTCGAGAAGGAAGGCCGCCTGCACCAGGGCCACGACATCATGCTCGAGGAGCGCGCCGGCGATCAGTGCTCGATCGGCATCAACTTCGAGCCGAAGCGTCCGCTGCACGACGTCCTGACCGACTACAAGCGCGTGGTTGACACGGTCTACGCGCCGGAGAATTTCGCGCGGCGCCTCGAAAAGCTCGCCACCATGCTCGACCGCCGCGACCGCCGGAACGATCCGGTGCCCGGCGATCGCCGCGGCGAAACGAGCTCGGCCGAGATGATCCACAACATCATCAACGCAGTGCCCGGCACCCGCGAAATATTCTGGAACACGTTCAAGACCATCGCCCGCACCAATCCGGGCGCGCTGCGCTACATCATGATCTTGATGTCGCTCTACATGCACCTCGGGCCGTTCTCGCGCCGCGTGTCGGCCGAAATCGACCGCCGCATCAGCGAGATCGAAGACGTGCCGGCGACGGCCATCGCTGCGCACGCCGAGCTCGCTGCCGCCGAATGATCGGGCGGTCGGCCGGGCGAGCCGATTTTTAGCCATGACTTGCGAGCGCCGGACGCCGCGTGGCTTTGGCCAGGTCGACACCTGGGTGTTCGATCTCGACAACACGCTCTATCCGCATCACCTGCTCTGGCAGCAGGTGGACGACCGCATCCGCGCCTATGTCGCCGAATTCCTCAAGGTGTCGAAGGACGAGGCCTTCCGGGTGCAGAAGGATTATTACAAGCGCTACGGCACCACCATGCGCGGCCTGATGACCGAGCACGGGCTCGATCCCGACCACTATCTCGACTACGTCCACCAGATCGACCACTCGCCGCTTGAGCCCAATCCGGCGCTCGGCGCCGCGCTAGAAAAGCTGCCCGGCCGCAAGCTCATCCTCACCAACGGCACCCGCAAGCATGCCGACGCGGTGATGCGGCGGCTGGAGATTCATCAGCATTTCGAGGACGTGTTCGACATCATCGCCGCCGAGCTCGAGCCCAAGCCGGCGTTGCAAACCTATGAGCGCTTCCTGGCGCGGCACGCGGTCGATGCAACCAAGGCCGCCATGTTCGAAGACCTCGCGCGCAATCTGGAGGCGCCGCATGCGCTCGGCATGATCACGGTGCTGGTGGTGCCGGAAGGCCAGCGCGAGGTCTTCCGCGAGAACTGGGAATTGGAAGGCCGCGACGAACCGCATGTCGACTATCTGACCGACGATCTCGCCGGGTTTCTGGCGCAAATCGCGAGCCAGCGCCGCCCGGCTTGACATCCCCTGCCCGGCCCCCGACAAACCGCTGCCAAACGAGCCGGGCCTGCCATGCCAAACGACAAGCTTGCCAAGATTATCGACGACGCCTTCGAAGGCCGCGACAAGATCGGCCCGCAGACCAAGGGCGCCGTGCGCAAGGCGGTCGATAGCGCGCTCGATTTGCTCGATCGCGGCGAAGCGCGCGTGGCCGAGAAGCGCCCGGACGGCTCCTGGCAGGTCAATCAGTGGCTCAAGAAAGCCGTGCTGCTGTCGTTCCGGCTCAACGACATGAGCGTGATCCCCGGCGGGCCGGGCAAGGCGGTGTGGTGGGACAAGGTCGACAGCAAGTTCAAGGGCTGGAACGCCGCGCGCTTCCGCAAAGCGGGATTTCGCGCCGTGCCCGGCTGCGTGGTGCGCCGCTCGGCCTATATCGCGCCCGGCGTGGTGCTGATGCCGTCCTTCGTCAATCTCGGCGCCTATGTCGATAGCGGCAGCATGATCGACACTTGGGCGACCGTCGGCAGTTGCGCGCAGATCGGCAAGAACTGCCACATTTCCGGCGGCGCCGGCATCGGCGGCGTGCTCGAGCCGCTGCAAGCGGGCCCCGTGATCATCGAGGACAATTGTTTCGTCGGCGCGCGCTCGGAAGTGGCGGAAGGCGTGATCCTGCGCACCGGCGCGGTGCTCTCGATGGGCGTGTTCCTCGGCGCCTCGACCAAGATCGTCGATCGCGCGAGCGGACAGGTTCTGCAAGGCGAAGTGCCGGCCTATTCCGTGGTGGTGCCCGGCACGCTGCCGGGCGCGAGCGGCGGCCCCGATCTCTATTGCGCGGTCATCGTCAAGCGCGTGGACGAGCGCACGCGGTCGAAGACCAGCATCAACGAATTGCTGAGGGATTGAAGGCGGAGGACCGATGACCGCCGACCCCGTCGCCATCGCCCGCGATCTGCTGCGCTGCCGTTCCGTCACGCCGGCGGAAGGCGGCGCGCTCAAGTATCTTGAGGGCTTGCTAAAGGCCGCCGGCTTTGCCGTGCACCGCATGACCTTCAGCGAGCCGGGCGCCGACGATGTGGAGAACCTCTACGCCCGCATCGGCACCGCGGCGCCGCATCTGATGTTTGCCGGCCATACCGACGTGGTGCCGCCGGGCGACGAGAAGGCCTGGACGCACCCGCCCTTTGCCGGCGAACAGGCGGGCGGCGAACTCTACGGCCGCGGCGCGGTCGACATGAAGGGCGGCATTGCCTGCGCGCTCGCCGCCGTGCTCGATCATCTCGGCAGCCACGGCGGCAAGCCGAAAGGCTCGATCTCGTTCCTGATCACCGGCGACGAGGAAGGCATCGCGGTCAACGGCACGCCCAAGCTGCTGGCCTGGGCCGCCGCGCGCGGCGAGACATTCGATCACTGCATCCTGGGCGAGCCGAGCAACGTCGCGGAACTGGGCGACACCATCAAGATCGGCCGCCGCGGTTCGCTCAACGGCCACCTGATCGTCACCGGCAAGCAGGGCCATGTCGCCTATCCCGACCGCGCCGAAAACCCCATCCGCGGACTGGTGACGCTGGTTGCGGCGCTGCAGTCAAAGCCGCTCGACACCGGCACCGCGCTGTTTCCGCCCTCGCATCTGGAATTCACCTCGCTCGACGTCGGCAACAGAACCGTCAATCTCATTCCCGGCGAGGCGCGCGCGCGTTTCAACATCCGCTTCAACGACAAGCACACGCTCGATTCGCTGAAAAAACTGATCGAGCGGCGCGCATCCAAGGCCGCGGCCGGCAAGATCCGCTACGCGTTCGAATGGGAGCCGTCGAACGCCTGGGTGTTCGTCACCGAGCCGGGCCCGTTCACCGAGCTGGTGGCCGAATCGATCGAAAAAGTCACCGGCCGCACGCCGGAACTCTCGACCAGCGGCGGCACCTCCGATGCGCGCTTCATCACCGCGCATTGCCCGGTGGTGGAATTCGGCCTGGTCGGGCAGACCATGCATCAGGTGGACGAGCGCGTGCCGGTCGCGGATTTGCAGGCGCTGACGAAGATTTACCGGACGATTATCGACCGCTATTTCGCCGCGTAATCGACCCGCATCAAATAAAGCCCGTCCGGCGGCGCCACCTGGCCGCAGGCGGTGCGGTCGCGCGCCTCGAGCACGCGCGTGAGATCGTCGGCTGACCATTTGCCTTCGCCGGCCATGACCAGCGAGCCCACCATGGAGCGCACCTGGCTGTGCAGGAACGAACGCGCCGAGGCGAACACGTTCACGTCGTCGCCCTGGCGCGCAACGTTGAGCACATCGAGCGTCTTCACCGGCGATTTCGCCTGGCATTCGGTGGAGCGGAACGTGGTGAAGTCGTGCTTGCCGATCAGGCGCTGCGCGGCGGCGTGCATGGCCGCGGCGTCGAGCGGACGCGGCACGCGCCAGGCGTGGCCGGCATCGAGCGTCAGATCGGCGCGGCGGTTGATAATGCGGTAGAGATAGTGGCGCTTGACGGCCGAGGTGCGGGCGTTGAAGCCGTCCGCCACCCGCTCGGCGTTAAGGATGGCCACCGGGTGCGGGCGCAGATGCGCGTTGAGCGCGTCGCGCACGGTGTCGGTGTCCCAGTCCCTAGCCAGGTCGACATGGGCCACCTGCCCGCGCGCGTGCACGCCGGCGTCGGTGCGGCCGGCGCCCTGCAGCAGGGTCTTTTCGCCCGTCAGCGCCTCGATGGCCGCGGTCAGGACGCCCTGCACGGTCGGCCGGTCGGCCTGAATCTGCCAGCCGGCGAAGGGGGCGCCGTCGTATTCGATGGTCAGCTTGTAGCGGGGCACGTTTGATTCACCTCAAATCCGGCCGCGGGCGGGCTTTCTATACTCAGGCGTGAATATGAGGACCCTGTCCATGAAGCGCGAGTTCAAACGGCAAATCGTCGATCTGCTCAACGAGCATCGTATCATGACGATTGCCACCAACCGGGACGACGGCTGGCCGCAGGCGACCGTGGTCGGCTATGGCAATGACGGCATGGTCATCTACTGCCGGATTTCCCGCGACGGCCAGAAATACGCCAATATCATGCGCGATCCGCGGGTTTCGCTGGCCATCGCCAAGGACTACCCGCAGCCGCTGCAGATCAGGGGCCTGTCGATGGCGGCAACCGCGACCGTGGTCACCGACGAGGGCGAGATCGACCATGCCGCGGAAATCCTCCTGCACCGCTATCCGGAATACAAAGTGATGCCGCGTCCCGACCCCGCCGCCGTGCCGACCATGCGGCTGACGCCGGAGATCGTCTCCATCCTCGACTATTCCAAGGGCTTCGCGCACAGCGACCTGGTTCGCGTCACCGACAACGACCTCGCCGAATTCATCGAGGCGCGCCGGCACCATTGGGCGGGATTTCACGCGGCCTGAGCGGTCGGGCAGGACGCGCGCAACCGATTCAAGCACCGCCGCGATCGGCGCTATTAGCGCACAGCAATTCGCAACGCTGCTTTGCATATGTCCAGGCGGAGAAACCGGCGCCCGGCCCGCGAATGAATGGATCCTCGCCGAACGACACGTATTGCTTATAGAGCTCTTCCGCCGACATGCCGGGTTTGTACGCGGCCTTGAGAAACTCATCGACGATGGCTTGGCAGGCCTGCACCGCCGCTTCGAGCGCGTCGTAATCGTCGCACTTATAGCGCTCGCTTTCGTCCATATAATGAAAGTTATCGTCGACAAAGACCGCGTATAGCTTTTCATTGGGGCTGTTGTTCATGGCCAGACCTCAAGCCCTTTCTTTTCCCCCTCTCTTCATTATTTACCTTTTATTTTTTATTCCATTCTTATGCTAAATAATGCTTTTATACAATTCTTATTTTTTTTTGCAATGCTAATTGCATGTTCGTCCGCGAGAAGAGAATCGGCGCCTACAGCTACCTTTATTTGGTGGAAACCGTTCGCGAGAACGGCAAGACCAAGCAGCGGATCATCCGCAATCTCGGCCGCAAGGAAGTGGTCGAAGCCGGCGGCGATCTCGATCGCCTGGCGCGCTCGGCCGCCCGCCTGTCGCGGCGCTCGATGATCCTGTCGCTGATCGACGACGGCAGCGTGCCGGACCTGGCGTGTCGTCGCATCGGTGCCGCGCTGCTGTTCGAACGGCTGTGGCAGGAGAGCGGTTGCCGCACCGTGGTGGAAAATCTGCTGGCTGGGCGCCGTTTCGAGTTCTGCGGTCGAGCGCGCCAGTGTTCCTGACCGTGCTGCATCGCCTCATCGTGTCGGGCTCGGACCGTGCCTGCGAGCACTGGCGCGAGGACTACCGCATCGACGGCGTCGATGCATCTCGAACTCCATCATCTCTATCGCGCCATGGCTTGGCTGGGCGAGGACCTGCCGGAGAGCGAGCAGGCGGTGCGCACGCTGGCACCGCGCTGCATCAAGGACCTGGTCGAGGAGCACCTGTTTGCGCGCCGGCGCGACTCTGTTCAGCGAGCTCTCGGTGGTGTTTATGGACACCACGACGCTGTACTTCGAGGGCCGCGGCGGCGACACGCTTGGACAGAAGGGCCATTCCAAGGACTACCGGCCGCACCTCAACCAGATGGTGGTCGGTATCATCATGGATCAGAGCGGCCGCCCGGTGTGCTCGGAGATGTGGCCGGGCAACACCACCGACGTGACCACGCTCATTCCGGTGATCGACCGCCTGCGTCAGCGCTTTGCCATTGGCCGGGTCTGCGTGGTGGCCGATCGCGGCATGATCAGTGCCGAGACCATCGCCGGCCTCGAGGAGCGCGGCCTCGAATATATCCTGGGTGTGCGCGAGCGCTCCTCCAAGGAGGTGTACGAGGTCGTCCTTAACGATCCCGAGCCGAGCGTGTCGCTCGTCATCCCGCGCGGCCGCCGCCCGGACACCGAGCTGGAGGCCAAGGACGTGTGGGTCGGCGACCGCCGCTACGTGGTCTGCCGCAACCTCAACGAAGCCAAGCGCGATGCCGAGGTGCGCGAGGCGGTGCTGCGCAGCCTGCGCAAGAGCCTGCGCGGCGGCGACAAGGCGCTCGTTGGCAACAGCGCCTATCGACGCTATCTCAAGACGCCGGACGACAAGCACTTCGAGATCGACGAGAAGCGGGTCGCCGAAGATGCGCGCTATGACGGCCTCTATGTCCTGCGCACCAATATGCGCCTCGACGCACTCGCCGTCATGCTGCGCTATCGCGAGTTGCTCAAGGTCGAGGACATCTTCAGGACCGCCAAATCGATCCTCGACACCCGGCCGATCTATCACCAGACCGACGAGGCCATCCGCGGCCACGTGTTCTGCTCGTTTCTTGCGCTCGTCCTGCGCAAGGCGCTGGAAGACCGCCTCGCTGCCGCGCGCTTGAAGCCCGAGTGGGGCGCGCTGATCCGGGAACTCGACAGCCTGCAGGAAATCGAAACCGAGCAAGACGACAAGCACTTCGTCTTGCGCACGCCGGTCACCGGTGACGTCGGCCGCGTCTTCCAGGCCGTCGGCATCGCGCTGCCGCCCAATATCCGCGAGACCGAGGCCGTCGCAGGAAACGCCGATCGCCCCCGCCGAGTTCGGCGTGGTGCTAACGACAATATTCCTATTCGTAAGTCGCTAAAACAACACGTCTTCAGGTCAGCAACACGCGCGCCGGCTTTCACTGGCGTGCCGCGCAGGAATTCCTCCGCCTGCATCGGCTGTTTGCCGGCGCGCTGCACTTGGCCGAGCCGCACCGCGCCCTCGCCGCAAGCGATGGTGAGGCGGCTGTCGAGCACCGAGCCGGGCGCGCCCGCCCCCTCGCCTTTGGTCGAGCGCAGCGCTTTCACCCGCACGCCGTCAAGCTCGAACCAGGCGCCGGGAAACGGCGACAGACCGCGAATATGGTTGTGCACCTCGCGCCACGGTTTGCGCCAATCGATGCGGGTTTCGTCCTTGCCGATCTTGGCCGCGTAGGTAACGCCCGTCTGCGGCTGCGGCGCGAGCGAGAGCGAGCCGCGCTCGGCGGCGGCCAGCGCGCGCAGCATCAGATCGGCACCGAGCCGCGCCAGCACGTCGTGCAGGTCGCCCGCCGTCATATCCGGTTCAATCGGCACGCGCTCGGCCATCGCCATGGCGCCGGTGTCGAGACCTTCGTCCATCCGCATGATGGTGACGCCGCTTTCCTTGTCACCCGCCATGATGGCTCGGTTGATGGGCGCGGCGCCGCGCCAACGCGGCAGCAGCGAAGCATGCACGTTGAAACAGCCAAGCCGCGGCGCTTCGAGTACCGGCTTGGGCAGGATGAGGCCATAGGCCACCACCACCGCCGCATCGGCTCTGTGCGCGCGGAATGCGGCCAGCGCCGCTTCGTCTTTCAACGTCTTCGGCGTGAGCACCGGCAGGCCCAGCCGCCGCGCTTCGCGCTCGACCGGCGTTCTCTGCAGCGCCATGCCGCGCCCGGCGGGTTTGGCCGCGCGCGTATAGACCGCGGCGATCTCGTGGCCGCGCGCGGCAAGCTCGACCAGCGTCGGCACCGCGAAATCGGGCGTGCCCATGAAGATCAGGCGACATAGCAAGCACCGTCATTGGCGCACTATCGGCGTTCAGGCACGAGATTAAAGAGATCGATCAAAGCAATCCCAGAATCATCAAAACCGCGCACGTCACGAGTTCGCAATTGTGGCGCCATGCACCATTGCGATTGCCGCAATAAGTCCATCCATGGTTCCAGTCGCGCGGCCAAGGTTGTCGCGCCGCGCAACAAACTTGCCATATTCCAACGCCGCAGCCCCATCGAAGGGCAGTATGCGGTCGCTAAATGCAATTATCAGTTCGGAGATTGATTGTTCCAATTTGGTGCGTCTCTCGCCGGCAGCAGTGCTGAGCACCATAGTGCAATTCGGCCAGCACAGGCGTCACAAGAACAGCTCTGCGGCAGGCTGGGCGTCCAGCCACGTACGCACGTTGACATCGGGCCAGGACGCAGCCCTTCCGATATTATATTCGTGTCAAGCAAGATCATTCGAAATTGGCGCGCGATACCAAGTCGTTACGCTCGAAAACTAGATCATCCCCACATACTTGGCTTCCAACAAGAAAAAATGAATGTGCCCATCTCGCAGGCCTTTTACGCTCGGACACGCTTTGCGCAGCAGAGCCTTAGCCTCGGCCGACAGGCTGCGCCGATGCTCATGAGCACGTTGCTCAATAAACTCTTAAGCTCCGCCTCTATATTTCGTATCAGCAAATCAACCATCAGACCGATCCTGTTTGATATCATTGATATCATTTGGCTATCACAATGTCGAACTAAGATTTAGTGATTAGTTTTCAATAAGTTACGTTCTGGCGAATATGTTCACCCGTAATTTACCCGTTAATGGTTAGGCAATTATTAACATGCCGTGCATTGTATTGTCAGCCGAGAAATATTTCGCATGCAACCGAAAGCGAAAAGGCTCTCGAAATCTTTCGTTTCAATGTAATTAGACGAAAGATAGTCGTCGTTTGCACACGAAAAACAGAGTCTATCGCTGCATACAGTTCCTATGAGAGTTCTGCTGTTGATCCTCTCTGTGGTATTGTGCTTTACGATTAGCAGCGTTCAAACTCTGATTACAATTTTCCATCAATTCTTTTAGTCCGCAACTCACTTCGTACCGCGCCGGAATTATCCGATGTGATGCGACGGCTCTTTGTCCTCGGATGAGCGGCTTGCCGGTGCCGAGCTTCGCCGCCTTCTTGAACTTCTTCATCACCATGTCGCGCTTGAGCTTGGAGATATAGTCGATGAACAGAACGCCGTTGGTGTGGTCGATCTCGTGCTGCAGGCAGGTGGCGAGCAGGCCGGTCGCTTCGATCTCGTGCGGCTTGCCGGCGAGGTCGAGATATTGCACGCGCACCGCCGACGGCCGCGTGACCTCCTCGTAATATTCCGGGATCGACAGGCAGCCTTCCTCGTAGGTCGCCTTCTCGTCGCCCTTCCAGGTGACTTCCGGATTGATGAAGATCTGCGGCGCCTTCGGCTCGTCCTTCTTGGCGAGGTCCATGGTGACCACGCGCTGCGGCACGCCGATCTGGATGGCGGCGAGCCCGATGCCGGGCGCCGCGTACATGGTCTCGAACATGTCGTCGACCAGTTTGCGCAGCGACCGGTCGACCGCCTTCACCGGCTCGGATTTTAGCCGCAGCCGCTTGTCGGGAAGGATGAGGATGTCGCGCACCGCCATGCGCGCGATGTAAGGGCAAGGGGCGGCGCGGTCAATGCGCGCGTTTCACCAAATAATCTGTCATTCCGGGACGCGAGCCAACGGGTCCGCGCAAAGCGCGGCCCGATGACAGGCTCCGCGAGCGGACCCGGAATCGATACTCCCGGTCTGTGTTTATGGATTCCGGGTTCGCGGCCTTCGGCCGCGTCCCGGAATGACAAAGAGAAGCCTTGAGCCACGGGCGTTCTCGCCCTACCGTTCGCCCTTCGTTCGCAAGGCCCGTCGAATCACGGTAGAAGCTCTCGCATGCCGGAAACCCTCCTCGTCGTTCTCGCCCTGATTATCGCGATCGGCGTCGTCGCCATCCTGGTGCTGCTGCTGCGCCCGCGCGCCGCGCCGGTCGATCACGCCGCCGAGCAGCGGCTGGCCGATCTCAACGCCCGCATCCAGACCATGGGCGAACTGCTGGCGCGAGCGCAGGCGCAGTTGCAGCAGACCGTGCACGAGCGGCTCGACGCGGTGACGCAGAACCTCGGCGAGTCGATGAAGACCTCGACCAAGAACACCACCGATCATCTGCAACAGTTGCACGCGCGGCTCGCGGTCATCGACAGCGCGCAGAAGAACATTACCGACCTCGCCTCGACCGTTACGTCGCTGCAAAAGGTCTTCGACAACAAGCAGCGGCGCGGCGCCTTCGGCCAGGGCCGCATGGAAGCCATCGTCGCCGACGGGCTGCCGCAGGGCGCCTATGAATTCCAGTTCACGCTGTCGAATAATTCGCGCCCGGATTGCTGCATCCACATGCCGGATAACCGGCATCTCGTCATCGACGCCAAATTTCCGCTGGAAGCGACGACCGCGCTGGAAAACGCCAAGACCGACGAGGAGCGGCTTCAGGCCACGCGCCAGCTGCGGCAGAACCTGGGCAAACATATCGACGACATTTCCGGGAAATACTTGATCAAGGGCGAGACGCAGGACGTCGCCTTCATGTTCATCCCGTCGGAATCGATGTTTGCCGAACTTTACGACGGCTTCGACGACGTGTTGCAGAAGGGGTACCGGGCCGGTGTGATCATCGTGTCGCCGTCGCTGCTGATGCTGGCGATTCAGGTGGTCCAGCAGATCCAGAAGGACGCCCGCATGCGCGAGGCGGCGGACAAGATTCTGAAGGAAGTCGCGCTCATGATCGAAGACGTGCAGCGGCTGAAAGACCGCGTCGAGAATCTCGACAAGCACTTCGGCAACGTCAACAAGGACATCGAGCAAATCGTCACGTCGGCAGAGAAAATCCTGAGTCGCGGAGAGAAAATCCAGAGCGTCGAGTTCAGCGACGAGACGCCAAGCGCTCAAATCATTCCCGCCCCGATCCGCAAGCTGGAAGCCGGCGAATAACGCGATGACCGCCTCGCCCGATCGCGTCGAGCCGCGCCCCTCTTTCATCGACGCCGCGGCGGTCTACCTCAAGCCGCGCGTGCTGATCGTGCTGTTCCTCGGCTTTTCGTCCGGACTGCCGCTGGCGCTGTCGGGCATCGACGCTGCTGGTCTGGATGACGCGAATCCGGCGTCGATCTCGGCACCATCGGACTTTTTGCGCTGGTCGGCACGCCCTACACGTGAAATTCCTGTGGGCGCCGCTCACCGACGCGCTCGACGTGCCGCTGCTTCGGACGCTGGCTTCGGCCGCCGCCGCGGCTGGCTGGTGTTCACGCAATTGCTGCTGATGGCGGCGATCGTGTTGCTCGGCTCCTGCCGATCCGGCGGTGGCGCCCGCGCTGGTCGCGCTCGGCGCGCTGCTGGTGGCGACCGCTGTCGGCGACGCAGGACATCGTGGTCGACGCCTTCCGCGTCGAGAGCCTGCCGGAGAACGAGCAGGCCGCCGGCATGGCCTCCTACGTCGCGGCCTATCGCATCGGCATGCTGGTCTCGACCGCCGGCGCGCTGTTTCTGGTCAGCGCCATCCAGGCCACCGGCTTCGACAAGCAGGCGGCCTGGCATTGGGGCTATGTGGCGATGGCCGCGCTGGTGCTGATCGGCACCGCCACGGCGCTGATCGCCACCGAGCCGGAGCGCTCGGTCGCAGCCGAGGCGACCCATGCCGGGCACAAGCCGCTGGCGCGCGTCGCCGAGGCCGCGGTCGGCGCGTTCAAGGATTTTCTGAGCTACGAGATGGCCTTCACCATGCTGGCCTTCGTGGTGCTGTTCAAGTTCACCGACGCGCTTTCGGGCGCCATGACCGCGCCGTTCGTGATCGATCTCGGATTTACGCGCAACGAATATGCCGCGATCGTGAAAGGCGTCGGGCTGGCGGCGCTGCTGGCCGGCGGCTTTGCCGGCGGCTTCGTGGCGCGCGCGCTGCCGCTGGCGACCAGCCTGTGGATCGGCGCCATCCTGCAGGCCGCCGCCAATCTCGGCTTCTGCTGGGTCGCGCTTGCCGGGCACAGCCTGCCGGCGCTGACCGTCGCCATCACGCTGGAGAATTTCACCAGCGCCATCGGCACCGTGATGTTCGTCGCCTACCTGTCGGCGCTCTGCCAGAACCCGCTGCACACGGCGACGCAATACGCGCTGTTGACCGCGCTTGGCCGCGGTCGGGCGCACTTACCTTTCGTCCGGCGCCGGCTTCATCGCCGAGGGGGCCGGCTGGGTGTGGTTTTTCGTGATCTGCGCGCTCGCCGGATTGCCCAGCCTCGCGCTGCTCGCCTACTTGCAGCGGCGCGGGCATTTCAAACGGCTAGAGCCGAAGACGGCGTAATCAGCGGCGCGGGAAAATCTGCCAGCGGCGCTGGCCGGCGAACGAGTGGCCATCGCACTTCTTCTTGAAGAAATAGCTCTGCAATTTGAAATCGGTTCCGCTCCAGCTCCACGTGGCCATGGACCCGCAATCGCCGATGCCGCGACCCTTGTAGAACATGCTGATGGTTTTCTTGTCCGGATCGAAATCGGCTTCCGACAGGCTTTGCACCGGGGCGAATTTTTTACCGTCCCAGTCCTTGAAGGTCATGAGCCGCGCCTGACCGGCGCGGTCCGTGACAAAGACCAAGCTGCCGGCCTGATAGGCCGCTTGCCAGCAACTCACGATGAACAGCCGCTGGCCGTCGCCAAGATCGTATGAATCGGGCTTGGCCGCCGCATCCTCGAGCGCCACGGTGCATTCGGCCTTCTTGAAGGCGTCCTCGATCGCCGCGCGCGGCAAGCCGCTCGTCTTTCGCCTGCGCCATGGCGGCGGCCGGAAAGCCGAGAACGATGGCTGTAGCAATCAGGCGCATGCCGGTGCGCATCAGAACAATGTCCGTTGCTTGATCGCCGCCGACAGCGTGCCCTCGTCGAGATAATCGAGTTCGCCGCCGACCGGCACGCCGTGCGCCAGCCGCGTCACCTTGACGCTCGCCTCGTGCAGGAGCTCGGTGATGTAATGCGCGGTGGTCTGGCCGTCGACCGTGGCGTTGAGCGCCAGGATCAGCTCCTTCACCTGCGGCTCGTGCGCGCGCGAAATGAGCGCGTCGATCGACAAGTCCTGCGGACCGACGCCGTCGAGCGGCGACAGCGTGCCGCCGAGCACGTGATAACGGCCGTTGACCGCGTGCGCGCGCTCGAGCGCCCACAGATCGGCGACGTCGGCCACCACCACGATGATGGACTGGTCGCGCTTTAAATCGGTGCATACCGTGCACGGGTTCTGGGTGTCGATATTGCCGCAGGTCTTGCAGATCTCGATCTTTTCCATCGCGGTCTGCAAGGCGGAAGCGAGCGGCGCCATCAGCAATTCGCGCTTCTTGATGAGATGCAGCGCCGCGCGCCGCGCCGAGCGCGGGCCCAGGCCGGGCAGCCGCGCCAAGAGCTGGATCAGGCGCTCGATTTCGGGTCCGGCGACGGCGGTGGGCATCGTTCTACTCCCCTCCCCCTTGTGGGGAGGGGTCGGGGGTGGGGGTCGCTGTTTGACGTGGCACGCCGAACATCCACGACCCCCCTCCCTGTCCCTCCCCCACAAGGGTGGAGGGAACGCGAGAGGCGCAGGCGTCGCGAATACATTGCACGGAAAATTTCACCCCAAACCCATCCCCGGCGGCAGCGGCAGGCCGCCGGTCAGGGCCTTCATCTTCTCCTGCATGACGGCTTCCGCCTTGCGCCGCGCATCGGCATGCGCCGCCACCAGCAGGTCCTCGACGATTTCCTTTTCCGACGGCTTCATCAGCGAATCGTCGATGCGCAAGCCCTTGAGATCGCCCTTGGCGGAAAGCCGCACGCTCACCAGGCCGCCGCCCGAAGTGCCCTCGACCTCGATCAAGTCGAGCTCGGCCTGCAGCGCCTGCATCTTGGATTGCAGTTGCGCGGCCTGTTTCATCAGGCCCATGAAATCGGCCATCGACTATTCCTCTTCGTTCGGCGGCGGCGTTTCGTCGGCCTCACCCGCCTCCGGCGCATTCTGCGTCACGCCGACCACCGTGGCGCCGGGAAAGCGCTTCATCACCGCCTGCACCAGCGGATCGCTTTGCACGCCGCGCTCGAGCTCGGCCTGGCGCGCCTCCATCTGCGCGCGCACGGTGGCGCCGCCCTGCTCCTGCGACACCACCACCATCCAGCGTTTGCCGGTCCAGGCCGACAATTTGCGCGAGAGATCGTGCACCAGCGTCTTCGGCGCGCTCGCTTCCAGCGCGATTTCGAGCTGGCCGTCCTCGCAGCGCACCAGCCGCACGTCGCGCTCCAGCGCCATCTTCATCGTGATGTCGCGCTTCTCGGCGGCGAGCGCGATCAGCGCCTCGAACGAACCGATGCTGAGCGTCGGGGTGGCCGCAACCGGTTCATTGAGCTCGGGCGCCGGGTTCTCTGAGGGCCGCGGCGATGCCACGGCCGAGGAGCGGGGCGAGCCGCGCGGCGCATCGTAGCGCGGCGCGAAGTTTTGCGCCGGCGCCTGGCTGGAAACCGCGCCGCCATTGCCTTGCGGGCGCGCGGCGCCCTCCTCGCCGAGCGAGCGGACGACTTCGTCCGGCGTCGGCAGATCGGCGGCATAGGCAATGCGCACCAGCACCATCTCGGCGGCGGCGACCGGACGCGCGGCGCCCTGCACTTCGCTCACACCTTTCAGCAGCATCTGCCAGGTGCGCGACAGCACCCGCATCGACAGGTCCTTCGCGAAGGCGCGGCCGCGCACGCGTTCGGCTTCCGACAGCGACACGTCGTCGGCGACCGTCGGCACCACCTTCACGCGGGTGACGAAATGCGTGAACTCGGCGAGATCGCTCAACACCACGCCCGGATCGGCGCCGATGTCGTATTGCTCGCGCAACTCTTTCAGCGCCGCGCCGACGTCGCCTTTCATGAGCGCCTCGAACAGGTCGACGATGCGCACGCGGTCGGCGAGACCGAGCATCTGCCGCACGTCTTCCGCGCGCACCGGTCCCGCCGCGTGGGCGATGGCCTGATCGAACAACGACAGACTATCGCGCACCGAGCCTTCCGCCGCGCGCGCGATCAGCGCCAGCGCCGCCGGCTCGGCCTCGATCTTTTCCTTGGCCGCGATGCCTTCCAGGTGCTTGACCAGCAGCGCGGCGTCGACGCGGCGCAGGTCGAAGCGCTGGCAACGGGAGAGCACCGTCACCGGAACTTTGCGGATTTCGGTGGTGGCGAAAATGAACTTGGCGTGCGGCGGCGGCTCTTCCAGCGTCTTGAGCAGCGCGTTGAACGCCGCGCCGGAGAGCATGTGCACTTCGTCGAGAATGTAGACCTTGTAGCGCGCCGACACCGGCGCGTAGCGGATAGCGTCGTTGATCTGGCGCACGTCCTCGACCGAATTATGCGAAGCCGCATCCATCTCCAGCACGTCGATGTGGCGGCTTTCCATGATGGCCTGATCGTGCACGCCCATTGTGGGCATGTTGATGGTCGGCTGAGTGATCGAGCCGTCCGGCAATTCGTAATTGAGCGCGCGGGCGAGGATGCGCGCGGTCGTGGTCTTGCCGACGCCGCGCACGCCGGTGAGGATCCAGGCCTGCGGAATGCGCCCCGACTCGAAGGCGTTCGAGATGGTGCGCACCATGGCGTCCTGGCCGATCAGGTCGTCAAAGCTCGCCGGCCGGTATTTGCGCGCCAGCACGCGATAGCCGGGTTGCTCTGGCGCATCGCCGAAATCGAGGCCGGTGGGTTTCGCGGTTTCGCTCATCGTGCCATCCGACCGGCGGCCGCGCAGGCGCGCTGTTTGCTTCACGGAAAATAGTGGGAGGCTGACGAGCGACCCGAACCGCGCTCGTTAGGGCTGCTTCCTTCCGGACCTGACCCGGTTGGCGAGTGGCTCGTCCACCGCCAACCTCCCGGGACCTATATCGGGCGAACGGGGGCGGAAAGCAAGCAGCCCGATTCGCGTCGTCCCCGCGAAAGCGGGTGACCCATACGCCGTGTGTTCTCGATAGAACTGCGGCGTATGGGTCCCGCCTCGCGCGCCCTTACGGGCGTTTGGCCGGGACGACACGAGAGGCCGACATGATCGAATTCAACCTGGTCCCTCCACCCGCAACTCGCCGCCGACACGGTCCCGCTCGGCGATCTCGCGCTCGCGCGCGTGCTGCTGGCGAACGACGCCAATTATCCCTGGCTGATCCTGGTGCCGCGGCGGCCGGGGCTGGTCGAACTCATCGACCTGGAGGAAAACGCGCAAATCCAGCTGCTGGGCGAAGTCGCCGCCGCGGCGCGCGCGCTCAAATCGATCACCGAATGCGACAAGCTCAACATTGCCGCGCTCGGCAACCAGGTGGCGCAATTGCACGTGCACGTGATCGCGCGCCGCCATAGCGACGCCGCCTGGCCGAAGCCGGTCTGGGGCGCGGCGCCGCCCACCGCTTACGATCGCAAGGTGCGCGACGGCTTTGTCGCCGCGCTGCGGCGCGCCCTTCACGTAACGCCGGTTCGCGACTAGGCTCGGCTGCAATCCATCGCAGGAGCAAAGTTCATGACCTTCCGCATCGCCGTCGTGCAGCCGATCGCCAATCCGATCGGCGAGGACGAAAAAAACGTCGCCGACGCGGTCAATTTCATCGCGCGCGCCAAGGCAGAAGGCGCCGACTTCGTCTGCTTTCCGGAAACCTATCCCGGCCCCTGGCGCATGCCCGCTTCATTCGATCCGACGCCGCGCATCGCCGAAGCGGCGGCGAAGCACGGCATCAACGCGGTCTACGGCACCATCGAGCCGCTCAGCCACAACGAGGGCACCGCGCATAATCTGATCTGCCTGGCCTATGGCGACGGCCGCGCGCCGGTCTGCTACCGCCGCACGCATCCGAACGGACCGTGGATCTATACCGGCGGCAAGTGGTGGGAATTCCAATACGTGCCGGGCAACGAGTTTCCCGTGTTCGACACTGCGCAGGGCAAAGTCGGCCTCGCGATGTGCAGCGAAGCCTACATGCCGGAGGTGACGCGCGCGCTGGCGCTGCGCGGCGCCGAATTGATCTTCATGCCGGCCGGCACCGACAAGGGGAAATTGTGGGCGAGCTGGCGCAACCTGATCTGGTCGCGCGCGATCGAGAACCTCGCGATCGTGGTCACCACGCAGAATCTGTTCAGCCATGCCGAGCGCGGGCTCGCCATGGTGGCGGCGCCGGAGGAAATCTTGTTCGAGAGCACGGCGGCCGGCTTCTTCACGGTGGACGTGAGTTTGGAACGCGCGCGCGCGATGCGCGCCAGCACCGACACGGTCACATCGTCGCAGCATTACGCCGCCAAGCAGGGCGTGCTGGGACCGCAATGGCAGCGGCCGGAACTGCGCGAGGTCATGTATCCGCGGCCGGTTTAATTCCGCATTGCACTTACCGACTCGCCGTGCGAATTTCCGCGCCCTATGTCGCCTCGCCCCGATCTCGGCCCCAAACCGCGTCTTGGCTACACGCAAAGCCGCATCGAGCGCGCCGCCGAGCTGCGCCCCGATGACGCCGCCATGGCGCGGCTCGCGGCACAGCCAAACGCCGGCGCCTATGTGATCGGCGGCGATTGGATCGCGATGAAAAAGGGCTTGGCCCTCAACGATCCGCTGTTCACGATGGACGAAGCGCGCGCGCTTGGCGCCTGCGACCGAGTTGATTTTCCTCGGCCTCATCGACGGCGCCGCCCGCTTCGGCCACGGCATGGCGCCGGCGGCCGCCGAGGCGCTCAAGAGCCGCGACGGCTTCCGGGTCACCGATCTGCGCTCGATCGCGGTGCAGGGGCTGGTCGACCCTGAGCACCTGCCGCCGATCGCCGAGGCCAAGGCGGTGCTGCACTGGCATGCGCGCCATCGCTTCTGCCCGAACTGCGGCGCGCCGACGCAAGCCGTGCAGGCCGGCTGGCGGCGCGATTGTCCGCAATGCAAGGCCGAGCATTTCCCGCGCACCGATCCGGTGGCGATCATGCTGGCGAGCATGGGCGACAACTGCCTGCTCGGCCGCTCGCCGCGCTTCGTGCCGACCATGTGGTCGTGCCTCGCCGGCTTCATCGAGCCGGGCGAGTCGATCGAGGACGCGGTGCGCCGCGAAACGCGCGAGGAAGCCGGCATCGCCTGCGGCCGGGTGACGTATTTGCCAATCGCAGCCGTGGCCGTTTCCGACCTCGCTGATGATCGGCTGCCACGCCGAGGCCTTGACCCGCGAAATTGTGGTGGACCGCGCGGAACTCGAGGACGCGCGGTGGTTTAGCAAGGCGGAGGTCGCGACCATGCTGCTGCGCAAGCACCCCGATGGACTGACCATACCGCCGCCGGTGGCGATCGCGCATCATCTGATCCGCGCCTGGCTGGAGGACGAGATCGGCTTTGACTGACGCTGCGCCAAAACAAGTCCCGCGAATTTTGTGCGCCGGCGGCGCCGTGCAGGACATTGTGATGCGCGTGGACAGGTTTCCCGATGCCGGCAGCAAGGTGCAGGCGTCCGAATTCCTGATCACCAGCGGCGGCCAGGCCGGCAACGCTGCGGTTGCGGCGGCACGGCTCGGCGCCAAGACCGGTTTCGCCGGGCCGCTGGGCGATGCGAACGACGAATTCGCCCACCGCATCATCGAGAGTCTGCGGCGCGAGAAGATCGATTGCCGTTACGCCGTGCGCGTACCCGGCGCCGTCTCCTCGGTGTCGCTGATCCTGATTGACGCGGCCGGCGAAAAGATGATCGCGACCCGCCGCGACCAGGGCTTGAGCGACATCGCGCCCGAAAACGCGGCGCAGGCGGTGGCGACGGCCGACGCCGTCATCCTCGACAACCGCTATCCGAATTTCGCTATCCCGATCTGCCAGGCCGCCGCTACGCGCGGCATCCCGCGCGTGCTCGATCTCGACCGGGCGGCGGCGCCCGACAATCCGCTGCTGATGGCGTGCAGCCATGTGATCGCATCGGCGGAAGCCCTGCGCGGCGATAGCGGAGCGAAAGATCTTCGCCCGGCGCTGCGCAAACTCGGCGAAAGCTTCAAGGGTTTCCTCGCTTTCACCGACGGCGCCGACGGCGTCTATTGGCTCGACGGCGGCGAGGTCCGCCATATGCCGGCGTTCAAGGTCAAAGCCGTCGACACGCTCGGCGCCGGCGACGTGTTCCACGCCGGCTTCGCCTTGCGCTTGATCGAAACCGGCGACGTGGTGGAGGCCCTGCGCTTCGCCGGCGCCGCCGCCGCCATCAAATGCACGCGCTTCGGCGGCCTGATGGGCGCGGCGACACGGGCGGAAGTCGACGAGTTCCTGAAACGGCAGGGTGGCTGACGCCGCTATTTCTTCGACGGACAGGGCGCGCCGCAGGGCGCGCAGGCGCCGGCGAAATCCTCCGGCGAGACGGCGCGGCCGCTCGACGGACTGACCAGGTGGTTGCCGACGATGGCGACCAAGCCGAGCAGCACCACGGCGATGTAGACCTTTCGCATTGGACTACTCCCGCGACAGGCCGAACAGCGGCCGCAGGCGGATGCCGATCAGGCAGCCGGGCAATGCCGCGGCGAACCAGACCCAGCCGTGCAGCGAGCCGGAGGCGACGCCGCCGACAAAGGCGCCGATATTGCAGCCGAAGCCGAGCCGGGCGCCCCAGCCCATCAGCAGACCGCCGATGGCCGCGGCCAGCAGCGATTTCACCGGCGGCCAGGCCGTCGCCGCGAACGGCTTGCTGGCGGCGGCCGCCGCCATGGCGCCGAACAACATGCCGAAGTCGGTGAGGCTCGAAGTGTCGGACAGCACCGACTCGGAAAGCGCGTGCTTGGGTCCCGGCCATTGCCAGAACGCGGCGTGCGATAAATCGAAGCCGAGCGCGCTCGCCGCCTTGGCGCCCCACACCGTGTAGCCGAAGGTCACGCTCCAGGGATGCCCGCCAGCCAGGAACACGGCGACGCACAGCAGTCCGATGGCAATGCCGCCGAGCACATAACTGCGCGACGGCATGAAATTGGCGCCGCGCCGCCTGGCGACGGCGACAATCACGGCAGCCGCGAGCGCGATGCTGGCGAGCGTCGCCGCCAGTCCGCCCCAGGGGCCGAGATAATCCGAGGCGAGGATCGGATCGATGCCGCCGAGCTGAAGGAACGACGGCAGCGATAGACTGCCGAACACGCTGCCGATGACGAAGAACAACAGCGCGATCAGCATGCGTCCCGATCCGCCGCCGACGGTGTAAAGCGTGCCGGAGCCGCAGCCATTGGCGAGCTGCATGCCGATGCCGAAGGTGAAGGCGCCGACGATGAGCGATGCGCCGAGCGGCGCGATGGCGCCGCCGAAATGCGGCGCGAGCGCCGCCACCGGCACCACGATAAGCGCGGCCACCGCAATCACGATCAAGCCGCCGATGAGCCCGCCCGCCTCCCCGCGCGTCAGGAAACGCCGCCACGACGCGGTGTAGCTGAATTCGGCTTTGAGGAATGCGATGCCGAGGCCGAAGCCGCCCAGGATCAACGCCGCCGACGCCGGCTGGCCGTCGAGCAGCACCAGCGCGATCAGGATCGCGGTGGCGGCAAGGGCGAGGCCGAGGAAAAGGCGGTCGATGCCAATCGCGGCGCCCGTATTGGGCGCCGCCATGGTTGTCGTCGTCATGCAGGCAGCCTTGAAAAGATGTCCGTCAGGAACCCAAGCCGAGCTTCTTCTTCAGATCGTCCCATTTGGTGCGCGCGGATGCAATGGGGCGGCTGGCATTGCTGGTCCACTCCACCATCGAGCCGGCGTAAAGCCGCGCGTTGCTGCGGCCGAGCAATTCGTGCAGCACGAACCAGTCGGTCGCGGCCCAATGCCCGGTGTTGCAATAGGCGACCGTGGCGCCCGCCGGCAATTCGCCGGCAATCGCCGCAAGCTCGGCCTTCGGCTTCAGCCGGTTGGTGGCGGGATCGTAGAACTCGGCGCTGTCGATATTGCGCGCGCCGGGGATGTGTCCGTAGGCCAAAGCGGCCGGCGCCTTCTCCTTGCCGAGGAAAAACGAAACCGGCCGCGCGTCGACCAGAGTGGCGCCGCCGCTCTTTTCGATTTTCTCGACGTCGGAGACGAGCGCCAGAATGTTGGTGTCGATGGTGGCGGTGAAGATTGCCGGCGACGGAGCATGCGCGCCGGTGTCGACCGCGTAGCCCGCCGCTTTCCAGGCGGCGAGGCCGCCGTCGAGGATCGAGACATTGCCGACGCCGGTATATTTCAGCGTCCAATAAGTGCGCGCGGCGGAACCGAAATCGAGCACGTTCACGCCGGCCGGCACCACGACCACATGGCTGGTCTCGTCGATGCCGAGATCGCCGATCAGCTTTTCCAGCTCGGGCGTGGTCGGCACCATGAACGGCACGTTGTTGCGGGTGACGCGCCAGCCGGCCTTGTCGTAGTCGCTGTGCACGGAGCCCGGGATGTGCCCCTGCGCGAAGGCCTCCGGCTTGCTGCCGTCGATGGCCGAGCGGATGTCGAGCACCACCAGATTGTGCATCGTGCAGATGGCTGTTGAGCCAGGCCGGGCTGACCAGCGGCTGCGCATCGGCGGCAGCAGCGGGTGCGGCGACGACGAGCGTGAGCGCGAGGCCGGCGGCGAGCCGACGCAGCGTCGCGGGGAATGCGGAAGAGAAGAATTTTGTCATGTCCGTGGATCCGCTCGAATTGTTGCTTCTGGGGCAGCGATAGATTGCGCTTGAAATAGAATATTTTTCTATGTAAATACAGATGGGATGCTAAAATAAGAATATTATTCCATAAAATGCCGCTGGCTTAGGCCACCGGTTCCAAGTTTTGAAGGAAACAGAGAATGGACGCTATCGACCGCAAGATCCTCGCCGTGGTGCAAGAGGACGCCTCGCTCTCCGTCGCCGAAATCGGCCAGCGCGTCGGCTTGTCGTCGACGCCGTGCTGGAAGCGATTGCAGCGGCTGGAAGCCGACGGGGTGATCATGCGCCGCGTCGCGCTGATCGATCCGGAAAAGATCGGGCTGGGCATCACGGTGTTCGTCTCGATCGAGACCGGCGACCATTCGCAGGACTGGCTCAAGCGCTTCGCCGATGTGGTGGGCGGCATGCCGGAAGTGATGGAATTTTACCGCATGGCCGGCGACGTCGATTACATGCTGCGCGTCGTGGTGCACGACATGCAGAGCTACGACGGCTTCTACAAGAAGCTGATCGCGACCGTGCCGCTCAAGAACGTCACGTCGCGCTTCGCCATGGAGCGGATCAAATCGACCACCGCGCTGCCGATCCTGGAAGCCCGATAATCGCGACGCCCGTCAAGTGCAGGCGATATTGTTATAGATCGGCGCCGTGATACGCGGGCTCATATACATATGATCCGACAGCGTGAGCGTGCCGGTGATGGTGTAGCCGACGGCCGGCGTATACGCGTACGTGACTTCACTATAGATCATCTGCGTGTTGGGCACGGCCAGCGCCGCTGGAATGTTCAGCGTCCCGGCCTCCACTTTGCCGTTTCGCGTGACGCTCCATTTCACGTTCGCGTTTTTGTTCCCGTCGATGCTCAGGCACGTCACCGTCATGGTGAGCAGGCCGGCGTCGTAGGGAGCAATGATCGCGCTCGATGCATCGAGAATATTGGTCATGTCGGCGACGGCGAGGGTGGTCGCCTGCGCCGTCAGGTTGGCAAGCGCGCCGGCGGTCAGGCTGACCTTGCGATCCACGGCCACGCCATCGGAAATCTCGGTGCATCCGAGATAGAGGCCGATCATCACCGGCGCGATGATGGCGAATTCAACCGCCGAAACGCCGCGCCGGTCGCGCCCGAAGCGTCGAAACACCTGCAGTATTGAAGAAGTCGTTGCCGTCATGACGGACTGCCTCATCAATAGGGCTCGTTACGGAACACGGAAGTCGCCACCAGAAGGCGGCTGCCGCTGCTCAGGTTGGACAGGTTATCGCCGAACAGCGTCACGTAGATCGGCCATTGGTAATACAGAGAGACGACCACGATGCTGCCCTGCTGGCCGGGATTGTAGGCCAAGTTCGCGGTGTTGAATTGGCCGTTGACGATCGGCGAAGCGACGTTGGCGCTGGCGAAGTTGTTATAGGTCTGGACGTTCACATAGACGCCGTTCGCGCAGTCAAACAAACCTCCGGCGAGGAAATTGCACACTTGATTTTTGAAATCGTTCTGGCGTGTAGCCGCCCGTCTGCGCCTGACCGGTCATGATCAGCCGGCCGGCTTCGGAGGCGGCGGATTCCAGCGTCTGGCTGGCAAAGAACACCAGCGCCGTTTCCAGAATGGCGAAGGTCAACGCCAAAAACGGAGCCGCGACCAGAGCGAATTCCACGGCGGCGGAGCCATCCTGCCGCCAAGCGAAACGACGCACGGCACGCGCCGGCAACAGCCGGCGGACGCGGGCGGCGATTTTGTTTCCAATGCACTCAAGCATGGCAACCTTCGAGACTGCTGAAAGGTGCCGAAACACCATGCCAAACCTTAGCAAATGCCCGTTGTCGAATTGTTGCGCGGATGGCGAGGAACTGCGGGGTTTCGGTTAAGCGATCGCTAACTATGATCGCGCCGCGCATGCGCGGACGGTGCGTGCCGGCATTGCGCCCGGTTCAGTGCGGTTGCGTGCCGGTCTGCGCCTGGCCGATGCGCGAGCCGGTCTGGCTCTATCGTGGTGTTGAAATAACCTTGCGAGTCGCCGAGCGTGATGCGGTGCTCGCATTCCGGCGCGCAACTGTAAGTCTCGCGCTCGACGCCTTTGTAGACCACGACCAGATCGCCGCTGGAGGCGCCGAGCACATTGACGGTCTTGTTGAGCACCACGCGGCCGCTGCGGTCGAGCGCTACCAGATTGGTGGAGCCGTAGCCCTTGCCGGTAATGACCAGAATGCCGCCGCTTTGCAGCGCGGCATCGGCGATCAGCGGATTTCCGATGACGATGGTGGCGACCCGTTCGGGTAGCTTCATCACCTGCGCCTGATCGACATTGACGGTCACGCTGTCGCCTTGAGCCGCCTGGGCGCCGAGCGTAGCCGCAAAAATGATCGTCCAGGCCCAAACGCTGATCAATCGCCTACCACGCCCGAACACGGCCGACATCGAACTCTCCAGCACGCAGCACGCTAAAAGGCCCGCCACAACAGCGGCCGACCGACCGCAAGAGTTGACTGCAAATAGGTGAACGAAGTGCAAAGACCTTCAATTCAGACCCGGAAGACGCGGAGTATCCGGACACCGAAGCTTTCCGGGCAAGCTCTGCTCATCGATGCCGCCAGCATCGGCAATTTGTTGTCCGGACCGCCGCCTGCGTTCTTCTGCGGCCTTTATTGCAGGTCTCAAACATAGGTTTTGTGTATTCGTTCGAGTATATTTCCAATACTTTCAGTATATAGCGTAATAATAATTTATTAACTCTGATATTGTTGGCGCTATGACTTGTTAACTACGATACATATACACGAGATTACCCCGTATTTCTTCAATCCTATTAACTTGCCTGCAAGACCTCCTTGCTACGGTCGGGCATGGTTCGAGGCAGCCGGAGCTAATCCGGTCCTTTGGATCAGCTCAGACAGCCACGTGTGGATCATGGAGTTACCGATGAAAAACCTGTTCGTGCGTTTCGTGAAGAACGAATCCGGCGCAACTGCCATCGAGTACGGCCTCATTGCCGCCGGCATCTCGGTCGCGATCATCGCGGTCGTGAACGGCCTCGGCACGCAGCTCAACACCACGTTCGGAAACATCACGACTTCGCTGAAGAACCAGTAACCGCGGGCATGGTCGCCTCTCGGCTCCGCCGAGGGCGACAGCTCTGGCGGCCATCAGATTCATTACGGCTGGGTTGATAGCCCGGCCGTAATTGTTAAAAACCCCGGCAGCGATTGCCGGGGTTTTTATGTTTGGCCTTGGGGTTACCGCGGCAGGGCGCGCGCCGCACGCGCCGGGACGGTCTGTCCTAATACAAGCCCGGCACCAGCCGGGCGGTACGCGCCGCGTAATCCCGATAGTCCGGAAAGGCGCGTGACAGCACGAGTTCCTCGCTCTTCATGCGCTCCAGCTGGAATACGCATTGCAAGGCCAGCAACGCCAGCGCCCAGGGCGAGAGGAATTGCAGCGTCACGCCGACGAGCGCGACCGCTTCGCCGAGATAGACCGGGTGCCGGATCACGCTATACGGCCCGCCGGTCACCAGCCGCCGCGCTTCCGGCAGCATGCTGAGCGAGCGGCCGAGCTCGAGCACCGCATACAGCGCGAACACGATGCCGCCGACAATCAGCAGCGTCGAGACGACCTGAAGCTGGACCGAAAGCTCGCGCGGGGGCAGCACCACGATGGCGATGCTGAGGAACGTCCCGGCCACGGCGGCAAACCGCGGAAAGAAGCCGGACGATTTGCCGAGCGGCTGACGCCGCAAAATCATCAGCAGCATCAGCACAAAGGTAAAAATCTGCGTGGCAAGATTCGACGCCAGACCGGCCAGCGCGTGGGCATCCGCCGTTGCAAGATTGAGCGATGCGATCTGCTGCGCGATGCGCGGAATCTGAATGGTCAGGGCGAATCCATACCACGCGATCAACGGCGAACCGGCCAAGAGATCGTAAAGCTTGGTCCGCTCGAAAGTGCGGAAGAATGCAACGATGGAATTGCCCGGCGCGTCGTTCGTGGCTGCCCGGTAGATCGTCATATTACCCACCCCCGAATCGATTTCCGTGTTGCTCAATTCGAGGCACTCCGCACCCGACGCATCGATTGTTAACGCGTTCTGTTCGCCAAAGCGGCGCCCGCTTGGCCGAAAAGCTCGGGCATAAGGCTCGTTTATGCAGGTCGGCGCTTTGCAACAGCCTAGGCGGCGCGCCGTAAATAAACGCTTACGTAAACCGCGTCGAAATCGACGAAAAACGTCATATTCAGGCTCGTATTCGGCTTCGCATCGATATCGGTTACCGCCGCCATAACGATACGCGAAAACGTCTGCCGCAATGAGCCGCCAGCGTCTTTTGCTCATGGGTACCAGCGGCGGACGCTTTACGAACCATAAAGATTTGGCGCGCTAACCGAACCGCAAGCTTGCCTAGCGTAGTTTGACGCCAGCCGGACGATCCGCGTGCGAGGACGACGATCATGCTGACCGACGTTATCAGGCTGTTGCTGTTCCCTGCCCTGATGGCGTTCGCCGCCTCCAGCGATCTCCTGACCATGACCATCTCAAACCGGCTCTCGCTGGCGCTGGCCGGCGGCTTTTTCCTGCTCACCATCATCACCGGCATGAGTTTACCGGCCATCGGCATGCATCTGGCCGCCGCCGCGCTGGTGCTGACGATTTCCTTCGGTTTCTTTTCAATGGGCTGGATCGGCGGCGGCGATGCCAAGCTGGCGGCCGCCACCGCGCTGTGGTTCGGTTTCGACTTTCTGCTGGTTTACCTGGTCTATGCGTCGCTGTTCGGCGGCCTGCTGACGATGCTCCTGATCCAGTTCCGGCGCCTGCCGCTGCCGGAGCCGCTTGCCCGCCAAACCTGGATTCTGCGCCTGCATGACGCCGGTGGCGGCGTACCCTATGGCATCGCGCTCGCCGCCGCCGCGCTCGCCGTCTATCCCAAGACCGGCTGGATGCCCGCGCTCGGCCTTTGAAGCCCGAAGCCGCGGCGCAAGACAATATTAACTCGATTTAGATACCGCTGCTTAACCATACCTTGACCTTTAGCTGTTGAAATCCGGTGCAAGCGGTCGCACTGGCCGCCATGTCGATTACGCGGCCGACCCGGCCGTCATGTCACGGTGAGAGTGAAGCGTATGAAAGCCGCGCGTTTAGTTGTGCTGACCGTCGCCATCGCTGCGGGTGGCGTAGCCGCCATGCTGGCCGGCCGTTCGGAAAAGCCGCCCGTGGTCAAGACCGCGCCGGCGCCCCAGATCGCCACGGTCGACGTCCTGGTCGCCAAATCCGACATCACCATGGGCCAAACGGTTTCCCCCGGCGACGTGCGCTGGCAGGAATGGCCAGCCACCGCGGCATCCGGAAATTTCATCCGCAAGTCCGATCGGCCGAATGCCATCGAAACGCTGGCCGGCTCCATCGCCCGCTATCCATTCGTCGCCGGCGAGCCGATCCGCGAGGTCAAGCTCGTCAACGCCAAAGGCTCCGGCTTCATGGCGGCGATCCTGCCATCCGGCATGCGCGCCATATCCACGCAGATCTCGCCGGAAACCGGCGCCGGCGGATTCATCCTGCCGAACGACCACGTGGACGTCATCCTGACGCGGCGCGACCGCGACGCCGATAAGTCCGCGAACGGCGACACCCACAGCAGTGAAATCATTCTCAGCAATGTCCGCGTGCTGGCGATCGACCAGAACGTGCAGGAGAAAGACGGGCAAAAGGTCGTGGTCGGCAAGACCGCGACGCTCGAACTAACGCCGAGCCAGACCGAAACGCTGGCGCTGTCCCAGCAGCTCGGCACGCTGTCGCTGGCATTGCGCAGCATCAGCGATGCGCAGCATGACGCGCCGCAGTCCGACGACAAATTGAACGGGCGGCGTGTCGGCGTGAACATCGTACGTTTCGGCGTGGGCACGATGACGACACCGAAATGATCGAGCGAGGGGAAACGGGGACATGGCGATGACGACTTCAATCCGCGCCGCCGCGCTGGCGGCACTCGCTATCGGCACATGCCTGGCGCCGTCGGCCCCGGTGGTGGCGGCCGACCGGCACGTGCCGGTGATCCAGGTAGCGGCGAGCGAGGCGACCTCGCGCTTCATTCCGCTCGGCATCGGCAAGTCGGTTGCCATCGACCTGCCGGCCGACATCAAGGACGTGCTGGTCGCCGACCCCAAGATCGCCAACGCCGTGATCCGCTCCTCGCGCCGCGTCTACATGATCGGCGTCGCGGTCGGGCAAACCAACATCTTTTTCTTCGACGCCGCGGGCAGGCAGATCGCCGGCTTCGACATCGCCGTCACGCGCGATCTCAACGGCGTGCGCGCCGCGCTCAAGCAGACGATGCCGGACGCCGACATCCACATCGAAGGCGTCGGCGACGGCATCATGCTGTCCGGCAGCGCCGCCAACGCCGCCGAGTCGCAGCAGGCCTACGATCTTGCCACGCGCCTGGTCGGCGACGGCGCCAAGGTGGTCAACGGCATTACCGTGCGCGGGCGCGACCAGGTCATGCTCAAGGTGACGGTGGCCGAAGTGCGGCGCGACGTCATCAAGCAGCTCGGCATCGATCTTTCCGGCACCCTGAACTACGGCACCGCCGTGGTGAATCTCAACACACAAAATTCGTTCTCCGCCACCGGCCAGCCGCTCAGCAACACCGCGTTCTCCGGCAGCTTTAATAACGTGACCGCGACGCTGCGGGCGATGGACCGCGCCGGCGTGCTGCGCACTTTGGCCGAGCCGAACCTGACCGCGATCTCCGGCGAAACCGCGAGCTTCGTCGCCGGCGGCGAGTTTCCGATCCCCAACGGATTGTCGTGCGACACCACCAAGTCGCCGCCGGTCTGCCAAGCGCAGGTCGATTTCAAGAAGTTCGGCGTCAGCCTGGTCTTTACGCCGGTGGTGCTGTCGGAAGGCCGTATCAGCCTCAAGGTGATGACCGAAGTGTCCGACCTGTCGACCGATAACTCGTTGACCCTGGCGGTGCCCGGTTCGTCGCAGACGCTGACCATCCCCTCGATCACCACGCGCCGCGCCCAGACCACGGTCGAAATTCCGTCCGGCGGATCGCTCGCCATGGCCGGCATGATTCAGCAAATGACCAAGCAGCAGATCAACGGCGTCCCCGGCTTGATGCAGTTGCCGATCCTCGGCAGCCTGTTCAGAAGCCGCGATTACATCAACAACCAGACCGAATTGATGGTGCTGGTCACGCCCTACATCGTGCGCGCGGCGGCGCCCAAGCAGCTGGCGCGGCCCGACGACGGCTTCTCCGATCCTAACGATCAGTCCACCGCGCTGCTTGGACGCCTGAACCGGATCTACGGCGCCGCCGGCAAAGTCGAGCCGCCGCCGAACGAATACCACGGCAAATACGGATTCATTCTCGATTGAGCGGGATGAGGAGACGATCGATGACAGGCTTTCTCATGACGATGGCCAAACGCCGCGGCGGCACGGCGCTGCGCGCATTGGCGGTTGTCGGTCTCGCCACCTCGTTGGCCGGCTGCTACTCGCAACACGTCGCGCTGCAAGAGCCCTATCCCGACGATTATCACCAACGCCATCCGATCACCCTGAAGGAAGGCGAGCACACGGTCGATATTTTCGTTGGCCGCAATCGCGGCGGGCTCAGCCCAAGCCAGCGCGCCGACGTGCTTTCGTTCGCGCAGCTGTGGCGGCGCGAGGCCACCAGCGGCATCATCGTGGACGTTCCGCGCGGCCGGCAGATAGACCGCGCCGCCGCCGATTCGCTGCGCGAGGTGGAATCGATCTTTGCGGCCTCCGGCGTGCCGCGCAACGCCATCTATGTGCGCCCCTATAAGGCGTCGAGCTTCACGCTCGCGAGCATCAAGATCAACTACGCCAAGCTCGTCGCCACCGCCGGCCCGTGCGGCCTTTGGCCTCACGATCTCGGCGTCAGCCTGGATAACGCCTACACCGAGAACCGCCCCTATTGGAACCTCGGCTGCGCCAGCCAGCGCAACCTTGCCGCCATGGTCGACAATCCCGCCGACCTGGTGCAGCCGCGCGGCGAGGCACCGGCCTATGCCCCGCGCCGCTCGGTGGCGATCGATCACTACCGCAAGGGCGATAATCCGTCCGGCACTTATGCCCCGGACTACGACAAGTCCAAAATCAGCGATCTGGGCAAATGATCAAACACGCAACGCAAGTCGTCGTGGCTGACAGCGAGACGCCCTCGGCGGTCGACAATGCCGTCGATGAACATATCGCACCGGCGCCACGGGTCTCGGTCCAGGCGTTCTGCGAGACGGTCGAAACCGCCGCCGCCGTGCAGGCGGCCGGCGAAGACCGCCGGCTCGGCAAGGCGCATGTAAAAATCCAGATGGGCGGCGTCGCGGCCGCGGCCGAGGCCTACCGCGGCTCACCGACGCCGAACGTCATCGTGATCGAATCGGAAAACCATTCCGACGAAATCCTCCATGGGCTCGACCAACTCGCCGAGGTCTGCGATGCCGGCACGCGGGTGATCGTGATCGGCCGCGTCAACGACGTGACGCTCTATCGCGAGCTGACGCGGCGCGGCGTGAGCGAATATCTGATCGCGCCGGTCGGCACCATCGACATCGTGCGCGCGATCTGCGGGCTGTTCTCGGCACCCGATGCCAAGCCGGTTGGCCGCATCATCGCCGTGGTCGGCGCCAAGGGCGGCGTCGGCGCTTCCACCGTCGCCCATAATATCGGTTGGGCGATCGCGCGCGATCTCTCGCTCGATTCGGTTGTGACCGATCTCGACCTTGCCTTCGGCACGGCCGGCCTCGACTACAATCAGGACCCGCCGCAGGGCATCGCCGACGCGGTGTTCTCGCCCGACCGCGTCGACTCAGCCTTCGTCGACCGGTTGCTGTCCAAATGCACCGAACATCTGAGCCTGCTGGCCGCGCCGGCGACGCTCGACCGGGTCTACGATTTCGGCGCCGACGCGTTCGATTCGATCCTCGACTCGCTGCGCGGCACGATCCCCTGCGTCGTGCTCGATGTTCCGCACATGTGGTCCGGTTGGACCAAGCGGCTGCTGGTCGGCGCCGACGAGATCCTGGTGGTTGCCGGTCCCGATCTTGCCAACTTGCGCAATGCCAAGAACATGGTCGATCTTCTGCGCGCCGCGCGGCCGAACGACCACCGCCCGTATTACTGCCTCAACCAGGTCGGCGTGCCGAAACGGCCGGAGATTACGCCGGCGGATTTCGCCAAGGCGCTGGAGGACCAGCCGCTCGCGGCGATCCCGTTCGAGCCGCAGATTTTCGGAACCGCCGCCAACAACGGCCAGATGATCGCCGAGGTGTCGTCGAACCATAAAACGGCGGAGATGTTCCGCCAATTGGCGCAGGTGCTGACCGGGCGCGCCGAGGCGAAACGATCCCGTGGCGGCCTGCTGACGCCGCTGCTCGCCAAGCTGATGAAGCGATCGAGCTGATAGTGTTCGGAGGCCTTTCTCGTGTTCGGTAGGCGTAGCGGAACTTCTGAGGCGCGCGCTGCGGTCCCCGCCCCGGCGGCGCCGGACGCCGCGCCGGCGCAATCGGGCATCGTGCCCAAGCCGACCGCCGGCACCTCGATGGAAACCGGCCGTGCGCCGATTCCGTCGGACGGGCTCGGCGCGCCGCTGGTCTCGGCGCCGACCGCCAGCCGCACACCGACGCAGGTCATCATGCCCGCGGTCGATTCGCGCCGCTCGGAAACCTATTACGAGGTCAAGGGCATCATCTTCGGCGCGCTGATCGAGGCGATCGATCTCGCGCAACTGGCGCGGCTCGACGCCGACAGCGCGCGCGAGGAAATCCGCGACATCGTCAACGAGATCATCGCGATCAAGAACATCGTGATGTCGATCTCCGAGCAGGAAGAGCTGCTCGACGATATCTGCAACGACGTGCTCGGTTTCGGTCCGCTCGAGCCGCTGCTGTCGCGCGACGACATCTCCGACATCATGGTGAACGGGTCCGGCACGGTCTACATCGAAGTCAAGGGCAAGATTCAGAAGACCGGCATCCGCTTCCGCGACAATCAGCAGCTGCTCAATATCTGCCAGCGCATCGTCAGCCAGATCGGCCGCCGCGTCGACGAATCCTCGCCGATCTGCGACGCGCGCCTGCCGGACGGCTCGCGCGTCAACGCCATCGTGCCGCCGCTGGCGATCGACGGCCCCGCGCTCACCATCCGCAAATTCAAAAAGGACAAGCTGACGCTCGATCAGCTGGTCAAATTCGCCACCGTCACCGAGCAGGGCGCGGAAATCCTGCGCATCATCGGCCGCAGCCGGGTCAACACCCTGGTGTCCGGCGGCACCGGCTCCGGCAAGACCACGCTGCTCAACTGCCTCACCCAGTTCATCGACGACGACGAGCGTATCATTACCTGCGAAGACGCCGCCGAATTGCAACTGCAACAGCCGCACGTGGTGCGGTTGGAAACGCGGCCGCCCAATCTGGAAGGTGAAGGCCAGGTCACCATGCGCGACCTGGTGCGCAACTGCCTGCGCATGCGGCCGGAACGCATCATCGTCGGCGAAGTGCGCGGACCCGAGGCGTTCGACCTGTTGCAGGCCATGAACACCGGCCACGACGGTTCGATGGGCACGCTGCACGCCAACAATCCGCGCGAGGCGCTTTCGCGCCTGGAATCGATGATCACCATGGGCGGCTTCTCGCTGCCGTCACGCACCATTCGCGAGATGATCACCGCCTCGGTCGACGTCGTTATCCAGGTCGCCCGTCTGCGCGACGGCACGCGCAAGATCACCCACATCACCGAGGTGATGGGGATGGAAGGCGACGTCATCATCAGCCAGGACCTGTTCGTGTTCGACATGACCGGCGAGGATGCGCAAGGCAATATCCTCGGCCGCCATCGCTCGACCGGCATCGGCCGGCCGCGTTTCTGGGATCGCGCCCGCTACTACGGCGAGGAGAAGCGCCTGGCGACTGCGCTCGACGCCGCGGAAGCCGTCACCAACGCCATGCGGGCCTGAGCCGGGGGGCACCATGCAAACGATCGCCCTGTTCTTTCTGGCGTCCGTCGCGTTCGGCGGCGTGGCCTGGGTCTTCGTCTATCCGATCATGTCCGGCGAGCGCAAAGCCGAGCAGCGAATGGCCAGCTTCGCCAAGGCGGAGCCGACGGCGCGCGCCACGCGCGGGCATCAGAAGTCTCGCCGCGACGTCATCGAGACCACGCTCAAGGAATTCGACGAGCGCCACAAGAAGAGCAAACGCGCACCGCTCTCGGTCCGCATCGCGCAGGCCGGTTTGTCCTGGTCGAAGCGGCAATTCTCCATTATTTCGGCCGCCACCGGCATGGCGATGTTCGTGCTCGGGCTGTTCACCGGCGGCGGCCTCACGGTCGCCGGCATGCTCGGCCTTGCCGGCGCGTTCGGTCTGCCGCGCTGGCTGTTGTCATTTTTGAAGAAGCGGCGCGAGGCAAAATTTCTCGATGCGTTCCCCGACGCGGTCGACATCATTGTGCGCGGCGTCAAGGCCGGCCTGCCGTTGCTCGACTGCCTGAAGATGATCACGGCCGAGGCGCCGGAGCCGGTGAAGTCCGAATTCCGCGCCATCGTCGAAACCCAAGCCATCGGCATGCCGCTAGGCGACGCCTGCGCCAAGCTTTACGAGCAGATGCCGGTGCCGGAGGCGAATTTCTTCGGCATCGTCATCTCGATCCAGCAGAGGTCCGGCGGCAATCTGGCGGAGGCGCTCGGCAATCTCTCGCGCGTGCTGCGCGACCGCAAGAAAATGAAGGCCAAGATCCAGGCGATGTCGCAGGAGGCGAAGGCCTCGGCCGCCATCATCGGCGCACTGCCGCTTGCGGTGATGACGATGGTCTACATCACCAGTCCGAACTACATCTCGCTGTTGTGGACCGAGCCGCTCGGCCGCGTGATGCTCGCCGCTTCCGTCGTGTGGATGTCGATGGGCGTGATGGTGATGAAGAAAATGATCAATTTCGATTTCTAGCGCATTCGAGGAAATTAAAGCGCCGCGTGAGGATGCAGTAGACCGATGCTCGATATCCTGATCAACTCGATCAATGCCAAGACGCTGACGATGGTGTTCGCCGCCATCGCCGCGGTCGCCACTGTTTTGACCTTCGCGATGCCGCTGATGTTCGCCGATTCGCTCGGCAAGCGCATGAAGGCGGTCGCGCTCGAGCGCGAGAAGATTCGTCAGCGCGAACGCGAGCGCATGGCGCAGGCGCAACAGAAGGTCAATCTGCGGCAATCGCCGAAGCAATCCATTCAAGCAATCGTCGACCGCTTCAATCTGAAAAAATGGGTCGGGCAGGAAGAGGCGCGCCTCAAGCTGGTGCAGGCCGGCTATCGCGGCCAGGCGCCGTACATCACCTACCTGTTCTTCCGCATGGTGACCCCGGCGGCGAGCGCGTTGTTCGCCGCGGTCTATCTGTTCGTCGTGCTCGATTTACACCAGCCGGCCATGATCAAGCTCGGCATGTGCATCGCCGCGGCCTATATCGGCATGCATCTGCCGCTGATGATCCTTAAGAACAAGATCCAGCGCCGCCAGCTCTCGATCAAACGCGCGTTCCCCGACACGCTCGACCTGCTGCTGATCTGCGTGGAATCCGGCATGTCGATCGAGGCCGCGTTCAAAAAAGTGAGCGATGAAGTCGGCACGCAATCGGTGGCGCTGGCCGAGGAACTCACGCTCACCACCGCCGAACTGTCCTATCTGCCGGACCGCCGCCAGGCCTACGAGAACCTCGCCAAGCGCACCGACCTGGACGGCGTTAAATCGGTCTGCATGGCGTTGCAGCAAGCGGAGCGTTACGGCACGCCGCTGGCGAACATGCTGCGCGTGATGGCGCAGGAAAACCGCGACATGCGCATGTCGGAAGCCGAGAAGAAGGCCGCCGGCCTGCCGCCGAAGCTGACCGTGCCGATGATCCTGTTCTTCCTGCCGGTGCTGTTCATCGTCATTCTCGGCCCGGCCGCGATCAAGGTCATGGCGCTGCGCTGACGCCGCTCGCCGCCGCGGCAGCGAAGTCAAGTCCCGGTGTCGGGCGCGGGCATCAAAGGGCGCTTGCCCTTTTTCGACCAATCGCTGCGCTGCGCGAGCATCTGCCGCAGATAGCTGACATTGGCGGCGGCTTGGTCCGGCGGCAGATCGGCGCGGGCGATCGTCTCGGCTTCCGCGAAGCGGCCCTCTAGGCCGACCACCAGCGCGAGATTCTGCCGCACCTTGGGCGCCGCGTCGGGCCGCGCCACGGCCTGCCGCAAAGTCGCCTCGGCGCGTTTCAAGTCCTTGGTCAATGCGTAGGACAGGCCGAGATTGGACAAGACCGATGGTTCGTCCGGCACGATCTTGAGCGCGGCCGAATAGTGCCCCTGCGCCTCGGCGTGGCGGCCCAGCTGATCGAGCACCGCGCCTTGCGCGTTGAGCACGCGCCAGTCCGGATTGTCCGGCGTGTGCGCCCGGCTCAATACGTCGAGCGCATGGTTGTAGTCGCCGACCTCGGCCAGCGCGCGGCCATAGGCGCCGAGCAGCGGCATGTTGTGCGGATTGCGGATCGTGGCCTGCTCCAGGACGGCGACCGCCTGGGCGCGCTGGTCGGTGGCGCGCAGGGCCTGGGCGTAGCCCATGGCGGCATCGGCGTCGGCGGGATTTTCGCGGTAGCGGGCGCCCCAGACGTCAAGCTGGCGCCGCCAATCGGCATCGGTGCGCGGGGCATTGTTGGCGACGATCGAGCCGGTGATATCGTCGCCGGTGGTCTTGCAGCCGGCGACTGACAGGGCCAGCACCGCCGCGACGGCGGCCGAGGCAAGCAGACGGGCGGCGCGGGCCGTTTTCGGACGAGGCTGGCATTCCAACGGCATTTCCGAGCAATAAAACGTTAACCCTAACGAGTGGTTAACTTATATTCTCGCCCGGTCAGCAGGCTTAAGATCACGGCATGGAACTCAACCTCTCCCGGGACGAAATTGCGCTGCAGGCGCGCGCGCGCGCCTTCTCGCAGGCCGTGGTGCGGCCACGCGCCGCGGCGATCGACCGCGACGAGCAATACCCGTGGGACATCGTCAAGGCACTGGGCGAGGCCGGCTTCCTCGGCATGACCATGCCGAAGGCGCTCGGCGGCAGGGATGCATCCTTCCTCGACGCCGTGCTGGTGATCGAGGAAATGGCGAAGTCCTGCACGGTCACCGCGCGCATCGTGGTCGAAACCAACATGGGCGCGATCTCGACGGTCATGGCCTATGGCAGCCAAGCGCAGAAAAAACTCGCCGCGCGGCTGGTGCTCGAAGGCGACAAACCGGCCATCTGCATCACCGAGCCCGGCGCCGGCAGCGACGCACTGGCCATGACCACGCGCGCCGATAAGCGCGGCGACGTTTACGTCATCAACGGCAAGAAGCACTGGATTACCGGCGCCGGAGTATCGCGCCTGCATCTGATTTTCGCGCGCGTGTTTGACGAGCGCGGCGAGGCCCTCGGCATTGGCGGCTTCCTCGCCGTGCGTGACGAGAATAAAGGCCTGCGCGTGACAAAACGCGAACAGACCATGGGCCTGCGCGGCATGCCGGAAGGCGAACTGACCTTCGAGAACCTCGAAGTGCCGGCCGAGTATGGCGGTGCTGCCGCCGTCCGGCTTCCGCCGCGGCTTCGCCGATCTGATGAACGCCTATAACAGCCAGCGCGTCGGCGCCGGCACGGTGGCGATGGGCATTGCCGCCGGCGCGCTCGACCTCGCGCTTGCATGGGCGAAGACGCGCGAACAGTTCGGCCGTCCGATCGGCGAATTCCAGGGCCTGCAATGGATGCTGGCCGACATGCAGACGCAGCTCACCGCCGCCCGGCTGATGCTTTACGCCGCCGCGCGTTCGCGCGGACCGGATGGCAGCGCCTTTCCCGATCCGATGCTGGCGGCGCAGGCGAAAATCTTCGCCTCCGAGAGCGCGATCAGAATCGTCAACGATGCGCTGCAATTTTTCGGCGCGCGCGGCTATTCGCGCGAACTGCCGCTCGAACGCATGGCGCGCGACGTGCGCATGTTCACCATCGGCGGCGGCACCGCGCAGGTGCTGCGCACGCTGGTGGCGTCGAAAATGCTGGGCTGGAAGCTGCCGCAGACGCGCGACGGCTATGCGCCGAAATCAACCATGCGCGACGCCGCGGAGTGACCATGCATCCGATTTTCGCAAATCGCCGGCGACCTCGCGGCGCCGATCCTGTTCGTCACCGCCGCCACCTTTGACAAGGCGACCGAGGTTATCGACGACCGCGAGCGTACGTTCATCCGGGCCGCCGGCTACGAGCCCAAGCCGGGGCGGCATCTCATCGTCCCGGCGCCAGACGGCAAACTCGCCGGTGTGCTGTTCGGCCTGGAAAATCCGGATGAGCCGGTGAAAGACCTGTTCCGTCCGGGACAATTGTCCACTTTGCTGCCGGCGGGCAGTTACCGTTTCGCCAATGCGCCGCATGATGAACGGCTGGCGGTGCTCGCCTTCGCGCTCGGCGCTTATCAATTCACCCGCTACCGCAAGGCGGAGGCGCGCCAGGTGCGGCTGGTGGTCCCAAAGGGCGTCGACGGCGACGATCTCACCCGCATCGTCGAGGGCGTGACGCTGGCGCGCGACCTCATCAACACGCCGTCCAACGACATGGGCCCGGCCGAGCTGGAAGACGCGGCGCGCGCGCTTGCCAGGCAACATGGGGCCAGCATGGAGGTCACCGCCGGCGACGCGCTGGCCAAAGAATTCCCGCTTGTTCACGCGGTTGGCGCCGGTTCGGCGCGCGCGCCGCGGCTTATCGATATGAAGTGGGGCAACGAAGGCGACCCGAAGATCACGCTGGTCGGCAAGGGCGTGTGCTTCGACACCGGCGGGCTCGACATCAAGAACGACGCCGGCATGCTCAACATGAAGAAGGACATGGCCGGGGCTGCCACCGCACTCGCCCTCGCGCATATGATCATGGCGCGCAAGCTGAAAGTGCGGCTGCGCGTGATTATCCCGGCGGTGGAGAATTCGATCTCCGGCACCAGCTTCCGTCCGCGCGATATCTACACCTCGCGCAAGGGCATCAGCGTCGAGATCGGCAATACCGACGCGGAAGGACGGTTGATCCTGGCCGACGCGCTCGCCCTCGCCGACGAGGACAAGCCGGCGCTGATCGCCGATTTCGCCACGCTCACGGGCGCGGCAAGAGTGGCGCTCGGGCCAGAGGTGCCGCCGTTTTTCACCGACGACGATGCGCTCGCCGCCGAGCTTGCGCGTTTTGCAGCCTCCGAGAACGATCCGCTCTGGCGCATGCCGCTTTGGCGCGCTTACGAGCCAATGCTCGATTCCAAGGTCGCCGACACCAACAATGTCTCGACCGGCGGCCAGGGCGGCGCCATCACGGCGGCGCTGTTCCTGCGCAAATTCGTGGCCGCCAAATCCTGGCTGCATTTCGACATCTTCGCCTGGACGCTCGCCGCCAAGCCGGGACGCCCGGAAGGCGCCGAACTGCAGTCGGCGCGCGCGCTTTATGCGCTGCTGTGCGCGCGCTACGCCTGATCCATGGTCGCGCTCGACCCCCGCATCAATCCGTTCCGCCCCGAGATCGCGGCGAAATATCTCAAGGGCCAGGTCGAGGCCGCGCGCTTCGTCGAAGGCGTGCGCCACGAGGTTATCGAGCCGATCGCGGCCGTCCGCCGCACAGCTTCGCATGAGGCGCGGCTCGACACCCAGGCGCTCATGGGCGAGCGTGTCATCGTCTACGAGACGACCGACGAGGGCTGGGCCTGGGGCCAGCTTGAGAGCGACGGCTATGTCGGCTGGCTGTCGGCGAATGCGCTCGGCAAACCGGACCAGGCGCCAACCCACAAGGTGGCGGTGCCGCGCACGCTCGGTTTTCCCGGACCTGACATCAAGCTGGCGCCGGCGGTGGCGCTGCCGATGGGCGCCAGCGTGGTGATCGCACGGCAGGACGAGCGTTTCGCCGTCATGGCAAACGGCTGGCATCTGCCGACCGCGCATCTGGCCCCGGTCAAGGCGCGGCAGCCGGATTTCGTCGCCGTCGCCGAGGAATTCCTGCACGCGCCCTATTTGTGGGGCGGCAAGACCTCGCTCGGCATCGATTGCTCCGCGCTGGTGCAGGTCGCGCTGCAAGCGGCCGGCATCGCCTGTCCGCGCGACAGCGACATGCAGGAACTGGCGCTCGGTAAATTATCGTCGTTCGGCGAGCTGCGGCGCGGCGATCTGGTGTTCTGGAAGGGTCACGCGGCAATCGCCCACGACGGCGACACTTTGCTGCACGCCAATGCGCATTATATGGCGGTGACGATTGAACCGGCGGCGGAGGCCGTCGCCCGCATCAAGGCGGCGGGCAGCGAGATCACCAGCGTCAAGCGGCTCTAACGCGCGCCGTCCAGCAAACCGGCGACGCGGGCGCGATTGAGCGCCAGCCATTGCAGCGCGACGACCAGCGGGCCATTGCGCATCGTGCCCTTTGCCAGCGCGGCCAGCGCCGCGTCGATGGAAACGCAGACCGTTTCGATTCGCTCGCCCTCGGCGACATTGGCTACCCGCCGGGGGACGCGCGCGACGTCGATACTGGCGAGGAAGATGGTCACTTCCTCCTCGGTTATCCCCGGCGAGGTCAGGAAGCTAAACAGCTCGACGAGTTTGCCCGGCGCAACGCCGATTTCCTCGCTGCATTCGCGCCGCGCCGCATCGATGAGCGACTCGTTGCGCTCGACCCGCCCGGCCACCGTTTCGATCAGATCGCCACGTCCATTGGCGAGATGCGCCGGCAGGCGGAATTGCCGGATCAGGACGATCTCGTCGCGCGCAAGATCGATCGGCAAGATTGCCACCACTTTGCCGCCGAGCAGGACGTCGCGCTGCTGCGCGATTGCGTCGCCGTCCCGCAGCGTCAGCCGATAGCGCCAGTAGTCGCGGTAGCCCTTGGCCAGCAACTCCGGCCGCGAGAGCGCGACATCGGCGGGGCGATCGGCGAGCTCTTGCGCGTCGCGCATGATCGCCGCCTACTGCTCCACGACGCCCTCGGGCGCGGTTTCCAGCTTGAAGGCGGCGGCGAGCAGCGCGCGGGTGTATTCGCTCTTCGGGTTCTTGAACAAATCGGCGGCGGCGCCCTCTTCCACCACCTTGCCGTGTCGCAGCACCAGCAGCCTGCTCGCCAGCGCCGCCACGACGCGCAGGTCGTGCGAGATGAACATATAGGTCAAGTCGTGCCGCTTCTGCAGGTCGCGCAAGAGGTCGACCATCTGCGCCTGAATGATCATATCGAGCGCGCTGGTCGGCTCGTCGAGCATGATGAAGGTCGGCTCCAGCACCAGCGCGCGCGCCAAGGCGATGCGCTGGCGCTGGCCGCCGGAAAATTCATGCGGATAGCGGAAGCGCGTTTCCGGGTCGAGCCCGACATCGGTGAGCGCCGCCACCACGCGGTTCACGCGCTCGGGGCGCTTGAGATGCGGATGATGCACCCACAGGCCCTCCTCGATGATGTCGGACACCGACATGCGCGGCGAGAGCGAGCCGTAGGGATCCTGGAACACGATCTGCATGTTGCGGCGGTAGGGCCGCATTTCCTTGAACTTGAGGCCCTGGATGGTGTCGCCCATGAACACCACCGGGCCGTCGGACGAGATCAGTCGCAGGATGGCGAGGCCGAGCGTGGTCTTGCCGGAGCCGCTCTCGCCGACGACGCCGAGCGTCTCTCCTTTGCGCACCTCGATGCTGACGCCGTCCACCGCCTTGATGTGACCGACCACCTTGCGCAGCACGCCGCGCTTGATCGGGAACCATACTTTCAGGTCGGTGGTCGAGACCACCACTGGCGCCTGCGGCCGCGGCAGTGCCGGATCGGGCTTCGGCTCGGCGGCGAGCAAGTCGCGCGTATAGGGATGCTCGGGCGCGGTGAACACGCGCTCCATCGCGCCGTGCTCGACGATCTTGCCGGCGTTCATCACGCAGACCCGGTCGGCGAGCCGGCGCACGATGCCGAGATCGTGGGTGATGAACAGCATCGACATGCCGAGCCGCGTTTGCGTATCCTTGAGCAGCTTGAGGATTTGCGCCTGCACGGTCACGTCGAGCGCGGTGGTCGGCTCGTCGGCGATCAACAGATCCGGCTCATTCGCCAGGGCCATGGCGATCATCACGCGCTGGCGCTGACCGCCCGAGAGCTGATGCGGATAGCTCGCCAGCCGCCCCTTCGGATCGCGGATGCCCACCTGATCGAGCAATTCGAGGATGCGGGCGCGCGCCTTCTCGCCGGTAAGGCCCTGGTGAATCAGAAGAATCTCTCTGATCTGCTTCTCGATCGTATGCAGCGGATTAAGCGAGGTCATCGGCTCCTGGAAAATGATGGTGATGTCGTTGCCGCGCACGTGGCGGATCTCATCCTCCGGCATGGTCAACAGCTCGCGCCCCTTGAAGCTGATCGCGCCCGAGGGGTGATGCGCGGCTGGATAAGGCAGCAGCTTCATCACCGACAGCGCGGTGACCGATTTGCCGGAGCCGGATTCGCCGACCAACGCCACCGTCTCACCCTTGACGATGTCGAACGAGACGCGGTCGACCGCCAGCACCTCGCGCTCGCCGGTGCCGAACGCGATCGAAAGATCGCGGATGGAGAGAATTTTTTCGGCTGGCGCGCTCATCGGAACGTCTTTCTTGGATCGAAGGCGTCGCGCACGGCTTCGCCGATGAAGATCAACAGCGACAGCATGATCGCGATCGAGAAGAACCCGGTGAGGCCGAGCCACGGCGCCTGCACATTGGCTTTCCCTTGCGACAGCAGTTCGCCGAGCGAAGGCGAGCCGGGCGGCAGGCCGAAGCCGAGGAAGTCAAGTGCCGTCAGCGTCATCACCGACGACGACAGGATGAACGGCAGGAACGTCATGGTCGCCACCATGGCGTTCGGCAGCAGATGGCGGAAGATGATCACCGCGTTCGACACGCCGAGCGCGCGCGCGGCCTGGATGTATTCGAAATTGCGCCCGCGCAGGAATTCCGCGCGCACCAGGCCGACCAGCGACACCCAGGAGAACAACAGCAGGATGCCGAGCAGCACGAAGAAGCCCGGCACCAGCACCGATGAGATGATCAGCAACAGATAGAGCGAGGGAATCGAGGTCCAGATTTCGATGAAGCGCTGGAACAAAAGATCGATCCAGCCGCCGAAATAGCCCTGCACCGCGCCGGCGGCGACGCCGATGACCGAAGAGACGATGGTCAGCGCCAGCCCGAACAGCACCGAAATGCGGAAGCCGTAGATCAGTCGCGCCAGCACGTCGCGGCCGCCGTCGTCGGTGCCGAGCCAGTTGTATTCGAGATCGCCGCATTTGGCGAAAGCGTGGGTGGCGGCGTATTCGCAATCCTTTTGCGTGAGCATCCAGGTCGGCTTGGACGGGAACGGCGACGGCGGCTTGCTCACCTGCGTGTTGTAGGAAAAGCGAACAAGCGGCCAGATCACGGTGCCGCCCTCCTTCTTGATCAGGCCCATCAGATAGTCGTCGCGGTAGTCGGCGGCGGTGCCGAACAGAAGCGGGTCGGGCGTCTTGGCGAAGGCGGTGTCGGGATAGGTCACTACCGCCGGGAAATAGAAATGGCCGTTGACGTGGATGAAGATCGGCCTGTCGTTGGCGATGAATTCGGCGAACAGCGAAATCAGAAACAGCGCCAGGAAGATCCACAACGACCAATAGCCGCGCCGGTTGACCTTGAAGTTCTCCCAGCGCCGCCGGTTGAGCGGCGACAGCGCAAAACGGCCGCTTATCACCGGCTGCAGACTGCCGGCGGGCGTATCGACCGCTATTTCCGAAAATTCTTCGCGGGTCGGCGCGTCCACCTCAGACCTCCCGCGTCTCGAAATCGATGCGCGGATCGATCCAGGTGTAGGTCAGATCCGAGATCAGGTTCACCACCACGCCGATGAGCGCGAAGATGTAGAGCGTGGCGAACACCACCGGATAGTCGCGGTTGAGCACGCTCTCGAAGCCGAGCAGGCCGAGGCCGTCGAGCGAGAAGATGGTCTCGATCAGCAACGAACCGGAGAAAAAAGCGTGCACGAAGGCGGAAGGGAATCCGGCGATCACGATCAGCATGGCGTTGCGGAAGATGTGACCGTACAGCACCTGGTTGCGCGTGCAGCCCTTGGCGCGCGCGGTGAGCACGTATTGCTTGCGGATTTCCTCCAGGAACGAGTTCTTGGTCAGCAACGTCATGGTGGCGAAGGCCGACAGCGCCATCGAGATGATCGGCAACGTGATATGCCAGAAATAGTCGCCGATCTTGGCGTACCACGGCAGTTGCCAGAAATTCTCCGACACCAGCCCGCGCAGCGGAAAAATGTCGAAGAACGAGCCGCCGGCGAACAGAATGATCAGCAATATCGCGAACAGGAATCCGGGGATGGCGTAGCCGACGATGATCACGCTCGAGGTCCACACGTCGAACCGCGAGCCGGCGTCGACCGCCTTGCGGATGCCGAGCGGAATCGAGATCAGGTAGGTGAGCAGCGTCATCCAGATGCCGAGCGAGATCGAAACCGGCAGTTTCTCCTTGATCAGCTGCAACACGCTGATGTCGCGGAAATAGCTTTTCCCGAAATCGAAGCGGATGTAGTTCCACAACATCAAGCCGAAGCGCTCATAGGCCGGCTTGTCGAAGCCGAACTGCTTTTCCAGCTTTTTGATGAATTCGGGATCGAGCCCCTGCGCGCCGCGGTATTTCGACGTCACGGCGTCGACGCCCGATCCACCCTGCGCCAGGCCGCGGTTGCCGAAGTCGCCGCCGGCCGATCCGGAAATGCGCGAGGTCGCGCCGGTGTCGGCGCCGGTGAGCTTGGCGATCACCTGCTCGACCGGGCCGCCCGGCGCAAACTGCACCACGACGAACGCTACCAGCATGATGCCGAACATGGTCGGTATCATGAACAACAGACGGCGGATGATGTAGGCTGTCATGAGATTGTTATGAGGCCTCTGCTGTTTTGATCATGTCCGGCCGGGGTGCCGGGCATCCACGTCTTATGGCATATCGCAACATAAAGACATGGATAGGACGCGCAACTCGGGTCTGACCGAGTTTTGAAAAATTTACTGCAGTGCCGCAAGTTGGGCCCGGATGCCCCATTAGCGTTTCCGTTCCAACTTTGCCGCCTTGTCCTTGTCGGACCACCAGGTTTCCGGGATGCCCCGGAAATAACGCGGTTTGACGGCGGGATGGCCGAACACGTCCCAATAAGCGATCCAGTGCGACGCTTTGTACCAGTGCGGAATCCAGTAGCGGCCGGCGCGGATGACGCGATCGAGCGCCTTGCAGGCGGTGGTGAGCTCAGCCCGCGTCTTGGCGGCGATAATAATGTCGACCAGCGCGTCAACCACCGGATCGGCGATACCGGCGAGATTCTGCGAGCCCTTGGTCGCCGCCGCCTGCGAGGAAAAATAACTGCGCAGCGAATCGCCCGGCGTCGCCGAAAAGCTGAAACGCTCCACCGTGATGTCGAAGTCGAAGCCATCGACGCGGGCGCGGTACTGCACCGGATCGACCACGCGCAAGGTGGCGTCGATGCCAAGCGTACCGAGGTTCTTGATGTAAGGCAGATGGTGCGGCGTGAAAGTCGGCTCGTCGAGCAGGAACTCGATGGTGATCGGCTTGCCATTCGGCATCACCCGCTTGCCGTTCTTGAGCGCAAAGCCCGCGTCGCTGAGCAATTGCGCGCCGCGCCGCAGCCAGCGCCGGTCGTGGCCGGAACCGTCGGTCACCGGCGGCACGTAGGGCTCGCCGAACACTTCGTCCGGCACCTTGCCGCGGAACGGCTCGAGCAGCGCGAGTTCGGCGGCATCCGGCTTGCCCTGCGCCATCATCGGCGAATTCTGGAACACCGACTCCGTGCGGTCGTAGGAGCCGTACATGATGTTCTTGTTGGTCCATTCGAAATCGAAGGCGTCGATCAGCGCCTCGCGCAGCCGGCGGTCCTTGAACTGGGCCCGCCGCGTGTTGATGAACCAGCCCTGGGCGCCGGACGGCGTATCGTCGGGCAGCACGGCGCGCTTGACGCGGCCGTCCTTGAAGGCGGGAAAATCGTAGCGCGTCGCCCAGGTGCGCGAGGTGAATTCTTCGCGGAACAAATAGTTCTCGGCGGTGAAGCCTTCGAAGCCGACCTCGCGGTCGCGGTAATATTCAAACCGCACCACGTCGAAATTGTTCTGCCCGCGCGCCACCGGCAGGTCGGCGCCCCACCAGTCCTTGACGCGGTCGAATTCGATGAAATGCCCGATTTCGAAGCGGCCGACCTTGTAGGCGCCGCTGCCGAGCGGGATAGCAAGCGTCGACTGATCGAACGGCTGTTTGGAATAATAGGCCTGCGAGAAAATCGGCAGTCCGGCGACAAACAGCGGCACGTCGCGCCCGCGTTTCTCCGCGAAGCGCACCACCACGGTGCGCTCGTCGGGCGCCTCGGCGGTTTTGAAGTCGCGCAGCAATTGCGTGATGATCGGATGGCCTTTGTCCTTCAGGACGGCAAGCGACCAGACCACGTCGTGCGCGGTGAGCGATGTGCCGTCGTGGAATTTGGCATGCGGCCGCAGCGTGAAGCGATAGGTGAGCCCATCGTCGGAGATGCGCACGCTGCGCGCGGCCAGCCCGTACATGGCGTCGGGCTCGTCGCCCGAGCGCGCCATCAAGGTGGCGAAAGTCAATTCCATGCCCTGCGCGGCGTCGCCTTTCAGAATGAAGCTGTTGAGCGAATTGAAGGTCTGGAACGACTGATTGAACTGCCGGTTGGGGCCGATCTGCGAGAACACGCCGCCCTTGGGCGCGTCCGGATTGACGTATTTGAAATACGGAAAATCCGCCGGATAAGCGAGATCGCCGAACGCCGACATGCCGTGCCGATCGGGTTCTTGCGCGACGGCGGGTAAAGACAATCTGGCGGCGGCCAGCGCACCGGCCGACAAGACAAGCGCATGGCGACGGGTGATCACGACCGTTGCGGCACCTTGGCCGCCTTGGCGGCGTCCCACCACCAGATGGTTGGGAACGCGGCGAGCCCGTATTTGGGCATGTTCTGCGGACGGCCGAAGCGGTCCCAGCGCGCGGTGCGCTGCTTGCCATAGGTCCATTGCGGCACGACGTAGAAATTCCACAGCAGCACGCGGTCGAGCGCATGGGTGGCGGCGACCAGCTCGTCGCGGTCCTTGGCAAAGATCACGCGCTCGATCAGCGCATCGACCGCCGGATTCTTGATGCCGATCAGGTTGCGCGAGCCGGGCTGGTCGGCGGCCTGCGAGCTCCAGAAGCCGCGCTGCTCGTTGCCGGGCGACAGCGACTCGCCCCAGGACGCGACGATGATGTCGAAATCCCATTGCCGCAGCCGGTTCTCGTATTGCGCGCTGTCGACCACGCGCACGTTCACCGTCATGCCGAGGCGCTGCAGCGAAGGCCGGTAGAACAGCACGAAACGCTCGGTGGCCGGGTCCTCGACCAGGAATTCGATGCTGTAAGGCTCGCCGGTTTTAGTGTTGACCAGCTTGGTGTTCTTGATCTCGTAACCGGCGTCGTGAAACAGCGCGAGCGCCGTGCGCAGGTTGTCGCGGTCCGCTTGCTGGCTGCCGCCGACCGGATTGGTGTAGGGCTTGGAGAACAGATCCGCCGGCACCTTGTCCTTCACGCTTTGCAGGATTTCCAGTTCCTTGCCTTGTGGAATTCCGGACGAGGCGAGTTCGGTGCCCTCGAAATAGCTGGCAATGCGCGTGTACTGGCCGAAGAAAATCGTGCGGTTCATCTCCTCGAAGTCGAAGGCGAAGTTGAAGGCGCGCCGCACGCGCGGGTCCTTGAACTTGTCGCGCCTTATGTTGAAGGCGAAAGCCTGCATCACGCCGACATTGCGGATGGGGAATTCCTCCAGCACCACCTTCTTGTCGCGCACGCCGGGAAAATCGTAAGAGGTCGCCCAATTCTTGGCGCTGTTCTCGGTGCGCCAATCGACCTGATCGGCCTTGAATGCTTCCAGCGCGACGGTGGAATCGCGAAAATATTCGAAGCGGATTTGCTGGAAATTGTTGCTGCCGATGTTCAGATTGAGATCCTTGCCCCAATAGTCGGCGACCTTCTCGTAGATGATCGAGCGGCCGGCCGCGAAATCCTTCACGCGGTAGGGCCCGCAACCGAGCGGCGGCTCCAGCGTGGTCTGCGTCACGTCGCGCTTCTTGCCGGACTTGTCGGTGCCCTCCCACCAATGCTTCGGCATGATCGGCAACTGGCCGACGATCTGCGGCAATTCGCGGTTGCCCGGCCCGTCGAAGACGAAGGTAATCTCGCGTTCGCCGGATTTTTCCGCCTTGGTCACGTGCCGATAATAGGCGCCGAGCTGGGGGCTGTTCTGCTTGAAGGTGTCGAATGAAAAAATCACGTCCTCCGGCGTCACCGGCTTGCCGTCATGCCAGTGCGCATTGGCGCGCAGGCGATAGGTGACCGAGGAGCGGTCGTCCGGATAGCTGACCGCTTCCGCCAGCAGGCCGTATTCGGTCGATACCTCGTCGAGCGCCGGCGCGGTCAGCGCTTCGGTGAACAATTCGGTGCCCATGGCCAGGCTCCCCTTCACGCCCGACACCACCTGATTGAAGTTGTCGAAGGTGCCGAACGCGATCTGCCGCACCGTGCCACCTTGCGGCGCCGACGGATTGACGTAGTCGAAATGCTTGAAGTCGGCCGGATAGTGCGGCTCGCCGAACAGCGAGAGGCCGTGCTTCCATTGCCGCGCCTGCGCCGCGGCTTTGCCGGGCAGCGCGCCTGCGCCGAGCGCGCCGAGCGCCGGTGCGGCCAGCGCGGCGGCGGTGCTGCGCAGAACGGAACGGCGGGTCAATTTCATGGCTAGGCTCCGGTGCGCGACGCGCTTGCCTTGCAATCGCGGGCGATTATGTCGGTTTTTCGGTCCGCCACCAGCGGCCTCGCGCCACGCCCTCAACGAAACGGCCGGGCGCAAGCCCGGCCGCATCAGGACGACGCTGTCGCTTCGATCACTTCGCCGGCGCTGCAGGTGCTGCCGGCGCTGCCGGGGCGGCGGGCTTGGGCGCTTCGGCCGGCTTGGCGGCGGGCGCCGCAGCAGCGGGCGCGGGAGCGGCCTCCGCCGCCTTCGGCAGCGGCAGCGGGTTGTCCGACAGCGTGTCCAGGAAATCGATCACGTCGGCGCGCTGCTGGCCGCGCGGCAGGCCGGCGAAGGTCATGGCCGTGCCGGGGATATAGCCGCGCGGATTGGCCAGGAACGCGTAGAGCTCGCCGAAGGTCCAGGTGCCGCCCTTGGCCTTCATGGCCGCCGAATAGTTGAAGCCGGGATGCGACGCGCGCGGCCGGCCGACGATGCCCCACAGATTGGGCCCGACCCGGTTCGGTCCGCCCTTTTCGAAGGTGTGGCAAGCCTCGCACTGCTTGGCGATCTGTTTGCCCTTATCCAGAGATGCGGAGGCCATCATCACCTCCATCGGCTCCTCGGGCGCCTTGGCGGCAGGCTTTTCCTCGCCCGCTGCCTTGACCGCGATGGCGTAGCCGGGCTTGGCCGGCTTCTCGGGCGCGAAAATGGCGCCGGCGCCGATATTGAGCGCAAGCACGATCAGGCAGGTGCCGAGAATGGCGCCGAGGACCTTGTTGAGTTCGAAGGAATTCATCGAAAAAGGCTCCCGAGGGGCGCAAACCGGCAGGGGACGGTTAAGCCGCCAAGGGCTCGGCGGCGGCGGACAGATACCGTTTTGCCTCTGGTCTGGCAACCCGTATAAGCGCCGCGGCCCACGCGACATTCGTTCAGGTCCGGCCCGCTGACGCCGGCAATCAAACCGATGCCCGACACCATCATCCTCATCCCGGCGCGCATGGCCTCCACCCGGCTGCCCGGCAAGCCCTTGGCGGATATCGCCGGGCAGCCGATGATCGTGCACGTGCTGCGCCGCGCGCAGGCGGCGAAAATCGGCGAGGCGGTGGTGGCGACCGATTCGCAAGCCGTAGCGGCGGCGGTGGAAAAGTCTGGCGGGCGCGCGGTGATGACGCGGGCCGATCATGTCTCCGGCTCCGACCGCATCTATGAGGCGCTGCAGGCGCTCGACCCCGAGCGCCGCCTCGGCGTGGTGGTCAATGTGCAGGGCGACCTGCCGACCATCGATCCCGCCGACATCCGCGCCGCGCTCGGCCCGCTGTCCGATCCCGCTGTCGATATTGCGACGCTCGCGGCCGTCATCAGCGACCCGGCCGAGCGCAGCAATCCGAACGTGGTCAAGGTCGCCGGCGGCACGGTCGCGCCCGGCCGCCTGCACGCCACCACCTTCACCCGCGCCGATGCCACCGGCCCGGGCCCGCACTATCACCACATCGGACTTTACGCCTACCGGCGTGCGGCGCTGGAGCGCTTCGTCAAACTGCCGCCATCGCCCAATGAACGGCGCGAGAAGCTCGAGCAATTGCGCGCGCTCGATGCCGGCATGCGCATCGACGTGGCGGTGGTGAAAAGCGTTCCACTCGGTGTTGATACGCCGGAGGAGTTGGCCAAGGCGCGCAAACTGCTCGCCGGTTGACTTGAGGCGGAAGGTCTGCGTACGGATCGGTCATATTTATTGTCATTTCGGGACGGCCCAAAGGGCCGGACCCGGAATCCAGATGCCAACCAAGCGTCTGTTTCTGGATTCCGGGTTCGCCCGCATCGCTCGCGCTCCGGAATGACCTTGTGGGGTGAGTTATGGCCAAGAAGAAGATCATCTTCCAGGGCGAACCGGGGGCGAATTCGCATCTCGCCTGCCGCGAAGCCTATCCGGATCACGAGCCGGTGCCCTGCCCGACCTTCGAGGACTGCTTCTCCGCGCTAACCGGCGGCGACGTCGATCTCGGCATGATCCCGATCGAGAATTCGGTCGCCGGCCGCGTCGCCGACATCCATCATTTGATGCCGACCTCGAAGCTGCACATCATCGCCGAATGGTTCCTGCCGATCCGTAATCAATTGATGGCGCCGAAGGGCGCGAGTTTGAAAACCATCAAGTCGGTGGAAAGCCACGTGATGGCGCTCGGCCAGTGCCGCAAGATCATTCGCGAACTCAAACTCAAGCCGATCGTCGCCGCCGACACCGCCGGCTCGGCGCGCGAAGTGGCCGAGAGCAAAGACGTCACCCGCGCGGCCATTGCCTCGCGGCTGGCCGCGGAAATCTACGGGCTCAATATCCTGAAGGAGAACGTCGAGGACGAATCAAATTCGACCACGCGCTTCATCGTGCTCTCGCGCGAGAAAAAATGGGCGGCGCCCGGTAAGGGCAAGGTGGTCACCACCTTCGTGTTCCGCGTGCGCAACGTGCCGGCCGCGCTCTACAAGGCGATGGGCGGCTTCGCCACCAACGGCGTCAACATGACCAAGCTCGAGAGCTACATGGTCGGCGGCAATTTCTTCGCCACGCAGTTCTATGCCGACGTCGAGGGCCACCCCGACGACCGCGCGCTGGTGTTCGCGCTCGAAGAGCTCGCCTTCTTCTCCAAGGAGCTGACCATCCTCGGCGTGTACGCCGCGCATCCGTATCGCGACACGTTCAAGGAAGAGAAGGATTGAGCGCGGCCGCCGCCCGCAGCGTCATTTCTTGTCCGGCTTCGGTTTCTTCAAGTCCGCCAACTCCTGCTGAAGTTTCGCCAGCGCCGTCTTGAGCGTGGCGAGTTCGGCTTTGTGCGCGGCGATCTCGCGATTCGCGTCGGCAAGCCTGGCCTGCATATTGCGCGTCTGCTTTGCCAATTCCTGTTGGAGAAATTCGACGTCGCTTTGCAGGCAGCTTGTGCGGCGGTCCATCGCCTTTTCGGCGGTGCATATTTCGAGGCCGCGGATGTCCTGTGCCACTGCGGGCGCGGCGCTCGCGAGGCTGGCGAGCGAGACAAAAAGGCGGAGCTTCATGGCGGCAGCCTATATGAGTCGCGGGCGCATGAGGTGGCGGCGCCCCCCGGGTATCCCCATCCTATCTTGAACGGCTATGATGGCGTTGTCTCAAACTGCTGGGGGACGTCATGAAGACCATCACGCGCCTGCTAGTGTTGTGCGCTGGGCTGCTCATCGCTGGCAGCGCCGGCGCAGCGGGCCGTTACCCCGATCATCCGGTGCGCGTCGTGGTCGGCTTTTCCGCCGGCGGCCCGACCGACGTGATCGCCCGCATCGTCGTGGAGAAGCTGTCGGCTTCGCTCGGCCAGCAATTCTACGTCGAGGACAAACCCGGCGCCGGCAGCAATATCGCCAGCGCCGAAGTGGCGAAGTCGCCGCCGGATGGCTACACCATCACCGTGGTGAGCACCGGCTTCATGGTCAATATGAGCCTTTACGCCCACGTTCCCTACGACGCCGTCAAGGACTTTGCGCCGATCACCATGGTTGCCTATTCGCCCAATGTCATCGTGGTCAATCCGTCGCTGCCCGCGAAGAACGTCAAGGAGTTGATCGCGCTGATCAAGGCCAATCCTGGCAAGTACAGTTTCGCCGGACCCGGCATCGGCTCGACGCCGCATCTGTCGGGCGAATTGTTCAAGCAGAAATTCGGCCTCGACATGGTGCACGTTCCCTACCCCGGCGCCGCCCCGGCGATCACCTCGACCATCGGCAACCACACGCCGATCGCCTTTACCGCCCTGCCGCCGGCGCTGGCCAACATCCAAAACGGCAAATTGCGCGCGCTCGCCGTGCTCGCGGTCAAGCGCAGCAAGGAAATCCCCGACGTACCGACCATGCAGGAAGCCGGCTATTCCGGGCAGGAGGCCGATACGCTGACCGGCGTGCTGGCGCCGGCGGGCACGCCGCAGCCAATCATCGACCTGCTGCATCGCGAGATCGTCAAGGCGGTGGCCCAGCCGGACGTCACGGCCCATCTGGTCAAGCTCGGCTTCGTGCCGGTGGCGAACAGGCCGGAGGAATTCGGCGCGCGCATCAAGAGCGAGATCGCGAAGTGGGGCAAAGTGGTGCACGACGCGCATCTGCGTATCGAATGACGCATTCGGGGGGCGGAAGATGCAGCGTAAGGTCATGATCGCTTGCGCGGTGACCGGCTCGGCGGATACGCCGGGGCGTAATCCTGCCGTCCCGGTGACGCCGGCTCAGATCGCCGCCTCGGCGATCGATGCCGCCAAGGCGGGCGCGGCCATCGTCCACATCCACGTGCGCGATCCCAAGACGACGAAGCCGAGCATGGACGGGGCGCTCTATCGCGAGGTGGTGGAGCGCATCCGCTCAAGCGGCAGCGACGTGCTGATCAATCTCACCACCGGCCCCGGCGCGCGCTTTATCCCTGGCGCCGACGATCCGCTCAAGCCGGCGCCCGGCAGCACACTGTCGCTGCCGGCCACACGCGTGCGTCACGTGGTCGAGCTCAAGCCCGACATCTGCAGCCTCGACATGGGCAGCATGAACATGGGCGGCCAGGTCTTCGTCAACACGCCGGCCCATCTGGAGGCCATGGCGGTCGAAATCCGCGAGGCGAACGTCACGCCCGAACTCGAAGTGTTCGAGGCCGGCCACCTGATGCTGGCCAAACGGCTGATCGAAACCGGCCACGTCAAGCCGCCCGGCCTGTTCCAGATCTGCCTCGGGATTTCCTGGGGCCAGCCCGCCACCTCGGAGGCGGTCAGCTATATGCGCAGCCTGCTGCCGAGCGACTGCGTCTGGTTCGCCTTCGGCATCTCGCTGCACCAATTCCCCATTGCCGCGCAGACCGTGCTGCTCGGCGGCCATGTGCGGGTCGGGCTGGAGGACAATCTTTATCTCGAGAAGGGCAAGCTCACGCCGAGCAACGCCGCACTGGTCGAAAAGGCGGCCAAGATCATCGAAATCCTCGGCGATCACGTCGCCACGCCGGCCGACGCGCGGCAGATCTTGGGGCTGAACGGCGCCCGCGCCTAGCCGCTACTCCGCCGCCTGCTTGGCCGGCGGGCGCATGGTTTCGAGCCCGTCGGCCGCGGTCGCCGAGATCGTCGTGCGCACCATGAGGCGCGCTTCGTGCGCCGGCCAGGGCCGTCCGCGATGCATGGTGGCGCGGTTGTCCCACATGACGACGTCGCCGCTCTTCCACTGATGCACGTAGCTTAAGCCCGGCGCGGTCGCGGCCGCCATCAGCCGGTCGATCAGTTCCTTGCCCGCCGCCGGTTCCATGCCTTCCACCGCATAGGCGTGCGAGGCGAGATAGAGCGCGCTGCGCCCATTGACCGGATTTTTCCACACCATGCGCCAGCATTGTGGCGGCAGCGCCGCGCGCTCTTCCGGGCTGGCGAGACCTTCCGCGATCTGTCCGCGCGAATGCGCGTAGTCGTGCCAGGCGAAGGAGTTTTCCAGTTTCTTGCGCAAGCTTTCATCGAGCCGCTCGAAGGCGAGCCGGGTCGAGACGAATTCGGTTTCGCCGCCGCGCGCCGGGATGATACGCGCCGACAGCACCGAAGTGAGCGCCGGCACGCGCTTGAACGAACTATCGGTATGCCAGAGCTGGTTCGCCTTGTTGCGCATCGCGTAGCGGTGATCGGGCGGCACCACTTTGCCGTCCGGGCCGATGGTGGTGAGGATCACGAAGTGGCTGCCGGTGCCGAGCGAGCCGACCTTGGTGATTTCGGGCGGCCCGAAGCGGCGCGAGAAGGCGAGCTGGCCCTCGTCGGTCACGTCCTGGCCGCGAAACACCAGAACCGAATGCTGCTCGAACGCCGCGCGCGCCGCCGCGTAGGCGGCATCATCCGCAGCGATTTGCGCAAGCGTCACGCCGCGCAGCTCGGCGGCGAAACCCGGACCCAGCGGGACGATGTCCATCGGCAAGTCCTCCCCCGGTTTTATTGTTGGCGCGACTTTCCTCTAAAACCGTCGGGCTGGCAAGCAAGCGGGCGGATGCCAGCCTTGTGTCCGGCACTTGCGTCTTTTACATAGCCATTACATAGCCATGAAACGCGCGAACGGGGCCGACCATGAGCGAAACGACGCAGAAAGCCGCGCTGGTGACCGGGGCCGCGCGCGGCATCGGGCTGGCGACCGCCAAGCGGTTTCTAGCCGAGGGCTGGCGCGTGGCGCTGCTCGACATCGACGGCGATAACCTGCAGCGCACTTACTCCGCGATTGCGAAACCCGACATGACGCTGGCGATCGCCTGCGACGTGGCGGACGCCGAAGGCGTTGGCCGCGCGCTCGCGACGGTGGCGGAAAAATTCGGCCGGCTCGACGCGCTGGTCAACAATGCGGGTATCGCGATCTTCAAGCCAATCCTCGACGTCTCTTTCGAGGACTGGTCGCGCGTGCTGGCAGTCAATCTCACCGGGCCGTTCCTGTGCGCGCAGGCGGCGGCGCCGCTGATGCGCGACTCGGGCGGCGGCGCCATCGTCAACATCACCTCGATATCGGGCTTGCGCGCCTCGACGCTGCGCACCGCCTATGGCACCAGCAAAGCCGGCCTCGCGCATTTGACCCAGCAGCAGGCGGTCGAACTCGGCCGCGCTCGGCATCCGGGTCAATGCGGTCGCGCCCGGTCCGGTCGACACCGCCATGGCGAAAGCCGTGCACACGCCGGAAATTCGCGCCGCCTATCACGACGCCATCCCGCTCAACCGCTATGGACTTGAGACCGAACTCGCCGAAGCGATCTTCTTTTTGTGCAGCGAGCGCGCAAGCTACATCACCGGGCAGACCATTGCGGTCGATGGCGGCTTCGAGGCTACCGGCATCGGCCTGCCGGCGCTGCGGGCGGAAAAACGCAACGGCTAGGCCCGCCGACTGCGCCGCCGTCGGCTAGCGCCCGATATTCGGATTGAGCTTGCGCGCCGCCGCTAGGTCGGCCCCGGCGCCGGCTTCGTCGTGCTTTTGTTTTTTGGCGAGGCTGCGATTGTAGAAAGCGCGCGCGTGGTTCGGGTTGAGCTTGATCGCCTGGTCGTAGTCCAGGATGGCCCGGTCGTACTCGCCTTTGTCTTGGTAGGCGTTGCCGCGGTTGAAAAAGGCGTCGTCGAATTTCGGATCGAACTTGATCGCCTGGTCATAGTCCTTGATGGCGTGATCGTATTGCTTTTTGCTTTCGAAGGAGAAGCCACGGTTGAAATAGGCATCGGCATATTTTGGATTGAGCTTGATCGCCTGGCTGCAGTCCTCGATGGCGCGGTCGTATTCCTTTTTGTCATGGTGGGCCGCGCAACGGTTGTTGAAGGCAAGAGCATATTTCGGATTGAGCTTGATCGCCTGGTCGGAGTCCGCGATGGCGCGGTCGTATTGACCCTTCTCGTAGTAGGCAACGCCGCGATTGACGAAAGCGAAGGCGAGGCGCTTTCCCTTTAGCTTGCCGGCCTCAATGACAGCCGTGCAGCCGCTGATCTTCTGGTCCGCGGTCGGCTCGTTCTCGGCAATGCACCAATTGAACTGTTGTTTGGTTTGTGCGCGTGCAGCCGAGCCCGCGACGCCTGAGACGACCGCAAGCGCGATGGCACTGGCGATAACGCGTGCCGTGACTGACATGGGCTCTCCCCAGCCCGCAATGCTTTGCGAGCTCGTTAATTATAGCCGAAGACCTAAGGTATGGCAGCCCTCAATCTCTCAGTTGCCGGCGCCGCGGCAGGCGGCGCGGCCACGGCAACCTCGCCGACCGCGTGCTAACCGCACTCCCGTTCGTAGCGCTCGACGAAGCGCGGCGAGAGCTTGCGCAGGCGTTCGATATCGATGCGGCCGGAGCGCGTGATGTAGCTCATGGCGAATTCGGCCGGCGCCAGCTGCATGTGCTCGGCGAAGCGCTCGTACCAGGCCGCGCTGGCGTTGGCGCCGGTGACCAGTTTTTCCACGATCGGCCGCCGCGCCGCCTCGAACGCCGGCAAGGCCGCGGCGACGTCGTCGTCCTGCTCGGCCAAGGCGCGATTAAGCGCGATGGCGTCTTCCATGGCGAGCCGGGTGCCGGAGCCGATGGAGAAATGCGCGGTGTGCAACGCGTCGCCGATCAGCACGTATTTGCCGTGGTGCCAGCGCACATTTCGCACCTGCGGAAACCGCCGCCAGATCGAATTATTGGAGATCAGCGGATGGCCGCCGAGCGCGTCGGCGAAGATTTTCTGGCACAGGCCGCGCGATTCCGCCTCTTCCATGCGCTCGAAGCCGGCGCGCGCGAAACTCGCCTCGTCGGTTTCCACAATGAACGTGCTCCGTCCCGGCGCGTAACGGTAGTGATGCGCGTTGAAATCGCCGACCGGCGTGTGCCGGAAGGTTTGCGTCAACGTGTCGTAGCGCTGGCTGGTGCCGAACCAGGCGAAATGATTGGCAAGATAACTGACGCTCGCCCCGAATGCGTCCGCGAAGGTGCGCCGCACCAGCGAATTGACGCCGTCGGCGCCGACGATCAAATCGGCGCCGGCAAATTCGGTGAGCGAGGCGACGGTGCGGCCGAATACCGGCTCGACGCCGACCGAGCGCAGCCGCTGCTGCAGCAATTGCAAGAGCTTCAGCCGGCCGATGGCCGCGAAGCCGACGCCGTCGATGGTAACGCGTTCGTTGCGGTGAACGAGCGTCATGTCGTCCCAGGATTCCATCTGTGGCGTGATCGCGGCAAAGGTTTCCGCGTCGTCCTCGCGCAGGAACTCGAGCGCGCGATCGGAGAACACCACGCCGAAGCCGAAGGTGGCGTCGGCCGGGTTCTGCTCGATGATGGCGATATCGGCGTCCGGCCGCCGCCGCTTGATCAGATAGGCGAGATAAAGCCCGGCCGGCCCGGCGCCGAGAATGGCAATGCGCATGGAACTCTTGTAGCGCAAGGCACTTCGACCGTCATGTCCGGCGCTGTACGGTCGATCGCCGTCAACTCTGAATGGGCCGAACCATGCTCGAAACCACCCTCGCCCTAGCGCTCCACATTCTCAGCGCCGTAGTCTGGGTCGGCGGCATGTTCGCCGCCTATGTCTGCTTGCGCCCGGCGGCGGGCGCGCTGGAGGCCCCGCAGCGCCTGCAACTCTGGCGCAATTTCTTCGCCAAATTCTTTCCCTGGGTCTGGGTCTCGGTGCTGCTGCTGCTCGCCAGCGGCTTTTGGATGATGCTCACGACATTCGGCGGCTTTTCCGGCGCGCCGCTTTATATCCATCTGATGATGGGCATCGGGCTGGCTGATGGTGGCGCTGTTCGTCTGGCTGTTCCACGGCCCCTGGCTCAAGTTCAAGCGCGCGGTGGATGCCAAGGACTGGCCGGGTGCCGCCGGCCACCTCAACCGCATCCGGCAGATCATCATGATTAACTTGCCGCTCGGCCTGATCGTGGCGGTGATCGGCGGCACCGGGCGGTTTTGGGGGATTTAGATCGTCTGATTATACGCGCCGACTTCCGGATGCCTGCGCAGCACGTCGTCCACCGCTTTGAACATGTCGCGCATGCGCGTCTCCGACGCCGGGCTCTCGACCACCACCACCAACTCCGGCTTGTTCGAAGAGGCGCGCACCAGGCCCCAAGTGCCGTCCTCGACGGTGACGCGCACGCCGTTGACGGTGTTGAGATCGCGGATCGCTTGCCCGGCGAATTTCTCGCCCTTGGCCTTGGCGCTTTCGAAATGCTTCACCACCGCGTCGACCACGCCGTATTTCTTCTCGTCGTCGCAATGCGGCGACATGGTGGGCGAGCCCCAGGTCTTCGGCAGCGCCTTGCGCAGGTCCGCCATGCTCTTTCCCGGATTGCGGTCGAGCATGTCGCAAACGGCGAGCGCGAAGATCATGCCGTCGTCATAGCCGCGGCCATAGGGCTTGTTGAAGAAGAAGTGCCCGGACTTCTCGAAGCCGGCGAGCGCGCCCAGTTCGTTGACGCGGCGCTTGATGTAGGAATGGCCGGTCTTCCAGTAATCGGCCTTCACGCCGTTCGCTTTGAGCACCGGATCGGTGAGGAACAGGCCGGTCGATTTCACGTCCACCACGAAGGTCGCGCTCTTGTGCTGGCTCGACATGTCGCGCGCCAGCATGACGCCGACCTTGTCGGCGAAAATCTCCTCGCCCTCGTTGTCGACCACGCCGCAGCGGTCGCCGTCGCCGTCGAAGCCGAGCGCAACGTCGGCACTGTGCGCGAGCACCGCGTCGCGCATGGCGTGCAGCATCTTCATGTCTTCGGTGTTGGGATTGTAACGCGGGAAGGTGTGATCGAGCTCGCAGTCGAGCGGCACCACCTCGCAGCCGACCGCTTCGAGAATGCGCGGCGCGAAGGCGCCGGCGGTGCCGTTGCCGCAGGCGGCGACACTTTCAGCTTGCGCTTGAGCTTCGGCCGCTTGGTCAGGTCGGCGATGTAGCGCTCGGGGAAATTCTCCACGAAGACATACGAGCCGCCGCCCTTGAGATCGAACTTGGCGCCCAGCACGATCTCCTTCAGCCGCGTCATCTCGTCGGGGCCGAAGGTGAGCGGCCGGTTGGCGCCCATCTTCACGCCGGTCCAGCCATTGTCGTTGTGCGAGGCGGTGACCATGGCGACGCAGGGCACGTCCAACTCGAACTGCGCGAAATAGGCCATCGGCGTGATCGCGAAGCCGATGTCGTGCACCTTGCAGCCGGCCGCCATCAGCCCGGTGACCAGCGCCAGTTTCACGGAAGCCGAATAGCTGCGAAAATCGTGGCCAGTGACGATCTCGGGCTTGACGCCCATTTCGCGAACAAGCGTGCCGAGCCCCATGCCCAAGGCCTGCACGCCCATCAGGTTGATTTCTTTTTCCAGCAGCCAGCGCGCGTCGTATTCGCGGAAGCCGGTCGGCTTCACCAGCGGCGAGGATTCGTAAGCGTAGGTATTGGGCGTGAGCGCGGATTTCGGCGTCGGAAACATCAAGGCCTCAAATCGGGGCGTGACAACATTCATGTGCATACCTCAATGCCGCGAGCCGGCAAAGCGGTCCTTAATAGCTGGTCATTCCGGGACGGCCGAAGGCCGGACCCGGAATCCATACTCCGCAGCGCCGGGGTTATGGATTCCGGGTTCGCTCGTTTCACTCGCGCCCCGGAATGACAGTTAGCTTACTGCTCCAGCAGCATGCGGCCGTCGGCATATTCGTAGCGCCGCAGCCGCGACAGAAACGTGACGCCGAGCAGGTTCTGCGACAGCGCATCGTCCGGCAGCACCAGCGCCGGCACGTCGAACACGGTGATGTCGCCGACTTCGATACGCTCGAGCTTGGCGGGCGCCGCCTTGATGCGGCCGTTGGCGGTGGAAACGGCCGCGGTGTAGTCGCGCGGCATCGGATGCAGGCCGACATTGGCGGCGTCGGTCTCGCGCAGGATCACCATCGTGGCGCCGGTGTCGACCATGAAATCGATGTGGCGGCCGTCGACGCGGGCATCGACGTGGAAATGGCCGTCGCGGCCGCTCGTCAGCTCCATCTTGTGCTGGCCGGCCGAGACCTGGCTCGGCTGTTCGACCGGCTGCACCGCCGCCGCCTGCGGCGCGGGAGCCTCCACCACCGCCTTGTCGGCATAGCGGGCGATAAAGCTGCCGGCGACCAGGAAGACGAAGGCAGAGATGAGGATCTGACGCATGACAAGGCCCGACGGTTGCGCCCGAAAGTCGCATGCACCTGCCCAAGGCCGCCTTAACGCCGGGCTGCAAGCCATGGCGTGCTGCGCCGATGGTGAGCGCCCGGCTAACGGAACAATTAAGATTTTACTCGCCCCGGCGCTTGGCGCGGCGGGTGGCGGGCGCATGCAGCGGGTCGTCCGGCCAAGGATGGCGCGGATAGCGCCCGCGCATTTCGGTTTTCACGTCGGCATAGCTGCCGCGCCAGAAGCCGGGCAGATCGCGCGTCACCTGCACTGGCCGGTGCGCCGGCGACAAGAGTTCGATCACTAGCGGCACGCGCCCACCGGCGATCGCCGGATGGGTGGCCAGGCCGAACATTTCCTGCACGCGGATCGAAACGGTCGGGCCTTGCTCGGCCTCGTAATCGATCGGCACATGCGAGCCGGAGGGCGCGGTGAAATGGGTCGGCGCCTCGGCATCGAGACGCTTGCGCAAGGACCAAGGCAGTAGGGAATCGAGCGCGGCGGACAAATCGTCGGCGGAGATTTGCGCGAGCGCCGTCTTGTCGGCGAGGTACGGCGCCAGCCATTCGGCAACCGTTGCGCGCGAGCGCGTCGATCGGAGAGATCGGGCCATTCGTCACCTTCCGCCTTGCGGAGGAATTGCACGCGGTCGCCGCGATTGCAGTTGCGCTTTGCTCCAGGGCAGTTTGCCGATGCCGATCGTAGCGATCCCCTCGGCCAGCAGTTTCGCGTTCTCGGTACTCGGCTCGACCGCTTTGGTTTGCTCGGCCAGTACCAGCGCGCCGAGCCGGCGGCTGCGCCGCGCGCGCAACGAAGCCGAAGCGGCGTCGAAACTGACCGCTTCGCGCTCTTCGATCTTGCCGGCAAAGCGCGCCTCGATTTCGGCGAGCGCGATCGGCGCCGCCAGCATGATGCGGCTCGCCGCCGCGCTGCCTGCCAATTCGGCCACCGCCAGAAACGGCTCGCGCGCCAGCGCCGAGGCCGGATCGACGGCGCCGCCGCGGCCATTGGCGAGCAGGAAGCGCGCCGCTTCCGCCGCCGCGGTTCTTGGCGATGCGGTCGGGATAGGCGAGGGCGAGAAGCGAGCGACGCTTCTTTCCCTCCCCCTGCGGGGGAGGGTGGCAGCGCGAAGCGTGCCGAGTGGGGGTCGCCGCGCCCCCTCACCCGCCCTCGCTTCGCTCGGGCGACCTCTCCCACCAGGGGAGAGGTGAAGAGAAGAAACCCACCGTTTCACCATCGCCTCTCGCCTCCTCGGCACGGCGCGAGCGGTCGCGGCGAAATTGATCGAGCCGGTGGCGCAGATCGGGATCGTCGCCGCCCAGCCCACGCTCGGTGAGCACGGCGGCAATGGCAGCCGCCTGTTCGCCGGCGCCTTCGGCGGCGGCATCGACCACCATACGCGCCAGCCGCGGCGGCAGCGGCAAAGCGCGCAAGCTTGCGGCCTTCCTCGGTGATGCGGCCTTGCGTGTCGATGGCGCCAAGCTCAGCCAGCAGCGCCTTGGCTTCGCTGAGCGCAGCCTGCGGCGGCGGATCGAGAAACGACGAGCTTGCCCGGATCGCCGGCGCCCCACTGCGCCAGATCGAGCACGAAGGACGACAGATCGGCCGAGAGGATTTCCGGCCGCGTATAGGGCTCGAGCGAGCCGGTCTGCGGCTCGTCCCACAGCCGGTAGCAGACGCCCGGCTCGGTGCGCCCGGCGCGGCCGCGCCGCTGATCGGCGGCGGCGCGCGAGACGCGCACGGTTTCCAGCCGCGTCAAGCCGACATCCGGCTCGTAGCGCGGCACGCGCGACAAGCCGCTGTCGATGACCACGCGCACGCCTTCGATGGTGAGCGAGGTTTCCGCGATCGAGGTCGCCAGCACCACCTTGCGCCGCCCGGCCGGCGCCGGCGCGATGGCGCGGTCCTGCTCGCGCGCGTCGAGCGCGCCGAAGAGCGCGACGATGTCGACGTTCGGATCGGTGACGCGCTCCTTGAGCAGCGTCTCGGTGCGGCGGATTTCGCCGGCGCCCGGCAAGAACACCAGCAGCGAGCCTTGCTCGGCGCGCAAGGCGCGCTGCACGGCGTCGGTCACCTGGCTTTCGATGCGCGCGCGCGCATCGCGGCCGAGATAGCGCGTCTCGACCGCAAAGGCGCGGCCCTTGCTTTCGACCACCGGCGCATCGCCGAGCAGCGCCGCCACGCGGGCGCCGTCGAGTGTCGCCGACATCACCAGGATTTTCAGATCGTCGCGCAAGGCCTGCTGCACGTCGCGCGCCAGCGCCAACCCGAGATCGGCATCGAAGCGACCGTTCATGGAATTCGTCGAACAGCACGGCGGCGACGCCGTCGAGCGAGGGATCGTCGAGGATGAGCCGCGTGAACACGCCCTCGGTCACCACCTCGATGCGCGTGCGCTTGGAAACCTTCGAGCCGAAGCGCACGCGCAAGCCGACCGTGTCGCCGACTTGCTCGCCCAGCGTCGAGGCCATGCGCGCGGCGGCGGCGCGCGCGGCCAGCCGGCGCGGCTCCAGGACGAGGATCTTCTTGTCTTTCGCCCAGGGCTCGTCGAGCAGCACCAGCGGCACGCGCGTGGTCTTGCCGGCGCCGGGCGGCGCCACCAGCACGGCGGCGTTGTTGGCCGCCAGCGCGGCGGTCAGCCGCGGCAGCGCGTCGTCGATCGGAAGCGGCGTGTCGAACCTATGCATGTATGACGTCGTCATCCGGCAGCGGATGGAAAAATTCAGATAGCGTTTTGGAATATTCTGCCTGCCCCGCGCGCCGGCGCGGGGCCAATCAACGTCTCTTGGCGGTGACGCTGCTCATTTCTTTGCCCGCCCGACGCTCTCATAAACGAAGCCATGGCGCGCGACTTCATCCGGCCGGTAAATATTGCGCAAGTCGACCAGCACGGGCCGCTCCATCACCTTCTTGAGCCGCGCGAAATCGAGCGCGCGGAACTGTTCCCACTCGGTGACGATCACCAGCGCGGAAGCGCCCTCGCGCGCAGGAATAAGCGTCGTTGCAGAAGGCGACATTGGCCAACAGCGGCTTGGCCTGCTCCATGCCGGTCGGATCGTAGGCGCGCACCTTGGCGCCCATGTCCTGCAGCGCGGTGATCAGCGGGAGCGACGGCGACTCGCGCATGTCGTCGGTGTTCGGCTTGAAGGTGAGGCCCAGCACGGCCACCGTCTTGCCGCGCAATTCGCCGCCGAGCGCCGCCCGCCACCTTGCGCGCCATCGCGCGCTTGCGCGCGTCGTTGACCGCCACCACCGCCTCGACGATGCGCAGCGGCGCCGCGTGGTCCTGCCCGGTCTTGAGCAGCGCGACCGTGTCCTTCGGGAAGCACGAGCCGCCGAAGCCCGGACCCGCGTGCAGGAATTTCCCGCCGATGCGGTTGTCGAGCCCGATGCCGCGCGCGATTTCCTGCACGTCGGCGCCGACTTTTTCCGCCAGATCGGCGATCTCGTTGATGAAGGTGATCTTGGTGGCGAGGAAGGCGTTGGCGGCGTATTTGATCAGCTCCGCCGTGCGCCGGTCGGTGAACATGATCGGCGAACGGTTGAGATAGAGGGGGCGATAGAGCTCGCTCATGACCTCGCGCGCGCGCTGGTCGACGGTGCCGATCACGATGCGATCGGGATGCTTGAAGTCCTGGATGGCGGCGCCTTCGCGCAGGAATTCCGGGTTGGACACCACGGCAAATTCGGCGTTTGGCCGCGCTTCGCGGATGATGCGCTCGACCTCGTCGCCGGTGCCGACCGGCACCGTCGACTTGGTGATTACCACGGTGAAGCCGGCGAGCGCGCCGGCGATCTCGCGCGCGGCGTCATAGACGAAAGAGAGGTCGGCGTGGCCGTCGCCGCGGCGCGAGGGCGTGCCCACCGCGATGAACACCGCGTCGGCGGCTCTTCACCGCGGCGGGCAGATCGTTGGTGAATTTCAGCCGGCCGGCACGCGAATTGGCGGCGACCAAGTCGTTGAGCCCCGGCTCGTAGATCGGCACCTCGCCGCGCGCGAGCGCGGCGATTTTGCCGGTGTCCTTGTCGACGCAGGTCACGTCGTGGCCGAAGTCGGCAAAGCAAGCCCCGGAAACGAGGCCGACATAGCCGGTGCCGATCATGGCAACGCGCATGGAGTGCCTTTATCGAAATCGGTGTCTAATTCCAGCCGCCTGGATCGGCCGGTCTCATAGCAGAGGCCGTCTCAGGTGGCGAGAGCCGCATTTTCTGTGGCCGAGTCGTGCGACAGATTGATTAACGCGCGCGTCCAGGCCCACATTCGGGCCATGCCCGCAAGCGCAAAATCCAAGCCCGCCGCCAAAAGCAAAGCCGCCGCCCCGGCGCCGTCGAACCCGGCAGCGCGGCCGCTGAAAAAGGGCGACCACCTGTTCCTGGTGGACGGCTCCGGCTACATCTTCCGCGCCTATCACGCGCTGCCGCCGCTCACCCGCAAGTCGGACGGCCTGCAGGTCAACGCCGTGCTCGGCTTCTGCAACATGTTGTGGAAGCTCTTGGCCGAAATGAAGGACGACAAGCCGACCCATCTTGGCTGTGGTGTTCGACAAATCGGAGAAGACCTTCCGCACCGACTTCTATCCCGACTACAAGGCGCACCGCCCGGACGCGCCGGCCGATCTCATCCCGCAATTCCCGCTGATCCGCGAGGCGGTGCACGCCTTCGAAATCCCCTGCCTGGAACAGGCCGGCTACGAGGCCGACGACCTGATCGCGACCTACGCGCGGCTCGCCAGCGAGGCCAAGGCGACGACGACCATCGTTTCCTCCGACAAGGACCTGATGCAGCTCGTCGGCAACGGCGTCACCATGTACGACACCATGAAGGACCGCCGCATCGGGCGTGACGAGGTGATCGAGAAATTCGGCGTCGGCCCGGAGAAGGTCATCGAGGTGCAGGCGCTGATCGGAGATTCGTCCGACAACGTGCCCGGCGTGCCCGGCATCGGCGTCAAGACCGCGGCGCAGCTGATCGGCGAATACGGCGATCTCGAAACGCTGCTCAAGCGCGCCAAGGAAATCAAACAGGACAAGCGCCGGCAGTCGCTGATCGACAATGCCGAGATCGCGCGCATCTCCAAGCGCCTGGTCACCCTCGACCAGAACGTACCGCTCGACGTGCCGGTCGACCAACTCGCGGTACACGAGCCCGACTACAAGCATCTGATCGCCTTCCTCAAGGCGATGGAATTCAACACCATCACGCGCCGCGTCGCGGAAAAGGCCGACATCGATGCCTCGCAGGTCGAGGCGGACGCGAAGCTCTGCGTCTTCCGCCATCCCTCCCCTGCAAGGGGAGGGCCGGCGCCGCGCCAGCGGCGCCGGGTGGGGTTTCCGATCCGGCGACCCCCACCCGGCCGCCTGCGGCGGCCACCCTCCCCCTTTCAGGGGGAGGGATGAAAGAAAAGAACAGCGCTCTCACTCCCATCTCGCTCGCCGCCGCGCGCGCGGAAGCCGCGCGCAAGCAGAAAATCGACCGCTCGAAATACGAATGCGTGCGCACGCTCGATCGACTGAAAGCTTGGATCGCGCGCGCGCATGAGGCGGGCGTGGTCGCGGTCGATACCGAGACCACCAGTCTCGATGCCATGCAGGCCGGCCTGTGCGGCTTCTCGCTCGCGCTATCGCCCAACGAAGCCTGCTACGTGCCGATCGCCCACAAAAAAGACGGCGGCGGCGACGGGCTGTTCGACGCCGGCCTCGCGCCCGACCAGATCAAGGAAGCGGACGCGCTCAAAGTCCTCAAGCCGCTGCTCGAGGATCGCAGCATCCTGAAGGTCGGGCAGAACCTCAAATACGACTGGCTGGTGTTCGCCCAGCGCGGCATCGAGATCGAGGGCTACGACGACACCATGCTGATCTCCTACGTGCTCGACGCCGGCAAAGGCGGGCACGGCATGGACGATCTGGCCAAGCGCTGGCTCGATCACGACACCATCCATTTCCATCACGTCGCCGGTTCCGGCAAGTCGCAGGTCAGCTTCGATTGCGTCGCCATCGACAAGGCGACCGAATACGCCGCCGAGGACGCCGATGTCACGCTGCGGCTGTGGAACGCGCTCAAGCCGCGGCTCGCCGCCGAGCATGTCGCCACCGTCTACGAGACGCTGGAGCGCGCCATGCCTGCGGTGCTGGCGCGCATGGAGCGGCGCGGCATTTCCATCGACCGCCAGGTGCTGTCGCGGCTGTCCGGCGAATTCGCCCAGAAACAGGGCGCGCTCGAAGACGAGATCAAGACAGCTCGCCGGCGAGCCGCTCAATCCCGGCTCGCCCAAGCAGCTCGGCGACATCCTGTTTGGCAAGATGGGCCTGCCCGGCGGCACGCAAGACGAAAACCGGGCAATGGTCGACCGGCGCGCGCGAATTGGAAGACCTCGCCGAGCAGGGCCACGCGCTGCCGCGCAAGATTCTCGACTGGCGGCAGGTGTCCAAGCTGCGCTCGACCTATACCGAGGCGCTGCCGACTTACGTCAACCCGGCGACCCACCGCGTGCACACGTCCTACGCGCTCGCCGCCACCTCGACCGGACGGCTGTCGTCGTCGGAGCCGAATTTGCAGAACATCCCGATGCGCACCGAGGAAGGCCGCAAGATCAGGCGCGCCTTTGTCGCCTCGCCCGGCATGAAGCTCGTTTCCGCCGACTACTCGCAGATCGAATTGCGCCTGTTGTCGGAAGTCGCCGAGGTGCCGGCGCTGCGCAAGGCCTTCCAGGACGGCGTCGACATCCACGCCATGACGGCGTCGGAAATGTTCGGCGTGCCGGTGAAGGACATGCCGAGCGAAGTGCGCCGGCGCGCCAAGGCGATCAATTTCGGCATCATCTACGGCATCTCGGCCTTCGGCCTCGCCGCCCAGCTCGGCATCGAGCAAGAACGAGGCCGGCGCCTACATCAAGAAATATTTCGAGCGCTTCCCCGGCATCCGCGACTACATGGACGAGACGCGCGAGTTCTGCCGCGCGCAACGGCTACGTGCTCACGCTGTTCGGCCGCAAGTGCCACTACCCCGACATCAAGGCGTCAGCAACCCGTCGATCCGCTCGTTCAACGAGCGCGCCGCCATCAACGCGCGCCTGCAGGGCTCGGCCGCCGACATCATCCGCCGCGCCATGATGCGCATGGAGGGCGAGCTCGCCAAGGCCAAGCTCAAGCGCGCAGATGCTGTTGCAGGTGCACGACGAGCTGATCTTCGAGGTGCCGGACGGCGAAGTCGCCAAGACCATGCCGGTGGTGAAGAAGGTGATGGAGGACGCGCCGCACCCGGCGGTTTCGCTGCACGTGCCGCTGCAGGTCGACGCGCGGGCCGCCGACAATTGGGACGAGGCGCATTGAGGCGCTTTCTCGCCGCGCTTGCGCTGTCGCTGGCCCCCCTGCCGGCCCAGGCCGCGCCGGCGCTCGATGGCGCTCAGATGGGCTGGCCCTGGGCGCTGCCGTTCGCCGGCATTCTGCTGAGCATCGCCACCGGCCCGCTGCTGTTTCCGAAATTCTGGCACGCGCATTACGGCAAGATCGCCGCGGCGTGGGCGCTGATCACGCTGGCCGCCGGTCGCCTTGTTCGCGGGACCCGTCGGCCGCGCTCGCCGCTCTCGTGCACGCCGTGCTCGCGCGAATATATGAGCTTCATCGTTCTGCTGTTCGCGCTTTACGTGGTGGCCGGCGGCATCCTGATCACCGGCACGCTGCGCGGCACGCCGCTGGTGAATTCCGCCATTCTCGTGCTCGGCACCGCGATCGCCAGCATTGTCGGCACCACCGGCGCCGCCATGATCCTGGTGCGGCCGCTGATCCGCGCCAATGCCGCGCGCAAGAACAACGCGCATGTGGTGATCTTCTTCATCTTCCTGGTCGCCAATATCGGCGGCGCGCTGTCGCCGCTCGGCGATCCGCCGCTGTTCGTCGGCTTCCTGCGCGGCGTCGATTTCTTCTGGACCACCACGCATCTCGCCTACGAGACGGCGATCGTCGCCGTACTGGTGCTGGCGATTTTCCTCGGCGCTCGACATCTGGCTTGCCGCGCGGCGAAACGAAAGCCGCGCCCGCTGCCGCTGAGCCGCTGCGCCTGCGCGGGCTGATCAACCTGCCGCTGATCGCCTGCATCATCGGCGCCATCCTGCTGTCGGCCGCCTGGAAACCGGGCGTCGAGATCACGATCTACGGCACGCACATCGCGCTGCAGAACCTGGTGCGCGACGGCGCGCTCATCGTCATCGCGCTCGCCTCGCTCTGGCTGACGCCGGAGGAGCACCGCAAGGCCAACGATTTCACCTGGGAGCCGATCGCCGAGGTGGCGAAGCTGTTTGCCGGCATTTTCGTCTGCATCATCCCGGTGCTGGCGATGCTGGAGGCCGGCCACGACGGACCGTTCGCCTGGCTGCTGCGCGCCGTCACCGAACAGGACGGCTCGCCGCACGAAGTCGCCTATTTCTGGCTCACCGGCCTGCTCTCGGCCTTCCTCGACAACGCGCCGACCTATCTCGTTTTCTTCCAGCTCGCCGGCGGCGACGCCGCCGTGCTGATGGGCAAGCTCGCGGCGACGCTTGCCGCCATCTCCATGGGCGCGGTCTACATGGGCGCGCTCACTTATATCGGCAACGCGCCCAATTTCATGGTCTACGCCATCGCCAACGAGCGCGGCGTGAAGATGCCGAGCTTCTTCGGCTACATGCTGTGGTCGGGCGCCGTGCTGCTGCCGGTGCTCGGCCTGCTCACTTTCGTTTCCGTCGGCGACGCCTTGACATTGCGCTTGCCGCGCTTGGCGGCGGCAGGCTTTGCCGCTTTTGCCGGCAGCACCGCGATCGCCTCGATCTCGAACAGCGCACCGGGCCGCGCCAGTTGCGAAATCGCCACCGTGGTCGAGGCCGGCGGCGCGGCGGTGTTGACGAACTCGTCGCGCACCTCGCGGAAGATCCCCATGTGCGACATGTCGGTGAGATAATTATTGATCTTCACGACGTCCTTGAAGCCGGCGCCGGCCGCCTCCAGGGCGAGCTTGAGATTCTGGAACGCCTTGAACGCCTGCGCGCGGAAATCGCCGGGGCCGCCGACCAGTTGGTTGTCCATATCGAGGCCGAGCTGGCCGGCGATGAAGATCAGCCGGTTCGGGCCGGTCGCCTCGACGACGTAGCTGTAGCCCGGCGGCTTGGCCATGGTCTTCGGATTGCTGAAACGGACATTGGCAGCCACGGTTTCCTCCCTGGTGATGACGCCGCGCCAGCCGGCGAAGCTGCAACTTGACTCCGCGCGGCGGCTGCTTGCACTTTACGCGCAAACAAGCGGGTTCGTTAAGGCCGCTTAACGGCCGGGCGCTCGCTACGCTGGGGGAGCCCGCCAATGACCGCGCACGCGGCGTCGCACGTCTATTTCGGCCTGAACGCGATGTGGGTGTCAACCTGCATCCTCGCCATCACCTACGCCACCATCATGTCGGAGAAGGTCAACCGCGCGATCGTCGCGCTGGTCGGCGCCGGCGTGATGATCCTGGTCGGCGTGCTCGACCAGGACGAGGCGATCCACGGCATCGACTGGAACACCATCGGCCTGCTGACCGGCATGATGATCCTGGTGTCGATCTCGCGCCGCTCCGGCATGTTCCAATGTCTGGCGGTATGGTCGGCCAAGGCGGCGAAGGCGCATCCCGCCGGCATCCTGTTCATCCTGCAGATTACCACCGCGGTGCTTGTCCGCCTTCCTCGACAACGTGACCACGGTGCTGCTGATCGTGCCGGTGACGCTCGCCATCTGCAACACGCTCGAGGTGCCGGCCTATCCGTATCTGTTTTCCGAAATCTTCGCGTCCAATATCGGCGGCACCGCCACCTTGATCGGCGATCCGCCCAACATCCTGATCGGCTCGCAGGCCGGTCTCGACTTCAACGACTTCGTCTATCACCTCACGCCGGTCATCCTCGTCGTGTTAGTGGTGCAGGCCATTATCATTCATGTCCTCTGGGGCAAGGATCTCAGGGCCTCGCATGACGCCGAGGCGCGCGTGCTGGCGATGAACCCGGCCGAATTCCATCGAAGATTGGAAGCTGCTCAAGCAGTCGCTCGTCGTTCTCGCTATCGTCATGGTCGCCTTCGTGCTGGCGCGGCCGCTGCATCTGGCAGCCCGCCACCATCGCCATGTTCGGCGCCGCCATTCTGATGCTGCTCGACAACTGGGCGCACCATTCCGAGAAAGCCGGCGCACAATATCCACGCCACTTTCGGCGACGTCGAATGGATCACCATTTTTTTCTTCATCGGCCTGTTCATCGTCGTGCATGGCGTCGACGTCGGCGGCCTGCTCACGCTGCTCGCCAACAAGCTGGTGGCGGCGACCGGCGGCCATATCTCCACCGCCGGTTACGCCATCCTGTGGGCCTCGGCATTCCTGTCGGCGATCGTGGACAACATCCCGTTTGTCGCCACCATGATCCCGCTGATCAAGAACATGGCGCCGTCGTTTCGGCGGCGCCGACCACATCGAGCCGCTGTGGTGGTGCCTGTCGCTCGGGGCGTGCCTGGGCGGCAACGGCACGCTGATCGGCGCCTCGGCCAACCTGACGGTCGCCGGCATCGGCGAGCGCAACAAGGTGCCGTTCAAGTTCATCACCTACACGCTGTACGCCTTCCCGATGATGGTGGTGTCGGTGGCGATCTGTCATCTCTATGTCGTGGTGGCGGTATTTCTGAACCGCCGCTGCCCGCTGCAACCTTCCGCCCGCTCAAACGTTGATGAAGGCAGCTTCGCCAGGCGAAGCGCAATCAGCGACAGGGGCTTGCGATGGATGCTCGCGGCGGGAGCAGGATGTGGCACGTCACGGCCGGCATATTCGCCGCCGGCCTGCTGACGTTCGCTTCGCTTACGCCGGCGTCGGCGCAAGGCATTTTCGAACGAATTTTCGGCGGCTTGCGCCGGGCCGTCGAAGCGCCTGCCGGACTGCCGGCCAATATCCAGGCCTTCGCCGATCCGTTCGCCGGCACCAGAAACGCCCCGCCGCAGCGCGCCGAAACCGGCCCGGCCAGCGCCTACTGCGTGCGCACCAGCGACGGCTTTTACTTCCCTGTACGGCGCACATCCCGGCCTGAGCGCGGCCGACGCCTGCCATGCATTTTGCCCGGCGAGCCGGACGCGGCTTTATTCTGGCGGCGGCATCGACAATGCCGTCGCCTCGGACGGCAGCCGCTACGCCGATCTCGACACCGCCTTCCTCTATCGCAAAGAGCTGGTCGCCGATGCCACCTGCAACGGCCGCGACCGCTTCGGCCTGGCGCACGTCGACGTCAAAACCGACCCGACGCTGCGGCCTGGCGACATCGTGGCGACCCGAAGCGGCCTGGTGGCAGTTCACGGCCGTGAAAAACAAAGTGGCGGAATTCGCGCCGCTTGGCAGCGACCGCGCCGTGCCCAAGAGTACGCGCGAGAAATTGGCAGGCGTGAAGATCATGCCGACAGCGCGCGGCGTCGATGCGGCCGCTCCCATCGTTTCACGCGCCGCCCGCGCGCTCGACGAAAGCCGCCGTGCTCAGCTCGCGAGATAGCCGGCCACTTCCTCGCCGAGCGACAGCGACGAGGTCAGCCCCGGCAATTCAATGCCGAACATCTGCACCAATCCCGGCAGGCCGTGCTGCGGCGGCGCATCGATCAGGAAATCCGCCTGCGGTTCTTTCGGGCCGGTGAGCTTGGGCCGGATGCCGGAATAATCCGGCGAGAGCGAGCCGTCCGGCAGGCCGGGCCAATAGGTGCGGATGCGCTCGTAGAACAAGGCGGCGCGCGCCGGGTCGACGTCGTAGTTTTCTTGGGCGACCCATTCCACGTCCGGCCCGAAGCGCATGCGGCCGGCGAGATCGAGCGTCACGTGCACGCCGAGCCCGCCGACGATCGGCGTCGGATAGATCAGCCGCGAGAACGCCGGCTTGCCGGCGAAGGTGAAATAATTGCCCTTGGCCAGCACCAGCCGCGGCACGCGGCTCCCCGGATAATCCGCCATAGCGCGCGCCACGGCTTGCGCGCCAAGCCCCGCGCAATTGACCACCGCGTCGAAGGCGAATTCCCCGCCGCCATTGCCGCCAAAGGCGACCTGCCATTGCCCGTCTTTGCGTTTGGCGCCCGTCACCGGCGTATTGAAGGCGATGGCGCCGCCCAAGTCCTCGAGATCGCCGCGCAGCGCCAACATGTAATGGTGGCCGTCGATGATGCCGGTTTCCGGCGAATGCAGTGCGCCGATGCAGGCGAGTTCCGGCTCCAGCGCGCGCGCGGCGTTGCCGCCGATCAATTCCAGGCCTTCGACGCCGTTGATCTGGCCCTGCTTCTCGATCTGCCCGATCTTGTCGAGCTCGGCCTGGTTGGTGGCGACGACCAGTTTGCCGCATTTGCGATGCGGCACGCCGTGCGAGGCGCAGAACTCGTAGAGCCAGCGCCGACCGCGCACGCAGTGGCGTCCGCGCAGCGTGCCGGTGGCGTAATACATGCCGCCATGAATGACCTCGCTGTTGCGCGAGGAAATGCCGGTGCCGATGGCGTTCGCCGCCTCGGCCACCACCACCTCGTAGCCCTTGCGCGCGGCCGCGCGCGCCACTGCCAGCCCGACCACGCCGGCACCGATCACCAGGACTTGCATAAGGCGTTCTGTCTCGACCGCGTTGGCAAAAAGCGTTGCATGGAACTGCCATTAAACCATCATTTGCACAAGAATCGCCCTTAAGGCTTATCCGCATGGGACCTTGACCGGGCCCGAGGCTTAGGCAAATTCGCGCATGAATCCTCGCAATAAGGCGGACCTGACGATGCACAAAACGGCGTTGAAATTGGCGGCTGTCGCGCTCGTCGCCGTATTGGCGGGGCAGGCTCAAGCCGCCTCCTGCCATAATACCGGCAGCTACGAGAGCTGGCTCGCGGCGTTCAAGAAGGAGGCCGCCGCGCAGGGCATCTCGCAGCGCGTGATCGCCGAAGCCTCGCCCTCCATGACTTTCGATCCGGCGATCGTGCGCCGCGACCACGGCCAGGCCGTGTTCAACCAGACCTTCCTGCAATTCTCCGACCGCATGGTGGGCGGCGGCCGCATCCCGAACGGGCTGGCCAAGATCAAGCAGCACGCCAAGCTGTTCGCCGAGGTCGAAAAGAAATACGGCGTGCCGGCGCCGGTGCTGGTCGCCTTCTGGGGACTGGAGAGCGACTTCGGCGCCAATTTCGGCAACTACAAGATCTTCAGCGCGCTGGCGACGCTCGCCTATGACTGCCGCCGCCCGGATTTCTTCCGCCAGCAATTGCTCGACGCGCTGCGCATCATCGAGCGCGGCGACCAGACCGTCGGCAGCATGATCGGCGACTGGGCCGGCGAGTTCGGCGGCTTGCAGTTCACCGCTTCCGACTATCTCAAGAATGCGGTCGACTTCGACGGCGACGGCCGCCGCGATCTGATCCACAGCATCCCCGACACCATGGCCTCCGGCGCCAACTTCCTGGTCAGCCTGGGCTGGAAGCGCGGCGAGCCGTGGCTGCAGGAAGTGCGCGTGCCGCAAAATCTTCCGTGGCAGGAGGCCGACCTCACCATCACGCATCCGCGCTCGCAGTGGGTGGCCTGGGGCGTCAAGCGCCGCGCACGGTTCGCTGCCGGCGGACAACCTGCCGGCGTCGATGATCCTGCCCATGGGCCGGCACGGGCCGGCGTTCCTCGCCTATCCGAACTTCCAGGCCTTCCTCGGCTGGAATTCGGCTTACGTCTATTCCACCACCGTCGCTTATTTCGCGACGCGCCTTGCCGGCGCGCCCGACGGTGGACCATGAGGGCGCCAAGACCGTGCAGGTGCTTTCTACGCCGCAGGTCATGGAATTGCAACGCCTGCTGATAAAGCACGGCTACGAAGGCGTCGGCGACGTCGACGGCAAAGTCGGCTCCGGCACTCGCGCCGCGGTCAAGCAGGCGCAAATCAAACTTGGTCTGCCGGCGGATTCCTATCCGACCGCCGAGTTGATCGAGCGTCTCGGCGGCAGCCGCGCCAGCCGTTAGCTCTGCGACGGCGCCATTAGCGGCGGCGCATTCCCGTTCACGACATTGCGATTCGGCCGCAGGTTTGGCGGCGGCAGCGCGTTGATAATGGTGCAAGGGCGTCGATACACGCCGCGCAATTCCGCTTTGCGGTTTGCGCAATGCAGCAAATCGACGCCGATCGAAATGTTGCGGAACGTTCATGATCAATCGCAAGCGCACAATTCATTTACGTTCCGGCGAACGAAAAGAGCATTGCACAGTTTAATGACACGCCCCCGGGACGGGGCGAGGACGGTGGAGGAGATTCCGTCATGCTGAAATTTTCCGGTTACCCGATGGCCGCATTGCTGGCGAGCGCCCTGGCGATGCCGATCAATGCCGACGCGGCGCCGCAAAGAGCGGTTGGCGCTGGGACAGCGCACGTCGGCGGTGGCGGAGCGCCGCACATAAGCGGCGCAGCACCACACTTTGGAGGCGGCGGCGCGCCGCACTTTAGCGGCGCCGGCGCGCCGCACATAGGCGGCCGGACATTCGCACCGCATATCGGCGGCCGATCTTTCACCCCGCATTTTGCCGGGCGCCCCCGCGGTATTACCCACTTCTCCTCGCACTCAGGCGGCACACCGCATTTCACCGCGCGCCACTTCGCGAGGCCGCATATCACGTCGCATCACGCCGTGACGTCGAATCGCACCCTACACTTCACGCAGCCAAATTCGACGGCGCGAGTTCTGCATGGGCGGCGCAATTTCGGGCGTCAGCTGGCGAACCCGAACATCATCCACGCCCAGCCGGGCCTGGCGTCGGTGCCCAATGCGCGTTCCAACGGCCACCTCCGCCATAACGGCACCGCTGGCATTACCACGCAAGCCGCGCGGCAAGGCCGTTTCGCCTCGCGCTTTGCGGCGCGCGCGCAATCGGATCCGCGCTGGCGGTCGGAGAATATCGCCGCGCGCCGTGCCTGGCGGCATGGCCGCCGCGCCGGCTTCGTGGCGTGGTACGGGCCGGTGTTCTGGCCCTACGCCTATTCCGATATTTTCGACTACGCGTTCTGGCCCTATGGCTATGACGATGGCTTCTGGGACTACGCCTATGACGACTTCGTCGACGGCCTGTTCTGGGGCGAGATGGGTCCGCCGGCGGCCTATGTTTACGGGTACGGCAATGGCGAGTCGGCGCAGGCGCCGCGCGTGAGCTATGCCGGCGTGCAGGAACTGTGCAAAGAGCCCGGCACCGGCATCACGGCCTGGCCGTTTGCCGACATCGAGCGCAAGGTCGGCCTCAACGCCGAGCAGAAACAGTTGCTCGGCAACGTGCGCAAAGCCGCCGCCGACGCCGCCGCCACCTTCAAGGCCTCGTGCCCGTCCGAAAACGCCTTCCCGCTGACGCCGCCGGGCCGGCTGACGGCGATGACGGGACGGCTGCAGGCGACGCTCGACGCCGTGAAGGTCGTCGAGCCCGCGCTCGACACGTTCTACAATTCGCTGAGCGACGAGCAGAAGGAGCGCTTCAACGAGCTCGGCCCCAAGCGGCCGATCAACAATCCGGAGACGACCGCCGCCCTGCCGCAGGACAGCAAGAACTGCTCGGAGGCGAAACCCGGTCTCGCCAATCTGCCGATCGAGAAGATCGAGGACGTGGTCAAGCCGACCGACGCGCAAGCCGACGGCCTCAAGCAATTGCAAGACGCGACCGGCAAGGCGGTCTCGCTCCTGCAAGCGGCCTGCCCCGAGGAAACCCCGCTCACCCCGCCCGGACGGCTGGCGGCGATGGAGAAGCGGCTGCAAGCCATGATCGACGCGGCCAATACCGTGAAGCCCGCGCTCGAGGGCTTCTACAGCTCGCTCTCCAACGAGCAGAAGGCGCGTTTCGACCGCATCGGGCTTGAGCTGGCGCAGGCGAACGGCTGATCGCTGGCCCATGAAATGAAAAAGGCGGCCGCAACGGCCGCCTTTTCTTTCTCGCTGTTGCAAGGCCGCTTCGCCCTCTCTGGAGGGGGAGGTGAAGAAAGAGCCGCCTCCATCAGCTATGCTCGGCCGCGAACTTGGGAGAGACCGCGTGTCCAAACTGCGCATATACGGCATCGCCCGCACCCGCGCCTTTCGCGCGCTCTGGATCGCGAAGGAGCTCGGGCTCGACTACGAGCATTTGCCGATCGAGATCGGCGACGCCGGCGCCCGCGCGCCGGAATTTCTCGGCCTCAATCCGAACGGACGCCTGCCCTTCATCGACGACGACGGCTTCGTGCTGTTCGAGTCGCTGGCGATCACGCTCTACCTCGCCAAGAAGCACTCCAACGGCAAGCTCTATCCCGGCACCCTGGAAGGCGAGGCGCGCGCGTGGCAATGGAGTTTTTGGGCCATCGCCGAGGTCGATCGCGGCGTCAACATCTGGTCGCTGCACGCCGTCCGCTTGCCGCCGGCCGAGCGCGAGGCCGCAAAGCGCGACGAGGCGTTGAAGGTTCTGGCCGCGCCCTTCAAGGTGCTCGACGCCGCGGTGGCGAAACAGCCCTATCTGGTCGGCGACGACTTCACCGTCGCCGACCTCAACGTCGCCGCCGTCATCAGCCGGGCGATCGACATGGACCTTTCCGCCGTGCCGAACCTCAAGGCCTGGCTCACGCGCTGTCTCGCGCGGCCGGCCGCGCGCGCGGCGCTGGCGCTTAAGGCCAAGGCCGACGCTGAAACGCCGGCCGCGGTGACCCGGCGCATCGCCAAGATCAACCGCCTGTGAGCCGCAAGCCCCGCGCGTGGTGAAACGAAATATGCCGCCGGTGCAAGACCCCGTCAGGCCAGCCGGTTGTTCACGCAAAGCCGGCATCACCCGCGCCGGCCGCTGGTTCCCGCGCCGGTCGCGCAAAGCGATCATGCTCTCGTGAATTGATCGGGATAGCGCGGCGGGCGATTTCGCGTAATATGTTTTGCCGGGTGCGGCTTCCGGGGGATGCGAATGAGCCTAGCGTCAGGTCCTGATTCCGGCGGGTCAAACACCAGCGCAACCGTAACGCGGAAAGGCGCAGGTTTGGCCGCGACCGTCGGTGTCGTCGGGGTCTTACTGACCGGCGCAATCGTCGGCGGGATGCTGGTTTCGGGCGGGCAATCGCCTCGGGCCGTCGCCGGCACCGAGCGGATAACAACCGTCGACCCCGCTGAACTGGGGGCTGCTGCGAACACCTTGACCGTCGCAAATCAGGCGGCCTTGATGGCCGATGCCAAGTCGTGCCGCGCGCCGCTTGCGGTGATGACGCTTACGAAAACGGCCGGGACCACCGGCGGCATGATTCGCATCCGTTCCGGCTCTTATCTCTCTCCTGCCTTTAGCGTCACGGATTCGCCCCAGCGCATCGCGATTCCGTTTCCAGCCCCCTATGCCGCTGGCCATGGGATACTTTCGGTCGAGGGGGCGGCGACCGGCGTTGAGCTGACGCTCTACCCCACCTGGTCCGCGCCAAACCTGGACGGTGCTGGCATCATCAACCTCGTCTGGGACACGAACAAACCCTGCGGAAAGTGAGGACGGGATGCTGAAAAGCTTTTTCGAGAAGAACCCGACAGCATCGCTCATCTTCGCGACGCTGGTCGCCTCCCTGCTGAGTGCGTGGATTCTCGCCTTAAGCAGCGGCAGCATGAGTTCGCTCAGTCGCCTGATCAGTTTTGCGATGCTGCCCCGCATCGCCGCTGCATTGGCAATAATTGTCGCCGGGGCATTTCTGACCTACGCGATGGTGCGGCTGGCGCGCGTTTCGGCCAGTGTCGCGCAGACCGCCGGCGGCCCCACGATCGCGCCCGAGCAGTTGCGGCTGCTCAAGATCGTCGATACGCCGCCGCCGGTGCCGGAGGGACGCACGGCGCAGCAGGCGCTGGACGATCTCGATGCCATGGTCGGGCTGATGCCGGTCAAATCGGAAGTCAACACGCTCATCGCGCGGCTGCAGCTCGAGCGTCGCCGCCGCGCCGAGGGCATGAAGGTCACCCCCGTCAGCCAGCACATGGTTTTTACCGGGCCGCCGGGCGTGGGCAAGACCGAGGTTGCGCGCGCCATCGGCGATATCTTCCGCGGGCTTGGCGTCCTCAAGAAGGGTCACCTCACCGAGACACAGCGAAGCGATTTCATCGGCCAGTATATCGGCCATACGGCGCAAAAGACGCTCGATCTATGCAACAAGGCGCTCGATGGAATCCTGTTCATCGATGAGGCCTATTCCCTCGTCGTCGAAAACATGACCAACGATTTTGGCCGCGAGGCGATCGATGCACTGCTGAAATTCATGGAAGACCATCGCGATCGGCTGATCGTCATTGTCGCCGGATATCCCGGCAAGATGCGACAGTTCATTGCCTCAAACGACGGACTGGCAAGCCGTTTTTCAAAGACCATCGACTTTCCGTCCTACTCCGCCGCCGATCTGTGCGAAATCCTTTCTCGCATGGCGAAGGGCCAGGGCTTTTCCCTTCCCGACGGCTATGCAAGCAAGGTCACGACGTGGGTTGACGCGAGCAAGGCCACGGCGGGCTGGGGTAATGCCCGCGCCGTCCGCAATCTTCTGGAGAAAATGCGCGAGGCGCAGGCCGTGCGCCTCACCCGCGATCCCACCAGCGGAGGGCTCGACGTGTTCGCCATGGCCGATGTCGACGGCGCCATTGAGATGATGCAGGCAGGCAACGCGTGATCGACCGCTTCCAATTCGCGCACGGCATCCTGTGGCGCTCTGACGCCTGGTATCGGCGCGCATGGTACATTGCGCCGCAAATCGCGGCGGTCGTGACCGCGGGATGGCTGCTGACGTCGGGCGGGTCGGGCTCCGTCAACCAGCCGGGCGGCGTCGCGGGCTGGGGCGTGCCGACGCCGCAGGAGCAAATATTCACCGAGTCGGATGCGCTGCGCGATCGCGCCGAGACCGATCAGCACGCTTTCGAAACCGTGAAAAAGCTTGCCGATGCTGGCGACCCTGTCATGCAGTTTGAGGTCGCGACGTTGTACGATTCCAGTCTGAAGTTCAGCAAATTGGTCGCCCCGAATATGAACCTGGCCATGCACTATTACCGCATGGCTGCGGAGCATGGGCACGTCGTGTCCCAATACAATTACGGGCTCTACTTGGTTCAAGGTACCGGCGTTCCGAAAGACGTCGCGGCCGGCATTCCCTGGCTGGTCAAAGCGGCGGCCGGTGACGATTCCGCGGCCATGCAGAGACTCGGCATCCTGTATCGCGACGGCGACGGCGTGACGCAAAGCCAGCCGCTTTCCCTGCAATGGTTCCAGAAGGCCGCCAATGCCGGCGATACCTATTCGGAGGCCGAGATAGGAGCCGCCTATTGGGACGGCAAACCGCCCTATCGCAAGGACGCCGCCGAAGCCCTTCAGTGGTATCGCAAGGCGGCGGTCGACCCGCAACAGGCCCCTTCCGCTCGCATGGTGGGGATAGCTTATCGCGACGGCATCGGCGTGCCGCCGGACGGGCCCGTTTCCCTGCAATGGTTCCAGAAGGCCGCCGATAACGGCGATCACTACTCACAAGCCGAGATAGGAGCCGCCTATTGGGACGGCAAACCGCCCTATCGAAAGAACGTCGCCGAAGCCGTTCAGTGGTATCGCAAGGCGGCGGTCGATCCCGAACAGTACCCGTCCGCCCGCATGCTGGGGATTGCCTATCGCGACGGCCTCGGCGTTGAGCGCGACCTTGCACAAGCGCGCTACTGGTTTGGACAGGCGGCTTTGCACGGCGACAAAACCGCCGCCGAATTGGCGCGCGAGGTGCGATAATCGCCAATTCGGGGAACGATCGGTCGCTGAACGGCGACTCGTAGGATGACGGCTCGCTACCCCGCCGCGCTGCGCGCTTACGGTGAGATACCGTCGTTAATCGAACCGTCTCGACCGGCAATTCCGCCGCCGCCCCCGCCTATTTCCATCGCCCAGTAGCGCCGGCCGTTTTTGACCACCGCCGAGGCAATGGCCTGGCATCCGCCGAGCGCCATGTTGGCGCGATGGTGCGGAGAATTCATCCAGGCCTGCCGCGCGCAAGCTTCGGTTGCGCATCCGACCGCGACGTTCTCGGCAACGGCGCCGGCCGGCCCGCGGTGCTTCATGAAGCCCGCGTGATCGAGGCTATTGCGGCGGGCCATGTCGTTGGCGTGTTGCTGAGCAAGCCGGTAGAGCACGGAGCAATCGGCATGGCACAGCCCGGCGCCAGCAGCGCAAAACAGCGCCAGCACAGTCCAGAAACGGATCATGCGGATCATCATGATCGGGGCCCGCTCACGTCGAAAACTGAGCTGAACTTATCACGCCGATCGGGTTCGCGCTTGCGAAGCGGGCAATTACTCCGCCGCGATGCGCACTTCCGGCGCCGCCGCCTTGATGTCGGCCGTGACGTGGCTCTCGAAGCGGGTGAAGTTCTTCTGGAACATGCCCACCAGTTCGCGCGCGGTGCGGTCGAACTCGGCCTTGTCCTTCCAGGTCTTGAACGGATTGAGCAAATGCGGCTCGACGCCCGGCACCGAGGTCGGCACCGAGAAGCCGAAATAGGGATCGGTGCGGAAGTCGGCGTCCTTCAGCGAACCGTTGAGCGCGGCGGTCAGCAGCGTGCGCGTCGCCTTGATCGGCATGCGGCGGCCGACGCCGTATTTGCCGCCGGTCCAGCCGGAATTGACCAGCCAGCAATCGACCTTGTGCTTGGCGATGTAGTCGCGCAGCAGGTCGGCATAGACGGAAGGATGCCGCGGCAGGAACGGCGCGCCGAAGCAGGTGGAGAATTCCGGCTGCACGCCGACCAGCCCCTTCTCGGTGCCGGCGACCTTGGCCGTGTAGCCGGAGAGGAAATGGTACATCGCCTGGGTCGGTGACAGCTTGGCGATCGGCGGCATCACGCCGAACGCGTCGGCGGTGAGCATGATGATGTTCTTCGGGTGGCCGGCGCGGCCGCTGCGCGAGGCGTTCGGAATAAAATCGAGCGGATAGGCGGAGCGGGTGTTCTCGGTCTTGGAGCCGTCATTGTAATCGGGAACGCGCGTTGCCGGATCGAACACCACGTTCTCCAGCACGGCGCCGAAGCGGTTGGTGGCGTCCCAGATCTGCGGTTCGGCCTCGTGGCTGAGCTTGATGCATTTGGCGTAGCAGCCGCCCTCGAAATTGAAGATGCCGTCCGGGCCCCAGCCGTGCTCGTCATCGCCAATGAGCGTGCGGTGCGGATCGGCGGAGAGCGTGGTCTTGCCGGTGCCGGACAGGCCGAAGAACAGCGCCGAGTCGCCGTTCGGACCGACATTGGCCGAGCAGTGCATCGGCACGACGTTTTCCGCCGGCAGATAGAAATTGAGCGTGGTGAACACCGACTTCTTCATCTCGCCGGCGTAAGACGAGCCGCAGATCAGCACGATCTTGCGGCTGAAATCGATCGCCACCATGGTGTCGGAGCCTTCGCGCCCGCCATGCCGTTTGGCATCGGGACGGAACGATGGCAGGTCGACGACGGTGAGTTCGGGGACGAACTTGGCGAGTTCGTCGCGCTCGGGACGGATCAGCAGCTGGCGGATGAACAGCGAATGCCAGGCGTATTCGGTGAACACGCGCGTTCTGATCCGGTATTTCGGATCGGCGCCGCCGTACAGATCCTGCGCGAACAGTTTCTTGCCCTTGGCGTGGGCCTGGAAATCGGCGAGCAGATTGTCGAAATTTTCCTTCGACATTTTGCGGTTGCCGTCCCACCACACCGAATTCTCGGTGAGCGCGTCGACGACGGTGTGCTTGTCCTTCGGCGAGCGGCCGGTGTGGTGGCCGGTCTCGGCGCAGAGCGCGCCGCCTATGACCAGCGCGGCTTCGCCGGCGGCGATGGCATGCTCGTAGAGCGTGGGTTCGGTAGTGATTCCAGTGAACCGCGGCGAGGTCCTTGAAGCCGAACTTGTCGGCGCCATAGGCACCGTTCCGCACACCCGTTTCCTGCACGCGAAATCCTCCCAAACCACCGGGCCGCTTACCAAGCCCTCGCGGGGCCATGAGCGGTTTTGCGGCCTTAAGACCTTAGTATAGCCCCTCGTTGCAAGGCGCGCGACCATAGTCACGAACACATTTAATGCCAAGAATAAATACCATGCAGCGCCGGCATCCCTCATTGCGCTGCATCAATGCGTTAATCGAATGCTGCCCGTGCGAGCGGCGCTGATGTCTGAGCAATCAACCGGTCGGCGACTTCAGCCGGACTGGCGCCTGCCGGCCATCGCGTTAACCACAGCCGCGGGCCTTAGCGCGCCCGCGCCACATCGGCGAGCTGCTTGAGCATGGCGCGCAGCGGGCCCGGCGCGATGACGCGCTGCGGAAAAAACAGCCGGAGCGCCGTGCCGCCCTGCTGCAATTCGAGCCCCTCGGGATCGATACCGACGCACCGCCAGTCGCCGCCGGGCGCCCCGAGCAATTTGGTGGCGTAAAGCCTTAAGGCCTCGGCGTGGTCGGCGTTCATATGGGCGATGGCGTCGGCTTCGGCCTCGATCAGCGCGCCGGCATCCGACACATCGGTCAGCACGTCGGCGGCGGTGAGATCGGCGGCGCGGGCAAACCCGCCGTTGAGATGCGCCGAAACGACGCCCATGCGCCAGAACGCGAAATCGCCGAAGCCGGCATAAAGCTCCGACTTAGGATGGCGGGATAAAAACCGGCGGCGGATGCGGGCGTCGTCGGCGCTCTCGCGCTCGACCGGCGCAAAGGCGCCCAGCACGGTCAGCCGGGGATACGCCAGCGCATCGCCCTTGCCGATTTCGGCCAGCAGCAGCGAGGCACGGCCGTCGCGCTCCAGATTGGCGGTATGCGTGGCCAGCCGCGACACCAGGATCAGCGGCGCGCCGTCGACATCGGTCGCCACATTGACCAGCGAGGCGAACGGGTGACCGCTGTTGCGGTCGAGCGTCGCCAGCGTGCCGGCACGTGTGGCGCGCAGCAGCGACTTGGCCACCTCCCGCGGCATGAAATCCGCCGGCGGCTGCGCATTCTCCGGGATGCGGCCCGGCATGGCGCCCGGCAAGGGGGGACTGGTCGGCGGGGGCGTCATCGGATTTCTTCTCAGGGGTTAACGATATCGGCCCGACAGGACGATCTTCTGGCAAATGACCTTGAATTCGCTACCGAATCACATAGTTGTTGCAAAGAGGCCACATTTCAGACCCTGTTTATGGGGTTCAAACCACGCGGGACCGTCACGCCAAGAGGGGCTCATGCCGACAATCGCTCTCGTCGACGACGACCGCAATATCCTTACCTCCGTTTCGATGGCGCTCGAAGCCGAGGGCTATCGCATCATGACCTATACCGACGGCGCCAGTGCGCTCGACGGTTTCAAGACCTCGCCGCCGGATCTCGCCATCCTCGACATCAAGATGCCGCGCATGGACGGCATGGAGACGTTGCGCCGGCTGCGCCAGAAAAGCGACATCCCGGTCATCTTCCTCACCTCCAAGGACGAGGAAATCGACGAAATGTTCGGCCTCAAGATGGGGGCCGACGACTTCATCCGCAAACCGTTCTCGCAGCGGCTCCTGGTCGAGCGCGTCAAGGCGGTGCTGCGCCGCGCCGCGCCGAAGGACGCCGCCGCGCCGAAGGAAACCGACGCCAAAGCGCTCGAGCGCGGCCAGCTGCGCATGGACCCGGAACGCCATACCTGCACCTGGAAGAACGACCCGGTCACCCTCACGGTCACCGAATTCCTCATCTTGCAGGCGCTCGCCACCCGTCCCGGCGTGGTGAAAAGCCGCAACGCGCTGATGGATGCCGCCTATGACGACCAGGTCTATGTCGACGATCGCACCATCGACAGCCACATCAAGCGTCTGCGCAAGAAATTCAAGGTCGTCGACGACGATTTCGAGATGATCGAGACGCTCTACGGCGTCGGCTATCGCTTCAAGGAAACATGACGCATCTTTAGCGCACGATCCCGAAAAGTGGGAACCGGTTTTCGGAAAGATCTTGCGCAAATTTAATGATGCGGGGGTCCTGGTGGACTGACACAGCGTCCCGGCTTGCGGTAAAATCCAGCGCATGATCCCGAAAAGTGGGTGCCGGTTTTCGGATAAGATCATGCGCAGCTAAATAAGCCTTTGAATAACCCGGCGGGATTGAACGACGTGCTCGATCGAACCGCGGAAATTTTGGCGCAGAACGCGGAGGCCGAAAGGCCCGGCAAGGAAATCCCGCGTCCCGAGCGCAAGCGCTTCGACGCGATCCGGCGCCCGCTGCGTTCGGCCTGGCAATTTTTCGTTTCGCAAAGCTTCTCCAGCCTCACCCGCCGCATCGTCTTCCTCAATCTCACCGGCCTGGTCGCGCTGGTCACCGGCGTGCTCTATCTCTCGCAGTTCCGCGCCGGCTTGATCGATGCGCGCGTGCAGAGCCTCCTGGTGCAGAGCGAGATCATCGCCGGCGCGATCGCCGCCTCAGCGACCGTGGAAAGCGACGCGGTCACCATCGATCCCGAACGGCTGCTGGAATTGCAAGCGGGCGAAAGCTATGGGCCCTCCGACGAAGCGCAAGCCGGCATCGAATTTCCGATCAACCCGGAGCGGGTGGCGCCGGTGTTGCGCCGGCTGGTGTCGCCGACCAAGACGCGCGCGCGCATCTACGACCGCGACGGCGTGCTGATCCTCGACAGCCGCAATCTGTACGGCCGCGGCGACGTGTTGCGTTTCGACCTGCCGCCGCCGGACGCCGAAAATCCCGGCCTGATGGAGCGCGCCTTCATTGCCATCCGCCGCTGGTTCGGACGCGGCGACCTGCCGCTCTACAAGGAACTCGGACCGGAGAATGGCAAAGGCTATCCGGAGGTCGAGCAGGCGCTCGACGGGCTGCATGCCAGCATGGTGCGGGTCAACGACCGCGGCGAGGTGATCGTCTCGGTCGCGGTGCCGGTGCAACGCTTCCGCGCCGTGCGCGGCGCGCTGATGCTGTCCACGCAAGGCGCCGACATCGACGACATGGTGGAGGCCGAGCGGCTCGCCATCGTTAAAGTATTCTTGGTCGCGGCGAGCGTCATGGTGGTGCTCTCCATGCTGCTCGCCGGCACCATCGCCGGCCCGGTGCGGCGGCTCGCCGACGGCGCCGAGCGCGTGCGCCGGCGCATCCGCAGCCGCGTCGAAATCCCCGATTTCACCCGCCGGCGCGATGAGATCGGCGAGCTGTCGGGCGCGCTGCGCGAAATGACCAACGCGCTCTACACGCGCATCGAGGCGATCGAAAGCTTCGCCGCCGACGTGGCGCATGAATTGCGCAATCCGCTCACCTCGCTGCGCTCGGCGGTGGAGACGCTGCCGCTGGCAAAGACGGACGAAAGCCGCCGCCGGCTGCTCGAGGTGATCGAGCATGACGTGAAGCGGCTCGACCGCCTGATCTCGGATATTTCCGACGCCAGCCGTCTCGATGCCGAGCTGCAGCGCCAGGAAGCCAGCAGCGTCGATCTCGCCAAGCTGCTTGACGCGCTGGTGACCGCCGCCAACGAGGTGCGTCCCGACGACGTCAGCGTGACGCTCGCCTTCGAAGGCGGCAGCCCGGCGGTTTTCAAAGTGCCGGGCCACGACTCGCGGCTCGGTCAGGTGGTCAGCAATCTGATCGACAATGCCCGCTCGTTCTCGCCGCCCGGCGGCAAAGTGCGCATCACCTGCCGCCGGCTGAAGAACGAGGTGGAGATCGTGGTCGATGACGACGGTCCCGGCATCCGCCCGGAAGCCCTGGATATGATCTTCGAACGCTTCTACACCGACCGCCCGCACCAGGGCTTCGGGCAGAATTCCGGTCTCGGCCTGTCGATCACCAAGCAGATCGTCGAAGCCCATGGCGGCAGCATCCGGGTCGAGAATCGCACCGGCGTCGCCGCCGTCGGCCAAGGGGACCAAGCGCCGCGCGTGCTCGGCGCACGCTTCGTGGTGCGGCTGCCGGCGACGTGATGGCGGCCGACGCGGCAACCATCCACGCCTCCGCCGTGCTGGTCGGACCCAAAGCCGCGCTGATCCGTGGTCCGGCCGGCTCAGGCAAATCGCGGCTCGCGTGGGATCTGTTGCAAAGCTCCCTGCCCTTCGTCCGGTTGGTCGGCGACGATCGGGTGCATGTGCAAACCCATGCCGGATGCCTGCTGGTGCGCCCAGCCGCGCAGCTCGCCGGCCTCATCGAAATCCGCGGTCTCGGCATCAGGCGCCTGCCCCATGAAGGCGTAGCCGCGGTGGGGCTGGTGGTGGATTTGGCGGCCGAGGATGCCACCCGGCACCCGCAGGAGGCCGGAAAGACCGCCATTGGCGGGGTTTTGCTGCCGCGGCTAGCCGTCGCACCCGGCGTGCCGGCGCTGGCCATGGTGCTGGCCTTCCTGAAGGCGCCGCCGGCCGGCATTTGACCTCAGGCCCGCAACTAGGCTAACCCCCGGCTCCCGCCGCGTGGTTGAAAAAATTAACCATAACAGGCCTAGGATCGCCGGCGCCGAAAACGGACACTTCAGAGCCCCCCTTTGGCCCCACCTTTTCGCAGTGCAGCAGAGCGCTTATATAGCGAGGCTGGCCCTTGCAACGGGCCTTCGAATGGGCCTCAATGCGCGCCCATTCGTGCGGTGCAGCGTAGCGCCCGCGAGGAGTTCGGGATGATCGGCCTCGTACTTGTGACCCATGGGCGGCTCGCCATCGAGTTCCGCTCAGCGCTGGAGCATGTGGTAGGCCCCCAGCGCCAGATCGAGGCGGTCACCATCGGCCCCGACGACGACGTCGAGCAGTGCCGCAAGAATATTCTCGATGCGGTCAAGCGGGTGGACTCAGGCGACGGGGTCGCCATCCTCACCGACATGTTCGGCGGCACCCCCTCCAATCTCGCCATTTCAGTCATGAGCCAGCCCAAGGTCGAGGTGCTGGCCGGCATCAATCTGCCGATGCTGATCAAGCTCGCCAAGGTGCGCGAAACCTGCCCGCTCGAACAGGCGGTGGCCGCCGCCCAGGAAGCCGGACGCAAATATTGCACGATCGCCAGCCGGGTGCTCACCGGTAAATGAACGGCCCCGTTCAAGCGGACGGCGATGTCCCCCAGGATAGTTCCACCGCCGTCGTGCGCGAGATCGAGATCATCAACAAGAAGGGCCTGCACGCCCGCGCCTCGGCCAAATTCGTGCAGTGCGCCGAACAATTTGACGCCGCTATCACCGTGACCCGCGGTCAGGAAAGCGTCGGCGGCACCTCGATTATGGGCCTGATGATGCTGGCGGCGGGGCCGGGCATCAGCATCACCATCTCGGCGACCGGCAAAGAGGCGGCGGCGGCGGTGGATGCGCTGTGCGCGCTGATCGCCGCGCGTTTCGGCGAAGAAGATTAAACGCGGCGCGGGCTCACTGCCGGCCGTTCACCACCCCGCCACTGTGCTAGCATGGGCTGGGCGCCCATCGAGCGGCGCGGGCGAGAGCAAGCATGATCGACAAAAAGGACGACGAAAAAAAGCCGGCCGCAGCCGCGCAGCGGCCCGCCGCCGTCATCCGTTATCTCGACCGGGCCGATTGCCTGGAGACGTTCGCCGACAGCATCACCGGTCTGTCGTTCGACGGCCAGACCTTGCGGCTGGAATTCGCCGTCACCCGCATGGACGACGTGAAGCCGAATACGGCGTTGAGCGGCCGTCGCTATCCGGTCTGCCGCCTGGTGCTGCAACCGCTCGCCGCCGTGGACCTGATCAACCGTATGCAGCAGGTCGGCGCCGCACTGACCAAAGCAGGCGTCGTCAAAGCCAACCCGCCAGATGCCCCGCAGGGCAAGGGCGAAAGGTAATTGCGGGCGGCCGGCCGAACCGCTCGAATATACATAAAGAAATCTTTATATATGCGTTGCGGGGGCGCCGGCGGCCTGTTATAGGCTCGGGCCGACAAGCGCCAGCATTTTCACGCGTGCCGTATAGGACCGTCATGACCGTTTCCGCCAAACCGAAAGCCAAGACCGCCGACTACGTCGTCAAGGACATCGCGCTCGCGGCCTGGGGCCGCAACGAGATCGCCATCGCCGAAACCGAAATGCCCGGCCTGATGGCGACGCGCGAGGAATACGGGCCTGAGCAGCCGCTGCGCGGCGCGCGCATCGCCGGCTCGCTGCACATGACCATCCAGACCGCGGTGCTGATCGAGACGCTCACGCACCTCGGCGCCGACGTGCGCTGGGCCTCGTGCAACATCTATTCGACGCAGGACCACGCCGCCGCGGCGATCGCGCAGGCCGGCGTGCCGGTGTTCGCGGTCAAGGGCGAGAGCCTGAAGGACTACTGGGATTACACCCACCGTGTCTTCGAGTGGCACGACGGCGGCTTCCCCAACATGATCCTCGACGACGGCGGCGATGCCACGCTCTTGCTGCATCTCGGCCTGCAGGCCGAGAGCAATGCCGGCGTGCTCGCCCATCCCGGCAACGAGGAAGAGGAAGTGCTGTTCGCCGCCATCAAGAAGCGGATCAAGGAACAGCCCGGCTGGTACACTAAGCTCGCCAAGGAAGTGCGCGGCGTCACCGAGGAAACCACCACCGGCGTGCACCGGCTCTATCAGATGGCCAAGGAAGGCCGCCTGCTGTTCCCGGCGATCAACGTCAACGACAGCGTGACCAAATCGAAATTCGACAACCTCTACGGCTGCCGCGAGTCGCTGGTCGATGGCATCCGCCGCGGCACCGACGTGATGATGGCCGGCAAGGTCGCGATGGTCGCCGGCTTCGGCGACGTCGGCAAAGGCTCGGCCGCCTCGCTACGCCAGGCCGGCTGCCGCGTGATGGTGTCGGAAGTCGATCCGATCTGCGCGCTGCAGGCGGCGATGGAAGGCTACGAAGTCGTGACCATGGAAGAGGCGGCGCCGCGCGCCGACATCTTCGTTACCGCCACCGGCAATGTCGACGTGATCACCATCGAGCACATGCGCAAGATGAAGCACCGCGCCATCGTCGCCAACATCGGCCACTTCGACTCGGAGATCCAGATCGCCAGCTTGCGCAATCTGAAATGGCACAACATCAAACCGCAGGTGGACGAAGTCGAGTTCGCCGACGGCAAACGCATCATCCTGTTGTCGGAAGGGCGCTTGGTGAACCTCGGCAACGCCATGGGGCATCCGTCGTTCGTGATGTCGTCGTCCTTCACCAACCAGACGCTGGCGCAGATCGAACTGTGGACCAATCCCGGCAAGTACCAGAACCAAGTCTACACGCTGCCCAAGCACCTCGACGAGAAGGTGGCGCGGCTGCATCTCGACAAGATCGGCGTCAAGCTGACCAAGCTCTCCGACAAGCAGTCGGCCTATATCGGCGTGCCGCAAGAAGGCCCATTCAAGAGCGATCATTACCGGTACTAGAAGCGAACAGTCAGCGCCGCAGACGATTTACTTCGCCGGCGGTACGATCAGGATCAGGTAACGTTGCGGCTTGCCGGCGATGCCGAGAAAGTTGCGCGTGAGCGTCATCTCGACGTGGCGCGGCGGCGGATTGTGGACAATCGCTTTATCCATCGCCTGCTGGCCCAGCGGTGTGCAGTCGTGGGCGCCCGGAGACAATTCACACATCATGACGCCGCCATCGCGGGCGATGACCGCGGGCGTCACCCAAGGCGCGGTTTCCGGCTCCAACACCGGATAAGGCACTGGATGGTCCGGCAAATAGAAGGCCGTGGCGTTGGCAATACCATAGTCGCCACCGACAATCCGCAGCGGGCGATCGCTGGTGCGTCGCCATTCCTGTTCGATACGGTCGGCCAAGAGCTTGGCATGCGCCAAAACCGGATCGGGACCGGCGCAATGGATGGCAATGGCGATCGCCGGCGCCGCGATCAGCATCGCCAGCGGCAACGCGACGGCAATCGTCGTCACGGCGACCACCGCCTGCCGGCTGGGCACGAGCGAGGGCGGCGACAGCACAATCACCGGGAAGAGAATGAGACTCGGCAGCGTCCAAATCGGGTTGAGATCGACGTCAAGAAGCGGCCCGACAAAAATTGGCAGCGACAGGGTCGTCCAGAATGTCACCGCGACGAAGCGCCCCTCGGGCGTCTGCGGCAGCAGCATGTCGGCCAAGACCGCGCCGCGCGGGCGCGTCAGAGCCAGCACAATGAGCGTGGGCGCCGCCGCGTAGCCGAGACCGCCGAACAGATAGCGGCCCGCGGTTAGGATCGTATCGCCAAACGTTTTCACGCTGTGCGCGCCGATTGCATAAGTGAGCGGCATGAAATTGTGCTGCACCAGCCAGACAAGATGCGGCGCCAGCAACAGCGCGCCGACACCGATCGTGATCCACGGCGCGGCGGAGCGGAAATAGAGCGCGCGTCGCGTGTCGGCGAGCGCGGCCAGCGCAAGACCGGCGAGCAGGAAGATCGACCAGTATTTGCCGAGCATCGCGGCGGCCGCCGCCGCGCCGGCGAGTGCCGCCCAGCCGCGCTCGCGCGTGTCGAACGAACGGATGAAGCAGAGCGCGGTTGCGGCCCACAGCGGTCCGAGTACCGCGTTGTGATCGAAACGGATGCCGTGGAAATTGAAATACGGCACCAGCGTCAGGCAGGCGAGCGCGACGAGGCGCTTGTCCGGCGCAAGAAAGCGCGCGTAGAGACGCCACGCCACCCACAGTCCGACCGTCGCGTAGGCGATGGCGAACAGATAGTAGGACCAATCGCGCAGCGGAAAGATCGTGAACCACGCGCGCACCAGCCAGGCCGCAAGCGGCGGATGCTTGGAATAGCCGAGCGCGAGATGATGCGACCACACCACCAGTTCCGCGGCATCGCACTGCATGTCCTGGCTGGCTTTGGCGATGACGGCGTAGAGCGTCCAGACCACGACGTAGCCCGCGAGGACGACGAGCATCGCGCGTTCGCGCCGCGTCGGGTCGGTGAGCGCGTCGACCAGCCGCTCGATCGCCAGGAGCCGCAAACGCGGCAGACGGAGCGCATCGAGCTTATTGGAAAGGCTCATCGGCGGCGTTCTGCTGCATCAACGAATGGCGGCGGTTCAGGGCCGCGGTGGCACAATGATGATCGTATAGCGCTGCGGCTTACCGGGAAACCGGAGAAAATTGCGCACGATCTCGGTTTCGACGCGACGGCTTGCCGCAGCGGCGGCGCCGGCTCGGTCGAGGCAGCCGGTATCTCCGGCAAAACAGACGATCGCCATACCGCTGCGCGCAAGCTCGGCCGCATCCGGCTGCGGCATTTCGGTCAACACCCGCGGCCGCTCGACCGCATAAGTGGCAACGCCGTCGGCCAGATAGCTGGGGCCGCCGACAAATTTCAACGGCAACGGGGTCGTCTGATGCCAAAGCCGCTCCAGCTCGCCGGCCAGCAGCGCGGCCTGCGCCGAATTCGGCGGCGGACCGCTGCGCTGGGCGATGATGGCGATCGCGGGCGACATGGCCAGCATGATGAAAGGGATCGCCACAGCAGCGGCGAGCACACGCCGGAGGTCGGTGGCGTCGATGCTCACCGTCGGCGGCGACAACAGCAGCACCGGCAACAAGGTCCAGGCCGACATCGACCACAACGAAGCGATTTCGATGCGGCTCGCCGGCGCGGCGATGGCCGGCAGCAGCAACGGCGCCCAGAACGCGGCCGCTGCGAGGCGACGGTTATCATCGCTCGGCCAGATCATATCGGCCAGCTTGGCGCGGCGCGGCCGCGCCGCAATGAGCACCGCAATCACCGGCACGGCCACATAGCCGAGCGCGCCGGCGAGATAGCCAAGCGCGCCGACCGCGGTCGCGACGAACGATTTGTCGCCGTGTGTGTGCATGACGTAGGCGAACGGCTCGGCGAAGTGCTCCGACAGCCAGACGAGATGCGGCGCGATGACGACGAGCCCGACGATCACCGTGATCCAGGGCGCCGCCGAGCGGAAATAGACGGCGCGGCGGCAGTCGATCAGCGCGGCCACCGCAAGGCCGGCCAGCAGGAATACCGACCAGTATTTGCCCAGCATGCAGGCCGCTGCGCCGATGCCGGCGAGCGTGGCATAAAGCGCGCTGCGCGTCTTGTACGAGCGCAGGAACTAGAACGTCGCCGCCGCCCAGGCCGGCATCAGCACCGTGTTTACGTTGAACTTCAGGGCTTGGAAATTGAAGAACGGCACGAACATGAGCAGCGCGAGTCCGAACACGCGCTTCTCGATCGTGAGATAGTCGGCGGAAAGCCGCCACACGATCCACAACGCGATGGTCGGCATCAGCATGGCCAGGAGGTAATAGGACCATTCGGCCACCGGAAAGATGCTGAACCACAGTCGCACGATTGCCGCAGCGAACGGCGGATGCTTGTAACCCCAGGCCAGATCGCACGACCACGCGATCAACTCGGTCATGTCGGGATGCAGGCCCTGGCTCACCTTGGCGATGGTGCCGTAGATCGTCCACAGCACCATGTAGACCGCGAGCGAGATGAGCACGGCGCGCTCGCGCCGCGCCGGATCGATCAACGCCTGCCGCAAGGCATCGAGCCGCCGCACAATTCGACTGGAAGCGGCCCGCGGCATCAACCGGCTCGACTGACCGGCGTTGCGCCATCCGCTTCCGCAAATCCGACGACTTTGATCGCGACCTGGCCGCCGTTACGCGCATAGGCGAAATATTCAAAGCGCAGCTTCTGCTCGGCGGCGAATTCCATAAGCGCTTTGTACTCGCCGTTCTGCCAATTTTGATGGTTGATCAACTCATCGAATATGATGACCGTGCCGGGTTTGAGTAGTGGCCGCGTCAGCGACAGCACCGTTTTGGTCGCGCTATAGACGTCGCAGTCGATGTGCATGATAGCGATCGTCTCGCCTCGATGCGCGGCGACGAAGTCCGGAAGCGTCTGCTCGAAAAATCCCTTGATCAGTTTGACGTTGATGTGGACCGGCGGCAGCACGCCGCCTCGGCTGAAGGCTCCGGTCTTGGAGCCCGGATTCCACGCTTCCGGCAATCCAACGAAGGAATCGAACCCGTGCCAAGTCACGTTCGGCTTGAGTTCGGCGAAACGATTGATTGAGTCCCCCTTGTAGACGCCGAATTCCAGGAACAGGTTGCCGGTCAACGGTGCGTTGCGGGCAATCCAGCGCTGGAGCTGGATGCGGTGGATGAATGCAGCCGCGTCTTTTAGGTGCTCGGCCTCAAAGGCCGCGGAGGACGTCACGTCGCGCATGCTGTTCATGAGGTCGAGGTCGTGAATCGCGAGCTCGATTACCTTGCGCAGCCAACGGCGTGCCAGCCCGCGGATGCGGGATTTGAGCTCCGCATTGCGCAGACGCAGCCAGATGGTCAGACGACCCATGATTCCGCTTCCCGCCTGCATACGGTACCGATCAGGTCCTGCGCCATGGTTGTTGTAGCACGTGGCAGGGCTATGCCACGGCGGCCTCGATATGGGAAGGCGCATGCCACGCTCGTTCCGACCCGGTTGGCTTGAAGGCGCTGGCGGCGAGTGTTATCTGCCGCGCCATGACTTCGGTCCCGATCCAGAATATCCGCAATTTCTCCATCGTCGCGCATATCGACCACGGCAAGTCGACGCTCGCCGACCGGCTGATTCAGCTCACCGGCGGGCTGGAAGAGCGCGAGATGAAGGAGCAGGTGCTCGATTCCATGGACATCGAGCGCGAGCGCGGCATCACCATCAAGGCGCAGACCGTGCGGCTCAATTACAAGGCGCGCGACGGCAAGGACTACATCCTCAATCTGATCGACACCCCCGGACACGTCGACTTTGCCTATGAGGTCAACCGCTCGCTCGCCGCCTGCGAGGGCTCGCTTTTGGTGGTGGACGCCAGCCAAGGCGTCGAGGCGCAGACGCTCGCCAATGTCTATCACGCCATCGACGCCGGGCACGAGATCGTGCCGGTGCTCAACAAGGTCGACCTGCCGGCGGCCGACCCGGAAGCGGTCAAGAAGCAGATCGAGGACGTGATCGGCCTCGATGCCTCGAACGCGATCAAGATCTCGGCCAAGACCGGCGAAAACGTTCCCGCGGTGCTCGAAGCCATCGTCACCCGCCTGCCGTCGCCGAAAGGCGACCGCGAGGCGCCGCTCAAGGCGCTCTTGGTCGATAGCTGGTACGACGCCTATCTCGGCGTGGTCGTGCTGGTGCGCATCGTCGACGGCACCCTGAAGAAGGGCCAGCGCATCCGCATGATGGGCACCAATGCCGCCTATGACGTCGACCGCACCGGTGTGTTCCTGCCCAAGCTGACGCCTGTCGACGAACTCGGCCCCGGCGAGATCGGCGCCATCACCGCCTCGATCAAGGAGGTCGCCGACACTCGCGTGGGCGACACCATCACCGACGACCGCAAGCCGGTCACCGAGATGCTGCCCGGCTTCCGCCCGGCGATTCCCGTCGTGTTCTGCGGCCTGTTTCCGGTCGATGCCGCCAATTTCGAGGACCTGCGCGCCGCCATGGGCAAGCTGCGGCTCAACGACGCCAGCTTCTCCTACGAGATGGAAACCTCCGCCGCGCTCGGCTTCGGCTTCCGCTGCGGCTTCCTCGGCCTGTTGCATCTCGAAATCATCCAGGAGCGACTGTCGCGCGAGTTCAATCTCGATCTGATCGCGACCGCGCCCTCGGTGATTTACAAGATCAAGCTGCGCGACGGCCGCGAGCTCGAAATCCACAATCCGGTCGACATGCCGGACCCGACGCAAATCCTGCAAATGGACGAGCCGTGGATCGAGGCGACGATTTTGACGCCGGACGAATATCTCGGCTCGGTCTTGAAGCTCTGCCAGGACCGCCGCGGCGCGCAGAAGGAGCTTACCTACGTCGGCAACCGCGCCATGGTGAAATACGACCTGCCGCTCAACGAGGTGGTGTTCGATTTCTACGACCGGCTCAAATCGGTGTCGCGCGGCTACGCCTCGTTCGACTATCACCTCACCGACTACAAGGAAGCCGATCTGGTCAAGCTGCAGATGCTGGTCAACGGCGAGCCGGTCGACGCGCTCGCCATGCTGGTGCATCGCACCCGCGCCGAGAGCCGCGGCCGCGCCATGGCGGAGAAGCTCAAAGAGCTGATCCCGCCGCACATGTTCCAGGTGCCGATCCAGGCGGCGATCGGCGGCAAGATCATCGCGCGCGAGACCGTGCGCGCCTTCCGCAAGGACGTCACCGCCAAATGCTACGGCGGCGACGCCACGCGCAAACGCAAGCTGCTCGACAAGCAGAAGGAAGGCAAGAAACGCATGCGGCAGTTCGGCAAGGTCGACATCCCGCAGGAAGCGTTCATCGCGGCGCTAAATTTTTTTTTGAAGGTGGATGTGTAGAAAATGTACGCGGCTTTTTTATCCAGTTCATGTATAAGGAACACTCGATCGCCGTACGCGAACATCAATCATATCTTTTACGTTAAGAAAAATTTCAATGTTCGATTACCGAGTTTTCATTTCGGGGTCCCAGAACGATCTCCTTGATCGGAGAATTCGCACCCCCATTCGTGTAGTCTAAAGCTACATATGGAACAACTACACCATTACTAACTCGGAAATTGATCTCAATTGGAGAAGACAATCTTTTTCCATCTTGGTCGCGTGCGCCAAGCGGAATGAGCGTTTGTGACTTACCTTGTGGAACCAGCCCAGACATGTGAGCGAGACGAATTTCCTTCTCCTCTCTAAATGCCGGATTTTTATACGCGCAAAGGTCCAATCCTATGTTGAACCAATGAGTTTGAAACTGATCGTCGAACTTGAATCCGATTGACTTTTCGTATTCGTAGGTATGTTTCATATTTCCAGTTAACTCTCGAATTTGAGCTTCCTCGTCGTATAGAACGCGCAGCTTTTTTGCAGGCATATGCATTAACTGCGTGAAAAACCAATTGCGATGCGCGACCATCGTCACCATATGCTCGCCATTGGCTTAGCAAGTCCGCGTCAAGTGAATAGGAAGAGACCATCAGTACTGAGTTGAAGTACGCGGTATTGATCATTGGCATTATTCGACCGATGAATTCTTTGCCAACTTCTTCCTGCAACTGCTTGGCAACCTTCGTAAATACTAAATAGCCCCACTTTCGTTCTGTAGTGTCGTTTAATACGTAGTAAGCGCTCAACCACATAGTTCGAGTTCTTATGATCTCCAGGAATGCCTCCGCACGACAGTAGTGATAAATCAACTCGTCTTTAGTCGATTGATAGAGACGATCCAAAATCATCGTGTAAAAGCCCGCGCGGAATGATTTGCCCATTTTACGTAAGCCAATAGCCAACGCAATCCCACATTAACAACACTAACCAAACCTCCTCACCAGAAGGAAGGCAAAAAACGCATGCGGCAATTCGGCAAGGTCGACATCCCGCAGGAGGCGTTCATCGCGGCGCTGAAGGTGGATGTGTGAGGGCGCTGAACGGTGCTAGCTTTGCAAGACACTTGCTGTGGGGCGCGTGAGGATTTGGGTCCATGCTCGACGACAATGCGAACGCTCCCGCCCAAAATGTTGCGACGGTCGAGATCCATGCGCTCACCCGGACATTTGGCGATCTGACGGCCGTCAATGGCGTCACGCTGACCATCTATCGGGGAGAGATTTTCGGCCTGATCGGCCCGAATGGCGCGGGCAAGAGCACGCTGATCAAAATGCTGACGACGCTGCTGCCGCCGACGTCCGGATCGGCCGCGATCGCCGGCTACGATATCGTCAGCCAGCCCGCCGATGTGCGCCGGCAAATCGGCTATATCCCGCAGCTTCTGTCGGCCGACGGTTCGCTCACCGGCTACGAAAACATGCTGCTGTCCGCCCGCCTCTACGGCGTTCCCCGACAGGAGCGAAAAGAACGCGTCACGCGGGCGCTCGCTCGGATGGGGCTTGCGGAGGTGGCTCATCATCTTGCCGGCCACTATTCCGGCGGCATGATCCGGCGGCTCGAAATCGCGCAGTGCCTGCTGCATCGTCCACCCGTGCTGTTTCTCGACGAGCCCACCGTCGGGCTCGACCCGGCCGCGCGCGAGGTGGTCTGGGAGCGGGTGCTCGATCTCAGGGACCGGTTCCATCGCACGATGGTCGTGACCTCGCATCACATGGACGAAGTCGACAAGTTCTGCGACCGCATTGCGCTCATCGACCGCGGCCGCATTGTCGCCGTCGGCACGCCCGCCGAATTGAAAGCGCGCGTCGGCCCCGATGCCACGCTCGATGACGTCTTCATCGGGCTGGTCACCGCAACAAGCGAGACGGAAACCGAGGGAAACTATGGCCAAGTCAGGCGAGACCGCCGCGCAGCCAGGGAGCATGGCTGACCGGTCGTTCGGGCAGGCGCTCGGCGACTATGCAACCCAGACCATGGCGGTGGCCGCGGCCGAGGTGCAGAAGCTCTATCACGATCCGCTCGAGCTGCTGACCCGCGCGGTGCAGCCGGTCTTGTGGCTGATGCTGTTCGGCGAGGTCATGGCGCGGGTCCGCGGCGTCGCCCCGGGCAATATTCCCTATCTCGATTTCCTCGCCGCCGGAATCCTGGCGCAGAGCGCCTTGTTCGTCGCGATCTTCTATGGAATATCCGCGATCTGGGAGCGCGATCTCGGCGTCTTGCAGCGTTATCTCGTCAGCCCGGCGCCGCGTTCGGCGCTGGTGCTCGGCAAGGCGCTGTCGGCCGGCGTGCGGGCCTTGTCGCAAGCGTTGATCGTCTACCTGCTTGCGCTCCTGCTCGGCGTCGGCATCGATCTGCATCCCCTTAATATTCTCGGCGTCGCCGCCGCCATCGTGCTCGGTTCGGCGCTGTTCTCGACGCTGTCGCTGATCATCGCCTGCATCGTCAAGACGCGCGAGCGCTTCATGGGGATCGGCCAGGTGCTGACCATGCCGATCTTCTTCGCCAGCAATGCCATCTATCCATTGTCGCTGATGCCGGATTGGTTGAGGGTCGTCTCGCACGTCAATCCGCTCACCTATGAGGTCGATATTCTCAGGGCGTTGATGCTGATCAAGGGCGTCTCGGACTATGGATTCGCGATCGATTTCGGCGTCCTCTTGGCGGCAACGGCGCTGCTCACCGCGATCGCCGCGCGAATGTATGCCCGCATGGGGTATTGAGCGGCGGCGCCACGCGCAAACGCAAGCTGCTCGACGAGCGAGAAGAGAAGGCAAGCAACGCATGCGGCAATTCGGCAAGGTCGACATTCCGTGCGGTGAGCGTTCATCGCGGCGTTGAAGGTGGATGTTTAGCGCAGCACCTCTATCTGTCGTCCCCGCGAAGGCGGGGACCCATACGCCGCAGCCTTTCGATAGAGCACGGCGTATGGGTCCCGGGCCTCGCGCTTTGCGCTCGCCCGGGACGACATTGATGGTCTTGACTTTATTCCTATAATCAAATATCTAGCATCCACCTTGTTCGCAGCGCGCGTCATCTCGAGTGGCGTTGCGACGACCGAACAAGGCGCGGTGCGCCGACAATGCGCACCGCAGTCAAGCTTGCGCAGACTGCGCAAGTTTGACGGATGGAGCGCCAAGGGGGGCGCAGCCCGCTTCGCCAAGCGGGCGCGCGCCTCGCCAAGGCGCGCGGCGGGTTGCGCCAAACCCGCCAAAGGGCGCTTCGCCAGCGCCCGGGCGCCCCTCTCGGCGCTCCATTCCCCGTGCGGGGAACGGAAAACGAGACGCCGGCGTGTCCCGCGCCGTAAAGAATAGGGCCGGCGGAGCGTTGGCTTTCTCCGCCTCATCCTGAGGAGCCGCGCGTGAGCGCGGCATCTCGAAGGATGAAGGCGGCCTCATGGTTCGAGACGCGCCGCATCGCAGCCAAGTCTACGCAGGCTGCGCCTGCTATGGCGGCGCTCCTCACCATGAGGAGATGGCGCAGCGCTCAGCGGGCGGTGGGCGGCGGGCCGAACAAGAAGAACGTCTGCTGGCCGCGGCGGTCGCCGGAGGAATCATGCCAGCTGTTGTGCCAGCCATTGCGCTCGGCGAATTCGGCTTCGCGCGGCGCCTCGCGCCGCTCGCGATGGACGCGATGCACGCGCTGCCGGCGGACTTCGTGCGCGTCATCGTCCGCGCGCGCGCGCGCCTTCTGCGGCCGCTCGCCGGTCACCACGATGGTGGTGTCGGCCATGCGCTCCTTCACCAGCGCGAACAGCAGCGCGGCGTTATCCGGGTGCAGACGGATACAGCCATGCGAGGCCGGCCGGCCGAGACGCGAGATCTCGTAAGAGCCGTGGATGGCGTAGCCCTCGTCGAAAAAGATCGAATAGGGCATCGGCGACCAGTCGTATTCGCGCGAATACCATTTGCGCGCCAGCCGCTGCGGCTTGTAGGTGCCGTTGGGCGTGCGGTAGCCCATGCGCGCGGTCGACACCGGCCAGTGATAGCGCTGAGCGCCGTCGACCGTGACCGACAGCTCTTGCGCCGATTTGTCGACGGTCACGACGATGCCGGCCTGCGCGGGTGCAAGCCCGCCAAGCAGAACGGCGATAGCGGCAACGGCAACGACATGACGCGGCATCGCGAGTTCCCCCCAGGGCGAAATGCGGCGTCATTTTGGCAAGAATTATTGAACTTTGCATAAAATCCCGCGATTTTGGTTACCGCGCCGAGCATTTAACCTGACAGGCGCAGCCGGAATCGCTAGATCGGAAGCATCATGACCGTTCGAATCATCGCCATATTCGCTCTGTCGCTCGCGTTGAGCGGCGCTTTCGCCGGCAGCGGCCGCGCGCAGGCGCCGAAGCGGCACGCCGGCGCCCGCCGTCACCGCGCCGATGCCGCCGGCCAAGCCCGCGATCGCCGAGCAAAAACTGCCGGCCAAGGTCCTGTTCTCGGAAAAGAAGCTGCCGAGCCTCGGCAAGGCGATGGCCATCGGCTATTACCCGCGCGGCTGTCTGCAAGGCGGGGTCGAACTCCCGGTGGACGGCCCCAACTGGCAGGTGATGCGGCTGTCGCGCAATCGCAATTGGGGCCATCCGGAATTGATTCATTTCCTGCAAAAGTTCGCGCCGCTCGCCGCCAAGGCCACCGGCTGGAAGGGCATCCTGATCGGCGACATGGCGCAGCCGCGCGGCGGGCCGCTGCCGTTCGGCCATATGAGCCACCAGATCGGGCTCGACGTCGACATCTGGTTCATGCCGGAGCCCGATCACGAGCTGAGCAAGAAAGAGCGCGAGGACATCTCGGCCACCAATCTGGTCGCGGCCGACGGCAAGCACGTCAATCCGCAGACCTGGACGCCGCAGGTCGTCGCCTTCATCAAGACCGCGGCGGAGCAGCCCGAGGTCGAGCGCGTGCTGGCCAATGCCGCGATCAAGAAGGAACTGTGCCGCGTCGAGAACAAGGGCCACGACGCCTGGATGGCCAAGGTGCGGCCCTGGTACGGGCACGCCGACCACATCCATGTGCGCTTGAAATGTCCGGCCGATTCGCCGAACTGCCGCAAGCAGGCGCCGGTGCCGGCGGGCGACGGCTGCAGCGCCAAGGAGCTGGCTTTCTGGTTCAAGGATTCCGTCTTGCATCCGAGGCCGTCGCCGAAGCCGGCCAAACCGCCCAGGGCGCTGACGCTCGCCGACCTGCCGCCGGCCTGCAAAAACGTGCTCGACGCGCCGGCCAATCCGAACGCCGTGGTGCGTTGAACCTAGATCCCTCATGGTGAGGAGCGTTGCAAAGCAACGCGTCTCGAACCATGAGGGCCACATCCTTCGAGACGCCGCGCTTCGCGCGGCTCCTCAGGATGAGGATCAAGGAATGCAAATTGGTGTATAAATAGCGCCATGACCGACAAGATCGCGACCTTGCGCGAACTGGAAAAGAAGATCCTCTGGCTGGCGAGCTGGACCATCCACAACGCCAATCATCTGCGCGAAAATTCCGACGGGCTGAAAGTCGGCGGCCACCAGGCCTCGTCGGCTTCGCTCGCCACCATCATGACGGCGCTTTACCTCGACGTGCTCAAGCCCGCCGACCGCGTGGCGGTGAAGCCGCACGCCTCGCCGATCTTCCACGCCATCCAATATCTCTTCGGCCGGCAGACCCAAGAGAGATTGCAGGCGTTCCGCGGCTACAAGGGCGCGCAGAGCTACCCCTCGCGCACCAAGGACGCCGACGACGTCGACTTCTCCACCGGTTCGGTCGGCCTCGGCGTGGCGCAGACGTTGTTCTCCTCGCTGGTGCAGGACTATGTGCGCGCGCATGGCTGGGGCTTGAACCGTCCCGAGGGGCGCATGGTGGCGCTGGTCGGCGACGCCGAGCTGGACGAAGGCAACATTTTCGAGGCGCTGCTCGAAGGCTGGAAACAGGGCCTGCGCAATTGCTGGTGGATCATCGACTACAACCGGCAGAGCCTCGATGCCGTGGTGCGCGAGGGCCTGTGGGAGCGCTACGAGCAGCTGTTCAAGAATTTCGGCTGGGACGTGGTGATCCTGAAATACGGCTCGCTGCAGCAGGCGGCGTTCAAGGAGCCGGGCGGCGAAAAACTGCGGCAGTGGATCGATAGCTGCCCCAACCCGCTCTACTCGGCGCTGGTGTTTGCCGGCGGCGCCGCCTGGCGCAAGCGGCTCAATGACGAGATCGGCGACCAGGGCGAAGTCAGCCGGCTGATCGGAAAGCGCTCCGACGGCGAGCTGGCCGCGCTGATGAACAATCTCGCCGGCCACGACCTGCCGTCTTTGCTCGACGCCTTCCACAAGGCCGACAGCGAGCGGCCGACCTGCTTCATCGCCTACACCGTCAAGGGCTTCGGCCTGCCCTTTGCCGGCCACAAGGACAATCACGCCGGCCTGATGACGCCGGCGCAGATGGAGGTGTTCCGCCAGGCCATGGCGGTGCGCCCCGGTCACGAATGGGACAGGTTCGAAGGCCTCGCGCTGCCGGCGGAGCAATTGCAAAAATTTCTCGACCGCGTCCCGTTCGCCGCCGGCAAGGCGCGGCGGCTGAGCGCGCCGGCGATCGAGGTGCCGGAGACTTTGCCGGTGACGATCCAGCCGACGATGGCGACGCAGACCGGCTTCGGCGCGCTGCTCAACGAAATCGGCCGCGGCGACGACAATTTCACGCGCCGCATCGTCACCACCTCGCCCGACGTGACGGTCTCGACCAATCTCGGGCCCTGGGTGAACCGCCGCGGCCTGTTCGCGCGCGAGGCGATGGCCGACACCTTCAAGAGCGAGCACATTCCGTCCACCTTCAATTGGGAATTCTCGCCCAAGGGCCAGCACATCGAGCTCGGCATCGCCGAGATGAACCTGTTCATTTTGCTGTCGGCGCTCGGCCTGTCGCACTCGATCAACGGCGAGCGGCTGCTGCCGATCGGCACGCTGTACGATCCCTTCATCGCGCGCGGGCTCGATGCGCTCAATTACGCCTGCTACCAGGATGCGCGCTTCATTCTGGTGGCGACGCCGTCAGGCATCACGCTGGCCGGCGAAGGCGGCGCGCACCAGTCCATTGCCGAACCTTTGATCGGCCTGGCGCAGGACGGCTTGGCGGCGTTCGAGCCGGCCTATGTCGACGAGCTGGCGGTGATCCTGCGCTGGGCCTTCGCCTATATCCAAAAGGATAGCGACGCCGCGCCGTCCGAGCGCAACTGGCTGCGCGACGAAACCGGCGGCTCGGTTTACTTGCGGCTGTCGACGCGGCCGATCGAGCAGATCGAGCGCAAGATGACGGGCGAGCTGGCGCAGCAGATCGTCGACGGCGCTTATTGGCAGCGCTTGCCCGGGCCGAACGCGCAGGTGATCGTCGCCTATACCGGCGCCATCGCGCCGGAAGCGATCGAGGCCGTCGGCCTGATGGCGGAGGATCGCCGCGATGTCGGCCTGCTCGCCGTCACCTCGGCCGACCGGCTCAATGCCGGCTGGACCGCGGCGCAGCGCGCGCGCGAGCGCGGGCTCGTGCATGCTCGCTCGCATATCGAGCGGCTATTGGCCGACGTGCCAACCCATTGCGGCATCGTCAGCGTGCTCGACGGCCATCCGGCGACGCTCGCCTGGCTCGGCGCGGTCGCCGGCCATCGCACGCGCGCGCTCGGGGTCGAGCATTTCGGCCAGACCGGCTCGCTCGCCGAACTCTACCGGCACTACGGCATCGACGCCAACGCCATCGTCGCCGCCGCGCAGGCGATCGCGCCGGGTAGGCCGATCCGGCACCTGAAGGCGCTGCCTTAGCCTAATATCGGCCCATCATCCCAAGTCCGAATATGGCGCCGACGATGCTGATGGCGACGAACCATACCACGACGATGCAGACCACGACGGCGATCGTGTAGATCAGCGCCTTGTCGGCCGGCGGCTTCATCAGTGCGGCGATCCCGGTGTGCAGCAGATACAGGCTGTAGAGTCCGAGGATGCTGAGGACGCCGAGAAACGGAACAAGGCCGAAGACGCCGACAATCCAGGCCGCGGTCGGCGCGTAGGCCGCCACTTTCAGCGCGCTGTTGAAATTCTTTTGCGCGCCGAATACTCCGGCCAGGAAGTCGATGACGTAGGCCATCACGAAGACGCCGGCCAAGCCCAATACATAGGTGACCACCGCGTAGGCCAATCCGCTTGCAATTCCGAGGCCGAGTATGGCGGTGCCGATGAACGCGCACACCGGCGGGATGGCGGAGACGATGCAGACATAGTTCGTGAACAGATATCCGGCGTCGCCCGGCTCGCGTTCGATCGCCGGCCATTCGGATTTCGGCTGCAGCAGGATCGCTTTGACACGCTCGACGAGATTCATGACACCCCTCCTGTGATCCTCATGTTGACGTTCAGCGCGGCCGATCCTCCAAGATCATGGCGGCGCCCTTTTCCGCGATCATCATGGTCGGCGAATTGGTGTTGCCGGACGTGATCGAGGGCATCACCGAAGCGTCCGCCACCCGCAAACCGTCGATGCCGATCACGCGCAGCCGCGCGTCGACCACCGCATTGGCGTCGTCGGCGCGGCCCATGCGGGCGGTACCGACGGGATGGAAAATGGTGGTGCCGATGTCGCCGGCAGCCTTGACCAGGCCCGCCTCGTCGTCATCGCGGACCTGCGCGCCCGGTAGATATTCGACCGGCGAATAGGGCTGCAGCGCCGGCTGCGCCACGATTTTGCGCGTGACGCGGATCGCATCGGCGGCGACACGCTTGTCCTCCGGCGTCGCCAGATAGTTCGGATGGATGGCGGGCGCCGTTGCCGGGTCTGTCGACTTCAAGGTCAGGCTGCCGCGGCTTGTCGGCCGCACATTGGTGACGCTGATGGTAAAGGCCGGGAACGGATGCAAGGGATCGCCGAACTTGTCGAGCGACAGCGGCTGGATGTGATACTGCAGATTGGCGCGATCTTGCATGGCATCGGATTTGGTGAAGGCGCCGAGCTGCGACGGCGCCATGGTCAAAGGCCCGCGCCGGAACAAGGCATAGTTGACGCCCATCCAGGCGCGCGCCAGCAGCGAGGAATACATCTCGTTCAGCGTGGTGATGCCGGTCACCTTGTAGATCATGCGCAATTGCAAATGGTCGTGCAGGTTGGCGCCGACGCCGGGCTTGTCGAGCACGACGGGGATGCCGAATTGCGCAAGTTGCGCCGCCGGCCCCACGCCGGACAGCATCATGATCTGCGGCGAGCCGATCGAGCCGGCCGCCATCACGATCTCGCCGCGGCAGCGCGCCGAACGTTGCACGCCCTCCTGCCGCCAGCGCACGCCGGCGGCGCGCTTGCCCTCGAACGTCAGACCTTCGACCAGGCAGCCGGTTTCCAGCCGCAGGTTCTGCCGGTGCAGGATCGGCTTAAGGAACCCGCGCGCCGCCGACCAGCGCCGCCCGCGCTTCTGGTTGACGTGGAAATAGCAGGAGCCCTCGTTGTCGCCGGTGTTGAAGTCCTTGATGGGAGGAATGCCGAATTGCGCCGCCGCCTCGCGCCAGATGTCGATGATATCCCAGCGCAGGCGCGGAAATTCGACGCGCCATTCGCCGCCGACGCCGTGGTGCTCGCTGGCGCCAAGAAAACTGTCTTCGTGCTTCTTGAAATATGGCAACACGTCGTCCCACGACCAGCCGGGCAACCCAAGCTGGCGCCAGTGATCGTAGTCGCCGGCCTGCCCGCGCATATAGACCATGGCGTTGATCGCCGAGGAGCCGCCGATCACCTTGCCGCGCGGATAATTGAGGCTGCGGCCGTTGAGGCCCGGCTCGGCTTCCGTCTTGAACATCCAGTCCGAGCGCGGATTGCCGATGGCGAACAGATAGCCGACCGGGATGTGATACCAGATCCAATTGTCGCTGGCCGCCGGCTTCCAGCAGCAGCACGCGGGTTGCCGGATCGGCCGACAGGCGGTTGGCCAGCACGCAACCGGCCGAACCCGCGCCCACCACGATATAGTCGAACTCGCCGTCGATCGGCGTGGCGTTTGCCATTTTGTTTCCTTTGGCATTTCCTCAATTCACGACTTTACCTCTATGCGCGAGACTTGCTAGGCTTCGTCCGACCTGCGGCGCACCGTGCGTGCACTGCGAAAGACGGAACGGCGGTTCCGACGACTGGTCGTTTTCAAACCTAAACCGACGCCAGTACGGCGCCCCTGCGGCGCCCGCGGAGAACTGCCATGTTTGCACGGCTTTTTGCCATTCTCGGCCTATTCATCGCGCTTACCGGCGTGCCGCCGACCGCCGTCGCGCAGGAGAGCCTCACCGTCTTTGCCGCCGCCTCCCTGCGCAACGCGCTCGACGACGCGGACGCTGCCTTCAGCAAGGCGACCGGCGTCAAGGTGACGGCGAGCTACGCTGCTACCTCCGCGCTCGCCAAGCAGATCGAGCAGGGCGCGCCCGCCGATGTGTTCGTCTCGGCCGACCTGCAATGGATGGACTATGCGGTGCAGCACAAACTGGTGACGCCGGAGACGCGGGTGAACCTGCTCGGCAACCGGCTGGTGCTGATCGCGCCCAAAGACATGAACCTCGGTCATGTCCAAATCGGCCAGGGCTTCGACATCGCCAAGCTTGCCGGCGGCGGCCGCATCGCCGTGGCGGATACCGCGGCCGTGCCCGCCGGCCGTTACGCCAAGGCGGCGCTCACCGCGCTCGGCTCCTGGGCGGCCGCCGAGCCCAAACTCGCGCAGGCCGAGAACGTACGCGCGGCGCTCGCCTATGTGGCGCGCGGCGAGACGCCGCTCGGCATCGTCTATGAGACCGACGCCAAGATCGAGCCGGGCGTGAAGATCGTCGGCGTGTTTCCGGAGAGTTCGCATCCGAGCGTCACCTATCCGGTGGCGGCGGTGGCGGCGAGCAAGAACCCGCATATCGTCCGCTACCTGAATTTCCTGCAAACGCAGGCCGCCAAAACGATTTTCGAGAAATACGGCTTCAGCTTCCTGGTGCCGCCGAAGGCGTCCTAGGCGTGCTGCAACTTACCCCCCAGGACTGGACCGCGGTTCTGCTTATCGCTGCGCATTGCGGTGGTGGCGACGCTGGTGGCGCTGCCGTTCGGCATCGCCATCGCCACGCTGCTGGCGCGCAAGTCGTTCTGGGGCAAATCGCTGCTCGACGCGCTCGTGCATCTGCCGCTGGTGCTGCCGCCGGTGGTCACCGGCTATCTGCTGCTGATCACGTTCGGCCGCAAGGCGCCGGTCGGGGCCTTTCTCGCCGATTATTTCGGCATCGTGTTTTCGTTCCGCTGGACCGGCGCCGCGCTCGCCTGCGGCATCATGGCGTTTCCGCTGATGGTGCGCGCGATCCGCCTGTCGATCGAGGCGATCGACCGCCGGCTGGAAGATGCGGCGGCGACGCTCGGCGCCAACCCGGCCTGGCTGTTCCTCACGGTCACGCTGCCGCTGGCGCTGCCCGGCATCATCGCCGGCATGATGCTCGCCTTTGCCCGCGCGCTCGGCGAATTCGGCGCCACCATTACCTTCGTCTCCAACATTCCGGGCGAGACGCAGACCATCTCGGCGGCGATCTACACGCTCACGCAAGTGCCGGGCGGCGATGCCGCCGCGCTGTCGCTGGTGATCGTCGCGGTCATCATTTCGCTCGCCGCCTTGATCGCGTCGGAATGGTTCGCCCGCCGCGCTCATGCGCGACTCCACGGGGTTTGAGATGCTGGCGGTCGATGTGGAAAAAAAGCTTGGCGATTTCGCGGTGACGGCGAAATTCGCCAGCGAGACCGGCGCCACCGCGCTGTTCGGCCCGTCCGGCGCCGGCAAAACGACGGTCGTCAACATGATCGCCGGACTGCTGCGGCCGGACCGCGGCCGCATCGCGCTCGATGATGAGGTGGTGTTCGACGCCGCGGCGCGCATCGCCGTCCCGGTCTGGCGGCGGCGCATCGGCTATGTGTTCCAGGAAGGCCGGCTGTTTCCCCATCTTTCGGTCAAGCACAATCTCGATTACGGCCGCTGGATGGGCGGCCACGCGGCCGATCCGGCGGCGTTTGCGCACGCGGTCGAACTGCTCGACATCGGCCATCTGCTCGACCGCCGGCCCGGCAAATTGTCGGGCGGCGAGCGCCAGCGCGTGGCGGTCGGCCGCGCGCTGCTGATGCGCCCGCGCCTGCTGCTGCTCGACGAGCCGCTCGCCTCGCTCGATGAGGCGCGCAAAGCGGAGATCCTGCCCTATTTCGAGCGGCTGCGCGACGAGGCCAAGGTGCCGATGATCTATGTCAGCCACGACGCGGCGGAGGTGAAACGCATCGCCAGCCGCGTGGTGCGGCTCGACGGCGGCAAGGTGACGGCGACGGGCGGCGTGGAATTGCTTGATGTCATGCCCGCGAAGGCGGGCATCCAGTAACCCCTAAGTATCCAATTTAGCGCCGTGAATACTGGATCACCCGCTTTCGCGGGTGATGACAGTGGTAGGATGCCGCCATGTTCCCGCCCGAGCGCATCGTCTGCCTGACCGAGGAAACCGTGGAGACGCTCTATCTCCTCGGCGAGGAGCGCCGCATCGTCGGCGTCTCCGGCTATGCGGTGCGGCCGCCGCAAGTGCGCAAGGAGAAGCCGCGCGTCGTCGGCGTTTATTTCCGCCGACGTGCCGAAAATCCTCGCGCTCAAGCCCGACCTGGTGCTGACCTTCTCCGATCTGCAAGCCGACATCGTCGCCGACTTGATCCGCGCCAATGTCGCCGTGCATGCCTTCAATCAGCGCGACGTCGCCGGCATTTTCGACATGATCCGCACGCTGGGCGCGCTGGTCGGCGCGCCAGACAGGGCCGAGACACTGGCCGACACGCTTGCCGCACGCATCAACGCGGTGCACGAGCGCGCCTTGCGCCTGCCGCGGCACCCGCGGGTCTATTTCGAGGAATGGGACGAGCCGATGATCTCCGGCCTGCGCTGGGTGTCGGAACTGATCGAGGCCGCCGGCGGCATCGAGGTGTTCCCGCAGCTTAGCCTGCGCAAGAACGCCAAGGACCGCATCGTGTCTCCCGCCGACGTGATCGGCGCCAAGCCCGATATCATCATCGGCTCCTGGTGCGGCAAGAAATTCGTGCCCGCGCGCGTCGCCGCCCGGCCGGGCTTTGCCCAGGTGCCGGCGGTCGCCTCCGGCTGGCTGCGCGAGATCAAATCGACGTTGATTTTGCAGCCGGGCCCGGCGGCGCTCACCGACGGGCTCGACCGGCTCGCCGCAATCATCGGCGAATGGGCGGAAAACCGCCGCGCCTAAAGGGCCATTTCGGCCGATAGAATTTTGCCGTTTGCTGTGCTATGCAGAGATAAATTCGAACCGCATAAGGACCTGACCGCGATGCAAGCCAACAAAGCCCGCGCCGACCTGTGGATGGATCTGGGCCTGGTCGCCTTCCTGATCGCCTTCGACGTGGCGGCCCGCCTGTTGCCGCACGCGCCCGGTGTCTGGCCCTTTGCCGCCAGCGCGCTGTTCGCCGGCCGCATGCTGCGCGTTCCGGCGCTGGCGGTGATCGTGCCGCTCGCCGCCGTGCTGCTGAGCAATGTGGTGCTCGCGGGCGACGATTGGCGCATCACCGCGGTGGTCTGCGCCGCGATCACGCTGCCGGCCTTTGCCGGCATGCTGGCGCGGCGGTATCCCGGAGCTATCGCGGTCGTCGCCGGAATGGTGTCGTGTTCGCTGATCTTCTTCGTCACCACGAATTTCGCGGTCTGGGCCTTCGGCCCGCTTTACCCGCACACGCTGCAGGGCCTGACGCAGTGCTACGTCGCGGCGCTGCCGTTCCTGGACAAGACCGTGCTGGGCGACCTGTTCTGGACCGCGGTGCTGTTCGGCGGCGCCTGGCTGGTACAGCACGGCCCGGCGCTGGCGCGGCGGGCGCACTAGTTTCGTGCCCCGAGCGGCCAGACCAGCGCACGATTCGCCGCGATCGTTCCCCTCGGATCGTCGGTCCCATGTCGCGTCGCACCGCTTCGTGCTGGCTCGCGCCCGGGATGACGCAATTAACCGATCCAGTTCTGAATCCGCTTCCACAATAGTTTGAGGCGGCCGGCCAAGTCGGCCGCCTCTTCCGGCTCGGCCAGCCGCAGGCCCACGGTAGTCACGCGGCCGTCGGCGACCGTGTGCGCCAAGAGCGCGATCGGCCCAAGCTGAACGATGTCGCCGGTCTTGGCCGGATGGCGGAGCTGCTCGGTGAAGAAGTCGGCCAACGTCACGTCGGTGTGGTCGGCGGCAACCTGCAGGCCGTAAATGTCGGCGAGCGCGCCGAGCGTCGCATCGCCCGGCACGAAGAAATCGCCGAGCAGCCGCGCATCGGGCGCGGCCGGCGGCGGCATGTTGACGAAGAAGCGGTCGAGCGCCTGCGCCTTCTCCGGCGGCGCCAGCAGATAGACGTAATCGCCCTCGCGCACCGGGTCGGCTTCCGCCGGCGTCAGTATTTCTTCGTTGCGCACGACCAGCGTCGGCCGCGCCCAGTTCGGGATCAGCCCGCGGCGCAGGAACGGGCTGTTGGCCGGCACCGGATAGCCGACGATTTCGCGCGTCAATTGGCCGGGCAGATCGAGCTCGACCCGGCGCGGCAGCGGATCGCTGCGCGCAAACGACATATCGAGCTTGCGGGCGGCGTAGGCCACGGTCCAGCCCTGGATCAGCAGCGACGACAGCACCACCACGAAGGCCACGTCGAAGAAGAGATAAGCGGTCGGCAGCCCGACCAGCAGCGGAATCGAGGCGAGAAAAATCGCCACCGCGCCGCGCAAGCCGACCCAGGACACGAACAGTTTCTCGCGCCACTGAAAGCCGAACGGCGCGAGGCACAAAAACACCGCGACCGGCCGCGCCACCAGCATCAGCGCCAGCGCGACCACGATGGAGCCGACCAGGCTGTCGCCCATCCGCTGCGGCCACACCAAGAGGCCGAGCAGCACGAACATCACGATCTGCGCCAGCCAGGTCACGGCGTCGAGAAAAACGACGACGGAATTATGCGCGCGCGTCTGCCGGTTGCCCACGACGAGGCCGGCCAGATAGACCGCGAGGAAGCCGGACGCGTGCGCCGTATTGGCGGAGGCGAAGACCACCAGCGCGCTCACCGCCACGAACGGCGCATGCAAGCCCTGCGGCAAAGCCAGACGGTTGAGCACCAGCGTGATGATGCGTCCGCCGGCGACGCCGATGATGCAGCCGAGCACGGTATCGCGCAGGAAGATCAACAGCGCATGCGACCAGCTGTGCTCGCCGGCCAGCAGAAATTCCACCAGCAGCAACGTCAGGAAAACCGCGAACGGATCGTTGGTGCCGGATTCGACTTCCAGCGTGGCGCGCACGCGCGGGCGCAGCCTTAGGCCGCGCGCATTGATCAAGAGGAACACCGCCGCCGCATCGGTCGAGGCCACCACGGCGCCGATCAGCAAGGCCTGCATCCAACTGATGCCGAGCACCAGCTTGGCGACCGGCGCGGTCAGCAAGGTGGTGATCAGCACGCCGGCGGTCGCCAGCATCGCCGCCGGCGCCAACACGTTGCGAAAAGTGGCGAGCCGGGTGCGCAGGCCGCCGTCGAACAAGATCAGCGCCAGCGCGATCGAGCCGACGGCATAGGCGATGCCGACATTGTCGAATTTCAAGCCGCCCGGGCCGCCCTCGCCGGCCAGCACGCCGAGCAGCAGGAACACCAGCAAGAGCGGCGCGCCGAAGCGCAGCGCGACCAGGCTCGACAGAATGCCGGCCAGCACCAGCAGGCTGCCGAGCAGGATGGCAATGCTGAAGGCGTCGAGCGAGGCCATGCGAATCTCCTATCGCTATAGGAAGGTTTCGCACGGCGAAGAGCAATGCCAATTCCGTTCGTCCCCGCGGCAGCGGGGACCCAGCTCTTGGCCAAAGAACCGGATTCCCGCTTGCGCGGGAATGAACGGATAACGTTTGCCTATGTGCCCGAATTACAGTTTCTAAAAATTCACCTTATCTCCGCCCTTGAGCGAGAGAATCTCGCGCGCCTCGTCGGAGGAGGCGATCTCGAGCCCGAGGCCTTCGAGGATTTTGCGCACATTGGTCACTTGCTGGGCGTTGGATTCGGCCAGCTTGCCGGCGCCGATCCAGAGCGAATCCTCCATGCCGACCCGCACATTGCCGCCCATGGCCGCGGCTTGCGCCGCCACCCGCATCTGATTGGCGCCGGCCCCTAACACCGACCAGCAGTAATTGTCGCCGAGCAGGCGGTCGGCGGTGCGCTTCATCATGATGACGTCCTCGGGATGCGGCCCGATGCCGCCGAGGATGCCGAACACCGATTGCACGAACAGCGGCGGTTTGATCACGCCGCGGTCGAGGAAATGCCGCAGCGTATAGAGATGGCCGATGTCGTAGCATTCGATCTCGAAGCGGGTGTTGTTCTCCGAGCAGGTCTTCAGGATGTATTCGATGTCGGCAAAGGTGTTCTTGAACATGCCCTTGCGCGAGCCTTCCAGATACGGCTCTTCCCAGTCGTATTTGAACTTGCCCTTGTAGCGCGGGATCATCGGGTAGAGCCCGAAATTCATCGTGCCCATGTTGAGGGAGGCTACCTCCGGCTTGAAGGTCGCGGCCGGCCGCACGCGTTCCTCGGCGGTCATGGTCGGGGCGCCGCCGGTGGTGATGTTCACCACCACATTGGAGCGCTGCTTGATCACCTTGAGGAAGGGCGCGAAGGCCTCCGGCGACTGGTCGGGCCGGCCGTCCTGCGGGTTGCGCGCGTGCAGATGCACGATGGCCGCCCCCGCCTCGGCCGCCGCGATGGCATTATCGGCGATCTGCTGGGCGGTCACCGGCAGATACGGCGACATCGAGGGCGTGTGAATCGAGCCGGTAACGGCACAGGTGATGATGACTTTGCGCGACTTCGCCATGAGCTTTCCATCCCGGTAAAGTGAGGCTTTTGCTTTCACGATTGGACTAGGGCGGCGATCCTAGAGTATCAGCCGTATGCAAGTCACCCTTTTCACTTGCGCATGAGCCATTCCGAAAACCGGTCCCATCCCGGATCAAGTCCGGACCATGGTTTTCGGGCTCATGCGCCGGAGCTATCGCCGTGCACCTAGAGCCTCGACCCGCGGCGGCACGGCCTTCCGGTATCCTGATCGGGGTGTTGTGCGGCGCCGCCGCCGCGTTCGGCTGGGCGGCGGGCTTCGTCGCCGCCAAGCACGGCATCACCGTAGGCTTCTCGCCCGCCGATCTCGCTTTGCACCGCTTCTTCTGGACCGGTCTGCTGTTGATGCCGGTGGCCTTCCGGGACGGCGTCGGCAACCCGGGCGGCATCGGCTGGTGGCGCGGGCTGGTGATGAGCGTGCTGGCCGGCCCGCCGCAGGCGATCATCGCCTATACCGGCTTCATGCTGGTGCCGCTCGGCCACGGCACCACCATCCAGCCGGCCTGCGCCGCGTTGTTCGGCCTGATCCTCGCCACCGCGGTGCTGCGCGAACGGGCGACGATGACGCGCGTGCTGGGCGGCGCCACCATCATCGCCGGGCTGATCGTATTCGGCGCTGAGTCGCTCGCCACCATCGGCCGTTCGGGCGTCGGCGGCGACCTGTTGTTCGTCACCGCCGGATTGTTCTGGGCGGCGTTCGGCACGCTGCTGCGCTACTTCCGCCTGTCGGGGACGCGCGCGACCGCCGTGGTCGCCGTGCTGTCGGTCGTCGTCTACGCGCCGCTTTATGCGATCTTCGTCGGCTTCGAGACCATGCTGCGCCAGAGCCTCGCCGAGAATCTTCTGCAGGTCGTCGTGCAGGGCATCCTCGGCGGCGCGCTGCCGATCTATCTGTTCACGCGCGCGGTGATCCTGCTCGGCGCCGGCCGCGCGGCGACCTTCCCGGCGCTGGTGCCGGGCTTCTCCATGATCATCGGCTTTCTCGCGCTCGGCGTGGTGCCGAGTTGGCCGCAGGTCGCGGGGCTCTTGATCGTGTGGCTCGGCTTCTATTTCACGCTGCGGTGATCGCGTCACTCCGGCCCGGCATATTTGCCCGCGGTCTGCGGGAACATGTTCTTGATGATCTTGAACTTGGAGATGTCGACGGTGGCGTCCATGTGCAGGAACACGACCGCGTCGCGCAACACTTTCTCGATGCCGAAGTCGAGCATGACGCCGTTGCCGCCGTGCAGTTCGACCGCGTGCTGGGCGACCTTCATGATCTCCTCCGAGGCGAACAGCTTGGCCATGTTGACCAGCGTCTCCGCCTCCGGCGCGTTGTCGTCGACCGCCTGCGAGGCGCGGTCGAGCAGCGCGCGCACCGCCTCGATTTTGGTCGCCATGTCGGCCAGCCGCAGCGCCACCGCCTGATGCTTGATCAGGATGCGGCCGCCCTGCACGTAATTCTGCGCATATTCGGCCGAGGCTTCGAAGGCGCGCACGCCGACGCCGAGATTCTTCGCCGCCTGGATGATCTTGCCCGGGCGGAAATAGACGCCGGCCGATCCGAGCGCGCTATCCTGCACCAGCAACTGGTCGTCCGGCACGAACATGTCCTCGAACACCATCTCGCCGTTGTTCATGAAGCGGCAGCCGAGCGTCTCGTTGCAGCGCGCGACCGAGAAGCCCTTGGTCTCGCGCGGCACCAGAAACGACGAGGTGCCCTGCAACATGCCGACCTTCGGGTTGGTGTTGGCGTAGACGACGTAGAGCGAGGCGTCGTAGCCGTTGGAGATGAACTGCTTGCGGCCGTTGATCACCCAGCCGCCGTTGGTCTTGACCGCCTTGGTCTGCATCGCCGCTTCCGGCACGTTGTAGGGCAGCCAGCGGTCGGAGGCGCCGCGCGGCTCGGTCAGGCAATGCGCCATGAGGAATTGCGGCTCGGCGACCAGGCGCTTGAACCAGTGCTCCTGATGATGCTTGGGCGCGAACTGGCGCAGCAGCACCGAGACCTTCCAGTTCTGCACCAGCTTGTCGGCCAGCCCTGAGTCGCCGCGCGCGATCTCCTCGGCGACCATGGCGAAGGTGCGCACTTCGGTGCCCTTCTCGAGCTCGACGCCGCCGTATTCTTCCGGCACGCCCAAGCGTGCGGATGCCGATCTTCTCGGCGCCTTGCAGGATGCTGAGCGGCAGCCGGTCCTCCGGCACCATCGACCATTCGCGCTGCCAGTTCTGCTTGATGAAGGGCAGCACCACGTCGTCGATGAAATCGTGGCAACTTTGCCGCATCATCCGCTGCTCTTCCGACAATCCTCGGTCGTACATGTGATTTCTTCCTTGCCTAGGCCGCGGCGAATGCCGGGCGCCTCCCGTCTTGGATATTGGTCCGGTTTACGATCTATTTCCAAGGGGGCACTCGCCAGGGAGGACACGGATGCAAGTCGGGGTGATCGGCGTCGGCCGAATGGGCAGCGCGATGGCGCACAACCTGCTCAAGGCCGGGCATAAGCTCCATGTTTTTGACACGGCGAAAGAACGGCTGCGCGAGTTGGAAAAAGAGGGCGCGGCGGTCGCTGCCAGCGCAAGAGAAGCCTTCAGGGGCGACGCGGTGATCTCCATGCTGCCGAACGACGACGCCATGCGCGCGGTCTTCATCGATGGCGACGTGCTGCCCGCGGGCGGCAGCCCTACGATCCATGTCAACATGGCCACCGCTTCGGTCGCCTGTGCGCAGGAATTGACCGCGCTGCATCGCAAGCGCGGCGTGCCCTACGTGGCCGCGACCGTATGGGGGCGTCCGGATGCGGCAGCCGCGGCGAAGCTTTCCATCGCGGTCGCGGGCGACGCCAAGGCGATCGACCGCGTGCAGCCGCTGCTCGATGCGGTCGGCCAGCGCTCGACGCGCGTGGGCGACGAGCCGGCCAACGCCAATGTCGCCAAGATCGCCGGCAATCTGATGGTCGCCTCCGCCATCGAGGCCATGGCGGAAGCCGCCGCGCTGGTGCGCGGCTACAAGATGCCGGCGAAGGAATTTCTCGACATCGTCAACACCGCGTTGTTCGACGTGCCGGTCTATCGCGGCTATGCCGATTTGATCGCCAGCGGCCGCTACGAGCCGCCCGGCTTCGATCTCACCCTCGGCATGAAAGACGTCCGCTTGGCGCTCGCGGCCGGCGAAAAAGCCAGTGTGCCGCTGCCGTTCGCCAGCGTGTTACGCGACAGTTTCCTCGACGCCATCGCCCACGGCGATGCCAACAAGGATTGGGCGGCAATCGCCAAAGTGGCGGCAAGACGGGCGGGTTTGGAAGACTGATTACGCCGCCTTGCGGCTCGACAAAAATTCGCCCATGCGGGCGAGCGCCTTCAAAATGTTCTCGGTCGAGTTGGCGTAGGACACGCGGATATAGCCTTCGCCCAGAATACCGAAGTCCGGCCCGCCGATGATGGCGACGCCGGCGTCTTCCAAGAGCGAAGAGGCCAGCGCCTTCGCCTTCCAGCCGGTGCGCTTGATGTTCGGAAAGGCATAGAACGCGCCCTTCGGCGTCGCGCACGACACGCCGGGCAATTTGTTCAAGCCCTCGACCACGACTTTGCGGCGCTTGTCGAACTCGGCGACCATCTTGTGCACTTCGTCCTGCGGACCTTTGAGCGCCGCCAAGCCCGGCAAATTGCGCCGAGGCGTTGACGCAGGAATGCAAATTGACCGCGAGCTTGCGCGCATAGTCGTAGAGCTTGCCCGGCCACACCGCGTAGCCGAGCCGCCAGCCGGTCATGGCGTAGGTCTTCGACCAGCCATTGAGCAGGATCAGCCGGTCGCGGATCGACGGATAAGTGAGCAGGCAGACATGCGTCTCGCCGTCATAGACCATGTGGTCGTAGATCTCGTCCGACATGATGCAAACGTCCGGCCACTTCTCGAGCCCGGCGACGAGCTTGTCGACTTCCGCCTTGCCGGTGACGCCGCCGGTCGGATTGGCCGGCGAATTGAGGATCAATAGCCGCGTCTTCGGCGTGATCAGCTTGAGCGTTTCTTCCGCGGAGAAGGCAAAGCCGTTCTCCTCGCGGATCGGCACCGGCACCGGCTTCGCCCCGGTGAATTCGATCATCGAGCGGTAGATCGGGAAACCGGGATCGGGATACATGATTTCGACGCCCGGCTCGCCGAACATCAGGATCGACATGAACATGGTCGGCTTGCCGCCGGGCATGATCATCACTGAGTCGGGCGAGACCTCGACCTTGAAGCGCTTATGCAGGTCGGCGGCGACCGCCTCGCGCAAGGGCGGGATGCCGGTTGCCGGCGTATAGCCGTGATGGCCCTCGCGCAGCGCCTTGACCGCCGCCTCGACGATGAAGTCCGGCGTGCGGAAATCGGGCTGGCCGATGCCGAGATTGATGATGTCGCGGCCTTGCGCGATCAAACTATTGGCGCGGGCGAGCACCGCGAAGGCGTTTTCCTCGCCGATGCGGTCGAAGGCCGCGATCGTTTTCAGCATGGTTTTGACTCCCCGGGCGATTTTGCGGGCAGTTCACCCGATCGGGCCGGGAAAATCAAATTGGCCGTGACTGAGGATCAGGGTTCGCCGCCGTAGTGGGCGCCCAGGTCGCGCTGGATCTGCGAGCGGATGAACGGGTCGGGATCGTCGCCGAGATAGTCGTTGCCGTGATAGATCGGCCCGGCCGGAAACAGGTTCGTGCCGCGGTAGCCGGAATTCGCGGCGGCGGGAGCGGCCGGGGCCGCTGGGTGCTTCTTGTGCTTGTGCGCCTTTGCCGCCTCGGCCGGCGCGGCGGCGGCAAGAAGCAAGGCGAGGCCGGCGGCGGACGCCATCAGCTTGACCGCAGACGATGCCATGAGACACCCATTCATTGCGCCATGGGCAACTGCATTAGCCGGCCGGCATAGCGAAACAAGGGCGTACGGCAGCGATTTCGATCACAACTCGGTGTCGGAATATTAGCCGCCGGCAGGTGTTAGACGCAGCCACGGCCGGTTGTCACAATTCCCCAGCCGACCGCAAGCCCGATTGCACAAACCTTGTTGCACGAGCCGTCTTGCACGAACCTTCTGGCACGAACCTGATTGCAATTACCGTTCCGTTTGGCGCATCCTCGCGTCAAAATTGCAGAGGCGGCGGGAACGGCCATGGGCATTCGGGCGGCAAACCGGGAATACGAGCGCTGGCTCACGGCTCAGCTCAACGGCGAAGTCGTCGCGGACGACCTTGTAAAAAAACAGAAAAAAATGCGCGATAGCGCTTTCTCTTTTCTGCGCGCCACCTATTGGCGCTGGGCCGAGACCATCCTCGACGTTTGCCCCGATCTCGCCAAGGTACCGGCGGTGCTGGCGGTCGGCGACATCCATCTGGAAAATTTCGGCACCTGGCGCGACGCGGAAGGCCGTCTGATCTGGGGCGTCAACGACTATGACGAGGCCGCCGAGATGCCCTATATCCTCGATCCGCTGCGGCTGGCGACCAGCGCGGCGCTGGCGACGACGGCAAGCCAGATTTCGCTCAAGGCGATTTGCGCGAATATCCTGGAGGGCTACGAGCACGGCATCGAAGCCCCGGAAGCCTTCGTGCTCGACCGCCAGCATATGTGGCTGCGCACGCGCTTCGAGGTGCGCGAGGCCGAACGCGCCATGTTCTGGCAAAAGATCGAGACCCAGTATCACGACCTGCTGGCGAAAAAGCATCCCGAACAGCCGCCGGCGCGCTGGCTCAAGCTGTTCGCCGGCGCGCTGCCTGATTCTTCGATCCCGCTGGCGCATTGGCGGCGCAGCGCGGGCACCGGCAGCCTCGGCCGTCCGCGCTGGCTCGGCTACGGTACCTGGCGCGGCGGCCCGCTGCTGCGCGAGGCCAAGGCGCTGGTGCCGTCGGGCTGGACGCGCGTGCATGGCGACGGCGCGGGCTTGCGCCTCAACGATATCGCACTCGGCAAATACCGCGCGCCCGACCCGTGGTACAAAGCGAGCGGAAATGTGCTGATGCGGCGGCTGTCGCCGAACAACCAAAAGATCAATGTCGAGGACCGGCGCGACGCCGCCCGCCTGCTGCACCCCGACCTGCTTTGGGCCATGGGCCGCGACCTCGCCGCCATCCATCTCGGCGCGCGCGACCGCCGCGACGTGTTGCGCAAGGACCTGGAAAAGCGCAAACGGCGCTGGTTTCGCGCGCATGTCGAAGCGGCGGCCGAATTCGTGTCCCGCGAATTCGCGGAATGGAAAAAATCCGCTAAATAGCTCGCCCTGCCTGCCGCCCGACCGCGAGGACCCCGCATGAGCCCCGCCGACAAACGCCGCATGTTCCGCGCGCTGCATCAAAGCGGCTGCTTCGTCATCCCCAATCCGTGGAACGTCGGCAGCGCCCGCTACCTGCAAGGGCTCGGCTTCAAGGCGCTGGCGACCACCTCATCGGGCTTCGCCCATGCGCAAGGTTACGCCGACGGCGCGCAATCGTGCGACCAGGTCCTTGCCCATTTCGCCGAGATCGCCGCCGCCGCCGACGTGCCGGTCAATGCCGACTTCGAAAACGGCTTTGCCGACGACCTCGGCCGCCTGGCCGAGAACGTGACGCGTTGCATCGCGACCGGCGTCGCCGGCCTGTCGATCGAGGATTCGACCGGCGATCCGGACCGGCCGCTCTACGATTTCGACGTCGCTTTAGCGCGCGTGAAAGCCGCGCGCGCGGCGATCGACAAGGCCGGCGGCGAGGTGGTGTTCACCGCCCGCACCGAAGGCTTCATCCGCGGCAGGCCCGATCTGGAGGAGACCATCCGGCGGCTGAAAGCCTTTGCCGACGCCGGCGCCGATTGCCTTTATTCGCCCGGCATCAAGACGCGCGCGCAAATCGAGGCGACCGTGCAGGCGGTCGCGCCCAAGCCGGTCAATTTCCTCAACAGCGGCGCCTTCGGCTTCACGGTCAAAGATCTCGCCGACATGGGCGTGCGGCGCATCAGCGTCGGCGGCACGCTGGCGCGCGTCGCCATGCATGCCTTCATCAAGGCGGCGAGCGAGATCGCCAAAGACGGAAAGTTCGACAGTTTCGCCGGCGTGATAACCAATCCGGAACTCAACAAATTCTTCGCCGACGATCGCGCGAAACGCTCATCATCATGACCAAGTCAGAACCTCACCCGAAGACCGGCCAGCCGGTCGGATTGCCGGTCGATCGGACGACGCCGGCGCTGCGGCCTGGCCCGGTGACGCTGCAAGGCCGCTACGGCCGCCTCGACAAGCTCAAGCCCGAGCACGCTGCGGACCTGTGGGCGGCCTTTGCCGGGCACGACCGTATCTGGACCTACATCACAAAGGACGGGCCGTTCACGAGCGCGGCGGAATTTACACCCTTTCTTGCAATGCGCGCGACGGCGGACGACCCTTACGCCTACGCGATCGTCGATCCGGCCGGTCGCGCCGTCGGCTATGTGACGCTGCTGCGCATCGTGCCGGACATGCGCGTCATCGAGGTCGGCCATGTCATCTATTCCCCGGCGCTGCAGCGCACGCCGCTCGGCACCGAAACGCAGTACCTCCTGGCGCGCTACGTTTTCGAAACGCTCGGCTACCGGCGCTACGAATGGAAATGCGATGCGCTCAATGCCGCCTCGCGGCGGGCGGCGCTGCGCTACGGCTTCACGTACGAAGGCACGTTCCGCCAATTCATGATCGCCAAGGGCCGCAACCGCGACACTGCATGGTTCTCCATGCTCGACGGCGAATGGCCCACGCGCAAGGCGAATTTCGAGCGCTGGCTGGCGCCGGAAAACTTCACCGCCGACGGACGGCAGAAGCTCAGCCTCGCCGCGATGAACGGCGCGCAGGGATGAGCGTTTCCGTCCCGTCGCCGACCGGCCTCATGCAGCAGCGGCCCTTTGTGCTGTTCTGGCTGGCGCGCGTGTGCACGACAGCCGGCTACCAGATGATGGCGTTGGTGATCGGCTGGCAACTTTACCAGCTTACCAACAGCGCATTCGATCTCGGCCTGATCGGACTGATCCAATTTGTGCCGGCGGTGATCTTGACGCTCCTGATCGGACACGCCGCCGACCGCTACGACCGCCGCCTCATCATCCGGGTGGCACAAGGGACCTATGCCCTGGCGGCGGCGTTGATCACCGCCGCGCTTGTCGCACACGCGCTCACCCCGAAACTCTTGTTCAGTGTCGTGTTCCTGATCGGCTGCGCGCGCGCCTTCGAGGTGCCGACCGGCAGCGCGCTGGTGCCGGCGCTGGTGCCCGCGCCGCTGGTCACCCGCGCCGTCGGCGGCTGGACCTCCGCCAACCAGGTGGCCATGATCAGCGGGCCGGCGCTGGGCGGGCTGCTCTATGCCGCAAGCCCGGTCGCGGTCGCCGCGCTCTGCGTGCTGTTCTTTTGCACCTCCATCACCTTGGTTAGTTTCATCGTCGCCAAGGGACCGGCCGCGGCGCGCGAGCCGCCGACCCTCGCGTCGGTATTGGCCGGATTCGAATTCATCGCCACGCGGCGGCGGCTGCTCGGCGTGATCACGCTCGACCTGTTCGTGGTTCTGCTCGGCGGAGTGACCGCTCTGCTGCCAATATTCGCGCGCGACATATTGGCCGCGGGTCCGATCGGGCTCGGCCTGTTGCGGTCGGCGCCGGCGGCGGGCGCACTGATCACGGCCGTGCTGCTTTCGCGCTATCCGGTCGAGCGCTACATCGGCCCCAAGATGTTTGCCGTGGTGGCGATCTACGGCGTGACCACTATCGTTTTTGGATTGTCGACGTGGTTTCCGCTTTCGCTGCTGGCCCTCGCTACGCTCGGCGCCGCCGATGCCTTGAGTATCGTGATCCGCTTTTCGCTGGTGCAGATCGAAACGCCCGACGACAAGCGCGGGCGCGTGAGCGCGATCAATTACCTGTTCGTCGGCTCGTCGAATACGCTCGGCGAATTCGAATCCGGCGCGGTCGCCGCCTGGCTGGGCGCGGTACCGTCCGTTCTGATCGGCGGTTTCGGCGCGTTGCTGATCGCCGGCATCTGGATGCTATTGTTCCCCGATCTGCGCCGCATCGACCGTTTCGAGCCGGCGGATGAGAAACGAATTGAGGACATAAATGCACATCCTGATCACCGGCGCGGCGGGCATGATCGGCCGCAAGCTGACCGAACGGCTGGTCATCGATCGGGCGCTCGGCGACCGCGGAATCGAAAAGTTGACCCTGATCGACATTGTCGCGCCGGCGCGGCCTGCGGGCTTTTCCGACCACGTGAAAACCCGCGCCGCCGATCTCGCCGCACCGGGCGTTGCCGAAAAAGCAATCGCGGAGCGGCCGGAGGTGATCTTCCACCTTGCCGGCGTGGTATCGGGCGAGGCGGAAACCGATTTCGAGAAAGGCTATCGCGTCAATCTCGACGGCACCCGCGCGCTGCTGGAGGCCATCCGCGCCGTGGGCGGCGGCTACAAGCCGAAGCTCGTGTTCACCTCGTCGATCGCGGTGTTCGGCGCGCCGTTTCCGGATGCGATCCCCGACGATTTCCATCTCACGCCGCTCACCTCCTACGGCACGCAGAAAGCAATCAGCGAACTGCTGCTCGCCGACTATACCCGGCGCGGCTTTCTGGAAGGCGTCGGCATAAGGCTGCCGTCGATCGTGGTGCGGCCGGGCAAGCCGAACAAGGCGGCCTCCGGTTTCTTCTCCGGCATCATCCGCGAGCCGCTGGCCGGACAGGAGGCGATTCTGCCGGTCGCCGACAGCGTGTTGCATTGGCATGCCAGCCCGCGCTCGGCGGTCGGATTTCTCATCCACGCCGCCGGCCTGACGCGCGCGCAATTGGGCGACCGCATCAACCTCACCATGCCGGGCGTTTGCTGCACGGTCGGCGAACAGATCGCCGCCCTGCGCCGCATCGCCGGCGACAAGGTCGCCGGACGCATCAAGCGCGCGCCGGACGAACTGATCGAACGCATCGTGGCCGGCTGGCCGCGCCGGTTCGAACCGCGCCGGGCGCTGGCGCTCGGCTTCAAGGTGGAAGCGACCTTCGACGACATCATCCGCGCGCATATCGAGGACGAACTGGGCGGGAAGATTGCTTAGTTCTCATAAAAGCCCGCGCTTGCGCCGCGCGCGCCAAGCCTTACATTACTTGCCATGACCTACGTCGACGCCGCCGTCGCCCCCCTCCGCAAGACCGGCCAGATCAAGATCCACGGCCCCGCCGCCTTCGAGGGCATGCGCAAGGCCGGGCAACTGGTCGCGCGCTGCCTCGACATGCTGACCGAGCATATCGGGCCCGGCGTGCCGACCGAAAAGATCGACCGGCTGGTGTTCGACTACGCGATGGATCACGGCGCGCTGCCGGCCACGCTGATGTACCGCGGCTACAAGAAATCGACCTGCACCTCGCTCAATCACGTGGTCTGCCACGGCATTCCCGGCGACAAGCCGCTGAAAGAGGGCGACATCGTCAACATCGACGTGACGCTGATCCTCGACGGCTGGCACGGCGATTCCAGCCGCATGTTCGCCATCGGCGAGATTCCGCGCCGCGCCGAGCGGCTGATCGAGGTGACGCACGAGGCCATGATGCGCGGCATCGCCAGCATCCGCCCGGGCTCGACCACCGGCGACATCGGCGCCGCGATCCAGACCTATGTGGAAGCCCAGCACATGAGCGTGGTGCGCGACTTCTGCGGCCACGGCCTCGGCCGCCTGTTCCACGACGAGCCCAACATCGTCCACGTCGGGCGCCCGGGCGAAGGCATCGTGCTCAAGCCCGGCATGTTCTTCACCGTGGAGCCGATGATCAATATCGGCCGCCCGCATGTGAAGGTGCTGTCCGACGGCTGGACCGCGGTGACGCGCGACCGCTCGCTGTCGGCCCAGTTCGAGCACACGGTCGGCGTCACCGACAAAGGCGTCGAGGTGTTCACCTTTTCCCCGGCCGGGCTCGACAAGCCGCCGTATAAAATTCCCGGCAAGTAATCCTTTAGTCCTCCCTCGTCGATTGCGCGCGGCTGAACTACAATCATGCCGGCAGGGGCGGCGTGGCGTGGGTTTCAGTTCATGGCGGCAAAGCGCAGCGGCGACGGGCAAAAGAGCGGCCTTTCCGAGGCTTCTCCGCATTATCACGGCCATCGCGAACGGCTGCGCTCGCGCTTCCGCGCGGCCGGGGCCGAGGCGGTGAGCGATTACGAGCTGCTCGAACTGGTGCTGTTCCGCGCCATCCCGCAGCGCGACGTCAAGCCGCTGGCCAAGGACCTGATCGCCAAATTCGGCTCCTTCGCCGAGGTGGTGGCCGCGCCGCCGGCCCGGCTCGCCGAGGTCAAGGGTCTGGGCGACGCCGCCATCACCGAGCTCAAGATCGTGCACGCCGCGGCCAGCCGGCTGGCGCGCGGGGAAGTGAAAAAGCGCCCCGTTCTGTCGTCCTGGTCGAGCGTGCTCGATTATTGCCGCATGGCGCAAGCCTTCGCCGACAAGGAGCAGTTCCGCGTGCTGTTCCTCGACAAGCGCAACCAGCTGATCGCCGATGAGTTGCAGCAGGTCGGCACCGTCGACCATACGCCGGTCTATCCGCGCGAGGTGGTCAAGCGCGCGCTCGAACTGTCCGCCACCGCGCTGATCCTGGTGCACAATCATCCGTCCGGCGATCCGACGCCGTCGCGCGCGGACATCCAGATGACGCAGGCGATCATCGACGTCGCCAAGCCGCTCGGCATTGCCGTGCACGACCACATCATTGTCGGCAAGGAAGGCCATGCCAGCTTCAAGGGGCTGCGACTGATTTAGCGCGCTCAGGCGGCCGGCGCGAGATTTTGCATAGCGGGCTCGATCACCCAGCGCGCGATCCGTGGCCAGCAGTCGGCAAGGATCGTACGTCCCATGAACAAGCCGACGTGATTGCAGGGCGCCAGCGCCTTGGCGATAGCGTGTGCCGGAGTGCCGACCAAATGCTCGGTCGCGAATAATTGCGCGGGCGCGACCAATTCGTCGTCGCGCGCGGCCAGCAGGTAAAGCGGGGTGCGCATGTTCGCCAAGTCGATGGGCGCGCCCAGCGCGATGAATTGACCGGTCGCGATCTCGTTGCGTTTGTATAACTTCTCGATCACTTCGAGGTAGTAGGTTCCCGGCAGATCGATGGTCCACGCGTGCCACTCGCGCAATCGCGCTTCCAGCGCGGCGAAGGCGGGCGAGCCGATCGGCTCCGGCGTCTGCAACATTCGATGAATATCGTCCGTATCGATCGTTTCCGCTCCCCAGAACTTCTGCACCTTGCGGCCGAGGACGCGGCCGTCGCCCAGTTTCACCAGTTCATGAAACAGCGCCAACGGGCTGGCGTCGGCGAGCGCGGACAATGCGGATTGCCCGGCGGCGATATCGATCGGCGCGCCGGCCAGCACCAATTTGCGCACCTTGGTGGGAAAACGCGCGGCATAGAGCAGCGACAGCCAGCCGCCCTGGCAAAGCCCGATCAGATCGACGATGCCGCCGAGTTCGTCGACCAGCACGTTGAGCGCGGCGAGATAGTCGTCGATGCCCAAAAGGCGCATCTCCACGGTCGCCGAACGCCAATCGGTCACGAATAGCCGCCGCAGGCCGGCGTCGCGCAAGGCCACGACCAGGCTGTGACCGGGCGCCAGATCGGCGACCGCCGCGCCATGCAGCGCAAACGGCGCACACAGCAAGGTGGCGACGCCATCCTTGGCGGTGCTGAAATCGCGCAGCCGCACGCTGTTCAATTCGAGCGCGATCGTATTCGGCGTGGCCCATGTCGGCTCGCGTGCCGCCGGACCATCCCCTGCACCCATTCCGAGGCTGATGAAATGCTTAGCCAGCAGCGCGGCAAACTCGCTGGCCGAGGCTGCGGCAAATGCCGGCCACATAAATGCGAGACGCGAATTTTGCGGTCCCGATGGCTCGTACATTTAAAAAATCTGTCACAAAAATGAGATGTGCGCGTTGTTCTAGGTCAATCGCGCCCGGCAAATCGCATATTCGTATTGAAATTCAAAAGCTTCGCAGTTGGCCCAGAAACCTCGCCTGCGCCTCACTGCTGCAGCACATAGGTCCCGGGCGCATCGCCAAGCGACGCATGATCCGCTCCGCCCATGGCGGGCGGATCGACCGGTTCGTTCGACCGCGCATCGAGCCAGGCGACCCATTGCGGCCACCAGGAACCGTCCTTTTGCGGCGCCTGCTTCAAGAAGGCTTCCGGATCGACGTAGCGGTCGTTCTCTTTCCTGGTCATCACCTGGAAGCCGCGGTGGTCGTGGCCGGGCTCGGACACGATGCCGGCATTATGGCCGCCGGTCGTGAGCAGATAGGTCACCTCGGTGTCGGTCATAAAATTGATCTTGTAGGTCGAGCGCCACGGCGCGACATGGTCGCGCACGGTGCCGACGGTGAAGATCGGCGCGCGAATATCCGTGAGGGCGATCGGTTTCTCGCCGACGAGATAGCGCCCCTCGGCCAGATCGTTGTTGAGGAACAGACGCCGCAGATATTCCGAATGCATGCGATAGGGCAAGCGGGTGGCGTCCGCGTTCCACGCCATGAGGTCGATCATGGGCGCGCGCTCGCCCATCAGATAGTCGCGCACCATGTGCGACCAGACCAAGTCGCTGGAGCGCAGCATTTGGAAGGCGCCCGCCATCTGCGCGGAATCGAGGAAGCCCTGCTCCCACATCATGTCTTCGAGGAAGGCGACCTGGCTTTCGTTGATGAACAGCATCAGTTCGCCGGCCTCGGTGAAGTCGGTCTGCGCCGCCAAGCAGCGTGATCGATTTGCAGGCGATCGTCGCCGTCGCGCGCCATCGCCGCGGCGGCGATCGACAGCAGCGTGCCGCCCAGGCAATAGCCGACGGCATGGATTTTCTGGTCCGGCACAATCGCGCCGACCGCGTCGAGCGCCGCCATGACGCCGAGGGTGCGATAGTCGTCGAGGCCGAGATCGCGGTCGTCCGGGCTCGGGTTCTTCCACGAAATCATGAAAACCGTGAAGCCCTGCTCGGTCAGGTATTTCACCAGCGAATTCTGCGGCGACAGATCGAGGATGTAATATTTCATGATCCACGCCGGCACGATGAGCACGGGCTCCGGCCGCACCTTGCCGGTCGTGGGCGCGTATTGGATCAGCTCGATCAATCGATTGCGGTAAACGACCTTGCCGGCGGTCGCCGCCACGTCGCGCCCGACCACGAATTTCTCGGTGCCGACCGGCTTCTTGCCGCTGATGGTGCGTTCCCAATCTTCCATCAGGTTGCGCAAGCCGCTCACCAAGTTCATGCCGCCTTTGCTGACGGTTTGCCGAAGCACTTCCGGGTTGGTCGCCAGAAAATTCGACGGCGAGACCATGTCGAGGATCTGGCGCGAGACGAACTCCACCATCGTTTCGTGATGCTTGGTGACGCCGCGGATGCCGGTGGTCGCGTTGTGCCACCATTGCTGCTGCAGCAGGAAGGCCTGCGCCATGAAATTGTACGGCGGCTTCTGCCATTCCGCGCTGTCGAAGCGCCGGTCTTGCGGCAACGGTTCGATGCAGTACGGCGCCGTGCCGCCCTGCGATGCGGAGCGGAACGCATAATTGGCGAAACGGACCGATTTTCTCGCCGCCTTGTCGACGAGCTGCAGCCGCTTGCCGGGCGAAACGGCAAGATGCGTCGCCCAATCGAAATAGGCCTTGGCGAGCGCCGCCGGCGATAGACCCAAGGTAAAACGCGCGATCGTGGCGTGCAGCGAGCGATCGATGATGTCGGCGACGGCGGTCACCGCATAGGAATCGCGCCCATCGATTTCCTCGGTCGGAGCTATTCCGCCTGGCTTGGGAACGAGATGCAGCGCAACGTTGCCGGCCGGCTTCGCATCGGTTGGAATATCCGCCTGCATGGGTAATGCGGTCATCATAGCGCTCCTCTAGGAACGGCTATTGAGCCTGATAATATTGGGAGAAATCTAACGGTTTCATTGCGGCGCACAATGATCTGGATCAATCGGTAATATGTTGGTGATTACGATCCGCGGGACGGCGGCCGCTTCGATTACTGGCGCACCAGCATGATCGAATTGTTGCTCTCGGGGACGCGCCGCCAGGTCTTGGCGTCGACCTCCTCGAAGCGCCACGGAACGCCGCGCGCCGGAACCAGCATCAGCTCGTCGCGGTCGATCCGCCATAGCGTCAGGTTCAGGCGCGCGATGGCCGGATCGCAACCCGGCTTGACGGTCAGCGCCAGCCCGTCCTGCGCGGCGGTCGTCGCCAGCGTCAGCATGCACAACGGCTTGCCGCTGCCGCGCACGAGCGCCCAATCGCCGGCCACCTGCTCCGGCGGTTTTGGCGGCGGACCGGCGGCGGCGGCATTCTGCAGGAACAGCACGCCGACGCCGGGCGTCGGCGCCTCGTAAATTCCGTCCTCCACCTCGCTGAACTCCACCAGCGATCTGCCCTGGGCGTTGAGCAGGTGCAGCAGGTCGTTTTCCGGATAGTCCCAGCCGACGATATCGTTCACCAGCGGAAACAGATTGCCGCAATTCGGGTCGAACTCGATCTTGAAACCGACCGGCGCAGGATCGCTTTTCAAGGTCACCGAGCAAATTTTATCGCGGTCGGCGTTGGAAAATTCCCAGGTGCCGACCACCGCTTTGGCGAACTCGCCGAGCGTGGCCGGCGTCTGCGCCAACGTGGCGCCGGTCATGCACAGCCATGTCAAACCGATGAACGCGAGACGAGCCATGACACCGCTATAGCATGGGACCGGCGTTGCGGAATTCACGAGTGCAACTCACGAAGTCTTGGGCGGGGTTTCCGGCACCGGCGTCAGCGGCGGCTTGCCCGCCACCCAGGCCAGGATGTTGTCGACGACGAGCTGATCCATGGCGGCTCGCGTCACCTCGGTCGAAGCCGAGCCAAGATGCGGGAACAACACGACATTCTCCATCTCCATGCAGTTCGTCCGGAACCTTCGGCTCCTTTGCGAACACGTCGAGCCCGGCGGCAATAATGGTTCGGTCTTCAAGGCCGCGATCAGCGCCTGCTCGTCGACCACCGAGCCGCGCGCCATGTTGATGATGATGCCGCTCGGGCCGAGCGCCTTCATCACCTCGGCGTTGATCATTTTCGCGGTCCCCGCGCCGCCGGGCACGATGACCATCAGCGTGTCCACGTCGCGCGCCATGTCGATCAGGTCGGGATAGTGCTTGTACGCTCACGCCGCTTCTGCGGGTTGCGCGCATGATAGACCACGGGAACGCCGAAGGCATCGAGCCGGCGCGCGATCGCCTGGCCGATCCGCCCCATGCCCACCATCCCGACCTTGCGGTTGCGCAGCGTCGACTGCTGAGCGGAAAATTCTTCTCAGCCATTTGCCGGCGCGCAAATAGCGGTCGGCCTTGACGAATTCGCGCACCGTCGCAGAGCAGAAGCCCGAGCGCGATATCGGCGACCTCCTCGGTCAGCACTTCAGGCGTATTGGTGACGACGATATCGTGCTCGCCGGCGTAATTGGCGTCGATGTGGTCGTAGCCGACGCCGAAGCTCGAAATCTGTTTCGAGCTTCGGCAGCTTCTGCATGAAGGCCGCGTCGATCTTGTTGGCCGTATAGGCTATGGCGACGGCGCGCACCTTGTCGGCGATCGACTTGAGGAAGGCGTCCTGATCCTTCGCATCGGCCAGGTAGTGCAGCGTGACCCTCGGTTCGAGGCCTTTGACCATGACCGGCTTCTTTTGGCCGATCAGCAGGACGTCCGGCTTTTCGCCAGCCATGATCGCTCTCCTGTTACACCAAAGCGGTGACCGGCTTTTCGACGAAGCTCTTGAAGGCGGCGAGCAGCTCGGCGCCGAGCGCGCCGTCCACCACGCGATGATCGCACGACAGCGTGACTGTTATCTGGCTGATGAATTGGACGCCGCCGTCCTCCGTCTCGACCGGCGCGCGGCGCGTCGCGCCTACCGCCAGGATGGTTGAGTGCGGCGGATTGATGATGGCGGAGAACTCACGCACCCCGTACATGCCTAAATTCGAGATCGCGCTGGCGCCGCCCTGGTATTCGTTCGGCTTGAGCTTCTTGGCGCGGGCGCGCGCGGCGAGATCGCGCATTTCCGCCGAGATCGCGGTGAGCGATTTTTGCTCGGCGTTGCGGATCACCGGCGTGATCAGCCCGCCCTCGAGCGCCACCGCGATGCCGATATCGGAATGCGCGAAGCGCAAGATGCGGTCCTCCGCCCATACCGCATTGGCGGCGGGAATGCGTTGCAGCGCCAGCCGCCCAGGCCTTGATGATGAAGTCGTTGAGCGAAAGTTTGAAGGCGGGCTGGCCGTCATTGATCGGCGCGGCGGCGTTCGCCTCCTCGCGCATGGCGATGAGCCGGCCGATCCATGTCGGCGGTCAGATAGAAATGCGGGATGGTCTGCTTGGCCTCGACCAGCCGCCTGGCGATGGTCGCGCGCATGGAGTCGAGCGGCACTTCCTCGTAAGCGTGCCCGCGTAAAGCGCCTTGACCTGCGCGGCGCTGGCGCCGGTGGCCATCGCGGGCGCGGCAGGCGCCGCTTTCTCGACGTCGCTGGCGACGATGCGGCCGTGCGGCCCGGTGCCGGTGACGCGCGTAAGATCGATGCCGCGTTCGCCGGCGAGCCTTCTTGCGAGCGGCGTCGTAAATGTCCCGCTCGATAATTTCGCCGGCCCATAATTGCGGTCGGGCGTGCGCACTTCGCGGAACGGATCCATTGCGGATAGGCGGATGAGCGTCTCCCGTCTGCTCGTCCCCGCGCAAGCGGGGACCCAGGGTGCTCGGCCTCTGGACCCCGACTTTTGCGGGAATGCCGCAGCGGGCGCGCTCTTCGGAGCTTCCGCAGCTTTGGGCTTTGCCGCGTCTCCCGCCCCCGCAATCACCGCCACCACGGCGCCGACCTTGGCCACCTCGCCGGCCTGAAAACGGATTTCGGTCAGCGTGCCGCCGAAGTCGCCGGCACTTCCATCGAGGTCTTGTCGGTCTCGATCTCGAACAGGTTGTCGCCCGGCTTCACCGCGTCGCCGGCCGCCTTGAACCATTTCACGATCTTGCCCTCGGCGACGGTCTCGCCGAGCTGCGGCATCAGCACGTCCACTTCTCCGAATGCTCGTCGCCTTCTACCACGTCACCGACACATATTGCGTCTCGAGGAATTCCTTCATGCCTTCCGACGCGCCTTCGCGGCCGAGGCCGGACTGCTTGACGCCGCCGAACGGCGCCGCCGGATCGGAGACGATGCCCGGTTCAAGCCGATCATGCCGAAGTCGAGTTTTTCCGAGACCCGCATGCCGCGGCTGAGATCTTTGGTGTAGAGATAGGCGACCAAACCGTATTCGGTGTCGTTGGCGCGCTTGATCGCTTCGTCCTCGCTCTTGAAGGTCTGGATCGAGGCGACCGGGCCGAAGATTTCCTCGTTCAGCATCTTGGCGTCGTTGCGACACTTGGTGAGTACGGTGGCCGGATAGAAGAAGCCCGGCCCGTCCGGCGTCTTGCCGCCGACCAGCACCTTGGCGC
>CAVRUP010000027.1:0-355517 GCA_963724335.1 uncultured Alphaproteobacteria bacterium | reverse complement strand
TGGTCGTGGCAGTATCGGCACGACGACGAGGGTGCGGAGTTCGCTCGCGACACCTTCGCGAAGCTCGAGCCCGGGGAGCACACAGGCCGACCCGATCCGTGACTGCGCGATCCGCCAGCGTGATTGCGGCATCGATGGAAATAAGGAGACCTAGAACGCCAATGGCCGGAAAACCCACCCTTCTGTGGCGGCAGACCGACCGCGAGCAATGCCAAGGCGAGAATTACCCCCGCAGCGAACCCGACGGTTAGCAGATAGCCTGAAATCCCCACCTCAGCGTTGGCGCGGACCAGCCAATCCTTCGGCGGAGCGCGAAAGCCAAGCTTCTTTTCGAACGCTCGCCGTCCTTGTCCAATCAAGCCGTAGCCGGGATCCCGTTGGCGCGCATCCGGCCCGGTTGCTCCGGTGCGCGGATCCGCGTCAGTGCGTTTTGCAATGCGAATGGCTGCTCGGGCGACCTCGATTTCCGAATGAGCCGAACCGCGCGCAAGTTTTTCGATTGCCCGGCGATACCGATCGCGCGTTGGGAAATCCATGGCGGCGAAGTCGCTACCGGCCCGTAATTCCTCGTCGACCAGACTGACGCTTTCGAAAAACTCCGCCCAATGAGTTCGGACATAAGCCGCATGCTGGTGACGATATTGCGGACAGTGACGTTGGCCGCGCCTTGCCGTCGGTGCTCTTCGCGCACAATTTCATCGGCGTTGGTGCCTTGTGACTTAACCGCTCGTCCAGCCACAGAAGCGCCGGTGTCGTGGCCGGATCTTCATCGCGCAATCGTTGGACGAGCTGAACCGCAAAAGATCTCGTGAGCGATGAATGCGTAAACTCTCGCAGAGCCGTAGCGGATACCTCGGCTGATCTGATTCCTGCCCTCAGCAGCCGATCGGCCAAAGCGTCGGCGGCGTCACGCGATGCCTGGCTGCCCACGATGAGATCGGCCAAACGCCGGAGATTCTCCACGAGCACGACACGAATTGTAATTGCGAGAGCCCAAAGCTCGCCAATTGTCAGCGGCTGAACGCGCTGATAGGCCGCCACGAAGCGTCGAAGCATCTCCGCTTCAAAACGGCTGTCGGTGTGGGCAACAAAGGCCCAGGCCACCTCGAAGATGCGCGGGTAACCCTTGAACGGACCTTCCGCCAGCTTTGGTAGTTGACGGTAGTAACTCGGTGGAAGATCGGTTTGGATCTCGCGAATCTGATCTTCCGCAAGATGAAAATTGTCGATCAGCCATTGGCCGCCGGAGTAATGGGCCGCTTATCTTTGATGGCGGTAGCGATGACACGATAAGCGTCAAGAAGAGCCCTATCATTGTCAAGCACCCGCTTTGCTAAAGGCCGCCCGCGCGCTGGTTGTGAACTGACGGACTGTGCCGCAGCCAAGCTCTCCGCGTGTTGCTCAAGGCTTCGACCTGAAAAGCTCTTCGCGGATTGCTTCTTCGTCTACCCACGGCAGAGCCGCGGATATCCTTGGTAGGAAGCTTGCGAATAGCCTGTTCAAATGAACCTCGCGACCTCGGAAATCGATGATATTGCGAGGAAACTTGAGAAGCGTGGACTAATAAGGCTGGCTTTGCAGACTGTCTGTTCCCATATCGGTACGACGGCCGCAAACACATCATGCGATTCTGCAATTTAGTGACATTTGACGCCCGGACGCAGGCATACCAACTGGCAGAACGACCCTGAAAATCTTGACGGACAGCGAACGCGTGGAACGGCTACGGTCCGAGATCGCTCAGCTTGAAGCGCGTTATGACGGATTGTTTCCGCCTGGAGTCTATTCGGTGCTCAAAGCCCTCAGAAGTGAGCTTGTTGCCCTCAATAAACCGCTTGGCCGGACAATGTCCTCGCGATGATGCAAGCGCTCTTCATCGGGCAAACCTATGTCGACGTGACCTTTTTAACCGACCGTATGCCGACCGGAGACGAGAAGCATGTCGCATCGGCCTACGCCATCTCGTTCGGCGGCAACGCTGTCACGGCGGCATTCTGCTGCGCAAAATTAGGACTTGTGCCCGAACTTCTTGCAACAGTCGCCGACGACTGGCTCGGTCGCATGTTCCTGGATATGGCCGCGAAGTATAGGATTACGATCCATCCGCGGAAGGTGAAAACGTCGTCGCTGTCGTTCGTCATGCCGATGACGGCAAACGGGCTATCGTCCGTTGTCGCGATGACCACTTTCTCGACCCATTCCCCCGCCTGAACCTGTCAGGCTGCCGCGCGCTTCATATGGATGGCCATCAGCCGGATGCGGCGATCTATCATGCCAAGGCCGCTCGGGAAGCAGGGATACTCACCTCGCTCGACGGCGGGGGCCTACGATCAAACACGCATGAGCTTCTTGCCTTCATCGACATCGCAATCGTGGCCGAGCGACTTTGCGAGCAGATGCAGCTAGAGCCGGCAGGAATGCTCGACCATCTCAAGGGTCGGGGCTGCAAAATCGGCGGCGTGACGCTCGGCGAGCGTGGACTGCTCTGGTACGATGAGGTGGGTATCGTTCGAACGCTTCCAGCTCTTACTGTGCCGCCGGATCGTGTTCTCGACACGAGTGGAGCCGGCGATGTCTTCCATGGTGCTTATGTATATTCCTATCTCAGCGACGCAGCGAAGAGTTGGGAAGAGCATTTCCGCTTCGGCCGCGCGGCTTCTGCATACAAGATCCAACACCTTGGCAACGAGGCAGGGTTGCCGACCGTTGCCGACGTCGTCACAGCTGAGCGGGAGTTCAAAATCGACAATCACGCGGCTCCTAGTGCCGAACTGTATGCTGACCATTGAAATAACGCGGCTATTTCCAATAGGCTTTTGGCGTGAAAAAGGATTGCGGTTTTGATGGAGCCTCATGCCTTGGCGCGCGTAAAGACGTTCTGTGGCAGACCGCCGACAAAATTGTACATCGCGCCCTCCGGTTGGTCTTCTGACTAGGCTTTGCGCGCTCACGTGCTCACTTCGTCAGCTGCTTGCGGATCAATTGCAATTCCCGCCGGCGCTTTGCGCTCGTTCTGGGGTAGATCATTTTGAGTCCTTCGAGCGTATCGAGGATAATTTGGGAGACAATCAGCCGGGCAAGGCCGCGTGTCTTACCGATAATCCGCTCACGCCGCCGGCCCGGCTCGCGGCTGTCGGCAAACGGCTCGACACCATGCTGCAAGCGATCGAGACGGTGCGTTCAGCGCTCAATGACTTTTACGGAAGTCTGAGCGATGAGCAGAAGGCAAGGTTTGAAGCGATCGGTCCGCAGCGGACGAGCCAGCTTAAGTCGCTGGACGTTGTGCACACAACCGTCCGCAGGCACGGCGTTAATCCCGTTGGGCAAGTTATTCGGCGATTAATGTCAATCGCGCGCTGATGTGTAGAGGTCGGTTGGCGAGTTCAATTGAGTTGAGACATCGCACCGCGTGAAATGCGTCTTATCGATCGTTTGGTTGCCGATAGCCGCGCCATTGCAGCGAAAATGGCTTCGACCGAGGCATCTCGCGCCTGCCGCCTCTTGCTTCGTCATCTTGGCCTGGAATCTATTCGCCGTTGAATGGAACCATTAGAAGACGGGCGCATTGAAGGTGTATGGGTGTTTGATCGTTACCCATCAAAGCAGAGGAACGCCTTCCATCATGGATCTCGGCTTTCGTCGGCAGATTCTTTGAAACGTCTGCCGGCGGCTGCCGGTTTTTACCGCGCCCGATCGGCCAGCAGCTATGGTCGAGACTGTCAACCAGCTCACCTGAAAGGTGACCGGCCATGAACCTCATGACGACGCCAAAACCAGCAACCAGCGCTAAAGTCACGATAGCGGAGATGATGAAAGCGCTCGTTTATCAGGGCCCAGGCAAGAAAGCCCTGGAAGATCGTCCGAAGCCGGACATCACGGCGCCTACCGACGCGATCGTCAAAATGACCAAGACGACAATCTGCGGCACTGACCTGCACATCCTTAAAGGCGACGTGCCGACCTGCCAACCCGGCCGTATTCTTGGCCATGAGGGCGTCGGCATCGTCGAGAAGGTCGGGCCGGCCGTGACGGCGTTCAAAGCGGGAGACCACGTCCTTATTTCCTGCGTCAGCGCTTGCGGCAAATGCGAGTATTGCCGGAAGCAGATGTACTCCGCACTGCACGACCGGCGGCTGGATCCTCGGCAACACCATCGATGGTACGCAAGCCGAGTTTGTCCGCATTCCCTATGCGGACAACAGCCTCTATCCCATTCCCGGCGGCGCGGACGAAGAAGCGCTGGTCATGCTCAGCGACATTCTGCCGACTGGCTTCGAGTGCGGCGTGCTCAACGGCAAGGTTGCGCCGGGCAATACCGTGGCGATCGTGGGCGCAGGACCGATTGGGCTCGCAGCACTCCTCACCGCCCAGTTCTACTCGCCGGCCGAGATCGTCATGATCGATCTCGACGACAATCGGCTTGCAGTGGCCAAGCGCTTCGGGGCCACCGCCACCATCAACAGCACCGACGGCAAGGCCTTTGAGACGGTCATGGAAATGACCGGCAAGCGCGGCGTCGATACCGCCATCGAGGCGGTGGGCATCCCGCTCACTTTCGAACTGTGCCAAAAACTCGTCGCGGCCGGCGGCACCATCGCCAATATCGGCGTGCATGGAAAGAAGGTCGACCTCCATCTGGAGGAGCTATGGGACCGCAACATCGCCATCACCACGCGGCTGGTCGATACCGCGACCATACCGATGCTGTTCAAGACTGTCGGCGCTCACAAGATTGACCCCAAACTGCTGATCACGCATCGCTTCAAGCTCGATAAAATCCTCGATGCCTATGAGACATTCGGCAACGCCGCCAAGACGAAGGCGCTCAAAGTGATCATCGAGGCCTAAGCGCGATCACGACGATCCGGCCTCTCATGCGGCAGGCCTCTTCGCCGAAGGCAGAAATGATCTTTCCCGACTACGCATCGGGCAAAACGTGGAAGCACGCCCGCGGGCGATCCTGGAGGTATTCAATGCTCTCGTTGCGCAGCCTGCCTATCGCCTTTCGTGCACTCTTCAGCAGCTTCCTTATCCTGATTGGCGTCGGGTACCTGATGGCCCTGTCGTTCATGTACTTGGTTGTGATCGAGCCCCATCAACAGATGGGCGAAGGTGTGGTGGCGGGTATCAGCGACGAATATCACGGGTTGCCGAAGGGCAAGACCTTGATCGAGTCGGCGCTGATGGGGCCGATGGCCGACAAACTGTCCGGTGCCGACCGCACGCGCCTTCTGAACTGGGTCCATGATGGCGCGAAATCGGAGACCTACCCGCAAGTCAAACCGATCTTCGCCGCGAACTGCATCAGCTGCCATATGGCGGACGCCCAGTCGATACCGCCGCTGGCGAGTTTCGAGGACGTGCAGAAAGTCGCGAAAGCGGACACTGGAACGAGCATCACCGATTTGGCCAAAGTGTCTCACATTCATCTTTTCGGCATCAGCATCATATTCCTGCTGACCGGCGCGATTTTCGCGCTGAGCGAAACGCCGGTCTGGCTGCGCGTCACTCTCGTCGTCGTCCCTTACCTGGCCATCGTGATGGATATCGGTTCCTGGTGGTTCACCAAATATCTCGATCCCGCGTTCTTCGCCTACGTTGTTGTCGTCGGCGGAGCTTGCATGGGTCTGGCACTCGTTGCCCAGATTCTCATCGCACTATGGGAAATGTGGATTGAGCCTCTCAAGACAGCGGCTCTCAGCGTGAGCCGGTCAAGAGCAGTCACGCCGCTAATTGTTCGCCCGTGAGATAAGTGAATGACCCAGAACAACCACGGTTAATCGCCTCTAAAATCGTCCGTGGTCAGTGGGCGTTGCGACAATCGCGAAATCATTCTCGCCCCCATAGCGGGGGAACGCTTTAATTGTGCCGACAAGACAGGTGATCGAATGATCACATCCAGCGTTGAGTTAGATCAAGACGCTGGCGAGGCAATTGTTGCAGCCTGCAATTGTGCTCCGGGTCGTTGCGGCTGCTCACCGCTGGCTCGAAAGATCCCTTAGGAGATCATGATGGCACAAGAATTCTCAAAGCCGGCATCGGCAGCAAGTCCCCTCGGCATCGAGCTGCTCTCCTTTCCGAAACCGTCCGCGGCATCTCTCGGAAACCCTTTCACGGCCTTGCCGGAATACATGGTCGATGCGTTCCAGCGTAGCGTTCTCTTCCTCGATCTGCTGCGGCAGCGTGGCAATGAGGAAATCGAGATCACGTCACGGCCGATGGCCACTGTGTTGCGTTTCGATCATGAGGAGCTGATGAGCGGCCGGTCATTGCCGCGGCCGATCAATTATTCTCTCTTACGCATCTTGCCGTTGCCAGGTGTCGCGAGCGATCGGCGCAAGCGGCCGGTCGTGGTAGTCGACCCGCGGGCCGGCCAGGGACCAGGCATTGGTGGCTTCAAGGCTGAGAGCGAGATCGGCGATGCCCTGAACGCGGGCCATCCGGTCTATTTCATTGGTTTCAGCGCGACACCTGCGTCCGGCCAACAGTTCCTGGACGTCGTCGAGGGACAGGTGAAGTTTTTCGAGCGAGTGGTCGAGCTGCACCCCGATGCACCGCGTCCGTTTGCCATCGGCAACTGCCAGGCGGGCTATCAGACGCTGATGGTGGCCATGTTGCGGCCGGACCTGTTCGGGCCCTGCTTGGTTGCGGGCTCCCCGATGTCGTACTGGCAAGGCGTGCACGGTAAGAACCCGATGCGTTATTCCGGCGGCCTGCTCGGTGGCAGCTGGCTCACCGCAATGACCAGCGACCTCGGCAATGGGAAGTTCGATGGCACCGGGCTGATCCTAAACTTCGACCTCCTTAACCCGGCGAATTGGCTTTGGGGCAAGCAATATCAGGTCTACAGCCATATCGACACCGATGCGGAACGCTACCTCAAATTCGAGAAGTGGTGGGGGGACTTCGTTCAGCTCAACGGCGACGAGTTGCAGTTCTTGGTGGACAATCTCTTCATCGGCGACAAGCTGACCCGCAACCAGCTGCAGTCGCAAGGTGGCGTGACCTTCGATATCCGTAACATTACGTCGCCGATTATCGTGTTCACCTCGTCGGGCGACAATATCAGTCCGCCGCCGCAGGCGCTCGGCTGGATTCTCGATTTGTATCGGGACGTCGACGACATCCGGGCAACCGGCCGGACGATCGTATATTCCCTGAATCATGAGATCGGGCATCTCGCCCTGTTCGTCTCCTCCAAGGTGGGGGCCAAGGAGGACGAGGAATTCGTGGAAATGATGGACGTCATCGACTGTTTGCCGCCCGGTCTCTACGAGATGGTCATTTCACCGCGGCCGACGGAGGTGCCCTCAGGCGGCTTCGTCACCGGAGATTGGATCGCCCGCTTCGAGGCTCGCTCGCTCGACGATATCCGCGCGCTCGGCCGCAATACCCCCGAGGATGACCGGGCTTTCGCGGCTGTGGCCCGACTGTCAGAGCTGAACCTCTCGATCTATCGCACCTTCATGCAGCCCTTGGTGCGCGCGATCGCCAACCAGACGTCGGCGGACCTCACGCGAACTCTGAACCCGCTCAAGCTCGGCTATACGATCTTCGCCGATCGCAACCCGTGGATGAAGGGCGTACAGAAGCTAGCTGCCGGCGTGGAGGCGGCCCGCAAGCCGGCCGCTGCCGACAACCCGTTTCTCGCACTGCAGTCGAAGGTCTCGGACCAGATTATTGTCGCCCTGGATGCCTATCGCGTGGCGCGCGACCGACTGGCTGAACAGACGTTCTTCGGCTTTTACGGCTCGCCATTCGTACAGGCGTTCCTTGGCCTCAACGACCAGAGCGAGGTGCGGGCGTTACCCGGCGCTTCGCCCGAAATGCTGGCGGCGCGGCAGGCTCAGGCGGACGCGTACGCGGCGAAGCTGAAGATCGGCGGGTTCGACGAAGCGCTAACTCGGGCGGTGCTTTACGTCACCGCGGCCGACCGGATGGTTGATCAACGCTGTGCACTGGCATTGAACGTCGCACGCCAGAAGCTCATGCATCTCTCGCTCGCCGTGTTCAAGATGCTTGTTCGGGATCAGTTCTTCGTCCTGCAGCTCGAGCATGAGCGTGCGGTGGAGGCGCTTGCGTCCATGGTACCGGACGCTGACGCGCGGAAGGAACTACTGCAGCAGGTGCGCACCATTGTCGGCGCTGGCGATCGCCCGCTCGCCGCCGAGCGCGACCGCTTGGCTCGGCTGTCGCAGGTGCTGGCGGTGCCGATCGAGAGGCCGGTAACTCCCGCGACCTCCGGCCGAACTGCCGCTGCGAGGGCGCGCGCCCGGACCGCCGCGGTGTCGCCCTGAGCAGGAAGCACTCGCTCGCGCTGTGTTAATTGGACGTATGTGCAGCAATGCAGACGATCGTGAACAAGACCTTCGAAGAGATCGCTATCGGCGACACTGCGTCGGCACAGCGCACATTGCAGGCTAGCGACGTGCGGGCTTGGGCGGCCGCCTTCGGCGAGGTGGCCACGCTCGCCGGGCCCGGCGAGAGTCAGGAAGCTGCCGGCATCGTCACCGCCATCCTGACCGCGCTCGTTGGCTCAGCCCTCCCAGGACCCGGGACCACAATCCGTACAACCTCGGTGCAGATCGAGGGTGCGCTGCCGATCGGCGCGGCTATGACGGCGCGACTCGTCGTGCGGGAAAAGCGGTCGGATCAGGGGATCGTCATGCTGAACGGCCAGTGCACCGGCCCGGCAGGTCAGGTCTTCGCCACAGCGATGCTGGAGGTTCTGGCGCCGACGAAGCGACAGCAGCGCCGGTTGCCGGAGCATCGACTCGAGGGTCTTATCGAGCGCTGCAAAGACCTTAAGCCGATGCTGACCGGCGTCGTGCACCCGTGCAACCCCGATGCATTAGCCGGCGCCGTGGAGGCCGCCGAAGCTGGGTTGATCCTGCCCGTGCTATTCGGCCCCGAGAGCGAGATCCGTCAGATCGCCGATCAGGCTCATCTGGACATCGCCAAGTACCAGATCGTGGCCACGGACGGCCCCGAGGAATCGGCGCGAAAGGCAGCTACGGCCGCTGGGGGCGGCGAGGTCGCGGCGCTGATGAAGGGTAGCCTGCACACCGACGTGCTTTTGCACGCGGTCATGCAGAAGGAAGCAAAACTGCTCACCGGACGGTTGATCAGCCACTGCGTGATGATGTCGGTGCCGACCTACGCACGCCGCTTTGTCATCAGCGACGTCGCGCTGAATATCGCGCCTGACACCGACCAGAAGCGCGACATCTGTCAGAACGCAATCGGCTTTGCGCGCGCACTCGGCACCGATCTGCCGAAAGTAGCCGTCCTGGCCGCGGTTGAGATGGTGCAGACCAAAATGCCCGCCACGCTCGACGGCGCGATTCTGGCCAAAATGGCCGATCGAGGGCAGATCGTCGGCGGCATTGTTGACGGGCCGCTCGATCTCGATGCCGCAGTGGACGCCGAAGCCGCGCGGATCAAACATATCTCATCGCCGATCGCGGGCCTGGCCGATGTACTGATCGTGCCGAACATCGAGGCCGGTAACATGGTCTACAAGAATCTCGCCTTCATGGCCGACGCGCAGATCGCGGGCCTTGTGGTCGGCGCGCGCGTACCGGTGATCCTGACCAGCCGCGCCGATACCGCCGCCGCGCGGCGGTTCTCGGCAGCCGCTGCTGTGCTGTACGCCGATGCGCTGACGCGCGATCCCACCATTCGACGGCCTGAAACTGCGGAGTGATCGGCCATGAGCGAGGCCATCGTCGTCTTCAACGCAGGCTCCACCAGCCTCAAGTTTGGTGCCTACGCGGTGGACGCGTCCAGAGCGCTGCCTCTGCTTTGTCGCGGTGACATCGACAGCATGGAAAACGAGCCGCATTTTGTCGTCAAGAACGACACCGGCAAGCCGCTGGACGACCATAAATGGGGCAAGGGTCACGCGATCGATCATAAGGCGGCGCTGCATTTTGTCATCACCTGGCTGGAAGCTAACCTCACTGATACGAAAGTAGTCGCGGCCGGTCATCGTGTAGTGCTCGGCGGCGCCCGCTTCGAGGAGCCGGTGCGTATCGATAGCGACGTGCTGGGGTATCTCGACTCGCTTGTGGTCACGGAGCCGTCGCACCAGCCCTACAACGTCCTGGGAGCGCGTGCGCTGGCCGAGGCGTTCCCCGGCCTGTCGCAGGTGGCTTGTTTCGACAGTTCGTTCCATCGGACGATGCCGGAGGTGGCGCAGATCTACGCGCTGCCGCAGGACGTGCGCGATGCCGGCGTGTGTCACTGGGGCTATCATGGCATCTCCTACGACTTGTGTGTACCGAATATCTGATTCAGCATGGACGCGGAGAACAGACAGGATAAGGTCGCGACCTGATGACTGATTTGCCCATGCTGATTCTCGGCGTCATGGCTTCGCTCTTCAAGTCGAGAGCAAAGCTGGAGGCAGAAATCCTGGTCCTACGGCAACAGATCAATGTGCTTCGCCGGCGGGCACCAAAACGACCGCACCTCAACAATACCGATCGTTTTCTGTTTGTTTGGCTTTATCACTGGTTCCCCTCCGTCCTTGGTGCGATTGCGATTGTCAGGCCGGAGACGATCATTCGCTGGCACCGCGCTGGGTTTCGAGCATATTGGCGCTGGCGATCGCGCACCCCTGTTGGCAGACCGAAGGTCTCGGCAGAGCTGCGCACGCTTATTGGCGAGATGAGCCGGGCAAACCCGCTCTGGGGCGCCCCACACATTCATGGTGAACTGCTCAAGCTTGGCTTCGAGGTCGCTCAGTCGACAGTCGCTCGGTATATGTGCCGCCACTCGCGTCCACCATCTCAAGGCTGGCGCACGTTTCTGAGCAATCATGCCGACGGCATCGCAGCGGTCGACCTTTTTGTCCTTCCAACGATCGCGTTCCGGATCCTCTATTGTCTTGTCATCATACGGCACGGACGACGAATTTGGCTGTCGTTTGGGGTGACCGAAAATCCGACTGCGGAGTGGATCTCGCGCCAGATCACCGAGGCCTTCCCATGGGACCACGCGCCGCGATACCTCATTCGGGATCGGGACACCTCGTACGGGCCAGCCTTCATGCAGCGCCTGCGCGTCATGGGCATTCGAGATCGGCCGATTGCGTTCCGATCACCCTGGCAAAACGCTTACGTTGAGCGGCTCATTGGCTCGATCCGCCGGGAGTCCCTGGACCACATGATCGTATTCGGTCAAGCGCACCTGCGCCGGATCCTAGGCGCATATGCCGTCTACTATAATGAGTTGAGGATCCATCGTTCCCTGAACAAGGACGCGCCGTTCCATCGCGCGATCGAGCGCTTCGGTACCATCACGTCACACCCAATTCTCGGTGGCCTTCACCACCAATATTGCAGAATTTAATTTTCGGTACACACAGCGGTTGCTTATCTCGCGCCTCGGCGCGCAGCCGCGGCCGCGTGCCAATTCCATCCATCTGGCCCTTGACCAAACACTTCAAATCGCTCGCGACGCCGATCGCAAAGACCTGGAATTTGACGCTCGACGAGCCTGCATTGACGACGAGAACCGTGTCCATGGTGTCACGCCGCCTGTAAGACCGGAGCGCGCCGCCGGGCGTCGGCATAGAGCACCGCGACTGCACAAGACGCCATGCGGGTGCGTACGGAATCCGCTCGTGAGGTCAGCACGATCGGGACGCGCGCGCCCAGCACGATGCCGGCCGCATCGGCCTGTGCCAGGAACGAGAGATTCTTGGCGAGCATGTTGCCCGCTTCGAGGTCGGGGACCACGAGGATCTGCGCCCGGCCCGCGACGGCCGAGTCGATGCCCTTGATACGCGCGGCCTCGGAATCGATCGCGTTATCGAAAGCGAGCGGCCCATCGAGGATTCCGCCGGTGATCTGCCCGCGCTCGGCCATTTTGCACAAAGCGGCTGCTTCGATCGTCGAGGGTATCTTCGACGTGACCGTCTCGACGGCGGACAGAATTGCGACTCGCGGCGTGCCAAGCCCGACCTGGGTGAAGAGATCGATCGCGTTTTGAACGATGTCGCGCTTGGTGTCGAGATCCGGGAAGATGTTGATGGCCGCGTCGGTGATGAAGAGCGGCTCGCCATAGGTCGGCACGTCCATGATGAAGACGTGACTGATCCGCCGTGCTGTGCGCAGGCCCGTTGCCGATGCCGTCACTGCGTGCATCAGCTCGTCGGTGTGCAAGCTGCCTTTCATCAGCAGCTCAGCTTTTCCGTCACGGATCAACTTGACCCCGAGGGCAGCCGCATCTTCGCTGTGCGCTGCGTCCACGATTTCGAAACGACCGATGTCAATATCGTGCCGGCGCGCCGCGTCGCTGATCTTGGCCTTCGGCCCGACCAGGACCGGGACGATGATGCCGGCTTCCGCGGCCTCGGAGGCGCCACGCAGCGAAGTCTCGTCGCACGGATGGACGACGACCGTGGTCGCAGGCGGCACCAGCTTGGAATCCGCAATCAGGCGGTCGTATTTGGCGTGCCTCTGCACGGGGGCAGCCGCTGGGGAATTTACCATAGTGAGGTCTCCTTTTGTCATCCGGCGCTTAAGCGGCGGCCTTTGTGATTGTCTCACGCGGCTTCGCTCACCGGTGCGATTGCGGTCTCGTCTGTTTCGACTCGTAACAGGCTCGCGACATGCTGTAGCCGCTCAGCCACTTCGCCGGTCATCTCGCCGCCTGCGCTCAGCACCTGACGCACCGCAGCGACGGTCCAGCGGCGCGACTCGACATCAGGAATGAGAGCAGGAAGTGCCGCCACGGCTGACACTGGGTCGAGCAGCACCAGGAAGGCCTGATCGCGCATCATGGCTTTAAACTCGGCGAGCGTCGGCCGTTGCGCCCCACCATGGATTTGGCGCATCCGGCGTATGGCCTCGAAACCGCGTTCGTCGATTGCTGCCCGTGGCATGCCGACGTAGATGAGCGCGCGAATGATTCCTTCGTTTACGCCCCCGACGGCGATGCGGGATTTGAGCTCGGCGATGCGCGTCTCCACCAGCTCGCGATGGAGTGGCGTCCTGCCCGCCTTGCGCATTGGCCGCGTACTGGCCGGATCAATGCCGACCGCCGCCTGCAGCACAGGCGACCCGAAGATTGTCAAGAACGTCCGTTCGGCGATCGTTTCGCTCAATTTGCGCCAGGCATCTAGGCCTGCGACGATCCTGTCAGAGAGCGCTTTCTGCTGGCTCAGCAGCGGATTGTCGGCCGAGGCCGGGCGACGGCTCTTGCGTACCGCCTCTGCCATGGCGCCGACCGGAGCCATCCAGGGATTCCTGTCCGAAAACAGTTCGTATTGCAGGCGCAGTGGATGAAGCTGGCGAAGCCATTCGGCCGCAGGCTCCGAGACGATGGTGCGGACCAATGGCTGAGCGAATTTCTTGTAGAGGGCGAGATTGATCTCGGAAACGCGCGCTGCGGTCGCGAAACGCCGTTCGTCGGCCGCATCGTTGCCACCCAGCGAGCGGATATCCTCAAGTGTCCTTTCCTCGCAGCGCATGACCCACTCGCCGGCAACGAGGTCGGCGCTGGGCGTGTCGTCTGTCTTCTTCTCGAATACCGCCTCATATAAACCCGGTGGCAGTACGTCGATCAGATCGATGTTGTTGGAGAACTCGCAGTACTCTTTGCGGGCGACATCGGTGGAGACGAAGATTCCCAGGTGGCCGGCCGATTCATGAACCGTGTATACGATCGTCTGTCCGTGCGAACGGATATCATCGACATCGTCGTAGAGATCGAGTATCCAACCCAGCGCCTGCTGCGGCGGCGTGATGTTGTCACCTTTCGAGCAGAACACCACGATCGGTGAGCGGATCGTGCGCAGGTCAATGATGGCCCCGTCGGAAGCCCGGATCATGCCGGCCGCGAGTTTGTTGCCGATAAACAGCTCGTCGACGATGGACTGGATCTCCTCAGCGTTCAGATAGACGTGCCCGCCCCACCAGCGCTCGAAGCCGAGGTAGCGTTGCGTCTCAGTATCGATGTTGGAATAAAGATTGTGCTGCTTGCTCCAGAGCGTATTGGCGGGATTCTGGTTCTCAAAATTTTGTACCAGCCAGGCGCCATCGAACTTGCCGTTACCCAAATCACTGGAAAGAGCCGTTAGCCAGCTCCCCCCGAGCAGACCGCCGCTGTAGCGCATCGGATTCTTGCCGCGCACGCCAGCCCAGTACGATAAGGGCGATCCTGCCAGGATAATCGGGCCGAATAGCTCGGGACGATGTGCAGCGAGCAGCATCACCGCCCACCCCGCCTGGCAGTTGCCGATCACACATGGTTTGCCATCGGCGTTCGGATGCAGCGCGGTCACCTTTTCCAGGAAAATTGCTTCCGCGCGAGCGATATCCTCGATCGTCTGTCCGGGCACGGGATCGCGCAGGAACCCGACGAAATAGCACGGGTGGCCCGCTTTGAGAGCGACCCCGATCTCGCTGTCAGCCTTAAAGCCGCCGATGCCCGGTCCATGGCCGGCGCGCGGGTCGACAATGACAAACGGACGGCGGGCGGGGTCGACGTTCACTCCTTTGGGTGGGATGATGCGAAGCAGCCCATAGTTGACGGCGCGCTCTAGAGTGCGGCCGTCAATGACAAGTTCGGCCTCATAGCTGAGGACGTGCGGCGCGGCTTCCGCCATATCCTGGTGATACTGGTTGCCGCGCTGTCGCATCACATCCCAAAACAGGATCGTGCGCTGCGCGGCATCGATAGTGTATTCGATCGCCGGCGCGACCGGGTCGGGAGCATGGGCGGCCCCGGCTGCTCTTTCCGGGTTAAAATTCGTGGCAAGCGTGGCGAATTGGGCCATCAGCGCATCTCCCATATAAACGGTACGGTATCGTATACTTCGGTTTGAGGTGAAAAGCAAGCGACCAAACCCGCGCTATACGCATGGCTGCCATTTGGCTCGCGCGGACTGTTTTTCCTCCCAGGTGCAAAGCCCCGTGGCTACTTGATAAACGGTACAGGAGCGTATAATTGGCAAGTTGAACAGCCGAGAGGCATTGCGAATGTTGGACACAAAAACGAGCAGCCGTCGAAAGATCACAAGGCGTGGCGGCCGCCCAAAGGCCGTCGACGTCGACAAATTAAATCAACATATCCTCGCTGCGGCAGGCGACCTGTTCATGCAATATGGGTTCGACGGCACGTCGATGGATGCCGTCGCGGAAAAGGCGAGGATATCAAAACGTACGATTTACCTACGCCATTCCGATAAAGCGGAGCTGTTCAATACGGTGATCTACGACCTCATGGACCGCTTTCTGGGCCCACTTGAACTCAACCGCTATGAGATCGACGACATAGGCGAGGCTCTGCTTGCGGTTTCCCGCGACATGGTCGCGCTGGTCATTCGACCGGAAGTCTTGGCGCTATATCGGTTGGTCGCATTCGAAGCTCAGCGGCGGCCCGCTTTTGGCCGGTGGATCACCGATGTGAGGAGACGCCCTGCCGTACAGCTCGTTGCAACGATTCTGCGGCGCCATCTTGATGAGCTCCGCTTGACAGATGTCGAAAGCGCTGCCGAGCAGTTTATGAGCTTGACCGTCGATATTGCCGCAAGACTCGGAGCTTTTGGGACCAAAATGACGTTGCGTCAGATCGACGGCCGTTTGAAAGCCGCAGTCGACCTGTTTCTAAATGGGGCCTACCTTCACGATCTTCAGCAAGTAGCCTCAAGCCACCACTCACGCGTGGCTGTTGCAACCACATAAACTTGTTTGCGTGGTGCGCGGAGCTGGTTTGCAAAAAAAGTGTAGATCGTCCGGCTTTGCTGAAATTGGGGCGGCATCAATGCAAGATATAGCGGCCTGACCGCGGTTTCCATTGCTGTTCGTCGACCGATAGCGCGCCGATAGCTTCCAAGCGAAGTACCCAATTGAGGTAGCGCGGGTCCTTGCCAAACGCCGTGAACTAGTATACGGTACCGTACCGTTGAGATAGAGAGACTGAGGCGAGGCATGATTGGGATGACTGCGGTGCCTTCGGAACAGTTGCCGGCTGCGAAGGAAGCAATCGAGAAATTTTCCTTCGCGGGGGCCAAGAAGCTGAGCAAGGCATTGTGCCGGAAGGACAACGCTTATGGCGGCTCAGACCCGCGAGTTGGGCTTAGTCGCCCTCGGGGAAGGTGAGCGATGGCAGACAAGGCGGGTCTCGAAATGATTGGCGCGCTGCTGTTCGCGGCGACGCTCTTTGTCATCGTCGCGGGCGGATTTGCCGTACGCCATCAGCTTGCGATTGATCGGCCGCAGGCCGGGGCGCGGTTCACGGCGATTGAGGCCGGACTGAATCCAGTGAGGGTGAGTCGTACACACTTGATAATCGACCGATCGTGAAAAAAAGGAGAAAGCCATGATTGCACGTGATGTGGTGTCGTCTAAACCGTTGCCGACCGCGAAAGAGGTGATGGAGAAACTTGCATTCGCCGAGGCCAAGAAGACGAGCGATGAGTTGCGTCTGAAGAAAGGGGTGGATGCCCGATTGTTCCGTAGGCGTCGCTTCTTCAAGGTGTTCACAACCATATGCGTTCTTGCCGCGGCGATGGCCTACGTTCCCATTCGCTGATGCACATTCTCCTAATTCTGGTGATCACGCTCAACGGGCGCACCGAATGACATTCGACGGGCGATGGAGCGTTGTGATCGAGACCAAACGCGGCGCCTGTGATTCGTACCGGGTCGGCTTGGATATCGTGGACGGCACGGTGACTTACGACGGTAACCCCTACGGACGCGTGAGCGCGTCAGGGCTAATCCGTATCTCTGGCGCCATGGGAGGCCAGCAAGCGCAAGGTACCGGGCGTTTGTCGCGAACGTCGGGACAAGGCGTGTGGCGTGCACTCGTAAATACAGGGACCTGCGACGGCCGCTGGATGGCCGAGCGCCGCGACTAAGGTGCACTATGAATTACCAAGAACGCAGTTCGCAAGATGCACAATCAGCTAAAATGGCATCGACAGACGCAAACTAATCGTTGGCCTGCCGGTTCTTCTGGCGAGCTCGTCGGCTTTGGCCGCAACGCGAAAGCGAGGCGGCGAGACATTATCACGGTGTGTCGGCCAGTCGAACGCATTAACGCATTCCACCGAAGGGGCCGGCACCTCGAGTTTGCCGCGCCGCGACCGGTATTCTCTGGCGAGGAACAGCAAATCGCGATCATTCCTGACTTCCCGGGTGTTCGCTTTTGGGCGAATTCCGAAGAGGATTACGCGCGCGCGGTGCCGCGCCGATCGGGACCCTGGCTGGCGCTTTCCACCGGAGCCGAGGATGGTGCCTACGGTGCCGGCTTTCTAAACGGCTGGACGGCGTCAGGACAACGTCCCGAATTCTCGGTCGTAACAGGTGTCAGCAGCGGAGCAATTATTGCGGTTTATGCCTTCGCAGGACCGAAATACGACGCTACCCTTCGCAAGGCCTATACCAGCGTCCGCGCGGCCGACATCTTCGAGGTGCGTGCTACGGCGGAAAGCATTCTCGACACTTGGCCCCTGGAACGGCTTGTCCAGCAGCACGTCACAACCGAGCTGCTTGACGATATCGCCGCGCAACATCGGCAAGGACGCCGCCTATTTGTCGTTACAACCAACCTTGACGCCGGCCGGGCCATGGTTTGGGACATGGGCGCGATCGCCGCACGAGGTGGCGACCCCGCGCTCGTCTTGTTCCGGAAGGTCGTCCTGGCGTCGTCCAGCATTCCCGCCGTATTCCCGCCTGTCCTAATCGAGGTCGAAGCAAACGGTCGCCGTTTCCAGGAAATGCACGTCGATGGCGGCGTGAACGGACCAATCTATGTCGCACCCGCGTCCTATCTGTTCTCGTCAGACGACTGCCGGCTGCCGGCGTCCGCGCTTTATATCGTCGTCAACGGAAAACTATCGAATGAGTTCGCCCAGACAGGTCGAACCATGGCGAGCATTCTTGGCCGATCGTTCTCGGTTGCCTTGAAACTTGGCGCACGCGCGGAGCTTTTCCTTTTGGCGCAGGCGGCACGGCGAGACGGCATCGACTTCAAGGTCGCACTCGTCGAGTTGGACTTTGACCAACCGGAGCACGGCGTTTTCGATCCCCAATACATGCAAGCACTGTTCGAGCGCGGCGCAGCAAGAGGATTGCATGCAGATTTTCAGCAATGGCGTCTATGACCAATGTGCATGTACTGCGGTACCCCAGTGCTTCGAATGATCGGCACACGAGGCGCTCCGCGTCGTCAAAAATCGTGGAAGGAAAACGTCATGAAATGCTCAAATCCAGACTGCAATCGGGGCATTGGACTTGTCGCATATCAACGCGGCTGGTTCAGCAAGCGGCGTTACTGTTCACGACATTGCCGTAATGCGTTCGTGGCTGATGCACCGAAGCTACAACAAGAACGAGCCAGTCCCCTGATGAAGCGCTTTGTAATCGCGTTCATTGCATTTGTCGCGCTGACCGTACCGGGCACTTTCGCAATAGCGGTTTTGGCAGCGCCGCCTGCACTTCTAGAAGCGAAGCCCTTGCCGGGTTGCGACCGCAACCTTGCGGAAGCTAGCGCCAGCGTCGCGTCGATGCAGGTGCGGATCAAGAGTCTCAGCGGCATGGATCGGTCAGAAATATGCACAGTGACGCAGCTCTATTTTCTTGAACTGGTAAAGGCGCGCGCTGTGACCGCACTCTGCAAGGCCGGTACCGAACGCGACCAAGATCTCGACCACCTCGATGCTGACGTTGCTCACATTAATGATGCCATCGCCAAGCGTTGCCTTTAAGGAGAATGGCGGCGTGAACGGACCGATCTATGTTGAATCGAATCACAACGAGCGGATGGAAGTTATGGAAGAATTAGCAAGACGAGAGATTTTGGTTTTGAAGGAAATCCACCTAACCGGTGAGACGCCAGATAAGAAACTTGCCAATAGATTCATTGAAAACAATATTGTCGTTGATGTTGGCAGCTTGTTACTGACACACAAAGGGCTAGGCTTGCTGGTACGAGGTTCGCCCGCGCTGTGGGATGTCGCGGCTTAAGTAGGAGCGACATTACCCCCTCTTGATGGCTCGTGCTGGAAATACCGCACCAAGGCTGTGCGAAGCGAGACTGAAGCGTCTCGCTGGATAAACGGTACTGTATCGTCTATATACGGTCATGTTGGCAGCTGGAGGACAAGCGGATGTTGGAGCCTAAAACGACTAGCCGTCGTAGGAACGCAAGGCATGGCGGGCGCCCGAAGGCGGCCGATGTCGACAAGCTGAACCAAGACATCCTCACTGCGGCAGGGGATCTGTTCATGCAATATGGATTCGACGGCACATCCATGGATGCCGTCGCGGAAAAAGCAAAAGTGTCGAAGCGTACGCTCTACCTGCGTCATGCAGATAAGTCGGCACTGTTCAATACGGCAATCTATGAATTGCTTGGCCGCTTTCTGGTTCCCCTTGAACTCACCGACAACGAAACGGGCGACCTCGGCTCGGCATTGGTTGCAGTCGCGCGAGATATGGTTACGGGAGTCGTGCGGCCCGAGTTCTTAGCGGTCTATCGTCTAGTCGCGTTCGAAGCACAACGTCGACCTGAATTTGGCCGCTGGATTCACGATGCACGCAGACAGCCTGCCGTGCAAATCATTGCAGCGATCCTGCAGCGGCATCGTGGTGAGCTTCGCTTGACGGATTTCGAAAGGGCGGCCGAGCAGTTCATGAGCCTGACGCTCGACTTCGCCATACGGCTTGGAGTTTTCGGAGTAAAAATAGCGCCGCGCCAGATGGAGGACCACCTGAAGGCTGCGGTCGACCTGTTTCTCAATGGGGTTAGCCGTCACGATGCCCGCGAAAACACCTCGAACCGGCGCGGCAAAATGGCCGCCGCCAACACATGAGTTGGTTTGCACAGGGGGGCCTAAATCGTCCGGCGATCATTGCTGCGGCCGTTGGTGCGGACGTTTGATCACGGTCTCCCATTGAGCAGCCGGCCCGACACCGGCCGCTGCGTGTTCCCGTTCGATTATGAACGCTCTATTTGTCCGGAAGCCCGGAGCTTAGATCCGCGCGTCAGCTTGCCCGTACCACCGCAAGGGACGCAGCACTGATCGCGCCCCCGAGATGGTGCCCAGCCCCCTTGCGTGGTATGCGGGAGTATGGTATACGGTACCGTACCGTTTATGGTAACCTAATGGAGAAAGCCATGATCAGGACTGCTGTCGAAACATCGAATCGGCTGCCGAGCGCCATGGAGGCGATGGAGAGGCTCACTCTGGAGAAGGCCAAGGAGGCGAGCGAGGCGTTGCGCCAAAAAGAGAAGGCGGATGCCCAGAAGAAAGCACAGCTCGATCAGCTGTCGAAGCCGTCGGGCATCTCCGAGGAGGAAGCCTACAAGCGGGCGACGACCATCATCGAGCGTGCGGTGAAGAATGGGCTGACCGAGGTGGAGGTTTTACAGTTTCCCAACGCGCTGTGCACCGATGGCGGCCGCGCCATCAACAATTATTTGGAGCCTGGCTGGGAGAACACGCTGACCGGCTTACCGCTAGAAATGTATCAGTTCTGGAATCGGCACCTGCGGCCGCTCGGATACACTATCCGCGTTAAGGTCGTCGACTTCTCCGGCGGCATGCCCGGCGACATCGGGCTCACACTGAAATGGGGCTAAATGGATCGGCAATCGAAGCTGGCAGTACGCGTGCACCCATTGGAGGCGCGCAGCACGATACTCCTCGGTGATCCGTGATGCGCCTTCAGCTTTGTGCGGGTTTTCCGAATATCAGCAGAAAGCTGTGCGCGGTTAGGAGTGATAGGCACGCGAAACGAAACAGCAATCTGAGGCGCTTCCAGCCGTTGATCAGGATGTGAACTTAGCGAACCCAAGAGAAATTTCCAAGCGCCGCGCGTTGATCGCGCAAGCAACTTGACACCAAATAAACGGTACGGTATAGTGTTATTAAATGGAGCTGGCGTGAGCGTGGCCGGAAATCACGACCACGAAGCAAGCGGTGAAGGGCATGTTAAATCACAGCTTTCGTGTGCTTGTCCTTTTGACAGCTCTCTTCTGCTTTGCGAGCGGCTCTGCCCAAGAGAACCGGGGCACGCCCGAGCAGAGGGCAGCATGTACTCCCGATGTTTTTCGGCTATGCAGCAGTTACGTTCTAGATCCGACAAAGGTTGAAATCTGCCTGAAGCGGAAGAAGCTACAGCTTAGCGCTCCGTGTTGGCTGGTGTTCGAGCCAGACGCAAAGTCAGCGGATAGCCAATGATAAGCCCGATGTATATTTCCGCCGTTGCCGCATTTCTGGGCTCAGCCACTGGAATGATAGCGACAGCCACCTCAAATTGGGTCAACCAGCACCGAAAACATCGTGTCCTCGGCAAAACGCGGGCTCATACCCATCGTCACAAGCTCTATAAGCAGTTCATTAGTGAAGCATCAAAGCTGTACGCTGATGCGCTCGTGAACGACAAGTCCGAGATTTCAAGTCTGGCCAATATCTACGCCCTCATAGCACGAATGAGGGTGGTCTCGAATGATGAGGTGATTCAAGAGGCCGAGAAAACGGGACGTCGCATCCTTGAAACCTATCTCTCGCCGAATAGAAAATTCATCGAGCTTCCAAACTTAATGCACGAAATGGACCCGTTACGCGATTTTAGCGACGCCTGCCGGCGTGAATTGCAAGCGCTTTAATTGCGCTTATATGCTCGGTTTCTTGGTGCTTCCAGTCCGTTTCACAAGCCGACAGAAAAAAGTCGACACGCTCGCGCACGAAGGACGGCAAGTCTTCCCGAAGGGTTTTCGCGCTATCCCCTATCAAGGCCCGCATAAGCATTTGGGAGTAGAGTGAGATCCAAAAACTTTTGTGCTGTGGCTAGCCGTATTTTTGGATTGAAAACCTGTTTTGATTGCGGCGGCAGCATCTGAGTTGCATCGTTAAGAAGCAGCGAAACAGCATCCACAGCCCGGTTTCGTGACGCTTCATGGACATGGCGGCTCAAATCGGGAAATCTTTGCGCTTCAGCAATGGTGACGCGAGCGACGCCCGCCAAGTCCTCGATGCTTCTCGCAACGATCGCGCTACCCAGACTTGTCAGTTTGTCCTGGACTGTACGGCCCTCGGGTACGTAGCCTTCAAAATCCGACAAGCCATCGATGATGCGAGCCACAACCGCCGAGAAGAGCGCCTTCTTGCCGGAAAAGTGGGCGTAAATCGTCGGCTTGCTCACGGGAGCCATCTCGGCAATTTGATCGATGCTCGCGCTCTCAAAGCGCTTTTCCAAAAAAAGCTTTTCGGCCGCGTCAAGGATTCGCCTTTCCACGTCGCCGGCAAGGTCCTTAGGGGGTCTGCCGGGACGCGCGCGCAAACGCTTTGATCTAGCCATCATCACTCTCTTCCAATTGCGATTTCCGGAGCGCGCTCGGCCTACGTAATTTCCCTGTTGACATATCCCTAAAACGGGTGCAAATAGAACGAAACGGTACGGTGTAGTACAGTTTCAGGGCAACGACGTTCTCCCCAGCGCCCCGCGAACAAACATGAGGCCCCGAATGAAACCCGTGATCCCCCTCGCCTTGCTTGGCCTGGTTTTCCTCAGCGCCTGCGACAAAAAACCGCCTCCGGCCGCGGAAATCCGCCCCGTCCGGACGGTCCTGGCCAGCCCGCAGAGGGAGGGCGAAGCGGTAACGCTCACCGGCCATATCCGTGCGCGCACCGACGAAAACCTCGCCTTCCGCATTGATGGCCGGATGCTGGCCCGCCGCGTCAATGTGGGCCAGGAGCTGCGGCCGGGCGATACGGTCGCCGAACTCGACCCACAACCACAGCAGGATGGCGTGCGGACGGCGCAGGCCCTGCTTGCCGCCGCGCAGGCCTCGTTGCACGAAGCCACCAACAACCTAGAGCGCCAGCAAGCGCTGGTGGGCAACGGCTGGGTCACTCGGGTCCAGTTCGATGCCGCGGAGAAGACGTTCCAGACCGCGAAGGCCTCGGTCGACGCGGCATCGGCCCAGCTTCATACGGCCGAGAATCAGCTCGGCTACACCCAATTGGTGGCAGATGCCGCTGGAGTGGTGACCGCGACCGGCGCCGAGGCCGGCGAGGTGGTACGCGCCGGCCAAATGATCGTGACCATCGCGCAACATGACGGGATCGATGCGGTTTTCGACGTTCCCGACAACCTGATGCGCCGACTTAAGCCGGACGTGACCGTCACCGTCGCACTGACCGACGATCCTAAAATCCAGACGACCGGGCACGTTCGGGAAGCGTCACCGCAGGCAGATCCGGTGACCCGAAGCTTCCGGGTCAAGATCGCTCTGGATCAATCACCCGACTCCATGCGGCTGGGCGCGACAGTCTCCGGGCAGGCGCGTCTGGCGGCGGAAGGCGGTATCGAACTTCCGGCCACCGCGCTGACCATGGCGGACAACAAACCGGCCGTCTGGGTGGTCGATCCCAAGACGCAGAAAGTGTCGCTGCGCGCGGTCACGGTGCGGCGAGGCGGGTCGTCCAGCATCGTCATCGAGGACGGGCTTGCGGGTGGCGAGCGGGTAGTGACCGCCGGCGTGCATGCGCTGCGGCCGGGGCAGGAAGTCCGCCTCGAAGGAGCAGCGCCATGACACGCTTCAATCTTTCGGGCTGGGCGATCACGCACCGTCCGCTGGTGTACTACTTCATGCTGGTGCTCGTGGTGATCGGCATCGCGTCCTACACGCGGCTCGGGCGCAACGAGGACCCGACCTTCACCATCAAGGCCATGGTGGTCCACACGGAATGGCCGGGCGCAACGCTCGACGACACGCTGCTACAGGTCACCGAACGTATCGAGCGCAAGCTTCAGGAGACGCCGCACCTCGATTACCTGAAAAGCTACACCAAAGCGGGGCAATCGACCGTCTTCGTGTACCTCAAGGGATCGACCGGGCCGAAGGCGGTGTCGGATGCCTGGTACCAGGTGCGCAAGAAGATCAACGACATCCAACTGACGCTGCCGCGGGGCGTCATCGGGCCAGTCGCAGACGACGAATTCGGCGACACCTACGGCATTATTTATGGGTTCACCGCGGATGGGTTCACGCCCCGCGAGCTGCGCGACTACGTGGAGGACATTCGGTCGCGGTTGCTGCAAGTGCCGGATGTTGCCAAGGTGAACCTGATCGGCGACCAGCCCGAACGCATCTACATCGAGTTCTCGCCCGCGAAGCTGGCTGGCTACGGCCTCAACGCAACGACGCTTGTGGCGGCGCTGCAGGCACAGAACGCCGTCGCACCTTCCGGCGTGATCACCACCGACCACGAAAGCATCATGCTGCGGGTCAGCGGTGCTTTCAAATCCGAAAAGGACATCCTTGGCATGAGCTTCGCCGTCGGCGGCCGGATCGTGCGGCTGGCCGACATCGCCGAGGTCCAGCGCGGGGATGTCGATCCCCCGCAGCCGATTTTCCGCATCAACGGCAAGCCTGGCCTGGGCCTTGCTATTTCCATGCGTGACGGCGGCGACGTGCTCGCGCTGGGTCACAACATCCAACAGGCCATGCAGGAGCTAAAGGCCAATCTGCCGATCGGCATCGAGCCGGTGATGGTCGCCAACCAGCCCAATACCGTCGACCATGCGATCGACGATTTCATGGAAGCGTTGTGGGAGTCCATCGGCATCGTCCTGGTGGTGAGCATGCTCAGTCTCGGGCTGCGCGCGGGCGCGATCGTCGCGGTTTCGATCCCGCTGGTGCTCGCGATCGTGTTTGCCGCCATGGGGGGCTTATCCATCGACCTTCAGCGTGTCTCGCTTGGCGCGCTTATCATCGCACTCGGCCTGCTCGTAGACGATGCGATGATCACCGTCGAGAGCACGGTGAGCCGTCTGGAACGCGGCGATACCAAGGAACAGGCGGCAATCTTCGCCTATGAGTTCACGGCCTATCCGCGGCTCACGGGTACGCTGGTCACCATAGCCGGGTTCGTGCCGGTCGGTTTCGCCCGCAGCGACGCAGGCGAGTACACGTTCTCGCTGTTCGCCGTGGTCGCGCTGGCGCTGCTGGCGTCCTGGATCGTGTCAGGCATTTGCGCGCCGGTCGTCGGCATCGCACTTCTGCGCCAGCCGAAGAATCCGCATGGCGAGGCACTGGGCGCGCCGATGCGTCTATTCCGGCGCTGCCTGCTGACGGCGATGCGGGCGAAATGGATCACTATCCTGGTCACGGCCGGCCTGTTCGGGGCGGCGCTGTTTGGAACTCGTTTCATTCCCGAGCAATTCTTCCCGTCATCGGATCGGCCTGAACTGCTGGTCGATCTAAAGCTGCAGGACAATGCCTCGATCCTCGCAACGCGCAACGTGGCGGCAGCGTTCGATAAGATAGTCGGCGCCGATCCGGACGTGGTGCGGTTCTCCACCTATGTCGGGCAAGGGGCCATCCGCTTCTATCTGCCGATCGACGTCGCCCTGCCGAACGACTTCTTTGCCCAGTCGGTCGTGGTGACGAAGGGGCTGAAGGAGCGGGATCAGGTGCGCAAGCGCCTGGAGGAGATGCTCGCGGTGCGCTTCCCCGGAGTGGTCGCACGCGTCTATCCGCTCGAGCTCGGCCCCCCGGTCGGCTGGCCGATCAAGTTCCGGGTGAGCGGGCCTGACCTGACCCGTGTGCATGCTATCGCGATGCAGGTCGCCGAGCGCGTTGGGGCGAATCCGCTGGCGCGCAACGTCAACTTCGATTGGATCGAGCCGGCGCGGAGCATGCGGATCCACATCGACCAGGACCAGGCGCGGCAGCTTGGCCTCAGCTCGCAGGACGTATCGGAGGCGTTGAACGCCGTCGTGTCCGGCAGCACGGTCACGCAGGTGCGGGACAGCATCTACCTGATCGACGTGGTCATGCGCGCCGAGCAGGGGCAGCGGACGTCGCTTGAATCGATCCGCTCGCTGCAAATCCCACTGCGCAGCGGAAAGGTCGTGCCGCTGCGGCAGATCGCAACGTTCGAATACAAGCAGGAATACCCTATCGTCTGGCGCCGGGACCGGGTCCCGACCCTGACAGTGCAAGCCGATGTGGTGCAGGGCGTGCTCCCTGCCACGGTGACGCAAGCCATTCAGCCGGCGATCGATCAGCTCGCTGCGACGCTGCCGAACGGCTACCGCATTGCCACGGGCGGATCGGTGGAGGAGAGCGGCAAGGGCCAAGCGTCCGTGCTGGCGGTTGTGCCGTTGATGCTGCTACTAATGCTGACCATCCTGATGTTCCAGTTGCAGAGCTTCCAGCGCGTCGCGCTGGTGCTGAGCGTGGCGCCGCTTGGAGTGATCGGGGTGGTCGCGGCCTTGCTGGTGGCGCAGGCCCCGCTCGGGTTCGTCGCCGTGCTGGGCGTGCTGGCGCTGGTCGGCATGATTGCGCGCAACTCCGTCATCCTGATCGACCAGATCGAGCACGAGAGAGCGGCGGGCAAACATCCATGGGACGCGGTTGTGACCGCCGCGATCCACCGGACCCGACCAATACTGCTGACCGCAGCCGCGGCAACGCTGGGCATGATCCCGATCGCGCCGAGCGTATTCTGGGGTCCGATGGCGTTCGCGATCATTGGCGGGCTAACCGGAGCGACGGTGCTGACGCTGATCTTCCTGCCCGCCCTGTATGTCGCTTGGTTCCGGATCAAGGAACCGGTTCCTCACGAGACCGCCGCTTAGGCCGAGGACCGTTTTTTGCATGCCTGATTAATTGACCTGGAAGGAGATGGTCATGCCGAACAAGCGGTTCAGTGCGGAGCAGATGGAAAGCATGCCGATGTGGTTGCAATACCCTATCATGCGTGTCGCGTTATTTGCCACGGTTATCGCAGTGGTGATTGGCTTCGCAATGCCAGCCTCCGCCGAGGAGCGCCCAAGTGACCCATTCGGAGGCCACACGATTGAAATAAATAATAAGGAAGCCGCTTTCGTTGGAATATGGGAGTCCCTGCGACACCAAATGCATCTTGAGAAAGCTTACTTTTACGAGTGCCTGCAATCCAAGGATGATCCTTGCCCATTAATACCCGCACTCGTGCAAAAGCTCGATGAGATTCGCCAGTATCGAGGCGAAGCTCTACTAGGACACCTAAACATATCGATCAATCTCATGATCAAGGCCGAGCCTGCCGATTGGGTCGGTCCGCTTGAAGCGATCACAATGAGAAAGGGCGATTGCAAATCTTATTCCCTCGCGAAATATGCGGCAGCTCTAGAGGTTGGAATTTCGGCGGACCACGTGAGGCTCGTCCTTGTGCACCATCGGGCGCGCAGTGACAATCATATTGTTGTGGCGGTGTATCAAGATGGAGAATGGCTCATTCTTGACAACTTGACGAATGTGCTGGCGCGGGATTGGGAAAGAACTGATTACGAGCCGCTGGCTGTTTTGGATTACAAGGGGGCCCGTCGCTATCTTTCTGCTTTGTGAATGCAATAGATTTTAAGTTTTGCATTCTGAAAAGACTGTGGGACAGCCAGGTCCGCGCTGAGTACTTTGACCAGGCGACCATTTCTGGCGCAGCACGATTGTGCCATCCTCATGGTGACCTACGATGTGGAACGAGTTCTTGCCAATATCGATGCCAACCACGGCGTTTGCAGCGTTCGGTATCTGGGACATAGCGTGCTCCTTGCCTTTGGCGCCCCATCCCAGCTTCTAACGCTGATGGCGGGGCAGGAGCACGGCCGGACCATTCCACTAAGCGGCATGATCCAAGGGGCCGCGTTCTGAAATCTTCCTGAACAAACGATTATGCGAGACCTTCCGCTCAGGAGTTTCCAGGGAGTGGGACCTGAAGTTCGCTGGCTCCAGCCTGGTCGATTGCGCGCTGTACCAGACCGACTCCTTAGATAGACGGCAACTGCCATCACTATGTGGGCAAAGATTGCAAGATCAACATGTTAGCCTCGCTCAAGGCGCGGTCGCCCGCTTGATTCAAATCAACGCGAGTAGCGAAACACCGGCTTAGCCTTTCGCAAACCAAAAGCAACAGGGGGTATCAGTCATGACCAGCCAAACATCGGTGAGCGTCATCTCGCTTCCACGGTTGCTAGCGCGCAATTGGTGGCTCTTCTTGCTGCGCGGAATTGCGGCCCTCATATTCGGAGTGCTGTCGCTAGCATGGCCCGGGATTAGCCTTGCGATTCTTATACTGTTTTTCGGAGCCTATGCGCTGGTTGATGGCGCCTTCGCGCTGTCGGCGGCAATCGTCGGCAGGGGCAACGCCGAGATCCGATGGTGGCTTGTACTTGTGGGCCTGATTGGCATCGGCATCGGCATAACGACGTTCCTGTGGCCCGGCGTTACCGCGCTTACGCTGCTCTATTTCATCGCGGGCTGGGTCATCGCGACAGGCGTATTGCAGATAATTGGTGCCATTGAGCTTCGCAACGTTATCGAAGACGAATGGTGGCTGATCCTCGATGGCGCATTGTCGGTTCTGTTCGGGATTCTTCTCTTCATCATGCCGGGTGCCGGCGCCGTCGCATTGATTTGGCTGATCGCTCTGTTTGCGATCGCCTTTGGAATCTTGATGATCGGCTTCGCGTTCAAGGTCAGAAAATTCAAGGCGGCTTGACGCTTCATGGCCGCGATTTTCATCGACAAGCAACATCTATGAGACAAGTGTCAACAAAATGGAGGCGACGATGTCAGAGCAAAGCAGCATGCATTCCTACTTGAATTGGACCAAGCAGCGGATTGACGAGATGGACGCCACACTAGCGTCGCTCGAAGCCAAAGCGGGCCAGGTGCAGGCCGACTCGAAAGTGAAGGCCAACCAGCTCATCGCCGACCTAAAAAAGCAACGTGACGAGTTCCAGACCAACGTCAAGAAGCAGGCCGTAGCAACCGAGGCCGCTTGGAAGACCAACAAGGCGCAGATTGGACTCGCAGTGGAAAGCATTCGAAGCGCAGGTCACAACCTACATCGACACCGTCGCCAAGCAGGCCCCGCAGCAACAGGCTCTCTTCCGCGACGTCGCTGCCGCTCAAGTGAAGGCTTGGCGCGAAGCGGCCGGCACCATCCAGGACGTGGCGACAAAGTTCGCTGCGGGACGGCGGGCCGACGTCGAGACCGCCGTGACAAAGATGAAGGCCGATGCCGCCGAGGCGGAAGCGCGATTGCAGAAGTTGAATCAGACGGGAAACCAGTCCTGGGCAGCGCTGAGCGCGGCCTTGGCGGAATCACGCAAGGCTTTCGATCGGGCCAATCAGGCCGCGTGGGATGCAGTCAAGCGAGCTACTCCTCCGTTCGGCCGCTTAAAGGAATTCAACCTCGATCCGGCTTGTCGCCGATCGTATCGATGCTGAAGGGGGGCATTCATGGCCACGGATGCAGTCGTATCGCGTGAATTGAAGTCCCTTCAGGAGGAGCTTTCTGCCTCGCAGCGGGAGCGCATGTCGCCGACCTCCGTCGCCGGCAGCCGCCGCGAGCGGCACGACAGCAACGCCTCCCCCTCCGCCGCAAGAAGCGGCGGAGGAATTCGAGCTGCGGGAGCAGCTACGCGAGCTTGTAAACCAGGTGACGACGTTTTTCGATGAAACGGAAAAGAACATCGCCGCCCATCCCACCGAAAGCGTGGTCGGTGCACTGCTCGTGGGAGTATTGATCGGCCGCTTGCTCGGACGACGCTAGGAGCCCGACATGATCGACAATCTTATTCGTGACCTTCAGGTCTTGCGGAAAGCCGATTTCTTGATCGGCAGGATTTGGCTCAACGTCATGTTGCGCCGCTTCGGCTTGTTCGCGTTTGCGGGGCTGATCGCCATGTTCGGGCTCGGCATGGCCAATGTTGCGGGCTTCTATGCTTTGCATGCATCCGTAAGCCCCAGTTTGGGCGGCCGCAATCGTTGCCATCGTTGACCTTGTCATTGCGGCGACCGTTCTGCTGGTGGCTGCGAATGCCCGGCCGGGGCCGGAGATCGAGCTCGCGTTTGACGTCCGCAAAATGGCCATCGACGCGATTCAAGCGGACGCGCGCGATCTCAAGCTCACCGTCGATGCCCTCGGCCAGGAGATTCGGGAGATCAAGGCGAACATCGTTGGCTTCGCGCACAATCCATTAGACGTCGCCGCACAGAAACTCCTTATCCCTGCCGCCTTGTCGATTATCAAGGGAATGCGATCGAAGAAAGCGCAATCCTGAAAGTAAGCCGTTCTTTCATCGGCCACCAATGAGCGGACGGTTTTTTCCAGAGCGCGCATAACGCCGGGAGGCTCTCACGCAATGTCAGAAGTGGGAGATCCGGCTTGACATCAAAATGTACGGTCGTGCCCGCCTCCGCCATCTTGCGGGGCTTGCGTGATCAGGCGCCGACTTCTCCCGTCACGCTGCAGTGGTTGATGGATAACCTTCATCAACAGTCGTTCGGGATGGTCATGCTGATCTTGGGCATTGTAGCGGCCGCCCCAGGCATTTCTCTTCTGGCCGGAATTTTGCTGCTGCTTGCATCGTTTCAGATGATGCTCGGTCATTCAAAGCTCAGCTTTCCAAACTGGATGGCAACGCGCGAGCTACCGAGGCGACCTGTTGACGCCGTCGTGCGGCGTGCCATTCCCATTCTCGCGTGTGTCGAAACCGCAATTTATCCGCGTCTCGCCACTCCACCGGAAGCGACCAAGCGGCTTGTTGGCTTGGCGATTTTTATTCTCACGTTGCGGCTGCTGTTAGCACCCTTCCCTCTCAGCAATATCCTCCCAGCCGTCCTGATCGCATTCATTTCGCTGGCCTATCTTGAACGGGACGGGCTGCTGCTTATCGTAGGGCTGGTGGCTGGATGCTTCTTTCTCATCCTCGATTTCGGCATGTTCTGGCAACTTACTCAGGATGCAAAATGGATAACGGGATTCATCTAGTACAGCCGAGCGGAAGTTTTGACTTCCGCTTGCGGCAAACAGATTTGAGGAGTTGAATTGGTTTTGTTGTGGCAAGACGAATCCGGAGCTGGAACAGGAGGTTGTCATGCCCCTACTAGCGGCCGAGCCGGTGAGCGTTTTGCCCGAACAGCGCGAAGCGCTGGAACGTCTGGTGCGAACCCATTCGACGCCGCAGCAAGTCGCCCTGCGCTCCCACATCATCGAGCAGGCAGCCGATGGCATGGGTGTGCGTGCCAGCGCTCGGGAGCTTGGCGTCTGGCCCAAGACGGTACGGTATTGGCGCAAGCGCTGGCGGGAGGCGGCGGACAGGCAGTCGGTCGCCGAGCGGCTGGCCGATGCGCAGCGCTCGGGAGCGCCGGCGACGTTCACGCCCGAGCAGATCTGCGCTCTGGTCGCGATGACATGCGAGAAGCCGTCGGAGAGCGAGCGGCCGATCAGCCATTGGAGCCAGCGCGAGATTGCCGACGAAGCCATGCGACGCGGCCTCATCCCGAGCATCTCGCAGCGCTCGGTGGGGCGCTTTTTAAAAAAGAGGCCGACCTCAAGCCGCATCGCGTCCGCTACTGGCTGACCCCGAAGCCCGATCCCGCCTTCGATGCCAAGTGCGCAGACATCTGCGCGGTCTACAAAACTGCGGCCACCCCCAATGACGCCCGTCGCACCATCTCCATCGACGAGATGACCGGCATGCAGGCCCTCGAGCGCATCGCGCCGGGACTGCCGATGGCGCCGGGCAAGGTCGAGCGGCGTGAGTTCGAGTATCGCCGCCACGGCACTCAAACCCTGATTGCCGCCTTCGATGTCGCCACCGGCAAGGTCGAAGGCGTGATCGGCAATACCCGGACCGAAAAGGATTTTGCGCGCTTTCTCCGCCGCTTGCTGACGAGCGCCGCCCCCAACATCCGCTGGGATATCGTCTGCGACAATCTCAATATCCACCTTTCCGGGGCCGTCGTCCGTCTCGTGGCTCGCCACTGCGGACTCAAGGACAAGCTCGGCGTCAAGGGCAAGACTGGCGTGCTCGCTTCCAAGCTCACCCGCGCCGCCTTCTTGTGTCAGCCGCAGCATCGCGTCACCTTCCACTTCACGCCCAGACACGCCTCCTGGCTCAACCAAATCGAAATCTGGTTCTCCATCCTGGTGCGAAAGCTCCTCCGGCGCGGCAATTTCGCCAGCAAGAAAGCGCTGCGCACCAAAATCGAGGAGTTCATCGCATACTTCAACCGAACCATGGCAAAGTCCTTCCGCTGGACCATGGAAGCAAAACCTCTCACCGGTTGAGCCAAAATGAGCCCCTCATTTTCGCTCGGCTGTACTAGACGTTTCAGTAAAGGATACGAGCGTCTGCAGCGTTCTGGCGGGATGCAATCATTCTTGTGCTTGGCATTTGGCTGGTCGTTTCGCCAATTGCGCATGGCTATCCTGCGCATTTGGCGGCCGGCCTTGACCGGCATGGAGAACGCAGTTCGAAAGAAGCTGGCGGTGGGAGTGAGATTCGAACTCACGATACGGTTCGCGACAATCGCAAATAGCCGGGCCGACGGTTCCTTGCAAAAACCGTAAAAATCGCTAATTTTTTGCACGGAAGGTGGGTGCTAAGTGTTGGCGCGCCCGAAGAGATTCGAACTCCTGACCCCCAGATTCGTAGTCTGGTGGACTACCCTACGCCTGACCGATATATCTTATCGAGAAAGTAAATTCCGCCCACGCCCCTATTTACCCCAATGGAATTGGCTTCGGGGCGTTTCACCTTGTCCTCGAACAGCGTTGTGCCGTTGACCGCAACCCGCACGACGCAGTCATTGAAGTACGTAATTTCAGGCAGGAAGCAGATGGCCCGCTCTGGAAGCTGGAGGGAAGAGGCCGCTGCGTTCTGGGCTGCTACGCTCATCACCGAATCTCCGCGTTGAAATACTCACCCAAACTCGGATCGGCGAACCACTCGCGCGCCTCAGCGAGAGACATTTCGTATTCATAGGTCCCAGCGCCTCCCCCTTTGGAGAAGACGGCCGTGACCAATCCCTTCCGATAGACCAATGAATTGAAGCACTCACTCTCGGAAGTGTCGGCGATCAGCGGCTTCGCCCGGCTCTGTCGCTTTGCCGGTGTCGGCTCGGAGATACCTTGCTGCGCGCGCCATGCTTTGATGCCACCGGCCGCACGGATTCGATCCTGCTCCGCGCCCCATGCGGCCTTCTCGGCTTTGCTATATTGACGCTTCTCGGTCATGACGATTTGCTGCCAAAGTCGGTAGCGCCGCGCGCGCTTGTCTCTGCAAGCGTCTGAGTGCCAACGGACGGGCAGTCGTCGTGCGCGACGACAAGCTCGGAGAACAGCACAATGCTGCGCCGACCGATTGCTCGGGGTGTCACCGAACCTTCGCGGATCAATCGCCGCATGTGATGTTGGCCGATGCCGTAAGCCGTAGCTGCGGCACGCGGCGAAGCGCCACGTTGCACCATCTGATAGGGTCCTGACCGTCGGGGGACTTCGCCAAACCCATGTCCGGCGAGGTGATACGAACGTAAGGCGATCGGTAACCATTAGCAACCCGATTTCCAGAAAAGCGGACGGCGGCGAGTTATGCCCGCCGCCGTTGATCTTCTTCGCTGTCCGCCTGTTAGGTCAGCGTCCGTCACTCTTTCGCCGACGCAAGCCGGTATCGAGATTTTTCAGGCGGCGATGTCGGCTTTGCTCCTAAAGCGACGGTCGGTCGTCAAAACGCCATCGGTCGTTATGTGCCACTCGCGTCGTTTTGGCGCTGCAGCAAAGTTAGCTTCTACGGCCGCCTAATCGATGTTGTCGACGCATCGCGAAAACCGCCCGTCGTGTCGATGCGTCCAAACGAAGCCGTGATCGCGATGGCGTTCCATCGCCTCTCCCCGCCGGGCCGAGATGCCGCCGTCAGTAACCAACCCCTTCGCTTCGCTCGGCCCCGGAATAACGAGGACGTAGCCCGATTGAGCGCAGCGAACCCCCCGCGTCACCCGCTGAAGCCCTCGCTGTCTCCCCGGATTTCGCTCTGCGAAATCCGGGCTGCTTGCCACTTGCTCTGCCCGTTACGCCGCCTTGCTCGCCGCGGCGACATTGGCGCCGACCACGCGCGTTTTGAATTCGTCGACGGTCATAACGTCGGCTGTCGAGAACGCGAGTATAGTCAATGTGGCTCGATGGACATCGGCCGCCGACAGTGCGCCCTGACCGACGTCGGGATAGTCGAATGTTCCCGTCGCATCCGAAAGGAACACGACTTGATAATTGCGGAACATGGCGTCGCGTGCCGTTGCGTGACAGCAGTTTTCCGTTGTCGTGCCGGATATGATTACGGTTTTGACGGCCCATTCCCGCAATATCAGATCAAGGTCGGTCGCGAAGAACGCGCTATAGCGGTGTTTTTTGATGACGTGCTCGCCCGGCGTCGGCGCCAGGTCTTTGTAGATCTCGGCCCCCGGCGATCCATCGACCAATACCGAGCGATCCGCGACCACCGAATAAAGATCGTCGTATAGTCCCATATCGCAGCCGTCGCGGCGATGGACATGTGCCGTGTAGACAACGCGGATGCCCTTCTCCCGACAAAATCTGAGTGTCGCGGCGAGTTTTGGCACCATGGCGTGCGCTTGCGCCGATTGCAGCTTCGCGCCTTCGGCAACAAAGTCGTTCTGCATGTCGACGACGATCATGACCGTCGTCCTTGGGTCGATGTTGTCTATGCGGTAGGGCATCGCAAACCTCCTTTTCGATGGCGCCTCATTCGGAGTTCGCATCGTGTGAGCGCGGCGTCGAGCCGGTCCGCGACGGCCATGTCCTTGCGCGAATAGGGGATCCCTAAGCAAAATAGCCGTCACTCGGCAAGCGTTTAACGCATTTGGATGATCGGTGCGCAATGCAAAAGCCTTGGAGAGCCCATGTCAATGAAGGGTCAGGAACGTCATTTTCCGTTTCTTGGCGGACTTCCGCTTTAGCCCAACAGCACTATTGGCATGCAAAAACCTGCCGCCAGCTTCGCTTCGTGCGAACACCGGACTCGGAGCAATACGCGCGATCGCCGGGGTTGGCAAAGGCTAAGGGCCGTTTGCTTACTGCCAACCAGGCACCCCATCCACGCGCATCGTCTCAAGTTCTGGAAGATCGAACCCAAAGTGCTGTACGATTAGCGAGCGAAGGGCTTTGCGGTCGGGCAAATGAGCAGGTTCGACCACGCCGTTGCGGAAAATGTTGACGCCTTGATTCATGACGTTGACGCGACCGTCCTTGGTCACGGCACTGGCGAGGATGTTGTGCGTAAAGAAAGAGGCCGGATGGGTTGATATGTAGTAGTTCATCATCTCAAAATCGACGGGATATTCTTCTTCCATGGTCGAAACCCAGCCCGCAATTTGCTGGCCGTCCTTGGTGACATAAAGGACCCAATCGTTGCCTTCGTGGGCGAGGCGGTGGGTCGGTGCAGCGTTCGGGACAGCAGTGCCGTCAATGGGGATTGGAGAAGAGCAGGCAAAGGGACCGAATCCAGGTTCGATCACGAAACCAATTCCATCGACGTTAATCGTGAGGAACATGTGCTGCCGTACGCTTTCGTGGCGCGGTTCGAAGATTAGGACTCGCGAGCAGTGTCTAACAGGGGCGAAGCCGATTCCCTGGAGGGCGGCGTGCATCAGGCTTGCATGTTCGAAGCAGTAACCGCCCCGGCGATTTGCGACCATTTTGGTTTGCAGGCTTTCGGGATCAAGGCGGATCGGACGGCCTAGGAGGACGTCGAAACTTTCGAAGGGGATAGTTGCGATGTGGGCCCGGAGAATACCGGAGACAGCATCGAAGGTCGGTGTGCGAGGCCCTGTATAGTTGATTTGGGCGAGATAAGCGTCGAGATCAAAGGGCTGCGCCATTTTGAACATGCTCCTTCCGTTTTTCTGATAACATTAGAACATTAGCATTTGCTGGCGCGGGCGTGGAAGCTCAGAGTCCTCTCCGACCGATTGAAGCCCCTCGCAGTTAAGTTCACGGTGAACCCTGTCGCTGAGCGACCAGTTGGCTTAACCGGTCGCAACACAGCAAATGCCGCTGGTCACGGTCGCGGTAGGGACGAGGATTGCTCCTCGCCCCCCGCACAGATCCCGGCGTGCGCTGCTAACGCACCGGGCTCCTCCCTCGGGTTTTGGCGTCGGTGGCAAACGGTTTGGACCCATCTGCAGTCCGGCGCTCAGCCGCCAATCGGATCGACGTGGTAATTCGGCTCGAGTCCGAACCACGGCCGTCTGACGGCTGTTTCCCTTGAGTGAGGCCCTTCCCTCCACGACCTCCGCTGGAAGTTGCCTTCCTTTGTTCGGTCGCTTCCTCGGTACTGTAGCCTCATCCGACTTCTCATCCATGTGCATGCTCGGCGTGCGGCTTACGCCTTCCCGAGCCGACCCGGCAAATAGGACCGGGCATGGATGAGACCTCCCAGGTTCCGCGCAAAGAACTTCTCCACGTGCACAAGGTCTCCGACTGCGCGAGGTTCTTCTCATGCGAGCCATTTGCCATGAGACGATGTTGCCTTCTCTTCAAGCGAACGAGATCGGCACCTCGGAATTAGACCCGTTTCGCAGCTCAATACTTGGCCCGTGGTCTCCCCTGTGAACGCTTCACGTCGGCCCTCACGGGACGCCGCGCATCACTCGGGGTCGGGGCGACTGGCTAGGCCTTACCCCGTGAAGGACTTTCACCTCCTATTCTTTGCCAGCTTTGCCTGGCGCACTCGGTTGTGGGTCATTCGCGTCCGGGACGGCGCAGCAGCGCGTCCAGCAATGTGCGCTATGCTTCCAAAAGCGGAAACAAAATTGGGAGACGCTGCTGCACAACCCCCATGATGAGCTGTCGCCAATGACTGTCGCCACTGCCGCCAATATGTCATCTAAGTGCTTGATTTAGTTAGTTGGCGGTCCCGAGAGGAGTCGAACCTCCGACCTTCGGTTTAGGAAACCGCTGCTCTATCCTGCTGAGCTACGGGACCGTTCGGCGCGATTTAGCACAAGCTTGCTAGCCGCGCACCGGTTACTGCGGCTTTAAGCCCGACAGCGCGACCACGTCCTTCCACATCGCCCGCTCCTTGTTGGCGAAGGCAATGGCTTCTTCCGGCGTGCTCGACAGGATGCGCGCGCCGGCCACCAAAAACCGCTTCTGGATCGCCACGTCGGCCGCGATCTGCTTCATCGCCCCGGATAGCTTGTCGACGATCGGGCGCGGCGTGGCTGCCGGCAGCACGAATGCGGCCCATGAGGTGACGACGAAATCCTTCATTCCGGCCTCGCCCATGGTCGGCACATTCGGCAAGGTCGGCCAGCGTTGCGCCGAGGTCACCGCCAGCGCGCGCATTTTTCCGGACTGGATGAGCGCGATATAGGAGGCGAGATTGTCGATCGCGAAATCCACCGCGCCCGACAGCATGGCGGGGATGGTCTGCGCCGCGCCGCGGAACGGCACATGCACGGCGTCGAGTCCGCTGCGTTTGGTGAACAGCACACCCGAGAGATGCGGCGAGGTGCCGACGCCGGGACTGCCGAAGCTGACATGCCCCTTCTGTTTCGCCCAGGCGATAAACTCGGTGACGGTCTTGGCCGGCACGTGATCGCTGGCGACCACGAAGACGTTGGGCAATTCCCAGGTCAGCGACGCCGGGATCATGTCGCGTTGCGGGTCGTACGGCATGTTCTTGTAGAGGAACTGGTTGATGGCGAAATGGCCGATGGTGGCGGCGCCGATGGTGTAGCCGTCCGGCGCGCTGCCGGTGACCGTGGCGATGCCGATATTGCCGCCGGCGCCCGGGCGGTTTTCGATCACGAAGGGCTGATTGTAAATCTGGTTCAGCCGCTCGGCCAGGATGCGCGCGAGTACATCGGTCGAACCGCCGGCCGGATAGGGCACAATGATCTTCACCGCACGGTTGGGCCAGTCGGTCTGGCCATGCGCGCCGGCCGCGATCAACAGGCTTGCGGCGGCGGCGGAGCGCAGGAAAATACGGCGATTTAGCGATGGGCGGCCTGCTTGCATTGATCCCCTCCCCTCGTGCTCACAATGGCGGCTATGCTTGTCCGGTAGTGTAGCGAATTCCGGCAACCGGCCGCCATCATGAAACGCCGATCGGGCCATAATCTTTTGATCGTCACGGTGGCCGCCATGGGGACGCTCCTTGTGTGCGATGCGGCAGCGCAGGAAGGCTGCAAGCTCACCCCAATCGGCAACGCAAGCGTCGCCACCATACGCGACGGGCGCACTTTGCTGCTGGCCGACGGCCGCGAGCTGCGGCTCGCCGGCATCGAAGTCACCGACGGCAGCCGCGCCGCATTGCAAACCCTGGTCGCCGGGCATCGGCTGCGGCTCGAACGGCTCGGGCCCGAGCGCGACCGCTATGGCCGTCTGGTCGCGTTCGCTTTCATTGGCGATGGCCAGGAATCCGTGCAGCGGGCAATGCTGGAGCGAGGCTACGCGCGGGTATCGGCGCGCCTGGGCGACAAGGCCTGCGCCGACGTGCTTTTGAGCGCCGAACGCGAAGCGCGGGCGGTCCGGCGCGGGCTGTGGGCCGATCCAAATTTCGCCCCTTTGTCGGCTGAAAACCTTATCCGGCTACAGGCTATGCGGGGCCAGTTCGCACTGGTGGAAGGCAAGGTCTTGTCGGTGCACGAGAGCGGGGCCACTATATATGTGAATTTCGGGCGCCATTGGACGCGGGATTTCACCGTGATCATCCTGCGGCGCTTGCAACGTGTCTTCGCCGCGGCTGGCATTGAGCCGAAGAAGCTCGAAGGCCGCCGCATCCGGGTGCGCGGATGGATCGAGCAGCGCGGCGGTCCGATCATCGCCGCCGAAGCACCCGAGCAGATCGAATTGATAGACTGAACAATTCGGGCAACGCGGTCATGGCTGCAACACTGACAACGGCGGACCGGATGCGCGGCCTCGCGGTCACGCTGGCCGTGTTGTTGGCCGGTTGTACCAGCACGCCGGACAACAAGCAGGTTTCGCTGCCGGTGCCACAGGCCGCCGCGCAGGCGGAGATGCAGCCGGCGGAGGAACGCGAACACCTGCGCATTCTGGCCTCCTATGGCGGCATTTACGAGAACGCCAAGCTGCAAACCACGATCGCAAAAACCGTGGATCGGCTGGTGGCGGCATCCGAGCGGCCGGACCTGAAATACAAGGTGACGATCCTCAATTCGCCCGCCATCAACGCCTTCGCGCTGCCGAGCGGCCACCTCTACGTCACGCGCGGACTGATCGCGCTCGCCAATGACAAGGCGGAACTCGCCTCGGTGCTGGCGCACGAAATGGGACACGTGATCGCGCGCCATGCCGAAATCCGCGCAGACCAGGCGCGCCAAGCCGCGTTGATCAGCCATGTGGTCAGCGACGTGCTCAGCGATCCGCAGATGGGCGCGCTGGCGCTCGCCAAGTCGAAATACACGTTGGCGGCCTTCTCGCGGGCGCAGGAATTCGAGGCCGACGGCATCGGTGTCGGCATTTCCGCGCGCGCCGGTTTCGATCCGTTCGGCGCCTCGCGCTTCCTCGCCGACATGCAGCGCAATGCCGATCTCAAGCCGGCCGCCGGCAGCGCCGAGACGCGCATGCCGGACTTTCTCATGACCCATCCGGCGACCCCGGAGCGGATCAAGAACGCACTCGCCAATGCCCGCCAGTACAACGCGCCCGGCGCCGGCGAACGCGATCGCAACGAATATCTCGGCGACCTCGACGGCTTGGTCTATGGCGAGGATCCGAGCGAGGGCTTTGCGCGCGGCCGCCGCTTCCTGCATCCCAAGCTCGGCTTTACGTTCCTGGCGCCGCCGGGATTTACGCTCGACAATACCGCACAGGCGGTGCTCGGCTTGAACGGCGGCAATGAAGCGATGCGGCTCGACGTGGTCAGCGTGCCGGCCGAGCAATCGCTGCCCGATTACGTGAAGTCGGGCTGGATGGAGAAAGTCGATCCGGCCAGCGTCGAGGAATTCAGCGTCAACGGCTTCCCGGCGGCGACCGCCACTGCCACCGGCGACGACTGGTCGTTCCGCCTGTTCGCCGTGCGTTTCGGCAGCGACGTCTATCGTTTCATCTTCGCGGCCAAGAACAGGACCACGCAGGTCGACCGCTCGTTCCGCGATTCGATTGCAACCTTCCGCCGCATGAGCCTGCAGGAAAGCGCGCAGGTTCACCCCCTGCACCTGAAGATCGTCACCGTCGGCGCCAACGACACGGTGCAGACGCTGGCGCGCCGCATGGCGGTTGCCGATCATGCGCTCGACCGCTTCCGCGTGCTCAACGGCCTCGGGCCGCATGACGCGGTGAAGCCGGGCGCCAAGGTGAAGATTGTGGCGGAGTAATCTCTGTCGTCCCGGCCAAGGCGCGAAGCGCCGCGAGCCGGGACCCATACTCCGCAGTCTATCGATAGTGCACGGCGTATGGGTCCCCGCTTTCGCGGGGACGACGCCTACCCTTCGCCCGCCTCGTAATTGATCGTGAACTCGGGCGGCACGTCGGGACCCCAGAGATAGAACGAATCCTCCGGCTTGTGGTCGGCCGACGGCCAAAGATCCCCTTTCGGAATGTAGTCGATATCGCAGGCATATTCCGCGAAGCTGCCCCAGGGATCGCGCACGTAGTGGAAATAGTTCGAGCCGAGCACGTGGCGCCCGAGGCCCCAGCCTTTGGTGTAACCCTTGTCGTGCATGCGCATGGCGCCCAGCCCGATTTCCTCGATGCTGCAGACGTCCCAACTGCAATGGTGGAAACCGGGCGCGGATGATTTCGCCAGCGCGAGCATGTGATGATCGCTGCCGTGGATGCCGTGCATGAACGCCACCAGATCGGAGGCGCGGTCGGACAGGCGCAGGCCCAGCGTGCGCTCGTAGAATTTGATCGCGGCGTCGACATCGGCGGTAAAGGTGAGCACGTGCGACAGCCGGCGCGGCCGCGTGACTGGCGATTTCTCGCGTATCGCGGCGCCGGCGATGCCGCCGGGCGCGGGCGTCCAATTGCTTTCCGATTTGCGGTCGGGCGACACCTTGGGCGCGACCTTCACCTCGATCAGCACGTTTTCCGGATTGCGGAACCAGAAACCGTTGCTCGCAAAGCCGGGCGGCGGATCGATCAACACGACGCCGCTGGCTTCGATGCGCGCCTTGAGCCGCGGCAGATCCTCGGCGTAGCAGCCGAACGAGAGATGATGCAGCGCCTTGGTCTTGCCCTCGATCACCGAACCCCAGCGATGTTCATGACCGAACGTCTTGATTGCCAGCGCATTGCCGTCGCGTTCGACGTCGAGACCGAAATTGCCATAGAACTGCTGCGCGGTATTGGCGTCGGGAACCGTCAGTACGAACTGGTCAAGCGAATGCACGCCGAGCGCGTCGGTCTCTTTCGTGGGCGCCACATAGCCGCGGATGGCGGTCATCGTTTGATCCCCTGCTTCTGACGGCGTGATTGGCCGGCATATTAGCCACGCAGCCTGCCCGGGCAACCCTGCGGCATTAGCCAACGCTCCGCAGTCCCTATTCTTAAAGGCGCGGGGCACGCCTGCTTCCCTTTTTCCGTTCGCTCAAAAGAGGGATGGAGCGCACCGATCTCGGGTTTACCCGAGATCGGCATGTTTAGTGCGCAAGTCGGGTAAACCCGACTTGCGATGGCGCCAGGGTGCTGGCGAAGCACCCTTGACGGGTCTTGGCGCAGACCCGCCGCGCGTCTGGCGAGACGCGCGAGCCCTTTGGCGCAAGGGCCCGGCGCCTCCCGACGCTCCACCGCTCGCTTCAGGCGCGGCTCTAGAAGCCGCACCCGGCGCGCGAAGTGGAGCTGAATATAATCCTATCGAAAGAATTGTCAAGCGGCGCATTCACGAAACAAAAAGCCCGGCATCGCTGCCGGGCTTTTCGTATTCGTTGGCGCCGCGATGGAAGAGGCCGTCAGGCCGCCTCTTCCTCGGTGGCGGGTTCGGCTTCCGCCTCATCGGCGGGCTTCGGCCCACGCCTAGGGCCCTTGGCCAGCGCGCCCTCGATTTCCTTGATCGCTTCGGTCTCGGTCACGCGCTGCACCGCCGCGATTTCGCGCGACAGCCGGTCGAGCGCGGCTTCGTAAAGCTGCCGCTCGGAATAGGACTGCTCCGGCTGGGTCTCCGAGCGGTACAGGTCGCGCACCACCTCGGCGATGGCGACGATGTCGCCCGAGTTGATCTTGGCTTCGTATTCCTGCGCCCGGCGCGACCACATGGTGCGCTTGATGCGCGCGCGGCCCTTGAGCGTCTCGAGCGCGCGCTTGACCAGCGGCCCTTCCGCCAGCTTGCGCATGCCGACCGAGACGATCTTGGCGGTCGGAACCCGCAGCGTCATCTTGTCCTTGATGAAGTTGATGACGAACAGCTCGAGCTTGGCGCCGGCGATCTCTTGCTCCTCGATGGCCAGGATCTGGCCGACCCCGTGGGCCGGATAGACGATGAACTCGTTGGTCTTGAAGCCTTGTCGTTGGGTAGTCTTCTTGTTGCTGGGCATTCCGGGCATGACTCCTTCACCGGCGCCTTTGCGGCTGCCGGCCATCTTGGGTGCGGGAGCCCCGTTGCGGACGGCGCCGCGCGAGGCTTGCGAGGTCCGCCGCGCTTCGGCAGACTTTTTCGGTCGCCGGCTCATGCCGGGGGAACCTTTCTTAGCTTTTTGACGCGGTTTTCCTGCCACTGCTCACGCGTGGAATTCACGCCCTCTTTCAAGACCCTTGGGTGCAGCCGCGAAAAATAAGGCTCCCGCGAGGGGGAGCGCATCCGTAGCGGCGTTTTTCATCTTCATCGGATTTTCTTTATATAGCACATTTTTGGCCAAAATCAAAGCCTTATGGCGTCGCAAAAGCGCAATTCCGCAGCAATCAGCCTGCAATTTTGACATACCGGTTAACGCCGGCGGCATATTGGCCGGTCCGGGCAGCGTCCAATGGTGGCCGGCTACGGCAAAATGCCGCTTAATCGCCGGTTCCCGGATTGGCGGAAAAGAACTTCTTGAACTTATCGGGCACGCCGTCCCAGTCCTTGGCGTCGGCCGGCGGCTCCTTCTTGACCGTGATATTCGGCCAGACCTTGGCGTATTCGGCGTTCAATTCCAGCCACTTCTCGAGGCCCGGCTCGGTATCCGGCTTGATCGCCTCGATCGGGCATTCCGGCTCGCACACCCCGCAATCGATGCATTCATCCGGATGGATGACCAGCATGTTTTCGCCTTCGTAGAAGCAGTCCACCGGACACACCTCCACGCAGTCCATGTATTTGCATTTAATGCAGCTTTCGTTGACGACGTAGGTCATTCAATACTCCGGCACGAAATCAGCAACGCTGCCTATCGCAACACCCGTGAGGCCGCAAGACGCATCGATTCCTGCCCTGCGGGAACCGGTTTAGCGGCCTTTCCGGGCCGGGACCCTAGCGGAATACCAAGCCTACGGGCAGGCCTTGTCTGCGGAACTTATTGTCAAATCGCGGTAAAGGGCGCGAGCGGCGGGCGCTGCCCCGCGTTTTTCGCAAAAACCTTCGACCTGAATCACCCTGACCGCGCGGTCGAGCGCCAGTGTCACCACGTCGCCGATGCGCACCAGATGGCTGGGCGCGGTTACCCGCTTGCCGTTGAGCCGCACAAAGCCCGCTTCGGTCAGCGCCGAGGCGTCGCTGCGCGTGCGCACCATGCGCGCGTGCCACAGCCATTTATCGATGCGTTGGCGATCCAAGCCTTTGCCGTTTCAAGACTCTTTGGTGTTCTGCTCGAGCTGCTGCTTGAGCGCGGCAAGCTTGGCGAACGGCGAATTGGGATCCGGCTGCTTGTCGCGGCTGGGTGAGCCGCCGCCATAGGGCTTGGCGTAATACTGCTCGCGCTCGGCGCGCTCCACGCGCTCGCCCTTGTCGCGGCGCGGACGCTCGCCGCGGTCGGATCGCGCTTTGCGATCAACACGTTGGCCCTGACGCTCGAGGCGCTGCTGGCGCTCGTGGCGGTCCTGGCGCTGCTGGCGGTCGCGCCGCTCGGGCCGCGCATCGCGCGGCTTTTCAGTGGTTTCGGCGGGCGTCGCGGCCGGCGTGACGGCGGCCGGCGCGGCCGCGGCTTCAGCTGTTTCCGCAGGCGCAGCAATAACTTGAGCGGGCGGCTTGGGCGCGCGCGGCGGCCTTGGCTGACGGCGCGGCCGGTTTCCCCGCTTTTCGAAGCGGCCGGCCGGCCGCCACACCTCGATCATCGCCGGCTCGGCGGGCGCCGCCAGAACTGCCGGAGCTTCGCTGTTCTTCTGCTCGACGTTTTCAGAATTGGCCTCTGATCTCACCGGAGCAACTTGTCCGTTTTCCAGAACTTCGCCCGCCGGCGGCAGAACATCGGCAACCGGCGTTTTTTGTTCTGCCGGCTCGCGCGCGGCGACCTCGGCCGGCGGCGACTCGACCTGCGGCGGCTCGGACGGCGCGGCTTCGGCGCCGGGGTAACCTCGGCCGGCACAGCCTCGGCCGGCGCCGCACTCGCCACGGCGGGCGCGGCGGCACTCGGCGTTGCGACCTCCGCCGGTGCAGCTTCTGTCGAAGTCGTCGCCGCGCCGCCGGCTTCGGACGGCGGTCCATGCGATAGCCAAGCGAGCGCAGGATCGAGGCGAAGTCTTCGCCGGAGGCGCCGGTGAGCGAGGTCATCGCGCCGGTGACCACGAAGCCGCGGCCGTCGAACACGCCGTCCGGTTTCGGGCCGGGCGAGGTCTCGCGCCAGGACAGCGCCGGGCGGATCAGATCGGCGAGCCGCTCCAGAATATCGACGCGCACCGCGCGCTCGCCGGCGACGCGATAGCCGGCGGTGCGGTAGAGCGGTTTCGGCGTCTCCTTGTCGACCGGGATCGAGGTGCGGCCCGACGCGGCGAGGTGCAGCAATTCGCCGACGCCCTTGGCGTCGGGCGCTTCGTGCTTGAGCGCCCAGAGCTGCGTCGCCAGCGAGCGCGGCGCCGGCTTGAGCAGGAGCGGCAGATAGATGTGGTAGGCGCCGAAGCGCACGCCGTATTTACGCAACGTCGCGCGCGCCGGCTGATCGAGGCCCTTGACCTCCTCGGCCACCTTCTGGCGCTCCAGCACGCCGAGCGCTTCCACCAGTTGGAAGGCGATGCCGCGCGCCATGCCGGTCACGTCATCGGCGGCGGCGAGCGAGAACAGCGGCGCCAAGAGCTTTTCGATATGCGTCTTGAGCCAGAGATCGAGCCGCGTCTGCACCAGTTCGCGCGCCGGCCCGGTCAATTGCTCGTCGGCGACGATGCGCACGCGCGGGCGCAGCACGTCGTCGCCGGGGATCAGCTTGCCGACCACGTCGCCAGTCCAGCGCAAGGCGCCGTCGCTTGCCAGCACGATCTGGTCGTTCGAGGCCTGCGACAGTTTGGTGGCGCGCGTTTCGATTTCTCCGGCGAGCGCCTTCTGCGCGGCGGCGTTGAGCGCCTTGGCTTCGGAGGCATCGGTGGAGGCGGCGGGCGCGAACATGAACCCGTCGAGCCGGCCGATCACATGGCCCTCGACGGTCACTTCGCCAGATTTTCCGATTTCGGTTTCCAACATCGTGTTCTCTCGCAGCCGCCGCATCAACACGCTGGTGCGGCGGTCGACGAAACGTTCGGCCAGCCTCTCATGCAGCGCGTCGGACAGCTTGTCTTCGACCGCGCGGGTGACCCCCTGCCAATGCTCCGGATCGGCGAGCCAATCCGGGCGGTTGGCGACGAAAGTCCAGGTCCTGACATGCGCGATCCGGTTGGAGAGGGTGTCGATGCCGCCGTCGGTTCGGTCGGCTTGCGCCACCTGCTGACTGAACCAATCGGTCGGGATGTTACCCTCTCGCATCAGGAATCCATAGAGGGTGACCACCAGTTCGGCATGGGTGGCGGGCGCGATCTTGCGGTAGTCGGGAACCTGACAGGCATCCCACAGCCGCTCGATGGCCGCCGGTTTTACCGCCAGCGCGCGCACGTCCTTGTCGCGCGCAGCGTGTTCCAAAACGAGAATGTCTTCCGCCGTCGGCGCGCGGGTGAGCCCCGGCTCGGACGGCGTCGCCGCCAGCGAGGCCTGAAGTGCGCCGATCGACGAGAAATCGAGCGAGGAATTGCGCCATTGCAGCATGCGGATCGGCTCGAAGGTGTGGCTTTCGAGCGCCTGCACCAATTCCGGCTCGAACGGGTCGCAGCGGCCCGTGGTGCCGAATGTGCCGTCGCGCGTGGCTCTGCCGGCGCGGCCGGCGATCTGCGCGAGCTCGGCCGGATTGAGTTTGCGGAATTGGTAACCGTCGAATTTACGGTCGGATGCAAATGCGACGTGATCGACGTCGAGATTGAGGCCCATGCCGATGGCGTCGGTGGCGACCAGGTAATCGACGTCGCCGGACTGATAGAGCGCGACTTGTGCGTTTCGTGTGCGCGGCGAGAGCGCGCCGAGCACGACCGCGGCGCCGCCGCGCTGGCGGCGGATCAATTCGGCGATGGCGTAAACTTCCTCGGCCGAGAACGCGACGATGGCCGAGCGCGACGGCAGCCGGGTGAGCTTCTTCTCGCCGGCGTAAGTCAGCATCGACAGCCGCGGCCGGCTGACGATGTGCGCGCCGGGCAGCAGCCGCTCCACCATCGGGCGCACGGTGGCGGCGCCGAGCACCAGCGTCTCTTCGCGCGCGCGCATGTTCAGCATGCGGTCGGTGAAGACGTGGCCGCGCTCGAAATCGGCGCCGAGTTGGACCTCGTCGACCGCCAGGAACGCCACGTCGAGATCGCGCGGCATGGCTTCGACGGTGCAGACCCAGAAGCGCGGATTGGCCGGCTTGATCTTCTCCTCGCCGGTGATCAGCGCCACGCCCCGGCGCCGACCCGATCGACCACTTGTTGTAGACCTCGCGCGCCAACAGGCGCAGCGGCAGCCCGATCATGCCGGAGGAATGCGCCAGCATCCGCTCGATGGCGAGATGCGTCTTGCCCGTATTGGTCGGCCCCAGCACGGCGGTGACGCCGGCACCGCGGGCACGCGACGCGCGGTTAGGCTGCGGAGAAAAGGAGATGGCCATTACGCGTCCGAACTGGCGGCGGGGCGTTTTCAGCCCCACCAAAGGCTTCCTGTATCACAATGCGACGACAGGCAAGCCCGCGGTTAAGCTTTAGAACGAGTCTGGAACGAACCGCGCCCGAATCGCTAACTCGGGGGCTGTACGGCTTCGTTCACGGCGACATCTGGCAAGCGCTGCCTGAGGCACAAGATCGGGTAGTTCGGAGCCGATTCAAGGCCCGTTAGGACCCTCTAAACGTTAACGCGGCGGGAACTCTTCGCCCCGGAAGTCAAGGCTAATTCTGTCATTCCGGGCGAGGACCTCAGTCCTTGAACCGCGGAGTCCATAATCCCAATGCTCGGTGGTCACTGCGTCTTCAGGCCGTTGGCGGAGGCGCGGGCCGGGATCTGGGCCGAGACGAATTGGGTGGCTTCCAGCACCACCCGGCCGATCGGCGTCGGCCCCTGCGCGCGGAACGGCACCAGCACGCGCGTGCCGGCGATCGGCGCCAGCCAGACTTCGATGTCGCGCAATTTGGCGATATAGCGGATGGCCGCGCGCGAGGGAATGTAGCCGGCGATCGGCGAGAAATAGACCGCGCAGACCACCACCGGACCGGCATAGCCCTTGTCCGCCTTCACGTGGTCCATGCGCTTGAAAACGAATTGCAGGTCGTAGCGCAGCCGCCCGTCGAAGATCGCCAGTGTGCGCTGGCAGGCCAGCGGCGACAACAGATTGCCGGTGCCCGGCATGCGCAACAGCGACGCGGTCATCGGGTCGAGGACGCCCTTGCGGTGCTCGTCGGTGATCGGCACGCGGTCCGGCCCGCTTTCCAGCGGCGGATCGACCCGGGCTTCCGTGACGACGCCGTTGGCGACCGTGAGGCGGACTTCGTCGGTCTTGTGGCTGGCGGCGATGGTGGAGGCGAAGGCCGACGCCACCGGCTGCCCGGCTTGCAGCGTGCCGTGCGATGCGCTGCTGCCTTCGCCGCCGGTAAAAGCGCGCATCAAGCCGGTGGTGACGCCGCTCGCCGCCGCCGTGTAATGGGTGTCGGTGATGTCGATCGACCCAGTTGCCTTTGCCGATCGGGATGCCGGCGAGCGTCATCGTGTAGCGCGCCTCGAGCTTGCCCTGCGCGCGAACGGCGGCCGGCGCTGCGGCGACCAGCCCGGCGGCAAGCATCGATACGAGGCGGAAATGGCGGCGCAATGCCAACACGAAGTTTTATCCTCTCTCGCACCGGGCGGCGCGAGGTGCCAGGCGGCGCCGATAATTTAACCGGCGGTTGCGACCGGCATGCAAGAGGCGCGCCGGGCCGCCCGCCCGCCGCCCTACAAGCAAATTGCCGGGCTCGAGCGCCCTTAAGTCGGCGTGGAATAAGTCGAATGTTTGGTCGGCGGCGGTTCCCCACGGCCGCAAGGTGCGTAACCGGGCCGTAAAAACGGTCAAAAAAACCGGCCTCCTGGCTCGGCTTGACGCTAGTTTCCCCGCTCTTTATACGTCCGGCCGACTTCCATGACCGACGAGCGGACCGGCGCTTCAGGCGCCGGCCAATTTTTGAGGGATGAGCCATGTCTTGGCGTTGCGATCTGACCGGCAAGGGGCCGCTGTCCGGCCACAAAGTGAGCCACTCCAACATCAAGACCAAGCGGCGGTTCATGCCGAATTTGCGGAACGTCACGCTGATTTCCGACGCGCTCGGGCGCAAGGTGCGGGTGCGGATGTCGGCCAATGCGCTCAAGACCGTCGACCATCGCGGCGGGCTCGACGCCTTCCTGCTCAAGGCCAAGGACGCCGACCTGGCGCCCAAGATGCTCGAGCTCAAGCGCCAGATCGTGAAGAAGAAGGCCGGCCGGCCAGCCGCGGCGCGCCTAAGTCACTTCCGGGAGCGCGCCGAAGGCGCGAACCCGGAATGACGGAAATTACTCCCCCACCAGCGCGAATTGCAGCAGCAGATTGCGCTGCAGGACGGAGAAATTGTCGTCCGAGATCAGCGTGAGGATAGTTTCGCCGGCGGCGTTGGTGTGCACGGCGATGCCTTCCATGTTGTCGATCTGATAGGCGAGATCGGCCACGATCAGCGGCTTGCCGTCGATCAGCGCGCCCGGCTTGATGCTGGCGAGCGGGATGCGGCGGATGCGCAGCGCGAGCCCGCGCGAATACGAAAAGCGGCGCTCGAGCAGCAAGAGATCGGCCGGCGGCAGGATGGCGCAGTCGCTGACGTCGAATTCGTCGCTGCGCAGAACCGAAAAGCGCGTGACCTTGTCGCCGTCGAGAACATAAGAGCGGTGATTGCCTTGCGCGTCGAGGCTGCGCTCGGTGACGGCGATCAGCTGGCCGGCGAGCGGCGAGCCCCTCGGCGGCACCGTCAGGCATTCCAGGCTCTTGTTGTATTTGAAGGTCTTGAAATCGTCCGGCACCTTGATCGGCACCCCGCGCGCGGCAAGCCCGTCGCGGGCGTAATTGAAGCGCACGATCTTTTCCACGCGCTCGATGCCGACATAGAGCGTGCCTTCGAACTCGGCGAGCGATTCGGTGTCGTACCAGTGGCGCTCGGCGAGCGGGCGGCCGTCCGGCCCGAGGATCGGCGCCATCTCGGCGTCGGCGATGCCGGAAGGCCTGCCGTCTTGGTACAGGATGCGGCCGCGCACCCAGGAACCGTTGTCGGTCAGGCTGAGAAAATGGCTGCCGTCCGGCTCGACGCGCAGCGCGGACAAGCCGCCGAACGGTTCGTAGGCCGAGGTGAGCGCGAGGCCGCCGCGGAATTCCAACTGGCCGAAACGCGTCTGCGTCGGATCGCGGTTGTCGAATGACGTGATCGGGACGGCGCGCAGCTCGATGCGCGTGAGCGCGTGGCTGTAGGGAATCGACGCCGCCAGCGCATAGGAGCCGACGGCGATCAGCAGCGCGGCGACGGCGAGGCCGGCGGCAAGCCAGCGCCGGCGCGCGGCGATCACGCCACCTGTCTCCGCCGCGGCGGCGGCCGCTCGACGGGGCCGTGCTCCTCGAACAGTTCGGCGAGTTTTTCGGTCATGGCGCCGCCGAGTTCTTCGGCATCGACGATGGTGACGGCGCGGCGATAGTAGCGCGTGACGTCGTGGCCGATGCCGATGGCGATCAGTTCGACCGGCGAACGGGTCTCGATCTCCTCGATCACCCAGCGCAGATGGCGCTCGAGATAATTGCCGGCGTTGACCGAGAGCGTGGAATCGTCGACCGGCGCGCCGTCGGAGATCATCATCAAGATCTTGCGCTGCTCGCTGCGCGCCAACAGCCGCTTATGCGCCCAGTCGAGCGCCTCGCCGTCGATATTCTCCTTGAGCAGACCCTCGCGCATCATCAGCCCGAGATTCTTGCGCGCGCGCCGCCAGGGCGCGTCGGCCGACTTGTAGATGATGTGGCGCAGATCGTTGAGCCGGCCCGGATTGGCCGGCTTGCCGGCGGTGAGCCACTGCTCGCGCGACTGCCCGCCCTTCCAGGCGCGCGTGGTGAAGCCGAGGATCTCGACCTTGACGCCGCAGCGCTCGAGCGTGCGCGCGAGGATGTCGGCGCAGGTGGCGGCGACCGTGATCGGACGCCCGCGCATGGAACCGGAATTGTCGAGCAGCAGCGTGACCACGGTGTCGCGGAATTTGGTGTCTTTTTCCTGCTTGAAGGAAAGCGGATGGAACGGGTCGATGACGATGCGGGTGAGGCGGGCGGTATCGAGCACGCCTTCCTCCAGATCGAACTCCCACGAGCGGTTCTGCTGCGCCATCAGGCGGCGCTGCAGGCGGTTGGCGAGGCGGGCGACCACGCCCTGCAAATTGGAGAGCTGCTTGTCGAGATAGCCGCGCAGGCGATCGAGTTCTTCCGGCTCGCACAGCTCCTCGGCGGCGATGGTCTCGTCGAACTTCATGGTGAAGGCGCGATAGTCCGGGCCGCGCGGCTGGTTGTCGCCGAAGTGACGCGGCCGCTGCGGCTCGCCCGGGGTTTCGGCGTCGCCCATGTCGGTGTCGTCGGCCATGTCGGCGGTCGGCGCATCGGCCGCTTCGGCGGAGGCATCGGGCATGTCCTCGGCGGACACCTGGGTGTCCTCCGTGCTCATGCGGTTCATCTCGTCCGAATCGGCGGCGTCGCCCTCTTCGCCGGAATCCTGCTTGCGGCGATCCTCCTCGCCCTCCTCGTCTTCCTCCTCGGAATCGCGGCTGCGGTCGTCGCCCATTTCCAGCGCGTCGAGCAGGTCGTGCACCGCGTCGCCGAACTGGCGCTGGTCCTCCAGCAAGTTTTCCAGCCGGTCGAGATCGCGCCCGGCGCGGTCCTCGATCAGCGGACGCCAGAGATCGACCAGCTTCTTGGCCGCCGGCGGCGGCGGCATGCCGGTGAGGCGCTCGCGCACCATGAGCGCCAGCGCGTCCTCGATCGGCGCGTCGGCGCGTTCGCTGATGTCGTCGAATTTCCCGCGGTGGAATTTCTCGTCCAGCATGGCGGTCAGGTTCTTGGCGACGCCGTCCATGCGCCGCGCGCCGATCGCCTCGACGCGCGCCTGCTCGACCGCCTCGAACACCGCGCGCGCCTGCTGGCCGCCCGGCTGCAGGCGGCGATGCACGGCCGGATCGTGGCAGGCGATACGCAACGCAATCGCATCGGCATGACCGCGCACGATCGCCGCCTCGCCCTTGCTGAGTTTGCGCGGCGGCTCCGGCAGCCGCACCTTGCCGCCCATCAGGCCGGGGCGCTCGGCGGCGAAGGAAACCTCCAGCTCCGGCTTGCGCGCGATCGCGCGCAGGCAGCCGGTGACCGCGCGCTTGAATGGCTCGGTCGGCGAGTCCTTCGACGACGGTCTGCTTTTGATATTGGACGCCATTTTAGTTACTTGTCGTCCGGGGCGGCGCGCAGCGCGGAGCCCGGAACCCATTCATTGACCTCTCACTCGTCTCATCACCGGGCTTCTCGGCCCCGCATTCGCAGGGACGATCTTTACGACAGCGCCACGTTCACCGAACTCTCCGGCAGCTCGACGCCGAAGCAGCGCTGATAGAACTCCGCCACGATCGGCCGCTCCAGCTCGTCGCACTTGTTCAAGAAAGTGAGCCGGAAGGCGAAGCCGATATCGTTGAAGATCTCGGCGTTCTCCGCCCAGGTGATCACCGTGCGCGGGCTCATCACGGTCGAGATGTCGCCGTTCATGAAGGCGTTGCGGGTCAAGTCGGCGACGCGCACCATCTTGTTGACGATGTCGCGGCCCTGCTCGTTGCGATAGTGCTTGGCCTTCGCCAGCACGATCTCGACCTCGTTGTCGTGCGGCAGATAATTCAGCGTGGTGACGATCGACCAGCGGTCCATCTGGCCCTGGTTGATCTGCTGGGTGCCGTGATAGAGGCCGCTCGTGTCGCCGAGGCCCACCGTGTTGGCGGTGGCGAACAGGCGGAAGCAGGGATGCGGCTTGATCACCTTGCTCTGGTCGAGCAGCGTCAAGCGGCCGCTAGCCTTCCAGCACGCGCTGGATTACGAACATCACGTCCGGGCGGCCGGCGTCGTATTCGTCGAAGCAGAGCGCGACGTTGTTCTGCAGCGCCCAGGGCAGGATGCCTTCGCGGAACTCGGTGATCTGCTGATTGTCCTTGATGACGATGGCGTCCTTGCCGATCAGGTCGATGCGGCTGATGTGGCTGTCGAGGTTGACGCGCACGCAGGGCCAATTGAGCCGCGCCGCCACCTGCTCGATATGCGTCGACTTGCCGGTGCCGTGATAGCCGGTGACGATGACGCGGCGGTTGTGAGCGAAGCCGGCGAGAATGGCGAGCGTGGTCGGCCGGTCGAAACGGTAGTCCGGGTCGATGTCGGGCACGTGCTCGTCGGGCTTGGAATAGGCCGGCACTTGCATGTCGCTGTCGATGCCGAATTGCTGGCGGATCGACACCTTCATGTCGGGCAGTTTGTCGTACGTTTTGCCGGCGATTTCTTGCGTTGCAGCAGTCAATTCAACCTCCGTGGCTTCGTGGATCCCCGAAGCCTGTTTACGCCCCGACTCGTCTTGGTCCGGCTGATAGGGCGGCAACTTAGCAGACGGATCGGCCGCGAAAAACCCGCCCGCGGCGAATGGCACCATCAATAATATCAATGAGATAGGTATTGGGCGGCCTGAGCGGAAGGCGGGGCTGGGTTGCTTGCGGGCAGAGCCAAGGGGCGCAAGCTTGCAAAATCTTCCAGCGCCAGCACTCACGACTTAACTGCCGCTTTACCGCGTTGGCAGGCGCGGCGGGCGGATTTACCCCCAGTTAAGCGGCCCCCTAACAAACTGTGAACAAGGACGGGGGAACGGCTATGGCGGATCAATTGGGACGGTTTGGCATGGCGGTCGCCGTCATCGCGCTGATCGCAAGCGGCCTTTATCAGTTCAGCGGCAGCGTCAGCGTGGACACGGGCCCGCGCGGCATCGCCATTCATTCACAGAACTGGCGGCCGCAATAACCGGGCCGCCGGCCGGCTCAGCCAAAGCCGACCGATTTCAGATAATTGTACGACTGGATGACCTCGATCAGCCGGTTCTCGGTCGAGCGGTCGCCGCCATTGGCGTCCGGATGGTGGCGCTTGACCAGTTCCTTGAAGCGCGCCTTGACCTGCTTCGGCGTGGCGCCGACGTCGAGCCCGAGCGTGTCGAGCGCCTTGCGCTCGGCGTTGCGGATCGGGCGGGCGGCCTGCGCGCGCGCCTGCTGTTCGGCGCGCAGGCCGTCGCCGAACAGGCTGAACGGATCGCCGGTAGCACCGAGGCCGCGCAGGTCGGGCCGCGCGTTGCGCTTGCCGGTTCCCATCTTCCAGGTCGGACGGTGGCCGGTGATGGCGTCCTTCTGGTAGGCCATCACGGCGGCGTCGTTCATGCCCTTGAAGAAATTGTAGTTCTGATTGTATTGCCGCACGTGCTCGAGGCAGAAGCTCCAATAGGCCTTCTCGTTCTCGCGGCCCTTGGGCGCGCGGTGAGTCGCTTTCTCCTTGCAGCCCGCCCATTGGCAGGCCGGCCCGCCGGTTTTCACCCGGCGATCCTTGTCCGGCTTGACGCGGACTTTATCGAAAAGCGGCGAGTTGAATTTCATGACCGAACATTATGCGCCTTCGCGCATGGCAGCTTCAAGACTTGACATTGGGCAACGCCTGCCCAATTCGAATCCCATGCGGACCGAAGATCTCATCACAAACAAGTTGACCGAGGCTTTCGAGCCCCAAAGCCTCACCGTGCTGGACGAATCGCACCGGCACGAAGGCCATGCCGGGCACCGGCCGGGCGGGCAGACCCATTTCAGGGTCTATATCGTGTCGCAGGCGTTCGAAGGTAAGACCCGGCTCGAACGCCACCGCATGATTAATGCGACGCTTGACGGGCGAACTCAAGGGCGGCGTGCACGCGCTCGCCATCCACGCGGCGGCGCCGGGCGAAGGCGGCAGCTGACACTCATCGCCGATGCGCGCGGATCCAGCCGCTACAGGGCCTCCGCAAACGCCACCATTTGCCGGCGCTGATCGGCATTCGGCAACGGGCCGCGCATGGCGCCGAGATTATCCGTCATATGCCCTGTATCCGATGTGCCGGGGATGACCACCGTCACGCGCGGATCGCTCAACAAATATTTGAGGAAGAACTGCGCCCAGCTATTGGCAAAGCCGCGAGCCCAGTCCGGAATCTCCTTGCCGCGCACCGCGCGGAACAGGCGCGCGCGGCCGAACGGAAGCGCGATCAGCACGGCGGACTTGACCTCGGCCGCCAGCGGCAGGATGCGTTTTTCGGCCAGACGGTTGTCGAGCGAGTAGTCGATCTCGACGAAATCGGGCTTCTCGCGTTTGAGCACGGCTTCGACCGCCCCGAAATCGCCGTGGAAGGTCGACGTGATCCCGATGTAGCGGCACAGTCCCTGCGCCTTCCAATCCCTGAACTGGGCAAGCGATTGCCGCGGTTCGTTCACATTGTGGAGCTGGACCAGATCGACTTTCGCGCTCTTCAGCCGCGTCAGCGAGCGTTTGAACTCGGCGGCGTCGGGCGCCTCGGTTTTGGTCGCGATGAAGACCTTGTCGCGCAGGCCGGCGGCGGCAATCGCATCGCCGAGCACGATCTCGGCGTTGCCGTAGGTCGAAGCCGTGTCGACGACGCGCCCGCCGTTCGCGATCAACGCTTGCAGCACCGCCGCCGCCTTTTGCCGGGTTGCCTCGTCGTTGCTGTCGAAAACCTGCGCGGTGCCCAGCCCGACCGCGGGCAGAACTTCGCCGCTCGACGGGATGGCGCGGGTCAGGAGCTCGCCGCCGCTTTGCGCGAACGCCGGCCGCGCCAGTGCCGCCGCGCCGGCCAGCGCCGCAAATTCGCGCCGTGTCATTCGGATTTTCATCTCACGCTCCTATTGCGGCGCCCGCCTCCGGTTTTGCGGCGCGCCGTTCCTGTACGCGTCCAAGCGCTCCCGATAGCCACAGCCAACCCGCCGTGACCGGCAGCGCACAGAGCGCGATCGCGCCGAGCTTCAATCCGAGCGCCTGCAAGCTGTCGAACAGCCAGCCGTATAACGCATCCGAGCCGCGATAGATCACTACGTCGATCAGATTCTTGGCTTTGTACTTCTCCTCGCGCGACAGCACGGTAAAAAACACTTGGCGCGCCGGATTGGCAATGGCGAAATTCGCCCAGCGCTGCGTAACTTGCACGACCAAAACGACGATGAGCGTCGGAGAAAAGAACAGCGCGGCGAAGCCTACAACATAGACCGCCGGCAGCGCACCGGCCGCTATGCCGGTGCCGAAACGCTTGAGAAATTGACCGGTGGCGAATACCTGCGTCGCGACCGTCAGCAGGCTCACCGCCAGATCGATGCCGGCAAAAATGCGGGTCTGCGCGCCGGCGCCGCGTACCGTGGCCGAAACTATATGCGCCTGTTCGAAATAGAGGATGGTCGCGCCGAACGACAACAGGCTGACCCAGAAGCCAACGCCGAGCAGATAAGGCGAACGGATGAGCTCCGGCAACGCCGCCAGGGCGCTGCCGCCGATCCGCTGCTGCGTCGGTTGTGCGCTGCTTTGCACCGCCGCTGCGCGCTCAAGCCGATAGACGCACAATACCGCCAGTTCAAGAAGGACCGCCGCCGCGATCAAAAGATTGGTCGGGCCGAGCGGCACCGACAGCCCAATCGTGATGAGCGGACCGAGCAGCGCGCCGGCGGTGCCGCCAGCGCCGATGAAGCCGAACAGCCGCTTGCCCTGCTCGGCATCGAACAAGTCGGCCATGAACGACCAAAACACGGCAACCGCGAACAGATTGAACACGCTGACCCAGACGAAGAACACGCGCGCGACAATCGCGGTTTCGATGCCGAGCTTCAGCATCAGCCAGAACAGCAGCAGGTTAACGACGAAGAAATGATAGACGATGGGGATGAAGCGGGCGCGCGGTAATCTCGCCACCAGCGCGCCGTAAATCGGCTGGGCGATGAGCAGCGCCACAAAGGTCGCGGTGAACAGCCAGGGCAGGTTCTTGACGCCGCCGGCGATGCCCATCTGGTCGCGCAACGGCCGCAGCACGTAGTAGCCGGCGAGCAACATGAAAAAATACGCAAATGACCAAAGCGCCGCCGCGCGCTCGAGCGGCGTCGCCGGCATCGCCCAGCCCAGCCAGCGCTGCAACACGGTCATTGCGTCAGGTTCAGCTTTTGCCTGAGCTCGACCGCGCTCACCGGCTGGCCGTAGCCCGGGTTGCCGCGCTGGAAGCGCCGGGCATCGGCCAGCTTGCCGACCACCACCGGATCGAAGCCCGCATCGTGCACCAAGCCGGCCGCGACCTGCAGCGCGTCCGGATCGTCGCCGGCAATCGGGATCGCGAGCCTCGGCGCGGGACGGTTCGCCTCGCGCCCGAAGATCATATAGGACATCGTATTGAACGCGCGCACCAGCCGTGTGCCGGCAAGATATTTCTGCGAGGTGACGCCGATGCCGTTTTTCTCGACTTCCTCGGCGATGGCGCCGTCGCGCGCGGCCACCGCATTGCAGGCGTCAAGCACGACTTTGTTCTTGAGCGCGGCATCGTAGTCGCGGCCGATTTGCGGCAGCGCGCCATAAGGCACGGCGACAAAAATAACGTCGCCGAACGCGATCGCGTCGGCGACGGAGCCGGCTTGCGCCAGACTGCCAAGGCCCGCGATCAGGCCCTTCAGCTCTTCGGGATGGCGCGACGAGAACATCACCGGATGGCCGGCCTTGACCCACAATCCGCCGATCGTGCCGCCGATCTTGCCGGAGCCGATGACGCCGATCTTGGACTTGTTGCCGGTCGTCTGCGCCGGCGATGGCGTCGGCCACAGCGCAGCGCCGAGAATCAGCGCGCCGCCGCCGGCGAGCATCGTGCGGCGGCGGTTATCGAAGGAAAGATGTTTAGGCATTGGGAATTTCCATCGCTGGCGGTTTCTGATGAACCTGAAGTGACCGCGAACTTGGCCTAGCGGCGTCTCAGTTTGGCATCACGGTTACGTGAGAAGCCATAACAAGCGCATAAATTTGCTGCTGTCGATGGCCGCGGGACCTCGGCCTAGCCCGCCTTCGCCGGCACCTTGCGCGGCAGCGGCTGGATGCGCAGCGCGGTGATGCGATTGCGCTCGCGCCGCAGCACCCGGAAACGAAAGCCGTGGAAGGTGAAGCTCTGGCCCACTTCCGGGATCGAGCGCGCCTCGTGGATGACAAGGCCGGCGATGGTGGTCGCCTCCTGGTCCGGCAGATTCCAATCCATCACGCGGTTGAGGTCGCGGATCGGCACCGCGCCGTCGACATTGATCGAGCCGTCCGGCTGCTTGCGCACGCCCGGCATGGCGACGTCGTGCTCGTCGGTGATGTCGCCGACGATCTCTTCAAGAATATCTTCGAGCGTGACCAGGCCTTCGACCACGCCGTACTCGTCGACCACCAGCGCGAGCTGCGTCTTGCGCCGGCGGAAGGCCTTGAGTTGCTCCGACACCGGACGCATTTCCGGCACGAACCAAGCCGGCGTCGCCAGCCCGGCGATGTCGACCTTGGCGGCGTCACCGTCGACCGCATGCAGCGCGCGCAGCAGGTCCTTCACGTGCAGCACGCCGATGAAGTTCTCCGGATTGCCGCGCCAAAGCGGAATGCGCGTCACCGGTGAGGCGATCACGGCGTTGACGACATCCTCGGCCGTATCATCGACATTCGAACGTGATCATGGCGGTGCGGTGGATCATCACGTCGGAGACCGCCAGATCGCGCAGGTCGAGCACGCCGCCGAACATGTCGCGGTCGAGCGTCTCCACGTCACCCTCCCGATGCAGCAGATCGACGGCGCCGCGCAATTCCTCGCGCGCCGACAGCACCTCCTGATCCTCGCCGACCGTCATGCCGACGAGCTTGAGCAGCCAGCGCACCAGCGCCTCGATCGACATCAGCAGCGGGCCGAACAATTTGACGAACCAATACATCGGCCGCGCCACCGCGAGCGCGATGCGGTCGGGCGCATTGAACGCGGCCGTCTTCGGCAGCACTTCGGAGAACACGACCACGATGACGGTCATGATCACGGTGGCGTAGACGACGCCGGCCTTGCCGAACCAGGCCAGCAGTATCCCCGTCGCCAAGGCCGAGGCCGCGATATTGACCGCGTTGTTGCCGAACAGCAGCGCGCCGAGCAGCCGCTCGCGCTGTTCGAGCAGACGGTTGACGATGCCGGCGCGTTTGTTGCCCTGCTTCTCCAGCCGCGCCATGCTGGCGCGCGAGGAGGCGGTGAGCGCTGTCTCGCTGCCGGCGAAGAACGCCGACAGCAGCAGGCACACCAGCACGACAAGAAGAGAGAGCCAGTCGTTGGTCGTCATGAGATTCGTTCTCGGCGCATGATCTTTTCCGAAAACCGGTTCCCACTTTTCGGGATCATGCGCTGGAAAGCTTATCGGCCAGGAAGGCGCGCACATCGGCCGCATTGACGTCATTTTCGACGAAGGCCGCTCCGATGCCGCGCACCAGAATGAAGGTGAGCTTGCCGCGCTTCACTTTCTTGTCTTGCGCGATCAGGTCCATCAGAGCGTCGAGGCCCGGCACGCCGCCCGGGACATCCTTCAAATGGGTAGGCAGGCCGACTGCCGCAAGATGCGCGCGCGCCCGCGCCGCGTCGGCTTCGCCGATCAAGCCTTTGCGGGCGGAGAACTCGAATGCCAGCACGATGCCGAGCGCCACCGCCTCGCCGTGCAACAGGCGGCCGGAGAAACCGGCGCCGGCTTCCAGCGCGTGGCCGAAGGTGTGGCCGAGATTGAGCAGCGCGCGCTCGCCGGTTTCGCGTTCGTCGCGCGCCACGATGCCGGCCTTGCCGCGGCAGCAGACCGCGATGGCGTGCTCGCGCGCGGGGCCGCCCGAGAAAACTTCCGGCCAGTTCGCCTCCAGCCAGGAGAAGAACGCGGCGTCGCCGATGAGCCCGAACTTGGCGACCTCGGCATAGCCGGCGCGGAATTCGCGCGCCGGCAGCGTGTCGAGCAGCGCGGTGTCGGCGACGACCAGAATGGGCTGATGGAAGGCGCCGATCAGGTTCTTGCCGTGGCGGGAATTGATGCCGGTCTTGCCGCCGACCGAGGAATCGACTTGTGCCAATAGTGTTGTCGGCACCTGCACGAAGTCGAGCCCGCGCCGCGCGCTCGCCGCGGCGAAGCCGGCGAGATCTCCGATCACGCCGCCGCCGAGCGCGATGACCAGATCGCCGCGCTCGATATGCGCCGCGACGATGGCCTCGCACACGGTTTCGAAGGTGGCGAAGCTCTTGGAGCCTTCGCCTTCCGGCACCACGATGGCCGAGCTTTCGATCCCGGCCGCCTTGAGCGCGGCTTCGGCGGCGGCGAGATGGCGCTTGGCCACGGTGGCGTCGGTGACGATCGCTGTCTTGGCGCCGGGGCGCAGCGCCGCGATGCGCTCGCCCAGGCTCGCGAGCAACCCGCGGCCGATGACGATGTCGTAGGCGCGCGCGCCCAACGCGACCTTGACCACGATCGGCTCGGCGTGCCGCAAGGGCGCGGTCATGGCTTGCCCTCCGCGATGCCGAGCGACTTTGTTAGCTTGTCGACGATTTCGTCGACGATGGTGTCGTGCGGCTCGTCGCGCGACTGCACGACGATGTCGGAGAGCGCATAGACCGGCTCGCGCAGCGGCAGCAGATCCTTGATCTTTTCCGCCAGCGGGCGGTCGTTGCGACGTTTGGTGCGCTTCATCAGCACGTCAAGATCGGCCTTCAGCCAGACCGAGATGCCTTTGATGTGGATCAGATCGCGGGTTTTCTGGTCCATGATCGAACCGCCGCCGGTCGCCAATACCTGCGGGCCGCTGTCCAGCAGCCGCGCGATCACACGCGCCTCGCCGGAGCGGAAATAGCCCTCGCCGTGCTTGGCGAAGATTTCCGGAATGGTCATGCCGGCGGCGCTTTCGATCTCGCTATCGGCGTCGACGAAGGCAAGGCCGAGCCGGGCGGCGAGCCGGCGGCCGACCGACGACTTGCCGGCGCCCATCATGCCGACCAGCACGATGGAACGGGCCCCGAGCGCGCGCACGATCGCCGCTTCCGGCCCGTTTTCCGCCGTTTTTTGAATGGCACTGTTCGCCATGCTAGAGTTCCAAATCGACGCCACGGTTCCATATACCAGCAATTGAGACAATCTTCGTGGGCCGGTCTTAGCCCTGGTTAAGGAAATCGGCCGCCCCCACGCGAAATTGGCCCGTTTGGCGCGGGCCGCCGCCGGATTTCGACCATGCCGAGCCTGTTCAGATTTCTGGTTTTCGTCGTCCTTATCGGCGGGATCGGTTATGTCGCGGTGTTCTCGCTCGCCAATTTCGTCAAGTACCATCCGCGCGAAATCGTGGTGACGATTCCGCCCGACAAATTCCTCAAGAACCACTAGCGGGCGAACCGCTTAAAGCCGATGACCCGCCGGCGACAAGCATCCGACGAAGCGCTGGTCGACCTGTTCCTCGACATGCTGGCGGCCGAGCGCGGCGCCGGCAAGAACACGCTGTCCGCCTATCGCAACGACCTCGCCGATCTCAGCGCGCATCTTTCCGCCGCCGGCCGCAGCATTGCCGGCGCCGACACCGACGATCTGCGCGGATTTCTCGGCGGCCTGGCCGAGCGCGGCTTCAAGGCCTCCTCGCTGGCGCGGCGGCTGTCGGCGGTGCGCCAGCTTTACCGTTTCCTCTACGCGGAAGGAAAACGCAGCGACGATCCGGCCGCGGTACTGGAAGGACCCAAGCGCGGGCGCAGCCTGCCGAAACTTCTCTCGATCGCCGAGGTTGACGGATTGCTGGCGCAGGCGCGCAAAGCCATGGAAGACGCCGAACAGCCGCCGGCACGGCGCCTGCGCGCGGCGCGGCTTTTGTGTCTGCTCGAAGTCGTCTACGCCACCGGCTTGCGCGTTTCCGAACTGGTGGCTTTGCCTGCATCCGCCGCCAAGCGCGACCAGCGCATGCTGGTGGTGCGCGGCAAAGGCGGCAAGGAGCGGCTGGTGCCGCTCAACCAGGCGGCCAAGCGCGTCATGGCGGAATACCTCGCGCTGCGCGCCGAGGCCGGCCGCGATGCCGAATCGAAATGGCTGTTCCCCTCGTTCGGCGAACAGGGTCACCTCACCCGGCAGCATTTCGCCCGCGAATTGAAGGCGCTCGGCTCAGCCTGCGGCATCGCGCCTGCGCGCTTAAGCCCGCACGTGCTGCGGCACGCCTTTGCCAGCCATTTGCTGCACAACGGCGCCGATCTGCGCGTGGTGCAGACTTTGCTCGGCCACGCCGACATCTCGACCACGCAGATCTACACCCACGTTCTGGAAGAGCGGCTGAAGGCGCTGGTGCGCGATTTGCATCCGCTGACGGACAGCTAGCAGGCCATGGTTCGGCATTAACCGTTGCGTCAGATGATGCAATGACGCGCAATTTTTGATATGATTAAGCCATGAAAAGAGAGGACGCTATTGCCATTTTGCGGCAGAACGCGGACGCCCTGCGCGCCCGCGGTGTGCGTCATGCTGCCCTGTTTGGCTCGGTCGCGCGCGGCGACAACAGACCTGACAGCGATGTGGATATTCTCATTGAACTGGCGCCCGATGCGGGACTCTATATCTTCAAATATGCCGGACTTAAAACATATATTGCGGGTCTCTTTCCCGGTCCCGTCGATGTGATCGACCGCGATGCATTGAAACCACAACTGCGGGCTCCCGCAGCCCGCGACACGGTCTATGCCTTCTAAATCTCCAGAGCTTGCTCTTATCGACATCGCAAACAATATTGCGTTAGCCCGCAAATTCGTCAGCGACCTTTCCTATGCTGAATTTCAAGCCGATCGGCGAACCGCTTATGCGGTCACCCGGTGCCTTGAGATCATCTCGGAGGCGTCACGGCGTTTGCCTACCTCTATGAAAAATCGTCATCCGCAGATTGAATGGAACGAAATTGCCGCCGCAGGAAGCGTCTATCGCCACGGTTACGAAGCCGTCCGGGATGACATCGTCTGGAATACGGTTCAACAAAGTCTGACGCCATTGAGCGCCGCCGTCGAGCAGGAACGCACGCAGCTAAAGAACGGATAATTCCCGACCACCCTAGCGCTTGACTTGCCGGGCCGGTCCGCGTCACACCCCGATCAAATGCTAGCCGGAAACATGCGCACCTATCTCGACTTCGAAAAGCCGGTGGCCGAACTGGAGGCCAAGGTCGAGGAACTGCGCGCCATGGGCACGAGCGACTCGGCTGCCGCCCTCGGCGAGGAGATCAACCGGCTCGAGGTGAAGGCGGCGCTCGCGCTCAAGGAGCTCTATGCCGACCTGACGCCCTGGCAGAAGACGCAAGTGGCGCGCCATCCGCAGCGGCCGCATTGCCTCGACTATATCGCCGGCCTGATCGACAGTTTCATACCGCTCGCCGGCGACCGCAAATTCGGCGAGGATGCCGCCATCGTCGGCGGCTTCGGCCGCTTCCGCGGCGAGAGCGTCTGCGTCATCGGCCACGAAAAGGGCTCCGATACCGAGAGCCGCATCAAGCACAATTTCGGCATGGCCAAGCCGGAAGGCTACCGCAAGGCGGTGCGGCTGATGGAAATGGCCGACCGCTTCGGCATTCCGGTGATCGCGCTGGTCGACACCGCCGGCGCCTATCCCGGCATCGGTGCGGAAGAACGCGGCCAGGCCGAGGCGATCGCGCGCTCGACCGACACCTGCCTTGCGCTCGGCGTCCCCAATATTGCGGTCATTCTTGGCGAAGGCGGCTCCGGCGGCGCCATCGCCATCGCCACCGCCAACCGCGTGCTGATGCTGGAGCACGCCATCTATTCGGTGATCTCCCCGGAAGGCGCCGCCTCCATCCTGTGGCGCGACACTGCGAAAGCACAAGACGCAGCCACCAACTTGAAGATCACCGCCCAGGACATGGTGCGCTTCGGGGTGATCGATAGCGTGGTGCCGGAGCCGACCGGCGGCGCCCACCGGGACCCGCAAGCCGCTATCGTTGTCACCGGCGAGGCCATTAGCAACGCACTGGCCGAGTTGCGCGGGCTCGACCGTGAAACGGTGCGCCGGCAGCGGCGCGAGAAGTTCCTCGCCATGGGCCGCACGCCCGCTTAAGGCACCGCCGCGCCGCCCAGCGTTGCGATTCGGCCGCCCCAGGGACTTGAATCCGCATAGCTTTTTCCGCGTTTACTTTCGGTTCACCATAGGCTTACCGGCACGCACAGGCGCTCCGGTATGCCTTGCAGATGCCACATCTTATGGATAACGATTGCTCAATGAGGGCCCGCCCCTTCGGGGAGTACCGCGTTTGAACCGACCGCTTGTCCGCGCCCTGTTGGTGTCGGCGGCTGTAGCCGCGGCCATTGCGCTTGCGGGCTGCAACCCCGAGGACATTACCCCGACCGGCCGCTCGCAAGCCCCGCTGTCCGAAAAGACGCTCGCCGAGCTCGAGGCGAAGCAGATGGACGAGAATTCTCCGATCCTCGCCCGCATCTTCAAGGAAGAGGCGGAGATGGAGATCTGGAAGAAAAACCGCGACGGCGAATACGCCCTGCTCAAGACCTATCCGATCTGCCGTTGGTCGGGCGATCTCGGCCCGAAGAAAAAGGAAGGCGACCGCCAGGCGCCCGAGGGCTTCTATAAGATCACGCCCGGGCAGATGAATCCGGCCTCGAATTACTACCTCGCCTTCAACACCGGCTTCCCGAACGCCTATGACCGCGCCTGGGGCTACACCGGCTCCGAGCTGATGGTGCATGGCGACTGTTCGTCGCGCGGCTGCTACGCGATGACCGACGAGCAGATTCAGGAAATCTACGCGCTGGCGCGCGATTCGTTCTTCGGCGGGCAAAAGGAATTCCAGCTCGAGGCCTTTCCGTTCCGCATGACCGCGCTGAACATGGCCAAGCACCGCAACAATCCGAACTTCGCGTTCTGGAAGATGCTGAAGGAAGGCTACGACGATTTCGAAGCCACCCGTCAGGAACCGACGGTGGCGGTGTGCGACAAGCATTACGTGTTCGACGCCGCCCCGCCGGAAAATTCCACCAGGCCGCTCAACTTCAATCCGCGCGGCAAGTGCCCGGTCTACCGGCTCGACCCGGCGGTCGCCGACGCGGTGCTCGATCACCGGCGGCAAGAGCAAGTCGAGATGGCCAACTATATCGCGCGCGGCGTCCCGGTGGTGCCGTTCCGCGTCGGCGACGGCGGCATGAACCCGGTATTCGAGGCCAAGCTCGCCAGCCACAGCATATTCGACAATGACGGCCGCACCTATCAAGTCGCCGGCAACAGCCAGGCGCCCGGTGCGTTGCCGCGCACGCCCAATCCACCGGCCGTGACGATCGAGGCGCCGCAGCCGGCGAGTGAGCCCTTGGTGATGGCGAGCGTGCCGATGCCGCAGCCGGCGCCGCAAGCCAAGGAAGGCGAAGCGCCGCCCGTACAGCCGAAGACGATCGCAGGCCTGCTGGGCAATCTGTTCGGCGGCTCGCCGGCGCAGGCCCAGCCGGTCGAGCCGACGGAGAGCCAGGCGGTCGCCTTGCGCGGCAGCAATACCGAGATGGCGGCGAAACCGAAACATGCGCGCCTGGTGCGCACCGCCTCCGCGCCGCGTGACAAGCCGCGCGAAGCGGCGCCGGCCAAGCCGAAGGCGGTGGCCAAGATCGCCGCCGGCACCGCGCGAGCAGCAAGCCCGCAAGGATGAAACGCCACTCGCGCCGGAAATGCGCACCGCCTACTCGGCGCCGCCCGCGAGCAATGGCGGCCTGCTGGCGGGTGCGCAGCCGGTGGTTCCAGCCGGCTCGTTCGAGAGCCGCTGGACCGCCCTGCGCTAAGCCGCGCCATTCGAACGCGCCGGACGACGCATGGACTGCTTCGTCTACGTTCTCGGAACCCGCAGCAAACGCCGCCACCTGACCTATGTCGGCTGGACCAGCGATATCGCGCGCCGCCTCAAGCAGCATAATTCCGGCAAGGGCGCGCGCACCACGCGCGGGCGCGTCTGGGTGCTGCTGCATTCGGAGTGGTTCGCCACACGGCGCGAAGCCATGAGCCGCGAGTGGCACTTGAAGCGCGACCGCGCGTTCCGCAAAAATCTGGCGCAGACGTTGAACAAGCGAACGCGCCGGATGAGCATTTTCAGAGAGCCGAAGATCGACTGCCACGCGCATGTGTTCGATCCGGTCGCCTTCCCTTACGGCAAGGACATCGAATACAAGCCGTCCGGCCAGGAGATCGGCACGCCGGCGCAGCTTGGCCAGGTGATGACGACCTACGGCGTCAGCCACGCGCTGCTGGTGCAGCCGAATTCCGGCTACGGCAGCGACAATGCCTGCATGCTCGATACCATCGCGCGCGGCAACGGGCGCTTCAAGGGCATCGCCATCATCGATTTCGACGCCGATCTTGCGGCGCTGCGCGATTTGCAGGCGCAAGGCATCGTCGGCGCGGCGTTCAATCCGACCTTCCACGGCACCGACTATTACAAGAAATCCGCCGGCCTGATCGGCAGGCTGGCCGAGCTCGACATGTTCCTGCAGATCCAGAGCGAGCACGACCAGCTCGCGATGTTCGTGCCCTGGATCGAAGCCATGCCGGTGCGCGTGCTGATCGACCACTGCGGGCGGCCGACGCCGGAGGAAGGCTTGCAGCAGCCCGGCTTCCAGGCGTTGCTGCGGCTCGCGCGCACGGGCCGGGTGAGCGTCAAGCTCTCCGGCTATTCGAAATTCGCGCGCGAGTTCTGCCCGTTCGCGGACACCTGGCCGTTTGTGCGCGCCATCGTCGAGGCCTTCACGCTCGACCATTGCATGTGGGCGTCGGATTGGCCGTTCCTGCGCGCGCCGCGGCGGCAGGATTACGGCCCGCTGGTCGAACTCGCGGAATTGCTGTTTCCCGATCCGGCCGCGCGCCGCAAACTGTTCTGCGACACCGCGCGCCGGCTGTTCGGATTTGGCGGCGAGTGATGGATTTCCTCGCCGGCATTGCGCCGAAACCATAGAGCGGGCCGTCTGAAACTGTCCCATTGGATTGGAAGTTCAACTTCGATATTGGTCAAACATGTTGTCTGACAAGCAGCGGCCGTGGCTGATCATGCTCTGCCCGTATTTCGGGCGATGGCCGGCGTGGATCAACTTCTTCGTCGAAAGTTGCAAGTGGAATCCGGACGTTCACTGGCGCATTTTCACCGATTGCGGCGAGCCGGAAAATCGCGCCGCCAACATCGACTTCGTGCCGGTCAGTTTCGAGGACTACAAGGCATTTGTGCGCGCCCGGCTCGGCACGACGTTCGACCCGGCTCAACCCTACAAGCTCTGCGATCTGAAGCCGGCGCTCGGCCTCGTGCACGAGCAGGATACGATCGGCTACCCGTTTTTTGGCTACGGCGACATCGACGTGATCTATGGCGACATATCGCGCTTCTATGGAGTCGAACAGTTCGCTGACCTTGATGTGGTGTCCACCCATCCCGAACGGATTTCCGGTCACTTCGCCGTGTTGCGCAATACGCCTGATCTGCGTCGCGCCTTCGAGCGCATTCCCGACTACCGGGCGCTGCTGGAAGAGCCGCGATACTTGAATGCCGACGAGGGTCATTTCACCAACGTCTTGAGAAATTCGACGACCGCGCGCGCGCTGTTCACGGAGCGTTACAGCACTGTGCTCAGCACGCGGGGCTGGCACGACAGGACAATGAACTACCCGCAGCGGTGGTTCTGGCGGGGCGGTCGCCTAACCAACGAGCAAGACGGGGAGCGCGAATTTCTCTACCTGCATTTCATGCGGTGGCAGTCCGAGCGATGGATCAACAATCCGCCGCAGCGCGGGGAAGCGGCATGGGTCGGTCGCGACATCGTCCATGTGGATTGGCGCCGCGCTGCCGATGGCTTTTGTATCAGCCCAGAGGGGTTCGCCGCGATCCGTTAGGCGTGCGGGGCCGGAAGCCACAAAGCAAATTCGGCATCGTGAGACGCCCACCCCGTATCTGCATCACTGCGGTTTGATGCCGGCGAACTTGATCACCTTGGCCCACTTGTCGGTTTCTGCGGCGATCAGCCTGCCGAAATCGGCGGGCGAGCCGGGCACCGGGACGACTCCCAAATCGGCGAAGCGCCTGTTCATCGCGGGGTCGGCGAGCGCCGCGTTGATCTCGGCGTTGAGCTTGTTGACGATTTCCGCCGGCGTGCCCTTGGGCGCGCCGATGCCGCCGACCGCGCTCGCCTCGTAGCCCGGCACGAACTCGCCGACGGTCGGGACGCCCGGCAGCGCCGCCGAGCGTGTCGCCGTCGTTACCGCCAGCGCGCGCAGCTTGCCGCCCCTGATGTGTCCGATCGACGAGGCCATCAGATCGAACATCACCTGCACCTGGCCGGCGAGCAGGTCGGTGAGCGCCGGCGCCGAGCCGCGATACGGCACGTGCAGCATCTCGACGCCGGTCATCATCTTGAACAGCTCGCCGGCCATGTGGGTCGAGTTACCGATGCCGCCCGAGGCCATGTTGAGTTTGCCGGGATGGGCCTTGGCATAGGCGATGAACTCGGGAACGGTCTTGACCGGAAGCGACGGAGTGACCTCCATGACCAGCGGCGTGCGCGTATTGCCGGCGACCGGCTCGATGTCGCGGATGAAATTGTAGGGCAGCTTCTTGTAGAGCGTGGCGTTGATGTAATTGCTGGTCACGACCCAGAGCAGCGTATAGCCGTCCGGTGGCGCACGCACGACAAATTCGGTCGCCACGCTGCTGCTCGCGCCCGGTTTGTTGTCGACGACGAAGGGCTGGCCGAGGCGCTCCGACAGCCATTGCCCCAAGAGGCGCGCGCTGATGTCGGCCGATTGACCGGGCGGAAAGCCGATGACGATGTGCACCGGCCGCGCCGGATAGGGATCGGCGCGCGCAATGCGTGAGACGGCTGGCAGCGCGGCGGCGCCCGCGGCCAGCTGCAGAAAATGCCGGCGGGGAAGTTTCATGGTGCGCCTCCCATAAAATCTTAGCGGTCGTTCAACAGACCTTCTTCCAGCGCCTTGATCTGGAGCGCGAGATAGCGCGAGAAGATCCGGCATTGCGCCAGACTGCCGGCGGTAAACCACAATCCGGGCTGCGCGGTGCGCCGCCACATGTTGCGCAACTCGCCGCCCTCGTCGAAACCCCAGACCGGGCCGATTTTGTCGGCGATTGTCGTCGCCCAAATAAGCGCGCACGGTGTCCTGCTGGTTCTTGTAGCCGGTCGCCAGCACCAGGAGCTCGGCCGGCACCACGGAGCCGTCGCGCAGCCGCGCGCCCTCGGCGACGAATTTCTCGATGTCGGCAAATTGCATGAGCTTGACCGCGCCGGAAATGATCAGCTCGGAACAACCGACGTTGAAGTAATAACCGCCGCCGCGGCGCAGATACATCATCTGGAAGCCGGTCTCGTCTTCGCCGTACCAGAGACGGAAGCCGCTTTTCTCCAGGCTGTCGAGCAGCGCCTTGTCGACTTCGCGGCCGCGCGCGGTCGACAACTGATACGAGCGCTGCAGCACCGGATAGGGAAACGAGGTCGCCAGCAGGTCGCAGTCCTCGAACGGAATGCCCTCCGAATAGATCGCGTAGACGCTCTGCGCCTCCTTCAGGCTGACGACGTAGGTCTTGCTGCGCTGGATGATGGTGACGTCGGCGCCGTGCGCGTGCAGTTCCTGCGCGACGTCATGGCCGCTGGTGCCGGTGCCCAGCACCAGCGCCTTGCGCCCCTTCCATTGCGCGGCGTTTTTGAAATCGCCGGAATGCACGACCGTGCCGGCGAAAGCATCGAGCCCAGGTAAATGGGGTGTATAGGGAATACTGCTGACGCCGGTGGCGAAGATGAGGTGGCGCGGATGCATCACGCGGGTGCTGCCGTCGGCGCGGCGCAGCGTGACGTTCCAACGCCGCCGCGCGTCGTCATAGCTGCCGGCGGTGAGCGCGGTCCCGGTCCAGAAATTCAGCTCCAGCGCGTCGACGTAAGCCTCGAACCAGTTCGCCAGCATGTCCTTCGGGATATAGACCGGCCAGGTCGGCGGGAACGGCATATAGGGCATGTGGTTGACGTGCACTTCGTTGTGCAGCGTCAGCGAATGATAACGCTTGCGCCAATTGTCGCCGATCCGCTCGTGCCGGTCGACGATCAGCGTGTCGATGCCGAGCTGCTGCAGCCGCGCCGCGATCGAAAGGCCGGCCTGCCCGCCGCCCACGATAAGCACCGCCGGATCGCGGCCGGCGAAGGCGCGCTGGCGGGCGAGCCGGTCGGACCAATTGTCCGCGCCGAAATCGCGGGTCGAGTTGGGTTCCGCGCGCCGCTTGAAGTGTTCCTCGTGACCGCGGAGCTCGTGCAGGTTGGTGTTCAGCGTCCAGGCGCGCAGCCGGCCTTGGCGGTCGGGCACAAGGCGGAGAATGCCGTTGCCCGGGCCAAATGCGGTCGCGAATTCGAAGATGGCCTCAATGCATTCGGTGCCGGCTCGGGCAACCCAGCGCGGCGGCGTCCGTTTTGGCGGGATACGGAAATTTGCCGGTTTAGTTCGCGCGAGTGTTGCGCGCAGCGCCGCCTCGATCGCCGGCCTTCCGGCCATGGTCTCGATGTTCCAGGTGAAAGCCAGCACGTCGCGCCAGAGACCGTCGGCCAGGAACAAATCCGCAGCCGCCGCGGCATCGCGCGATTGCAAGGCCGCATCGAAGGCCGCGAGCCAGCCTTCGGCGTCGGCCTGCGGCGTCAGGCGTGGGCGATCCTCGACCAAGGTCATCGGTAAATACTATTGCAACGCTGGCGGTTGTGCCATGCGCTGAAAGCCGGATGTCGGGCGCAGCGCGCGCCGCGAACTGGGAGAGGGAAGCAAAGCGTCAGGCGTATTTGCCGTGGCAGTGCTTGTATTTCTTGCCGGAGCCGCAGGGGCACGGCTCGTTGCGGCCGACTTTGCCCCAGCTCTTGGGGTCTTGCGGATTGCGCGCGGCTTGTGCGCCGTTCCCGTTGCCGGCGCCGACCAGCATCGGCGCCAGCGCGGGCGCCAACTCGTCCTCGCCGGTCGCCGGATCGACCTTGTGCGCTTCCATGTAGGGAAGTTGCTGCGGCGGCGGCTCTTCCGGCGGCTGCTGCACGATCTCCACTCGCATCAACTGCCCGGTGACCGCCTCGCGCAGGCGCGACATCATCGCCTCGAACAGGCTGAAGGCCTCCGCCTTGTATTCGTTGAGCGGATCGCGCTGGCCATAGCCGCGCAGGCCGATCACCTGGCGCAGGTGTTCGAGCATGACCAGATGCTCACGCCAGAGATGGTCGAGCGTCTGCAGCAGGATCGACTTCTCCACGTAGCGCATGACGTCGGGGCCCCATTTGGCCACCTTGCCCGCCATGTGCTCGTCGGCGCGGCGCTCGATGCGCTCGCGCACTTCCTCGTCGGCGATGCCTTCTTCCTTGGCCCACTCCTTCACCGGCAGATCGAGCGTGAGCACCTCGCGCAGCGCCGTGTCGAGGCCGGCGATGTCCCACTGTTCGGCATAGGCGTTGGCGGGGATGTGCTTGGCGACCAGATCCTCGACCACCGAATGGCGCATACCGGCGATGGTCTCGTCCACCGCCTCGTCGCGCATCAGATCGAGGCGCTCCTTGAAGACCACGGTGCGCTGGTCGTTCATCACGTTATCGAATTTGAGCAGGTTCTTGCGGATGTCGAAGTTGCGCGCCTCGACCTTCTGCTGCGCCTTCTCCAGCGCTTTGTTGATCCAGGGGTGAACGATCGCCTCGTTCTCCTTGAGGCCGAGCTTCTGCAGCATGCCGTCGAGCTTGTCGGAGCCGAAGATGCGCATCAGATCGTCTTCCAGCGACAAGAAGAACTTGGAATGGCCGGGGTCGCCCTGGCGGCCGGAACGGCCGCGCAGCTGGTTGTCGATACGCCGGCTCTCGTGCCGCTCGGTGCCGAGCACGAACAAGCCGCCGGCTTTCAGCGCCTTTTCCTTCAGCCGCGCCACCTGCGCGCGGATCGCCGCGGCGCGCGGATCCTTGTCGCGCGCGGCCCAATCGGTGATGTCGGTGATCTCCTGGCGAATGCGCATGTCGGCGTTGCCGCCGAGCTGAATGTCGGTGCCGCGGCCGGCCATGTTGGTGGCGATGGTGATCGCGCCCGGCACGCCGGCCTGCGCCACGATGTAGGCCTCCTGCTCGTGGTAGCGGGCATTGAGGATGGCGAACACCTTGGTCTTGCTGGCGCCGTCGTCGCCGGAATAGAGCGCGGCGAAGGCGTTGGGATCGGTGAAGTCGTGCGCCTCCCAGCCGGCCTCGCGCAGCATATCGGCGAGCTGCTCGGATTTCTCGATCGAGGTGGTGCCGACCAGCACCGGTTGGCCGCGCGCCTTGCAGTCCTCGATCAACGCAATGATCGAGCGGTATTTTTCTTTTGCCGTGCGATAGACCTCGTCGTCGTCGTCGATGCGGATAAGCGGCATATTGGTCGGCACTTCCAGCACGTCGAGATTGTAGATGTCGAGGAACTCGTCGGCCTCGGTGAGCGCCGTGCCGGTCATGCCGGCGAGCTTCTCGTACATGCGGAAATAGTTCTGGAAGGTGATCGAGGCGAGCGTCTGGTTCTCCGGCTGGATCGGCTGATGCTCCTTGGCCTCGAGCGCCTGATGCAGCCCTTCCGAATAGCGCCGGCCCGGCATCATGCGGCCGGTGAATTCGTCGATGATGACGACCTCGCCGTTGCGCACGATGTAGTCCTTGTCGCGCTGGAACAGCTTGTGCGCGCGCAGCGCCTGGTTGACGTGGTGCACGACGGAGACGTTCTCGACGTCGTAGAGCGATTCGCCCTTGAGCTGGCCGGCGGCTTCCAAGCGCCGCTCGAGCTTTTCCATGCCGGCTTCGGTCAGCGTCACCGTGCGCTGCTTCTCGTCGACCTCGTAGTCGGCCTTGTCGAGCGCCGGGATATAGCTGTCGATGGTGTTGTAGAATTCGGAGCGGTCGTCGAGCGGGCCGGAAATGATCAGCGGCGTGCGCGCCTCGTCGATCAGGATCGAGTCCACTTCGTCGACGATGGCGTAGATGTGCCCGCGCTGGACCATGTCCTCCATGCGGTACTTCATGTTGTCGCGCAGATAGTCGAAGCCGAGCTCGTTGTTGGTGCCGTAGGTGACGTCGCAGTCGTAGTTTTTCTTGCGTTGCTCGTCGTCGAGACCGTGCACGATGACGCCGACGGTGAGGCCGAGGAAACCGTAAATCTGCCCCATCCATTCGGCGTCGCGCTTGGCGAGGTAATCGTTGACGGTGACGACGTGCACGCCGCGCGTGGACAGAGCGTTGAGATAGACCGCCAGCGTCGCCACCAGCGTCTTGCCTTCGCCGGTCTTCATCTCGGCGATCTTGCCTTCGTGCAGGATCATGCCGCCGATCAATTGCACGTCGAAATGGCGCTGGCCGATGGTGCGCTTGGCGGCCTCGCGCACGGTGGCGAAGGCCGGCACCAGGATATCGTCGAGGGAAGTTCCGTCGGCGACCTGCTTCTTGAATTCCTCGGTGCGCGCCCTGAGCTGCTCGTCGGAAAGCGCTTCAAGGTCCTTTTCCAGCGCGTTGATCTCGGCTACCCGCGGCTGATAGCTGCGAATCCGCCGTTCATTGGCGGAGCCGAACAGCTTGCGGGCAACGGCGCCGATCATACGGGGCTCCTCAGAAATGGCGCTTCTAGCACGCCTCAACGGCCGGATTTTGCTTCCGGCGCTCCGGAAAAGCGGCACTTTTCGGGCAAATTCGACGCGAACGCGCCTGCAAAGCTTTACCAGCCGAGGTTAGCGGAGAGATAGGAGGGGGTCGGATTGTTGTCAATTGGCGGCTGGCGGCCGCCCTAGCCGGACGCGCTCACGCCGACATGAGACCGTCCGGGCCAGTCGGCCATTGCAAAGCCATGGTTGTTGGGTGACAAGTCCGCCGCCGTCCGCAGGCATTGCGGACCATCCCATTCCCAAGGACAGCGCCAAGGACAGCAACCATGACGACTTCCCATTTCGCCGGCCGGGCCGGCATCCTCGCCGCCACCCTGGCGCTGCTGCTGGCCGGCCCGGTCGCAGCACAGGACAAGGATCCGCTTGTCGCCAAGGTCAACGGTACCGAGATCCACCAGAGCGACCTTGCGGTCGCCGAGGAGGAAGCCGGCCAGATACCGCCAATGTCGCCGGACGCCAAAAAGGATTACCTGGTCCAGTTCATGGCCGACATGATCCTGGTGTCGAAGGCGGCCGAGGCCAAGAAGATGGCCGACAGCGACCTGTTCAAGCGCCGCCTCGCCTTTGCCCGCAACAAGCTGCTGATGGAAGACATGCTGCAATCGGTCGGCAAGGAAGCGCTCACCGACGCGGCCATGCACAAGGTCTATGACGAAGCCGTCAAGCAGATGGGCCAGGAGCAAGAGGTGCACGCCCGCCACATCCTGATCCGCGCCGCGCCCGGCGACGAGAAGGCGAGCAAGGCGGCCGAGGACAAGATCAAGGCGATCATCGTGCGCCTGAAGAACGGCGAGGATTTCGCCAAGGTCGCTGCCGAGGTCACCGAGGATCCGTCCGGCAAGGCCAATGGCGGCGATCTCGGCTATTTCAGCAAGGAACAGATGGTGCCGGAATTCTCCGATGTCGCCTTCAAGCTGGAGAAGGGCCAAATCTCCGAGCCGGTGAAGACCCAGTTCGGCTGGCACGTGCTCAAGGTCGAGGACAAGCGCTTGAAGCCGGTGCCGAAATTCGAAGAGGTCAAGCCGCAGATCGAGCAATATGTGACGCGCAAGGCGCAGGCCGAGCTGGTGCAGAAGCTGCGCGCCGAGGCCAAGATCGAGAAGATGTACAAGACCGAGGAGCCGGCCGCTCCGACGGCTCCGCCGGCGCCGGAGAAGAAGTAGGCTTTGTCATTCCGGCCGAGCCAACGGGTCCGCGCGGAGCGCGGCCCGATGACAAGGTCCGCGAGAGTCGGAATCCATAATCCCGGTCTTGCGATTTAGCCGAAAGCTTGGTGGATATCGGATTCCGCGTTCGCCCGCCTTCGGCGGCCGCCCCGGAATGACAGGATCATCATGTCCACAGCTATCTCCCCCCTCGCCCCCAAGCAGGTGCCGGACATGCCGGCGATCGCCGGCGTGCGGCTGGCGACCGCCGAAGCCGGCATCCGCTATGCCGGGCGCACCGACGTGCTGCTCGCCCTGTTCGCTGAAGGCACCACCACGGCCGGGGTGTTCACCAAATCGAAATGCCCGTCGGCGCCGGTCGAATGGTGCCGGGCCCATCTCAAGCCGGGCAAGGCCCGCGCGCTGGTGGTCAACTCCGGCAACGCCAATGCCTTCACGGGAAAAAGCGGTCGCGCCGCGACCAAGCTCACCGCCGAGATCGCCGCCAAGGCGGCCGGCTGCAAGCCAGCGGAAATCTTCCTCGCCTCCACCGGCGTGATCGGCGAGCCGCTCGATGCCGCCAAGTTCGCACCGGTGATGGAAGGCCTCGCGACGCGCGCCAAACCCGGCGATTTTCTCGCCGCGGCCGCGCGCGATCATGACCACCGATACTTTTCCGAAAGTCGCAACCGCCGCAGCGCGCATCGGCGAGGCGACGGTGACCGTCAACGGCATCGCCAAGGGCGCCGGCATGATCGCGCCCGACATGGCGACCATGCTCTCCTTCATTTTCACCGACGCTGCGATCGCCGCGCCCGCGCTGCAGACGCTACTCAAGGACGGCGTCGCCGACACCTTCAACGCAGTCACCATCGACGGCGATACCTCGACCTCAGACACGCTGATGATCTTTGCCACCGGCCAGGCCGGTAACCCGCGCATCGCGCGCGCGGCCGATCCGCTTCTCAAGGATTTCAAACGCGCTTTGCACGCGGTGCTCGCCAATCTCGCCGAGCAGATCGCGCGCGACGGCGAAGGCGCCCGCAAGCTGGTGGAGATCGTGGTGCGAAGGCGCGGTGTCGAAGGCCTCCGCGCGGCGCATTGCCATGTCGATCGCCAATTCGCCGCTGGTGAAGACCGCGATCGCCGGCGAGGACGCCAATTGGGGCCGCGTCGTCATGGCGGTCGGCAAGGCCGGCGAGCCGGCGGATCGCGATAAATTGTCGATCTGGTTCGGCGGCATCCGGGTCGCCCACAAGGGCGCGCGCGATCCCGGCTATGACGAGGCCGCAGTGAGTGCGGCGATGAAGAAGCCGGAGATCAGCCTGAAAGTCGCGCTCGGGCTGGGCAAGGGCCGCGACCGCGTGCTCACCTGCGACCTGACCAAGGAATACATCGCCATCAATGGCGATTACCGCTCGTAACGATCCGTTTACCGTCGCCGGGAGCGGCGTCCGCAGGTATAGCATCGCGGAATACCCCCTTAACCAAGCTTGCTTATCGTCGATAGGTGAAGGCCCGTGAGCGCCAAAATCGTTCTTGTTGCCGCCTGCGCCCTTGTCGATGCCGACGGCCGCGTGCTCATCGCCCAGCGTCCCGCCGGCAGGCCGATGGCGGGCTTATGGGAGTTTCCCGGCGGCAAGGTCGAAGATGGCGAAGCGCCGGAACAGAGCTTGATCCGGGAGTTGAAGGAGGAACTGGGCATCGTCGTCAATGAGGCCTGTCTCGCGCCGCTCACTTTCGCAAGCCATGCCTATCCCGACTTCCATCTTCTGATGCCGCTCTATGTTTGCCGGCGTTGGGAGGGTCAAGTCACCGCAAGCGAGGGGCAGAAGCTCGCCTGGGTAAAACCGAACCGGCTGCGGGACTACGCGATGCCTCCGGCGGATGTTCCGCTGATTTCGCACCTGATGGCACTGTTGTGATTGGCCGATAAGACTGAACAGGGAGCGTCCATGAGCAAGTCCCCAACGATGCGCAGCCTGCGCGATTTCTTGTGCGACGAGAGCGGCACCACCGCCATCGAATACGCGATCATCGCCACCGGCATTGCCGTCGCCATCATCGCGGTGGTCACGGCCTTGGGCACTTCGGTGCAGGCGATGTTTCAGAGCGTCGCCAACGCTCTTAGCTGAAAATCGGCGTCAGGGCCGCGGCTTCTCGCCGGCCGGAATTTCTTGCGTGCCGAGCGCATCGGCGAGCCGCTGCTTGGCCGAGCCGGGCTTGAGCGGCTGCTGCTGGCTTTCGTGCGGCGCCCAGCCTGACAACCATGCGATCTCGAAAGTCGCGCGCACGCGCCCGTCGGCGTCGGCGAAGCGCTGCGCATAGATATCCGCCATTCGTTGCAAGGTCGTACGTTTGAGCGGCGTGCGGCGGCGCTCGGTGAGCATATTGGTCGCGCCCATGCGGCGCAAATCGCGCATCAAATCGAATACCGACTGGTAGCGCACGATCAGCCGATCGGAATCGACCACCGGCAAAGCGAGCCCGGCGCGTTGCAGCAACCCGCCCAGCTCGCGCACGTCGGCGAAGGGCGCGACGCGCGGCGACACGCCGCCTTCGATCTCGCTCTCGGCCTGCGCGAAGGCTTCGCGCAACTCGGCCAGGCTGTCGCCGCCGACCAGCGCCGCCAGCAGCAGACCGTCCGGCTTCAGCGCCCGGCGGATCTGGATCAGCGTGCCGGGCAGGTCATTCACAAATTGCAGCGCCAGCGCGGAGACAATCAGATCGAGCGAGCCGTCGGCGAACGGCAAGGCTTCCTCGTCGGCGGCGACGCGCAGCGACGCATCGCCCGGCCCGATCGCCGGCGCGGCGGAAATGACTGTTGCGACCTTGCCGCTTTCGACCAGCGCGCGGCGCACCGCGTCGGTCGGCGTGCCGAGATCGACCGCACGCGCGAACTGGCGCAGCACCACCGAAAGCCGCTCGCCAAGCTCGGCGGCGACCCGGTCGATCAGAAAGGTCTCGGCCCCAAGCGCGCGCGCGCGCTGTTGCCGTGCGCGCAGCAGGGTGCGGTCGAAGATGGTCGGGTTTGACGGCATCTGATACATTTGCAGCATGAACGAGCTTGTCTCGGCAAGCCAGAACCAGGCGCCCTCACGGCTCACGCAATTCCGGGGCGGATTGCGCGCCTTGCTGCGCGCCGCCCTCGACGTGGTGCTGCCGCCGCTGTGCCCATCCTGCCGCGCGCCGCTCGGCGGCGGGGTCGGCTTGTGCGCGTCGTGCTGGTCGAAGCTGTCGCTGATCGAGCCGCCTTATTGCGCGCGGCTCGGCATCCCCTTCACCTACGATCCCGGCCCCGGCCTGCTGTCGATGGAGGCGATCGCCGATCCGCCGGCCTATGACCGGGCGCGCGCCGCGGTGCGCTATGACGAGATCGCCCGCAAGCTGGTGCTGTCGTTCAAATACGGCGACCGGCTCGATCTCGCGCCCATGATGGGCCAGTGGATGGCGCGCGCCGGCCGCGAGCTGCTCGGTGACGCCGACGCGCTGCTACCGGTGCCGCTGCATTGGCGCAGGCTGTGGGCACGGCGCTTCAACCAGTCGGCGGCGCTGGCCAAGGCGATTTCCGGCATAGCCGGCGTGCCGGTGCTGCATGGCGCGCTCAAGCGCGTGCGCTCGACGCCACAACAGGTCGGTCTGTCCAAGACCGAACGCGCCGGCAACGTGCAAGGCGCTTTTCGCGTGCCGGCGGAGGAAAAGGCCCAGGTGGCGGGCCGCCGGCTGGTGCTGATCGACGACGTGCTCACCTCCGGCGCTACCGTCGATACCTGCGCCCGCGCCCTGCTGCGGGCGGGCGCCGCCCATGTCGACGTTCTGGTCTTCGCCCGGGTTGTCGCGCCCCTGCGCGCCACCATATAACGGGGGCCGGATCGCGGACCGCACAAAACCAAAATGCCCGTTATTGAAATCTATACCACCCGCTATTGCCCCTATTGCCACGCGGCCAAGGCCCTGCTGAAACGCAAGGGCGTCGCGTTCACCGAAATCGACCTCGGCCGCGACTGGGAGCGCCGCAACGAAATGATCGAGCGCGCGAATGGCGGCACGACCGTGCCGCAGATCTTCATCGGCGCCACCCATGTCGGCGGCTGCGACGAGCTGCACGAACTCGAGCGCGCCGGCCAGCTCGATCCGCTGCTGGCGCGCGAAGGGGCGGCGTGATGAACACGTCCACCTTCAAGGCCGCGATGATCCAAATGCGCTCGGGGCTCGCGCCCGTCGCCAATATCGAGGCTGCCGCGCGCATGATCGGCGAGGCGAAATCGGCTGGCGCCGATTACGTGCTGACGCCGGAAATGACCAACATCATGGAGGTCAAGCGCGAGCGGCTGTTCGCCACCATCGTGGAGGAAGACGCCGACACCTCGCTCGCCACTCTGCGCGAGCTGGCGCGCAAGCTTAAGATTTACCTTCATGCCGGTTCGCTGGCGATCAAGATTTCGCCCGACCGGGCGGCCAACCGCTCGTTCCTGATCGATCCGAAAGGCGACATTGCCGCGCGTTACGACAAGATCCACATGTTCGACGTCGATCTCGCCGGCGGCGAAAGCTATCGTGAGTCGCGTACCTACCGGCCGGGCGAACAGGCGGTGCTTTCCGATCTGCCCTGGGGCCGGCTCGGACTGACGATCTGCTACGACCTGCGGTTCCCCGCGCTCTATCGTGCGCTGGCGGAAGCCGGCGCCACCATGTTGACGATCCCCTCCGCGTTCACCCAGCAGACCGGCGAGGCGCATTGGCATGTGCTGATCCGGGCGCGCGCCATCGAGAACGGCTGTTTCGTGTTCGCCGCCGCGCAGGCCGGCAAGCACGAGAGCGGGCGCGAGACTTTCGGCCATTCGCTGATTGTTGACCCGTGGGGCCGCATCCTGGCGGAAGGCGGCAGTGAGCCGGGGGTGGTAATGGCCGAGATCGATCTGGCGGAAGTGGCGAAGGCGCGCGCGCGCATCCCGTCGCTGCAGCACGGCCGGCGTTTCGAGATCGTCGAACCGATGGCCGAGCCGACCCACCTGCACGTGATCGGGGGAGCCGAATGATCCGCTACGCGCTGGTGTGCGAGAGGGGCCACGATTTCGAAAGCTGGTTCCAGGATTCCGCGGCCTACGACAAGCAGGTCAAGCGCAAGCTGGTGGCGTGCCCGCATTGCGGTTCGGCCAAGGTCGACAAGGCGATCATGGCGCCGCGGCTCGCCGGCAGCCGCAAGCGCGCAGGTGCAAGCCGAAACGCCTACGCCCGTCGCGCCTGAGAAAGCGCAAGAAAAAGCACCTGTCGCGATGATCTCGCCGCAGGAGCAGGAGCTGCGCAGCAAGCTCAAGGAGCTGCGCGATCATCTGACCAAGAATGCCGACCATGTCGGACCGAAATTCCCCGAAGAAGCGCGCAAGATGCATTACGGCGAGACCGCGCACCGCTCGATCTATGGCGAGGCTTCGCCCGAGGAAGCCAAAGCGCTGGCCGAGGAAGGCATCGAATTCCATCCGCTGCCGATTTTGCCGGAAGAGCGGAATTAATTTGTTCGTCTTCCCGGCCGAGCGAAGCGAGAGCCGGGACCCATACTCCGCAATTTTATCGATAGTGCACGGCCTATGGGTCGCCGCCTTCGCGGGGACGACATTCAATACGCCCACACCAACAGCGCGACGCCGACGACCACCAGCACGATGCCGACGAGCTCTCGCGGCGTGGTCGGCTGCTTGAAGATGAAGTGCGTCACGCCTTGCGCGAACAAGACCTCGACCAGCGCCAGCGTGCGCACGCTGGCGGCGGTGGCGATGGCGAAGGCGAGGAACCAGAACTGCGAGGCGAAAGCGCCCATGAAGCCGGCGAACAGCGAGGGCTTCCAGGCCTTGGCGATGGCGCGCAAGACGTCCGGATCGCGCAGCGCCAGATAGGCCGACAGCAGCACCGCCTGCAGCACCAGCCCGACCGCGAGCGTGAAGGTCGCCGCCATCACGAAATGCGGCAGGTGCAGCGACAAAATGGCGCCGCGATAGCCGATCGCCGAGAGCGCGAACAGCGCGCCCGACAGCAGGCCGATGATCGTCGAGCGCGTGGTGCCGGCTTGGCCGGCGCCGGGTTTGAGCGAGATCACGATCACGCCGGCGGTGGCGATGAGGATCGCGGCGGCCGACAGCGGCGTGATCTTGTCGCCGAGAAAGATCAGGCCGAACAGCGCCACCTGCACCGGTTCGGTCTTGATATAGGCGTAGGCGACCACGAAGGACCGCTCGCCCATCACCGCCAGCATGGTGGCGGTGGCGGCGATCTGGGTGAAGGCGCCGGCGAGGATCCACGGCCAGAACACCAGCCCCGGATGCGGCAGGCCGTAGCCGGTCGCGAGCATGACGCCGGCCAGAAACAGCAGCGCGAACGGAAAGCCGAACAGGAAGCGCACGTGCGTCGCGCCGACCGTGCCGAGCGTCGCGGTCAGCTCGCGCTGCATGGCGTTGCGCGCGGTCTGCGCCGCCGCGGCGATCAGCGTGAAGACGGCCCAGAGCATGAATGCGTTGCGACGTGCCGGGAGAAGAATTAGCTCGGTCATTCCGAGGTACGAGCCACGCAAGCGGCGAGCCTCGAAGGATGGCGGACTCCGTGAGCGCTGGGGCCCGTCGCCCTTCGAGGTTCGCGGCCTCAAGCGCCGAGCGCCTCCGGATGACGGATCGAGGCTACGCCGCTGCGGCGCAGTTTCCGCCGCCGCGGGGAATTCGGAGGCGGTGCCCTTCTCGTTGTCGATCAACAGGAACAGATCGAAATAACGGATGGTCGGCGCGCTGCCGGTGCGCTTGATGATCGACTGGCGCCAGGCCTCGTCGTGCGCCTTCTGCGCGTCCGCCAGCGTCGGCCAGAGATAGACGCCGCCGCCGGTCTTGCCGTCAAGCTCGAGCAGGAAATGCTTGCGCCAGAGCTGCTTGTTGGCCTGCCAATGCGGGATGACGTTGCGGGCCTCCATCGCCACCTGCTCGCGGCTCCAGCCCTTCGGCGAGTTGAATTCGACCAGTTCAAGGATCATGTAGTTTTTCCTTCCTTTGGACGCTCGGCGACGAGCATGTAGTTCACATCCATATCCGACGATAATTGCCAGCGGTCGGCGAACAGATTGTAGACCACGCCGCGCTCGCCGGTCACCCGCAAACCGGCGTGCTCGAAGGCGAGCTCGAGCTCGTCCGGGGTGACGAACTTGTCCCATTGATGGGTGCCGCGCGGCAGCCAGCGCAGCACGTATTCGGCGCCGACGATGGCGAGCGCGAAGCTCTTGAGCGTGCGGTTCAAGGTGGCGGCGATCATCAGCCCGCCCGGCTTCACCATCGCGGCGCAGGTCGCCACGAAAGCGTTGACGTCGGTGACGTGCTCGACCACTTCCATCGCCAGCACCACATCGAAACGCTCGGCCTGAGCGGCAAGCTCCTCCGCCGTGGTGGCGCGGTAGTCGACCGTAACGCCGTTCTCCTGGGCATGCGCGCTGGCAACGGCGATGTTCTCGGCCGACGGATCGGCGCCGACCATCTGCGCGCCCAGCCGTGCCAAGGGCTCCGACAGAATGCCGCCGCCGCAGCCGATATCGAGCATGCGCAGGCCCTTGAGGCAGTCGAGCTTCTTAGGCTCGCGCGCGAAGCGCTCGGCGGCCTTGTCGCGGATGTAACCGAGCCGCACCGGATTGAACTTGTGCAGCGCCGCCATCGGCCCACGCGGATCCCACCAGTCGGCGCCATAACGCGAGAAGCGCTCGACTTCGCTTTCGTCAACCGAAGAACTGCGTTGTTTCAATGCCATCGAATCAGCGCGCGGTTACGTGATTGCGGAAATCGAGCGGAGCGCCGATGCCGTGCATTCGCTCCATGGTCTCGCCGGTGCCGCGCACCGTGATGTCGCCATAGTTCAAAAGGCGGCCCATGATCGATTGGTCGACGTCGACGCTTTCCACCTTGTCCATATTCATCTCGACGGTATGCCGGTTGATGAAGCCGCGCTTGTATACGATGCGCCGGTCGGTGACGTCGATCTCGGTGGTCCAGCGCCGGAACCAGGCCGAGGCGAAGGTCACCGCGGCCGCCGCCCAAAACGCAATCGATCCGATCAGCCAGCTCATGCCGGTTGGCCCCGATTTGACCAGCGTCAGCAGCGCCAATGCGATCAGCGACAACAGCACGGCCGGAAAGTAAATGACCCAGTGGATCGTACCCGAGTAGAGCAGCTTTTCGCCCGGCTGCAGAATTCGCTCGATATACCGCATCGCCAGCACCCGAAAGATTAACGCGGGGACGCGGCCGCCACGGCCCGCAATGCTGCAGTCTTATTGCAGTCTTGCCACCCCGCCGGTATGTATACGCGCCTTTTGCGGGCGGCACAGCCGGCCGCTTGTTAGCGCCTTTTGGCGCCTCCGGGAACGGCAGGTTTTCTAAAGTCATGGCTCGCCTGGTGATGAAATTCGGCGGAACGTCGGTCGCCGATCTCGACCGCATCCGCAATGTGGCGCGCCACGTCAAGCGCGAGGTCGACGCCGGCCACGAGGTGGCCGTCGTGGTTTCCGCCATGGCCGGGGTCACCAACCAGCTGGTCGCCTGGTGTCGCGATGCCGCCATGCTGCACGACGCGCGCGAATACGACGCTGTAGTCGCGACCGGCGAGGAGGTCACCGCCGGGCTTTTGGCCATCGTGCTGGAAGGCATGGGCGTCAATGCGCGCTCCTGGCAGGGCTGGCAATTGCCGATCCTGACCGACAACGCGCACGGCTCGGCGCGCATTCTCGAGATCAACGGCGCCGAGCTGATCCGCCGCTTCAAGGAGATGAGCCAGGTCGCGGTGATCGCCGGCTTCCAGGGCCTGCACAAGCCGACCGGCCGCATCACCACGCTCGGCCGCGGCGGCTCCGACACCTCGGCGGTGGCGATCGCCGCCGCGATTCAAGCCGAGCGCTGCGACATCTATACCGACGTCGACGGCGTCTACACCACCGATCCGCGCGTGGTGCCGAAGGCGCATCGCCTAGACAAGATCGCCTACGAGGAAATGCTCGAGCTCGCTTCGCTCGGCGCCAAGGTCATGCAGGTGCGCTCGGTCGAGCTCGGCATGGTGCATAATGTGCGCATCTTCGTGCGCTCCAGTTTCGAAAAGCCGGAGGACATCGATCCCAAGAAGCCGCCGTCCGGCACACTCATTTGCGACGAGGGAGACATCGTGGAACAGCAAATCGTCACCGGCATCGCCTTCTCCAAGGACGAGGCGCAGATCTCGATCCGCCGCGTGCAGGACAAGCCAGGCGTCGCCGCCGCGATCTTCGGCCCGCTCGCCGACGCCAGCATCAACGTCGACATGATCGTGCAGAACGTCTCGGCCGACGGCGCCACCACCGATCTGACCTTTACCGTGCCTTCGGCCGATTACGAGCGCGCGCGCGTCACCTTGGAAAAGGCCAAGGGCGCGATCGGCTACGAGCGGATGGATGGCGCCACCGACGTCGCCAAGGTGTCGGTGATCGGCATCGGCATGAGAAGCCATGCCGGCGTCGCGGCGAGCGCGTTCAAGGCGCTGTCCGAGAAGAAGATCAACATCCTCGCCATCACCACCTCGGAGATCAAATTCTCGGTGCTGATCAGCGCGGCGCAGACCGATCTCGCGGTGCGCACGCTGCATACGCTGTACGGGCTGGATAAGTAACCAACAAAGCTAAGCGGAGGAGATAGAACGTATGCGTGTAGTCGCGCTCGAAGAGCATTTCACGGTTCCGGCTTTGGTCCAGCGGATCGACAAGGCCGCCATCAGCGCCCGCGGCTTTCGGCCGCGCAAGCCGCCGGCCAGCGGCCCGAACCCAATGGAGCTGTTGCCCGAGATCGGCGAGCAGCGCCTGAAATCGATGGACGAGGCCGGCATCACGATGCAGGTGCTCTCCAACACCGGCCCCGGCCCCGACCTCGTGCCCGGCGCCGACGGCGTCGCCATGGCGCGCGAGATGAACGACTACCTGGCAAAAGCCGTCGCCCGCCATCCCGATCGCTTCGCGGGCTTCGCGGTGCTGCCGATGCAAAGCCCGGACGCCTGCGCCGCCGAACTCGTGCGGTGCGTCAAGGAGCTGAAATTCCTCGGCGCGCTGATCAACGGCACGACCGAGGGCCGCTTCCTCGATCACCCGAGCTATGACGGCATATTGGCGGCGGCGGTCGAGCTTGACGTGCCGGTCTACATCCATCCACATCTCGCGCCGGAGCCGGTGCGGCAGGCCTATTATTCCGACCTGGAGCCCGGCGCGGCGCGCGTGCTGGAAGCCGCCGGGTGGGGCTGGCATTCCGAGACCGCCATCCACCTGCTGCGCATGGTGCTGGCAGGGGTGCTCGACCGGCATCCGAAGCTTAAGCTCATCATCGGCCACATGGGCGAAATGCTGCCGGTGATGCTGGACCGCATCAACGCGGTGTTCGCGCGCGAGGTCGACTACCTCAAGCGGCCGATCACCCGCGCCATCCTCGACCAAGTCTGGATCACCACCAGCGGCATCTTCAGCGAGCCGCCGCTGCTCCCCGCGCTCATGACCTTCGGCATCGACCGCATCATGTTCTCGGTCGACTACCCCTATGCGCCCAACGCCAAGGGCCGCGCCTTCCTCGACCGCATCACGCTGTCGCCGGCCGATATGGCCAAGCTCACGCACGGCAATGCCGACGCGCTGCTCAAGCTGAAGGCTTAAACGGCCGCGCGGCGGTCAAACGCCCGGTGAAGTGGGCAGTGCACAATTTGCCGCGGCCGGCCGACGCCGGCGTAGCCACTGCTTTGGCTTGCCCCTTGCATAGGCCATTGGCTATAGCCTGAGTCATATGCGGCCGCGGGTGCCGGATTCGCGGTCGCTATTCGTACATGATTGGGCCGTAAAGGGGCTGCGGCCCGAGCCGCGGCTAAAGGACCTTACAATGCGTGGCGCGCTGGGCGGTCCGCGCGTGCTGTTACGCCGGCTTCGCGAAGTGATGGCGGAGCCGGTCAGCGCGCAGGAACGCCTCGACAAGGTGGTGGTGCTGATCGCCGCCAACATGGTGGCGGAGGTGTGCTCTGTCTACGTCTTACGCGTAGACGGAACCCTCGAGCTATACGCCACCGAGGGCTTGAAGCGCGAAGCCGTGCACGAAACGGTACTGAAGGCCGACGAGGGCCTGGTCGGCCTGGTCGCCAGCGAGGCCAACCCGATCAACCTGTCGGACGCGCAGGCGCACCCGGCGTTCTCGTTCCGCCCGGAAACCGGCGAAGAAATCTACCACTCGTTCCTCGGCGTGCCGGTGCTGCGCGCGGGCAATACGCTTGGCGTGCTGGTGGTGCAGAACCGCGCACGCCGCACCTATACCGAGGAGGAAGAGGAGGCGTTGCAGACCACGGCGATGGTGCTCGCCGAGATGATCGCTTCGGGCGAGCTGTCCTCAATCGCACGGCCCGGCGCGGAGCCGGTTGCCCGCCACGCGCTCAATATTTCTGGTACCGCGCTGTCGGACGGCATCGCGCTCGGCCACGTGGTGCTGCATGAGCCGCGCGTGGTCATCACCAACGTCATTGCCGACGACGTGCCGCGGGAACTCAAGCGGCTGGATGCCGCGATCGCCACGTTCCGCGCCGACCTCGACCGCCTGCTCGAGCACGGCGAGGTGGCCGACGGCGGCGAGCATCGCGAGGTGCTCGAAGCCTACCGCATGTTCGGCTACGACCAGGGCTGGCTGCACAAGATGCGCGAGGCGGTGGCGACCGGCCTCACCGCCGAGGCCGGCGTCGAGCGCGTGCAATCCGACACCCGCGCGCGCATGCTGCGCGCCTCCGATCCCTATTTGCGCGACCGCCTGCACGATCTCGACGATCTCGCCAACCGGCTGATGCGCGTGCTGATGGGGCAGGATCACGCGCCCTCGCGCGAGCAATTGCCGGAGAACGCGATCCTGGTCGCGCGCTCGATGGGCCCGGCGGCGCTGCTCGACTACGACCGCAAACGGCTGCGCGGCCTGGTGCTGGAGGAAGGCGGGCCCACCTCGCATGTCTCGATCGTGGCGCGCGCGCTCGGCATTCCGGCGGTCGGCGAGATCGCCAACGCCACCGGCCTGGTCGAGCCGGGCGACGCCATCATCGTCGACGGCACCACCGGCGACGTGCATATGCGCCCGCCGTCCGACATCGAATCCGCCTATGGCGAGCGGGTGCGGCTGCGGGCGCGACGGCAGGCGCAATACCGCGCGCTGCGCGACAAACCTTGCGTCACCAAGGACGGCCACAAGGTGGCGCTGATGATTAACGCCGGTCTCACCATCGACCTGCCGCATCTCGACGAGACCGGCGCCGCCGGCATCGGCCTGTTCCGTACCGAATTACAGTTCATGGTGGCCGATACCCTGCCGCGCACCAGCGAGCAGCTCGGGCTTTACCGCACCGTGCTGGACGCTGCCGGCAAGCGGCCGGTGGTTTTCCGCACCCTCGACATCGGCGGCGATAAGGTGCTGCCCTATTTGCGCAATATCGAGGAGGAGAATCCGGCGCTCGGCTGGCGCGCGATCCGGCTCGGCCTTGACCGGCCCGGCCTGCTGCGCAGTCAGGTGCGCGCCATGCTGCGCGCCGCCGGCGGCCGCGAGTTGCGCATCATGTTTCCGATGATCGCCATGGTGGAGGAATTCGACAAGGCCAAGTCCCTGGTCGAGGTCGAATTGACCCATCTGCGCCGCCACGGCCACGCGCTGCCCGAACGGGTGAAGATTGGCACCATGCTGGAAGTGCCCGCGCTCCTGTTTCAGCTTGACGAATTGCTGGAGCGGGTCGACTTCCTTTCGGTCGGCTCGAACGACCTGATGCAATTCCTCTACGCCGCCGACCGCGGCAACGCCCGGGTGTCGCAGCGCTTCGATCCGCTATCGGCGCCGGTGCTGCGCGCGCTTAAGGACATCGCCGACATGGGCCGCAAGCACGGCAAGCCGGTAGCGCTGTGCGGCGAGCTCGCCTCACAGCCGATCGGCGCGCTGGCGCTGGCGATCCTCGGCTACCGCGCGCTGTCGCTGTCGCCGTCGGCGGTTGGTCCGGTCAAAGCGCTGCTGCTCGATCTCGATTGCCGCAAGGGCGAGACCGCCATTTTGCCGTTCCTCGAGCAGCCGGTCGGCAGCGTCTCCATCCGCCACAAGCTCGAGGGCTTCGCGGCGGCCGAAGGACTGCAGCTTTGATCGCGCTGCCGCAACAGAAGCTCGATGCCCTGCTCGCCCGCCACGAACTGGTGGAGCGCGAGCTCGCGACCAATCTCACCCGCGACGACTACGTCAAGCTGTCGCGCGAATTCGCCGAGCTCGGCCCGGTGATCGAGGCGATCAAGGCCTATCGCGCCGTCACCGCCGAGATCGGCGACCTCGACGCGCTCGCCGCCGATCCCAAGACCGATGCCGAGATGCGCAAGCTGGCGGACGCCGAAAAGCCGGCGCTCATCGCGCGCCGCGACCGGCTCGAACGCCAGCTCCAACTCGCGCTCATCCCGAAAGACGCGATGGACGACCACGACGCGATCCTCGAAATCCGCGCCGGCACCGGCGGCGACGAGGCCGCGCTGTTCGCCGGCGACCTGTTCCGCATGTACGAACGCTACGCCGCCAAGCAGGGCTGGAAGACGGAAGTGCTGTCAATCAGCGAAGGCACCAAGGGGGGCTTCAAGGAAATCGTCGCCGAGGTGCACGGGCGCGGCGTGTTCGCTAAGCTCAAATTCGAATCCGGCGTGCACCGCGTGCAGCGCGTGCCCGACACCGAGGCTTCCGGCCGCATTCACACCTCGGCCGCCACCGTCGCGGTGCTGCCCGAGGTGGAGGACGTCGACATCGACATCGACGAGAAGGACCTCAAGATCGACACCATGCGGGCGCAAGGCGCCGGCGGCCAGCACGTCAACAAGACCGAATCCGCGATTCGCATCACGCATCTGCCGAGCGGCATCGTCGTTTTCGTGCAGGAGGAACGCTCGCAGCATAAGAACAAGGCCAAGGCGATGACCATGCTGCGCGCCAAGCTCTACGATCAGCAGCGCTCAAAGCTCGACGCCGCGCGCGCGGCCGAACGGCGCGGGCAGATCGGCTCAGGCGACCGCTCGGAGCGCATCCGCACCTATAATTTTCCGCAAGGCCGCGTCACCGACCACCGCATCAATCTGACGCTGCACAAACTGCCGCAGGTGATGGAAGGCGAGGCCCTGCACGAAGTCATCGACGCGCTGGTGACCGAGCATCAGGCCGAATTGCTGGCGGCCGAAGGCGCGACCTGATGCTCGCCGCCACGCCCACGATAGCCGCGGCGCGGCAGGCGCTGGCCGAGAGGTTTCGCCGGGCGGGGATCGACTCCGCGGCGAACGACGCGCGCCTGCTGGTGGCCCATGCGCTCCGCATCGACCGCGCCGAACTGTTGGTGAACGGCGAACGCGTGCTCAGCCTGGACGAAACGAAAGCGATCAACGCGCTGGGCGAGCGCCGGCTCAAGCGCGAGCCGGTCGCGCGTATTTTCGGCCGCAAGGAGTTCTGGAATCTCAGCCTGCTGGTCGGTCCGGCGGTGCTGGTGCCGCGGCCGGAAACCGAAACTGTGGTCGAGGCCGCGCTCGATTTCGCGATGCGCGGCGGCGTGCGGATGGAAAAACTGCGCATTCTCGACATCGGCACCGGCTCGGGCGCGCTGTTGCTGGCGCTGCTGGGCGAATTGCCCAACGCGGTGGGCGTGGGTACCGATATCAGCGCGGGCGCCTTGAAGGTCGCGCGCGCGAACGCCGCGCGCAACGATCTTGCCGGCCGTGCGAGCTTCGTCGCCTGCGACATCGCCGCCGGTGTGCAGGGTCCCTTCGATCTCATCGTTGCAAACCCGCCCTATGTGGCACACGGTGAAATTGCATTGCTCGCACCTGAGGTGCGCGACTACGACCCGGCGCTTGCGCTTGACGGCGGTGCCGACGGCCTTGATGGTTACCGCTCCATCGCCGCGAACGCGTGGGCGTTGCTGGCGCCGGGCGGTAAACTGATCGTGGAGTTGGGAATGGGCCAGGAACCGGCGGTGCGCGCGCTGTTTACCAAGGCCGGATTAAAGGCCGGCGCGGCGCGCGACGATTTGGCCGGAATTCCGCGCGCGTTGAGCGCGACGGCCACACTGTAAACACGGCGTATTTCGATCCGGCGAAAAGCGCAGACCACCGTTGCGGACTAAAAATAGCACTTGGAATGTGGCGCGGAAACGACTAGGTTCCTTGCAACGGAATCGACCCGTGAGGGTTGCACCGCCTGGAACCCCGGAGCAAAGAGGCTCTGTGTGGCGGCGGCGCAAGACCGATGACGCAGCGCCGTTTTTCAGAAGACGGCAAACGAAATCGCCAGAGACGGGTTCGAACGCTTCACCGGTTGGGCGCATCAGATTTTGAAAGCTTGACGATGCGCGTAACAAGAGGTTGGCAACGCCGCGACAGGATCGCGGCTATGGGGTTGCTGCGGCTATCGCGATAAAGATCGCAAATGTTCGAGCATTCATTCGCGGAAGCGATCGGCGCCGGCTTTTGGCCGCGCAGCGAGTTGCGTGTGGACTTGAGAGTGGGTTGGACTTGCAATTTCGGTGCAATAGTTTGCGGCGCGCGCCGCGGTGAAGCGAAAGGTCAGCGAATAGGCAGATGATGAGAAACGGTCAGAAGCGCATGCGGGGACGCAACAACAACACACCGCAAAAGCCAAAATCCGCTGACGCGGGTCTACGAGTCGAACGGGCCCGACGTAAAAATCCGCGGCACCGCCTCGCACATCGCGGAGAAGTACATCCAGCTCGCGCGCGACTCGCAGAGCTCCGGCGATCCGGTGGCGGCCGAGAATTATTATCAGCACGCCGAACATTATTTCCGCCTGATCGCCGCCGCACAGGAACAGTTCCGCCAGCAGAACCCCTATTACAATCAGCAGCCTCAGCAGGGCCAAGGCGCGCCGCAGGGTGCCGCCGACGACAACTACGACGATGACGGCGACGACGGGCAGCCCTACATGGGGCAGAACGAGCCGAGCTACGCGCCGCAGGCGCAGCCTTATCTGCCGCGCGACGCGCAGCCGTTTCCGCCGCGCGATCAGCAGCAGAACACCCGACCGCAACATCAGCCGCAGCAGCAGCCTTATGCGCAGCCTCCGGTGCAGGGCAATGCCGCCGTCCCGGACCCGAATGCGTTGCCGGCCTTCATCACCGGCGGCGGCCAGCCGCAGCCGAATACCGGCCAGAACCCCAATCAGGCTTACGGGCAGAATGGCTACGAGCAGGGCGACCGCCAGGATCGCTTCGGGCATCGCCGACGCCGGCGTCATCGTGGCGGCGGCTACCGACCCGAGCGTCCGGATAATTTCGGCAATGCCAATCCGGCGGGCGCGGCGCCACAACCGACGCCAGGCGACGGCGGCGACGAGCCGCGTCAGCCGGATTAGCTCCTGACCGTCTACTAGATGCGCGCGGCGCCGCCAGGTGACGGTGCCAACGCGGGCTCGAGTGCGGGCACCAGACGGCGTTTGACGCGGCGCGCTGGGATCGCGCGATAGACCTGCTTGGTCGCTTCCACCATGTGCACGCCGGCGAACGGCGCCGACAGCGTCGCGCCCGTGCGCTCCCAGGCCACCGCCGAACGCAGGAACCAGCCGCGCGCGACCGGCGGCACGTAGAGCGCCTCGCTCCATCCGGTCGGCGTGAACCAAGTCTCGCGCAACAGCTGGTTGATCTGCGAGCGCGAATAGGGCCGGCCATGACCGAACGGCGTGGTGTCCATGCGCGCCCACAGACCGCGTCGATTCGGCACCACCACCAAGAGCCTGCCACCCGCCGCCAGCACACGCCACGCCTCGCGCAGCAGTACGGCCGGGTCGTGCGTCATTTCCAATGCGTGCACCAGCAGCACGCGGTCGACCGCGCTATCGGGCAAAGGCAGCTCGTTTTCGTCCACCAGTGCTGACAAGGCCGGCCGCGCGGTCGGCCATTTCACTACGCCCTGCCCGGCCGGCATGAAGGCAAGGCAGCGCTCGGCCTCCTCGCGGAACAGCCCGAGATAGGGCGTGGCATAGCCGACGCCGAGCACGCGCTGGCCCACGGTTTCTTTCCATAATCCGCGAATGCCGCGAGCGACGAAGCGGCGGGCTACTACGCCCAGGCGTTGGCCGTAGAAATTGCGCAGGTCCACGACATCGATTGACATGGGCTAAAACTATCACGAAACGCCGGGCGGCGGCGCATTGCATAGAATACAAGGGATGCGAGACATTTCATCCGCGTGCTACGGTTAACGTCGAATGTTCAGCGACGAGGTCTGCCATGCCTGCGGAAACCCATCTGTTTCTCTGTCTGAAGGACAATTACGGGGTGCTGCTGCATGACCCGGAGAGCGGCGCCACCGCCTCCATCGACGCCCCCGAGGCGGCGCCGATCGAGGCCGCGCTCAGGACCACCGGCTGGAGGCTCACCGACATCCTGGTCACCCACCATCACGCCGACCACACCGGCGGCATTGCGGCGCTCAAGGAAAAATACAAATGCCGCGTGGTGGCGCCAGCAAAGGAGGCTGCGAAAATCCCGGCCGTCGACCAGACAGTGCGCGAGGGCGACACCGTGAAAGTCGGCAAGCTGTCGGGTAATGTAATCGAGACGCCGGGTCACACGCTTGGCCACATTGCCTATTGGTTTCATGCCGACAAGCTCGCCTTCGTCGGCGACACACTGTTCTCGATCGGCTGCGGCCGCGTCATCGAAGGCACGCCGGAGATGATGTGGGCATCGCTCAAGAAATTGCGCGATCTTCCCAACGACACCGAAATTTATTGCGGGCATGAATATACCGCCGCCAATATCCGTTTTGCGCGCACCATCGAGCCGGACAATCCGGTGCTGGCGGCGCGTGAGGCGCAGGTCAGTCGGCTGATCGCCGAGGGCGAGCCGACGATTCCAGTGACCATCGGCGACGAGAAGCTGGCCAATCCGTTCCTGCGCGCCGACCTCCCGGAACTTGCCGGCAACATGGCCATGGACGGCGAACCAGCCGCAAAGATTTTCGCGGAAATCCGGGCAAGGAAGAACAAGTTTTAGTCCTATCGTTGCCGGGCTTGGCCCGATCATCTCGCTTATGCGGGCACGGCCTTGCATCCCTAAACGGAATGGCACGCGCAACTCGGGCCTGCCCGAGTTGCGCAAAAGTTTCTTAATTGCCGCAAATCGCGTATACCCGACTTGCGGTGACAAGCCTGACCATGACAATCAATGCATTCTCCCACCGCCGCCGACATCATCCGCGCGCTCGATCTCAAGCCGCATCCGGAAGGCGGCCACTACCGCGAGACCTTCCGCGATCCGCGCGTGATCGACGGCCGCGCCGCCTCCACCTCGATCTATTTCCTGCTCAAGCGGGGCGAGCGCTCGCACTGGCATCGCATCGACGCCGTCGAGATCTGGCACTACTATGCCGGCGCGCCGCTCAAGCTCGAAGTGGTGGACGGCGCCAAGGAGGAGATCGTGCGGCTCGGCGCCGATATTCATGCCGGCGAGGCGCCGCAATTTACCGTGCCGGCGCGCGCCTGGCAGGCGGCGGAAAGTCTCGGCGACTGGACGCTCACCGGCTGCACGGTGGCGCCCGGTTTTTCCTTCGACGGCTTCGAGCTGGCGCCGGCGGGCTGGACGCCGGGCGGCAAAACGCGATAAGAACCGCCCGACCAAACAATATGGGGAAACGCCGGTGCCGAACAATACTCGATGAGGCGCGTGAACAACTCGCGCGCGCCAACCGCATGATCGCCAACGAAGGCGTGCTCGACGCCTTCGGCCACGTCACCATGCGCCATCCGACCGATCCGGGGCGCTATTTGATGTCGCGCTCGCGCGGGCCCGAGCTTGTGCAGCCGGAGGACATTCACGAGTTCACCCTCGACTCGCAGATCGTCACGCCGATCGAGGCGCGGCTTTACGGCGAGCGCGTCATCCACGGCGAAATCTACAAGGCGCGGCCGGAGGTGAACGCGGTGTGTCACCATCACGCGCCGTCGATATTGCCGTTCTGCATTTCCGGGATGCAACTCAAGCCAGTCTATCACCTCGGCGCCACGATGGGCGAAATGGTTCCGTTCTGGGATAGCCGCGATGAGTTCGGCGATACCTCGCTGATCGTGGCCAAGCCGGAAGAAGGAGCTTCGCTGGCGCGTGCGCTCGGTCCCCACTGGATCGTGCTGATGCGCCGGCACGGCGCGACCGTTGCCGGCAAGACGCTGGAGGAGCTGACGTTCCGCACCATCTACACCGCGCGCAATGCGGCGATGCAGATCCAGGCGCACACGCTTGGGCATGTGTCGCCGCTCAACGCCGCCGAGACCGCGCTCGCCGGCGAATATAATCTGCGGCCGGGTCCGGTCGCGCGCGCCTTCGAATACTGGTCGGTACGGCTCGACAAGGCGGAAGGCACTGTGCGCAAGCGCGCCGTCAAGCCGGCGCGGCGCGCTGCCAAGCATTCCAAGGTCAAGCGCAGACGCTAGGCGAAATACTGCCCGCCATTGGCCGAAAGCGTCGAGCCGGTGATCAGGCCGGCATCGTCGGAGGCCAGGAACACCACGCAGCGCGCAATCTCCTCCGGCTCGCCCAGGCGGCCGATCGGAATCTGCGGCAGGATGTTCTTCTCCAGCACGTCCTTCGGCACTGCCTGCACCATTTCGGTATTGATATAGCCGGGGCAGACCGCATTCACCGTGATGCCGGCGCGCGCGCCTTCCTGCGCCAGCGCCTTGGTGAAGCCGATCTCGCCGGCCTTGGCAGCGGAGTAATTGGTTTGTCCCATCTGGCCCTTCTGGCCGTTGATTGACGAGATGTTGATGATGCGGCCGAATTTGCGCTCACGCATGCCCTCGATCACCTGCCGGGTCATATTGAATAGCGAGCCGAGATTGGTGGTGATCACCGCGGTCCATTGCTCCGGCTTCATGCGATGGAGCATGGCATCGCGCGTGATGCCGGCGTTGTTGATCAGCACTTCGATGGGCCCAAGCTCGGCCTGTACCTTCTTTACGCCATCGGCGCAGGCGTCAAAGGACGACACGTCCCATTTAAACACCGCGATGCCGGTTTCCGCTTTGAATTTCGCCGCCGCTTCGTCGTTGCCATGATAGACGGCGGCGACCTTGTAGCCGGCTGTTTGCAATGCTTTGGCGATGGCGGCCCCGATGCCTCGGGTACCGCCAGTAACTAACGCAACGCGTGACATACCCGACTCCTCCCTAAACGCCTTTTGTAAGCCATGGCCGGATCGAGCCGGCCATGACGCAGATCAAATTTTGGGCAGCGCCTCAGCGCCGCACGCGTATATTCGCTGTGGTGTTTCGCGCCGTCAGCGCTCGACGCACATGGCGATGCCCATCCCACCACCAATGCAGAGCGTCGCCAAGCCCTTCTTGGCGTTCCGTTTCTGCATTTCGAACAGCAGCGTCGTCAGAATGCGCGTACCGGAGGCGCCGATCGGGTGGCCGATGGCGATGGCGCCGCCATTGACGTTGACCTTGGAGGTATCCCAGCCGAGGTCCTTGTTGACCGCGCAAGCCTGCGCTGCAAACGCTTCGTTCGCTTCAATCAGGTCGAGGTCCTCTTTTTTCCAGCCGGCTTTCTTGAGCGCGGCGCGCGAGGCCGGGATCGGCCCGGTACCCATGATCGCAGGGTCGACGCCGGCCTGCGCCCAGGACACGATGCGCGCCAGCGGCGTCTTGCCGAGCTTGGCGGCTTCCGACGCCTTCATCAGCACCACGGCGGCGGCGCCGTCATTGATGCCGGAGGCGCTGCCCGCAGTCACTGTGCCGTCCTTTTCGAAGGCAGGCCGCAGCTTGGCCAGCGCTTCCAGCGTGACGCCCTTCTTCGGATACTCGTCGGTGTCGACGACGATGTCGCCCTTGCGCGATTTGATGGTGACCGGGACGATCTCGTCCTTGAACTTGCCGGCCTTTTGCGCGGCTTCCGCTTTGTTTTGCGAGGCGACCGCGAATTCGTCCTGCATCTGGCGGGTAATCTGCCATTGCTTGGCGACGTTCTCGGCGGTGTTGCCCATGTGGTAGCCGTTGAAGGCGTCCCACAGCCCGTCCTTGATCATGGTGTCGACCATCTCGAACGCGCCCATCTTCACGCCTTGGCGCAGATGCTGGGCATGCGGCGCCATGCTCATCGATTCCTGGCCGCCCGCCACCACGATCTCGGCATCGCCGTTGACGATCTGCTGGAAGCCGAGCGCGACCGAACGTAAGCCCGATCCGCATAGCTGGTTCACGCCCCAAGCAGGGCTCTCGACTGGAATGCCGGCCATGATCGAGGCCTGACGCGCCGGGTTCTGGCCCTGACCCGCGGTCAGGATCTGCCCCATGATCACTTCGTTGACGCGGGCGCTTTCGATACCGGCCCGGCTCACCGCCGCCTGAATCGCCGTTTTGCCGAGCTCATGGGCCGGCAGATTGGCGAATGCCCCATTAAACGAGCCGACCGGGGTACGAGCGGCGCTGACAATGACGATATCGTCCTTCATCCGAAACTCCTTTTTGCAGGCGGTTGGGCGGCAGAGCGGCCATCTGGCGCTGCCGCATCCTCGGCAGCCCAGGCAGCCCTGTCAACAACGGGCGATACGGAGATATCAGCTAGAATTGGCCGTTTATTGACATTCCGCAAGGATTGCCGCACTGCCCACTTATCCTGCCGCGCCGCCACAAAACGGTGGCCCGCGCAAGCGAAAACCGGTTATGCTGAAGCCCTAGGCAGGGGCAGCGCGATCAAAATGACAGAAGAAAAAGAGCCGATCACAATCAAGAAATACGCCAACCGGCGGCTCTATAATACCGGGACTAGCGCATACGTCACGCTCGAGGACCTCGCCACCATGGTGAAGGACGGCGAGAATTTCGTCGTCTTTGACGCCAAATCCGGCGAGGACATCACGCGCTCGGTGCTGGCGCAGATCATTTTCGAGCAAGAGAACAAGGAAGGCCAAAGCCTGCTGCCGATCGCCTTCCTGCGGCAATTGATCCGCTTTTACGGCGACAGCATGCAGATGATGGTGCCGCATTTCCTCGAACAGTCGATGCAGTCGCTCACCAGCCAGCAGGGCAAATTCCGCGAGCAGATGGCGCAGGCCTTCGGCGGCGTCGGCTTCGGCACGCTCGAGGATCAGGTGCGGCGGAACATGGAAATGTTCGAGAAGACCTTCGCCATGTTCGCCCCGCCTTTCGTGCGCGGGCAAGGCAAGCCGGCGGAAGACAAGCCGCAAGGCTCGAGCGGCGAGATGGACGAACTCAAGCGCCAGCTCGACGAATTGCAAAAGCGGCTCGATAAGCTCGGCAATAAGGAATAGCGGCTTGTCGTCCCGCCTTCGCGCGGACGCCATACAATTACACCTACACCGTCGCGGCCCGGCCTTGCTGGTCTGCCCACGGCCGCGCGTCGCTGGCGAGCCCGATCAACGCGCCTTGCAGGAAATCGCAGCCCCAGTCCGACAGCAGCTTGCGCTGCCTCTTCGTCCTGCACCCATTCGGCGACGGTATTGAGGCCGAGCCGGCGCGACAGATCGATCAGCGTGTGCACGAAGGCGCGATCGTCGCTCGACTTGACGATATTCTGCACGAAGGCGCCGTCGATCTTGACGATATCCACGCCGAGCTTGCGCAAATTTCGGAATGACGTGTGGCCGGCGCCGAAATCGTCGATGGCAATGCGGCAGCCGAGGTCCTTGACGCGAGTGACGAAGCCGCGCGCGTCGTCGACGTCCTGGATCGCCGCGGTCTCGGTAATCTCGATGATCAGCCGGGAGGCCGCGCTACTATGGGCGCGCAGCATGGCGCCGAGACCCGCCCACCAGTCCGGATCGACTGCGGAAGCCGGCGAGACGTTGACGCTGGCCATAAGACCCGGCGCGGCGGCCAATTCGTTGACCACCAATTCGAGTACGCGATAGTCCAGCATGCGCATCAGCCCGACCCGTTCTGCCACCGGGATGATCTCATTGGCGTGGGCGAGACGACCGTCCGGGCGGTGCACGCGCATCAGACATTCGTAGAACGCGATCTTGCGAGTTTTTGTCTCGACCACCGGTTCATAGGCGAGCGCGATCCGCCGTTCGTTGAGCGCGGCCACGATCTCGTCGGACGCGCGCACGCTGTCGCGGCGGAGCGCGTCGCGTTCCACGTTCGGCCGGTAAGGAGCGAACGAACCGTGACGCTTGCCACGCGCGGCATGCAGCGCGTCCTGCGCGCGGCTGAGGATTTCCGGCACGGTGCGGGCATGGCGCGGCGCGGTCACGCCGCCGATCGTTACCGTCACCGCTACCGGGCCGGCGGTGGTTGAAACGGTCTCGTCGCGCACGCCGGCCAGCAGCCGGTCGGCGGCGACTGCCAATTCCTCCGCCGTGCAAGTCGTCAGGATCACGCCGAACTTGTTGCCGGAGAAGCGGCCGAGATAATCCTTGCCGCGCAGGCGGCTGCGGATACGCTTGGCGACCTGCGCAATCATATCTTCGGCGATATCGAAGCCGTAAGATTCGTTAAGATTGGCAAGATGGTCGATGGCGACCAGCAGGAAGCCCAACGAATTGCGAAAGCGAACCGCTTCGTCGAGCTTGGCGCCGAGCACCTCGGTCAGGTGCACACGGTTCATCTCGCCGGTCAGGGCGTCGAATTTCGCGAGCTGGATCAGCGCCCGCTCGCGTTCATGTCGCTCGTTGATCGCGCGCACGACCCCGAGCGCCCGCATCGGCTTGCCGTCGCTACCTGCAAACCAGCAGCCGGTGTCCTCCAGCCAGATTTTTTCACCGTCGCCGCGCCGGAAACTGTATTGGACCTGATAGGGAACGCCGTCGCCGACGCCGGCCTGACTGGATTGGGTGATCGCGTCGAGCCGGCTCTGCCCGTCCTCGGCATCGACCTTTTGCGCAAAGCTGCGTCCGCTGGCGATGTCGGCGATGTCGGCAACGCCGAGCACTGACGCGGCATTGCCGCTCCAGAGCAACGCATCGGTGTCGAGCCGCCATTCGTAGGCGACGTCGCCGATCGAACTGAGAACTTCCGCGGCGTCGGGAACAGCAGCGGGTTGTTCGATTCGGGTCACGCTCGCCCCTTTTTGGGAACGCCACATTGCGCCGGGCGTTGTTTGCGGAATGGATACGAGCGCCGAAGCTACGGACAATACTTAAATAATTCGAAAAAGAGGCCGGATCGACCGGTTTCGGCATGGTTTCGGCCTGCGGCATGGCGCTTGCCAAGACAAGGGCGGACAGAAGGCTTCTGTCCCGAAACGAGACAAGCAATGCGGCTTGGCGAGATTGAAAAAACGGCCGTGCAGCAGCCCAGGCTAACGCCGGAAGGCGCCGAACCGGTATCCGCCGAGCAGGCTCCCGGGCGCGCGCTGGTCGCGTTGACGCCGGCAACTGCTGCGCGCGCGGCGCCGGATACCTATCGCCAGGCGCCGTTCCTCGCCCAGTTGATTGCCATGAAGGACCAGCATCCGCAGACCCGCGAGCGTCGGCGCGCCGACCCGGACGAGGCGCTCGCCGCTTATCGCGCTACCGTCGCGCTTACACGGTTCGGATAATCGCTTAGTAACCGAGCGCGCAGCCATCCTTGCGCGGCTCCGAGCCGGCGATCAGCACACCGCGATCCCAATCGATCTTGATGGTCTGCGCGCCGCCCCAGGGCGTGGGCGCAAACGCCACATCATGGCCGCGCGCCTTGAGGCCCTCGATGGTCGCGGCCGGTGTGCCGTGCTCGACCACCGTCTGCTCGCCCTCGAAAAAGAAACGCGGCGCATCAATCGCCTGCTGCACGTCCATGCCATAGTCGAGCATGTTGTTGACGATCTGTACGTGGCCCATCGGCTGGTAATGCGCACCCATGACGCCGAAGCTCATGTCGCAACGACCTTGGCGCATAGCCAGCGCAGGAATGATCGTGTGTAGCGGCCGCTTATCCGGGCCGAACACATTGGGATGGCCGTCCTCCATGGTGAAGCAAGCGCCGCGGTTGGTCAGCAGAATCCCGGTTTTCTCGGTGCAGATACCTGCGCCAAAATGCGAAAACAGCGTGTTGATGAACGACACCGCCATGCGGTCGCGGTCGACCACCGTGAGGTAGATCGTGTTGCTGCCGGGCGTCGGCGCCGCCGGCAGTTGCGCGCGCTTCTTCAGATCGATCCTGGCGGCAAGCTTTTTGGCAAAGGCCTTGTCGATGAGATCGGCGACCGCGACGCGCATATGCCCGGCGTCCGCCACATGCGTATCGCGGACAGCAAAGGCGAGGCGCGCAGCTTCCAGCACCAGATGGAAACGATCGGGGCCGTTGGGGTCGAGCGCCTTGAGATCGAAATTCTCCAGGATGTTGAGCATCACCAAAGCGGTGAGCCCCTGCCCGTTCGGCGGCAGCTCGATCAAATCGAGGCCACGATAATTGCTCGAGATCGGCGTCACCGCGTCGCCATAGTGGCGCGAAAAATCCTCCGCGGTGAGGAAGGAGCCACGCGCGGCGAGGGTTGCCGCCATGTCATCGGCGATTTCACCTTCGTAGAAAGCGCGCGCCCCTTTGGCGGCGATGGTTTTCAATGTCTTTGCCAGTGTCGGGAACCGGATCACGTCGCCTTCGCGCGGCGCCGCGCCATCGAACAGATAATGCCTGGCCGCGCCCGGATCGGCCTTGAGCTTGCCGACATAGCGGCTCCAATCCCAGGCAATGCGCTGCGCGACGGGAAAGCCTGCTTCGGCGTAATTGATCGCGGCATTCAATGCGCGGTCGAGACCGAAGCGGCCGTGCGTCTTGAGGATCGCCTCCCAGGCATCGATTGCGCCGGGCACGGTGACGCAATGGATCGATGTGCCGATCTCGCGCAGGCCTTGCGCACGCAGCACCGCGTAAGATGCCTTGGCGCCGGCGCGACCGGAACCGTTGTAGCCCGAGACCGGCTTGCCGGGCTGCGACACCAGCCAATAGCAGTCGCCGCCGATGCCGGTCATCTGCGGCTCGACCACGCACAGCACGGCTACCGCCGCCACCGCGGCATCCGCCGCGCTGCCGCCGGCGCGCAGCGCGTCGACCGCGGCCAAGGTCGCCAGCGGATGCGAGGTCGCCGCCATACCATCGCAGGCGATCACGGGCGAGCGGCCGGGGAGCTGGAAATCGCGGCTCATGGGTTACCGATTGTTGCAGAGTTCAGGATGGAGTGTGTTCGGCGCGTTCGGGCAAAGGCTCGACGCGTTCGGGTCCGGGCGCAATGGATTCAACCGTGGGTTCGACGGGTGCGATGATCACCTCGCGCCGCCGCGCGCGCAGCGCCAGCGTGAAGCCGCCGACCACGTCGAAGAAGCTCATGACCAGCAGCAGGAAAAAGGTCGCGGCGGCCGCCTGCTTCACCAGCAGGAATTCGGCCAGCATGCCGAGGAACAGGAGCAGCGACAGCCCGTGATCGACGAAGCCGCGCGTGCCGGCGCGCGCCGCCTTCATCATCTCGACGAACAGCAGCAGGACGGCGAGCGTGACCAGCATGTCACCGCCCGACATTGCCCAATCGGCGCCGGACATCATGTGCACGGTCGCGAGCGTCCCAGTCCAGCTCACGCCCGGCATCAGGAAGGCGACGATGTTGTAGATCGCGAACGGGACGAGCAGCAGGGGAAAGCCGATGAGGAACATACCCGACCGTCCTCCGGCAACCGATTAGGCTTCGGTCTTCACCTTCAGCACCTGGCGGCCCTTGTACATGCCGGTCTTCAGGTCGATGTGGTGCGGCCGGCGCAATTCGCCGGAATCCTTGTCCTCGACATAGGCCGGGCGCTTGAGCGCATCGGCCGAGCGGCGCATGCCGCGGCGCGACGGCGAGGTTTTTCTTTTCGGCACAGCCATGACGAACGAACTCCTGAATATCGCAATGTCGGTATGAAGGCGGGCTTATAGAGGATGGCTCCGGCCAAGGCTAGGGGGTGCGGATACAGGCCGCGGCGCCGCCGGCATGCGCCGAGCGGCCAACATAAAGCCCCGCCAGCCGCCGCAAACCGGGTCCGGGCTTGTGCGCATTGCGGGCGGCCGGATTGGGCAGCACGGCCGCCAGCATCGCCGCCTGGTAATGGGATAGATCGCGCGCCGATTTGCCGAACGCATATTGGCTACCGGCTTCGACGCCGAATTCGCCGTTCGGGCCCCATTCGGCGATATTGAGGTAAATTTCCAGGATTCGCCGCTTGGGCAGCACGAGATCGATCCACAGCGCCAGCGGGAACTCCAGCGCCTTGCGCAGCCAACTGCGGCCAGGCCACAGAAACAGGTTCTTCGCCACCTGCTGGGTGATGGTGGAACCGCCGCGCGCGTCGCCGAGATCGTCGGCATCGGCAATGGCGTCGCGGATTTCCGCGAAGTCGACGCCGTGATGCGTGCAGAAACGACCGTCCTCGGCGACGATCACCGCCAGCGCGAGCGCCGGCGAAATGCGCGGCAACGGCACATAGGTGCGTTGCACGCGTTGGCCGGTAAGCTGGCGCCATAGCATCACCGTGGAGACCGGCCGGCCAACGGCATAAAGCGGCACGATCAGATAGGGCAACAGCAGCAGCGCCAGCACCGCGAAGACGACCGCGCGCAAAGGCCGCGGCCGTTCGTCGGCGACGATGCGTTTGCGGGGCCGGTCCACGGTCCGAGATTAGCCCATCCCAATGGCGATATACCGTCCCATTGCAACAGTCCCTTTGCGGGCTTGTCTGCAATGGCTAACAATAGCGCCATGGCCCAGAAAAAACCCTCACCGCCTCTGACGCCGCCTCGGCCCTTGCCGATCCGCATGGTGCGGCTGCACGCCAAGCTGTTGATCGCGGCCGCGGTCGGGATCGCGGTCACCGCGCTGGCGCCTTTCGACATGCGCCTGCCGAGCCGTCTGCTGATCGGATGGAACGTCGGTGTCGCGCTCTATCTCGTTCTGGTCCATTCGCTGATCTGGCGCTGCGACATCAACCGGCTTCGCCGACGGGCTTCCGAGCAGGACGAGGGCGCTCTCGCGATTCTACTGCTAACGGCCGCCGCCACGCTGGCGAGCCTGGTCGCCATCGTCTTCGAGCTTGCGCGCTCCAAGGACATGCCGCATGGCCAGGTCGTCATCCATGCGCTGCTGGCGCTGGCGACCATCCTTCTGTCATGGGCGTTCGTGCATACGATTTTTGCGATCCACTATGCGCACGAATATTACGGCGAACGTCGTGACGGAAAAATCGGCGGGCTCGCGTTTCCCGGCGACCAGGAACCCGACTACCGCGACTTCCTGTATTTCTCGCTCGTCATCGCCATGACCTCGCAGGTCTCCGACGTCGCCGTCACCAGCAAGGTCATCCGGCGTATTGTCAATCTGCACGGCGTGCTGTCGTTCTTCTTCAACGTGACGGTGCTGGCGCTGACCGTGAACGTGGTGTCGAATTTGATCAACCCGGGCGGCTGACGCGATGACCGCGATCATGCAGACGCTGCTGTTCATGCTGGCGGTGCTGGCGGCGGTCGCGGTCGCCGCCAAGCGGCTCAACATCGCGCCCACGATCCTGCTGGTGGTCGCCGGCCTCGGCATCGCGCTGGTGCCGGGCCTGCCGAAAGTGTCGCTGGCGCCGGAAGTCGTGCTGCTGGTGATCCTGCCGCCACTGATTTATTCGGCCGGCGTCGCCATGAGCTGGCGCGATTTCCGCTTCAACTTGCGGCCGATCGCGCTGCTCGCCTTCGGCTGCGTCATCTTCACCACCTGCGCGGTGGCGGCCGCCACGCACTATCTTTTGAAATTCGACTGGGCGGTCGGCTTCCTGCTCGGCGCCATCATCTCGCCGACCGACGTCGTGGCGCCGCTGGCGATTGCCCGCAAGCTCGGCCTGCCGCGCCGCATCGTTGTCGTGCTGGAGGGAGAAGGCCTCGCCAACGACGCAACCGCGTTGGTGCTTTACCGCTTCGCCGTCGCCGCCGTGAGCACGGGCACGTTTTCGCTCGGCGAGGCGGCCGGCGAATTCGCGCTGATCGTGGTCGGCGAAATCATCTATGGGCTCGCCGTCGGCTGGCTCAGCCTGCGTCTGCGGCAGTGGTCGCACGAGCCGCGCGTCGAGATCACGCTGTCGCTGATGACGCCCTATCTCGCCTTCTGGGTGCCGGCGCATCTCGGCGGCTCCGGCGTGCTGGCGACAGTCGCCTGCGGGCTTTACGTGAGCTGGAACGGCCCGCTGCTCATCCCTCCCGCGACGCGATTGCAGGGAATCTTTTTCTGGGACCTGATCGTCTATCTGATCGAAGGCCTAGTGTTCCTGCTCACCGGCCTGCAAGCACGCATGCTGGTCGAGCAGACGCAGCGCTTCGAGCTGCACGACTTGATGGTGGCGACCGCCTGGACCACGCTGATCGTCATCGTGGCGCGTTATATCTGGGTGTTTCCGGCGACCTACATTCCGCGCTGGGTCAGCCGGCGATTGCGCAAGCGCGACCCCTCGCCGCCCTGGCAGTCGGTATTCTTTCTCGCCTTCACCGGCATGCGCGGCGTCGACTTGCTCGCCGTCGCGCTCGCCATTCCCTACGTGGTCGCCAACGGGGGGCCGTTTCCGCACCGCGACTTGATCCTGTTCGTCACCTTCGGCGTCATCATCGTGACGCTGGTCGGACAAGGCATGATGCTTCCCGCGCTCATGCGCTGGCTCGGCCTCACCGATCTCGGCGCGGTCGAACGCGAGGATGAAAAGCAGGCCGAACTGGTGGCCCGCGTGGCGGCGCTCAACGAGGTGGAAAAACAGCTGGAAAAATTCATCGCGGAGCGCGAACTTCCCGAGGAAGTCGCCGAGCATATGCGCACGCGCAACCAGAGCCGCAAGCAGGTGCTGCCCAAGGACCTCGACGACGCGCTCAAGCAGACCCGGCTTACCGCCGGGGTGAAGAAAGACCTGATCGATGCCGAGCGCGATTTTATTTTCCAATTGCTGCGCGACGGCAAGATCACCGACGACGCACGCCGCCGCATCGAATACGAACTGGATCTGGAGGAAGCCAGCGTCGCCAACCGCGCAATTGATGGCGGCGGGTGGTTTTAAGGCTCTCGGGCGCTATTCCGAGACGCGATTATAGATCCACGCGATGATAAAACCGGCGACGAAGCCGTCGATGAAAGCCCAAACCGCGCCGATGATCGCACCGATGATCGAAGCGCCATAGCCGATATAAAACGACGCCAGAGCTGTGACGAGGGCGACGCCCCAGCCGGACATCGCAAAGATCCCGGCGACGAATACGTAAATGGCCCAAAGAACGCCGATGGCGATGCCGAGAGCCAGAGGCTGAAGCTTGCTATTCATGGCCAATCTCCAATGAACGCTGTGAATGCAATCTGCTTTTGATATGTAGGTGCGATACCCTAGCCCTTGAAGGTGGGCCGCCGGAACAAGCGGGGATAAGTGTTTTTGAGATAATATCGCGGCCATGGATGCTACCGCGCCGGCCGATTGTTTCTACGCAAGCCTGCCGATCCTGCGCGACTTCGGTCAGGTCATGGATCCGGCTTTGTTTCGGCCGTTACCGGACGGCTGGAAGGTCGGCGTCGCCGACGTGGTGCAATCGACCAAGGCGATCGCCGAGAACCGCTACAAGGCCGTCAACATGGCCGGCGCCGCGGTAATCGTTGCCGTCACCAACGCGCTCGGCGACCGCGATTTCCCGTTCGTGTTCGGTGGCGACGGCGCGAGCTTTGCGGTGCCGCCTGAGGCCGCAGCGGCGGCGCGCCAGGCGCTCGCCGAGACCGCAACCTGGGTGAAGGAAGACCTCGACCTCAACTTGCGGATCGGCATGGTGCCGGTCGCCGAAATCCGCGCGCAGGGCCTCGACGTCCGCGTCGCCCGCTACGCGCCGTCGGAGAACATTTCGATCGCCATGTTCGGCGGCGGCGGCATCGCCTGGGCGGACGCCGCTATGAAGCGCGGCGAGATCGCGGTTACGCCGGCGCCGCCCGGCGCGCACCCCGACCTCTCCGGCCTGTCGTGCCGCTACGAGGAAATTCCGGCCTCGCGCGGCGTGGTGCTGTCGCTGGTGGTTGCGCCCACGCCCGGGGCCAGCGCGGATGCGTTCCGCGCCGCGATCGAGCACATCGCAACGATCGTGGAGCGCACGCCGGACGCCTCGCGGCCGGTGCCGGGCCAAAGGCTGCGCATGACCTGGCCGCCGGCCGGCGCCGACCTCGAGGCGCGCGCCTCGCGCCGGGCCGGCGAAACGGTGCGCGCGCGCAAGATCAAGGTGCTGGCGAAAACATTTGTTTATTTCCTCATCATGCGCTTCGGCATCACGGTCGGCCGCTTCATTCCGGCGCAATACACCCGCGAGCTGATCGACAATTCGGATTTCCGCAAATTCGACGATTCCCTGCGCATGGTGCTCGATTGCACGCCGGCGCTGGCGGACGAGATCGAGCGGCATCTTTCCGACTGCGCGGCCAGAAATATCGTGCGCTACGGCACGCACCGCCAGCAGGCGGCGATGATGACCTGCTTCACGCCGTCGCCGACCCGCTCCGACCACGTGCATTTCATCGACGGCGCCATGGGCGGCTACGCCATGGCGGCCAACGCGCTCAAAGCAAAGCGCCGGCGGCGCTTGAGCCCCAGTCACCGCGCCCGGTTGACCAGCACCAGGCCGCCGGCGACCAGCGCCACCGCCGCGAGAAAAGCGCCCGTCAGCGGCTCGCCCAGAACCAAGTGGCCGGCGGCGACGCCGAACAGCGGCGCCAGAAAGGTGAAAGCCGACAGCCGGTTGGCCGAATAGCGCTTCACCAGCGCGTACCAGACCACGAAGGTGATACTGACCACCCAGATTGTCTGATAAGCGAGTGCGCCCGTCGCCAGCATGGACGGCGCCAGCGGAATGCGTTCGCCGAATACGAATGCCGCCGCCGCCATGATCGGCGCCGAGACGACGAGCTGGTAGAGCATCACCTTCTCGGCGGAGACTCGGTTGAGCGCGCTCGCCTTGGTCAAAAGCGTGGTCGCCGCCCAGAACAGCGCGGCACCGACCATCATCACGTCGCCGAGCATCTGGCGCGGGTCCATCGCCGGCGTCGGCAGGCCGAACGCCAGCCCCATGCCGGCAAACGACAGAGCAAGGCCGAGCCATTGCGCCGGATGGAAGCGATCGACCGGCAACACGATGCGCGCGCCCACCACGACAAAGAACGGCGCGAGATAAAGGAACAGCGTCCCGCGCGTGGCGGTGGTGTAGACCAGGCCCTGATAGATCAAAATGAATTCGCCGGCGAACAAAATGCCGGCGGCGATGCCGGCGGCAAGCGTGCCGTCGCGCGCCAGCATCGGAATGCTGCGCAACCGGCACCAGCCGGCGATCAAGAGCGCTGCCACCACTGAGCGGATGGTGGCTTGCGTGAGCGGCGGGATGTCGTGGATGGCAAGCTTGGTGGCGACCTGATTGAAGCCCCAGGACAGGCAGAGCATCACCACAATGGCCGCGGCCACCGCATCGAGCGGGCGGGTCACGCTGTTAGACGCGGGTGACGACCCCATGCGATGGCGCCGCTACGCCGCCTTGCAATGCGCGCAGATGCCGGAGATCTCGATCACCGGAGTCTTCGGCGTGAAGCCGGCGGCGCGCGAGGCGGTCTTGATGGTGTCGGCGACCGCGGCCGACGCCGCCTCGCCGACCGTGCCGCATTTCTCGCAGATCAAAAACACCACCGGATCGCCGCTCTCGTGATTTTGCACGCAGGCGATGAAGGCGTTGCGGCTTTCGATGCGGTGCACAAGCCCCTGCTCGCGCAGGAAATCGAGCGCGCGATAGATGGTGATCGGCGCCGGCCGCGCGCCGCGCACCGCCAGTCGATCGATTAGTTCATAGGCGCCGAGCGGGGCATGGCTCGAGAGCAGCGCCTCCAGCACGCGCCGGCGGATCGGCGTCAGGCGCTCGGCGCGCGCCGCGCAGATCGCCTCGGCACGTGCAATCGCGTCGCTGGCGCAGCGTTCGTGATCGTGACCGGGCGTCGGGAATACCGCGCGCAGGGATGACTTCTTGGCCACTCGAATATCCGCCTTCAGGCGCAAGTCTAACCGTTTCCCGGCTAATCGCGAAAAGATGACCCGTCGGCCCCTTGATATATATTGCACTGCAACAAAAATAAGGGCAGTTTCCAAGCCTCTTTACGACCCTTGAAACAGGCCATTTGGCGGCCGCATCGCACGAGGACTGCTATGCTGAAAGGCAAAACCGCGCTGGTCACCGGCTCCACTTCCGGCATCGGGCTCGCCACCGCCCGCGCGCTCGCCGCCGACGGCGCCAACATCATGCTCAACGGTTTCGGCGACGCGGGGGCGATCGAGAAGGAGCGCGCAGGGCTGGAGAAGGAATTCGGCATCAAGGCGCTTTATTCGCCCGCTGATATGACCAAGCCGGCCGAGATCGCCGAGATGATCGCGACCACCGAGAAGAGCTTCGGCGCGCTCGACGTGCTGGTGAACAATGCCGGCATCCAGCACGTGGCCAATATCGAAGATTTTCCAATCGAGAAGTGGGACGCCATCATTGCCATCAACCTGTCGTCGTCGTTCCATACCATCCGCGCTGCGGTGCCGGGTATGAAGGCGCGCAAATGGGGCCGCATCATCAACATCGCCTCGGCGCACGGGTTGGTGGCCAGCGGGCAGAAGGTCGCCTACGTTTCCGCCAAGCACGGCCTGGTCGGCATGACCAAGGTGGTGGCGATCGAGACCGCCAATGCCGGCATCACCTGCAACGCCATCTGCCCGGGCTGGGTACTCACGCCGCTGGTGCAGAAGCAAATCGACGATCGATCCAAGGCCTCCGGAAAAACGGTGCGCGAGGAAGAAATCGCGCTGCTGTCGGAAAAGCAGCCGATGCACCAGTTCACCAAGCCGGAAAGCATCGGCGCGCTGACAGTGTTCCTTTCGAGCGACGCGGCCGCCACCATCACGGGCTCGGCCTATTCGATTGACGGCGGCTGGGTCGCGCAGTGATGCCGTGTCGTCCCGGGCGAGCGCAGCGAGACCCGGGACCCATACGCCGCAGCCTCTTGAGAGGACACGGCGTATGGGTCCCCGCCTTCGCGGGGACGACAGTTAAGCCTGCGGGCGCGATGGTTTCCGCATGATCAAATCCCTCATGCGCGCCATTCGCGGCAAACCCGTGCCTGCTCCCGCGACCAAGCGCATCAATCTCGCGCTGCAAGGCGGCGGCGCCTACGGTGCCTTCAGCTGGGGCGTGCTCGATCATCTGCTCGAGGACGGACGGCTCGAAATCGAAGGCATCACCGGTGCGTCCGCCGGCGCGGTCAACGCCGTGCTGCTGGCCGATGGCCTCGCGCGCGGCGGGCGCGAGGAAGCGCGCAAACGGCTAGCCGATTTCTGGCGCGCCGCCAGCCTCGGCGGCGGTCTGCCCGACCTGCAGCGCAAGGCGCTCGACCGCTTGTTTTCGTTTCTGCCGCTCGAAGGCTCGCCGGTAGGAATCTGGTTCAATGCGGTATCGCAATATCTGTCGCCCTACGATTTCAATCCGCTCAACATCAATCCGTTGAAGGAGCTGATCGAACGGTTTGTCGACTTCGACACCATTAGGAAATCCCCAACTCCGCAGCTGTTCGTCAGCGCCACCAATGTGCATACGGGCCGCTTGCGCATTTTTTCGCATGAGAAGATCGACGCCGACGTCGTCCTGGCGTCGGCCTGCCTGCCGCTGCTGTTCCGCGCGGTCGAGATCGACGGCGTGCCGTACTGGGACGGCGGCTATCTCGGCAATCCGTCGATCTTCCCGCTGTTCAACACGACCCAGACCGAGGACGTGCTGCTCATTCAGATCAATCCGCTGGCGCGCAACACGACGCCGACCTCCAGCCGCGACATCGTGAGCCGCCTGAACGAGATCACCTTCAATTCCCCACTGATGGGAGAGTTGCGCGCCATCGAATTCGTGGCGCGCTTGATCGATCAGGGCCGCCTCACGCGCGGCCTGGGGCCCGGCAAGTATCGGCGCATCAACATGCATCGGATTGCGCTCGATGCCTCCGCCAAACTGCTTAACGCGGACAACCGTCTCAACACCGATTACGATTTCTTCGAGATGCTGCGCAATAATGGCCGGCGCGCAGCGCGGCGGTTTCTCGACGCTAATTTCGACGATATCGGCGTGCGCGGCACCGTCGATTTGCAGGCGGAGGTCAAAGCCGAGTGGGCGTGATAAATTACCCGGCATGAACGCCAATGTCGCACCGTTGCTGAGCGCCGAGGTCGGCGGGACGCTGCTCGACATCCTCGTCGCCGACATCACCACGCTCGACGTGGCGGCAATCGTTAACGCAGCCAACCGCTCGTTGTTGGGCGGCGGTGGGGTCGACGGCGCCATTCATCGCGCGGCCGGGCCGGAATTGCTGGCCGAATGCGAAACGCTCGGCGGCTGCGCGACCGGCTCAGCTAAGATTACCAAGGGCTACCGGTTGAAGGCCCAACATATCATCCACGCGGTCGGCCCGGTATGGCAGGGCGGCAGAGCCGACGAGGAAGCGCTGCTCGCTGGCTGCTACCGGACGGCGCTCGATCTGGCGGCCACGCATGCACTCGCTTCAATCGCCTATCCGGCGATCTCCACCGGCATCTACCGCTTTCCCGCCGATCTCGCCGCGCGCATCGCGGTCGGCACCGTGGTGTCGGAAATCGCGGCGCGCCCGCGCGGCTTGACGCGCGTGGTGTTCTGCTGCTTCGCGGCGGATAGCGCCGAGCATCACAGCAACGCCTTTGCGGAGTTGGGGTTGGTATAGATCGGCCTCATGTTGATGAGCCGTGCGAAGCACGGCGTCTCCAACATCGCAAGTCGGCTATAGCCGACTTGCGCACGTTACATGCCGATCTCGGGTAAACCCGAGATCGGGTGGCCGCCCATCCTTCGAGACGCGCCCTTCGGGCGCTCCTCAGGATGAGGCGGAGCGCGGCTCCGCATCCAGTCGCACGATCCAGCCCTCCAACCCCGCCCGCGCCGCCGGATAAAGCTTCAACACCTCCGGATCGTGGCCAGGCACGATGTGCTGGCGCGAACTGGCCAGCTTCTGGATCGTCTTGTAGCCCTCAAGCGTGTCACCGACCGAATAGGTGATCGGGAACACGCGGCCTTCATCGATGTGCGAGTAAAGATGGATGCAATCGGAGGCAACGACGACGAAGCCGCGCCTGGTCCTCACCCGCACGCATTGCAGGCCCTTCGAGTGGCCGCCGATCTTGTGCACGGTGATGCCGGGAACCAGTTCCTCAACGCCATCGTGGAATTCGACGCGATAGGCGTAGAGCTTGCCGATCATGGCATGCACGTCGCGCTCGCTGAACGGGATGCGCAGCGTCGGGTGGCACATGCAGCGGCCGGTGGCATAGGCCATCTCGGTGTCCTGCACGTGATAGCGCGCGTTGGGAAACAGGTCGTAGTTGCCGGCGTGATCCCAATGCATGTGGGTGGCGATCACGTTGCGCACCTGATCGGGCTCGACGCCGAGGGCTTTCAGCCCCTCGCCCACCGGGTGGGTAATCTTGCGCGCGCGCTCCTTCGCCGCCGCTTCGTCGAAGCCGGTGTCGCACACGAAAACGCCGTGCGGACCTTTGATCACCCAGACGTAATAGGAGATCGAGGTCATCTCATCGTGCGGGTCGCCGAAAATGTAGTTCTCCGACCGCATGCGCGCGTGCTCGGCGTAGCGGACGGCATAGACCTCGTGGATATCGTCGCTCATGACTTTTTCTCCGCACCCACCGTGACGCCGGCGCGGCGCTCAATCATCTTAACGATGGCGGTAAAATCCGAGTCGCCGCCGAATTCGGTATTGGTGATTTCCCACTGGTCGAGCACGGCGCGCATCACCGCGTTGGGCACGTCCAGTTCTCGCGACTCCTCGGCGCACAGGCGCACGTCCTTGAGCATCAGCGCGGTGGTGAAGCCGTAATTGAAGGTTCGCGGCAGGATCGATTGCGGGAACTTCTGGTCCGATGCCCGGGAGCGACCGGAACCGGCGTTGATGACATCGATCATCACCGCCGGATCGAGGCCGGCCTTCACGCCCATGGCGACCGCTTCCGCCGTCGCCACCATGGCGCTGGCGGAGAGGAAATTGTTGGCGAGCTTCATGGTCTGCGCCATGCCGGGCTTGTCGCCGATGACGAATACACGCCCGAACACGGAAAGAACGTCCTTCACCGCGGCGATGTCGGCTTGCGGTCCCGACACCATGACGGCCAAGGTGCCTTTGTTGGCGCCGCCGACGCCGCCGCTCACCGGCGAGTTGATCTGCACAATGTTCTTTTTGGCGAGTTCCGCGCAAATCTCGGCCGCGACGCGCGAGCCGGTGGTGGAGAGATCGACGAATCGCCTCACCCGCTTGCCGTGGATGACCCCGCCCTCTTCGAGCGCGACCTTTTTGGAGATCTGCAGCGACGGCAGGCTCGCCATCACGGTCTCGACTCGGTCGGCAACATCGGCCGGCGACGACGCGAGTTGCGCGCCTAGCGCCACCAGCGGTGCCACCGCGTCATTGCGCGTGTCGTAGACGACGAGCTTGTGCCCGGCCTCGATCAGCCGGCGCGCCATTGGCCCGCCCATGTTGCCCAGCCCGATAAAGCCGATGTCCATTTTTGTTTCCGCCTCTTGGCAAGCTTCTTGGCCGGCGACTTTGCCCGACCATCGCAGCGGCGTCACCCGGCCTTGTCGCCGCTCCGGCATGCGCCAAAAGGCCTATTGAACTTATTATAAGCTAGCTTATTATAACGATGCTTTTGGAGAGCTTTGGCTATGCCCTCGCAGTCGATCAAGCGAGAATTTGCATTTACAATCATGGATGTAGCGCGAATGCTGCGAACTTACGCCGACCAGCGTGCGCGCCTGCATGGAATCTCACGCGCACAATGGGGCGTGCTGGTCCGGCTCGACCGCTCGGAAGGTCTCAAGCAGTCGGAACTGGCCGAAATTCTCGATCTGCAACCGATCTCGCTCACCCGTCTGCTCGACCGCCTGGCCGACAACAAGCTAATCGAGCGCCGCGCAGATCCAAACGATCGGCGCGCCAACCGGCTATTCCTCACACCGGCCGCGCGGCCACTGCTCGAACAACTCGCCGAACTCGGACAAGACATGATGGCGACCGTGCTCGATGGCCTCGAGGCCAAGACGATCGAGCGCATGCTCAACGAGCTCGGCACGGTGAAGGACAACCTACGCCGCGCCATCAGCGCCAATGCGCATCAGACCGAAGCCGCCAATGGCTGATTTGTCATGAGTGAAAAACCTCTCAAGATCGTTCCCGCCCCGGAGGCCAAGACGGCGCCGGCAGCCGATGCCCCGGCGGCCAAGAAATCCGGCCGGTTTTCGCGTGCGCGACGCAAGCGTCTGCGCTTGATGCTGCTGGTCGTGCTGCCGGCGATTGCCTTGTTGGCAGGCATTGGATTCTATGTTTCGGGTGGCCGCTATATCGACACCGACAACGCCTATGTCGGCGCGCAGAAGGTGCTGATCACACCGGATATTTCCGACAAGATCGTCCACGTCGCCGTGATCGAGGGCCAGCACGTCAAGCCCGGCGACGAGTTGTTCACCCTCGATCCCGTCCCCTTCCGCCTCGCGCTCGAGCAGGCGCAGGCCAAGCTCGCGGCCGCGCGCAGCGACTACGACAAGCTGAAGACTAATCTCGCATCGCTTGCTACGATGTCGAATCTCTCGAAGAAAAACGTCAACCTCAAGCAGCGCGATGTTGACCGCAAAACCACATTAGTCAGCACGCAAGCCGGTTCGCAGACCGATCTCGACACGGCCATTGGTGCGTTGGTCACTGCACAGTTGATATCACAGTTCACCGACCAACAGCGTGAAACGACACTCGGTTCGTTGCTTGGCAATGCCGACCTGCCGCTTGAACAATTCCCCGAATATGCGCAGGCCAAGGCTGCGCTAGATGAAGCCCAGCGCAATCTTGACCACACCGTCGTGCGCGCGCCGATTTCCGGCACCGCCACGCAGGTGGACAACATCCAAGTCGGCCGCTTCGTCCCGGCCGGCACGCCGATCCTGAGCGTGATCGACGATAAGGCGCCCTGGGTCGACGCCAATCCGAAGGAAACCGACATCACCTATTTGCGCGTCGGCCAGAAGGTTTCGCTCGCCGTTGACAGCTTCCCCGACCACACCTTCCTGGGCACGGTGATTGCGGTCAGCCCCGGCACCGGCGCGCAGTTCTCGATTCTGCCGCCGCAGAACGCGACCGGCAACTGGGTCAAGGTGGTGCAGCGCGTCCCGGTCCGTATTGCCTTCGACAAGGACGAGGACACCAAGCTGCTGCGCGCCGGCATGAGCGTAAATGTCGAGATCGACACCGGTCATAGCCGGTTGCCGTTCTTCTCGTCGGCGGCGAGCGAGCAGGCAAAATGACCGCGACGCATTTCGCGTCGATGTCGCCGAAAGTTCGGCGCATGCTGATCACGGTCTGCGCCATGACCGCGACCATCATGCAGGCGCTCGACACTACGATAGCCAACGTCGCGCTGCCCTATATGCAGGGTTCGCTGTCCGCCTCGCTCGACCAGATCAACTGGGTGCTTACCTCCTATATCGTCGCTGCCGCCATCATGACCGCGCCGGTCGGCTGGATGGCCGACCGCTTCGGCCGCAAAAAGCTGTTCATCATTTGCGTCGCCGGCTTCACCGTCGCCTCGTTCCTGTGCGCGCTGGCGCAGAACATCGAACAGATGGTGCTGTTTCGCTTGTTGCAGGGCATGGCCGGTGCCGCGCTGGTGCCGCTGTCGCAATCGGTGCTGCTCGATGCCTATTCGCTCGAGGAGCGCGGTTCGGCGATGGCGATCTGGGGGGTCGGCGTGATGCTAGGGCCCATCTTGGGCCCGACGCTGGGCGCTTGGCTCACCGACAATTATTCTTGGCACTGGGTGTTCCTGATCAACCTGCCCATCGGGATCATGACCGTGATCGGCATGATGCTATTCATGGACGAGACGCATCGGCACGAACACCTACGTTTCGACTGGTTCGGCTTCCTCGCGCTCGCGGTCGGGATCGGCTCGCTGCAATTGCTGCTCGACCGCGGCGAACAAGTGGGCTGGTTTGATGCAAGCGAGATCTGGATCGAGATGATCGTTTCGATTGTCGGCTTCTACTATTTCTTCGCCCATTCGCTGACGACACGCGAGCCGTTCGTGCGCTTCGATCTGTTCAAAGACCGCAATTTCGTTTCCGGCTGCGTGTTCATGGTGGTGATCGGCGTGGTGCTGTTTGGCACCATGGCGCTGGTGACACCGTTCATGCAGAACCTGCTCGGATTTCCGATCCAGACCGCCGGCTTCCTGCTCGGCTCGCGCGGCGTTGGCACGCTGCTCACCATGCTGGTGGCGCCGCGGCTGATGCGGCTTTTGGAAACGCGTTATCTCATCCTGCTCGGCCTGTTGCTGACCGGCGGTACACTTTATTACATGACCGGATTTTCGCTCGACGTCACGCAGCAAACCATCGTCATTACCAGCATCGTGCAAGGCATCGGCTTGGGCCTATTGTTCGTGCCGATCACCACGGCCGCCTTCCTCACGCTACCCGGGCATCTGCGCAACAGTGGCACGTCCATCCTGACGCTGGTGCGCAATATCGGATCGTCGGTCGGCATTTCCATGGTGATCGCCAACCTGACCGACAAGACCACCGAGATGCACGCGCGTCTCGTCGAGCAAGTGACGCCGTTCAACGACGCGCTGCAGATGCCGGACGTGACGGCAAACCTGAACGTCAACAGCGATCTCGGTCGCGCCATGCTCGATCAGATCGTCACCCAGCAGGCGGCGATGATCGCTTATCTAAACGATTTCAAGCTGCTGATGCTGCTGACGCTGGCGATGATTCCGCTGGTGCTGATCATCCGCGCGGCGAAGAAGTCACGCGGCACAGAACCGATGGAAGCCGCACATGCGATCGATTGATCGCTATTTGGCCGAAAATTCCTTGCGGATGATATCGGTGTGCTCGCCGAGCGCGGGCACCGCGCCATAGCTGCGTGCCGCGCCGTCATGGGTCGCCGCCGGCGCCGGCATGCTGGCCGGACCGCTTGGCGTCCCGACGATGACACGGCGCAGATGTGGATGCCGGGCCAGTAAATCCAGATCGTTGATGACGCCGAAAGCGATATCGTACTGCGTAAGCTTCTCGACCAATGGGGCAACATCCATCGCAGCGAACGCTGCGGCGACCCGCCCATCGGTCTCGGCGCGGCGCTTCATTCGTTCGATATTGGTGGCGAAGTTTGGATCGGTGGCCAGCGCCTTGTCGCCCATAACATGTTCCGCGAGCACGCGCCATTCGCGGTCGTTCTGAATTGAGATCAGCACGTCACCGCCATCCTTGGTTTTGAAGGCGCCATAGGGCGAGATGGAGGTATGCGCGAGACCGATCCGCTTCGGCGTATCGCCGCCCTCGTGCTGGAGCAGCGGCACACCCATCCAATCCGCCATGGCGTCGAACATCGAGATCGAAATCGCCGCGCCCTCGCCGCTGCGCGTGCGCGCCAGCAGCGCTTCGAGGATCGCTTCATAGGCGTTCATGCCGGCCGAAATATCGCAGACTGACACGCCGGCGCGCGCCGGTGCTTCTGGGCCGCCAGTAATGGAGGCTAAGCCCGATTCCGCCTGGATCAGCATGTCGTAGGCCTTACGCTGCGCGTAGGGGCCGCTCTCGCCATAGCCAGAGATCGAGCAGCAGATTAGACGCGGGTAATTCTTGCGCAAGCGCTCGATGGCAAAGCCGAGCTTGGCAATGGCGCCGGGTTTGAGGTTCTGCACGAACACGTCTGCCTTGGCGAGCATGACTTCGAGCAGCGCCTTGTCTTCGGCTTGGCCCAGATCGAGCACCACCGACTGCTTCCCGCGATTGAGCCAGACGAAATAGGCGCTCTCGCCATGCACCAGACCGTCGTAGCGGCGGGCGAAGTCGCCTTCCGGCCGTTCGACCTTGATCACGCGTGCGCCGGCATCGGCCAGCTTGCAGGTGCAATGCGGCGCCGCCACGGCTTGTTCGACCGAGACGACCAGCAAGCCTTCAAGCGGCAATGCCATTTCAATACGACCGCGGCAGGCCGAGCACGTGCTCGGCAAGATACGACAGGATCATGTTGGTGGAGATCGGCGCCACCTGGTAGAGCCGCGTTTCGCGGAATTTGCGCTCGACGTCGTATTCCTCGGCGAAGCCGAAGCCACCGAAAGTCTGCACGCACATATCGGCGGCGAACCAGGAGGCGTCGGCGGCCAACAGCTTGGCCATATTGGCCTCCGGCCCGACGTCGCGGCCTTCCTCGTATTTGGCTGCGGCCTCGTGCACCATCAATTCGGCGGCGCGCATCTGCGCATAGGCGCGCGCGATCGGAAATTGCACGCCCTGGTTCTTGCCGATCGGCCGGCCGAACAGCACGCGCTCCTGGGCATAGCTGGTCGCCTTTTCGATGAACCATTTGGCGTCGCCGATGCATTCCGCCGCGATCAAAATGCGCTCGGCATTCATGCCGGCCAGAATGTAGCGGAAGCCCTGGCCTTCCTCGCCGATCAGGTTTTCCGCCGGCACGCGCAGATCGTCGAAGAACACCTGCGTGGTGGCGTGGTTCATCATGGTACGGATCGGATTGATGGTGATGCTGGTGCTCTGCGCCAGCCGCATGTCGACCAGGAACACCGACAACCCGTCGGTACGCTTCTTGGTCTGTTCCTTCGACGTGGTACGCGCCAACAGTAGCATCAAGTCGGAGTGCTCGGCGCGCGAGGTCCAGATTTTCTGGCCGTTGATGACGTAGTGGTCATTGCCTTCGCGCCGCGCGGTGGTGCGCAAGGAGAGCGTGTCGGTGCCCGAGGTCGGCTCGGTGACGCCAAAGGCCTGCAGGCGCAATTCGCCGCTGGCGATCTTGGGCAGATAAGTCTGCTTCTGTTCGGCATTGCCGTGCCGCAGTATCGTGCCCATCGTATACATCTGCGCGTGGCAAGCCGCGCCGTTGCCGCCGGATGCGTGCACCTCCTCCAGGATGGCGGCGGCCGCGCTGATGCCGAGCCCGCTGCCGCCGAATTCCTCCGGGATCAGTGCGGCAAGATAGCCGGCTTTAGTCAGCGCGGTGACGAATTCGGTCGGATAGGCGCGCTCGCGGTCGAGCGCGCGCCAATATTCGCCCGGGAACTTGGCGCACAGCGCGCGCACAGACTCGCGGATGTCGGCGAATTGGTCAGGATCGGCACTGCGTTTGCCCATCACTCTTTCACCTCGGCACGGCCATGGTCGATCGCGATCACGTCGCGCTCCACCACCCGCACGCGGAAGCTTACCACGGCGCCGTCGCGCCAGAACTCGGTACGGATGGTCTCGCCGGGGTAGACTGGCGCCGAGAAACGCCCGGCCATCGCGGTCAACCGGGCCGAATCATAGCCGCATACCGCCTTGAGTAGCGCGTGGCCGGCGACCCCGAAGGTCGCTAAGCCATGCAGGACCGGACGCGGAAAGCCGGCGGCCCTGGCGAATTCCGGATCGACATGCAGTGCGTTCGTGTCGCCGCACAGCCGATAGATCAGCGCCATTTCCGGTCGGGTCGGGAATTCTACGATACCGTCGGGGGCGCGAGTCGGCAGTGCATGCGGCGGCGGCGTTTCGCGCGTTGTCGCGCTCTCGCGCCCGCCGAAGCCGCCGTCGCCGCGGCAGAAGGTGGTCTGCCGCAAGGTTGCGAGCAGGCGGCCGCTCGCTTTGTCGCTGATCTCGCGTTGCGAATAGATCAGCGCGCCGCGGCCTTCGCCCTTGTCGACAACGTCGAGAATACGGGTGCGCCCGATCACCGTGCCTTGCGGCGCGACCGGCGCGTGCAGCGTGAGGCCCTGCTCGCCATGCACCACCTTTTCCCAGGTGACGCCGATTTCCGGCCGGCGCAGCCAGTAGGCCGCATAGCCCTGCATCACGGCGAAGGTCGGCAGCACTTTGAGGTCTTTCTCGTAGACGAAGGCGAGCTCGTCGGCGTTGAGCGGGTCCTGGCCGAGGCCTAAGCCCAAAGCATAGAGCATGCAATCCTTCGGCCCGTACGTGTGCTCGACGTCGGGGATTTGCAGGGCCAACAGTTTTTCGGGGTTTAGCGGCATAGTCGGGAACTCTGTGCAGGGACGACAGTTAGCGACCCCACATCTCTTCCGCAACTTCCACAATCATCCGCAGCTTGGCCCATTGCTCGTCCTCGGCCAGCGTATTGCCCTCCTCTGTGGAGGCAAAGCCGCATTGCGGCGACAGGCAAAGCTGGTCGAGCGAAATATATTTCGCGGCCTCCTCGATACGGCGCTTGAGGTCGTCCTTCGACTCCAGGCGGCCGGTCTTGCTGGTGACCAGACCGAGCACGACCTGGTGGCCTTTCGGAACGAGGCGCAGCGGCTCGAAGCCGCCGGCGCGCTCGCTGTCGTATTCCATGAAGTAACCGTGCACCTTGACGCGGTCGAACAGGATGTCCTGCTCGGCCTCATAGCCGCCGCTGCCCATGAAGGTGGATTTATAGTTGCCGCGACACAGATGCATGGTGATCGTCATGCCGGCCGGAATGTCCGACATCGCCATGTTGATGAGATCGCCGTAAAGTTCGCCGAGCTTTTCCGGGTCGTCACCCCGGTCCTTCATCTGCTGGCGATATTTTGGATCGCATAGCATAGCGATGAACACCTCGTCGAGCTGCAGATAGCGGCAACCCGCGTCGGCAAAGGCGCGCACGGCTTTTTTGTAAGCCTGGCCGAGATCATCGAACATCGCGTCGAGTTTCGGATAAATCTTTTGATCGACCGGCAGGCGCATCGGCCGGCCATAGAGCGCCGACGGCGCGGGAATCGTGATCTTGGGCGTGCGTTGCGTGTGTGCAGCGACGAACTTGAAATGCTCGAGCATCGGGTGGCTGGAAAAGCCGATTTTGCCGGTCACCTTGACGCCCTCGTTGCGGGTGGTGACGCCGGCAAAGGCGACGCCCCCCTCCATCACGTGTTTCTCGACCCCGTCGAGACCCCAGAGGAAATCGAGATGCCACCAGGAACGGCGGAATTCGCCGTCGGTGATCGATTGCAGGCTCGATCTCCTCCTGCTTCTTGATGACGCGCTCAATCTCGCGGTCTTCGACCGCTTTCAGCGCCGCGACGTCTATCTCGCCCTTGGCGCGCTGCTCGCGCGCTTTTTTGAGCGCGGCCGGACGCAGCAGGCTGCCGACGTGATCGGCACGGAACGGCGGCTTGGTGCGCTGAGTCATTCTTTATTTCGCTTCCTACTTTCGGCTGTCATGCCCGCGAATGCGGGCATCCAGTAGACACAAGCTTGGCGATCGATCCGAAAGACTGGCGTTACTGGGTCCCCGCCTGCGCGGGGACGACAGTCAGCGGCACCACACCTCTTCCGCCACCTCGACGATCATTTTCAACTTCGCCCATTGCTCGTCCTCGGCCAGGATATTGCCTTCCTCGGTGGAGGCGAAGCCGCATTGCGGCGAGAGGCATAGCTGATCGAGCGGCACGAATTTCGCCGCCTGCTCGATGCGACGCTTGATCTCGTCTTTCGATTCGAGCCGCCCGCTTTTGGTTGTGACCAGGCCGAGCACCACGGTCTTGCCCTTCGGCACCAGCCGCAGCGGCTCGAAGCCGCCGGCGCGGTCCGAGTCGTATTCCATGAAATAGCCGTGCACGTCGATCATGTTGAACAGAATTTCCGCCACCGGCTCGTAGCCGCCGGAGGCGACGAAAGTGGACTGGAAATTGCCGCGGCACAGATGCATGCAGATCGCCATATCGGGCGGAATGTCCGAGATCGCGGCATTGATCATGCGAGCGTAGATCTCGGGAAGCCTTTCCGGATCGTCGCCGCGGTTGGCGACCTGCGCGCGCAGCTTCGGATCGCAGAGATAAGTGAAATTCACCTCGTCGAGCTGCAGATAGCGGCAGCCCGCATCGGCAAAGGCGCGCACGGCTTTGGCGTAAGTCTGCCCGAGGTCGCGGTAGAAATCGTTCATGTCCGGGTAGATCGCCGCAGGCACGGCGTCGCGGCCGTAGCGGAAATGCAGCGATGACGGCGAGGGGATCGTCATCTTCGGCGTAACGCGCGTGTGCGCCTGCACGAACTTGAAATGTTCGAGCATCGGGTGGCCTGAGAAGCTGCCGAGCTTGCCGGTGACCCGCAGCATCATCGGCTTCGGGTTCGGCCCCTGGAAACTGATCTTGCGCTCGCCGAGATAGGCCTCAACGCCGTCCAGGCGCGCCAAGGAAATCGTAGTTCCAGAAGGCGCGGCGGAATTCGCCGTCAGTGACGGCTTTGAGCCCGATGTCCTCCTGGCGTTTGATGATGGCCGCGATCTCGCGGTCTTCGACGGCCTTGAGCTGCTCCGCCGAAATCTCCCCGCGCTCACGCTGCGCCCGTGCCTCTTTCAGCGGCGCGGGGCGCAGCAGGCTGCCGACATGATCCGCGCGGAAGGGGGGCGTGGTGCGTTGCATTAATCGTTCCGCGACTGCTTTCTTATCCCTCCCCTGAAAGGGGAGGGTCGGCGAGCGAAGCGAGCCGGGGTGGGGTGACTTTTCAAGAGCCCCCACCCGGCCGCCTACGGTGGCCACCCCTCCCCCGCAAGCGGGGAGGGATAAGTCAGCGGCCCCATACTTCTTCCGCCAACTCGACAATCATGCGCAGCTTGGCCCATTGCTCGTCGTCAGCCAGTACATTGCCTTCCTCGGTCGAGGCGAAGCCGCATTGCGGCGACAGGCAGAGTTGATCAAGTGCGACGTATTTTGTGGCCTCCTCGATGCGGCGCTTGATCTCGTCGCGCGGCTCGAGGCGCCCCGACTTCGAGGTGACCAGGCCGAGCACCAGCTGCTTCTTGCCCTTGGGAAAGAAACGCAGCGGCTCGAAGCCGCCGGCGCGGTCGCTGTCGTATTCCAGGAAATAGCCGTCGAAATTGGTGTTGCCGAGCAAATGCTCGGCGACGAATTCATAGCCGCCAGACGCGATGAAGGTGGAGCGAAAATTGCCGCGGCAGGAATGCATGGTGATCGCCATGTCGGCGGGCCTGCCGGCAAGCGCCGCATTGGTGACGCGCGCATAGATCGCCGGCAGCGAGTCGGGATCGTCGCCGCGCGCCTTCGAGCCCGCGCGCTCCTTCGGGTCGCAGATCATCGCCCAGGCCGTATCGTCGAGCTGCAGATAACGACAGCCGGCGTCGTAGAATGCGCGGATCGCCTTGCGCCAGGCGGCGGCGACGTCGGCGAAGAATTCGTCGTAGCCCGGATAGACCTCCTTGCTCACCATCGCGCGGCCTTGCCGGAAGTGGAATGTGCTGGGCGCCGGGATGCACATCTTCGGCGTGACGTTGCAGTGCGCTTTGAGGAACTTGAAATGTTCGATCATCGGATGGCCGGCAAAATCCACTTTGCCGGTGATCTTGATCGCTTCGGCTTTTGTTTCAACGCCGTGGAATTTGATCGGCGGGGCGCTGATCCTCTCGACGCCCTTCAAGCCCCAGAAAAAATCGAAATGCCACCAGGAGCGGCGGAATTCGCCGTCGGTGGCGAGATTGAGGCCCACCTCCGCCTGCTTCTTGACGATCTTCTCGATCTCGCGGTCTTCGACTTCTTTCAGCGCGGCGGCGGCGATTTCGCCTTTGGCGAATTTGGCGCGCGCCTCCTTTAGCGGCGCGGTGCGCAGCAGGCTGCCGACCATGTCGGCGCGGAACGGCGGTGTGGTACGTTGGGACATGGGTTTTTTGCTCCCTACCTGACGCTGTCATGCCCGCGAAAGCGGGCATCCAGTAAACGCAGGCCTTATTTGTATCGATAGACCGAGGTTACTGGGTCCCCCGCCTTCGCGGGGACGACAGTGTCTATTTCCCCCACACCTCGTCCGCTAGCTCCACGATCATCTTCAGTTTGGCCCATTGCTCGTCCTCGGCCAGCACATTGCCTTCCTCGGTCGAGGCGAAGCCGCATTGCGGCGACAAGCACAGCTGATCGAGCGCGACGAATTTGGTCGCTTCCTGGATGCGCGTCTTGATGTCCGCGCGGGGTTCAAGTCGACCGGATTTGGACGTCACGAGACCGAGCACGACGATCTTGTTGCCCTTCGGCAGAAACCGCAGCGGCTCGAAGCCGCCGGCGCGGTCAGTATCGTATTCGAGGAAATAGCCGTCATAGTTACACTTGGCGAGCAGGCTTTCCGCCACCGGCTCGTAGCCGCCGGACGAGATGAAGGTCGAGCGGAAATTGCCGCGGCAGACATGCGTCGTGATGGTCATGTCGGCGGGTTTGGCCGCCAGCGCCTTGTTGATGCAGCGTGCGTAGGTTTCCTGCAGATGATCGACGTCGAGGCCGCGGTCGCGCGCCTTCTGCAATTCCACCTGCGAGCAGAGATAGGCCCAGGAGTAGTCGTCGAACTGCAGATAACGGCAGCCGGCGGCGTAGAACGCCTTGATCGCGTTCTGATAGGCCATGGCGAGATCGTCGAAGATGGCGTCACGATCGGGATAGGCCGACTTCACTCACCGCGCTCGGGCTCGAGCCGGAAATGCATTTGGCTCGGCGCCGGGATGCACATCTTCGGCGTCACCTTGGTATGCGCCTTGAGGAACTTGAAGTGCTCGATCATCGGGTGGTTGGTAAAACCGATCTTGCCACTGACCTTGATGCTTTGCATCTTGGTCTGCACGCCCTGGAACTGGATGCCGTGGTCGAGCTCGTAGAGCTCGACGCCGTCGAGCATGCTAAAGAAATCGAAATGCCACCAGGCGCGGCGGAATTCGCCATCGGTGGCGAGCTTGAGCCCGATCTCTTCCTGCTTCTTGATGATCTTCTCGATCTCGCGGTCCTCGACCGCCTTGAGCTGGGCCGCGTCGATCTCGCCCTTCTCGCGCTGCGCGCGCGCTTGTTTGACCGGCGCGGTGCGCAGCAGGCTGCCGACCATGTCGGCGCGGAAGGGCGGCTTGGTCCGTTGCATATTCGTTTCCTCCGAGGTACGCCCGCGGGCCGGCCGGCCGCGGGTTTTAGTCGATATTTGGCTGTGCCATAGCATGCCCGGCGGCGGCCCGTCTTGACGTTGAGCAAGCGTAGCGCGCGGTTTCGACCGCGCCGCCGAATGAAAAATAATGCGGCGCGGCATCGCCCAGATCGCCGGCCAGGCTGAGCGTTTCAACGATGCGGTCCGGCCCAACATTGCCGATGAGGCCCGCCGCCGCACCGGACATCAGGCCGCGCAGCGAGGCGTTGACCCCACAGCGCCGGGCATAGCGCAGCAGCGCGGGCATGCTGGTGGGGCCGGCCATGCCGACCTTCACCGGCCTGGCGATGCCGCAGGCGCGCAACTGTTTGAGCCAGGCCAGGATGCGCTCGGGCGAAAATGAGAATTGGCTCACAATATGGACATTCAGCCCATGGGCGGTGGCGGCGGCGATCTTCTCGTCGAGCGCGGCTTCGAGCCGTCCGGCGGAGATGCGGCTATGACCCTCCGGATAGGCGCCGATCCCGATCTCCTCGATGCCGATTTCACGCAGGTGGGCTTTCTGGATCACCGCCAGCGCGTCCGCGAACGGGCCCGGCGCATCGACGTCTCCGCCGATCACCAGCAGCCGGCGTACATCGGCTTCACCGCGCAGGTTGGCGAGCAAATTCTGCAAGTCGGCGGCAGCGCGGATGCGCCGCGCGGCGATGTGGACGACCGGCTCCAGGCCAGCCTTGCGCAGCAAGGCCGCCGCAGCGATCAGTTCTGCCGGTGTGATCGTCGGCACGGCCGAGAAATAAACCGGCGTTCCGGCAGGCAGCAACTCCGCCAGCATTGCAATTTCGCCGACATGCGGCCGTGTTGCCTCAAGCGAAAAACGCTGCGCGAAATTGGTTTGAATTGGCATATCAAATCCGTTCATCCCCGTACCCGGGTCCAGCCTTCGGCTGGCCCGAGCACAGACTCCAGCGGGGACCCAGGGCGGCGATTTCCAATTCAGAGATGGTGATGCTGGATCCCCGCTTACGCGGGAATGAACGGAGTATGCGGCAAGCCAGCATGCCCCGTTCCTCACTCGCGCCGGTGGGAGATCACGAAGGATTCGTCGTGGAACCAGAGGCCGCCCTGCTTCTGCAGCACGTCGCGGGTTGCCTCGATATAGCGGCGGTCGCTGTTGACGTCGGATAGGCGGTCATCTTCGATCTGCGCCACGTAGATCGCCGCGTTCCAAGCGGCGAGCAGCGTGGAAGTACCGATCGAGGAGGAAATCTCCGACGGCAGCGTGTGCATCTCGTAGCGGAACAGCGAGCGCTGGTCGGAATAGGCGTTGAAATTGAGATCGCGGCCGGCGACGCCCAGTTCGTGCTTCACTTCCTTCAGCAGGTCGTGGCGGCTATGGACGAACGGATTGTCGTTCGGCCATACTTTGTGGATGATCTCCATGCCAGGATCGCGTCCGTAGGAATGGATCGCGATCATGCGCCCGCCCTGCCCGAGCGCACGCGCAAGCGGCGCCAGCACGCGTTTGGCCTTAAACTCGAGCGAGGCGCGCGCGCGATAGGGCTGCGAAGCGATGACCAGATCGTAGTCGGCGACGGTGCCGCCGGGCTTGGGCACGATCTGGTCGAGCAGGAATTTGTGGTCGTTGCGGTAGATCACCAGAATGACCGGGCGTTCATAGACCGGATTGCCGCTCTTAGGGCTTACGCGTGCCTTCCAGTTTTCGGCTAAAAACGGCTCGAGCGCGGTGATCTGCTGCTCGAACGAGTGCGCGGTCGAGCCGTCCATCGCCAGCTCCTTCCACACCAGGCTGGTGGCGGCGGAAAGCGACTTCACCGCCAGCCAGGGCGCTTCCGAATAAGCGAGATTGGTCAACACCAGCACGCTCGACGGATGCTCGACGAAACGGTCCGCCATCTTGTGCAGCGTGAGGCGGATGTCTTCGAGGCTGATCTCCTTGCCGACGATATAGAACGGCATGGTCGGAAAGCGGTCGTGCATGGTGCGCATCACGCGCGCCAGCACGGTGCCGTCGCCGAGGCCGGCGTCGAACACGCGCACCGCCGGCGGGCGCGGATGGATATTGGCGAGCTCCATGCCGACGCGCTGCGCGATTTCCCATTTCTCGCAGCAAGTATTCACGAACAGCAGATATTTCTGCCGGTTGTCGAAGAAGCGGAAATTGCGCTGCGGGTCGTCGCTCGCTCTGGCCTGAGGCGACCGGCGGCGCCGGCGGCTTGACCAGCGGCAAGGTCGCGGGCGGGGCTGAGTCGAACAGCACGCGGCGGCGCGCCGGCGCGGCATCGGCGTTGCGCGCCATGAAGCTGCGGATGCGTTCCAAAGTATCCGTTGTGATGCGGCCGCCGTTACGCAGGCGGTTGGCGAGCTTGCCGTCGTTCACCGCGCGGCGGCCGAAAGTGGATTCGGCCAAGCCGCGCTGGCGGCAGAATTCGCTGATCTCCTGGAGGATTTGATCGTTCATGGCGGCGTTTCCTTGAGGCTCTGCCGGCCTCTTGTGGCAGCGAACCAAAGATGGGATTTCTCGTCAAGAGTAAAAGCAGCATGGAAATTGTTGGGCAGCATAAATGGGCAGTTACCCAACCATAATTTTTCAGCAATTGTGTATAATTACGGCTTAACCGTGATGAAATCAGAATAGAATAAATATAGAAATGGGATATTGCCCAATATTGCCCGCCTAGCGTGGGCAGAGCGCAGAATTGGTGCGGCGCGCGCGAGATAAACCGCGTGCCGTAGCAAGCCGTCGCCGCCCGCCGACGGCGACCGGACGCGGCGGCCTTGCCTCGGCCAAATGCGATGAAATGCAGGCTTAAGCGTGCGCCTTGCGCTGCGGGTCGATGATCGCTTCGAGCTTGCCCAGCACCTGCATGCAGGGCAGCAGCTGGGCGAGGCTGGCATTCGGCTCGCGCTTTTCCTTGATCGCGGCGATGAACTCGCGATCCTCCAGCTCGATGCCGTCCATCGACACGTCGACCTTGGAGACGTCGATCTTGTTGTCCTTGCCGTCGCTCAGATCGTCGTAGAACGCCTTGTAGGTGCCGTTGTCGCAGATGTAGCGGAAGAACGAGCCGAGCGGCCCGTCATTGTTGAACGACAGCGACAGCGTCAGGATCGCGCCCGACGGCGTCTTGGCGACGATGCCCATGTCCATGGCGATGCCGAGCTGGGGATGGATCGGCCCCTGCACCGCGTAACAATCGGAAATGGTCTCGCCGGTCTGATACTGGAACAAATCGACGGTGTGCGCGGCGTGGTGCCAGAGCAGATGGTCGGTCCAGCTGCGCGGCATTGCCCGCGGCGTTCATGTTCTTGCGGCGGAAGAAATAGGTCTGCACGTCCATCTGCTGGATTTTCAGCTCGCCCTTCTTGATCCGCTTGTGCACCCATTGGTGGCTCGGATTGAAGCGGCGGACATGGCCGCCCATGGCGACGACGCCGGTTTCCTCGGCGATCTTCACCAAGTTCTTCGGCGTCGGCGACGCTGTCGGTCACCGGAATTTCGACCAGCACATGCTTGCCCGCGCGCATCACCTGCTCGCCCTGGCGGAAATGCATCTTGGTCGGCGTCGTCAGGATCACCGCGTCGGCGCGCTTGATGCCTTCGCCGAGATCGCCGGTGTAATGCGGGATGCCGTATTTCTTGGCCACTTCGGCCGTCGCGTCCTGATTGCCGCCGACCAGCGAGGTCACTTCGACGCCGGGAATCCGCTTCAGCGCATCGAGATGCTTTTGGCCGAAGGCGCCCTGGCCGGCGACGCAGATCTTCATTCTGTATGCTCCCTGTTCGACGTGCGCGGCGGCTTGCCTTGCGCGCCGGCTTCGAGCGGATTTGCCTTTGCCGCGGCGCGCTTGCGGTTTTCCAGAATGATGTGCCCGACCGCGGTGTTCGAGGCCGGCACGGTGTAGAAGCGGTAGACCTCGTCGACCTTGTCGTCGAGCGCGCCGCGCATGATCAGCCACATCACCATCTCGATGCCTTCGGCGCCGGCTTCGCGCATGTATTCGAGATGCGGAATCCGGGCGAGCTTCTCCGGGTCCTTGGTCAGGTTGTCGAGGAAATGCTTGTCGAACTTGCTGTTGATCAGGCCGGCGCGCGGGCCGGTGATCTGGTGCGACATGCCGCCGGTGCCGAAAATCACCACCTTCAAATCCTCCGGATAGGATTCCACCGCCTTGCGGATGGCCTTGCCGAGCATGTAGCAGCGATGCCCGGTCGGCGGCGGATACATCACCACGTTGACGGCGAGCGGAATGACCTTGAACGGCCATTCCTTCGGGCTGCGCCGACATCAGGATTGAGCGGCACGGTCAGCCCGTGATCGATCTCCATCTTGTTGACGATGGTGAGGTCGAATTCGTCGAGAATGACCGATTGGGCGATATGCGAGGCGAGATCGGGATCGCCCTTGGCGACCGGCACCGGCCGCGGCCCCCAGCCCTCGTCGGCCGGCGGAAATTCCGCGGCGCAGCCGAGCGCGAAGGTCGGGATCAAATCGGCGGAGAAGGCCGAGGCGTGGTCGTTATAGACGACGATCGCCACATCCGGCTTGGTTTCGCCATCCATTTCTTGGACTTCTCGAAGCCCGAGAACACGCGCTTCCAGTACGGCTCCTCGGTCTTGCCGTTGTCGAGCGCCGCGCCGATGGCGGGGACGTGGGAGCAACCGATGCCGGCGACGATTTTTGCCACGATTTACCTCGACTTTCTGCCGGTGCTTCGGATTTGCGGTTTCGGCCGTTTGCCGGCTTTGTCCTTGCCCGATTTCGTGCGGTTGCCTTCGACCGAGCGGCCGCCGGCCAGCATCATGGCGGCGTAGTCTTCCTGCGTCGAGCCGGTCATCAGCGCGGCGAGATGCTGGAACGAATGGCCGTCGGTGGCGCCGAGCTTGGCGGTGAAATAGATGTTGCCGCCGAGTTCCAGCATGCGGTTGTAGTCGCGCTTGAGGATCGCCTTGTTCTGCTCGGGCGTCATGGTGAATTGCTTGAAATAGCCCGCCTCGTCGGCCCTGAACGCCTTGCGGTTGGCGTCCTTCATCAGCGACATGCAGAACATATTGATCGGGTAGCCCTGGCGGCAGCGCTCGGCGTCGAACACGAATGTGCCGGGAATGTCGTCGTAATCGTGTTGTTCGCGTGCCATCGGCCGTCTCCATTCTATGCGCTCGACGGACTATATAGCACGACAATGCTTGGCAACGTAAGCGCGCGCGCCAGTCTTCGAACGGTTATTCTAATTCCAATATAGCCGCATCGGATTGTCGACCAATAGCGCCTGCTGCAGCGCAGCGGTGGGGGCGATTTTCGGGATGCATGTCGACCAGCACGCCGTCGTCGGGCGCCTCCTTCTTCATGTTGGGATGCGGCCAATCGGTGCCCCACAGCACCCGGTCGGGAAATCGCTCGACCAGCGCGCGGCCGAACGGCACCACATCGTCATAGGGCGGGCCGGCGACGCTCATGCGCTCCGGGCAGGTCACCTTGCACCCAGAAGTTCTTGTGCTTTTCCAGCAGCCGTGGAAGCGCTGGTTCTCCGGGTCGTCGACGCCCTTCCTCACGTCGGGCGTGCCCATGTGGTCGACCACGACGGCGGTCGGCAGCGCGGTGAAGAAGGCCTCCAGCTCCGGCAGATCGGCATCTCGAAATAGACCACGATATGCCAGCCGAGCTTGCGCCACCCGCGCGGCGATGCGCTCAAGCACGTCGCGCGGCGTGAAATCGACCAGCCGCTTGACGAAATTGAAGCGCACGCCGCGCACGCCGGCGCGGTCCATGGCCTTTGAGCTCGGCGTCGGTGACTTCCTCGCCGACGAAGGCGACGCCCTTGGCGCGGCCGTTCGAGGCTTCGAGCGCATCGACCATCGCGCGGTTGTCCTTGCTGTGGCAGCTGCCTGCACGATCACGTTCTTGTCGAAGCCGAGAAAATCGCGCAGCGCGAACAGCTTTTCCTTCGGCGCATCGCAGGGCGTGTATTTGCGCTCCGGCGCATAGGGAAATTTCGCCTCCGGCCCGAACACATGGCAATGGGCGTCGACCGCGCCCGCCGGCGGCTTGAATTTCGGCTTCGACGGATTGGGATGAAACGGAATGTAGCCTGGCGACTCATGGCCACGGCGGCGGTCTCCTTATACGTACTCGCGCTGATGGAACGCATCGTTCAAACCCGTTCCAGCGCCAGCGACACGCCCTGGCCGACGCCGACGCACATGGTGGCGAGCGCGCGCTTGCCGCCGCGCTTCTTCCAGGCCGTGCACCGCGGTCAGCGCCAGCCGCGCGCCCGACATGCCGAGCGGATGGCCGAGCGCGATCGCGCCGCCATGCGGGTTGACGTGCTCGGCATCGTCGGGAAGCCCGAGCTGGCGCAGGCAGGCGAGCGCCTGCGAGGCGAAGGCCTCGTTGAGCTCGATCACATCGAAGTCGCCGATCTTGAGGCCGAGCCGGTCCATCAGCTTGCGGGTCGACGGCACCGGGCCGATGCCCATGATGCGCGGCGGCACCGCCGCCGAGGCCATGCCGAGAATGCGCGCGCGCGGCGTCAGGCCATGCGCCTTCACCGCCGCTTCCGAGGCGAGGATCATCGCGGCGGCGCCGTCATTGACGCCCGAGGCATTGCCGGCGGTGACGGTGCCGGGATTGCGCACGAACGGCTTGAGCTTTGGCAGCTGCTCGAGCGTGGTCTCGGGCGCGGATGCTCGTCGCTGTCGACCATGATCGGTCCGGCCTTGCCGCCCGGCACCTCGACCGCAACGATCTCCTTGGCGAAATAGCCCGACGCGATCGCCTCGGCGGCGCGCTGCTGCGAGCGCAACGCAAACGCATCCTGATCGGCGCGGGTGACCTGGAATTCCTCGGCGACGTTCTCGGCCGGTCTCCGGCATGGAATCGACGCCGTATTGCGCCTTCATCAGCGGATTGATGAAGCGCCAGCCGATGGTCGTGTCGAACATCTCGGCCGCGCGCGCGAACGCCTCCTGCGCCTTGCCCATCACGAACGGCGCGCGCGTCATCGATTCGACGCCGCCGGCGATGGCGAATTCGATCTCGCCGGCGCGGATCGCGCGCGCCGCCGTCGCCGACCGCTTCGAGCCCCGAGGCGCACAGCCGGTTGACCGTCACGCCCGGCACGCTCGTCCGGCAGGCCCGCCAGCAGCAGCGCCATGCGCGCCACGTTGCGGTTGTCCTCGCCGGCCTGGTTGGCGCAGCCGAAATAGACCTCGTCGAGCTTCGCCCAATCGACCTTGGGGTTGCGCGCCATCAGCGCCTTGATCGGCGCGGCGGCGAGATCGTCGGTGCGCACCTTGGAAAGCGAGCCGCCATAGCGGCCGATCGGGGTGCGCACCGCGTCGCAGAGAAATGCCTCATGCGTTTACCATCACGCTGCCTCATGCGCGCGGTTGGTACGGGCGTGGAGGTCGCGCAGCACCTCAAGCTCGCGTGGCGTCGGCGGCGGCGTCTCCGCCACTGTGCCGCAAAGGCGATCTTCCAGCCGCTGTTTTCCTGGATCTGGTCGCGCGTGACGCCGGGATGGATGGAGACCACGGTCATTTCCTTGCTCTCCGGATCGGGCTCGAACAGCGCCAAGTCGGTGATCAGCCGGGTCGGGCCCTTGGTCTTGACGCCGAGGCGGCGCGGCTGATCGCCGCCCTCGCCATGGCCGAGCGAGGTGACGAAATCCAGTTTGTCGACGAAGCCGCGCTTCCCCTGCGCCATGATGATGAAGATCTCGCCGCACGAGGTTGCGATCTCCGGCGCGCCGCCGCCGCCGGGCAGCCGCACCTTCGGCTTGTCGTAAGCGCCGATCACGGTGGTGTTGAGATTGGCGAATCGGTCGATTTGCGCGCCGCCCAGGAATCCGACCGTGATGCGGCCGCCCTGCAGCCAGTAGCGGAACATTTCCGGCACCGAGACCGTGGTGAGCGCGGTGTCGCACAGTTCGCCGTCGCCGATCGACAGCGGCAAGACGTCGGCTCGGTGGCGAGCGTGCCGGATTCGTAGATCAGCGTGATGCCGGGCGCATGCGTCAGGCGGGCGAGATTGCAGGCGGCCGACGGCTGGCCGATGCCGACGAAGCATACGTCGTCGTTCTTCAGCGCGCGCGCGGCGGCGACCGTCATCATCTCGGTCGGCGTGTAGTCGGCCATGTCGTTGACTCCGCCGCCGCGCGAATTTCGCGCGCATATTGCGGCGAAGCCTCGGGACCCTTTTCGAGCACGTTTGCCTTCATCCAGGCGAGGAAGGAATCGCGGTCGCGTCGCGATCGCGTCCCACGCCTTGTAGAAGGCGTTGTCGCGCGGGTAATAGCCGTGCGCGTAGGAGGGATGCGCGCCGCCGGGCACCTCGACCACGATGGCCGACCGTCCAGTGCGGCAAGATCACCGCATTGAGGCTGCGCTCGCCCAGATCCTCGACGATCTCCTCGACCGTCACCATCGAGCGCTTCGCCGCCAGCACAGCCTCCTTCTGCACGCCGATGATGCCCTCGATCAGCACATTGCCTTGCGTCGGCGCGCTGCGCATGGATCATCGCGACGTCCGGTCGGATGCGCCGGCACGGCGGCGAGCTCCTCGCCGGTGAACGGGCAGGCGATGTATCTGATCTTGGCATTGACCTTGGGCAGATCGCCGCCGATATAGCCGCGGAAGATCGCGCAAGGCAGCCCGGCCGCGCCCGCCTCATAGGCATTGGCCATGGCGGCGTGCGAATGCTCCTCCAGCGCGAGCGGCTGCGGCCAGCCGTTCTCGACCGCGTCGCGCAAACGATGCAGCGAGCCGACGCCCGGATTGCCGCCCCAGGAGAAGACCAACTTGTCGACGCAGCCCATGCCGATGAGCTGGTCGTAGATCAGGTCCGGCGTCATGCGGATCAGGGTCAGGTGCTTGCGGCGCTGGCGGATGATCTCATGGCCGGCGGCAAGCGGAATGAGGTGGGTGAAGCCTTCCAGCGCCACCGTGTCGCCGTCGCGGACGGCGGATTGGATGGCTTCGGCGAGCGACGAAATACGCGCCATGCGGTACTACTTCCCGGTTGCGGCACCGTATTTACGGCTGCCGGCAGGCAGGGTCAAATGGGCCCAACCGAGGTCCGCCATGCTCTCACCCACGCCGATTTTCACCGTTCACGCCGAACTCGCCGCCATTATGAATTTGGGCCGCACCCCCTATGGCGAGCGTCGCATCATCGACATTACCGGCGGCACCGTGCGGGGCGCCAAGCTCAACGGCCGCATCCTGCCGGGCGGCGCCGATTGGCAGATCGTGCGCAGCGACGGTGCCGCCGATATCAAGGCGCGCTACACCATCGAGGCAGATAGCGGCGCGCGCATTCTGGTCACCAGCGACGGCTTGCGGCATGGTCCGCCGGCGGTGCTGGAGCGGCTGGCGCGGGGCGATAGTGTCGATCCCGCGCTCTATTATTTTCGCACCGTGATGCGGTTTGAGACCGCCGGCGCCGATGTCGACTGGCTCAACCGCATCCTGGCGCTGGCGCGTGGGCAGCGCGAGGCGCGCGCCGTGCGGCTGGATGTGTACGAAGTGATGTGAATGCCTTCGGTCACCCGAAATGCGCAGCATATCCATCAGCTGCTGGCGCCGCTTGGCTCCGACATGCTCGGCAAGCTGAGCTTCGTGCTGTTCGGCCAGGCTCTTGATCTTGGCCAGCACCTTTTCACCATCCGCGGCCAACTGCAGCGAGTGCCATCGCGCATCGCTGCCGGAAGCACGCCGGCTGACCCATTTGCGCCGTTCCAACTCGTGCAGCAGGCGGGCAAGCCGCGCCCTTTCGATGCCGAGCGTCTGCCCGATCGGCGCCTGCGAGCGGCCCGGATTGGCTTCGATAATGAGCAGCACGGAATACTGCGCCGTACGCACTTTCATCGGCGCCAGCGTCTGGATGAAGTCCTGGAATACCCAGATCTGCAATCGGCGCAGAAAAAATCCGAGGTGATGGTTGAGCTGGCCCAGGCTTAGCTTTTCCGCCCGCGCCGGCGATGCCACACGGGCGAACCGCTGGTTTTGCCGCGCTCGCAACCGATTGCCGACGCTTCATGGAGGCTCACCTGGTTCGTTTCCGGTGCATTTCCTTAGCATAGCCAGCTTGACGCAGATTGTTGTCAATGACAACATTCTCCCGCCAATCCATAAAACGTCCTGCTGCCTAGGGAGGACCTCCATGCTGCAATCAACGAAATTGGCCGCGCTACTTATTGCTCTGTCGCTAACGCCGGCTTTGGCCGAGATGAACGGCACGCTGCGCATCGGCGTACTCAACGACATGTCGAGCGTTTATGCCGACTTCCAGGGCCCGGGCTCAGTCGTCGCCGCCCAGCTCGCGGTCGAGGACTTCGCCAAGCAATCGAATCGCAAAATCCAGGTTATCTCGGCCGATCACCAGAAAAGCCCGATGCGGGCCGGCATCGCGCGGCGCTGATTCGACGTTGAAGGCGTCGACATGATCATTGACCTGCCAAACTCGGCAGTCGCACTGGCGGTGTCGGACATTGCGAAGGAAAAAAACAAGGTAGTGATCGGATCGGGCGCCGGCACCGCGCTTTTGACCGCCGCCAAGTGTTCGCCCAATTTTGTGCACTGGACCTACGATCGTGGTCGATGGGCCATGGCATTGCGCGCGGCGTGCTCGATAAAGGCGGGAAAACCTGGTTCTTCATCACGGCCGACTATGCCTTCGGCCACGATCTCGAAAAGCAGGCGACCGATGAGATCCTCGCCAGCGGCGGCAAAATCGTCGGTGGGGTCCGCCATCCACTCGGCACCAATGATTTTTCCTCATTTATCCTGCAGGCCCAGGCATCCAAGGCGGATGTGGTGGCGCTGGCGAATGCCGGCGGCGACACCGTCAACACCATCAAGCAGGCAGCCGACTTCAAAGTGTCGCCCAATCAGAAAATTGTCGCACTCATCTTCGACTTGCAGTCGGTTCCCGCCATCGGCCTAGAGAAGGCGCAAGGGCTGACGGCTCTGAATGCATGGTATTGGGATGCAAGCGATCAGAACCGCGCCTGGTCGAAGCGGTATCAAGACCACCATCCCAAGAAGATGATGCCCAATCACATGCAGGCCGGCGTCTATTCCGCGGTTCTGCATTATCTCAAGGCGGTCGATAAAGTCGGCTCGCCGGCCGATGGGCGCGCGATGGTTGCGGCATGAAGGCGATGCCCACCGACGACCCGCTGTTCGGCAAAGGCACGATCCGCGCCGACGGCCGTCAGATCCACCCGATGTATCTGTTGCAGGTAAAGACGCCGGCCTAATTGAAAAGTGAATGGGATGTCTTCAAGATCGTCGGCACGATTCCCGCCGACAAGGCGTTCCGGCCGCTGAACGATGGCGGCTGTCCGCTGGTCAACTAGTCCCAACCGAGCTTCGTTGTGAAAGCCAGTTCACCGCGACATGATTGTATCGATAGCGCGCCGCTGCCCGGCCCGTACGGGCAGCGGTGCCCAAGCCATAGCAAAAGCCGGAGTAAGCGGTGGTTTCAGAGCGACGTCCAATCCGTTTCGTGCATTGCCGGCCACGCTCGAATCAGCGGCGCACCTTAGACTCATTGGAAACTTCATCGAGCCCTCGAATGGGCGAAATCTTCACCACGAGTTTGAGCGATGGCATCGCGGTGGTGCGCTCGACAAACCTCCGGTGAACGCATGGACCATTTCGTCCGCGCCGGCCTTAAGCGGGCATTTAGCGAATTGCGTGCAAAACCTGACGTCAAGGCGATCGTGCTCGCCTGCGCCGGCCGGACCTTTATCGCTGGAGCGGACATCAGGATGACACGGGGATTGCCGATCCGGGCTACCATGACGTTTTCCGCTTTATTCGAAGATCCACCAGTGCCCGTGATCGCTGCCGTTCACGGCACCGCGCTCGGGGCTGGCTCGGAGTTTGCGCCGCCTTGCGCATTTTCGCGTTGCCGCCGAGGGGGCCTCTTACGCGTTGCCGGAGGCTTTCGCGGTATCATTCCTGGCGCGGGTGGCACGCTGCGGATGCCGCGCGTTATCCCGTTCGAAGCGGCAGCGGAGATGATGCTCTCCGGCCGGCCGTTGCTCACAACCCAGGCGAAGGAACTCGGCCTAGTCGATCAGGTGGTCAAGGGCGACGTAACCGAAGGTGCCATCGCCTATGCCAAAAAGCTCGTCGCCGCGGGCAATGGACCGCGTAAGACGCGCGAGCGGCCGGTCGTTGGGCAAGAAAAAATCGCGGAAACGCTGAATTCCAAGCGCGCACAGGTAGCCAAAACCATGCGCAACCGCTCTCCCCTATCAAGCTGCTCGACGCACTCAAGCCGCGGCCGAAGCCGTTCGACGAAGGGTTGGAAGTCGAAAAAGCCGTGAGCGCCGAGCCTGCCACAGGCGACCGAGGCGCGCGCGTTGCGACATTTGTTCTTCGCCGAGCGCGAAGTTCGCAAAATTCCTGGCCTTTCTCCCAGCGCGACGCCGCGGCCGATCGGCCGTATCGGCATCATCGGCGCCGGCACCATGGGCGGTGGCATCGCCATGGCATTCGCCAACGCAGGCTTGCCTGTGATGATGGTTGACGCCAAACAAGAGGCACTCGACCGTGCCCGCGCCACGATCCGCAAGAACTACGAGCGATCCGTTTCCCGCGGCAGTCTCGCCGCCGATCAGATGGAAGCGCGCATGAAATTGATCGCGCTTGCGCTCGATTATACCGCGGTCGCAACGGCCGATCTCATCATCGAGGCGGTGTTCGAGAATATGGATTTGAAAAAGAAAATCTTTGCCAAACTTGACCAAATCGCCAAGCCTGGCGCAATTCTAGGCACTAATACCTCGACGCTCGACATCGACGCGATTGCCGCGGGTACCAAGCGGCCACAGGACGTAATCGGCCTTCATTTCTTCAGCCCGGCGAATGTAATGCCGCTCCTAGAGATCGTGCAGGCAAAAATGACGGCCGACGCTGTGCTGGTGACCGCGCTGGAGATCGCAAAAAAAGTGCGCAAGGTTGGTGTCGTGGCGAAAGTTTGTTACGGCTTCATCGGCAACCGCATGATGGACCCCTATGCGCGCGAGGCCGAGCATTGCGTCCTGGAGGGTGCGACGCCGGAAGAGGTGGATTCAGCACTGGAAGCTTTCGGTATGGCGATGGGCATCCTCGCCGTCTTCGACATGGCCGGAGTCGACATCGGCCACCTCACTCGCGTGGCGCAAGGCAATGCCTTTGACAACGACCCCACCTTCTATCGGCCGTCGGCCATGCTGACTGAGCGCGGCTGGCTCGGGCAGAAAGCTGGGCGCGGCTACTACCGATACGAGGATGGCAAACGCGTTGTCGATCAGGAAGTCATCACGTTGCTTCATGCCGAAGGCAGCCGTCTCGGCGTGCCGCAACGTAAGCCGAGTGCCGAGGAAATTCGCGAACGCTGTCTCTACGCAATGATAAATGAAGGCGCGCGAGTGTTGGAGGAAGGCATCGCCTTTCGTGCCAGCGACATCGACGTTGTCTATGCTTCGGGCTACGGATTTCCGCGCTACCGCGGCGGCCCAATGTTCTACGCAGATACCATCGGCCTGAAAAAGATTTATGACCGCATTCTCGAGTTCCAGCGCTCGCTTGATTCGCAATACTGGCAACCCGCTCCATTATTGGAAAAGCTGGCTAAGGCTGGCTCTTCCTTCGGCCAATGGCAGGCCGAACAGACCCGCTAGCTAAAAGGTAACCCGATGAACAAGGCGTATGTTCCTTACGGCACGTATTGGTCCACGCCCTTCGCAAAATGGCAGGGCTCGCTAGGTCATCTTCATAGCATGAAGCTAGCGGCCAACGTCGCGCGCGATTCGCTAACGGCCAAGAAGTTTCCCATGGATACGATCGACCTCGGAATTCTCGGTATCACGATTCCGCAGCCGAGCAGTTTTTTCGGGCTGCCGTGGGTGACGGGGATGATTGGAATTCCCAATGTGCCAGGCCCCACCGTGAGCCAAGCGTGCGCCACGAGCGCGCGTGTCTTGCAGATGGCGGCGGGCGAGGTCGAACAGGGATCGGCCGCCTGCGCGCTCGCGGTGACCACGGACCGCTGTTCGAATGGCGCAACGCTCGTTTATCCCAATCCAACCGGACCGGGAGGTACAAATATCACTGAGGCGTGGGTACTCGATAACTTTAACAATGATCCTTTCGCCATGAACGCCATGATTGACACCGCCGAAAACGTCGCCATGCGTTATCAGATTACCATGGCCGAGCAGCATGCCATCGTGATGCGGCGCTGCGCGCATATCAGATGCACTCGATAATGACCCCGCTTTCAGCGGCTATACAGTCGAGGCGCCGATCATCGACGCAAATTTCCGCAAACCTACGGGCACGCTCGCCGGCGATTAAGGCGTGTCTCGGAATTACGACTGAAAGCCTGGCTAAGCTAAAACCGGTGAAGCCGAACGGCACCGTCACCTTCGGCGGCCAGACCCATCCCGCCGACGGCAATGCCGGCATGATCGTGACGACAAAGGAACGCGCCGCCGAACTTGCCCAGAATAAATTCATTGAGGTGCAGCTCTTGGGCTTCGGCCAAGCACGCGTCGAGAAGGGGCACATGCCGATGGCGCCGGTATCCGCTGCGCGCGCGGCGCTCAAGGCGGCGGATCTCGAAATGAAGATATCGACGCCGTGAAAACTCACAATCCGTTCGCCGTCAACGACATCGTGTTCGCGCGCGATACCGGATTTCCGGGTCGAAAGAATGAACAACTATGGCTCGTCGCTGATTTTCGGGCATCCTCAGGGACCAACCGGGATGCGCAGCGTGATAGAGTTGATCGAAGAGCTCGCGCTACGCGGCGGCGGCAACGGTTTGTTCACCGGCTGCGCCGCGGGAGATACGGCCATGGCTTTGGTGCTGAATGTCAGCGATTCCCGCAAACACTGAAGAGTTCTCGAAGCGGCAAATGCCGCGCGCGCGGCGGATCGTGCCACCGGCCATTGGTCGGTCAGGTTGTTCTGCGATCAATTGCGCACGCCAAAGATAAATCGTACTTAATGCCTATCGGCGGTCGCGCCATGGCTTTGGTCAAACTATGAGGCCCGGCTCTGTGTCCAGTTCTGCTCCGCCTCGTGCCGCCACCGCGCACTTGCGCCCGGTGCGGCTGGGCCAATTCGATGCCGTGCTGGAACGCGAGGAAAGCGGCGTCATCCATATCCGCACCGCACAGGTGCTCCCTCCCTATCACGCCACGCTGAGCGAGCCGCTCGAGCATTGGGCCAAAGCCGCGCCCGACCGGGTGTATTTAGGCCAACGCGACGCGGACGGCCGCTGGCGCACGCTCAGCTACGCGGAAGTCCTTACGCTCACCAGACGGATCGGCGCCGCGTTGTTGCGGCGCGGGCTTTCGCCGGAGCGGCCGATCGCGATCATCTCCGGCAACGGCATCGAGCACGCGCTGCTAGGGCTGGCGGCGATGGGCGTCGGCATTCCCTATGCGCCGATCTCGGCGGCCTATTCCTTGCTATCGAGCGACTTCGGCAAATTGCGCGCCATCCTCGACTTGCTCACGCCCGGCATGGTGTTCGCCAGTGACGGCGGGGCGTTCGCGCGCGCCATTGCGGCGGCGGTGCCGAGCGACGCCGAATTGGTGGTTACCGGCAATCCGCCGGCCGATCGCAAGGCGACGCTATTTTCGGATCTCGTCAGGCACGGAAGACGATGCCGGTGTCGCCGCCGCCAACGCCAAGGTCATGCCGGACACGATCGCGAAATTTCTCTTTACGTCCGGTTCCACCGGAAACCCCAAGGGCGTCATCAACACTCACCGCATGCTGTGCTCGAACCAGGCGATGATCGGCGCCGGCTTCGCTTTCGTCGCCGACGAGCCGCCGGTGGTGGTGGACTGGCTGCCGTGGAGCCACACTTTCGGCAGCAATCACAATTTCAACATGGTGCTGGTCAACGGCGGCTCGCTCTATATCGACGACGGCAACCCGACGCCGCCGGGTGTGCTGAAGACCGCGCGCAATTTGCGCGAGATCGCACCGACCATCTATTTCAACGTTCCCAAGGGTTATGAGGCGCTGGTGCCGCATTTCCGCGCCGACGAAACGCTGCGCAAGAATTTCTTCAGCCGGCTGAAGGTGCTGTTCTATGCCGGCGCCGGCTTGAACCAGACCACCTGGGACGACCTCACTGAACTCACGATCGAGACCACCGGCGAGCGCATCATCTTCTTATCCTCGCTCGGCTCGACCGAGACCTCGCCGCTAGCGCTCGCCTGCACTTTCGATTTTGACCGGCCCGGCAATATCGGACTGCCGGCGCCGGGTGTCGAACTCAAGCTGGTGCCGAACGAAGGCAAGCTGGAAGCGCGCTTGCGCGGCCCGCACATCACGCCCGGCTATTGGCGGCAGGACCAGCTTACGCGCGACGCCTTCGATGCGGAGGGCTTCTACAAGATCGGCGACGCGCTGAAATTTGCCGATCCCGCCGATCCAGGCAAAGGCTTCCTGTTCGACGGTCGCATCGCCGAGGACTACAAGTTGTCGACCGGCACCTGGGTCAGCGTCGGGCCGTTGCGCGCGCGCTTCATCGATCACTTCGCGCCCTATGTGCGCGACGTGGTGTTCGCCGGCCCCGACCGCGACGATATCGTGGCGCTGGTGTTTCCAGACGTCGAGGCCTGCCGCCGATTGGCGCCCGAGCACGCCGCCGATGCGGCGCCCGCAGCCGTGCTCGCCGATGTACGGGTGCGCTTGAAGTTCGCGAGCCTGCTGCAAGCGCTGGCGGCCTCAAGCCCCGGGTCATCGACGCGCATCATGCGCGCGATCCTGATGGCGGAACCACCGTCCATGGACAAAGGCGAGATGACCGACAAAGGCTCGATCAACCAGCGCGCGGTCTTGAACAACCGCGCCGCGCTGGTGGACCAGCTTTACGCGACGCCGCTATCTTCAGCAGTGATCGCAATCGAAACCGCAAAAAGGTAGGCCATGGAAATCAAGGGACAAGCGGCGATCGTCACCGGCGGCGCATCGGGACTGGGAGCGGCCACTGCGCGCGCGCTCGCCGCCAGCGGCGCTAAGGTGGCGGTTTTCGACGTCAACGCCAAAGCCGCGGCCGAAGTGGCGATCGACATCAACGGTATTGCGGTGAGCTGCGACGTGGCGGACGCCGCCGCCGCTGAGGCGGCAGTGAAGCAGGCCGCCGCCGATCACGGACCGGCGCGTATCCTGGTCAATTGCGCCGGCATCGGACCGGCCAAGCGCATCGTCGGCCGCGACGGCCCGATGCCGCTTGCCGACTTCGAGCGCGTCATCCGTATCAACCTGATCGGCAGCTTCAACATGATGCGCCTCGCCGCCGCCGCCATGCAATCGCTGCAAACCTTCGCCGATGGCGAGCGCGGCGTGATCGTGTCGACCGCCTCGGTCGCCGCTTTCGAGGGCCAGATCGGGCAAGCCGCCTATTCCTCTTCCAAGGGTGGCATCGCCGCGCTCACTCTGCCGGCCGCGCGCGAATTCGCCCAGTTCGGCGTGCGCGTGCTCGCCATCGCGCCGGGCATATTCGGGACCCCGATGCTGCGCGCGCTGCCGCAGGAGGCGCAAGATTTGCTCGGCGCCTCGGTGCCGTTCCCCAAGCGCCTGGGCGAGCCGCGCGAATTCGCCGCGCTGGTGCTGCACTGCATCCACAACTCCTATCTCAACGGCGAGGTGATCCGCCTCGACGGCGCGCTGCGCTTGGCGCCGCGCTAGCGCATGATTCCGGTCGACTGGAAATCGCTTTTCGAACCCGCGCTTACAAGCACGGGCGTTCCTGGCCACGTCACCGCGTTACGCAACATCCGCATGGTGCGCATCGAGTGGAGCGACTGCGACCCTGCCGGCATCGTTTTTTATCCGCGCTATTTCGAGATCATCGACGCTTCGACCTCGGCGCTATTCGAGCGCGCGCTCGGCATGACCAAGTTTCAGGCGCTCAAGAGCTTCGATTTCGCCGGTTATCCGCTGGCGCGCACGCGCGCCCGCTTCGTGCGGCCCACCCGCTACGGCGACGACGTCACGGTGGAATTGACCGTCACATTCGGCCGAGCCAGCTTCGATATCGAACACCGCCTAAGCCTCAACGGCTTGACTTGCGTCGAGTGTTCGGAAACGCGGGTATGGGTGGTGCACGATCCGGACCAACCGGGCCGCTACAAATCGCATTCGATTCCGCAGGCCGTGCGGGCGAAATTCGGCCTTTCCCCGTCATCCTGAGGTGCGCGCCGAAAGATGATCGGCCATCATGGTTTTGCCGCTCGCACCTCAAAGTGACGGATCACTCGATCTCCGCCGCGATCCTCTTCAGGATCTGCAGGAACCACTTGCGATCGCGCTGGCCGATGATGCCGTCGAGCGCGCGTTCGTGCCGGCGCGCGCAACGCGTGAGCATGGTGAGCGTCCGCTTGCCGGCGGGCGTCACGTTCAGCCGATAGGTGCGCCGGTCTTCATGCATGCGTTTGCGTTCGACCAGCCCGCGCCGCACCAAATCCTCGACCACGGGAGTGAGGCTCGATTTGTCGCGGCCGTTGGCGTGGCTCAATTCGGTCTGGCTAATGCCCGGGTTGCGCGCAATCAGCGTCAACGTGGCGAAGCGGCCCGGGCTCTCGCCGATCTCCTGCGAACGGCGCGAAAACGCCTGGAAGGCGTGCTCCTGCGCCATGCGCAGGTTGAACCCAACCCAGGTTTCGAGCGGGCCGAATCTGATCGATTCGGCAATGGCTTCACCCTTTTTGCCGCGTCGCACCCGGCTGCTGTCGCTGGTTTTGCGCACCGCTATCGTCCTTAGCCGACCGCGCCAAGCCGGCGGTCCGGCACATAGTTTGATATCAAACTATAACCTTTACAACGCCTTCGACATGCGGCTGAATAATAAAAAAGTTGGCAGCGTAACCAACACTCGAACCGAGGGAGGAATTCCATGCTGTTCCGCTTCGCCGCCTGCCTGTGCGCGGCCGCGCTCGCCGCCCTGATCGGCGTCCCCACCGCGGCGCTCGCCCAGGAAAAGACCTTTGAGCTCAAGCTTTCGCACTGGGTGCCGCCGTCGCATCCGCTGCAGAAGGCGCTGGAAGAATGGGGCGCCTCGGTGGAGAGGGACTCCGGCGGCACTATCCATTACAAGGTCTATCCGTCGCAGCAGCTCGGCAAGGCCTTCGACCATTACGACATGGCGCGTGACGGCATCGCCGACCTCACTTACATCAATCCCGGCTATCAGCCCGGCCGCTTCCCGATCATCGCCGCCGGCGAACTGCCGTTCCTGATGTCGAACGCCAAGGGTGGCTCGGTCGCGCTCGACGCCTGGTACCGCAAATACGCGGCCAAGGAGATGAAGGACGTCAAGTTCTGCCTCGCCTTCGTGCACGATCCGGGCGCGATTCACTCGGTCAACAAGAAGGTCATGGTGCCGGCCGACATCAAGGGCATGAAGATTAGGCCCGCGCAGGGCACCATCGCCGAATTCGTCACGCTGCTCGGCGGCAACAACGTGCAAGCCTCGGCGCCGGAAGTGCGCGACGTGCTCAGCAAGGGTGTCGCCGACGCGGTGACCTTCCCCTGGGGCTCGATCATCCTGTTCGGCATCGACAAGGTGACCAAATATCACATGAACGTGCCGCTCTATACGACCACCTTCGCCTTCGTGTTCAACAAGACGAAATACAACGAGATGTCGGCGCGGCAGAAGAAGGTGATCGACAATCACTGTACCAGCGAATGGGCGGCGAAGGTCGCCACCCCGTGGGCCGATTTCGAACATGCCGGCATCGCCAAGCTCGAGGCCGAGCCCGGTCACGAAGTCTATGACATCAGCCGGGCGCAACTTGCCGAATGGCGCAAGGCGGCGGCGCCGCTGGAGGCCAAATGGGCCGAGGGCGCCAAGAAGGCAGGCGTCGATCCCGAACTCGCGATGAAGGGTCTCAGGGCTGAACTGGTGAAGAACAAAGCGGCCTATTGATGAATGGTGCAGCGATGGGACGCAGTCCCGTCGATCGGTTCATTGATCTGATCGAGGTGACGGCGGCGGGGTTTCTCGCCGTCGTCACCTTGCTCACTTTCGTGTCGGTGTTCCTGCGCTATCTGTTCGCCTGGTCGATTCCCGACGCCTACGACTTCTCGCGGCTGCTGCTCGGTATCCTGATTTTCTGGGGCATGGCGGTCGCCAGCTATCGTGGCGACCACATCACCGTCGATCTCTTGTGGACCGCGGTTCCGCCGCCGGCGCGGCGCACCATGGACGTATTCTCGGCGCTGGTCACGTTGATCGCCATGTGCACCTTCACCTGGATGTTCGCCGAGAAGGTGCTCGATACGCGCGCCGACCATGTCGGTACTTTCGATCTGCGCCAACCGGTCTGGATCTACTATTTCATCGCCTGGATAGGGCTTGCCGCCGCGGTTCTGCTGCTGGTTGCGCGCACCGTGCGGCTGGTGTTCTGGCCGGAAAAGCTGGCGCGTCGCGGCGATGAGCCGTCGGTCGAATGATAACGGCAAGGGCGTGAAACAATGAGCACCGACGCCATCGCCGTCACCGGGTTTGCCGCACTGTTTGCGCTGATGCTGCTGCGGGTGCCGGTCGGCATCGCCATGGGCACGGTCGGCGTGCTTGGCTTCGGCTACATGATCGGCGATATCGGCCCGGCCTTGAAGCTCTTGGCGCAGTCGCCGATCCGCACCGCCACCGACGCCGAGTTCGCGGTCATTCCGCTGTTCCTGCTGATGGGCGCGTTCGCCTCGGCCTCCGGCATGAGCCGCGAACTGTTCCGCGCCTCGAACACGTTTCTCGGTCACCTGCGCGGTGGGCTCGGCATCGCCACCATCGTTGCCTGTGGCGGCTTCGCCGCGATCTGCGGTTCCTCGGTCGCCACGGCCGCCACCTTTTCCAAGGTCGCCTATCCGGAGATGCGGCAATACGGCTACCCGCAGAGCTTCGCCACCGGCGTGATCGCGGCCGGCGGCTCGCTCGGCATCATGATCCCGCCCTCCACCGTATTCGCGGTCTACGGCCTGATCACCGAGCAGGACATCGGCAAATTGTTCATCGCCGGAATCGTGCCCGGTCTGGTGGCAGTCGGCATGTATATCGCGACCATCAACATCATCGCCTTGGTGCGCCCCGGTTTCCTGCCGGCGACGCCGCGCCACAGCTGGGCGGAAAGGATCGCCGCGGCGCGCGATGTCTGGGCCGTCGTGCTTTTGTTCGTTTTCATCATCGGCGGTCTTTACGGCGGGCTATTCACCGCCACCGAGGCCGCCGGCATGGGCGCCGCCGGCGCCTTCATCATTTCGGTGCTGCGGCAAAAGCTGTCGCGTGAAGATTTCTGGCGCTGCCTGATCGAAAGCTTACGCACCACCGCCGCGGTGTTCACGATTCTGATCGGCGCGCTGATCTTCGGTTATTTCCTCACCATCACCCAGACGCCGCAAAAAATCACCGAGTTCCTCACCGGCCTGGGGCTCGGACCCTACGGCGTGCTGGTATTGATCATGCTGATGTATCTGGTGCTTGGCTGCATCATGGACGCCATGGCCATGATCATCCTCACCATCCCGATCGTGTTCCCGGTGATCAAGACGCTCGGCTTCGATCCGATCTGGTTCGGCGTCATCATCGTGATGACGGTGGAACTCGGCCTGATCCATCCGCCGGTCGGCATGAACGTGTTCGTGATCAAGAGCGTGATCAAGGACGTCAAGCTGTCCACGGTATTCTATGGCGTGATGCCGTTCGTGCTGACCGATATCTTGCGGCTCGCCATCCTGATCGCCCTGCCGATTCTGGCGACTTGGCTACCCTCGCATATGTGAAAGCTGAATACGCAACCAACTTAGGGAGTGCACGTCATGTGGAAGCTTGTACTCGCGACCTCGGTCGCGTCGATGCTTGCGGTGGCGCCCGCGTTGGCCGGCCACACACCACGGGAGGAAGCCAACATCAAGGTCGTGCGCGATCTCTACGAGAAGGGCATCAACCAGAAGGATTTCGAGGCCGCCGCCAGGGATCTTGGGCCGCATTACATCCAGCACAACCCGCGCGCCAAGGACGGCGCGGAAGGCTTCAAGGCGTTTATCAACTTCCTGAAGGTGAAGATGCCGGCCTACCACAGCGAAATTAAAAGGGTCTTCGCCGACGGCGATTTCGTCATCCTGCACGTGCACAACGTGCCGGCGCCAGGCCAACGCGGCGCCGCAATCGTCGATATTTTCCGGCTGGAGAACGGCAAGGTGGTCGAGCATTGGGACGTCCGCCAGGACATACCCGAACAGGCGGCCAATAATAACACGATGTTCTGACCGGCTCTGCCGCGGCTGGCCGCGCGCCCGCGGCTTATGGTATATTAGTTGGGACCCAAACCATTAGGCCATGTGATGGAACGCTCGTTCAAGAAGGAAGTGCAGGCGCTCAGGCTGGGCGACGGCGAGACCTTTCGCGGCGAAGGCATCATGGCCGTCACCAAGGCGCTGCTGCAATCAGGCGTTTCCTATGTCGGCGGCTACCAGGGCGCGCCAGTCTCGCATTTGCTCGACGTGCTGGTGGATGCGCAGGACATCATGGGCGAACTCGGCGTGCATCTGGAGACCTGCGCCAACGAAGCCTCGGCGGCGGCCATGCTGGGCGCCTCGATCAACTATCCGCTGCGCGGTGCGGTGACCTGGAAGTCGGTCGTCGGCACCAATGTGGCGGCCGACGCGCTTTCCAACCTTTCGTCGCCCGGCGTGATCGGCGGCGCCATGATCGTCATCGGCGAGGATTATGGCGAAGGCGCCAGCATTATCCAGGAACGCTCTTATGCCTATGCCCTGAAGTCCGCCATGTGGCTGCTCGATCCGCGACCCGATCTGCCGTCGATCGTGCGCACGGTGGAGAAAGGCTTCGAACTGTCGGAGGCGAGCCATGCGCCGGTGATGCTGGAACTGCGCATCCGCGCCTGCCATGTCACCGGCGAATTCACAGCCAAGGACAATCGCAAGGGTATCGTCTCGGGCCTCGACAAGCTCGCGGGACCCCCACGCTTTAACTACGCGCGGCTGTCGCACCCGCCGGTGACCTTCAGCCAGGAGCGGCTGAAGGTCGAGGAGCGCCTGCCGGCGGCGCGCGCCTTCATTCGCCAACACCAGCTCAACGAGACGATCGCCGGCGACCTTACCGATATCGGCATCATCGTCATGGGCGGATTGACCAACAGCGTATTGCGCGCGCTCGAGCGCATGGGGCTGGCCGACGTGTTTGGCGACGCGCGCGTGCCGCTGTTGGTGCTCAACGTGGTGTATCCGCTGGTGCCGGAGGAGATCCGCGAATTCTGCGCAGGCAAGCGCGCCGTGCTGGTGGTCGAGGAAGGCCATCCCGATTATATCGAGCAGGCGATCAACGTCGAATTGCGCCGCGCCGACATGCAGACCCGCGTGCTCGGCAAGGGCCCGCTGCCGCAGGCCGGCGAATATACCTCCGACGTGCTGCTGGAGGGCCTCGCGGCGTTCCTGCAAGAAGCGAGACCGGACGGCCTCGACGCCGACAGTGTGGCGGAAAAAGCGCGCGGCCTGATCGCGCACAAGCAAAAGGCCGCCGCCGTGCTCGGTCCGCTGCCGCCGCGCCCGCCCTCCTTCTGCACCGGCTGCCCGGAACGTCCGGTATTTTCCGCGATCAAACTGATGCAGCGCGAATTGGGGCCAACCCATATCAGCACCGATATCGGCTGCCATTCGTTCGCGACTTTCGCGCCTTTCAGCCTCGGCAATTCCATCCTCGGCTACGGCATGTCGCTCGCCAGCGCCGCGGCGGTGACGCCCAATATGGAAAAGCGCCCGATCGCCATCATGGGCGACGGCGGTTTCTGGCATAACGGGCTGATCACCGGCGTCGCCTCCAACGTATTCAACAAAGGCGACGGCGTCTTGATCGTGATGCAGAACGGCTACGCCTCCGCCACCGGCCAGCAATACATTCCGTCGAGCGTCGCGAGCCGTGACGGCCCGACGCCCGGCGTTGGATATCGAGCAGACGCTTCGCATTATGGGCGTGAAATGGCTGCGCACGGTGCGCAGCTATTCCGTAGCGCTGATGGCCAAGACGCTGAAAGAGGCGATGCGGACGGCGGAGCGCGGGTTGAAGGTGATCATCGCCGACGGCGAATGCCAGCTTGCGCGTCAGCGTCGTGTGCGCGCCGAGGATGCCGTTAAGCTCGAGCGGGGGATGCGCGTCACCCGCACCCGTTACGGCGTCGACGACGAGATCTGCACCGGCGATCATTCCTGCATTCGTTTGTCGGGTTGTCCGTCGTTGACGGTGAAGCCGTCGACCGACCCGTTGCGCAGCGATCCGGTGGCCACCGTGATCGAAACGTGCGTCGGGTGCGGTCTGTGCGGTGAGGTGGCGCATGCCGCCGTGCTGTGCCCGTCATTCTATCGCGCCGAGATCATTCGCAACGCGACTTGGCGCGACCGTTTGATATTCCGTTTCCGCCAGAAAGTTATCGGCTGGCTCGGCGGCTATGGCGGCGAGGCGGCGGCATGAGTGCGACGCGGCCCATCACATTGCTCATCGCCGCGCTCGGCGGCGAAGGCGGCGGCGTGCTGACCGACTGGATCGTCTCGGCGGCGGCGGCGGCCGGTTTCCCGGTGCAGAGCACCTCGATCCCCGGCGTGGCGCAACGCACCGGCGCCACCACCTATTACATCGAGATTTTTCCGATCCGCACGCGCGACCTCGCCGGCAAGCGCCCGGTACTGGCGCTCACGCCTGGCGTCGGCGATATCGACATCGCGGTGGCGAGTGAATTGCTGGAGGCCGGCCGCATGGTGGCAAACGGCTTCGTCACGCCCGAGCGCACGCACCTCATCGGCTCGCTCAGCCGCTTCTATGCCATGGACGAGAAGATCGCCATGGGCGACGGCCGCTTCGACCAGGACAAGTTGATCAAGACGGTCAAAGACAATGCGCGCGACACGCTGCTCATCGACATGGATGCGCTCGCCAAACAAAGCGGCTCGATTATCAACGCGGTGATGCTCGGCGCCATCGCCGGGTCGGAACGCTTGCCGCTGACGGCCGCGCAATTCGAAGCGGCGATCCGCGCCGACGGCAAGTCGGTCGACAGCAACCTGCGCGGCTTCCGCGTCGGGCTCGATGCTGCGCGCGCGAAAATGCCGCCGGCGAAGCCAGTTGAGAAAAAGCGCAACGCCCCGACCACGCCCGATCTGCTTGAGCACGAAGTCACCTACTCGCTGCCCGCGCTGGCACAGCCGACCGCGATCGAGGGCGTGCGGCGGCTCATCGCCTATCAGGGCGTCGCCTATGCGCGGCTCTATCTCAATCGGCTGCGCGCTCTGGTCGATACCGACGCGGCCGCCGGCACGCCGGGCAAGCTGCTCAAGGAGGTCGCGCGCCAGCTCGCTGTGCGCATGTCGTATGAGGACGTGGTGCGAGTCGCGCAGGCCAAGATCGCGCCTGCGCGCATGCGGCGCATCGCGCGCGAGGAACTGCGCGCCAAGGACGAGCCCTACTCGGTGCACGATTTCCTCAAGCCAGGCATCGAGGAATTGACCCAGCTGCTGCCGCCGTTCCTGGCGCGCCCCATCCTCTCGGTGAGCGAGCGTCGAGGCTGGCTCGGCCGCGTCTATTTCGGCATGGAAATCAACTCCACCTCGATCAGCGGCTATCTGCGCTTCCTGTTGCTGGCCAAGCTGCGCCGGCTGCGCCCCTATGGGCACCGCTTCAAGCAGGAACAGGCGCAGATCGAATCCTGGCTCGGCCTGATCGCCGAGGCGGCGCGGCACTCGGACGCCCTGGCGCTCGAAGTCGCCGAATGCGCCCGCCTGATCAAGGGCTATGGCGACACTTATGCGCGCGGGCTTGCCAACTACCGCAGCATCGAGGCGCGCGTGATCCGCCCGGCGCTGGCCGGCGCCATCCGATTGGAACGCGCCGCCGATGCGGTCGCCAGCGCACGCACCGCCGCCCTGGTCGATCCGGAGGGCGAAAGCCTGGCCAAATGCCTGGCCGAAATCGAGGGCCGAGCGAGTTTCCGCCAGGCGGCGGAATAGACACCCTCCGTTGTCAGCCCTGCCCCCGTCGCGTAAAACAATAAAAAAGCCAATCGCAGCGCCCGCGCCCAAGCGGACGCCGTACGGGGCGAATCGCATGGCCGTCACACCGACCGGGCAACGGCCCATCGCCGCGGAGGCGTTCCTGCGCGCGCTTGCCGACCACGGCGTCGATTATTTCTTTTGCAATACCGGCACCGATTTTCCACCCATTGTGGAGGCCTTCGGCCGCGCCAAGAAGACCAACGCCAAAGTGCCGAAGCCAATTTTGGTCCCGCACGAGAACCTGGCGGTCGGCATGGCGCACGGCGCGTATCTGATGACCGGCCGCCCCCAGGCGGTGATGGTGCACACCACGGTCGGCACCGCCAATACCATTAATAATCTCATTAATCTCTCGCGCGACCGGGTGCCACTGGTGCTCTCGGCCGGACGCACGCCGATCACCGAAAAGGGATCGTTCGGCTCGCGCAACCGCCCGATCCAATGGGGCCAGGAAATGTTCGACCAGGCCGGCATGGTGCGCGAACTGGTGAAGTGGGACTACGAATTGCGCGTGCCTGCCCAAGTCGGCGACATGGTCGCGCGCGGCGTGGAAGTGGCAATGGCGCATCCGCGCGGGCCGGTCTATCTGATGCTGCCGCGCGAGCCGTTGTCGGCCTCGCTCGCCGAGCCGATCGCGCCGATGAAGCCGCGTCCGCAAGCGGCGCCGGGACACCCCGACGCGAAGGCAATCGCGACGCTGGCCGAATGGATCGCGGCGGCCGAGCGGCCCTTGATCATCACCTCTACCCTGCCCGCCGCCGCAGTACCGGCGCTCGCTTTTCTGGCGGAGCGCTGCGCCATTCCCGTGATCACGCATAATCCGCGCAGCCTATGCCTGCCATCGAGCCACGCCATGCATTTCGGCTTCGAGCCGGGCACGCTACTTGCCGACGCCGACCTGGTAATCGTACTCGAGTCCGACGTGCCGTGGCTTCCCAGCCTAACGCAACCGCAGGCCGGCTGCCGTGTAGCGCATGTCGGCGAGGACCCATTCTACGTGCGCTACCCGATGCGCAGCTTCCCGAGCGATCTTGCGGTGCAGGCCGGCCCGATCAGCGCGCTGGAAGCGTTGATCGAGGCGGTAGAGGCGCGTTTGCAAATGGCGGAGGCGCGTATCGCCGCGCGGCGCGCGCGGCTGACCGAGCGCATGCGCACACGGCGCGCGCAGCTCGCCAAGGATTCTGGCGTAGCCACGCACATCTCGCCGGAATATCTGTCGCGCGCGATCGGCGAAGCAGTCGGGCCGGACGCCATCATTGTCAACGAATATCCGCTGCGGCCGGACCATTGCGCGCGCGAGAAACCGGGCACGTTCTACGCGCTCGGGCCGGCCGGCGGGCTCGGCTGGGGCTTCGGTGCAGCGCTCGGCGTCAAGCTGGCCGCGCCTGACGCGTTCGTGGTCGCCACGCTCGGTGACGGCGCCTACATGTTCTCCAACCCGATGGTCGCCCATTGGATCGCCGCCACCCAAAAGCTGCCGATCCTCACCATCGTATTCAACAACAGCCGCTACGGCGCGGTGCGTCGCGCCACGCTGTCGATGTTCAAGGACGGCGTCGCCGGCGAGAATGATGGCCGCAGCCTCGCCGATCTCGACCCGTCGCCGGCCTTTGAGACGATGGCGCAAGCGCAAGGCGCCTATGCCGAGCGCGTGGAGAAGCCGGCCGACCTTGCTAACGCGCTGACGCGCGCACGCGAGGCCGTCGTCAGCGGGCGCCGCCAGGCGCTGCTCAACGTCATCACGCCCTATTGAACCGCTGCAACAACAAATATCGGTAACGGAGAAAAATTCATGCGCGTCGACGCCTATACCCATTTCATCCCGGAGCTATTTTTCAACAAGATCGTGGAAGGCGCCATTCCCAATATCGGCAAGCGCGTGCGCGAAATCCCCAGCATTCATGATCTTGATGTGCGCCGGAAGGTCGTCGAGCAGTTCGACGACTACGCGCAGATCCTGTCCTACCCTATGCCGCCTTTGGAGGTCATGGCCAAGGGCGACGGCGTTTTGGCGGAGGAATACGCCAAGCTGGTGGACGACGGCTTTGCCGAGATTTGCGAGAAATATCCCGATTATTTTCCCGGCTGGGTGGCGGAAGCGCCGATCGCCGCGCCCGATGCCGGCGTGCGCGAAGTCACACGCGCGATCAAGAACGGCGCTCTCGGCGTGCAGATCCACACCAACATTGCCGGCCGGCCGCTCGACGATCCGGCGTTCGAGCCGTTCTTTGCCGCCATGGAAAAGCTCAACAAGCCGATCTGGATGCATCCGGCGCGCGCCGCCAATTTCCCCGACTATCTCAGCGAGAAGAAATCGAAATACGAAATTTGGTGGACCTTGGGTTGGTCCTACGAAACCACGGCGGCGATGGCGCGGCTGGTATTCTCCGGCATCATGGATAAATATCCAAACCTGAAGATCATCACGCATCATTTCGGCGGCATCGCGCCGATGCTGGAAGGCCGCATCGGCCCGGGCTGGGACCAGCTCGGCTCGCGCACATCGGACGAGAATTTGGGCGCGATCCTCAAGAGCCTGAAAAAGCGCCCGCTCGATTATTTCAAGCATTCATTCTACGCCGACACCGCTGTGTTCGGCGGGGAGCCTGCGACCCATGCCGGACTTGCCTTCTACGACCTCGACAAGATCGTGTTCGCCTCCGACTGCCCGTTCGATCCGGAGAAGGGCACCATGTACACCCGCGAGACACTGCGCATCCTCGATAGTCTCGATATGCCGAAGGCCGACAAGGAGAAAATCTGGCACGGCAATCTCGAGGCGATCACGGGCGTGAAGTTTCCAAGCTGAGGGTCGTCATGGCCGGGCATAGCCGTCCAAAGGACGGCGTCGCTTCGCTCGCCTATGTCCTGGCCAGCTCGCTTAGGAGGGCACGGCGCCCCCTAAGCGGGATGCGCGGGTCACGCCCACGCATGACACCGCATTTGTGGCCCGCTCGCGCAGATGGATTTGCCCATGCCTTCTGGTAACCTTCGCGCCCATGGCGTTCACGCAACCCATCGGCCTGTCCGAACCCGAGCCGCCGTCCGGCGACGCGAATGCGCGTGTGACGCCCATGATGGAGCAATACATCGAGATCAAGGCCGCTAATCCGGATTGCCTCTTGTTCTATCGGATGGGTGACTTCTACGAGATGTTCTTCGAGGACGCCGAGGTGGCCTCGCGCGCGCTCGGCATCATGCTCACCAAGCGCGGCAAGCACCTAGGCGCCGACATTCCGATGTGCGGCGTGCCGGTGGAGCGCGCCGACGAATATCTGCATCGGCTGATCGCGCTCGGCCACCGCGTCGCGGTCTGCGAGCAGCTCGAGGATCCGGCCGAGGCGCGCAAACGCGGCAACAAGAGCGTGGTGCGGCGCGACGTCATTCGCCTGGTCACGCCCGGCACGCTCACCGAAGACACTTTGCTCGACGCCAAGCGCAACAATTATCTGCTCGCCGTTGCGCGCGCGCGGCTGTCCTCGGGCGGCGAGGACGCCCGCTTCGCGCTCGCCTGGATCGACATTTCCACCGGCGAATTTCGCATCACCGAATGCGACCGCCTTTCGCTGCCGGCCGAGATCGCGCGGCTGGAGCCGAGCGAGATCATAGTCTCCGATGCGCTCTACGCCGACACCGATCTGGCACCCTATTGGCGCGAGCTGCCGGCGGTGACACCCTTGACCCGTGACGTGTTCGACAGCGCCAGCGCCGAGCGGCGGCTGACATCTTTCTTCGCGGTCACGACGAGCGAGTCCTTCGGTGCGCTCACGCGCCTCGAACTCACCGCCGCCGCGGCTTGCGTCACTTATGTCGAGCGCACGCAGATCGGAAAGCGCCCGCCGCTGTCGCCGCCAGTGCGCGAGGCGGCCTCCGCCACCATGGCGATCGACCAGGCCACCCGCGGCAATCTCGAACTGATGCGCACGCTTGCCGGCGAACGGCGCGGCTCGCTGCTCGACTCGATCGACCGCACCGTCACCTCGGCCGGCTCGCGCCTTCTCGCACAACGTTTGTCGGCGCCGCTCACCGATCCGGGGACGATCGGGCGGCGGCTCGACGCGGTGGCAGTTTTCGTCGACGATGTGGCGGCGCGCGCCGACACGCGCTCGCGGTTGCAGGCCGCGCCCGATCTCGCGCGCGCTCTTTCTCGATTGGCTGTCGGGCGCGGCGGTCCGCGCGACCTTGCCGCCATCCGCGACGGCGTACTGGCGGCCGCCGATCTTGCCCGCGCTTTGGCGTCGCTCAAGGACAATCCGGCGGAGATCGCCGATGCGCTGCAATCCTGCCGCCGGCCGGACGGCATGCTGGCCGCGGAACTTTCAGCCGCGCTCGCCGCCGAACTGCCCGCCTTCAAGCGCGACGGCGGTTTCGTCCGCGAAGGCTACGACGCGGCGCTCGACGAGACGCGGGCCTTGCGCGACGAATCGCGCCGCGTGGTCGCCGCCTTGCAATCGCGCTACTCGGAAGAAACCGGCGTGCGCGGGCTCAAAATCCGGCACAACAACGTGCTCGGCTATTTCGTCGAGGTCACCGCCCAGCACGGCGAAAAGCTGCTGACCGCCCCGCTCAATGCGCGCTTCATCCACCGCCAGACGTTGGCCGGCCAGGTGCGCTTCACCACCACCGAACTGGGCGAACTGGAAGCCAAGATCGCCAGCGCCGCCGAGCGCGCGCTCGGTTTGGAGCTGGAAATTTTCGAGCGGCTCGCGACCAGCGTCATCGCGCAAACCGCGCCGATCAAGGAATGCGCCGAGGCGCTCGCCCGGCTCGACGTGGCGAGCGCGCTCGCTCACTTGGCCGCCGAGCGCGACTATGCGCGCCCGCAAGTCGACGACAGCCGCGAGTTTGTCATCGCCGGCGGCCGCCATCCGGTGGTGGAACAGGCGCTGGCGCGCGACGGCACACCCTTCGTCGCCAATGATTGCGATCTGTCACCGCCGAAGGAGGCGGAAGCCGGACGCATCTGGCTGATCACTGGACCCAACATGGCGGGCAAGTCCACCTTCCTGCGGCAGAACGCGCTGATCGCGATCCTGGCGCAGATGGGCAGTTTCGTTCCGGCCAAGAGCGCCCATATCGGCGTGGTGGACCGACTGTTCTCGCGCGTCGGCGCCGCCGACGATCTGGCGCGCGGCCGCTCGACCTTCATGGTCGAGATGGTGGAGACCGCGGCCATCCTCAATCAGGCGGGCGCTCGCTCGCTGGTGATCCTGGACGAGATCGGCCGCGGCACCGCCACCTTCGACGGATTGTCGATCGCCTGGGCCACGGTCGAGCATCTGCACGACGTCAACAAATGCCGCGCGATGTTCGCGACGCACTTCCACGAACTGACCGCACTGACGGCACCGCTTAAACGTTTACACAACGCCACCGTGCGGGTGAAGGAATGGCAGGGCGAGGTGGTGTTCCTGCACGAGGTGGTGGCGGGCGCCGCCGACCGCTCCTACGGCATTCAGGTGGCCAAGCTCGCCGGCCTGCCGGCCAGCGTGATCGAACGCGCCAAACTGGTGCTGGCCAAGCTCGAGCAGGAGGACCGCGCGGCGCCCAAGGGCTTCGCGGACCTGCCGCTGTTCGCGGCGCCCTACAAGCCGTCGCCGCAGCCGCCGGACGACGCGCTCGCGCGGGTCATCGCCGCCCTTGCCGCGCTCAATCCGGACGAAATGTCGCCGCGCGAGGCGATGGAGGCGCTCTATATGTTGAAGGGCAAGCTCGGCCAAACCGAGAAGCAATGACCCTTCACGCCGCTTGCCGGCGCCACCGCCGCAAGCCCCACAGAGCCGCGTTCCAGCCGAGGCCGACGCTCAAGCCCGCCGCGTAGGACCACCAAACCCCGATCGGCTGGGCGAGCCAATGCACGACCAAGAGGCTCAGGCCCAGCCCGATCAGCGGGGTGAGCACATGCGCGGCGACGCTCGCCGCGGCCGGTCCGCCGATGCGCGGATGCAGGATCACGAAGAACGACCCCATCGCCACCGGAAAGAAAGCAAAGACGCCGGAGAAATATGAGCCGATCGAATTGCTCGCCGCGGTGACGACGATGACGCAAAGCGTCACCACCGCCGCGCGCCAGGCGAGATCGGCGCCGCTCAACGCCACGCGCTTCACCGCGCCTTCGGCGCGGAAGCGCCGGCCGGCAAAGATCGCCACCGGATAAACGACCGCGTTCAACAGACACGGCGCTGGCCGCGTTCCAATCCACCAGCCGCGAGGCCGCGGCGCCGCCGAGCCACACCAGGAAAGCCAGGCCGAGGCTGACCGCCAGCGAGCGCCGTTGCGCCAGCGCGGCATAAGTGAGCGCAAAGACCGCGCACACGGCGTTCGACACCATGCTGCCGACCGCGCTCTGCGCGATGAAGGACGGCGGGTGTTCGATCGCCAGGATGATCATGGCGGCGCCGCCCGCCGTCGGCAGCGAGGCGATCAGCGATCCGACGAACGGCCCCGAGCGCTCGACCACCACCGAAGCGGCGACCACGATGCCGGCCGTCATCGCGATCTTCAGCAGCAGGCCGAGCAGGAACACCGGTGCGGGCGACATCGCAATCATTTCGCGATTCCCCGCCGGCGCGCGAAATAAATCAATAAGTTGCAGCCGAGCGAGACCGCGAGCGTCAGCGACAGCGCGAGCGGCGAGCCGAGACGGTCGGCGGTCAGATTGAGCACGATAACGGCGACGGCGAAGCCGCCGAGCCCGACCACGGCGTTCGCCAATACCGCCGCCGTGGCCGGCCCGCCGACGCGGTGGTGCAGAACGATCATGATGCTGGTGAGCACGATCGGGAACACCGCCAGATTGCCGCTCGCGGTCGGCCCGATGCGGAAGCTCAGCGTGACCACCGTTCCGACCAGCAGGGCCACCATCGCCGCGCGCAGCACGAGGTCGTACCAGCGCGTGCGCACGCGCGGCATCGGCGCGTGCCGCAACGGCGCCGACAGCCAAAATGCCAAGCCGAGCGTGACCGCATTGAGGACGACCGCGGTCGCAAGCGTCCAGGCGACCGCCCCGCTCGCCCAGACCAGCGCGACCCAGGCCACAAAGGCGCCGGCAATGCTGACCAACAAGTTGCGCCTTTGCGCGAGCAGCGCGTAGCTCAGCGCGAACACGACATTGACGGCATTGGTGACCAGGCTGGCGAGCGCGCTTTGCGCGATGAAATGCGCGTCATGGTCGAGCGCCAGGAAGATGTAGACCGGTCCCGCGCTGATCGGCAGCGTCGCCACCAGCCCGCCGATCAGCGGCCCGGCGCGCTCGGCGGTCACCGTCGCCGCCAGCAGAAACGCCGCGGTGACGGCCATTTTGACGATCAGCGTGAGCGCGAAATAAAGATCGGGGGACATGCAATTTCTCTTTCCCACGCGACATTCGCCGCTGTCGGTCCCGGGCGAGCGCACTATCGACACAACGAAGAAAGAAAAGCCCCTACGCCGCCGTCTCTCGCTAGTCCCAGCGTCTGGCGGCCGACCTCTCCGCGTACGGGGAGAGGTGGAGAAGATATCAAACCCTGACATCCTCAGCGCAACCGGCGGTCCCGCCTTGATGGTCTGGTACACCACGCAATAGCGCTCGGTGAGCTTGAGCAATTGCTCGAGTCTGTCTTGGCGAGCATCGGCGACTGCATGGCGCGCAAGCCGGCTGCGTCCATTTCAAACCTCCATGAACTTGTCATTCCGGAGCGCGACCGAAGGTCGCGAACCCGGAATCCAGATACAAACACTGCATCCGCGTCCGGATTCCGGGTCCGCTCGCTTTCGCGAGCGGCCCGGAATGACGAGGCGAGATCACGCCGCCGGCGTGAGCACCACGCGGCCGACGATCTTGCCGGCGCGCAGGTCGGCATGGGCGGCGTTGACCGCCTCGAGCGGGCGGGTGGTGACCGGCACGTCCGGCAGTCCCTGGCGCCGCACCAGCTCCATCAGCTCGGCCATTTCCTTGAGGCTGCCGAGATAAGAACCCTGGATGGTCAGCGCCCGCATCGGCAGCGGCGGCAGCGACACCGTGAAGTCGCCGCCAAACAGCCCGACGATGATGTATTTGCCGCCCTTGACCAGGCTGTCGAAGCCGACGCGCGCGCTCGCCGAGGAGCCGACCAGATCGATCACCGCCCAGGCGCCGGCGCCGTCTTCGGTCAGCTGCATGATCTGCTGCACGGCATCGCTCGCGCCGCCGTCGATCACCGCCGCGGCGCCGGCTTTCTTGGCGGCCGCGCGCTTGACCGGGTCGATATCGACGACGATGGCCGAGTGCCCGCCCATCTTGCGGTGCAGGCCGAGACACATCAGTCCAAGCCCGCCGGCGCCGATGATCACGGTCGGCTCGTCCTCGATTGTCGGCACCTTCTTCAGGGCGCTAAAAGTGGTGATGCCCGAACAGGCGAGCGGCGCCGCGCGCGCCGGCGGCAGGTCGCCGATGCCGAACAAATAGCGCGGATGCGGCACCATCAGATAATCGGCGTAGCCGCCGTCGGAAAAGACACCGAGACTGCGCATGCTGCGGCAAAGAAAATCCTCGCCGCGCAGGCAGGCGGCGCAAACGCCGCAACCGATCCACGGATCGGCCAGCAGCACGTCGCCGAGCTTGACGCCCTTGGCCTCTCGCCCAAACGCCACCACCTCGCCGACATTCTCGTGCCCGAGCGTCAGCGGCAGTTTCATGCCGCGGTCTTGCAGGCTCATGCGCTTGCCGCCGCCGAGATCGAAATAGCCGTCGGCAAGGTGCAGATCGCTGTGGCAGACGCCGGCGGCGAGCACCTTCAACAAGACTTGGGTGCCGATCGGTTGCGGCGTCGGTTGCTCGTTGAGCTTTAACGGCTGACCGCAAACGCAGACCTGGAACATGCGCATAGACGTTTCTCTCCCAGCTTTGTTTTCTGTCGCCGCCAGGCTTGGCCCGGCGGCCCCGTTTAGGAGCGCAGGGAACCATACCCGGGCCCGCGCGTCACGGCGGAACCTCGCGCGCGCCTTTCGCACCTGCAAAATGCAGGCATATCCGAACACCTATTGTTTGAGCATGATCTTTTCCGACCTTCCTTCGCCCGCCGAAGCGGGCTTCGCGAAGGCGGGAAACCGGTACCCACTTTTCGGGATCATGCTCTAGACCACAGCCACGATGACGTGTGCCTGAATTTTGGCAGCAACCTCGCCGCGGCCATGTTTCTCCGCAATAACGGATGCGGCGTAGTCGGTTGCAGCTTCCAGTTTTCCCGCGTCTCTGGCCTCGATTTCGTTGCGAAGAAGAGTTCCCTGACAATAAGCAACGGCCGGAATGCGCGGCGAGGATGCACGGCTTTGTTCGGCTCTCGTCTCGATCGCCACACGGGAGAAACCTGCCTGCTCCAGCTCGCTGCGGATCAGTGCCGTATCGTGGTAGCCGTGCGGCGTGCGCGCCATAAAACGCGGCGGATCGTTCGGAAATATCTTTGCGAGAGCATTTGTCACATCATCCGCAAAAACGTTCTCCTCGATGCGATCCCATACGTTGAATAAAAAATGCCCTCCGGGCTTCAAAACTCGCCTTGCTTCGCGGTAGGCCAATATGCGGTCGGGAAAGAACATCGCGCCGAACTGGCAACAAACGAGATCGAACGCCGCATTTTCAAACGGCAGCGCCAGAGCATCCGCTTGACGCCATTCGATACGAGTGTCGGGAGGTTGTCGCGATGCGGCGTAGTCGACCATCGGCTGGTTGAGGTCGGTTACCATATAGCTTGCGCCCCGCGGCAGTCTTGGCGCCAAGGCGCGGGTGACAACCCCGCTGCCCGCGGCGGTTTCCAAAACGGCGCTTGGCGACAAGGACGCTGCGCGTCGTGCGATATCCGCGGCGTACGGCTTGAAAATCAACGGCACCATGTAGCGGTCGTAGTTTTCCGGAATCGAGCCGGCGAACACCTTGTCAGTTTCCAACATGGCTTATCATCCGTGACCCGTTTGATGGCTCGCATGACTACCATATGATTATCCGCTGTGGGGGTCATAAGCGAACATTACAACGTGTCCGCGTCATGTCCGCTTTACCCCCAAAAGCTGAATTTCGTCGGCGGCGAGCGCCGGCCGGCTTTTGGCTGGGCTCTTATGAGTTCACGAGCTAGACGAATATCTTTGCCGGGGGCGGGTGACTTGCAGCCCGCACTCGGCTATCCCGATGCCCCCATGGCCTCGCTTGCCCTCGAAACCGGCCCGCGCACGGCGCCCGAACATCCGACCCGCAGCGCGGGCGATTTGATCGATTTCCGCGCGCTTGCCGCCGACCTGGAAAGCCTCGCCGGCACCCATAGCGGCGGCGGGCGCGAATTGCGCTCCGCGCTGGCGCAGCGGCTTAAGACCGCGCTCAACGAAGGCCGCGCCAGGGCCGAGCAACTTCTGCTCAAGGATCGGCACGGGCGGCGCTGCGCCGAGCGGCTGTGCCGACTGGAAGACGAGATCATCCGTCTATTGTTCGAGTTCGCGCGCCAGCATCTTTATCCGTCGCAGAATCCGTCCGAGGCCGAGCGCATGGCGGTGATCGCCACCGGCGGCTATGGCCGCGGGCTGCAGGCGCCCGGCTCCGACATCGATCTGTTGTTCCTGCTGCCCTACAAGCAGACCGCCTGGGGCGAATCGATCGCGGAAGCGATCCTGTATTGCCTGTGGGACACCGGATTGAAGGTCGGCCACGCCACCCGCTCGGTCGACGAATGCATCCGCCAAGCCAAGGCGGACATGACCATCCGCACCGCCATCCTGGAAGCCAGATTCCTGCTCGGCGACCAGAAGCTATTCGACGAGCTGATAAAACGCTTCGACAACGAGGTGGTGCGCAACACCGCTTCCGAATTCGTCGCCGCCAAGCTCGCCGAGCGAGAGGACCGCGTGCGCCGCTCGGGACAATCGCGCTACCTGGTCGAGCCGAACGTGAAGGACGGCAAGGGCGGCTTGCGCGATCTCCATACCTTGTTCTGGATCGCGAAATACGTCTACCGCGTGCGCGAGCCGGACGAACTGATCAAGCGCGGCGTCTTCGACAAGCAGGAATATCAGCTGTTTCGCCGCTGCGAGGATTTCCTCTGGTCGGTGCGCTGCCACATGCATTTCGTCACCGGCCGCGCCGAGGAGCGGTTGTCGTTCGACATCCAGCGCGAGATCGCGGTGCGGCTCGGCTACACCCAGCATCCCGGCCAGCAGGACGTCGAGCGCTTCATGAAGCATTACTTCCTGATCGCCAAGGACGTCGGCGATCTCACCGCCGTCCTGTGCGCCGACCTGGAAGACAGCCACGCCAAGAGCGTGCCGGTGCTCAGCCGCCTGATGGCGCGGTTGCGGCCGGTCAGGCGCAGCACGCTCGCCGGAAGCGACGATTTCATCGTCGACAAGAACCGCATCACCGTCGCCGGCGGCAATGCGTTCAAGCACGATCCAGTCAACCTGATCCGCGTCTTCCATCTGGCGCAGAAGCACAATCTCGCCCTCCACCCCGACGTCATGCGCGCGATCACCCGCTCGCTCAAGCTGATCGACGCCAAGCTGCGCGACGACGAGGAAGCCAACAAGCTGTTCCTGGAAATCCTCACCTCCAAGAACGATCCGGAAACCGTGCTGCGGCGGATGAACGAACTGGGCGTGCTCGGCCGCTTCGTGCCGGCCTTCGGCAAGGTCGTGGCGATGATGCAGTTCAACATGTATCACCACTACACCGTGGACGAGCACCTGGTGCGCTGCATCGGCGTGCTGGCGGAGATCGAACGCGGCAGCACCGACATGTCGCTCGCCGCCGATCTGATCCACAAGCTGTCGCCCGGCAACCGCCCCGTACTCTACGTCGCGCTGTTCCTGCACGACATCGCCAAGGGCCGCGTCGAGGATCATTCGATCGCCGGCGCGCGGGTGGCGCGGCGGCTCTGCCCGCGGCTGGGCTTTTCCGCGACCGACACCGAGACCGTCGCCTGGCTGATCGAGCACCACCTTGTGATGTCGAGCGTCGCGCAGTCGCGCGATCTGTCCGACCGCAAGACCATCGAAAATTTCGCCGCGCTGGTGCAGTCGGCCGAACGGCTGAAGCTATTGGCCATCCTCACCACCGCCGACATCCGCGCGGTCGGCCCGGGCGTGTGGAACGGCTGGAAGGCGCAATTGCTGCGCACACTCTATTACGAGACCGAGCCGGTGCTCACCGGCGGCTTCTCGGAGGTCAACCGTGCCCAGCGCGTCGCCGCCGCGCAGGCCGAGTTCCGCGCGGCGATGTCGGAATGGCCAGCCGAGCGGCTGGAAAGCTATATCGGCAAGCTCTATCCGGCCTATTGGCTCAAAGTGGATCTGCCGCACAAAATCCAGCACGCCGAGTTCGTGCGCGCCGCCGAGGACAGCGGCAAATCGCTGGCGACCGTTATCGGCTTCGACGGCGGCGCGGTGACCGAACTCACTGTGCTGGCGCCCGACCATCCCTGGCTGTTGTCGATCATTGCCGGCGCCTGCGCCATGGCCGGCGCCAATATCGTCGATGCGCAGATTTACACCACCACCGATGGGCGCGCGCTCGACACCATCTCGCTGTCGCGCGAATTCGATCGCGACGAGGACGAGGAGCGGCGCGCCCGCCGCGTCGCCGAATCGATCGAGAAGGCGCTGCGCGGCGAATTGCGGTTGCCCGACGCGGTGGAAAAGCGCGCGGCCCCCAAGGGCCGCATCAAGGCGTTCGCGCTCGAACCCACGGTCACCGTCAACAACCAGTGGTCGCGCCGCTATACCATGGTGGAAATCACCGGCCTCGACCGCACCGGCCTGCTCTACGAGATGACCACGACGCTGTCCAAGCTCAACCTCAACATCGCCTCCGCCCATGTCGCCACCTTCGGCGAGCGGGTGGTGGACGTGTTCTATGTGACCGATCTGATGGGCGCGCAGATCGCCTCGCCGACCCGCCAGGCCGCCATCAAGCGCGCGCTGATCGCCTTGTTCGCGACGCCGGAGGCAAGCGGCAAAGCGGCCAAATAAGCGCGCTTGGCCGCGCCCGCTATTTTCCAGCCAGTTTCGCCGCGTCGTCGCGCACGCTGGCGTCGATCAGCGCGCTGACCGGCACGGCCGTCTTGATCACGCCGGCTTTGACGAACAGCTCCTGCATCCATTCGATGCGGTCCGCCGGCACCGCCAGACTCGGATCGATCTGGTGGTCTTTCAATGCCTCATCGGTAATGAACTCGGCGCGCTTGTCGTCCGGCTTGGCGTGGGTCATCTCGCGCGCCAGCTTGATCGTCGCGTCGCGGTGGGTGGCGGCGTATTGATAGGCGTCCATTTCCGCCGCGACGAAGCGCACCAGATCGTCGCGCCGCGTTTCCAGCACCTTGTTCGTCGTGGCGAGACACAGGCGCACGAATTTCGGCACGACCGTGCTCGCCTTCATCAGCACGTGAAGGTTCGACGGCATCACCGCCTCGAACTCGTTCGACACCACGGCGGCATCGGTGATGCCGGCGAGCAGCGATTTGTAGCGGTCAAGATCGGCGCCCTGGGTCGCGAACTTCACCTCCGCAACCGGAATTTTCTCGGCGTCGAGCATGCCGCGGAACAACAGATCGGGCAGCGAGCCGGGCGAGGAGATAGCGACGGTCTTGCCCTTGAGATCGGCCGGCGTCTTGACCTCGGCTTTGGCCAGCACGACCTGCGGCATGCCCGGCCAGGTGCAGCCGACGATCTTGACGCCGGTGCCGCGCGCACCGGCGACGATCGATTCCGCCGCGCCCATGTCGACGCTGTCGATCTCGCCGGCGATCAACGCCTTCATCAGCGTGGCGCCGGCCTTGATCTGAAGCAGTTGGACTTTCAATCCGCGCTTTTCGGCAAAGCCGCCTTTATCGACCATGGCGATGATGCCGGAGTCGCTCTTGGCTTCGAGAATGCCGTGCTTCCAGACCTTCTCCTGCGCGCTCGCGGCCGAAAGACCGCAGGCGAGGACGGCGGCGGCGGCAAGCAGCGATTTTTTGTGCGTGAACATGAGCGTCCCTTTCCCGGTTGAATCGATTGTAGCGCGCGCTCGCAAGAATCCTAGATGCGGTATTCCTCGCCGCGCTTGCGGCCTTGGCCGACATCGAGAAACAGCTGCTCCAGCGCGGCCGCCTTTTGATCAGCCCTTGCGCATGCGAATAGCCGACCAGTGTCTCCAGGACGTTGCGGTTCTTGTCGGTCAGGCCATATTCCCAGGGGTCGGGCCCGAGCACGCGCTCCTGTTCCTCCCAAGCGCTGCGGTACCAGGCGAGCGGCACGATGCGCGGGTTCGCCATGCGGGTCATGGCGATGGCCTTGGCCTCGTTGAAGGCCCGAAACAGATTGACCGCGAGCCAGGGATGCCGCTCGACCAGCGCTTGCCGCAGCCCCACGACATGCATGATCGGGAAGATGCCGGTGCGCTGGAAATAGGCCATTTCCTCGGCTTTATGATCGGGGAACAGGCGGGCGACGCGCGGGTCTTTGGCGAGAAACGGCTTGATCAGGTCGGAATGAAATACCGCGTCGAGCTCGCCTTCGGCCAGCATGGTTTCGACCGATTTGTCGCTCGGCAACCGCGTATATTTGATATCGGCCGGCAAGCTGACATCGACGTCGTCGTCGAGTTCCGCGAACCATTCGATTGAGTTCAACGGCACTCCGTATTCCTGCTCGAGCAGGCCACGCATCCACAGCACCGCACTCGTCATCAGCGTCTTGACGCCGATCTTGCGGCCCTTCAGGTCGGCCGGCTTGGCAATGCCCTTGCCCGTATTGATGAACATGAAACCGTGCCGGAAGCGGCGGTGCAAAAAGACCGGAATGGCGCGAAACGGCCAGTCATTGTCGCGCGCCGCCAAGTACGACGAGCTCGACACTTCGGCCACGTCGAATTCGCCGTTGCGCAAGAAACGCCAATGCCGCGTGGCCGAATCCATGTCGGTGAGCAGGGTGAGATCGACGCCGTCGACCTCGACCTTGCCCTCCATCAGGGGCCTGGTGATCTCGTAATCGCCGCAGGCCAAGGTGAGAGACAGTTTCTTCGACATGCCCGAATTCTTTCCAGAGTCGTTCCGGGGCGCTCGCGAAGCGAGCGAACCCGGAATCCAGAGGGAAACACAGACTATGTATCTGGATTTCGGGTCCGGCGCTAACGCGCCGTCCCGGAATGACAGAAGGAGATTAATGGCCCGTCGCGATCGCCGCCAGTTTGGCCGGATCGTCGAGCCGGTTGCCGCGCCAGACCACATGCAGGTCCGCTCGCAGCAGCAATAGATCGCAGCCGTAGATATCGCGCGGGTGATCTTCCTCGATGTCGAGCACTGTAAACGGCGCGGCGTAGCAGGCAAAGGCCCGCGCCAGAAGCGCCGCATCGGCCTTGGCGCCGGCAAGCCGCAGCAGCGTATAGCCGTCGCCGATGCGGTCGTGCAGCGCGCTGCCGTCGGCGAGCCACAGATGCGGCAGCCGCGCGCCCGGCCAGGTGGTCGGCTCATATTTCATGAAATTGTGCGCGGGCCCCTCGCCCGCCTGCGGCCAGACGATGGGCGAACCGCTATAGCGGTAGCCGAGCTCGGCGCCGATCATCTCGTTGCTCTTGCGCTGCTCCACGTCGGCGATGCGGGCCAGGTTGGCGCGCGTCTCGGCGCCCTCCGGCGTGCGATCGCGGATATTCGGCCGCCAGGCCGCGCGCCAGGCGCGCCGGCCGCGCGCAGCATAGCGTGAGGCCTCGACATTGCGCGCGCCGACTTGCCGGCGCTCGATCTCGTAGGACGCCAGCAGGCCCGGCCCGCCCCAGCCCTGCAGCGTGGCGGCGAGCTTCCACGACAAGTCGATGGCGTCGCCGACGCCGCTGTTCATGCCGAGACCGCCGGTCGGGATCACCAGATGCACGGCGTCGCCGGCGAGAAAAATCCGGCCCGCGCCATAGCTGTCCGCCAGCAGCAGGTTCTGCCGCCAGGGCGCGCATGAGAGCATTTCGTATTGCACCGGCATGGCGACGGTCCGTTCGAACATGCTCGTCATCTCCGCATCGCTGTCGACCACGGCATGCAGGGTAAAGTGGCGGGTCGAATCCTGCACGATCAGAAAGGTCGAATGCGCGTCGGCGACGTGGTAGTGCCGGCCCTTGCCGATCGGGATGCGCTCGAACAGATCGTCGCAGCGGAACAAGGCCTGCCGAAATTCCATAAGATTGGCCTCGCCCTGCAGCTTGATGCCGAGCTGGCGGCGCACGGCGCTGGCGCCGCCGTCGCAGCCGACGAGGTAGGGCGCCTTGAGCTGCCTATCCTCACCGCCGGTCTTGATTCGCGCGGTGACCGAGCCGGCGTCCTGTTCGAAGGAAATGAACTCGCACGCATAGCGCACGTCGACGCTGGGCAGGCTTTCCGCGACCGACTTGAGCAGCGGCTCGAGCGTGTATTGCGAGATGAGCTGATAAGGCTCGAGCGGCAATGTGCCGTCATGGCACGCCGCGATCTGCTCTTGCGCCTGCGCCACCGAAGGATAGGGCAGATGCAACAGCGGCGGCTCGACCAGCGAGGTGACGATGAACACGTCCATGGGCGCCGCGCGCGGAAACCCGGCGGCGCGGATCCTCTCGGCCAGTCCCATGCGCCGATAGATTTCCATGGTGCGGGCGTTGCAGCGCTCCATCTTGGGGAGAAACTGCGGCGCTTCCTTTTGCTCAAGCAGGATGCAGCGCACCCCGCGCCGGCCCAGATCGATGGCGAGCGTCAAGCCCACGGGTCCGGCGCCGACGATGATAACCTGCGTGTCCAAACGAAAATTCCGCGCTGATCGACAACCGGCGCGAACCTATCACCTTGCCGGTCCTCGCAAAGCCCCTTATCCGCCCAGGAACAGACGGCTGACGTCCGGATTGGCGAGCAAATCATCGGCGCGGCCGGCGAGCGCCAGCTTGCCGGACACCAGCACATAGCCGATGTCGGCGAACTCGAGGCCCTTCTTGGCGTTCTGCTCGACGATGACGATGGTCTTGCCCTCCTTGTGCTGGAGGTCGCCGAGAATCTCGAACACCGCGTCGATGAATCGAGGCTCCAGCCCGATCGAGGGCTCGTCCACCAGCAGAATCTGCGGGTCCATGACCAGCGCGCGGCTGATTTCGAGCAGGCGGCGCTCGCCGCCCGAGAGCACCTTGGCCGGATGCTTGCGCCGCGCCGCCAGGCGCGGATATTTGTCGAACACCTTCTCGGCGGCGCGCTTGGCCTCCGCCGCGTGGCCCATCAGATAGCCGCCCATCCACAGATTTTCCTCCACGGTCATGCCGGGGAACACGGATTTGTCCTGCAGGATGTAGGCGATGCCGCCGGTGCGCAGCTTCTCGTTGGAGGACAGCCGCGTGACGTCGATCCGCGATCCGTTGCGTTCGGTCGCGATCGATCCGGAATAGACCGAGGTGAAGCCGAAAATGGAATGCAGCACGGTCGACTTGCCGGCGCCGTTCGGACCGATCAGGCACAAGGCCTGCTTGTGGCCGACCCGCAGATTGAGGCCGTGCAGGATTTCCATATTGCCGTAGCCGGCATAGAGATTGTCGATACGCAGATGCGGATTGGCGCCGGCGAGCGCGTCGAGTTCCTCGACGCCGACGTCGCGCGCGATTTCGAGCGCCTGGCGCGCCACCTCCTCGACCGAAATGGCCGGCGCCACGCCGCCATGATAGCCGCCGCCGACCGGTTCGACGCTCGCCATCAATTGGCTCCGAGATAAGCGTCGATGACGCGCTGGTCGCGCTGGATTTCGCCCGGCTCGCCGGCCGCCAGCATCTCGCCATGCGCCATGCAGTAGATCTTGCTCGCCGTGTTCATGATCACGCGCATGTTGTGCTCGATGATGAACAGCGTAATGCCGAATTCGGTGTTGGCGCGCTTGAGGCGGTCGAGCAGGCCGTTGATCAGCGTCGGGTTGATGCCGGCGGTCGGCTCGTCGAGCAGCAGCACGGTCGGCTCGTTCATCAGCGCCATGGCGAATTCCAGCAGCTTCTGCTGGCCGAAGGAGAGACTGCCCGAGCGCAGGTTGCGCTTTTCATACAGCCCGACGAAGGCCAGCAGATGTTCGGCGCGCTCGACGACCTCGCCGCGCTCATAGGCGAACATGTCGAGCAATCCCGCCTTGCGGTGCGGGATCGAGATCAGCATGTTCTGCATGCAGCTCATCTTGCCGTAGATGCGGGTGGCCTGGAACGTGCGCAGCATGCCGAGCCGCGCGATCTCCTGCACGCGCAGCTGCGAAATTTCCTGGCCGTCGAAACGGATCGAGCCGGAATCGATCGGGTGATAGCCGACGATGGAATTGAACAGCGTGGTCTTGCCGGAGCCGTTCGGTCCGATCAGTCCGGTGATGGCGCCGCGCGGCACGGTCAGCGACACCGCGTGATTGGCGATGACGCCGCCGTAGGATTTGGTGACGTTTTCCAGCTCGATGATGGCGTCGCTCATTCGGCGCCCTCCGCATGCGGCGCGAGCCCGACCGCGAGCGCGGGCTCTGGCTCGCGTTTGGCTATGGTTCCGGGCGCGAACGTCTTGGGATATTTCTCCATGAGCCAGCCGACGATGCCCTGCTGGAAATAGACGATGGTGACGACGATCAAGAGCCCGAGCGCGATGAATTGCCAACCGAGGAAGTAGGTCCAGGTCACTTCCTTGATGGTGTGGAAGATCACCGCGCCGATCACCGGCCCCCACAGCGTGCCCTTGCCGCCGAGCAGCACCATCACGACCATGAACAGATTGAACGTGGTGGTGGGGAAGGCGATGTCGCGCGGCTCGATGAAGCCGGTCATGTTGCCGAAGATGGCGCCGGCGATGCCGAGAAAAACCGCCGAAATCGCCCAGGCGGTGCGCTTGTAGCGGCGGGTGTGCAGACCCATCGCCTCGGCCTTTTCCTCGTCGTCGCGGATGGCGTTGAGCGCCAGCCCGAAATTGGTCGAATAGAGCCAGCGCAGGAACACCAGCAGCACGAAGGCGAGCGCGAACAGGAGAAAATAGAAGAAGAGCTTTTGCGGCTCCGGCCCGTATGGAAACACCGGCATCGAGATGCCGCTGGCGGCGCCGACCCATTCCCAGGAGGAAATCAACTCCGCCGCAGCGATCGCGATGCCGAGCGTGCCGATCGCGAAGTAAGGCCCGCGCAAGGCCAGCACGATCCAGCCGGCGACGATCGCGAGCGCGGCGGACGCGATGCCCGCCGCCACGGTGCCGAGCGCGAAGCCGGTGAAATATTGCGCGTTGGTGAAAACGATATGGGTGGTGCGGGCGCCCGAGGTGTACATGCCCACGTTGTAGTAAAGCCCGATCTGCACGATGGCGCAGACATACATGCCGGCGCCGAAGAAGAAGATGTTGCCGAGCGAATTGTAGCCCATCTGGCCGCCCAGGATGTCCCAGGTCGAGGCGAACACGATCATCAGCCAGAGCACCGCGATTTCATTGCTGTAGGTCGGGAACAAAAACGGCGCGAACAGGCCGGCCACCAGGATCAGCAGATAAGGCAGCGTCTGGCGGGAGACGAGGCTCATTGCACCGCCTGCCGCACGCGCAAATATTGCCACTGCCGCACCGCCAGCACGCCGAGCAGCAGGATCACGATCAGCGCCTGCTGGAATTCGGCGCCGAGCAGGAAGCCGCCGAACTGCTCGAACACGCCCATGCCGAAGCCGGCGGCGATCACCGCCGGCAGATTGCCGAAGCCGGCCGCGGTGACGATCACGAACAGGCGGATCGAATAGGTGGTGCCCAGAAACGGCTGCACGTTCCACACCAGGGCGACCAGCGCGCCGGCCGCCCCGCAGATCGCCGCATTGAGGCAGAAGGTGAAGGAGTAGACCTTCTCGGTATCGATGCCGAGCACGCGGGCGGCGCGCGCGTCCTGCGCGGTCGCCCGGATCGCCTGCCCCATGCGGCTGTTCTTCATGAACACGATCACCGCCAGCGCCAGCACGACCGCCAAGCCAAAGCCGAGGACGCGGGTGACCGGCACGGTGACCAGCCCGCCGGCGAACTGCAGCGTGGGCAGGCCGGATTGCGCCGACTGGGTGTCCGGGCCGAAGGCGAGATTGAGGCTCTGCTGGATCACGATGGCGATGCCGAAGGTGGCCAGCAGCGAGGTGAACAAATCGCGCGTGATCACCTTGCTCACGACCAGGCGGTAGACCACCCAGCCGAACCCCCACAGCAACACGAAGGCGCACGGAACGCCGAGCAGCGGATCGATGCCGTGGCGGCCGAGGTTCCAGGTGACATAGCCGCCGAGCATAATGAAGTCGCCCTGCGCCAGGTTCTTGACGTTCATCACGCCCCACACCAGCGCGAGCCCATAGGCGGCGAGCGCGAAGATCGAGCCGATCAGCACGCCGTCGATCAGCAGGCCGATGTTGAGCACCGGCGCGGCGGTCAGGATCGAGATGTTCTCAAGAATATGGTCCATCGTGCGCCCTCGGCGGCCGGGCCAATAACCGGATCGAGCCGCCCGGCCGCGCTGCGGCCGCAGGCGCGCCCGTTAAAGCGTGGAAGCGGGCGCTTGGTTCGCCCGCCTCCACTTGTTCGTACTCAGTACTGAGCCTCGCGCGGATAGTTCAGCTTGGCGGCCGCGACTTTTTCCGGCCATACGACATTATATTTGCCGTGCTGAATCTGCCGCAGGATGATTTCCTTCCCGGGATTGCTGCCGTCGGCGGCAAATTTGATGCCCCCGTAGAAGGTCTCCAGATTGGTCTTGGTCAGCGCCTGGCGAAGCTTTTCCTTGTCGAGCGAATTGGCGCGTTTGAACGCGTCATACCAGACATAGACCGCCGCCGAGGCTTGTGCCGTCTGATAGGGCACGACCTTGTAACCGTAGGCCGCCTTCATTTCGGTGTTGTAGTTGGCGGCGGTGCCGAACATCGGATCGCTCGCCTTCATGGTCTCATCCCACTGGGTGGGACAGATCGTGTCTTCGGAGGCCTTCGGGAAGTCCTGCGTGATCTTGGCCGATTCGCAGTGCGTCATGCCGACCAGCGGCACCTGGATCTGCAATTCGGCCATCTGCCGCGCGGCGGTGGCCGCGCCCTTTTCATGACCGGAGACGATCAGCACGTCGGGCTTGAGCGCCTTCACCTTGGTCAGGAAGCTGGTGATGTCGTTCAAATCCTTCGGCATGCGGTCGTCGATGGTCGCGGTCATCTTGTATTTCTTCATGGCGTCGACCACGCCCTGCCGCACGTCGAGCGAGAAGGCGTCGTCCTGATAGATCATCGCGATCTTGACCTTCGAGGGATCCTTGCCCGCCTTCTTGGCGATCTGCGCCGCCATGTCGACGACCGGCGTCATATATTTCTCGGAAGTCGCGACGATGCCGAAGTGATATTTGTACCCTTGCGTGAACAGCGAGCGCGAGGCCGCCTCGCCCTGCACCAGCGGGGTCTTGTACTTCTCGATCACCGGCAGGATCGCCTTGGTCAGCGGCGAGCCGTAGGGGCCGAGCGCGTATTGGATCTTGTCCTGATCGATCAGACGCTCGACCAGCTGCGCGGCGCGCGCCGGCGTCGATTTGTCGTCATAATATTTGACCTTGAAGTGATAGCACTTGCCGCCGATCTTCACGCCGCCGGCGTCGTTGATCTTCTTGACCGCGAACTCGTAGCCGTTCTTGGTGTTCTGGCCGTTGGCGGCGTAGATGCCGGTCGCCGAAACCGCGGCGCCAAGTTCGATCGTGCCGCAGGTCTGTGCCTGCACGGCGATTGGAGCAAAGGCGAGCGCCGCCGCTGCCACCGCCGATGCAAATCCTGCCCGGTAGAGCATGTTTATTCCCTCCCATGGAAATCCTGTCGCCGCCGGGTTGGTTCCCGAACTAGCCGGATGGCACAGCATAGCGCGGGCAGCCTCGCGGTTGCAACGGAGAGGCTTAAATCCTCGCTCGCTTGCGCACCGCGCATTCGCGTAATATTCCCCCCGCACGAAGGGGCGCGATGCGCGAATCTCCCGTTGCCATTGTCGGTTTCGGCCTGATGGGCGAAGTCTACGCCCGCCGGCTGCTTGACGCCGGCATCCCGGTTATCGGTTTTGACATCGATCCCGCCCGGCGCGCACGCTTGGCCGAAATCGGCGGGCGCGCCGTGGCTTCGATCGCCGAACTTGCGGGGCCGGCGCGCTGCATCATTATCGCCGTTTTCAACACCGATCAGGTCGCGGACGTGATCGAGAACCATCTGCTGCCGGCGCTGGGCGAAGGTTCCAACAAGATCGTGCTGTGCATGAGCACCTGCGACCCCGACCAGGTGGCCGCGCTCGCCGCCCGCGTGATGCCGCGCGGCATCCGCTATCTGGACGTGCCGGTGTCCGGCACCAGCGATCAGGTGCGGCGCGGCGACGGCGTCGCCCTGATCGGGGGCGATGGCGCCATCGCCGACGAGGTCGGGGACATATTCGATGCGCTGTTCGCCCGCCGTTTCCATGTCGGCAAGATCGGCGACGGCGGCCGCGCCAAGCTGGCGGTCAATCTGATCCTCGGCTTGAACCGGCTCGCGCTCGCCGAAGGCCTCGTCTTCGCCGAACGGCTCGGGCTCGATCCCGCCGCCTTTCTCGCGGTGGCGCGCGGTTCGGCCTCCTACTCGCAGGTGATGGAGACCAAGGGGCCGAAAATGCTGAGCGGCGATTTCTCGCCGGAAGGCCGCGCCAAGCAGACGTTGAAGGACGTGCACCTGATGCTCGACCAGGCGGCGAGCAAAGGTCAGAAATTGTCGATGCTCGAGGTGCACGCCGACGTCCTGGAAGCCTGCGTGCGCGCGGGCGAGGCCGATCTCGATAACAGCGTCATCATAAATGAAGTCCGGCGCCGAGGAATAAAACCTTGAGCGGCACGGCAACATCACGGGGAGGACGTCATGAGGAAGCTTTGGCTCGCCATCGCTTGTCTATTGCCGTTGAGCGCCGGCTTTGCCCGCGCGGATGATTATCCGCAGCGGCCGATCCATCTCGTTATCGCGTTCGGGCCGGGCGGCGGTTCCGACATCATCGGCCGCATCCTGGCGGACGCGATGCAAGAGCAAGCTCGGCCAGCCGATCGTAGTCGAGAACAAGCCCGGCGCCGGCGGCATCCTGGGCAACGACGTGGTCGCGCGCGCCGCGCCCGACGGTTACACGCTCGGCATCATGACCGCGGGCCAGCTCATCGCCGCCGTCACCACCAAGAAGATGCCCTACGACACCAATACCGCCTTTGCGCCGGTCGGACAGATCGCAACCGCCAGCCTGATGATCGTCACGCGTCCGGATTTCCCGGCCAACAACGTGAAGGAACTGATTGCCTACGCCAAGGCGCATCCCGGCAAGGTCGTGTTTGCCAGCCCCGGCTTCACCGCCACCCAGCATTTCGCCGGCGAGCTGTTCAGGCAGAGCGCGAAAATCGAGCTGCTGCATGTGCCGTTCCGCTCGACGCCGGAAACCCTCAACGCGGTGCTCGGCAAGCATGCCGACATCATGTTCGATACGGTGTCGGCCCTGATCGGGCATGTGCAGTCCGGCCAGCTCAAGGCGCTCGCGGTCACCGGCAAGGACCGCTTTCCGGCGGTGCCGAACGTGCCGGCCGCCATCGAGTCCGGCCTCTTGCCCGGCTACGACGTCACCACCTGGTACGGCCTGTTTGCGCCGCGCGGCACGCCGCCGGCGGTGATCGCCAAGCTGAACAAGACACTCAATGAAACGCTTGCCGACGAAGGCGTCAAGAAGCGCCTGGTGACGGTCGGCGTGGTGGTCAAGAGCTCGACGCCGCAGCAGTTCGGCGATTTCATGGCGAGCGAATACAAGCGATGGAACGCGGTTCGCGAAGCCGCCGGCATCCCGCTGCAATAAACTGCGCCCGCCGCGGTATCGAAAGGAAGCAACCGATGGACGAGAACGATCAGCACGAGCGCGGCCTGAAACTGCGCATCGAGATGTTCGGCCGCGAGGCCGTGGAAAAGCGCATGAGCGCGTTCGGCGAATTCGGCAAGCCGTTGCAGCACATCATCAACGCCTATGCCTACGGCGATGTCTGGAGCCGCTCGGCCTTGCCGCCGGCGACCAAGTCGCTTGCCATGGTGGCGATGATGGCGGCGGCCGGGCATCCCAACGAATTGCGCGTGCATCTCAACGGCGCCGTGCAGAACGGCTGCACGCCGGAGCAGATCCAGGAAATTCTCCTGCTGCTGACGCTCTATTGCGGCATCCCTGCCTCCAACGAGGCGCATCGCATCGCCGCCGAGGTCCTACGCGAGCACGGCAAGCTCTGAATTCGCCGCCAGGCTTCGCAAGGTCCGGAAATACTGTGACAATTTCCGCCGCGCCGGCGATAGCCCGCGGCGGGTGGGCCGCATTGCCGGGCGGTTTTGTGACATTCCGGTGACTGATCTGGCTCAATGCCGGGGCCACGCGAGCATGCGGAAATGCCCATGACATCGCGGGTGCCAACGCATGAAATCGCAAATCATCGAGCGGCTTGGACAGGCCGATATCTTGCTGCCGGCCCTCATTGCGGAAGGACTGGCCGCCAACAACCGGGTGAAAATACGCCTGAGCGTATTGCAGGCGGCCGCGCGCCACGCGCGCGATCCGCGCCGCGCGCGCTTCGACCTGACCGACGAGTGCCGCGCCGCCGGTATCGATGCCGCGGCGATGCAAACCCTGGTCGATGGCGCCGGCCTGGCGTCGGGCGAGCAGATCACGGCGCCCGGCCTCGGCGGCCTGGCTGGCGCCATTGGCGACGATGTCGCCACCATGGCGCGGGCAGTCAAAGCGGCGGATGCCGCCGAGGGCGATGCGGCGCTCGCACGGCTGTGCGCGCTCAAGGAGGCCGCCGCGCCGCCAACGACGGATAGCATCGCGTTGGCGCAGATCGCCAAGCTGACCGGGCTTTCCGACGGCAAAGGCGACAGCCTGCATCGCCTGGTCATGGACCTGCACAAGGCCTTGAATCGGCTGTCCGCGGCGCATGCGGAAGAGGTCTTGGCTGGGGCCCATGTGCACAGCTTGCTGCCGCAGGACCGCCCCGCCGTGGAAGCTTTCATGCGCGGCGTCGAGTCGACGCGCAAGCTCAAATTCGATCACCCCGGATTGGCGACCACGGCAGCGCGGTCAGGTGCGCGCCTCACCATCCAGAACGACATCGGCGAAACCGAGGCGCACGTGGTCGTGATCGCGGTCGAAGCCGGCGCGGTGACGATCACGTATACCGACGTGCATCTGGCGCGGGCGAAATTCTTCACCGGCCTGTTGCGGAATTTCCCCGTGCAATGGAGCGGATTAGAGCGCAAGAGCGCGGCGGGCCTGGGCGACGATGAGGCGTTCTATCTCGCCACCGGCCGTTGTTTGACCGACAGCGAGAAGAGCCGCGACGCCTTGCTCGAAGCGATCGGCGCATCGCTGGTTTTCCTGATCGACTGGAACAAGGCCCGCAAGATCCTGCAGGCGTGGGTTTCCAAGGGCGATGCGGTGCGCGTGCTGGATTGGGCGGCGCGCCATCGTTTTGGCCACCGCGGCTTCCTTTCGCTCGGCGGCAGCGAACTGGTCGCCGCGGCCGTGCATCACGCGACCCCGACGCGGATCGGATTCGGCGAGCGGCTGGACCGCGCGCTCGGGCGCGACGCGGCGGTGGATTTTCTCAAGACCGTGCTGCAGGTTTCCGCCGAAGCCTTGCTGGAAGGCGGCTCGATCCGCCTGGCCAGGGATCGCATCGAGGCCGAGCTGGTGCGGCATCTGCAACGCGTCGACGGCGCGTTGCTGGCGATTGTCGTCAGTCAGGCCGGATTGGCGCGCGATATCGCCGCCGGCATCGCGCACTTCATCGCCCAGCGGCAGGCGCGCCAGCCGTTCGATCGCGACGCCTTGGCGAGCGCGGCGCGGCGCATCGAAGAGAAGGCCGACAAGATCGTCATCACGGCGCGCGAGGAGATCGCCCGCTTCGACGCCGACCCGACGGTCGAGCAGCTGGTGAACAGGACAGAGGAAGCAATCGACGAACTCGAGCAGGCGGCGTTCCTCACTTCGCTGCTGCCGGCCGAAGTTGCGCCCGACCTGCTCAAGCCGCTGGCCGAACTCTGCGCGGCCGCAGTCGCCGGCACCGAAGCCGCCGCAGCGGGCGCCGCCGCCGCCGCCAATATCCCGGACGGGCAGCGGGTCGATACGGAGGACGCGCTGGCCGCGGTCGACCGGCTGATCGAAGCCGAACACGATGGCGACGCCGCCGAACGCGCGCTGACCGCTCTCGTCCTGCGCGGCGAATTCGATCTGAAAACGGCGCTGCCGGCGCTCGAACTTGCGCGCGCGATCGAGCGGTCGACCGACCGCTTGGCCGGCTTCGGCCATCTGTTGCGCCGGCACGTGCTCGCCGATCTGTCGGCATAGGTGGGAATCGTCATGCAGATCGTGCGTATCGGGGATGGATCGAGCAAGCGGCACTCCGCCGATGTCGTCGGCGCCAAGGCGGCCAATCTCTCCCACATGGCGGCGCTTGGCCTGCCGGTACCGCCCGCCTTTGTCCTGCCAGTCAATCTTTGTGCCGCGATCGTGCGCGGCGACAACCACGCCAAGCAACAGCTGGCCGTCGGTCTACGCGAAGGAATCAAGTTCCTCGAGGGCGTCACCGGCAAACTGTTCGGCGACCGGCGCCGGCCGCTGCTGGTGTCGGTGCGTTCGGGCGCCGCGCGGTCGATGCCCGGGATGCTCGATACCGTGCTCGACGTCGGCTGCACGTTGGAAGCGGTGCACGGCCTGGTGCGCATGACCGGCCATCCGCGCTTTGCCTGGGACTGCCGCCGGCGCTTTATCGAAAGCTACGCCCATGTCGTCCTTGGCGTCGACATGGCGGAATTTACCGGACGGCGCGGCGAATTGGTCGCCGCCGAAGGCGCCGCCGGCGCACAAGCGCTCGACAGCGAAGCGACCGAGCGCCTTGCCCGATCCTACCAGGAGCTGGTCGACGATGACGATTTCACCCTGCCGGAAGATCCGATGGAGCAGCTGGAGAGCGCAGCCAAGGCGGTCTACCGCTCATGGATGAGCGATCGCGCCACCACCTATCGCCGGCTCGAGCATCTGGACGGCTTGGCCGGCACCGCGGCCACCGTGCAAGCGATGGTGTTCGGCAACCGCGGGCTGACCTCGGGCGCCGGCGTCGCATTCTCGCGCGATCCATCGACCGGCGCGGCGCAACCGATCATCGACGTCTTGTTCGAGTCGCAGGGCGAAGACGTCGTCTCCGGCAGCCGCAGCCCGGAAACCGAGGCGGCGATTGCCCATTCGCTGCCGGCGGTGGCGACGCAATTGCGCGCAACGCTGGCGCGGCTCGAACACGAATTTGCCGACGTGCAGGATATCGAATTCACCATCGAAGACGGCAAATTGTGGATGCTGCAGACCCGTTCGGCCAAGCGCACGCCGCAGGCCGCGCTGCGTTTCGCGATCGACTTCGTCAAGGAAGGCCTGCTCACGCCGGCGCAAGCCTTGCGCCGGCTCAACGGCAGTCGATTTGGACAAGCTCGCCCGCCAGCGGCTCACCGGTGTGCATGCGCCGATCGCGCGCGGGACACCCGCGTCGGCCGGGATCGCGGTCGGTCGCATAGCTTTCAATTCGGCGGCCGCCGAACGGATGGCGGCCGGCGGCGATCCCGTGATCCTGGTGCGGCCCGATACCAGCACTGCCGATGTCGCCGGCTTTGCGGTCTCGGCGGGAATCGTGACGGCCATCGGCGGCCGCACCGCGCATGCCGCGCTGGTGGCGCGCCAGATGGGCAAGCCTTGCATCGTCGGATGCGCGGGGCTCAATGTCGATGCCGCAGCCCACGGCGCGCGTCTTGCCGGGACGGCGCTCAAAGAGGCGGATTGGCTCTCGATCGACGGCGAGACGGGAGCGATCTATCTCGGCCGCTGCGATGTCGTCGCCGAGCGGCCGGACGCCGAACTGGCGGAAATCGAGCGCTGGCGCAGCAAGTCGCTCGCCCACGCCTGATTGATGCAATGCAAGGCCCGGATTTCCTCACCAATCCGCGCTTAACGACCCCTTAAACCGCCCCGTTTAGCGTGCCCCGGGGCTCGGCGGAAAGCCGCCGGTGTGTGCGTTTGGGTCGCGTGATGGCGCTAGGCAGGGGACATTCGGGCGCGCGCCGGGAGCCGGTGTTCGACAGCGGTCCTGAACTGCGCGTCGCGCCAGGCGACCGCGCCACGGGCGGTTCCGGCAAGCCATCCAAACGAAAACGTGCGCGGCAGCCGCGTAAGCCGCGCCGCAAACGCTCGCTGATCGGCCGCACGATCTATTGGGGCCTGGTGTTCGGCCTCTGGCTCATGATCGGCGGCGTCGGCGTCATTGCCTGGACCGGCGCGCATCTGCCGCCGATCCAGTCGCTGGAAATCCCCAAGCGGCCACCTTCCATCCAGATCGTGGACGTCAGCGGCCGCCCGCTCGCCACCCGCGGCGATGCCGGCGGCGCCGTGCTGCCGCTGAAGGAACTGCCGAGCTACGTGCCGCAGGCCTTCATCGCCATCGAGGATCGGCGCTTCTACGAGCATTACGGCGTCGACCCTTACGGCATCGCGCGCGCCGTGGTCGCCAATATTTTGCACCATGGCGTGGCGCAAGGCGCCTCCACCATCACGCAGCAATTGGCGAAAAATCTTTTTCTGACGCAAGAGCGCACCGTCCATCGCAAGCTGCAGGAGATGCTGCTGGCGCTCTGGCTGGAGCGCAAATTCTCCAAGACGCAGATACTCGAACTCTATTTGAATCGCGTCTATTTCGGCTCCGGCGCCTACGGCATCGAGCAGGCCTCGCAGCGTTATTTCGGGACATCCGCGCGCCAGTTGTCGCTGCCGGAAGCGGCCTTGCTCGCCGGCCTGGTGAAGTCGCCGTCGCGGCTGGCGCCGACGCGCAATTTCGACGGCGCCGAGCACCGCGCGCAAACCGTGCTCGCCGCCATGGCCGAGCTCGGCTTCATCACGCCCGCAAGCGAGAAGGTCGCGCTCGCGCATCCGCCGCGCGTGGTGGCGCAGGCCGGCGGCGGCTCGGTCAACTATGTCGCCGATTGGGTTATGGACGCGATCAACGACGTGCTCGGCCACGTCGACGAGGATATCGTGGTGCGCACCACCATCGATTCCGGACTGCAAGCGGAGGCCGAACAGGCGCTCACCGAGGAACTGGCGCAGAAGGGCGACAAGAACGGCGTCAGCCAGGGCGCGCTGGTGGCGATGACGCCGGACGGCGCGGTGCGCGCCATGGTCGGCGGCCGCAATTACGGCGCGAGCCAGTTCAACCGCGCCGTCGCCGCCAAGCGGCAGCCCGGCTCGGCCTTCAAGCCGTTCGTCTATTTGACCGCGCTCGAACACGGGCTAACCCCCGACAGCGTGCGTCTGGATGCGCCGATCAAGGTCAAAGGCTGGCAGCCGGAAAACTACGGACACGAATATTTCGGTCCGGTCACGCTCAGCAAGGCGCTGGCGCTGTCGCTCAACACGGTGTCGGTGCGCCTGACCATGGAGTTTTCGCCGGCGGCGGTGATCCGCACAGCCTACCGGCTCGGCATCGCCTCGAAGCTCGAACCCAACGCCTCGATCGCGCTCGGCACCTCGGAAGTCTCGCCGCTCGAATTGGTCAGCGCCTACGCGCCGTTCGCCAATGGCGGGCTGGCCGTGGTCCCGCACGTGATCGAGCGTATCGCCGCGAGTGACGGCAAGCTGCTTTACGCGCGCAACGATCAGGCGCTCGGCCGCATCGTCGAGGCGCGCTATGTGGCGATGATGAACGAGATGATGCAGCAGACGCTCGCTATCGGCACCGCCCGCCATGCCACCTTCACCGGCTGGCCGGCGGCCGGCAAGACCGGCACCTCGCAGGATTTCCGCGACGCCTGGTTCATCGGCTACACCGCCCATCTGGTGACCGGCGTCTGGCTCGGCAATGACGACGGCACGCCCACCAAGAAGGTGACCGGCGGCGGGCTGCCGGTGGAAATCTGGAGCCGTTTCATGCGCGGCGTCCATCAGGGCGTTCCGGTCGCCGCCCTGCCCGGCGCGCCGGCTGGCGGCATGCTGTCCGGTTTGTTCAGCGGCGGGAATGCGCCGACAACGGTCGGCATGGCGCCGCCGGCGCCCATCCAAGCCGCTGGCAATCCGCCGAGCGCGCGCGGAGCCAGTCTTGACGGCTGGCTGCTCGACAATCTGTTCGGGCGCGGCAGAAATTAGTGCTGTTTGGCGACGCTGGCGCGCAAGGCGCGCGTCACAATCCAAAGCACGAGCGTCGCGCAGCCCATCGCCGCCACCATCGCCGCAAGCGGCCAGGCGCTTTTGCCGAGCAGGGCTCCGACCACCGCCCCACACAACGCCGACATACTCTGCTGCACGAAGCCGAGCAGCGCGGAGGCCGCGCCCGCCCGCTCCGGAAACGGCGTCATGGCGCCGGCGATCGCCTGCGGCAGCACCATGCCGAGACCGGCGAGATAAAGCGCCATCGGCAATACCAGCGAGGCGGCGGCGGTTAAGCCGAGCGCGACCGCCATCACCATGGCGAGCCCGCCGGCCGCCATCGCCGCCGCGCCGACGCCGAGCGTGCCGTCGAGCCCGTGCCGCATCACCAGCCGCGCGGCCCAGGTCGTGCCGGCCATGTAACCGGCCGAGCCGACGGCGAAGGCAACGCCGAATTGGAACGGCGTGAGCCCATAGAGATATTGCAGGACGAAGGACGAGCCGGAAATCCAGGCGAACAGTCCGGCGAAGCTGGTCGAGGCGAGGCCGAGATAAGCGAGATAGGCCGGATTGCGCGCCATCATGCGATAGGACTTGAGCATGGTGGCCGGCGATACCGGATCGGCCGCGCGCTGACTGAGCGTTTCCGGCATCAGCGGCCAGACGATCGCGGCGCCCGCCAATCCGGCGCCGACCAGCGTGAAAAACACCGAGCGCCAGCCGAAGCCGGTCTGCAGCACGCCGCCGATGAGCGGCGCCAGCACCGGCGCCAGCGCCATCACGGCGCCGATCAGCGACAATTCGCGGCCGGCGCGCGCGCCCGAATAAAGATCGCGCACGATGGCGCGCGCCAGCACGATGCCGCCGGAGCCGCCGAGCGCCTGCAGCGCGCGCGCCGCGATCAGCATCTCGATCGAGGTCGACAGCGCGCAAGCAAGGCTCGCCGCGCAATAAAGCGCCATGGCGCCCAGCAATACCGGTTTACGCCCGTGCCGGTCGGCGAGCGGGCCGTAGAAAATCTGGCCGACGGCAAAACCGAGCAGATAGGAGGAGACCGTGAGCTGCGCCTGCGCGGTCGAGGCGCCCAAGAGCCGCGCGATATCCGGCAGCGACGGCAGGTACATGTCGGTGGTGAGCGGGCCGATCGCGCTCAACGCCGCCAGAAATGCCGTGAGCGCGAAAGTGCCGGGACGCAGCATGGACGGTGACTACCGCAAGACCTGCCGCGATGCTAGCGCGGATCAGCCATACCATAACGATGCAGGTCGGCGCCGTGGGCGTCGAGCCAGGACTTGGCGCGCGCGACGTGCGGACAGATGCGCTCGACCACGCGCCAGAACCGGCGCGAGTGGTTCATTTCGACGAGATGCGCGACCTCGTGCGCGGCGAGGTAGTCGAGTACGAAGGGCGGCGCGAAGATCAGCCGCCACGAATAGGACAGCACGCCGGTGGTCGAGCAGGAGCCCCAGCGGCTCGACGGATCGCGGATCGACACCCGCTTGACCGCGACGCCGAGCGCGTCGGCCGCGCGGCGGCTGGCGGCTTCCAGGTCGCTTTTGACCTCGCGCTTGAGAAAATCCGAAATCCGCCGCGCGATGTGCGGCGCCTCGCCGGCAACGCAGAGCAGGCGTTCGTTTCCCTCGCCACCCTCGATCCATACCGTGCCGCGCCGGTCGCGCCGGTGCACGATGCGGTGATCGACGCCACGCAATGGGATGACGGCGCCGTGCGCGAACGGCGCCGGTTCGGGCAGCCGGCCGAGCCGCGCCGCGATCCAGCCGCCGTGCTTTTGCGCGAATTCGCGCGCCTGCTTCAGGCTGCCGCGCGGCGGCATGGTGAGCACCACTTCGCGCGTGACCGAATGGATGCGCAGCGTATAGCGCCGGGCCTGCCGGTGGCGGCGCACGCGCACCAGATAGATTTCGCGCTCGAAGGTGATGCTGATCGCCGGCGGTTCGCTCGGCCGGCGGTAGAGCAGCGCGCGCAGAGGCATTCGTAAAATCCGCGGAATCGCAAATCGCCGCGGAAATACTGCCATATTCGCCGCCGTTCGCCACGCGGTTTTGCGCGGCCGGAAATGCCGCAGCTACGCAAGGGCTTACGCTGTCATAAACGGCCGCCGGCGTGCGGCGGCGAAGCGCCGATCAGCTGGCCGAGGCCACCTTGGCCGAACCCGGATGGGCACCGCGCCCGCGCCCATTGCGCGACAGCACGAAATCGGCGATGCGCGGGGCGATCTCGGCGCGGAAGCGCGAGCCGTTGAACACGCCGTAGTGACCGACCCCCGTCTGCAGATAATGCGCCTTGTCCTCGGCCGGAATATTTGCGCACAACACGTGCGCGGCCTCGGTCTGGCCAACCGCGGAAATGTCGTCGTGCTCGCCTTCCACCGTCAGCAGCGCGACGCGTTTGATCTGCGCGGGATCGATGCGCCGGCCGCGATGGGTCATCTCGCCCTTCGGCAGCGCATGGCGGATGAACACGGTATCGACGGTCTGCAGATAGAACTCGGCGGCGAGATCCATGACCGCGAGATATTCGTCGTAGAATTCGCGGTGCTTCTGCGCCGAATCGCCATCGCCCTTGACCAGATGCAGGAACAGATTGTGGTGCGCCTCGATATGGCGGTCGAGATTCATGCTCATGAAGCCGTGCAATTGCAGAAAGCCCGGATAGACGTCGCGCATGAAACCGGGATGCGGGAACGGCACCTTGGTGATGACGTGGCTGCGGAACCAGTCGAGCCCGCGCGTTTCCGCCAGCTTGTTGACCGCGTTGGAATTGATGCGGGTGTCGATCGGTCCGCCCATCAGCACCATGGAATGCGGCACGTAAGGATCCTGCTCGGCCTCCATCAAGGAGACCGCCGCCATCACCGGCACCGAGGGTTGGCACACCGCGACCACGTGCACGTCGCCGCCCAGCACATGCAGCATGGAGATGATGTAGTCGATATAGTCGTCGAGATCGAAGCGGCCGTCCGCCAGCGGCACCATGCGCGCATCGGCCCATTCGGTGATGTAGACGTCGTGATTGGGCAGGAAGGTTTCCACCGTGCCGCGCAGCAGCGTCGGGTAATGGCCCGACATCGGCGCCACGATCAGCAGTTTCGGCTGCGGGCGGCGCGGCGTGCGCGCGAAGGCGCGCTCGAAATGCAACAGCTTGCAGAACGGGCGCTCCCACACGGCGGTGATGTGCACCGGAACATGCTCGGCGCCGACCGTCACCCGGTCGATGCCCCATTCCGGCCGGCGATAGCGGCGGGTGGAGCGCTCGAACAATTCCGCTGCCGCGGCGACCGACTTGCCGTAGGTGGTATGCGCGAACGGATTGGCCGGGTTCTTGAAGAACAGACGCGTGGCATCGGCGACCGCGCGCGAGGGATTGAGCGCGGCCTGCGCCATCTCGTACAGCCAGTACATCGGCGTCGACAGCAAAATGCCCTGGTCACCGGGCAGTGTGGCTGCCCCGTCGAATTCGCCAATCGGCATGGACTTGGTCCCCGGACCTTGCTGCGTTGCGGTACCGTGTCGCTTTTCTGTCATATCGTCAACATAGCGATAAGTCCTTCGCATCCCGTTTACACCCGGAAAACCGGCTGTAAGCCACTATAAATACGTTGCTTTTCGGCTTATTCACCGGTTTGCAGCAGCGCGCCCTGCTGGCGCGCGCTCTGCAATAGCATCAGGAAAGCGAATGACGCAGCCGCGAACAGCACGACATTGAACGCCAGAGCTTCCAGCATCAGGTCGGCGCGGAACACATGATCGATCAATAGCGCGCGCATACCTTCGAATACGTATGTCGGCGGCAGCGCCCATGCAACATCCTGCAGAAATCCGGGCAGCACCGTAACCGGGTAGTACACGCAGGTGAGCGGCAGAAACAGGAACATGATGGTCCAGGCCATGCTCTCGGCGCCCAAGCCGTTGCGCAACAACAGGCCGGCGACGAAAATGCCGATCGACCAGCTGGTCAATATCAAATTCACAAAGAACGCGGCGAGCGCCAAGCCGAGCGACCACAGATTGAAACCGAAGAAGCCAAGCGCGAGCAGCGTGACCGGGATCATGCCGATCAGCAAGCGCACGACGCTCATGATCATCAGGGCGGCGATGAACTCTACCGGCCGCAGCGGCGACATCATCAGATTGGCGAGATTGTGCGCGTACATCTCCTCCAGGAACGAAATCGAAAATCCGAGCTGGCCGCGGAACAGAATATCCCACAGCAGCACGGCGCCGATGAACACGCCGCTGGCGCGCGCGAACGGTCCGCCGTGCTGCGTGACGTAGAGCTGCAAAAAGCCCCACATCAGCATCTGCACCGTCGGCCAATAGATCAGGTCGAGCACGCGCGGCCAGGACGAGCGCAACAGATACCAGTAGCGCCGCACCATGGCGCGCACGCGATTGAACGAGAAGTCGAGGCCTGAGTCGCTGTCGGTCATTGCTCTTCCTGAACTTGTCGCACAGCATTTTCCGCTGTCGTCCCGGCCGAGCGCAGCGAGAGCCGGGACGACGATCGAGATGCGGCCAACAGCACCGTCATTGCGCGGCCTCGCGATGTTCGCCGCGTCCGCGCGCGACGTCGAGGAACACCTCTTCGAGCGTCTCGCGCCCATAGCGGTCGAGCAGGCGGGCTGGCGTGTCGTCGTCCTCGATGCGGCCGGTTTTCATGATGATGACGCGCTCGCACAGCCGCTCGACCTCGGTCATGTTGTGCGAGGCGAGCAGCACGGTCGCGCCGTGCGCGCGGCGATAACGGTCGAGCCGGCCGCGCACCCAGTCGGCGGTATCGGGGTCGAGCGAGGCCGTCGGCTCGTCGAGCAGCAAGACTTCCGGGCGGTTGAGCAGCGCCTTGGCGAGCGAGACGCGGGTCTTCTGGCCGGCCGACAACTTGCCGGTCGGCCGGTCGAGGAATTCGGTGAGCTCGAGTTCGGCCGCGAGATCCACGATGCGCGCATCGATATCGGCCACCGCGTAAAGCTGCGCGAACACCGACAGATTTTGCCGCACGGTGAGCCGCATCGGCAGCGCCACATAGGGGCTTTCGAAATTCATCCGGTGCAGCACGCGATAGCGCTCTTTCGGCATCTGCGCGCCCAGCACCGTGACCGTGCCGGCGGTGGGCGTGACCAGGCCCATGATCATCGCGATCGTCGTGGTCTTGCCGGCGCCGTTGCCGCCGAGCAAGCCGGTGATCGAGCCGGGGTTGAGGCGAAACGAAATGCCGTCGACCGCCGCCACGCCCTTGTAGAGCTTGACCAGGCGGTCGACCGAAATGGCTGGCGGGTTCTGCGCGTCCATGCTGGCGCAAGATGTGACGCTACGCCGCGGGAAGCGCAAGCCCCGCCGCCATTGCCGGTGATTTTGAGCCGCCGCGGCGGGGCGTTACACTCCCCGCCATGCCCTCGCTCGGCCTTGCCGTGAATCATCCGCGCCGCAATGTGCGCCTCGACACTTTGGTCCGGCTGCGCTGGCTCGCCATCATCGGCCAGACCACCACCGTGCTGGCGGTATATTTCGGGCTCGGTTTCGTGCTGCCGATCTGGGCCTGTCTCGCCGTGATCGCGCTGTCGGCCTGGCTCAACGTGGCGCTGCGCCTGCGCTTCCACTTGACGCAGCGGCTGGAGCCCGACCGCGCCGCCTGGCTGCTTGCATTTGATATTGCGGAACTGGCCGTCTTGCTGTTCCTGACCGGCGGCTTGCAGAATCCGTTCGCCTTCCTGTTCCTGGCGCCGGTGCTGCTGTCGGCGACCGCGCTGCCGCCGCGCTTCACGCTGCTGCTCGGCACCTTCGCGGTGGCCTGCGCGACCGTGCTGGTGTTCGCGCATTATCCGCTGCCGTGGGACACCGAGGATCCGCTGCAACTGCCGCCGATCTACATGATCGGCGTGTGGCTCTCGATCCTGCTCGCCATCGGATTCATCGGCGTCTATGCCTGGCAGATCACCGAGGAATCGCGCCAGCTCAGCGACGCGCTGGCCGCCACCGAACTGGTGCTGGCGCGCGAACAGCATCTTTCACAGCTCGACGGGCTCGCCGCCGCCGCCGCCCACGAGCTCGGCACGCCGCTGTCGACCATCTCGGTGATCGCCAAGGAGCTGGAGAATGCGATTTCCGCCGAGGCGCCGCATGGCGACGACGTGCGGCTGCTGCGCGAACAGACAACGCGCTGCCGCGATATCCTGGCCAAGCTCACCGAATTGTCGGCGAGCGGCGAGCCGTTCGACCGCACGCCGCTCGCGGCGCTGATCGAGGAGGTGGTGGCGCCGCATCGCGATTTCGGAGTCGCCATCGATGTGACCGCGCCGCCCGCGCGCGGCGACGAGCCGGCGGGCGCGCGCAATCCGGCGATCCTCTACGGCCTCGGCAATCTTCTGGAGAACGCCGTCGATTTCGCGCGCGAACGCGTGCTGGTCGGCGCGCGCTGGAACGAGGACATCGTCGAGGTGACGATCAGCGACGACGGCCCGGGCTTCGCGCCGGAAATCATGGACCGCATCGGCGAGCCCTATGTCACCAGCCGCAAGCGCAATCCAAACAATGCCAACGAGACGCCGGGCGGACTGGGCTTAGGACTTTTCATCGCCAAGACCTTGCTCGAACGCTCGGGCGCCACGCTTGGGTTCGAGAACCGCTCGTTTCCCGAACGCGGCGCCATTGTTACGGTGCGCTGGAGCCGGCACGATTTCGAGCGGCCGTTAACATTCGCAACGACTTGAGATTGCCGTATACAATAACTATTTTATGCTGTGTTTATGTGGCGGCGCGCGTTAGGATGCGCAACAGGTGAAATGTGGATATGGCCATAGACGACGCCGCCGAACTGGCGGCGCAAGAAAAAGTCCCGGGCGAACGTTCGCTGCTGATCGTCGAGGACGATCGAGCGTTCCTGCAGCGGCTGGCGAAGGCGCTCGAGAGCCGCGGCTTTACGGTTTCAATCGCTGAATCGGTGGCGGACGGGTTGCGGCTGGTGGATCAAGGCCGCGCCCGCCTTCGCGGTGGTCGACATGCGGCTCGGCGACGGCAACGGGCTCGACGTGATCTCCGCGCTCAAGCGCCGGAGGCCCGAGGCCCGCGGCATCATCCTGACCGGCTACGGCAATATCGCCACCGCGGTGAATGCGGTGAAGCTCGGCGCCGTCGATTATCTGGCCAAGCCCGTGGACGCCGACGACGTGGTGGCCGCCCTGCTCGCCCATGAAAACAGCAAGATCGAGCCGCCGGAAAATCCGATGTCGGCCGACCGCGTGCGCTGGGAACATATCCAGCGCATCTACGAATTGTGCGGCCGCAACGTCTCGGAGACCGCGCGCCGGCTCAACATGCATCGCCGCACGCTGCAGCGGATTTTGGCCAAACGCGCGCCGCGGTGAACGCCGTCATTCCGGGGCGCGAGCGTAGCGAGCGAACCCGGAATCCAGAGCAATATGGAACGACTGTCCGGCTTGGCTCTGGATTCTGGGCCGGCGCCTTCGGCGCGTCCCGGAATGACCGCTAAGTGATGTCCCCATAAGGCCCGTTCGGATCGGCCAGCGACTGCAGCCGCAACGCGGCGGCACGTGCGAACAGCAGCATCATCGATTTGCGCGTCGGCGCCGGCAGTCTGTGCTCGGGCGCCTCGCAGATCATCTGCGCGCCGAAGGCGTCGGCCACGATCAGCCCGGTATCTTGCGGGAAAATCTCGCACGGCACTTCCATTGAGGTGGCGAAGAACAGCCGGTCGCAATGGAGCCTGGTACTCCTGCCATTTCTGGTCGGCGCGAAAGTCCGCCACCGAGGATTTGATTTCGACGATCCAGATCTCGCCGCTGGCATCGAGCGCCACCAGATCGGCGCGACGGCCGGACGGCAGCGGCAATTCGCTCACCACGCAGCGGCCGAGCGCGTGCAGCAGCCGCGCCGTGCCGCGCGCGACGGCGAGCGCGGTTTCCGACTGGCGGCCGTCGACGGGCAATTCCAGCGGCTGTTTGGCGGCGAGCGTCATGAGGCGAGTTTAGCACGTTCCGGAAAGGCCGCAGCCAGGGCTTCGCGGCTGGCCTTGAGCACGCCGCGCTCGGTGATCAGCCCGCTGACCAGGCGGGCCGGCGTGACGTCAAAGCCGTAATTGGCGACGGGCGAGCCGTCCGGAACTATTTGCACTGTTTCAATGCGCCCATCCTTGGTCTTGCCGGTCATGGTGGCAACCTCGTCGGCGGAGCGCTCTTCGATCGGGATTTCGGCAAGGCCGTCGCTGACGGAAAAATCGATGGTCGGCGACGGCAGCGCCACATAAAACGGCACCTTGTTGTCGTGCGCGGCGAGCGCCTTGAGATAGGTGCCGATCTTGTTGCAGACGTCGCCCTGCGCGGTGACGCGGTCGGCGCCAACAATCACCAGGTCGACTATGCCGTGCTGCATCAGATGGCCGCCGGTATTGTCGGGAATGACGGTGTGCGGCACGCCGTGATGGCCGAGCTCCCAGGCGGTAAGCGAAGCGCCCTGGTTGCGCGGCCGGGTCTCGTCGGCGAACACATGCACGGAGAGACCCTTATCATGCGCGAGGTAGATCGGCGCCGTCGCCGTTCCCAAATCCACCGTCGCCAGCCAACCGGCATTGCAATGGGTGAGCACATTGACGCGCTCGGCCTTTTTGCGCGCCGCGATCTCCTCGATGATCTTCAAGCCGTGGCGGCCTATCCTCAAGTTGATCGCCACGTCCTCGTCGGCAATTTCATTGGCGCGGCGCAGCGCGGCGGCGACGCGCTCGGCGCGCGGCCGGTTGCGCACCGCGGCCAGCATCTGATCGAGCGCCCATTTGAGATTGATCGCGGTCGGCCGCGCCGCCAGCAGCGCGGCATAGGCGCGCTCGAGATTGTCGTCGGAGGCGTCTTCGCGCAAGGCCAGCCACACGCCGTAAGCCGCGGTCGCCCCGATCAGCGGCGCACCGCGCACTTGCATCGTTTTAATCGCGCGCACCGTATCGTCCGGCGTCGCAAGCCGCGCCGTGGCAAAGCGGTGCGGCAGCAGCGTCTGGTCGATGATGCCGACGCCTGTGGCGCCGGCCTCCAGCCAGATGGTGCGCATGTCCTTGCCGTCGATTTTCATGGGCCTAACAGATAACGATGTTTGCGCCCCGCGCAAAGCCGGGTAGTTTCGCTCCATGCCGGCGATCGACTACGAGAAGGAATATGACAATCGCGGCCGGGTGCCCGAACATCCGGAGATTTTCGCGCGCTGGGTTCGCGCGGCGGCGGCCTACCGCGAAGCCGCGCGCGACGCCCAATTCGGCCTCGCCTATGGCCCGTCGCCGCGCCAGACCATCGACCTGTTCCCGGCCAAAAATCGGAACTTGGACGACGACGCGATGACGCCGCTCGCTTTGTTCATCCATGGCGGCTGGTGGCGCTCGCTCGAGCCTTCGATGTTCAGCCAGTTGACGGCCGGGCCGAACGCGCGCGGTGTCAGCGTCGCGGTCGCCGGCTACGATTTCTGCCCGCAGGTGTCGATCGCCACCATCGTCGAGGAGATGCGCGCGGCCTGCCTGTGGCTGTGGCGCAAACACAAAAAACGCATTTTTGTCTACGGCCATTCCGCCGGCGGGCACCTCGCCGCCTGCCTCGCGGCGCAGGATTGGAAGGCGTTCGCCGCCGACGCGCCGGCCGATCTGGTGCCGGCCGCTTACGCGATCTCCGGCGTGTTCGATCTCGGCCCGCTGGTGCACGTGTCGCAGAATTCCGATTTGCGGCTCGATGACGCCGAGGCGCGCCGGGTGTCGCCGCATTATTGGAAAGTGCCCGCCGGCCGTACGCTCGACGCCGTGGTCGGCGCGCTGGAATCATCTGAGTTCCTGCGCCAGAGCAAAATCATCGCCGAGGATTGGGGCGCACGCGGCGTAGCGACGCGTTACGAGGAAATTGCCGGCGCCAATCATTTCACCGTCGTCGATGCGCTGAGCGAGGCCGACAGCGCGATGACGCGGCGCGTGGTGCAGCTGGCGGAAATGGTGAGCGCGCTTTAGCTTTAGTTTTCTGCCGTCCCGGGCGACCCCCGACCTGATCGGGGGGAGAGCGGGGACGACAGCTAGAGGCATGGGGCGACGGCAGCGGAAAAACAAAAACCCCGCCGGCGTCCCGGCGGGGCTTTTGCGCGACCGACCGAGGACGGCGATCAGATCGCCATCTTGAGTTCCTTGGTGGCGCGGAAGGCGACCTTGCGGGCCGCCTTGATCTGGATCGGCTCGCCGGTTGCCGGATTGCGGCCCATGCGGGCGGCGCGCTTGCGCACTTGCAATATGCCGAGCCCAGCGATCTTCACCCGCTCGCCCTTTTTCAGGTGCTTGGTGATCAGACCGACGAGGTCGGCCAGCATTTCCTGACCCTGCTTCTTGGTAAGCTCATGCTGCTCGGCCAGCGTATAGGCCAGCTGTTTGGTGGTGATCGGCTTGTCTGCCATGGCTGTCTGCTCCTGTTCGCGCCCTATGCGCCTTGACTCCAGCCCTATGAGATTCGCGGCCTTTCGGAAAGGGCCAGCGCGCGGTTCGTGCGTTTAATCACAGAAACCGGGCCTTTTTTGCAGTGCGGTGGGACGTTGCCGCTGGCCGGGGTTTCGTCTATTGAGGCCCCTAGGCGCCCGTAGCTCAGCTGGATAGAGCGTTGCCCTCCGAAGGCAAAGGTCGGACGTTCGAATCGTCTCGGGCGCGCCAGTTTCTCCCGCAAAATCAAAACGACTGATTGCGAATCGGCTATCCTGGTCGGTTTCGCAATCGGTTGGCACAGTTTTGGCACAGTTGGGAGAACAGTCATGGCGACCATTCGACAAAAAGGACCGGAGCAATGGCATGCGCAAGTTCGACGGACGGGCTGGCCCCCGGTCACCGACACGTTGCGCACGCGCAAAGATGCCGAGACTTGGACGCGCGACGTCGAGTCGCAAATGGACCGCGGCATCTTCGTCGACCGCTCCGCGGCGGAACGAACGCCCTTCGGCGAGATCATCAAGACCTACATCAAGGAGGTCACCGAGAAGCGTCCGGGCGAAGCATCGCGCGCCGCCGAGAAATCGCGGCTGGAACGGTTCATGCGGGACGAGCCGAAGCTGTGCGCCTACGCTGTCGCCCATCTGCGGCCGGAACACTTCGAGGACTATCGCGATCGTCGGCTCAGTCAATTCGTGACGCACGGCCGAACTGGCAGGAGCGGTCGGTGAACAGCAGTATGGGATACAATGGCGTGGCATGGCCTTTCGCTTTCCATAGGCCCCTCTTCGGCTTATCCTTGTAGCCATGTACCGGCCCGATCATTTTCGCGTCGACGATGTGCCGCAAATGCATGCGCTAATGCGTGCTAGGCCTTTTGCTGCACTAGTATCTGGGGGCTCAGGCGGTCTCTACGCCAGCCATTTACCCACCGTGCTCAAGGACGACGGCCCGTGCGGGGTCATCGAATGCCATCTCGCGCGCCCTAACCCGCATTGGAAAATTCTTGTTGAGTGTAACGACGCGCTGATGATCTTCCAGGGGCCCGAGGGCTACATCACACCAAACTGGTATCCATCCAAGGCCCAACACGGAAAGGTCGTACCTACGTGGAACTTTGCAGTCGTGCATGCCTATGGGCGGCCCGAAGTGATGAAGGACAAGGGCTGGTTGCTCCGCCATGTGACTGAGCTAACCGCTCAACAGGAAAGCAGCGAAGCCAAGCCATGGGCGCCTTCGGATGCGCCCACTACCTACATTGAGGTTATGTTGCGCGGCATTGTTGGATTTCGCTTTGCTATCACGCGGCTCGAAGGCAAATGGAAGATGAGCCAAAATCGCGAGATGCAGGATCAAGCTGGTGTCGTGAAAGGCCTCATAGAGCGAGGCGGCGGCGACGATATCGAGATTGCCAAGGCCATCTCACACCAGATCAAGCCAGCAACTTGATTAATTGGATAGCCATTGCACTCGATCGCATCGAGAGCCAGGATGGAGAGATGAAGAGATCGCGAACGCACGGCGGAGCCGATGACCAATGCCAAAGGGTGAGAAGCCGCGCTCCGAGCCCGAGATCATTCCACCGGACCACGCGAGACGGGGCACAAGAGGATCAGGTGTCTTCATCGACGCCCAAGGTACGGAGCGCGTCTACGTCGCCAGGCTCGGGCCGCTCGGCGTCATATTAGCGATCCTGACGACGGGCATCCTAGCGGCGGTGGTGGTCGTCCTGCTGTTCGCCACGTTCTTGATTTGGGTGCCCCTGCTCGTCTTCTTCATCGTCGGTGCTATCGTTGCGGGGCTCTTACGGACGTATTTTCGGTGAGCGCCTCGACGCTGGGTCGTGCAGAAAGCTTGTTCTCAGGATTGGCCGTAGCGTGTACTTGAAGTGATGAAAACGGCTGTGTGCTTCGGCAAAGCCGAACAACAATTAGGGAAGCGCCATGCAGCTTGGTGAGGACGATATCACATTCCTGGAGTCTATGGACACGCCGACCGTTTGCAACGTGATCGAAATCGTTGCGCCTGAGCGGCGCGGCCACGGCTACACCACGCGACACCTGCATTGCCCCTTCCCCGACCTTCCGCCCAAGGTCGGCTTCGTCAAAACGGTTACCATTCGTGCCAAGGATCCAGTTCCGCTCGGCGGCGAAGGCTACATGAATAAGCGTTTCGACTATCTCGAATACATTGCGTCGCGGCCCAGTCCGAGCTGGGTAGTAATCCAGGACCTGGACGACCCCTGCAGGCTACGGCGCTTTCTGGGGTGAGGTGCAGTCAAACGTGCACAAGGCACTTGGCTGCCACGGCGTCGTCACCAATGGCTGCGTCCGCGATATCCCGATGATCGCCGCGGGCTTTCAGATATTGGCAGGCTCGATCGCGCCCTCACACGCCTTTGTGCATGTCGTTGATTTTGGCGGGGACGTCACGGTGCACGGCATGGCGGTGAAACACGCCGACCTCATCCACGCCGATCGCCATGGCGCGGTCGTGGTACCGATGGACAAGATTCCCGCTATGCGGGGCGCATTGGCTTCACTGACAAAAGCGGAGGCGCGCATCATCGAAGCCGCGCGTGCCCCAGGCGTGACCGTGGAAAAAATCAAGGCTGCAATACGGGGATAAAAGGCTCAAAGCGGAAAGCGCCTTCGCGGACGAGGCGGACGAGCTTATCGCCTTCACCAAGCGATTCGACCCGCAGTTATCCCTAACCACGGTTTTCGGACGCGTGCAGCAAGCCCCCGATTGCAAGCCGCGTGATGAGCTCGGTCAGTTCATCGACGAACGGCTCGTCAATGGTGATGCTGAACGGCTCTTGCGCGAATAGCTCGCGGTTCCGCACGAAAACGCCGCATTGCCCCATCAGCCAGATGGCCGCGCACAGGGCGGCCCGTTTCTCTGCTTCTGGAGGCAGGAACCGGCGCACGAGATCGACCGCTGCCGTTAGATATGAGGTGGGATTCGTCGTCATGAATTTGCGAAACACCGTGGAGGGATGCGCGCTCTCCCAGGCGAACATGCGGATGTAGCGGCTCATTTCGTCGCGGAACAGCAGCGGCCGTAATTGCTGGTACACGAAGCTTCGCAGAGCCTCCTCGCGGGAGAGCGACTTGAGCTTCTCCGCATCAAATCCGGCATTTTCCGTCAGCTTCTCGAACGCGGTTTTGAGGACCTCGAGATACAAGCCATCCTTGCCTTTGAAATGATAATTGATGGCAGCCTGATTGACGCGCGCTTTGGTGACGATGTCTCGCACGCTCGAACCCTCAAAGCCCCTCTCCGCAAACAGAGTGACGGCGGCCTTGATGATCGATTGGCGGGTGTATTCAGCCGGGCGGGACATCGGTTTCCAATTAAAACGGTCGTTTGAAGCGGGTTCATAATACGTCCCCCGGCAAAATGCAACTTTCGTAGGACGGGCAGTTAAGCGCGAAGCGTCATCATTTTGCCTAAAACGACCGTTTGAATATGATTAAGACGTATGAAATCACCGTTTGAGAGCTCGCAGGCGACATTGGGATTGATCAGGAGGTCCTCCATGCTGAAGCTGACATCGCGGTTCGTCCTGGAGATATTGCCCTATCTGCTTTCGGCGCTGGTCGCAGCTGTCATTCTGCCAGGGCTCCTCTATTCGATGATTACGGTAGCTCTGCCCGGGGTTTTCTATTCAGAGGCTCACGGAACCGAGGCGATGGCCATGCCAGACGTCCCCGGTCGCGGGGAGAACATTCTCGAATTGATCCGCCAGGACCACGACGCCTTTGCGCCGAACCAGCTGATACTGCACGGGCTCGCCAAAGCCGCGCAAGACAATCTAGTAAATCGCTAGCGTGAGGAATTCGGCATGCGGTTACAAAATGGAATATCGGATTTGTCTCACCGCACCCCGTGGTGGAGCCTGGTTCGAATACGGCTGATGGCCGTGATCTCCTCATGCTGGCCCGAACGACACTACACATCCTACCGGCCCGAACGACACTACATGCGCGGGCCGGGGCCGAGGTGGCACGAGAAGCATGGTCGGTCCCCCCACTGACCAACCCGTTCGCAAGTATATGACGCACAACGATACGGGCGTTGAGAAGACTGTTGTTCAGTGCGTCCCGAAGTCGTTGTAGCGCTCAACGTCCCGTATCCAATGCGTGCAGAGAATGCCAAGACGGTATGATCGGTCCTCGCGGGAAAAGGTTTGGAGAATTTCTGCCTTCGTGAAGCGCATGATGGCCGCCATGCACTCACCTCCGAATCCGGTGGCTCACTCGACATAGAAAGTCGCCTGTGGCCCGCGACCAACGGAACGAGGTGTGGGCAATTGTTCCGAAGCTCATCAAATTTCTTGTGCGCGCCGGTCATCGCAGGAATCCGATGGAAATCCACGGAACCGCAGCGACGACCAAAAGTCCGATCAGCAACGCGAGCAGATACGGCCAAATCGGCCGCATGCCGTCGTCCGGGCTGACCCGGCCGATGGCGCAGGCTGCGTAGTAACCGATGCCGAACGGCGGCGCGAAAAGACCGATGCCCATCGCCAGGATAACCACGATCGCATAGTGCACCTCGTGGATACCGATCTGGCGCGCGATCGGAAACAGTAGCGGGCCGAAAAGGACAATCGCAGGAATCCCCTCGAGCACCGAACCGAGAATAACAAAGGCGATGATTGACACGATCATGAAGGTGACCGCGCCGCCGGGTAGTCCCGTCATGGCGGCGGCGAGATCACGCGAAAAGCCAGATTGCGTTAGTGCCCATGCCATCGCGGTCGCGGCGCCGATGATGAGCAGGATCGCACCGCACAGCGATGCAGTGTCGACCAGCATTGGCACCAGCCGGGCCATTGGAAAGCTGCGGGTCATGACCAGGCAGACGATGATCGTATAGGCGATGCCGATTGTTGATACTTCCGTAGCGGTCGCGACTCCCTCAACCACTGCCGCGCGGATGAGAAACGGCAGCGCAAGTCCGGGCAGCGCGGTTACGAAGGCACGCCCGGCCTCACCCCATGAGGCGCGCGTCACGCCGGTGAGGTCGTCGTCACGATAGCGCCACCAGACGATGACGCATAACGCAAGCGCCAATACCAGCGCGGGTAACAGGCCCCCACTAAACAACGCCGCAATCGAAACGCCGGTGACCGAGCCGATGGTTATCAGAACGAGACTCGGTGGGATCGTTTCCGACATCGCGCCGGACGATGCGAGCAATGCGACCAGTTCGCCAGGTTTTGCGCCCCTCCGCTTCATCTCGGGAAATAGCACAGGAGCAACCGCCGCCATATCAGCCGCCTTTGAGCCAGAAATACCGGATACCAGATACATCGCACCCAGCAGCACATAGGATAACCCACCGCGCACATGGCCGAGCAACTTGGCAAGAAAATCCACCATTGCGCGCGCCATGCCGGTCGCTTCGATCAATAGACCAAGAAAGACAAATAACGGGACGGAGAGCAGAATGATGTGACTCATTCCCTCGTCCATGCGGTTCACCACCACGGTCAGCGGCGTCCGCGTCGTGATAGCGAGGAAGGCGAATGTCGCGATTGCAAACACAAAGGCGATCGGTGCGCCCGCAAGCACGCCGACCGCTACGAGAAAGACAAAGAACACAATAAGCTTGTAGTTGCCCATCGCGATGAAAAGGGGCTTGAGCATCCACAAGCCGGTACCGATTGCCGCGATGACCAGCAATGCGAGAATGACTTGCCCAAGACCGCCCACGCGCACGAGCCGCAACAGCGCGAAGACCAGCATTAGCGCGCAACCGATCGGAATAGCGGATGCGCGCCAGATATTCGGGATCTCCATGGCGGGTGTTACGACGGCCGCCTCATCGACGGCATATTCAATGCTCGAATGCAGGATCAGGGCAAGAAAGGCGATCGCTACCGCCACTGCAAAAGCTTCGAAGAAGGCGCGCCAGCGTGGCGGCGCGCTTGCAACCAGCGTCGACATTCGCATGTGCTCGCCACGGCGGAATGCGACCACAGCGCCGAGCATTGCAAGCCAGAGAAACAGGATCGAGGCAAGCTCGTCCGACCAGACGAGCGGGTTGCGGAACACGTAACGAGAGATCACGCCAGCCAGCAGAATGAGCACTTCCAGCGCAGTCAGCACCGCTACCGGCACCTCGACCATGCGGCCGAGCCAACATTCGAGGCGCACCGCGGCTGAAGCTAAAGAGGAGGCCGGGACCATGGCCTCCTCTTTCTGAACCAAATCCATGACGGACGCGGATCCTTGTGGGTTACGAAATCGGGCCAGTATACTTTTCCAGCACCGACCACGCCTCGTCACCGTATTTGCCCTTCCACTCCTTGTAGAAGCCCGCAGCCTGCAGCTTTTCGCGGAACGGCTTCTGATCGACCTTGATAAACTCCATACCCTTGCCCGTCAGATTGGCCTTGAACGTCTCGTTTTGCTTCAGGATGTCGACGCGCTGGTCGATCGCGGACTTGTTGAGATTTTTCGCGATGACGTCGCGCACGTCGGCAGGCAGCCCGTTCCATAGCTTGCCGTTGGCCAGGAACCAGAAGCCATCCCACATGTGGTTGGTCTCGGAGAGATACTTCTGCACTTCATACAATTTGGCGAAGTAAATGATCGAGAGTGGATTCTCCTGGCCTTCAGCGACCTTAGTCTGCAGCGCCGAATAGACTTCGGAAAAATTGATCGACATCGGTGCCGCGTCGAACGCCTTGAACATCGACGTCCACAGCGGGCTCGGTGGGACACGGATCTTAAAGCCCTTGAGGTCGTCCGGCCCCTTGATCGGCCGTGTCGAAGACGTCATCTGCCGGTAGCCGTTGTCCCACTGCCGCTCCATCGCGTGCAAGCCTGACTTCGCGATCTGCGCGCGCACGTAGGCACCGAGGCCGCCGTCCATCGCTGGCCAGACCTTATCGTAGCTGTCCCAGATGAAGCCAAGGCCGTTAATAGACGCGACCGGTACCAGGGTAGAGAGAATCAGCCCGGACAGGGTGAAAAACTCGATCGCGCCGGATCGCAGCTGGCTCAACATATCCGTGTCGGAGCCGAGTTGGTTGTTCGGAAAGATCTGGATCTCCACCCGGCCATTGGTTTCCTTTTTGATGTGCTCCATCGCCTCCACGGCACGGATATTAAGCGGATGCGCGACCGGGGAGTTGTTGGCGTATTTGAACTGAAATTCCGCCGCGCCTCTGGCGATCCACGGCATCGCGATCGTCGCGCTGGCGGCGGTGCCTGCCAGCAACAAAGTGCGACGAGTTGTTTTGATCGTCATCGTCATTTCCTCCGTTGATTTTGTCCGACGCGAATGGTGGCGGGTCTTGTTTAAGGCCTTTACTGCGCGACCATTCGCTTTCATCGTGGTAATATTGAGTGGTCGAAAAGGTACATAATTAGAAAGCTATCAAAGAGCGGGAGGACGGTCCATGCCGAATCCGGGGAGCCGCCCGCACGTCGCGATTGTCACCGGCGGCGCGTCCGGGATCGGGCTCGCAACAACAGAGCGGCTGCTCGCATCGGGGTGGCGCGTTGCGGCCTTCGATCGCGATCAGACGGCGATCGCGAAGCTGCACAAAGCGTACGGCGACAAAGTGCAGGCTAACGTACTCGACGTTACCGACGAGCAGGCCGCGGAAGCCGCGGTAAAGAACGTTGCCGCAGCGTTCGGCCGCCTCGACGGGGTCGTCAATTCTGCCGGCATCGGCATCGACATACACGTGCTTGACACGCCGGTTTCGCAATTCCGCAACGTACTCGATATAAACGTGACCGGCACGTTCATCGTCGGGCGCGCTGCGGCACGCATCATGAAAGACCAGGGCGCAGGCGCCATAGTCAACATCGCATCGATTGCCGGACTGCGCGGCTTCAAGGGCCGCGCTGCCTATGGCGCTTCCAAGGGTGCAGTCGCAATATTGACCCAGGTGATGGCGGTGGATCTGGCGCGCTACGGTATCCGGGTGAACGCGGTCGCGCCCGGACCGATCGACACCCCGCTAGTACAGGCGATGCACCCGGCCGTGGTGCGGCGTGCCGTCCTGCATCACACACCCATGCGGCGCTACGCTGCGCCTGATGAAGTCGCGACAGCGATCCTATTCCTGCTCGATGGCACGCAGTCCAGCTTCATTACCGGCGCGATCCTGCCAGTAGACGGAGGGTTCATTGGCGCCGGATTGATGGAGCTCGAGATGGAGTTGCCCGAAAAAGATTGAGGTGTCGGGCTTGGCACGTTGGAGCACGGCTGCCGATCATGATACTATAAGGCAATTAACCCCTTCACTGCCTTCATAACCTTCTCCGGCGACAGCCGGACCTCGGCTTCCAGGGGTGGAGAGAACGGAATCGGGATGCGCGGCGCGGCAAGGCGCTTGGCGACTTTCAAAACACCCGTTCCGACCTCATCGAGCACGCGCGCGACGATCTCGGCGCCAAACCCCGAGATCTCCACCGCCTCGTGCACGACCAGCAGCCGTCCTGTCTTCATCACCGACGCGATCACGGCGTCTTGGTCCCATGGCCAGATCGTGCGCAGGTCGAGCAGATCGACCTTGATCCCTTCCGCGGCCAGCATCTCCGCACCCTTGGTGACGACCGGCATCGCGGCCGACCAAGACACCACCGTCGCGGCATCGCCCTCGGTCACCCGGCGAGCAACACCGAACGAGATTGGCTCAATGTGTTCCGCAATGTCACCTGGCACGCCGAACAGATCCTTCGGATCGAAGAACAACACCGGATCATCCGAGCGGATGGCCTGCACCAGGAGCCCTGCGGTGTCTTCCGCAGTCGACGGCGTCACCACGATGACCCCCGGCAAATGTGCGAACCAAGCTTCCAGCATTTGGGAGTGCTGCGCAGCGGAATTGCGCCACATCCCGTGCGGCATCCGCACGACCAAAGCCGGCTTAGCTTGTCCACCAAACATGTAGCGGATCTTGGCAATTTGGTTGACGAGCTCGTCCATCGCGCACATGACGAAATCGAAGATGCGCATCTCAATGATCGGCCGCGTGCCGACCAGTGCAGCGCCGAGCCCAGCGCCCATGATGGTTGATTCCGAGATCGGGGTGGACACGGCGCGGTCAGCGCCGAATTCTTCTAAGAAGCCCTTATATTGTCCCCACAGTCCGCCTCGAGCAACGTCCTCGCCGAGCACCCATACGGTTGGGTCACGCCGCATCTCCTGTAACGCAGCGAGACGTCCGGCCTCGATCAATGTCACTTCGGCCACGCCACTGCTCCAACGTCCTGAACATCATTGTATGCAGCGGCGGGTCCGGGCCACGGCGCGACCAGCGCGTCGGCGCGCGCATGTACCATTTCTGCCTGACTTTCGGCAACGATCTTGGCAAGCACGTCGGCGGCAATACCACGCTCGCGCAGTACTGCGGCAAGCCGGATCAAGGGATCTCGCTTGCGCGCTGCGGAAACCTCATCGGCGTCGCGCCACGCCGCGGCGTCGGTGGAAGTGTGACCCATCAAGCGATAGGTCTTGGCTTGCACGAAATGCGGTCCGCCACCACGCCGTATCTCCGCCACCATGGAATCGATAATCGCATCGACAGCAATGACATCGTTGCCATCGACGGACTCGGCCGGGACCCCACACGCCTGTGCGCGCGCCAAGGGGCCGGGACCGGCCGTCACGCTGGCGGTACGGGTGAAAGCGGCAACCCCGTTGTCCTCGCAAACGAACAATACGGGCAGGCGGTAGAGAGCGGCCCAGTTGAGCCCTTCGAGAAAGGGTCCGCGGTTGATCGCGCCGTCGCCGAACATACAGGCGACGATGGCGTCGGACTTCTGCAGCTTGAGACCCTGAGCGGCACCGCACGCAATCGGGATTCCGCCGGCGACGACACCGTTCGCGCCGAGCATGCCGACCGAGAAGTCGGCGATATGCATTGACCCGCCTTTGCCACCGCAATAACCGGTCGCCCGACCGAAAAGCTCAGCCATCATGCGTGCTGGCTCCGCACCCTTGGCGATAGCGTGACCGTGACCTCGATGGTTTGAGGTGAGGCGATCGGCACGACGCAAATTGACGCAAACTCCGGTTGCCACCGCTTCCTGGCCGATTGACAAGTGTAGCGGCCCCGGGATTTCGCCCGCCTTGTGAGCGGCAAGCGCCGTCTCCTCGAAGGCACGGATACGCGCCATCATGCGGTAATGGTCGATGAGGCGACGTATATTATCTGCTGGATCGCTCATTGCACTGGACGGCGATTGGCTTGTATGGAGGCGTGTGGCGTCGTTCATTTTGAGCTCACAATGTCCACTATGCGAAACGCGATCTGCCCGCAAGCCATTCACGTCCAATCGCCACGACATCGACCAACCAAAGGCGGTCAAATATCGCTCGGCAAGCCATACGCGAAAGGAGCCCGGGTGGAATGAGCAAACAGGATGTAGACTACATGATCTAAATCCAACGTCGAGCTATTCGTAAAGCTCGATCAACCTTATGGGAGCGGAATAATGAATTTGCGGGAGCTGTATGACCGAGGATTGAAGCTTCGACAGGCAATGTATGGAAAAGATATGGTCGAAAAGCGAATGAATGCATTCGGAAAATTCGGCGAACCGCTGCAAGACATCATCAATTCTCATGCATACGGAGATATTTGGAGTAGGCCGGCGCTGCCGATGTCGATGAAAAGTCTCACCGTCGTCGCCATGCTCGCAGCCATGGGGCGGCACGCCGAACTACGCGTCCACATAAGAGGAGCGATCAAAAACGGAGTTGCCGTCGATGAGATTCGCGAGGTTTTCATCTTACTCACTTTGTATGCCGGCATTCCAGCCTCGATCGAGGCGCATCGAATCGCTATGGAGGTCATGCAGGAACTCGGACTCCGTTGACCGACTGCCTGTACCCTCTGGGCTCAACCGTGCCAGAAGCTCTCATTTAAACCGGTCCAAATATCCAAAGCGGACCAATGGTGCGCTGACGTTAGGCGATTCCTTCGGCTAATCAATGCGGATGGGTTTTTGGTACGCACACGTAGTGAAAATAAAACGAAAAAGCAGACCGCCAAACGATAGTTCATACAGGCGCTTTGATAGCCTACCCGCGCCGCAAAGTCGTCCACCACCTCATAATTGAGGGAACGCCCTCCCCTCGTTTGGTAATCGGCTTGAGGTGATGGGCTTCAATGGCCGCGAACTCACTGCGTCGGAACCCCTGCCTCTTTGATCACGTTGCTCCAGACGGTGGTTTCCTTTTTGATGAAGGCTGCGGTCTCGGCCGGGCTGCCGCCGGCGGCGCGCAAATTGAGCTTGGCGAAGTGGGCTCGTACCTCTGGGTCCTGCAACACTTCGTTGACCGCATTATTGAGTTTGGCGACGACAGCGGCCGGTGTTTTCGGCGGAGCCACGATTGCATTCCACGCGCTGGATTCGATGTTCGTTGCGCCGGCTTCGCCCAATGTCGGAATGTCCGGCAGGTTCGCAATGCGTTTGGCGGTTGCCACTGCCAAAATGCGCGCGCGGCCGGCCTCGTGCAGTTTGATGGCGGAAGCGAGCTCCATGAAGATCATATCGACATGGCCGGCGATGAGATCGTTGAGCGCCGGCGCGGTGCCTTTATAGGGCACGTGTATGAGTTTGGTGCCTATCACGCGTTCGAACAGCGCCGCCGTCAGGTGCGAGGTGGTACCAATTCCTTGCGAGGCATAATTGATCTTGCCCGGATTGGCTTTGGCATAAGCGATGAATTCCTTCGCTGTTTTGGCCGGGAAATCCGGCCGCACCAGAAGAACATTCGGAATAACGCTCATGACCGCCACCGGCTCGAACTTGGTTGGATCGAAGTTCATTCTCTTGTACAGCAGCGGATTGATCGTGAGCGGGGCAGCCTGCGAGGCGAGCAGAACGTAGCCGTCAGCCTCGGAATGAAACACCACGTCGGCACCGATATTGCCCCCGGCTCCCGATCGGTTTTCCACCACCACCGGCTGGCCGAGCCGCTTCTGCAAGCCATTGGCGACGATGCGTGTGACGGTATCGACGCCTCCGCCGGCCGGCACGCAAACGATGATGCGGATCGGCCTGTTGGGATAGTCGAGCGCGGCATTCTGCGCGTAGGCGCCGGATGCAAAAAATACGGCGGCGGAAACCAGAGCCAGGAGTATGCGCATGTTGCTGTCCTTCTCTTGGTTACGAACAGCGTCAGTCTTATTTTGCTTTCTCGCGAATTCCCTTCAGCATCCAGGAAAACATCTCCTTGGTCCGGCGTGCTGTTTCCGGCAGCGGCATGTTCACGATCGGGTACTGATCCTTCCAATGGAACGGCCGGCAGGCGTCGATGATTGCGCGGCTATTGGTGAAGTCGCCCTGCGCCTTGCGTTCGGGGGGGATCGACGGATCGAGCGGGGTTGACCAGGCGTTACGGATAAAATCGATCGATGTCGCAGGATCCGAGCGCGAACATACGGCCCACATCAGTTCTTCGAGGTTCGACACATCGATATCGTCGTCAACCACGATCACGTATTTGCCGGCATAGGCGGCCGAACGGCACATGGCTGCGAGATGTCCGGCCTGCCGAGCATGGCCCGGATAGCGCTGCTTAATCGAGACGGCGGTGAGCTGACGCGATCCGCCCGCTTCGTGGCACCAGGTGGCGACCACGTCGGGTAGACCGGTTTTCTTGAGCTCCTGCTTCAGCAACGCCGATCGCATCACGGCGCGATAGCGCGCCTGCTCCTCCGGCGGCCGTTGCGGCGGGCAACCGAGAATGATCGGATCATTCCGGTGGTAGATCGCCTTGACGTCGAGCACCGGCTCGCTCCGCATTTTCGAACCATAGTAACCTGTCCATTCGCCGAACGGTCCTTCCGGCAGCGCATTGCCGGGTTGGACGAAACCTTCGATCACCATCTCGGCATTGGCCGGATAAGGAAGACCCGTGTGCTTGCCCAGCACGACCTTCTGCGGGCGGCCGCGATAAGCGCCTGCGATTTCGAATTCGCAAATACCCTGGGGCACTTCTGTGCAAGCCATTAGGAACGTCAGCGGATCGCCTCCGATGACGATACACACCGGCATCGGTTGGTTGAGCGCCTGATATTTGTCGCGATGGATGCGGCCATGTTTGCCGGGTGATATGTAGAAACCGAGCCGTTTGGCATCATGGATCATCACGCGATAGGTTCCGGCATTGACCCAGCCGTCGTCGGGGTCGCGGGTGACGTTGAAGCTGCCAGTGCCGATATAGCGCCGTCCCTCATCGCGGTCGTGCCACACAGGGGTCGGGAAACGCGTCACGTCCACCGCGTCGCCTTCGATCACGTTCTCCATGACGGGACCGGTTTCTACCACTTGGTATGACAGCGGCTTGTCCGAAATTTTCTGGAAGTCGGCGAGAAAACCTTCGGACAATTCGATCTTGTTGAGATCGGGCGGCAGACCGAGCGTCATGTTCTGCCGCCGGCCGCCGAAGAAGTTCGTGAGCACCCGGAAACCTTTCGGATAGCCAGGGATATCGTCGAACAGTGCTACGGGCGCTTTGGAGTCATGTTGCAGCAATTCGGCCGCCATGCCGATATCTTCCTGCCAGGAATATCCGCTGGCACGCACCAGCTCTCCGAGTTTGTCGGCTTCGACAATCCATTCGCGCAAATCGTCATAGGCAACGCGCGCTTGGCGATTGTTCGTGATGGCAATATTCATGAGCGTCTTCCCTCTCCAATGCCGCTAACGCGATCGCACGAGAATTTTTTGTGTGTGACGTGAATAGTCCGGTTCTCGTGCGAGCGCGTCCTTGACTTGGGTCAAGCATCTTCCAACACAGCGCCCAAACCCGGTTGAAAACCAAACGTGTGCGTTGCCGCACTGCGATATCGCTGAAGTCAAAAAAAGCAGCAAAAATAAGGGCTTTTGTCGGTCAGGCCGCACTGGCGCGACGGCCGGGCTTAGATTAGCATGAATCTTAGAGGGCTAAGTCGGGCCGGCTTAATCGCCCGCAAGGCCTCAGGTGGCGTCGCTGAACGAGCGATAACGCGCGGATCTCGTTGGGACCGCCGCGACGGTGGACCGGCAAATGGCCGGCCGCACCGTGGTGTTCAAAAGCGCTAGAAACAGTCGGAGGAAAACGATGACAACCTTGAATCTGGTAAAGCGCCACTTGGCCAGCATAGCATATGTGCTGCTGCTCGGCGTTTTTGGTGCACAGGCCGCCGATCCATACAAAATCAATGTGATTCTGCCGCTGACCGGCGGAGCCGCGTTTCTGGGCAAGGGCGAACAGCAGGCGCTGCAGCTGCTTCAGTCCACGGTCAACAATGAGGGCGGCATCAACGGGCAACAGCTCGAGTTCATGTTTCACGACGACCAGACCAATCCGCAGATTACCGTCCAAATCGCCAACGGAATTCTGGCTGAGAAGCCGGCCGTGATGCTTGGTTCCAGCATTGTGGCGATGTGCAATGCCACCGCGCCACTGCTGAAGGAAGGCCCCTTCGACTATTGCCTGTCGCCAGGCGTCCATCCCGCAATTGGCAGCTACCAGTACTCCTCAAGCGCGGATACGCACGCGCTCATCGAAGCACTGGTGCGCTTCTTCCGGTCGAGCGGACGGACCAAGATCGCATTCATGACGAGTACCGATGCCTCAGGTCAGGACGCCGAGCACGGATTCGATGAAGTGCTGAGGTTGCCGGAGAATTCCGATATTAAGGTCGTTGAACGTCAGCGTTTCAATCCCAAGGACGTCAGCGTTTCGGCGCAGATCGAACGCATCAAGGCGGCCAATCCGCAGGCGTTCATCGCCTGGTCGACCGGCGCGCCCATTGCAACGGTCTTCAAGGCCGTGCTGCAGGCCGGGCTCGACGTGCCGGTCGGCACCACCAACGGTAATCAGACCCACGCGCAAATGGATCAATACAAAAGCTTCCTGCCGAAGGAGCTGTACGTCCCGACTTCCGTGTTCCTGCCGCATGACGGCTTGTTCAAACTCGATCCCAAGGTTGAAGAGCAGCAAAAGAAATTCTATGCAGCGTTCAAAGCGGCCAATCTGAAAATCGACAACATGTCGGCCTTGGCGTGGGACCCGGGCGTCACGGTGGTGGAAGCCCTGCGCAAGCTCGGTACAAAAGCAACGGCGAGCCAGATCAGGGCCTACGTCAACAGTCAAACCGCCCTGCCGGGCGTGAACGGCATTTACGACTTCAAGTCCGTCCCGCAGCGCGGGCTAACGGTTAAGAATGCATTGGTAAGCCGGTGGGATCCGGCGGCCGATACGTGGGTCGTCGTCAGTCAACCGACGGGTGCGCCGCTGCACAAATAGAACGACGGAACTTAAAACTTGTCGAGCATCCTCCAGATCGTCATTGGCGGTCTGCTGCAGGGCGGCGTTTTCGCAATCGCCGCCCTGGGGTTCTCCCTCGTTTTCCGGGTCACGAATGTTGTGAACTTGTCGCAGGGCGCATTCTGCGTCCTTGGCGCCATGGGCATGTATTATTTCCAGGTGGCGTTCGGTTGGTCCATTTTGCCGGCTGCCATCGCCGCGGTGCTCTGCGCAACCGCGTTCAGCCTCCTTGTCGGCGCGTTCACTTTCGTTCCCGCCGTATCGCGGCTGCCAGGCAGTAGCGCCCTCGTCCTGACCGCCGGTCTTCTGACGTTTTTTACCGGAATCGCGTTGCTCGTCTGGGGAAATCAACCCTACGCACTGCCGCCCTTTTCCGGCGAGGCGCCGCTCGTCGTCGGCGCCTTACGTATCCCATCGCAGGGAATTTGGCTGGCCGCGATATTGGCCGTCATCATCGTCGGACTATGGCTGCTGCTGCAAAAGACCCGGCTCGGCCGCGCGCTGCGTGCCTGCGCGGAAAATCCCGCCGCGGCCCGGCTGATGGGCATCGATCTTCGCGCGATGATACTGCTGAGCTTTGGGCTCGCAGCGATGATCGGATCTATCGGCGGCATCATGGTCGCACCTATCATGTCGCTGCAATTCGACAGCGGACAGTTTTTCACGATTTCCGGCTTTATCGCCGTTGCGATCGGGGGAATGGGAAGTTTCGTTGGATCGGTTGTGGGAGGCATCCTGCTCGGCGTGGCGGAACAATTCGCTGCGTATTTTGTGTCGTCGTTGTTCGCAAATACGCTGGCGCTGCTATTGCTTCTCGCCGTTCTGGTTCTGCGGCCGGCGGGTCTGTTTCCAAGCGGTCCACCGCGCCGCAGCGATGTCCGCGACGAGGGGCGCGTCCATCGCGCCTTGGTTCGATTGCCGGCTCGCCGCGCCCTGATATTCGGGGTCATTTTGCTCGCAGCGCTTGCGATTGTTCCGGCATTGCCGACGCCGAATGGTCTGCTTGAGTCGCTGGTGATTTCCCTGATCCTGTTCATAGCCGTGCTCGGGCTCGATGTGCTGATGGGCTATGCCGGCCAGGTCAGCCTCGGCCATGCAGGTTTCATGGCGGTCGGCGGCTATTGCGCGGCAATTCTAGCTACATCATACGGATGGCCGCCGATTCTTGCCGTTATTGCCGCGCTCATCCTCAGCGTGCTTTGCGCATTGTTGCTGGCGCTGGCGACTGGGCGATTGCGCGGCCATTACCTTGCATTGGCAACACTTACGTTCGGTCTTTTGATCGATTCCCTTGCGGTCGGGCTTGTCGACCTGACCGGCGGCCCGTCCGGACTTGTCGGCATTCCGGCATTTTCGGTCGGCGGCGTCTCGTACGATACGCCGATTCGCATGTACTATTTGACGCTGGCGCTTGCCGCCGTTCTGGTGCTGGCGCTTGAAGGAGGCATGCGCCTCGGATTTGGGCGTGCGCTCAAGGCGGTGCGATCGGACCAGTTGGCCGCGGCGGCGCTGGGGGTGAATATCAGCCGCACCAAGATCGTCGCACTATGCATCTCCGCGGCACTGGCATCATTGTCCGGTAGTCTTTACGCCTTCAGCTTTCATTTTCTGTCGCCGGAAATGGTCGAGACGACGAGGTCTTTCGAATTGATCGCCATGCTGGTGTTGGGAGGAGAAGGAACCCTGATCGGCGGATTCTTCGGGTCGCTCGTGCTGACACTATTGCCGACGATGGTGCAGGATCTCGCGGTTTTCAAGACTGCAGCCGAAGGCGGCCTACTCATCAGGAATCTTCCTTTTCATGCCCGAAGGCCTGTTTGGCCGGCTGGTCATTTGGCTGAATAAGATTTCATTCCGCGCAACGACGGCCGCCTATGCGGGGGCGAGACAATGATGGCCCCCGCGCTCGAATGTCGCTCTGTTTCGAAAATTTTCGGCGGCGTACTGGCCGTCGACGATGTTACTCTGACCGCCCCGGCCGGCAGCGTCTCTGCGCTGATTGGGCCGAATGGGGCCGGCAAAACAACCTTGTTTAATGTCGCGACGAATCTTTATGCGCCGTCGTCGGGCGAAGTGCGCTTTTTCGGAAAGCAGGTAGCGGGATTACCCGCTCACCACATCGCCGCGCTTGGCGTTATTCGAACCTTTCAGACCGCGCGTGTTTTTCCGGGAATGACGACGCTGGAAAACGTCATGGCGGGCGCGCACCTGCATTTACGCGCGCCGGTGATTTCTCAGATGCTTTGGACCCGCAGCGCCCGCCGGGAAGAAAGACATCTGATCGAAAAGGCCGATACCCTGCTGGATATGATCGGGCTAGCGAATTTCCGTGATGCCGCGGCCACCGATCTGCCGATCGGGGCACAGAAACTGATCGAAGTAGTGCGCGCGCTGATGGCAAACCCGAGCCTTCTTCTGCTCGATGAGCCGGCCGCTGGCTTGAATGACCACGAGACCGCTGAACTTGCAGTCTTCTTGCGCACGATCTGCGATGCCGGCACCAGCATCATCGTGGTCGAGCACAATATGTCGCTTGTCATGGGTGTTGCCGACAAGGTCTTCGTCCTCGATGCCGGCCGGCTCATTGCATCAGGTGCGCCGGAGAAGATTCAACAGGATGAAAGAGTTATTGAAGCTTATCTCGGCCGAACAGAAGGCAAGCCGCAATGACGCTCGAGCTGCATCGCGTGTCGGCTGGTTACAGCAGCATCAATGTCATCCATGACATCGACTTGACCGTGCGGCCGCGCGAAATCGTGACGCTGGTCGGTGCCAATGGCGCGGGCAAATCGACTTTAGTCAAGACCGTCTCGGGGCTTACGCCGACGCGCGCGGGAACAATAACGTTCAACGGTGAGCGGATCGAAACAGCATCCACTGCCACCCGGATGAATCTTGGCATCGTTCACATACCCGAAGGACGGCAGATATTCTCCGGTCTAAGCGTGGGCGAAAACCTCGATTTGGGGGCCTACATTCATAGACACCGCGCGAATGTCACGGATGCCAAACGCGCCGAAGTTGCGGCGCGCTTTCCAGTGCTGCAGGAACGCATGTCGGAGGTGGCGGGAAATTTGTCCGGAGGTCAGCAGCAGATGCTGGCCATCGGACGCGGGCTGATGTCGCGCCCAAAATTGCTGATGCTCGATGAGCCTTCCCTCGGACTTTCGCCGCTGCTGGTTGCCGAAATATTCGAATTGATCGTGAGCTTGCGCGACCAGGGTCTGGCTATTTTGCTGTCCGAGCAGAATGCCCGGCTCAGTCTCGCGATCGCCGATCGCGGCTACGTCATCGAGAATGGGCGCGTAACCCTGACCGGCACGGGGCAGGAACTGCTGCAGTCAAAAGATGTAGCCGACCGCTATCTAGGCGTCGGTGCCCGGCCTGAGAGTTCAGCGGCACACGAGAAAAATGGAATTTCAAGACGCTTGCATGATCTGATGCGCGGCTAGGCCCGCGACGGCTTTATGATCGAGAGGGAATATGCGGCGCCAGCCAAACGGGAATTGCACTTGAACATTGAGATGAGTTACCCAGCAATATAATTGAGGTCGAATAATGCAGCGGATAACGAAGCCGAAGATTCGTGAGACGGACGCCATCCTGCGCCATTGGCGCGAAGCGGTGCCGAACGACCGTTTGGCGCATCTCATTAAAGACGCAACGCGGGCGCTACTTCGCGCGCTGCAAATGAGGCTTACGCAGCATTCCGTATCGTTAGGGCAATGGACGTTTCTGCGCATTCTTTGGGAGACCGACGGGATCACCCAGCGTGAGCTGAGCGAACTCGCCGGCGTCATGGAACCGACGACCTTCACGGCGGTCACGGCAATGGAGAAGCTGGGCTATGTGACGCGCAGAAAGATGAGCAATAACAGAAAGATGGTCTACGTCTTTCTCACCGCGAAAGGGCGACTGCTGAAACGCAAACTGGTGCCGCTCGCCGAAGAGGTAAATCGGATAGCGGTTGAAAGAGTGAGTCCGCTAGATATTGCAAAGATGCGCGGCGTGCTTCTTACGATGATCGAGAATTTAGCCCGCGACGAAGCGCGGCCGAACAAGAGGCTGCGCATTCCTTCCACCCGTGAGCTGGCTCGCCGCGTCCATGATGCCGAAGAGCACAGTAGGTCGCAGGCACGAAAAAGAGCTTGAGCGGCTCGCGCGTATTCGCGAACCGCTAACCTTTTATCGTCCCGCAAGTCCTATGATCGAGCGCCCTACCCCACCACTAGCATGTGTGTCTGGGCGATACCAATCATTGGCGTTGACCGCTCGTCCAATTCTCCGTCAAGGCCCGACGGTCAAGCTTGCCGCGCGCGGTCTTAGGCAATGAGTCGCTTTGCACGATCTGCTTGGGGGCCTTGGACGCCGGCAAAAATGCGCTGCAGTACCGAAGCAGGTCATCGACGTCTATTTTTGCGCCCGGCCGCGCAACGACGAAGCTGACTACCTCTTCGCCGTAGGTCCGGTCGGGAACTCCCACTGTCGCCACTTCTATAATTTCCGGCCGCTGCATGAGAATGCTGTCGATCTCGACTGGCGAGATGTTGATGCCGCCGCGGATGATCAGTTCCTTTTCGCGGCCGGTCACATGGAGGTATCCTTCCGCGTCGAGAAAGCCGATGTCGCCGGTTTGCAGGCGTCCGCGGCTATTAGCTTTGATGGTGCCATCTTCCGCTAGATACCGATAGTCGTTGTCAGGAAAGCCCCCGACCTCCACATGGCCGACCTGGCCCGTGGGTAACGACTCGCCGCGGTCGTTGACAATCGCGAGTTTAAGGTAAGGCAGCGGCTTGCCGACCGTACCGACATGCCGATTTTGGCCCGGATTGGTTGCAATCCAGCCGATTTCGCTACAGCCGTAGCTTTGCGCAATTGGAATTCCAAAGCGTTGTTCGAAACGCCGCCAATCCTCGCTCAAGAGCGGTGCCGAACTCGAGATCACGAACCGCAAACTGGGCGGCGCATCGGTGTTTAGTATGTCGTCGCCGTTAAGCAGCATGTTGATCGTGGTCGGATTGCCAGCGGTGATTGTCGCTCCATATTCTGCGACGTGTTGGAAAAACCGGCTGCGTGTGAACTTTCGTCCTAAGATAAGCGTAGCGCCACGATTAAGCGGTCCTAGCGCACTGAGAACCTGCGCCGAACACCAGTTAAACGACCGAAAATCGTAGATGCGGTCGTCACTGGTCAGGCCCAATCCGTCCGCAGTCGGGTCCACATTGGATAGCAACTCGCGATACGTCAAAAGGACGCCTTTCGGCCTGGCGCTGGTGCCGGAAGTGAACAGGATACATGCATCGTCTCGCCAGCCGGTGCTTGCCAGAATTATGTCTGTCGGTTCGCAACGAATAACAGACCTGTAAAACCCATCATCCGCATCGTTGTCCTTGGTACCCAGCGGCAGATACGGCACCGATGAGTTTTCCAGTACCTGGTCGAGTCCCAATCCGGTTTCGAATATGGCAAGCCGCGGGTTCAGCGCTCGTAGGATTTTCGCCAGGTGATGGCGGTTCATCTCAACGTGGATGGTGCAAACTGTCGCGCCATACGCCATAACGCCGATATAGCAGGCCAGGTGCTCGATCGAGTTGCCGGCGAGCAGAGCGATGCGGTCATTGGTTCGGATTCCGCGTTCAGCCAGAAACGCGGCAATTTGCTGGGTTAGCCGCTGTAATTGCCCGAAGCTGATCGTTCGCCGGTCGTCGACGGAGACAATATAGGTTTTGTCTGGATCGCGCGCTGCCGCGCGATCGATCCAGCTTCGAAGCAGGTCTGGCCCAAGCTCAGCTTCGTTCAGCATGAGACCTCAACCGGAGACGAGAACAGATGTCCCTCGCTTGGCTCGGCGTAGCGGCCGCCGGGCCTTTGATCGCGCCTCAGCGTCCGGTCCGAGCCAAGGAATGGACCCATCCGACCATGCGCGATCTGGCGTTCTCGATGTCCTTCTCGGTGAAAAAGTCCTCCGGCTTGACCCGGTCGACCGGATAGACCGGCCGCAGGAAGTCGTTTTCGTAGCCAAACGGCACCGTAGCATCGATCCCCATGCCGCCCTCGAATTGGGTATTCGATGCGGTCCACTGTTTGTCGCCCGCGGTCATGCGCTCGGCCGGCATGAAGGTCTGGCCGCGCCCGCCGGGTATCGGGTTGAGGATGTCGGTGCGCGGATTCACCCGCGTGGTCATGCACCACATGATGTCGTCCATGGAGTAGGGATCGGTGTCCTCGCTCACCGCGATCGCCAGCCGCATGCCCTGCGAGCACGACAGCGCCGCGCCGAGGAAGTTGCGCTGCCAGCCCTCATCGACTTGATGGCGCTTTTTGACTTGGATAACGCAGCCCCCCCAGTCGGTCATGCAATAAGGGATGACCACGTCTTGGACGATGCCCGGCTGCAAACGCTCGCACAACTCGAAGATCGCCGCTTCGCGCACCGTCGTATCGATATTGTGATCATCGAGCGTATGGACCCCAAGCGCGAAAATGATTGGCTTAGTGTCCGGCTTCCGCATCGTGACAGCCGTAACATGGAAGGTCGGTGCCTTGTAGGCCTTGCCCATATAGCCCGCCCATTCTGGGTGAAAATGGAAGCGGCCCTGGACACCCGCATCCTCCGATTCCTTGGTTTCGTAACGGCGATCACGCGGATGGATATAGCCTTCGAGCACCAGCTCGGCGTCGGCGAGCGTATAGGCGTCGACCGTGCGGCACTTCACCATGCGAATTGGGCTCCCCTGCACGGCGCCCGCAATGCCGATTTCGTCGCAACCCATGGGCAGAATAGCGTAGTCGAAACCGGCGCCCGCAAGTAAGGTACAGGCCGGCGGCACGCCAAAGCACATCGTGAGCGGGATCGGTTTGTCGTCTTTGTAATACTTATTCGCCACCTGCCACATGTGTGAGCCGGGCGAAATCTGAAACGTGCCGATATTACCCCAGCGGAAGTTCATGCGGTTGTAGCCGAGGTCGGTGCCGCCATCGAACTGGTCGAAGCTGATACAGCGGATACCGGAACCAACGGTAAGTTCGGTCTCGTACGTCGTATGCCGAATCGGCACCATATACTTGTTGACGTCGTCCGGATCGAGAATCACGTGCTCCTGCACGGGCGCCTCGCCCTGCGAAATGATTACGGGCTTGAGCGGCTTGCGGAACGCTTCGGCGATCCGGCGCGTGCGCTCGATATCGTTCTTCCAGCCGAACATCTTGTTGATCACGTTCATGTCACCGAACAGATTGGTGATGACTCTGTGGTTCGGCTTGCCCTTGACGTTATTGAAGAGAACCGGGCATCCGCCGTCCATGTGCTTTTGCAATCCGGTAACCTCAAGATCCGGATCGACCGGTTTGTCGGTTGTAATCAAATCGCCTTCCGCCTTCAGCCATTCGAGTGTTTTCCGAAGATCGATTACATCTGCGGTTTCCGGAAGCGACTTTTCTTTGCGGATTGCTTTCTGCATGGCGTGCAAGCTCCAATGTTTCAGGGTCGCGCCTGACCTTGCTGAAGGACAAGGCCGCCGATTTCCCATGAAGCACCCTGTTTAGGGCTTTTACAGAAAATCGTTATATCTCTAAGTATAATACGATATCGTATTTCACTACAAGCCTGATCAGACCGCACTCCTGGCGCCAGGCGGGTTGACGGTGTTGAAGCGAATGAGTTCCTGCGTCAGTTCGACCGAAGTAATGCATGATCTAGCCAAAATAAGCATCGCGCACCTCCTTGCGGTCCGCAATCTCGGATGGTGCCCCGCTGGTCGCCACGCGGCCTTTCGACAGCACAAAGCCGAATTGCGAGATGGCGAGCGTCTGGTGCACGTTCTGCTCGACCAGAGAGCACGGTAATGCCGCGCTCGTTGATCTGGCGGATGATGTTGAAATTCTCCTTCACCAGCAGCGGCGACAGACCGAGCGAGGGTTCGTCGATCAGCAAGAGCTTGGGCGCGCACATCAGCCCGCGGCCAATCGACACCATCGCCTGCTCGCCGCCCGACATGGTGCCGGCGAGCTGGGTGCGACGCTCGGCCAACCGCGGAAAAATTTGCAGGATGTCGGCCATGCGCGCCTGCGTAGCCTTATCCGACTTCTCCTGATAGGCGCCGAGGCGCAAATTCTCTTCGACCGTGAGCTTCGGAAACACCTTGCGCCCTTCCGGGATGCAGGCGATGCCGGTCAGCGATGATCTTATGGGTCGGCAGCCGCGTGATATCGGCGCCGTTGAACACGATGCGCCCGGCGCGCGGGGCGTCAGCCCGAGGATCGAGCGCACCAGCGTAGTTTTGCCGGAGCCGTTGGAGCCGAGCAGGCAGGTGATGCTGCCGGGCTGCACGGTGAGCGAGACACCTTGCAGCACGTCGGCTTTGTCATAGGCGGTGGAGACGCTGTCGATCTCGAGCATTGCCGCCATCATGCCACCCCGAGATAGGCTTCTTGCACCTGCGCGTCGGCGGCGACCTCGCGGTACGGGCCCTCCGCGATCTTGCGGCCGAAATTGAGCACGACGCAGCGGTCGGTGATGCGCTCGATCACGCCCATCTCGTGCTCGACGATGATGATCGTCAGATTCTTGTTGCGCTCGCGCACGAGCAGAATGTCGTCCATCAGCTCCGCCGTTTCGTCGTGCGTCATGCCGGCGGACGGCTCGTCGAGCAGCAGCAGCCTGCGGCGCGCTGATGAGCGCGCGGCAGATTTCGATGCGGCGGCGGTCGATCATTGGCAACCCGGCGACCGGCTCGAACAGGCGGTCTCGGCCAGCGCCGGCTCGAACACCTCGACCAGCGCGCGCGCGGCGCGGTAGCTTTCCTCGAACTCCCGCTTGAAGTCGGCGCGCCTGCATCAGATTGAACCAAAGCCCCTGATTGAGGCGCTTGTGGTTGCCGATCATGATGTTGTCGAAGATCGACAGTGGCAGCGACAGCCGCGAGCGCTGGAAGGTGCGGGAAATGCCGGCCTGGTAGACCGCCCGCGGCGCCGCGCTTGCGTGATATCGGCGCCGTCGAAGGTCACGCGTCCCTCATCGGCACGGTAAATGCCGGTGACCACGTTGAAGAACGTTGTCTTGCCTGATCCGTTCGGACCGATCAGGCCGAGGATTTCGTTCGGCGCGACGGCGAGATCGAGACCATCGAGCGCGACCACGCCGCCGAAGCGACGCACTAGGCCGCGCGCTTCGAGCAGCGGCGTCATGGCCGCCATCCCGGAAAATAGCGGCGCACGGGGCGCGGCAGCAAACCTTCCGGTCGAAACAACAGCACGGCGATCACCAGCAGCGCGTACAGCAAGAACCGGTATTCCTGGATCGTCTGCAGCTTTTCCGGAACGACCACGACGATGAAGGTCGCGACCACGAGCCCCCAGGGATTTCCGATGCCGCCGAGCAGGAGGATGGACACCAGAATGAGCGAGTCGGCGAAGGTGTAGTTGTTCGGCGCGACGAAGCCCCCGACCATTCCGAACAGCGCGCCGGCGATGCCGATGAGGAAATTGCCAATCAGGAATGCCGTGATCTTCCAGCGTACGACGTCGAGACCGAAGCAACTTGCCGCAGTTTCGTCCAGCCGCAACGCGTCCAGATTGAGCCCGATCCAGGATCGCTCCAGCCGCCGGACCAGCACGAACGCACCGATCAGCAACGCAGGCTGACGACGAAATAGTTCATGTAGAACGAAAGCGTCGATGCCGCCGATCTCGATATTGTCGTTGAACGACCAGCCCAGGATCTTCATGCCCTTGACCTGCATGCCCTGCGGGCCGCCGAGCACGTCGTTGACCTCGAGGAAGGTCTTGAACAGCAGCGCGAAGGCGATCGTCACCACCGCGGCATAATGCCCACGCGTGCGCAGCACCGGCAGCAGCAGCAGCGAGCCGACAAGCGCGGCCAACAGCCCGCCGATCAGCAGCACGACAAGATGCGGCACGGCGGTGTAGGCATTGAGCACGGCCGAGGTATAGGCGCCGATGCCGAAGAACGACGCGCCAGCGAAATTCAGCACGCCGGCATAGCCGAACTGAATGTTCAGCCCGAGCGTCGCCACGCGTGTAGAGCAGCACGGTGACGACCAGCAGCAGGATAAAATGATCCTCGTGAAAGAACGCCGCGACTGACGAGCACCGCGACAATAGCGAAGACGCCGAGGGCGTCCTCGTGATCGGCGAAGCGAGCGGCTCACACCAGTCGAATAGCCCAAACCAGGCGGCGGCGACCACAGCGGCGATGCCAAAGCGCGAGCAGCAAAATGATGAGACGCTTGCTTCTCGGCGGCGAGCAGCGCGATCACATAAGCGGTCGCGAGCGCCAGCGCGATCAAGCCGGGCCACAGACGCCGCGCGTATTTTGTCCCGCTCCCCGTCATCGGCTCAGACCCGCTCGCTGATTTTTTCCCGGATCAGGCCGGTCGGCCGCCAAGCCATGATGGCGATGACGACGGCGAAAGCGAAGACGTCCTTGTAGGCGCTGGCGAAAGGCAGCAGCACCGTGCCGATCGTCTGCAGGGCGGCGAACAGAAAGCCGCCGAGAATGGCGCCATAGATACTGCCCAAGCCGCCGATGATGGCGGCGGAAAAACCGATGACGCCGAGATAAAGCCCGATGCCGAAATTGATCTCGTTGTAGTAGAGCCCGTTCATCACCCCGGCGAAGGCCGCAAGCGCCGAGCCGATGGCGAAGGTGATGAGCACGATCGCGGTGAAATTGATGCCCATGGTACGCGCCGTTTCCTCGTCCTGCGCGACCGCGCGAATGGCAAGCCCGAGCTTGGTGCGGTTGAGCAGAAACTGCAGCCCGACGATCACCAGCACGCCGGCCGTGAGCATGAGCACGTTGTCGAGTCGCAGATTGAAGTCGCCGAGGTTGATCGAGCTCTTCGGCAGCAGCGCCGGAAACGGCTTCGGATTGGCGCCTTGCGGGTAGAACAGCCGCACGCTTTCGCGCAGAACCGTGCCCAGCATCAGCGTGATCAGCAGCGTGTTGAGCGGCGGCGCCGAGCGCAGCGGCATCACCAGATAGCGCGCGATCAGCATGCCGAGCAGCGCCATCGCCAGCATCGCCAGCACGAGCATGACGACAAGATCGAGCCACGTGAATTGAGCCCGAGCACGTGCAGTCCGGCGAAGGTCGCCAGCGCCGTGAAGGCGCCGACGGTAAGCACGTCGCCATGCGAAAACTGGATGACGTCGAGCACGCCGAAAAACAGCGTGAAGCCGACCGCGACCAAGCGCATACATCATGCCGAGCATCAGCCCGTTCATGATGTATTGCGCGAACAGGCCTGCGTCCATGCCTTAAATCTTGCGCTCGACTGATGACGGAGATGTAGCGGGGCCGCGCTCGGACGACCCCGCTCCAGTCAGGCTACTTTCTGCCCCGGCAGCTTGCGCTTGCCGCTGGCGTATTCGCTCGTCGTCCCATTCCACGAACTTGCCGTCCTGGACGACATATTTCGTGATCACCGCCACGGTGTTCTGGCCGTGGTCGTCGAACGTGATCTTGCCGACGATCGAATCGCGGTCCCTGCACATTGCCGAGATCGGCGATGACCTTCTTGCGGTCGGGCCCGACCTTCTCGATCGAGTCGAGGATCATGTTCATCGCCGCATAGGCGAAGGCGCCATAGGCCTCGGGCGGATTGTCGTATTTCTGCGCGTTGTACTTTTCCATGAAGAACTTGCCGCCCGGCAGCTTCTCGGTCGGCGCACCTTCGCGGAAGGCGAGCGTGCCTTCGGCCAGCGGCCCGAGGCCCTGGATGAACGCGTCGGAGACGATGCCCGAGGTGCCGTCGAACACCGCCTTGATGCCGAGCTTGTCCATCTGCGAGCGGATGCGCACGCCGATGGGCGTCAATCCGCCGAAATAGATCACGTCCGGATTGAGCGCCTTGATCTTGGTGAGCTCGGCGGTGAAATCCTGCTGGTCGGCGGTGACGCCGAAGGTGCCGACGATCTTGGCCTTGCCGATCTTGGCCAGCGCCTTGCTGAAATATTCGTTATGGCCCTTGCCGTAGTCGGTGGTGTCGTGGATCACCGCCACGGTCTTGTAGCCAAGCTTGGAGATCAGCTCCGCATTGGCATCGTTCTGGTTGATCATCGTGCCGTTGACGCGATGAACTTCCGGATACTTGTTGCGATAGGTGATGTCGGGCAGCACGGCGCCCCACACGATCACCGGAAAACCGAACTTGTGGTAGACGTCGACTGCTGCGATTGCCGCCGCCGAGCAATAATGCGTGGCGCCGGCGATGATGTCTTTGTCGGCTGCCATCTTGGTCGGCGACCTGCACCGCGACGTTCGGCTTGCACTCATCGTCGAGCACGACCAGCTCGTATTCGTATTTCGCCTTGGCGTCGGCATTGCGCAGCTTGCACGGCCAGATCCGCCGAATTGCGGCCGCCGAGGCCGTTGACCGAGACGCCGCCGGTGAGCGGCCCGATGAAGCCGACTTTCACCTTGTCCTTGGCGTCGGCGGTTGCCGCCGCGAGCGCCAATATCGCTGTCGCGAGCCCAATGGCTGCAATCTTGCCAATTCTGATCATTAGCCCCTCCACTTTGTGAAGCATGGCCGCGCCGCGGCCCCGAATTTTCGGCCTTTTGACCATGGTCGCGCAGCAGGGGCTCAGGCGCAAGTCGACATGTGTCGCCACTTCCGGGCAATTAGCCACGCCACCGCACGAATGCCGCGCACCTGACCCCAGGCGCATTACAGCCTTGCGCCGCGGTGGCGATGTCATAGCGCATCGCCGTGCTGGCCGCGGCGCAGACGCTGTGCAACGCGACAACGGAAAACTGGTGCGCTGGACCAGACCTTCCGTTTATGGCGGGAATCGCGGAATTTCATTGACTAGACGCCCTAGGCGCAAAACAATGTTGCGCTTCGAAGGCAAAGGTCGGACGTTCGAATCGTCTCGGGCGCGCCAGCCCTCCCTGGCGTCACCCCGCCGTCCGTTTTCAAGGTGATGAACCATGACCGCACGCACGCTATTGCCAGCCGGATGGGCGCCGCCGATCGGCTATGCCAACGGCATCGAAGCCCACGGTCGGCTGGTCTTCATCGCCGGACAGGTCGGCTGGAACGCCCAGCAGGTGTTCGAGAGCGAGGAGATCGCGCCGCAATTCGAACAGGCGCTCAAGAATATCCTGGCGGTGCTCGCCGAAGCCGGCGGCCAGCCGCAACACATCTGCCGCATCACCGCCTTCTGCATCGATAAACCGGCCTACCTTGCCGCGCGTCGCGAGCTCGGCGCCATCTGGCGCCGTTACATGGGCCAGCATTACCCGGCGATGAGCATGATCTTCGTTGCCGCGCTGCTCGACGTGCCGGGCAAGATCGAGCTCGAGGCGACCGCCGTCATCCCCGACCAGGCGTAACGCGGTTACGCCGGGCCGGGAAATTCAAAACCGGAGATGCGCATCGTCATTGCCGTTCAGTTCGGCCGGCGCAGCTTGAAACGCTGAATCTTTCCGGTTTGCGTTTTCGGCAAGGCATCGACGAAGGTCACCGCGCGCGGATATTTGTACGGCGCGATGACCGCCTTGACGTGATCCTGCAACCGCTTGACGCATTGCGCGTCGGCGGCGACGCCGGCGGCGAGAACCACATAGGCCGAGACGATCTGTCCGCGCTCGATATCGGGCGCCCCCACCACCGCGCATTCCGCCACGTCGGGATGCGCGAGCAGCGCCGCTTCCACTTCCGGCCCGGCGATGTTGTAGCCGGCCGATATAATCATGTCGTCGGCGCGCGCCGCAAAATGGAAGCGCCCGTCGCTGTCGCAATGAAAGGCGTCGCCGGTCAGGTTCCAGCCGTCGCGCACATAGGATGTCTGCCGGTCATCAGCGAGATAGCGACAGCCGGTCGGTCCGCGCACCGCCAGGCGTCCGACCGTGCCGGTCGGGACATCGTTCATATCCTCGTCGACGATCCTGGCCTGATAGCCGCGCACCGGCCGGCCGGTCGCGCCGGCCTTCGCATCGCCGATGCGGTTGCTGATGAAGATGTGCAGCATTTCCGTGGTGCCGATGCCGTCCAGGATCGGCTTGCCGGTTTTGCGCGTCCAATCCTCGAACACCGGCGCCGGCAGCGTCTCTCCGGCCGACACGGCGAGCCGCAGCGACGACAGATCGGCGCCCTGATCCATGGCCGCCATCATGGCGCGGTAGCCGGTCGGCGCCGTGAAGCAGATCGTGGCTTTGTAGGTCTCGATGATCTCGATCATGTTCGCGGGCGATGCATTTTCCAGGAGCGTGGCGGTGGCGCCGAAACGCAACGGGAAAATGGCCATGCCGCCCAGCCCGAAGGTGAAGGCGAGCGGCGGCGAACCGACGAACACGTCGTCCGGCGTCACCTTGAGCACTTCCTTGGCATAGCCATCGGCGATGATCAGCAAGTCGCGGTGGAAGTGCATGGTCGCCTTGGGCTCGCCGGTGGTGCCGGAGGTGAAGCCCAGCAGCGCCACGTCGTCGCGGCCGGTCTTGACCGCGTCGAACGTCACCGACTTGTCGAGCGCGATGCGGTCGAGCTCGGCATCGTGATTGGACGTGCCGTCAAAGCTCACGACCTGCCTGAGGAAGCCGCTGGTCTTGGCGCAGGCGACAAGCTCGTCGGCGATCCGGCTATCGGTCAGGGCGAGAGCGATTTCGGCCTTGTCGACGATCTTGGCGAGTTCGCCGGCGCGCAGCATCGGCATGGTATTGACGACGACCGCGCCGGCCTTGGTGGCCGCAAGCCAAGCCGCCACCAGCGCCGGATTGTTGCCGGACCGGATCAACACGCGATTGCCGGGCTTGACGCCATAGTTTTCGATCAACGCGTGGGCAAGACGGTTCGACCAATCGGTCAACTCCTTGTAGGTGCGCCGCCGTCCATTGCCGATGAGCGCGGTCCGGTCGCCATGCCCGCGCTCGACCATTCGGTCGGTCAGCTCGACCGCGACGTTGAGCCGCTCCGGATACTGAAATTCCGGCAGATCGAGCAGCAGGTCGGGCCACTGTTCGCGCGGCGGCAGGTGATCGCGCGCGAAGGTGTCGACATGCGCGGATGGGCCGAGCGCCATTGTCGCGTCCGTGCGTTTGCTCATGCTGGCTCCCGGCAGCCGCGCCAATCCGGTCCGACGTCCGGCATGGTCATGCGCGCGCTCCCGCGCGGCGAATCCGCGAGGCGAGCCCGTCGAGATGCTGGATCATCGTCTCGACCTCGGCGCTGTCAAAATCCGACAGCAGATCGTCAACCCAGCCCTGATGCACCTTGGCGATAATGGCGAACTGCGAGACGCCCTTGGGCGTCAAGCGCACGACGAAGGCGCGGCGGTCATCGGCGGGCGCTTGTCTGAGCACCAGCCTATCGGCCACCAGGCGGTCGATAATCCCGGTCACGTTGCCGTTCGACACCATCAGGAAGCGCGAGAGCTCGGTCATGGTCATGCCCTCCTCCTTGCGCGCGAGAGCCGCCACGACGTCGAACTGCGGCAGCGTAATCGCAAACTCGACGCGCAAGCGCTCGCGCAACTCCGCCTCGATCGCGCGCGCGGATCGCAACAGCCTGACCCATAGCCGCAGCCGCTGTTTGCTGACCGGATGCGCGGACCTTTTCCGGCGCGCCTTTGCTGGCCCGGTCACGTTTCGCCTCCCGAAAACGTTATGACTTGACCGTTGACCGCGCCGGCTTCGGGCAAACACAGCCGCAGCACCTTTTCCGCCACCTCGTCCGGCGTAATGAGATGCCCCCGGTCATTGTCGCGGGCAAGCTCGGCGCGCGCCGCCGCCACCGTCATGCCGGTCTTGGCGGTGATATTGGCGATGGCCGCCGCAAGCATCGGCGTGTCGGTATAGCCCGGGCAGACCGCGTTGACGGTGACGCCTTTTGGCGCAAGCTCCAGGCTCAGCGCGCGGGCAAGGCCGAGCACGCCATGCTTGGCCGCACAATAGGCGGCGACATAGGCGTAGCCTTTGAGGGCCGCGGTCGAGGCCACGAACACGATGCGGCCTTTGCCGTCCGCGTCCTTGCGGGTGACGTCGGCGAGCGCCGATCTCACGGTCAGGAACGCACCGGTCAAATTGACGTCGATCATGCGCTGCCAATGCGCCAGGTCGATTTTCGCCAGCGGCGCGCTATCGGCCATCCCCGCATTGGCGATCACGATGTCGATCGGGCCATGCGACTTGCGCGCGGCATCGACCATGGCGGCGCAGTCCGCTTCCCGCGTCACATCGGCGACGACGGCCGTCGTCCCCGGCAGCATCGCGGCCACCTCGTCCAGCGGCGCCCGGCGTCGGCCGGCGATCGAGACCGCGGCCCCGGCGCCGGCCAGCGCACGGGCGATCGCCGCACCAATGCCGGTGCCGCCGCCGGTGATCAGCGCGTGCCGGCCTGCCAGGGGGCGCATCACACCTTCGCCGCCGCGGCGCGCGCCTTGATCCGGTACAACTGGTCCCGGCCGGCGAGATAGGGTTTCGGCCATGTCACGTCCTCGTATGCGGAATCGGCGGCCGCGTGCAGCGTCCAGTACGGATTCGCCAAATGCGGGCGCGCCAGGCAAACAAGATCGGCCCGGCCCGCCATCAATATCGAGTTGACGTGATCCGGTTCATAGATGTTTCCGACGGCGAGCGTGGCGATTCCGGTTTCATTGCGGATGCGGTCGGCGAACGGCGTCTGGAACATGCGCCCATAGACCGGCTTGGCGGCGGTCGAGGTCTGGCCGGCCGACACGTCGATGAGATCGACGCCGGCCGCCGCCAGCATGCGCGAAATAACCACCGCGTCCTGCGGCGTCACGCCATCCGCGCCGACCCAATCGTTGGCCGAAATGCGCACCGACATCGGCCGGTCTTCGGGCCAGATCGCGCGCACCGAACGCAGCACTTCCAACGGAAACCGCATGCGGTTTTCCAAGCTGCCGCCGTAGCTGGTCGGTCCGCTTGTTGGTCAAGGGCGTGATGAACGACGACATCAGATAGCCGTGCGCGTAGTGCAGCTCCAGCCAATCGAAGCCGGCGCGCACGGCCATTTGCGTCGCGCGGATATAATCGTCGTTAACCTTATCCATGTCGGCGCGCGTCATCTCGCGCGGCACCTGATTGTCCGGGCTCCAACGCACCGGCGAGGGGCCGATAACCTGCCAATTGCCGGTCGGAAGCGGCGCGTCCATTGTTTCCCAACCGAGTTGGGTCGATCCCTTGGGGCCGGCATGGCCGAGTTGAATGGCGACCTTGGCGTCTGTCTCGGCGTGGATGAAATCGACGATGCGCGCCCACGCTCGTTCGTGCGCCTCGGTGTAGAGGCCGGTGCAGCCAGGCGTGATGCGCCCCTCCGGCGACACGCAGGTCATTTCGGTGAACACCAGGCCGGCGCCGCCCTTGGCGCGCTCGGCGTAGTGAACGAAGTGCCAGTCGGTCGGCGTGCCGTTAACGGCCCGGTATTGCGCCATCGGCGAAACAACGACGCGATTCTTCAATTCGACGCCGCGCACGCGGTAGGGCACGAACATCGGCGCGTGCGAAACCTGCGGCGTTCGCCCCGTGGCCCGCCGCTCGAACCATTTTTCGGCGCCCGCGAGCCATTCGCTGTCGCGCTGGCGCAGGTTTTCATGGCTGATGCGCTGCGAACGGGTGAGCAGCGAATAGTTCAATTGCACCGGGTCGAGATGAAGATAGCGCTCCACCTCCTCGAACCATTCGGTCGAGTTGCGCGCCGCGCTTTGCAATTTCAAGACTTCCAGCCGGCGTTCGTCCTCATAGCGCTTGAAGGCCGCGTCCATGCTTGGTTCGGCTTCGAGATAGTTTGCCAACGCGATGGCGCTTTCCAACGCCAGTTTCGACCCCGATCCGATGGAGAAATGCGCGGTCGCGGCGGAATCGCCGAGCAGCACGATATTGCGGTAGCTCCAGCGCTCGCACAGCACCCGGTTGAAGTTGAGCCACGCGGAACCGCGCAAATGGCGCGCATTCGACATCAAGGCGTTGCCGCCGAGATTGCGGGCGAAGATTTTCTCGCAAGCGGCGATGCTCTCGTCGATGCCCATGCGGTCGAAGCCGGCGCGCCGCCAGGTCGCCTCCGAGCATTCGACAATGAACGTCGCGGTGTCGGCGTCGAACTGATACGCGTGCGCCCAGATCCAACCGTGTTCGGTTTCCTCAAAAATGAACGTGAACGCGTCGTTGAATTTCTGATGCGTACCGAGCCAGATATATTTGCAGGCGCGCACATCGATATCGGGCTTGAAAATGTCCGCTTTGCTGGCGCGAACCCGCGAGTTAACCCCGTCGGCGCCCACGATCAGGTCATAGTCGCGATAGCTGTCGACGTCTTGCGCTTCGGTCTCGAATTGCAATTTCACGCCGAGCGCGCGCGCGCGATCCTGCAGAATATTGAGCAACCGCTTGCGCCCGATGCCGCAGAAGCCGTGCCCGGTCGAGGTCACGACGCTGCCGCGGTAATCCACCGCGATGTCGTCCCAGTAGACGAAGTCGTCGCGGATGAGCGCGGCGCTCACCGGATCGTTGGCCTTGAGGTTGGTCAGCGTCTCGTCCGACAACACCACGCCCCAACCGAACGTGTCGTCCGGCCGATTGCGCTCGATGACGGTCACGTCGTGCGAAGGGTCGCGCAATTTCAGCGAAATTGCGAAATAGAGGCCGCCCGGACCGCCGCCAAGACAAACCGCACGCATGCTAGGCTCCAATGACACGGATCGTTGAGGCAAGCATGCGGGAAACGGCGATTTCTTACAAGCTTGAAATGTCTAACCATAAAGAGCTTTGCGCATCACTCAACCGGCGTCTTGTCCGACCAAAGCCAAAACCCGCAACGGGCTGCCTGAACCCTGCTTGATCTTGAGCGGCGCGGCGAAGATGACCGCGCCTTTCGCCGGCAGCAGATCGAGATTGGTCAGGCATTGCAGGCCGAAACGGCCTTTGCCGTGCATATAGAAATGCGCCGGATAGGGCGGGTTGAAATGCTGACCCTGGCCGTAGTCGGTGCCGATCGTCTCGGTGCCGAAGCCATGCACGTCGCGTTCATCGACCAGCCATTTCACCACCGCCGGCGTCGGACCGGGCGTGTGCGCGCCGTCGTCGCGCAGACCCGCGTAGCCGGCATACGGCCGCTTCGACCAGTCGGAGCGCAACAGAACCCAGTTACCGGCCTCGATGCGCCCGTGCTGCCGCTCCCAGGATTCCACAAACGGAACCGTGAGCATGAAATCGGCATCGGCGGCGCACTCCTGCGAGCAGTCGATGACCGCCGCCGGCGCGATGAACTTTGCCGGATCGATGGTATCGACGGAATTGTTCGCAAGGTCCTTGCCGGAAATCCAGTGGATGGGCGCGTCGAAATGCGTTCCGGTGTGCTCGCCGATGGTGATGTTGTTCCAGTACCAAGCCGGTCCGCGCTCGTCGTAGCGCGAGACTTCCTCCATGCGGAAGGGCGCGCATTGCCCGAATTCGGGCGGCAGCACGATGGTCGGGAATTCCTGCGACAGCGTGTGCGCCAGGTCGATCACCTTTATCGAACCGTCGGCGATACCGAGCGCGAATGATCGAAGATTGAAAGCCACGGATGACCTCTTGCTACTCACCGATTTCCCGTTCCACCGCCTTTGGATTGACCGCCAGGCGGGCCCGGATGTCTTCGGCGACATCGCCGACGAAAACGTCTTCCAATCCCTTTTTGAGCGCATCGACGACGGCATTGGCCAGCGTCGCCGGCGCGACCTTCGGTGGCGGAATCGTCTGGAACCAATCCGTTTCCAGCGGACCGAAGAAAACGTTCACCACCTTGACGCCGCCCGGACGTAGTTCGGCCCGCAAGCATTGCGCCGCCGACAGACAGGCGGCTTCGGTGGCGGAATAAGCGCCATAGGCGGGCCAATTCACCAGCGCGTGCACCGACAGTAGATTGACAAAGGCGGCAGCGGAGTTGACGCCGTCGGCGCCGCGCGCGCCCATCGCGGGTCCGAACGCCTGCGCCAGCCGGACCAGGCCGAGGTATCGGATATCCATTTCCTCCCGCGCGACGGTCAGGCCGTGCCGGCCGATGAGGCCGCCGGGCCGGACGTGTTCGGCGGTGTTGACGAGGATGTCCACCCGCCCGCCATTTTGTTCGGCCAGTTCGCGCACCGATTCGGTGTCGGTCAGGTCGAGCGGAACGATCTCCACGCGCTCAATGGCCGGCAACGCGTCCATCCCCGCAAACGGCTTCCAGCCGTCGGCGACGCCAACGAAGACGGTCGCTGCGCCGGCCTGGGAAAATGCCTTGGCCATCGCCTGCCCGACCGCGGTGCGGCCGTCGGTGATCAAGACGCGGCGAAATTTCGGATCGCAGGTCATTTCGCGCCATTGCGGATCGTCGGCCATGTTCGGCGTATCCTTTTCGGGAAGGGCAATCGCCACCGGCGCGCCGCCCTTGTCGAGCTTGAACTGGAGCCGCGCGCGCTGACCTTCCAGGACGTCGCCATGCAGATGGGCGATCACCACCGGCCCGACGTCAAGCTTCACCATCCCCACCCGCCACGGTACGCGCTCGCGAAAATAGGGCTCGGTCGACACCCGTACCGTCGTTTCCGCCAGCACGGTCCCGCCATTGGCGACCGGCGCGAACGCCACCCGCGCCGACAGGCATACCGGACAGGCGTCGCGCACCGGGTAGATGACCGCCTTGCAATCCAGGCAGACCTGCAGCTCGAAGCGCCCTTGCGCGGCGGCAGCGGTGAGGCCATGCGCGGCGCGGCTGCGAACCGCGTGCGGGCTCAGCGGCAGCCGTGTTTTCTTGAGCGGATTTTTGCGCTTGGGACGGGTCAAGGGCTGTGTCATCGGGCGCTCGCGAGAATGGCGGCGCCGGAGGCGAGGCCGCGGTCGTAATTGATCATTCCGAAACCCGACACCAAGCCAAGCCTGGCATCGGGCACTTGCGTACCCAGCACGGCACCGCTGAGCTGGCGCATCGCTTCGACCAGACCGAGAAAACCGCCGGCGCAGCCGGCCTGCCCGACCGACAACTGGCCGCCCGAAGTATTATGCGGGAACGAGCCGTCATTGGTCAGGCTGTGGCCGCGGACAAATTCCGGCCCCTCGCCCTTGCCGCAAAAACCCAAGTCTTCCAGCTGCATCATCACGATGACCGGATAGTCGTCATAGGTCTCGACAAAATCGATGTCGTCGGGGCGCGCACCGGCCATCGCCCATAGCTCGCCGATGTCGCGCGCCCAGCCGCCGCGGATCTGGATCGGATCATCTGGGAACGCGTTATGCCGCTCGATGGTCGACAGGATGCGGACGCCCGCCAAATTCAACGAGCGCGCGGCATCCTCGCGGCAAACCAGGAACGCCTCGGCGCCAGCGCAGGGCATCACGCAGTCGAACAGATGGATCGGATCCGAAATTGCGCGCGCCGACAAATAATCGTCCATCGTCAGCTTCTTCTTCATCAGTGCGTGCGGAACGGACAAGGCGTTTTCGCGCTGCGCGATACAGATTTTTCCGAAATCTTCGCGGGTGGCGCCGAATTTGTTCATGTAATTCTTTGTGATCAAAGCGAAGCTCGCATTCGGTCCTCCCGCACCGTAGGGATAGACGGCGTCCTGCGCAAAGCGGGAAAAGCTCGACAAATTCCGCCGAAAGGAATCGATGTGGTTGGTGTCGGCGCCCACACAGGCGACAAATTCCGCGTCGCCGGCCTGCACCGCGCGCGCGGCGCGGCGCAGCGCCACCATGCCGGCAGCACCGCCGAGCGGCACCGTATCGAGCCAGCGCGGCGACAGTCCGAAATGCTGGGTCAGTCCGATCGCCGTATCGGGCGTAACGGTAAAGCTCGATACCGACAGGCCGTCGATATCGACGGGCCGCAATCCCGACTGCTTGCTCAGCGCGGACAATGCGCGGCCGATCCACCAATGGGCGGCATTGGTCGAGTAGCGCCGGTAGGGAACCGTCACCGGCGCGCAGATCACCACGCCTTCGTATGATTTCCGCATTGACGGCTTGTCGCTCATGCCGGCGCTCGCTTCTTCATGGCGCGGGTGTCGATGCACGCTCCCGTGCCGCATGTTGCGGCCACCAGGTCCGCCAGGTTGCCGCGCTGGATTTTTTGCGTCGAGGTCAATGGCACGGCGGCAACAAACGCGACGTAGCCCGGCGCCTTGTAATAAGCCATGCGCGCGAGACACCAAGAAACCAGTTCGGCGGCAAGTTTTTTCGCAGCCGCATCGCCGCGCACGGGCTCATGCGTCACCACGCAGGCGAACACCTCGTCGCCGCGCACGGCATCCGGCGTCGCGGCCACGGCAGCGTATCGCACCGCCGAGTGCTGCAGCAAAACGCTTTCCACTTCGACCGCGGAGATATTCTCGCCCGAGCGGCGGATCACATTCTTGCGCCGGTCGATGAAATGCAACGTGCCGTCGGCCCCGCGCCGCACGACGTCGCCGGTATGGAACCAGCCGCCGTTCCAGGCCGCGGCGGTGGCGTCCGGCTGTTTGAGATATTCGCGGAAAAATCCGTAGCGCGGGTCGGCGCCGGCGTGCCGCACCAGAAGCTCGCCCGGCTGGTCGCTCGCCGCTTCGCTGCCGTCGCCGGCGATCACCTTGACCTCGAGTTCGCGGCCCGGCCGGCCGAAACAGCTGGTGCCGACATGGCGCGGCTCGCGGTTGGCGACAATCACGGCGCCGGCGCCAGTTTCGGTCATCGCCCATGCTTCGATCAAAGGAAACCCGAACCGCTTTTCAAACGGCTGATGCAGGCCGCGGTCGACGCCGGCGCCGAAGCCGAAGCGCACGTTGTGCGCCTTGTCGTCCGCGTTTTCGGCCGCGCGCATCAGCATCGACGGCATGACTCCAAGATAGTGCACGATCGTCGCCCGGCTGTCCTTGACCGCAGCCCACCAGCTTCTCGGATGGAATCGGTCGAGCGGGATCAGGCAGCCGCCGGTCACGATCATGGCCATAGCGGAAAAGGCTAGCGCGTTCATATGGAAAAACGGAAGCGGCGTGAGCATCCGCTCGCTGCCTTCATTAAGGCCGATCAGGCCGCCGGCACCCGCATACCAATGGCCGGCATAGAGAAAATATTCATTCGGCAGGACACAGCCTTTGGGTTTTCCGGTCGTTCCCGACGTATAGAGCAGCGCGCATTCGCTGCCGCGGCCAGGCGCGCCGCCGCCCGGCGTGGGCGTCGCAAGGCCGGCCGGTTCGGCGGCAGGCGCGACAACGGGCAGCGATACTCCGTTCGCATCCGCGGCGGCAACAAGGACGGGATGCATCGTCTCGATCGCGACCATTGCCACGAGTTCGGAATGGGCCACTAAATATTCCAGTTCGGTCGCGCGCAAATCGCGGCTGATCGGCATAACCGAGACGCCGAGGGCGTTGAGCGCCAGCCAATGGCAGAAGAAATCCGGCCGGCTCTCCAGCAGCAAGCCGACGCGATGCGCGTGGCCATAGCCTTTCGCGCGATAGGCTTGGCGAAGACGGCCGACCTCCTGCATCGCGGCCGCATAGGTGATCTCGGCCGGCGCCAATCCATAGGCCGCAGCAGTCTCCGCGGTCGTCGCAAGAAACGGACGCTGCGGATAGTGTGCGGCCGTGCGCGCGAACGCGTCAAAGACGGTCGTCGGAGCGTCTGCCGGAAGCTGCATCCCGATTCACATGAAAGCGCGATGGTGCACGCGCAAGCCGCATGGACTTAGGCACCGCCCCGCCGAGCGGACCCCGGGATGCAAGGCCATGCCGAGTTGCGCCGACCGTCGCGTCGATCACGCGCCGCCCGCGGCATGGCCTTTGCGCCTTCCCGTTCCGATCGAGCGGCCGATGGCCTTAAGCTCGATCAGTGCCCGTTACTTGATGAGCGTCCACTTGCCCTTCTCAAGCTGCACGACGACCCGGGCGCGCGAGTCGACACCGCTGCGCGAGGCGGGTGTGAAGTTGTAGACCGCATGGGCGCCGACCACGTTCTTCGTGGTCACCAAGGCTTCGCGCAACGCGTTGCGGAAATCCTGCGTGCCGGGCTTGGCTTTGGCGAGCGCGCGCTTGGACGCATCCATCAGCACCAGCCAACCGTCAAACGCATATGGCGAAAAGGCGTCCGTCGTGGAGGCGCCGTTGGCTTTTTCGTAAGCCGCGCGGAACGCCAGCGCGGCTTTCTTGGTGGGCGCCGAGTCCGGAAGTTGTTCGGCCACGACGACCGGGCCGGTCGGGCAAATAATGCCTTCGGCCGCTTTTCCGCCGACGCGAACAAAATCCGCATTGATGAGCGCGTGGCTGCCAAAGACCGGACCTTTGTAGCCGCGTTCGGCCAGCGCCAGCAGCGGCAAGGCACCCGGCGTACCGGAACCGCCGTCCATTACCGCATCCGGATGGGCGGCGATGATCTTGAGAACCTGACCGGTCACCGACGTGTCGGGACGCGCGTAGCGCTCATTGGTCACCACATTGATCCCGGCTTTTTTCGCGGCGGCAATCAGGCTGTTGTAGACTAGGTCGCCCCAGGAATCGCTGAAGCCGATATAGGCCACGTTCTTGATGCCCTTCGCCTTCATGTGTTCGACGACTGCTTCGACCATCAGGCTCGGCGGCTGCGGAATCGAAATGACCCAGGGCGTGGCATCGCCGGGCGCACCCGGCGGTAGCGGGGTCAGGCCGATCATCGGCGTCTTTTGTTCGACCGCAACCTGCACCATCGCCAGCGAGCCGGGCACGCCGGACGTGCCGATCAGAACGTCGACCTTGTCCTCGTCGACGAGCTTGCGGGCATCGCGCGCGGCTGCCGATGTGTCAGACGCATCGTCGAGTTCGATGATGCGAACTTTTTCGCCGGAGATCACGCTGATATAGGCGGCCGCCGCCTTCAGTCCCTTGCTGTAGGGAATGCCGATTGACGCACCGGGGCCGCTCAACGATGTGATGAAGCCGACCTTGATTTCCGCCTTCGCGGCGCTTCCGACCAGGACCGACAGGACCGCCGCCAAGCCCCAAGCCACGATCTTCTTCATGTACGCCTCCCGCCTCGGTTTATCTTCCTCGCTGGGTTATTTTAAGCTTCAAACAATCCGCTTTGCAAGCCGCCTTTGCGGCCAAGCGCGGCAACGCGTCGAATGAAGTTTCGTGCAAACGCGGTCCCGCCAAATCCATGCCGCGGCCGCGGGCGCGGATTTTCGATCCTGCTGGCGCGGCGGACATCGCGCGCGTGGGAAAGTTCGCGATGTATTGCCGTTACTTGACTGTCACTACCGCGCTATGGCGACTGCCGCTTTGGGCGGCAATATCCGCCGACATCGCGCTGGACCTACTGGGATCGACGCCCTGTGCCGGTGTGAAATTCCAGAACGGCGCGGCAATCCGTCCGCACGCCGGCAACCGATATCGGTCGCGCAAGCCACTGCCGTTAGCAGGCAACTTCCGGTTGGCCGCAGTATTGCAGTCGGCGACGGACCGCGCGCAACAATTTGAAGCTTGAAATAATTGCCGCGCAATGTTTCTTTGTCGCCACCATCTGCGTGCGGCGATGACCGACGGCTTTTTCCTGCCAAGCCGACCCGGTCAAGACGCCGGCATTGAGGATTCCATGACAAGCGACATTGCCCTGATCCTGGCAATGGACGGATTGGCCAGCGGCGCCATCTACGTGCTCGTCGGCCTGGGTCTCGTCCTCATCTTTTCCACGACGCGGGTGATCTTTGTTCCGTTCGGAGACATCGTCGCGTTCTCCGCGCTGACGCTGGCCTCGCTGCAGCTCGGGCGCGTGCCCGGGACGCTCAAGCTCATTATTGTGCTTGCGATCATCGCCTGCGCCGTCGACGCGTACCACCATTGGCGGCAAAATCAGCCACAAAAGATTTTGCGCGGCCTGCTTGGCTATGGCGGGCTGCCGCTGATGCCCGTCGCGGTTGCCTGGCTGAGCGCCGGCACTCAATTGCCCTCATGGGCGCAGATTCTGCTCGCGCTTGCCCTTGTTACGCCAATTGGCCCATTGATCGATCGCATTGCGCTGCGACCGATTGCCGATGCTTCCGTTCTCCTCCTGCTCATCGTTTCGGTCTCGCTGCATTACGGTCTGGCCGGGCTCGGGCTCATCTTTTTCGGCGCCGAAGGCTTTCGCACCGCTCCGCTGACCAACACGATATTCACCGTCGGCAATATGACGGTCACGGCGCAGACCGCGCTCATGATCGCGGCAGCGCTGATATTCAGCCTCATGCTGTACCTGTTCTTCGAGTTCACCATATCCGGCAAGACCCTGCGCGCGACCGCGGTGAACCGCCTTGGCGCGCGCATCGTCGGCATCAGGCCGTCAACCACCAGCACGCTTGCCTTTCTGCTCGCATCGCTGCTCGGCGCGATATCGGGCATTCTGATCGGACCGGTGACGACGCTGTATTACGATTCCGGATTTCTGATCGGCCTCAAGGCATTTGTCGGCGCCATCTTCGGCGCGATGGTGAGCTATCCGCTCACGGCAGTCGGGGCCATCATGGTCGGTATCCTCGAAAGCTTCGCCTCGTTCTGGAGCAGCTCTTTCAAGGAAGTTGCCGTCTTCAGCTTGTTGATTCCTATTCTGTTGTGGCGGTCGTTGACCATCGGCCATGTGGAAGAAGAAGACGAGGAAATCGAAACATGAGCCGCGCGGCGCGCAACGCCTTGATCTGCGCAGCCGTCTTGGCGCTCGCCGCCGCGCCCCTGTTCGTTGGCAGTTTTACCATCACGTTGCTGAATTACATTGGCATCTATGCACTTGTTACGCTGGGCCTTGTCCTGCTTATGGGCATCGGCGGGCTGACCTCATTCGGTCAGGCCTCGTTTGTCGGCGTTGCCGCATACGCGACGGCCTGGCTGACCACGGCCGAAGGCGTGTCGCCCTGGCTCGGCTTGCTGTTCGCGCTTTCGCTGACCGCGGCGATAGCGACCTTCCTCGGCGCCGTTACGCTTCGGCTCGGCGGGCATTTCCTTCCGCTGAGCACCATCGCCTGGGGTTTGGCGATTTTCTTCACCTTCGGAAATATCGACGCGCTGGGCCGCTACAACGGCCTTGCCGGCATACCTCCGATTTTCATCGGCTCGATCTCGCTGGCGCCGTCGGAAGCGATCTTTTATCTGATCTGGAGCCTGCTCGCCGCCGCCGCGTTGGTCGTGGCAAACCTGCTGGACTCGCGTGAAGGCCGCGCCATCCGCAGCCTGCGCGGCGGCGTCATCATGATCGAGAGTCTCGGGGTCGACGCCTTTCGAACGCGGCTCATCGTCTTTGTTATCGCGGCGCTGCTCGCCGGACTCTCGGGCTGGCTTTATGCGCATATGAGCCGCTACGTCAGCCCGACGCCGTTCGATGTCCGCATGGGCATCGAATATCTGTTCATGACCGTCATCGGCGGATCGGGACAAATTCTCGGCGCCGCCGTCGGCGCAACGGTCGTGACCTTGCTTGAAAACAAGCTGCAGGATTTGCTGCCCTATGTTTCGACGAACGGCGCCCAGTTGGAAATCGTCGTATTCTCGATTCTGTTTATTGTCGTGCTGCAATTCGCGCGCGGCGGCATCGTGCCGATATTGCGCCGGTTCGTTCCGAAGACGGTGTCGTCTGCGATCGCCGCCGACGCCGGACGGCTGGCGCGACGGCGCATGCCGCAACGGGGTACGCCGGTGCTTACGGTGGAGGGACTGGTCAAGCGCTTCGTCGGCCTGATTGCCGTCAATGAAGTGAGTTTCGAAATCAATGCCGGCGAGATTGTCGGTCTGATCGGCCCGAACGGAGCCGGCAAGACCACCGTGTTCAATCTCATAACCGGCGCGCTCGAAAGCGACGAGGGAAAGGTTACGTTGCTTGGCCAGGATATCACGCGGCTCAGTCAGCGGCGCATCGCCGCGGCCGGCCTCGCGCGCACATTCCAGCATGTGAAGCTTCGGCCAAACATGTCTTTGATCGACAATGTGCTGCTCGGCACCTATTTGCGCACCCGTTCCGGGTATCTGAGGGGCGCCATGCGGCTCGATCGTGCGGAGGAAGCCTCCGCCCGGCTCGAAGCGCTTGTTCAATTGCAGCGCGTCGGCCTGGGAGACAGCGCCAATGACCTCGCCGGCAATCTGCCGCTGGGCAATCAGCGCATTCTCGAAGTTGCGCGGGCGTTGGCGGCCGATCCGGTCCTTGTCATTCTCGACGAACCGGCCGCCGGCCTCCGACGACTGGAAAAAGCCGCGCTCGCCGAACTCTTGAAGGCGCTGCGCGACGAAGGCGTTACCATCATGCTGGTCGAACACGATATGGATTTTGTGATGAGCATTGTCGACCGCATCGTGGTGATGGACTTCGGCACCAAATTGACCGAGGGTGCACCCGCCGCCGTGCGAGCGGATGTGCGCGTGCAGGAAGCCTATCTGGGCGGCGTGACATGACCGCGCTCCTCAGCATCGAAGATCTGCACGTTGCCTATGGCAAGGTCGAAGCCGTGCGCGGCGCCAGCTTGAAGATCGAGGCCGGGCAGATCGTCACGGTGATCGGTCCGAACGGCGCCGGCAAAACGACGCTGCTCGCCGCCGCCGCCGGCCTGATGCGCTCGCGCGGCCGAATGATTTATGACGGCGTCGATCTCGACCGCTTCGACGTCGAGGACCGGGTCGAACGCGGATTCTGTCTGGTACCGGAACGGCGCGAACTCTTCGGCGACATGCTTGTTGCCGATAATCTGTTGCTGGGCGCCTATGTGCATCACCGCAACCGGCGGCAGGTCAAACTCGGTTTCGAGGAGGTCTACAGCCGCTTTCCGCGCCTTGCCGAACGCCGCGGGCAAAAGGCCAATACGCTGTCGGGCGGCGAACGCCAGATGCTCGCGCTCGGGCGCGCGCTGATGGCGCGGCCGCGCCTGCTGCTGCTCGATGAGCCCAGTCTCGGCCTCGCACCCATGATCGTTCGCGAGATTTTCCGCATCGTAGCCTCGCTGCGCGATCACGGGGTTTCGATCCTGCTGGTCGAGCAGAACGCGCGGGCGGCGCTCGAAACGGCCGACTATGGTTACGTGCTGGAAACCGGCCAAATCAGCTATCAGGGTCCGGCCCGGGAACTCGCGCACGATCCGCGGGTGATTGCGGCCTACCTCGGCGGCCACGGCTGACGCCGCACGCGCGCACCCGGTCGAAATTCGACCAGGCCAGGCGATCCAACGCGGGCCGAGCTAACCGGTCTTCTTGAAGTCGGGCGTGCGACGCGCGTGGAATGCGTCGATGCCCTCGCGCGCAGCCGCGGTGCAGGCGCTGGCGCCGAAAGCGCGATAGCCCACCTCGAGCGCGTCGTTGAAACGCGTCGCAGCCGCGGCATCGCCAATGGCCGCCTGCAAAATGCCGATGACTTCGGCGCTCAGGAGCTGGCCATTGGCCGCCACCGGTTCGCTCGCGGTTGGCAGATCAATCGTCACGCCGCCGTCGGCCGGAGGCCGAAGCTTGCCCTGCAGCCCGTGCACGCGGGAAATCGCGCTTTCGATCATGTCGACATAATCGTCGCTCAAGGCATCGACGATTCCCAGTTCATGCGCGGTTGCGGCGGAGGCACGCTTGCCGCGCAGCATCATGTCGTGGAACAACGTCGAGGCCGCCGGCCACCGGCGATAAGGCACCACCATCGCGCCCAGCCCGGGAACGATTCCGAGCATGATCTCCGGCAGTTGCAGCGACGCCCCGCGCAGCGCGACGATCGCGTGGCAGCGCAAGGCCAGTTCAAGTCCGCCGCCCAGCGCCATGCCGTTCAACGCGGCGACCACCGGCTTGCTCATGCGGTCGATATGCAGAAGCAGCCGCGAGCAGTCGCGCGCATATTGCGCCGCCGCCGCGGCATCCCCGAGCATGCTGGGAAACCGCCCGATGTCGGCGCCGGCGGAAAACGCCCGCGATCCATAGCCGGTGATCACGAAACCATTGACCTTCGCATCGTTTTCAAAGCGGCGGATGATCTCGAGAATTTCGTCGGTCAGCTCGTCGTGCAGCGCATTCAAGGCTTCGGGCCGGCGCATGGTGATGAGCTTCACGTCGCCGACGTCATCGACGAGCACATAGCGGTAGAAGTTCTGATAATGATCGAGCGGCTTTTGCGGCAACGGCAGCCCGGGCCGCTCGGCCAACAGGCGCTTGCCGATCCGCGCGACTTCCGTCCCGCCGGCTTGGCGCATGAGGTCGAGTGGGCCGGACTTGAAGCCAAATCCGAGCCGGCAGCCGAGTTCCAAATCCGCCGCATGGCCGATTGAACGGTCGAGGATATCGCCGGTTTGCGAAATCAAAATTCCCAACAGGCGATCGCGGATGGCGGCCGCGACGCCCGGTTTGACCGGCACGGATTTTCCGGGGGACACCGTGTTCCAGCTGGCGACCGAGGCGAAAATCTTTGCCGGGCGATAGTGCTCGCCCTCCTCATCGGCCTGCAGCGTATTGGTTTCGATGATGATCGGATTGCCATGCGCGAGGTTGAGCACAAAAAACGGCCCGGCCTGGACGAATTCGCCGGCAATGGTATCGATTTCCGCCGCGCTGGCGCGTTCGAGCAGATGCGCCGCCTCGTTGCACCAGTTGTCGAACACGCGGTCCAGCATGAAACAGGGCACGTCCTCGGTGACGATCGGAACCTTCCCGGTCATGCAGAAGGTCCAACGCAGATCGTCAAGCACTTGGCGGTCGAGTTCGGCCATGCGGATCACCTCGACGATGGGATTGCGCCATGCCGGCGCGAAAAAATGCGTCACCGTCGCCCGGTTCTTGTGTCGCAGCTGCGAAAAAATTCGCGCCGCCGGCAAAGAGCTGGTATTCGACGTGATCAGCGCATCGGGCCGCATCAACGCGTCGAGACGCGAAAAGATCGTGCGCTTGAGCGCGAGATCTTCCGTGGCGGCTTCGATCACCCAGTCGGCCTCGCGCGCGACCTCGTAATCGAGGCTCGCATGCACGTTCGCCTGCACTTTGTCGGCCTGATTCTGGTTCATCTTGCCGCGTTCGACCGCTTTGCGGGCGTAGTCTGAAAAGCGCCGCAGCGCGCGATCGAGCGGCGCTTGCGCCACGTCGAGCAAAGTGAGCTTAAGCTCCGGGATCGTTGATTTCAGGTAGTAGCCGATGTCCGGCCCGATCGTGCCAGCGCCGACAACCACGACATTCTTCGGCAGCGGCCGGGACGGCTTGCGCAGCAGTGGATTGTTGAAGATCATTTGGGTTCCCGTGAATTATTGGATGTGAAGGACCGCGGCTCCGCGTTCATCGAATTTTCCCCCGCGGGCCGCCGGGCCGTGGCACCCTTTGCGAGCGGGGCCCTGGCATGGACGGGTGGATTTAGCCGACGAGTCGCGTCCGCTCCATCGGATAGTGGGTATTCGGGCCAGTGAAGCGAGGAAACCGGGCGAAATCGGCGCGCAACGCGCGACGCTGCTCGGACGCCATCGCTGCATTGAAAGCCTCGATCGTATCGAACGCCACCTCATTGCCCAGCATGTAATCCGCGCTCGGCAACCCGGCCGCTTTGATTTCACGCACCGGCAGATAGCAAATGACGTTGCGCACGCCGGGCAAGCGGGCGAGCAGCGGGGGATGATTGGCCAGATAGAAATCGACGAAGCGCGCCTCGTCATCGGCGGGACGGTGATAGCGAACGCTGTACGAAAAGGGGGCCGACAGCGGTTTAGCCGCCGTTTCCCCCGCCACCGGGTAGTCGCGCCGCTCCATCGCATCGGCCGACAATTCAAGGCCGGCGGGAAGCGCTGAAAACGGCGCGGCAAAATCATGCGACCGCGCAGCGTGTTCAAGCGCGGCCATGCTGGAGAATTCGAGCATCACGACGAACAGCGGACCCGATCCGTCATCCACCATGGGATCCTTCGGGCGGCCGCTCGCCGGAACATAACAATCAAAGGCCGTGAGACCGGGCAGCGAGGACCAGGCGCGCGTCGCCTCGTTCTTGTACCAACGACGTGCCGCATCGGCTTGATCCGCGCTGGCGCGGCATGCGATTTCGAGGACGCTCGCCATTGTTGTCCTTCAGGAACGAGCCGATCTCTCGGTGAACCGCGTGGGCTCCACGAAGCGACCGTAAACGCCGACGAGCGTGTCCGAGATCTCGCCCACCGTCGCATAGGCCTTCACCGCCTGCACCATGGCAGGCATCACGTTGCGTCCGGCAACGGCATCGTCTCGAAGCGCGCGCAGGCAACGCCCCACCGCCGCGTTGTCGCGCTCGGCGCGGATTTTTTTCAGGCTGTCGACCTGCTCGTTGGCGCCAATTTCGTCATAAGGATGCATTTCGACATCGGGTTTTTCTTCGTTGCTTTCGACGTAGCAATTGACGCCGACCTTGCGCAGCGCGCCCGACTCCATGTTCTTCTGCCGCTCATAGGCATATTCGGACACTTTGGATTGGATCAGCCCCTGGCTGACCGCGGGGACGATGCCGCCGACGGAATCGACCCAATTCATGGCTTCGACGATCTTGTCTTCCATCTGGTTGGTGAGGGTTTCAACGTAATACGACCCTCCCAGCGGATCGACCGTATCGCATAGTCCGATCTCCTCGATCAGAAGCTGCATGGTCCGCAACGAAATGCGTTGCGCTTTCGGGGTCGGGATCGTGTAGGCCTCGTCGTAACAGCACAGCGCCATCGTCTGGGCGCCCGAGAGTGCGGCGACGAGCGCGTAATAGGCGCCGCGCATGATGTTGTTTTCCGGCTGCTCGATCGTCAGCCCAAACCCGCCGCCGCCGGCGATCATGCGCATCCAGCCGGACGATGGATCCTTGGCATGATATTCGTCGATCATGATCTTGGCCCAGTGACGACGGCCGGCGCGAAACTTGGCGATCTGCTCGAACAGATTGCCAAAGATGTTGAAATTGAAGGAGAGCCGCCCGGCGAACTCGTCGATATCGAGTCCGCGCGCCAGCGCCGCATCGGTGTAGGCCTTGGCGATGCAGAATGCGTAGCCCATCTCTTCGGCCGGCGTCGCCCCCGACTCGCGGATGTGATAGCCGCACACGCTCACCGGGCTGTATTTGGGCGCGACTTTAGCGCAGTACTCGATGGTGTCGGCGACGAGCTTGACCGAGCTGTCGACCGGGAAAATCCAGGTGCCGCGGCCGATGAATTCCTTGAGGATGTCGTTCTGCGCAGTGCCGCGCAGCTTTGCGAGATCGTAGCCGCGCTTCTCCGCCATCGCCAGGTACATGGCGATCAGCACCGCGGCCGTTCCGTTGACCGTCAGCGACACCGTGATGGCGTCGAGGTCGATGCCATCGAAGGCAATCTCGAAATCGCGCAGGGTATCGACGGCCATGCCGACGCGGCCGACCTCACCCATCGCCTCCGGCGCATCGGAGTCGTAACCGCACTGCGTCGCCAGGTCGAAGGCCACGTTGAGCCCGGTCTGCCCGTTTTCAATGAGATATTTGAATCGCTTGTTGGTGTCCGCGGCGTTGGCGAAGCCAGTGTATTGGCGCATGGTCCAGGGCCGGCGCCGGTACATCTCGCTGTGAATGCCGCGCGTGAACGGAGGCTCGCCCGGCGGGCTTTGATCGATGCCGCCACTGCGGATCACGTCATCAAGCGTGTAAAGCGTTTTCACCTCGATGCCGGACTCGTTGATCACCGGCTTGAGCTGCGGGCTCTGGCGCGGCTTCTTGGCTTTCTGCTCGACCACGGGCGCCGTCATTTTAGGTTCTCCCGAATAAACGAAACGACATCTCCCGTTCGACTGCCGGTTGGGAACACCCCGCTAAACCCGAGTTGTCGCAGCACCATGCGGTCTTCTTCCGGAATATTCCCGCCGACGATCCAAAGCTTGTCGTAGAGCCCCTGCTCCTGCAGTTCTTCGCGCAGGCGCCGGCACAGCGGAATATGCGATCCCGACAGGATCGAAACGCCGACCACGTCGACATTGGCCTCGCGCGCCTGCGCCGCAATGCTCGCGGGCGTCTGCCGCAGGCCGCTGTAGACGACGTCAAAGCCGGCATCCAAAAGCGCGTGAACGATAACTTTGGCGCCGACGTCATGGCCGTCCAAGCCGGGCTTGCCAACCAAAACCTTGATCCGACGTTCGCTCACAGCGTCACTCCTGAATATTTTCTAACTTTAGCGCCCGATGCGCACAAGCGGATCGCGGAGTTGCTCTCGCGGCGCCCGACGCTTGCGGAAGCCGCGGTGATCGGCGCGCCCGACACTCGCAAAGGCAAGCGTGCGCGTTCGTCGTTGCGCGCGGTCAAGACGCTCCCGGGCCGGGCGATCTGTCCGATTTCTGCTCGCAGCACCTTGACCACGATAAGAACCCTTCCGAATTCCGCTTTGTCGCCAGCCTGCCGAAAACCACGCTGGGCAAGATCGACAGCAAAGTTCCGAAATCGCCGCTTGCCGCTCCGGCCTGAAACGCGCTCCGCCGTCTCCATGGTCCGTTCATAAAAGGGCGCCGATAGGCATTTACATGCCGCCCGGATATGTATACCGTATCCGCAATACCGGATACAATCCTAAAGTTTCGGGGCCAGCATGGCATCGCTGAAGACACTCGACCGACCGGGTTTGTTGGGCGATCGCGTCTACATCACCCTGCGCGAGCACCTTTGTTCCGGCTGGGTGCCGAGCGGCCAGCCGCTGCAGGAAACCGCGCTGGCCGCCCAACTCGGCGTGTCGCGCACGCCGGTGCGCGAGGCGCTCGCCCGCCTCGCCAGCGAGGGCTTGCTCGGCTCCGACGGGCGCAGCTTCGTCGTGCCATCGCTGTCCGAAGCCGATGTCGATGACATCTACGAGTTGCGCATGCTGCTCGAACCGGAAGCGCTCCGCCAAGTTGCGTCGCGGCTTCGCGAAAAATCGCAGCTCGAGCCATTTCGCGAGCAGCTTGCCGCGATGGTCGCCGCCCACGCCAATGACGACGTCGAGACGTTCATGGACGCCAATTACCGATTTCGCGCGGCATGGCTGGAGATCATTCCAAACCGGAGGCTGCTGCGCGCGATCGAGCTTTATGCCGATCACGTTCGCTACCTGCGGGCGCTCACGCTTGGCGATCGCCAGGTGCGGACGGTGGTGTTGAACGGCTTGAAGCGGATTGAGGCGGCGCTGTCGGCCGCCGACGGCGCCGGAGCAAGCGACGCCATGCGGCAGCATCTTCTTGAAGCAAAGTGCATCCTGCGCAACGCGCTAACGTCCAACTGCAAGGCCTAGTTAACGTGGCATACACAGCAGAAATTCCTTATGGCGCCTACTGGAGCACGCCATTCGCGCGCTGGCAGGGAGCCTTCTCCAATCTGCACGCCGTCGAGTTTGCCGCCTTCGTGACCAAGGCCGAACTCGCGCGACGGCGTATTCCTGCCGACGCGATCGATCACGGCGTGATGGGGATCAGCGTACCGCAGAAGCATTCGTTCTATGGAATGCCCTGGCTCGCAGGAATGGCCGGCCTCAGCGAGGTCGGCGGGCCGACCATCATGCAAGCTTGCGCGACCGGCGTGCGGGTCTTGCTGGCCGCCGCACAGGAAGTCGATGCCGGGCTATCCGACGTCACGCTCGCCGTGACTTGCGACCGCACCTCGAACGGACCGCATCTGTATTACCCCAACCCGCGCGGCCCGGGCGGAACCGGATCGCATGAAGACTGGGTCATGGATAATTTCAATTGCGATCCCCTCGGCAAACACGCCATGGTGCAGACCGCAGAGAATGTTGCGGCCAAACATCAGATCACGACCTCCGAGCAGCACGACGTGGTGCTCAAACGCGAGGCGCAATACCGCGAGGCGCTCGCCGACGACTATGCGTTTCACAAACGCTACATGACGCTGCCGTTCCAGGTTCCCGATCCTTCGTTCCGCAAGTCCGTTACGACTCTTGCAAGCGATGAAGGGATCAAATTATCGACCGCGGAAGAGCTGGCGAAGCTCAAGCCCGTGCTCAACGGCGGCACGGTGACCTATGGCGGGCAGACGCATCCCGCGGACGCCAATGCCGGTCTCATTGTCGCCGCGCCGGAACGGGCCCGCGAATTGAGCCGCGACCCAAAGATCAGAATTCGGCTGCGTGGGTTCGGAACCGAACGCGCCGCTCTCGCCTACATGCCGGAAGCGCCAATCGCCGCCGCGCAGCGCGCCTTGGGGCAGGCCGGGCTAAAGATCGATCGCATGGACGCGATCAAAACCCACAACCCGTTCGCATTGAACGATGTGCTGTTTTCGCGGCAAACCGGTGTCGATCTGGCCGTCATGAACAATTACGGCTGCTCGCTGGTCTGGGGACATCCGCAGGCCCCCATGGGAACGCGCGCCATCATCGAATTGATCGAGGAACTGGTCATTCGCGGCGGCGGCTACGGTCTGTTTACCGGATGCGCCGCGGGCGATACCGCGATGGCTGTGGTCATCGAGGTTGGCGACAAGTAGGTGCTGGCATGGATCTGGCGCATTGGGTTGAGCGGTCGGCGGCGTTCTCGCCGGACAAGCTTGCAATCCGCTTCGCCGGAGACGACCTCGACTATGCGGCGTTTGCCGAACGCATTCGGCGCAGCTGCGACCGGCTTGTGGCGCTTGGCGTGCGGCCCGGCGATAGGGTGGCCTATCTTGGGCGCAACCATCCGGAAATGCTCGCCTTGCTGTTTGCATGCGCGAGGCGCCGCGCGATCGTGGTCCCGCTGAGCTGGCGGCACGCCACGCCCGAACACGCGCGCGTGCTGGCCGATTGTTCGCCGCGCGCGATATTGGTCGACGCGAGCTTCACCGAACGCGCGCAGGCGCTGCACGACGATCATCCCGGCATGATCTGGACGACGCTGGGCGAGGTGCCCGCGGGCTGGATAGCCTGGGACGATCTTCAGCCGTCGCCTGGGATGCAACACGCGCCGCTCGCTGGCGGCAGCCTCGAGGACCCGGTGCTCGTTTGCTACACGTCCGGGTCGACCGGCGTACCGAAAGGCGTCGTGCTTTCCCAGAACGCGCTGTTCTGGAACGCGCTCAACAGCGCACACATGCACGACTTGAGCAGCAGCGATCGCGTGCTGACCACGCTGCCATTGTTCCACGTCGGCGGGCTCAACATCCTGACATTGCCGGCATTCCACGCCGGCGCCAGCGTCATTTTACACGAGCAGTTCGATCCGCTGGCGGCGCTGGAGGCGATCGAGCGCGAGCGCATCACACTGACGGTGCTGGTTCCGGCTCAGCTCACGGCGATGATGGATCATCCGCGCTGGCGGCAAACCGATCTGTCCAGTCTGCGAATGATTACGACCGGCTCGACGATCATTTCGGAATCCTTCACCCGCAGCGTGAACGATCACGGACTGCGGCTGGTGCAAGTCTACGGCTCGACCGAAACCTGTCCGATCGCGGCTTACGTGCGGGCAGAGAATGCGGTCAGCAAGGCCGGCGCCGCCGGCCTGCCCGCGCTGCATTGCGAGGTCCGCGTCGTCGACGGCGAGGACAAGGACGTTGCGCCGGGCCAGGACGGCGAAATCATCGTGCGCGGGCCGAACGTGAGCCGCGGCTACTGGCAGGCGCCGGAGACCACGGCCGAAGCGTTTCGCGGCGGCTGGTACCACTCCAACGACATCGGTCATTTCGACGACGAGGGCTACCTGTACGTGGTCTCCCGCAAGACCGACATGATCATTTCCGGCGGCGAGAACATCTATCCGGCCGAGCTTGAAAATATTCTGTTGGAGTGTTCGGCGATCCGCGAGGCCTGCATTATCGGACGCCCGGACGAGCGCTGGGGCGAGGCCCTGGTGGCGATCGTCGTGCTGCAGTCTGACGTGCGCATGACGGAAGCCGAAGTGCTGGCGCTTTTTGACGACCGTATCGCGCGTTACAAGCGCCCGCGCGAAATTCGCTTTGCCGACGCATTGCCGCGCACGGCACTCGGAAAAGTGATGCGGTCCGAAGTGCTCAGGACCATCAGCGGCACGGTTGAGGCATAGGATCGTACAGGTACGGGCATGAGCTTGAAGATCGGTATCGATGTTGGCGGAACCTTCACGGACTTCATCGTCTCCGGCGATGACGACGAGACGCTGATTCACAAGGTGCTGTCGACGCCGCAGGACCCGTCGCTGGCGGTGCTTGCCGGTCTGCGGGAAATAGCGCCGATGCTGATGCCGCACGCCGACTTCCGGCAGTTCGTGGCCGCGATCGACACCATCGTTCACGGCACGACGGTCGCCACCAATACCACGCTCACCCACACCGGCGCACGTTCGGCGCTGCTCACGACCAGCGGCGTGCGCGATGCGGTCGAGATGCGGCGGGGCATTCGCGAACGGCAATACGACAACCGCTACACCAACGTGAAGCCGCTGGTTCCGCGCTATCTCCGCATCGGCGTCGGTGGCCGTTTGGATCGAAATGGCGTCGAGATCGAGCCGCTTTCGCTCGACGACATCCGTCGGGCCATCGCCATGTTCAAGAGCGAAAAGATCGAGGCGGTGTCGATCTGCTTCATGAACGCGTTTGCCAATCCGGCGCATGAACGGGCGGCCGAAGAGCTGGTGCGCAAGGAGCTTCCCGAGGTCTATCTGACCGCCTCGACCAAGCTGTTGCCGACGATCCGATTTTACGAACGCGTCAGCACGACGGTGCTCAACTCCTATGTCGGTCCCAGGCTCAATCACTATCTCTACCGGCTGGTGACGACCTTGAAGGAAGCGGGTTTTAACGGCGTCCTGCTGATCATGCAGTCGAACGGCGGAGTGATGTCGCCGCAAGTCGCGCGCGAGAAGGCGGCGCTCACGCTGCTATCCGGACCGGCGGGCGGCCCCGGCGCCGGTCTGTTTTACGCGCGCGCGCTCGGAACCGAACGCTGCATTACGACCGATATGGGCGGGACAAGCTTCGAGGCATCGGTCGCCATCGGCACCCCCGCCACCGTGACCGACGGCGAAATCGCGCGCCATAAGATCGCCTTGCCGATGCTGGATATTCACACGATCGGGGCCGGCGGCGGCTCGATCGCCTGGCTCGACGACGGCGGCCTGCTGCGCATGGGTCCGCAAAGCGCCGGCGCGGCTCCTGGACCGGCCTGCTACGGCAAAGGCGGAACGCTTCCCACCACGACCGACGCCAATCTCGTGCTCGGCTATCTCGACCCCGACTATTTTGCCGGCGGCCAGATGCAGCTCGACACCGCCGCGGCGCGGCGCGCCATCGAAACCAACATCGCGACGCCGATGGGTCTGACGATCGAGGCGGCGGCGGCCGGCATGTATCGCGTCGCCTGCAACAACATGGCGCAAGGCGTGCGCGAAGTGACCATCAAGCGCGGTTACGATCCGCGCGAGTTCCCGCTCGTTGCCGCCGGCGGCGCCGGCCCGATTCACTCGTGCCTGATCTGCAATGAGCTGGAAATTCCCCTGCAGATCGTGCCACGGTCGTCGTCGGTGTTGTGCGCGTTCGGCATGTTGCTTTCCGAGCTGAAGCACGATTTCCTGCGCACCTTCTTCGCGCGGCTCGACAAGCTCGACTGGAGGCGCCTTGCCGCACTGCTCGACGAAATGAAACGCGAAGGCGAGCAAGTTCTGACGGACGAACGCATTGCAGCGTCGCATCGCCGCTACCGTGTTCAATTCGATTGCCGCTATCTCAAGCAGTACCACGAGGTATCGTTCGACGTGCCTTGGCAGGCGATCGAGGCGCGCGATACGGCGACCATCGGCCGCAGTTTCCACGCCGAGCACAACCGGCTTTACGGCTATATGCTCGAGGCGGAGGGAACGCCGATCGAGCTGATCAACGTGCGGCTACAGGCGATCGGCGCGACCGACAAGCGCGGCCACGTCGAGGATCCGTATCACCGCGCGGACGCGGACCATGCGGCCAAAGCGCGGCGCCGGATGTACATTCCCGAAATCGAACGCGTTCCAGACCGTGCAGACCTATGACGGCCATCGTCTTCGTCATGGCAACCGGATTGCGGGGCCGGCGCTGATCGAGACCGTCACCACGGCGGTATTCGTATCCGCCAGCTACGATTGCGTCGTCGATCGCTACGGATCTTTTGTCCTCTACCAGAAAGGCCGCGAAGACCTGGTGCAATCGTGCCTCGCGCGCGTGCAAGCGGAGGCTCTGGCATGAAGATCGATCCGATCCTGCTGTCGGTCTACGCGCGCACATTCCGCTCGATCACCGACGAGATGTCGATCTCGATGCAAAAGACGACGTCCTCGCCGATCCTGTGCGAGGCCAAGGACTTCGTCACCGGCCTGTACGACGCCGAAGGCCGCATGCTCGAGCAAACCGAAAATCTGCCGATTCTGGCGTTCTCGCTCGCGCCGGTGTGCAAGTACATCCGCAACCACTACGGCGACGATATTCATCCCGGCGACGTCATATTCCACAACGACGTCTTCTCGCTCGGCAATCAGAACAACGACGTCGCGGTATACAAGCCGGTGTTCTTCGAGAACGAGCTGGTGGCCTGGACCGCGGTCAAGGGCCACCAGGCCGACATCGGGGGCGCGGTCGCCGGCGGCTACAATCCGAATGCGGTCGAGGTTTGGCAGGAGGCGCTGCGCATCCCGCCGATCAAGGTCTATGAAAAAGGCAAACTGCGCAAAGACGTTTGGGATTTGATTTTCGCCAATATCCGTTTCGATATCGTGCAACACGACATGAAAGCGGAGATCGGCGCCTGCCACGTCGGCGAACGCCGCGTCGTCGAGCTGCTGAAGAAATACGGACGCAAGAATTTCGAGGCGCACAAGGGTGCGCTGTTCGAGGCCACGCGCAAGATGATGGAAGCCGAGATCGCGACCATCCCGAACGGCACTTATTCCGGCGAAGGTTCGATCTATTACGACGGCCGCCACGAGGGCTCGAAGTTCAAGGTGCGCGTGACCATCACGGTCGAAGACAGGCGCGTCAAATTCGACTACTCGAGGACAGACCCGCAGAGCAACGGCTTCGTCAACGGCACCTTCACCTCGAGCGCGTCGGCGACGATTCTGACCCTGCTGCAAATGATCAACCCGGATATTCCTCACAACGAGGGAATGGTCGAGCCGATCGAAATCGTCATCCCCGAGGGCACGATACTCAACGCCAGTTATCCGAAGGCGACGACCTTCGGAAACCATCTGTGTCCGCCCAACGCCGATGCAATCCAGCGCGCGCTGGCGCCGGTGATGCCGGAGCGCGTCACCGCCGGCTGGAACAATCTGCTGTGCTCGCTGACCACAGGGATCGACCCGCAAAAGAACGATAAATATGTCGATATCGGTTTCATGGGCCTGAAAGGCGGTTCCGGCGCCATGCTGGGCACCGACGGATACGACCACATCGGCATGATCGACGCCTCCGGCGGCGTGCTCGACCAGGACTACGAGATGTTCGAGCAACAGACGCCGCATCGTCTCATCAAGCACGAATACTTGGGCGATTCCGCCGGGCCCGGCGAATGGCGCGGCGGTCTCGGCGTTGAGACGATCTTTCAAATCGGCTCCGACAATACGCAGTTCGTCACCTTCGGCGACGGCGACTTCGAACCGGCATTCGGATTGTTCGGCGGCGGGCCAGGAACGCTCAACTCCATCCGCCTGACCTATCCGGACGGCAAGGTCGTCGTGCCGAGGAACAAGGACCTGATTACCAACGTCCCCAAGGGCACGATATACCATCAGCAGGCGGGCGGCGGCGGCGGCTATGGCGATCCGCACAAGCGCGATCGCGCCAAACTCCGCGAAGAGGTGCGCGACGAGGTCATTTCTCCGACCGCCGCGCAGAAATTCTATGGACTTTGAGCTGAGCCCAGAGCAACGCGAGATCAAAGCGACCTTCGCGCGCTTCAGCGACGAGAAAATCGCGCCGCACGCGGCCGCCATCGATGCCGCACACGCCTTCCCACGCGAGGTTTTCGATCAGTTGGCCGCGATGGGCCTATTCGGCATGCGCTACCCGGAAGCGGACGGCGGAACCGGCCTGGCGCTGATCGAATTCTGCCTGGCGCTCGAAGAAATCGCGCGCGGCTCGCTCTCCGTCGCCGGCTGCGTCGCCATGCAATCCTTGATGGGCACGAAGTTTCTGCACATGCTCGGCAACGCCGAGATCCGCGACCGCCTGTTCAAGCCGGCGCTGCGCGGCGAGAAAATTGGCGCGATTTGCATGACCGAACCCAATGCGGGCAGCGACCTTGACGGCATCGCGACGCAAGCGCGCAAGACCGAGGGCGGCTACGTCCTCAACGGCCAGAAGACCTGGGTGACCGCGGCGCCGGTCGCCGATTTTTTCACCGTGTTTGCGAAAGGCGGCGAGGAGAAAAAACTGACGATTTTCCTGGTCGAGCGGACGTTCAAAGGGCTCAATCTCGGCCGTCCGATCGAAAAGATGGGGATGTGGGCGTTGCCAACGTCCGAGGTTTCCTTCAGCGATTGCTTCGTGCCCGACAGTCATCGCTTATCGAAGGCGGAGGGCGATGGCGAGGGTCATCTTAGAAAGACCCTCGCCGAAATCCGCATCATCACCGGGGCCATGGCGAACGGCATCGCACGCGCGGCACTCGATGCGGCCGTGCGCTACGCCGCCGAGCGCAAACAGTTCGGCAAGGCGATCAACCGCTTTCAGGCCATCCAGATCAAGCTGGCGGAAATGGCGACCGAGCTCGAGGCCGCCATCCAATTCGTCTATCATGCCGCCTGGCTGCGGGATAACGACAAGCCGCACCATAAACAGGCGGCCATGGCCAAGCTCTTCGCCAGCGAGACCGCGGCGCGCATATGCGACCAGGCGGCGCGCGTGTTCGCGTCCTATGGCTATGCGATGGAATATCCAGCGCAGCGCTTTTTGCGCGACGTTCGTTTCACGCTGATCGGCGGCGGGACCAGCGAAATCCTCAAGCTGATTATCGCGAAAGAGGTTTCCGGATAATGATGAAACACCCCACTCGCCGCCGCACTGCGAGGTAACGCGAATGTCCGACATTCAAAGCTACGCCGCACCACGATCGCTCGAGGGAGCCGCCGAGATTTTGCGTGCTGGAAACGTCACGATTTTTGCGGGCGGCACCGACGTGATGCCGCAAATGAAAGCGGGCAAGCTGAAAATGCAGCCGACGCTGATGAACATCCGGCATATTGCGGAGCTGCGCGGCATTTCGCAGGCGCAAGGCACGGTACGAATCGGCGCCTTGACCACAATGACGGAGCTTCTCAACAGCGTGTTCGTGCGCGAACGCTGCAATGCGCTCTGGCAGGCGTGCGATCAATTTGCCAGCGACCAGCTGCGCAACGCCGGAACGATCGGCGGCAACATCTGCAACGCCTCGCCGGCAGGCGATACGCTTGTCCCGCTGCTGGCGCTGGACGCGAAAGTCGTTCTTGCCAGCAAGCCGAACGGCGCGCTCGCCACCCGCACCATGCCGTTGGCCGATTTCTTTGTCGCGCCCGGCCGCACCAAACGCGCAGGCGGCGAGCTTCTCACCGCCGTCGAATTTCCTCTGCCGCCGGCCGAATTCGTCAGCGAGTTCTTCAAATTCGGCACCCGGCCGGCGCTCGACATCGCGACCATCTCCATCGGTCTCGGCGCGACGCGCGAGCGCAAGACCTTGCGCAACGTTCGTTTGGCCTTCGGCTCAGTGGCGCCGACGCCGATCCGGGCGCCGCAAACCGAGGCCGTCCTCGAGGGCAACCCGCTCGACGATGCCACCATCGAAGCCGCCCTCGCCGCGGCCGCCACGGAGATTCATCCGATCAGCGACGTGCGCGCGTCCGACTGGTATCGGCGCGAGCTCGTCCATAACATCTTGCAAAGGATGCTGGTCCATGTCCGCGACCATTGATATCACGTTCAAGCTGAACGGCGTCGAGCGGCGCGTGACCGTCTCGGCACAAATGAGCGCCCTCGAAATGCTGCGCGACCGGATCGGTTTCACCGGCACCAAATATGGTTGCGGGGAAGGCGAGTGCGGCGCCTGCACGATTCTCGTCGACGGGCTGACGGCGAATTCATGCCTGATGTTCGCGGCCGATTGCGATGGGCGCGATCTGGTGACGATCGAAGGTCTGGTCACCAGCCCGATTGGCGAGACGCTGAGAAAGAGCTTCACTAAAAGCGGCGCCGTACAATGCGGCTTCTGCACGCCGGGCCTCATGGTGCAGGCGAGCCACCTGCTCGAGCAGCACCCGCATGCGGACCGCGCCGAAATCCAGCGCGGCATTGAGGGAAATCTTTGCCGTTGCACGGGCTATAAGAAGATCATCGACGCTATCGTCGACGCCGAAGTCGACGTGGCATAGGAGGCGGGCATGGATACGATCGTAAAACCTCGCACCGGCGCTTCGCTGATCGGCAAGCGCATCCCGAAGATGGATGCGCCCGAGAAGGCCAGCGGCAAGACCCGCTACATCCAGGACATCAATCTTCCCGGACAATTGCACGCGAAAATTCTGCGCTCGGCCGAGGTTCACGCCAGGATTTTGTCGATCGATACCAGCGCGGCCAAGGCATTGCCCGGCGTGCACGCGGTCATCACCGCCGCCGACGTGCCATGGCAACGCCCGATCGGGGTGGCCAACGACCATCTCCCGCTCAAGCGCGATCACGTGCGCAGTCCGCGCGACGAAATTGCCGCCGTTGCCGCCGACAGCGAGGAAATCGCCGAGGCCGCGCTGAAGCTCATCAAGGTCGAATATGAGCGGCTGCCGGTGGTCGCGAATGCCGAGGCTGCGCTTAAGCCGGGCGCGCCGGTATTGCACGACGAAGATCTGACTTGGACCGCGACGGACGGCAAAACCGTGGTCCTGCACAAGCGAGCGGCCGACAACATCGCGATGACGTTCGACTACGCCCAAGGCGACGTGGCGCAAGGCGAGGCCGAATCCGCTGCCGTGGTCGAGGATGTTTTCCAGCTGCACTACGTCACGCATTGCTGCATGGGCGTGTCCGGCGTGATCGCCGAGTTCGACGCCGGCGAGAACCTTCTGCTTTATTCCAATACGCAGGTTCCGTTCCTGCATAAGCGCGAGTTTGCGGAACAGCTCGGCATGGATCCCGGACGAATTCGCATTATCCAACCGCCGATCGGCGGCGGGTTCGGCTCGAAGCTCGACATCTATCCGTTCGAGCCGATCGCGATATTCCTGGCCAAAATAACAAAACGCCCGGTCAAGCTCGTGTTCACGCGCGAGGAGGAATTTATTGCCTCCCCGACGCGCCAGCCGGTGCTGCTCAAGCTGCGGTCGGGCTGCCAAAAGGACGGCACCCTGACTTTCCGCAGCGTCGAAACGGTGCACGATAACGGCGCCTATACCTCATGGGGCGCGACCACGCCGTTCGTCATGATGCAAACGTTTTCATCGCTTTACCGCGTTCCGCACTGCGCCTATCGCACGCGTGCCGTTTACACCAACAATCCCTACGCGGGATCGTTTCGCGGCTACGGCAACCTGCAGGCGACGTTTGCCGTGGAAGCGCACATGGACAAGCTCGCGCAAGCGATCGGAATGGATCCGCTCGAGTTCCGGCTCAAGAACGCGCAACACCCGGGCGAGGTCACGCCTCAAGGCATGCAATTTAAGTCTTGCGGATTCCAGGATTGCCTGCGCACGGCGGCGGCGCGCAGCGACTACCAGAGCAAGCATCGCAAGTATCAAGAGCAATGGACCGACAAAAATCCGATCAAACGTGGGACCGGCATGGCCTCGATGCTGCACGTCGGCGGCGGCGCCAAGATCTACCCGTCCGACGGTTGCGGCACGATCATCAAGATCGACGACTTCGCCCATGTCACGCTGATAACCGGCGCCTCGGAAATCGGCCAAGGCTCGGAAACGGTGCTGGCGCAACTGGCTTGCGAGGAACTGGGGCTGCCGCTCTCGGCGGTCTCCGTCATCAACAGCGATACCGACATCACCCCATGGGACGTCGGTGTGCACGCGTCGCGCACGACGTTCATCGCTGGAAATTCCGTGATCGGCGCGGCGCGCAAGGCCAAGGAAAAGATCCTGGCGGCCGCGGCGGCCAAATTCGAGCGGCCCGTGCAGAGCCTGGACCTGAACGACGGATTTGTCATCGACGATGACAGCGGCACCAAGGTCATCGAACTGGGCAAGCTCATCCGCTCGCTGCACTTTTCCAAGAAGGCCGAGCTGGTGATGACGTCGTTCTACTATGAGCCTCCGAGCGCGCATCAGGACAAGGAATTCAAGGGCGACGTTTCCGCCGCCTATGCCTGGGGCACGCAGGTCGTCGAGGTCGAAGTCGACACGCAAACGGGAATCGTCCGGCTGGTCAAGGTGACGTGCGCGCACGACGTCGGACGCGTGCTCAACCGGCTCGGCATCGAAGGGCAAGTCGAGGGTGGCATCGTCATGGGCCAAGGCTACGCGCTGACGGAAAACCTGATCGTCGAAAATGGCATCATGCGTAATCCCAATTTTCGCGACTACAAGCTGGTGACCGCGCCGGAAATTCCCGAAATGGACATTTCATTCGTCGAATCCATGGACGGCGAAGGCCCGCAAGGCGCCAAGGGCGTGGGCGAGGCACCAGCGATTTGCGTCGCCGCCGCCGTCGCCAATGCCATCTACAACGCAACCGGCGTGCGAATCTACGCCCTGCCGTTCACGCCGGAAAATGTCTATCGCGCGCTGCACGGTCATGCGCAGGCGCCCATTTGGAATCCCGAATTGTGAAACGCCGAACCGTTCTCAGCATGGAGCAGGCTTTGTCGCTGCCGTCGGCGACGTTGCGTTTCGCGCAACTTGGTTGGCGCGTCATTCGCATCGAAGCGGCGCCGAGTGGCAACGGCCTGCCCGGCGACCCCAACCGCTATATCGGCAGTCGCGTCGCCGATGACGACCGGCGCAGCTATTTCATCGCACCCAATGTCGGCAAGGAGGCGATCGCGCTCAATCTCAAGGATGCGCGCGGAAAAAAGGTGCTGGAGCGATTGATCGCCGCGCTCGATGTCGATGTCTTTTGCTGCAACACCGTGCCGTCGCGCTACAAGCCGCTCGGCATCGACTATGCGACCTTGTCAGCGGTAAAGCCGGACCTGATATGGGCGGGCATATCGGCGATGGGGCCGGACTATCCGGAGGCGCCCGGCTACGATCCGGTCATCCAAGCGATGTGCGGATATATGGAAGTCACCGGCGATCCGGAGGGCATGCCGACGGTCATGGGCCTGCCGGTGATCGATCTCAAGGCGGGCGATGAAGTCTTTGCCAACGTCCTGCTGGCATTGCTCGAACGTCATGAGACCGGTCGCGGCAAAGCCATTCACGTCTCGATGCTGCAGGCCGCGGCATCGTGGCTGATTACCGTTCTGCCGCTCATCGATTTCGGCTGCGAACCGAATGAAATCACCCGTGCCGGCAACCGGCACCGCAAGTTCATTCCGACGAATGTCTATCCGGCCGCCGATGGTTTCGTCTATCTCGCGATCGGCAGCGACGTGCAATGGAAACGCTTCAGCGAGAGTCCCAAATTTACCTCCATCGCCAATGACGTTCGTACCACCAATGAAGGCCGGCACATCGAGCAGGAGGCGATCCACCGGGATGTCGCCGCGGTAACGATACGTTACCCAGTGGACGAGATATTGGCCGACCTGCGCGCGGCGACGATCCCGGCGACGCGTATTTTTGACGTGCGCCAGGTCCGCGAGCTGCCGCAGCTACGCGCCAAGCTCACCCGCACGGTAACGCCGAACGGAAAAACCATCCACATGCAACCGCCCGCAGTGGATCTGCCGGAAACGTCTGGCGAGCTGAGCTTTCCGCCAAAATACGGTTCCGATACGCGCCGCGTTCTCGCCGAGGCCGGCTATGCCGGAAACGACGTCGATGCCCTCGCCGCCGCAGGCGTCATTGCGTGAGCGCGTTCATGGTCTTTGTTTTTCGAAAGCGAAAGCGCGAAACCTGCGGCAATGCGACGTTCGCACGCGGGTGACGCGCCCCCGGAAACTGTGCTAAACGCCGGCCCTCGTAACAACAAGCCACGAAATCGCCAGTCGACGCCGGCATGACCACGGTCGCCCTTCCCAAGCAAAAAGCGCCCATCATCCGCATCACTGCGGAAGCGGTGCCCGCGCAAGCCTTTGCCGATCTCATCAACGGCGCCCGGCTCTACGAGCTGTGGAGCCGCCTCGCCTTCCACGATATCCGGCAGCGGTTTCGGCGCTCGGTGCTCGGCCCGTTTTGGCTGACGCTTTCGATGGGCACGATGGTCGGAACGTTGGGCTTCTTATTCTCCGTCGTGTTCCGCCAGGATGGCGCCAAGACGCTGCCCTATATCGCGACCCGGCGACGAGGATTTCCAGAAGAAGGTGCGGCAGCGGATCGAGAGCCTTTTCGACCGCGCCCCTATCGTCATCCTTGCGAGTCATTCGGAAACGATGATCGCGGAGTTCTGCACCCGCCGGGTACATCTATAGCATGGGTGCTTAAGAGCGTCTCGACTTCATAGTACGCGAGTCCAAGTTCGTAAATTTAATTCCGCTGGACAGAAAATTGGGAGGACAGCATGCCGATCTCACGCCGCGCCGTGATCGCCAGTCTTGGTTTTGGCTCCGCCGCGACCCTGCTGCCGCGCGCCGCGTTTGCCGCCTATCCGGACCGGCCGATCCATCTGATCGTGCCGTTCGCGCCCGGTGGCAACGCCGATATCGTCGGGCGCATCGTCGGCGAGCGGATCTCGAGCGCGCTCGGCCAGCCGGTGGTGGTCGACAACCGCGGCGGCGCCGGCGGCTCGATCGGCGCGGAAGTCGTGGCGCGCGCGACCCCCGACGGCTACACGCTGTTCGTCGGCTCGAACGGCCCGCTCACCGTCAACCCCTTCGTACAGGCCAAGCTCGCCTACGATCCGCTCAAGGATTTCGCGCCGATCGCACTCACCAGCTACGTGCCGCATTGCCTCATCCTCAGCAACAAGGTCGAAGTCAAGACGTTGCAAGAGCTGATAGCAATGTCGAAAAAACAGCCGGTGAGCGTCGCCACCAGCGGCGTCGGCAGTGCGACCCACATGACGCTCGAGCGCCTCAAGGCGGCGACCGGCGCCAACTTCACACATATTCCCTACCGCAGCGGCGGCCAACTGATGCCTGACCTGATCGGCGGCAACATCCAGGCGGCGATGACCGAATTCTCTACCGCGCTGCCGCTGCACAAGGCCGGCAAGGCGCACATCATCGCCGTCGCATCGGCGCAGCGCTCCAAGCTCGCGCCCGACATCGCCACCTTCATCGAGGGCGGCGTCAAAGACTTCACCGCGCAGAGTTATATCGGCATTCTGGCGCCCGCCGGCACGCCGCCCGCCATTATCGCGCAGTTGCAGAAGGCGATCGCCGCCGGCCTCGAGAGCGGTCCGGCGCCCGACAAGCTGCGCGCCATGGGCTCGGAAATCGCCACGGCCGAGCAGATGACGCCGGCGGGCTTTGCCGCCTTCATCCGCGCCGATTACGAGCACATGAAAGAAGCCGCCAAGCTCGCCGGCATCGTGCCGAAATGAGCTCCGCGCTGCCGCGCGGCGCCTGCGACTGCCACTGCCACGTTTTCGGCCCGGCCGCGCGCTTTCCCTATGCCGAGCCGCGCAGTTATACGCCCGACGACGCGCCGCTCGAAGCCTATCTCGCGCTGCTCGACCGCCTCGGTTTCGAGCGCGGCGTGCTGGTGCAGCCGAGCGCCTACGGGCGTGATAACCGCGCCATGCTTAACGCACTTAGCGCACGAGCCTAAACGTTTACGCGGCGTCGCGGTTGGCGGCGCCGAGCTGAGCAAAGACACGCTCAAGCAGTGGCACGCCGTGGGCATACGCGGTTTACGAGCGAACGAATTCCGCCGCGACGGCAAGCCCTATTATCAGAACGGCGTGGCATTAAAGGAAATCGAGCCGCTGCTGCCGCTGATCGCCGATCTCGGCTGGCACCTGCAATTGTGGATCGACGCGCGCGATCTGCCGGAAATGGCCGGAGCGCTCAAGCGCGTGCCGGTGCCGGTGGTGGTCGATCACATGGGCCGCCTGGAATACCGTTACGGCACGCATCATCCCGGCTTCCAGGCGCTGCTGCGCGGGGTCGGCGCAGGCCGGCTATGGGCGAAGCTGTCGGGCACCTACCGGCTGGGCGCAACGCCGCCCGACTACACGCAAGCGCGGCCGTTCCATGACGCGCTCATCGCCGCCAATCCGCGGAACCTGGTGTGGGGCACCGACTGGCCGCATCCGCGCCCGGAAGGGCCGGTGCCGGATGCCGCAAGGCTTTTGCAGGTGTTTCTCGATTGGACGCCGCAGCCGAACCTGCGGCAGGCGATCCTCGCCGACAATCCGGCGCGGCTTTATGATTTTCCGCGCGCGTGAACGGCGCGGCCGTCAGGCTTTCCGCGCCGCTTTCGGCTCTTCCCGCTTGCGCCGCGGCTGCGGCACGTAGAGCTCGCCAAGCTGCATCATCGGCCGCGGCTTGAACACGATGGACATCAGGCGTTCGCGCAGCGCCGCGGGCGAGGTCGGCTTGATCAGGAATTCGTGCACGCCGGCGCGCAACGCCGCGGTCACGGCCGATTGGTGGGCGCGGCCGGTCAGCATGATGATCGGGATATTGGGACGCGGGAACACGCCGGGCGAGCGCACGATGCGCAAGACCTCCATGCCGTTGAGCACCGGCATGTCCCAATCGAGCAGCACGACGTCGGGGTCGCAGGTGCGGATCGCTTCCAGCGCGGCAAGGCCGTCGGCGGCCTCCATCACCGACTTGGCGCCGAGATTCATCAGCATCGAGCGGGTCAGCCGCCGCATATAAGCGTTGCCGTCGGCGATCAGGATTTCGAGGCCTTGCAGCAGAACCTCGGTTGAACTTTTGCGCATGAGCACTGGGGGCCGTTTCAAGAAGACCGCGCGAACCCTAATTCAAAAAATCTGTAATTTTGCTAAGCCGGACCATTCAATTTTTCGCTATTCCGGGCTGGGCAAGCGCCGCAATCCCTACCAAATAATGAGAGCGCCACCCCGCCACTTAGGTAAAATTGTCGGCAATCGCAGCAAGGCGACCATCGTGAAACTGCCCGGTCCCGACCATCCGATCAGCATCGCGCGCAACGCCAACCGCGTGCGCGTCATTCTCGCGGGCGAAGCGATCGCCGACACGACGCGCGCGCTCACCCTGCGCGAGGCGCGCTATCCGCCGGTGCAATACATTCCGCGCGCCGACGTCGTCATGAGCCGGCTTGTACGCACCGCGCATGCCAGCCACTGCCCCTACAAGGGCGACGCCAATTATTTCTCGATCGTCGCCGGCGGGGCGACGGCCGACAACGCGGTGTGGAGCTACGAACAGCCGTTCCCGGCGATGGCCGAGATCGCCGGCTATCTGGCGTTTTATCCGAACCGCGTGGACAGGATCGAGGAAATTCCGGCCTGACCGCAGTCAATGCATGCGCGGCGCTTTGAGGAACTTCGCCCGGTCGGATGAATTCACCCGCACGTCGAAGGTGACGCCCTCGCGGTACAGCGTCAGCGGCACCTCGACGCCGGCTTGGCCGAGCGCCCAGACCTTGCGGTAGAAGGAGGCCAAGCTCGTCACATTCTCGCCCTTGACCGCCAGGATGACGTCGCCGGTTTTGAGCTCCGCGCGCGCCGCCGGGCCCTTGGGCGCGATGCCGACGGCCACGATCTTATTCTCGATCTCGGTCGAATAGAGCCCCAGCCAGGGCCGCGCCGGCTTGTCGACGCGGCCGAATTTGCGCAAGTCGTCGAGGATCGGATTCAACAGGTCGATCGGCACGACCATGTTGAGGTGTTCGTTCTTGCCTTCGCGCGCGCGCTCGAGCTGCAGCGAGCCGATGCCGATCAGCTCGCCCTTGGGCGAGATCAGCGCGGTGCCGCCCCAATTGGGATGCGCCGGAAACGTGAAGATCGCCTCGTCCAGCACGTATTCCCAATAGCCGGCGAATTCCTGTTTGGCGGCGATGCGGCCGGCGAGCGAGCGCGTGCGCCCGCCGGCCCCGCCGATCACCACGCGCTCGCCGATCTCGGCCGCGCGCGAGGAGCCGATGGGCAGTGCCGGCAGATCGATCTTGCCGAGCGCCTGCACCAGGCCGAAGCCGGTCTCCTGGTCGAAGCCGAGCGCATGGCCTTCCACCACATGGCCGTCGCCGAGATGCAGCCAGACGGTCTGCGCCTCGGTGATCAGATAGCCGATGGTGAGCACCAGCCCGTTGTCGATCAGCACGCCGTTGCCGGCGCGCTCGACGCCGAGCGTCTCGGCGGTGAAGCCGTCGGGCGGGATGATCGAATGCAGGCCGACCACCGAGGAGAGCGCGCGCTCGAGATCGTACGGATAGTCCTCCGCGCGCGGCTGCGCGGAGGGCGGCACCTTCCATTCGGTCAACGCGGCCATGCCGGGCTCCTTGATGTTCCACCTATCATACGCCTCCGGACGCAGGCGAGAAGATGGCGCTCTCTCTGTTGTCGTCCCGGCCGACCGAGCAAAGCGAGGGAGGGCCGGGACCCATACTCCGCAGCCTATCGAAAGGCCACGGCGTATGGGTCCCCGCCTTCGCGGGGACGACAGCCTAGATTATGCACCGCACTTGTCAGTTCCCGGCGGCTGGCGCAGAGGAAAACCATGACCCCGCTCTCCATCCTGGACCTTTCCCCCGTCGCCGAGGGCTCGACCGGCGCTCAGGCGCTGCGCAATTCGCTCGATCTGGCGCGCCTCGCCGATAGCCTCGGCTACGTGCGCTACTGGGTGGCCGAGCACCACAATATGCCGGCGATCGCCAGTTCCGCCCCCGATATCATGATCGGGCAGATCGCCGCCGTCACCAGCCGCATGCGCATCGGCTCCGGCGGCGTGATGCTGCCCAACCACGCGCCGCTGATGGTGGCGGAGCGCTTCAAGGTGCTGGAAGCGCTCTATCCCGGCCGCATCGATCTCGGCCTCGGCCGCGCCCCCGGCACCGATCCGGCCACCTCCTATGCGCTGCGCCGCCGCCAGGGCGTCAGCGAAGAGGACGATTTCCTCGAGCGCTTCAACGAATTGATGCTGCTGGAGACGCGCGGCTTTCCCGCCGGCCATCCGTTCCACAATGTGCGCGCCATGCCGGCGGACGTTAAGCTGCCGCCGATCTATCTGCTCGGCTCCTCCGACTATTCGGCGCAGCTCGCCGGCCATATCGGCGCGGCCTTCGCCTTCGCGCACCACTTTGCACACTTCGACGCGGTGGAGGCGATGCGGCTTTACCGCGACAATTTCCGCCCCTCGCCCGCGCACGCCAAGCCCTTCGCCATCCTCGGCACCCATGTGATTTGCGCCGACACCGATGATGAGGCCGAGCGCCTGGCCAAGACCGTCGACCTCAATATCGTGCGCCGCGCCAAGGGCGAATATCTTCCCCTTGCCTCACCCGACGACGCTGCGTCTTACGACTACACGCCGGTCGACAAGACGCGCATCGTGCAGAACCGCGCCCGCATGTCGGTCGGCGCGCCGGCGACCGTCAAGGCGCGGCTCGAACCGCTAATCGCGGCGACCAAGGCCGACGAGTTGATGGCGACCTGCATGATTTTCAGCCACGCAGGCGCGCAAGCATTCGTATGAGCTATTGGCCGAGGCTTTTGCGTAATGCTAGAAAGTCGCGGGCGACAACGGTTTTCCGCATTGTCACGCATTGAAAATAAAGGGAGGTTCCAGTGGGCAAGCAGTTCAAACTCACCACGGCCGACAAGCATTCGCTCGGCGCCTATCGCGCCGATCCGCAAGGCGCGCCGAAAGGCGGGCTGGTCGTGGTGCAGGAGATTTTCGGCGTCAACCACCACATCCGCGCGGTGTGCGACCGGCTGGCGGCGCTCGGCTATGTGGCGGTGGCGCCGGCGGTGTTCGACCGTTTCGTGCGCGATTTCGAATGCGGCTATACGCCGGACGAGATCGCCAATGCCCGCAGCTATCTGGGCAACCTCAACTTCGAGCACATGATGCATGACATTGCCGCCGCCAAGGACGACATGAAAGGCGTCGGCCCGCTCGGCGTGATCGGCTTCTGCATGGGCGGCACGGCGGCGTTCCTGGCCGCCTGCCGCATCCCCGGCCTGTCGGCGGCGGTCGCCTTCTACGGCGGCATGATCGGCAAATTCGCCGACGAGAAGCCGAAATGCCCGCTGCAGATGCATTTCGGCGAGAAGGACGAAGGCATCCCGATGAACACGGTGGACGAGATCAAGAAGAAGCAGCCGCAGGCGGAAACCTACGTCTACCCGGGCGCCGCGCACGGTTTTTATTGCGACGAACGCGCCAGCTTCAACAAGGACGCCGCCGCGCTCGCCTGGAGCCGCACGCAGGAATTCCTCGGCAAGCATATGAAGAAATAAGCCGGCGTTCGCGACGAATGTTGCTGTCATCGTCCGCGAAGGCGGGGACCCATACGCCGCAGTCTATCGATAGTGCGGTGGCTATGGGTTCCCGGCTCGCGCTCGCGAACGCTCGCTTGGCCGGGACGACAGCTGGAATCTTAGAACCACCGCTCCTTGACCAGCACGGTGTCGCCGGGACGCAAGGGGTAGCTGAGCGGCACCTCGCCCTTCATGGAGCGGCCCGACGCGCTGCGGGTGAGTTCGACCGTCTTCTTGAAGGCGCGCGGGGCAAAGCCGCCGGCGATCGCGATCGCCTTCTCCACCGTCATGTCGGCGACGTAAGGATACTGCCCCGGCGTCGTCACCTCGCCGAGGATGAAGAACGGCCGGTAGGTCTCCGCTTCCACCGACACATGCGGCTCGCGCACATAGCCCTGCCTGAGCCGCTCGGCGATGCGTTGCGAGAGCTGCTGCGTGGTGATGCCGCGCGCCGGCACGGGGCCGATCAGCGGCAGGTTCACATTGCCGCCGGCGTCGACGATGTAGGTACTGGAAATGCCGTCCTGGCCGAACACCGTGACGCGCAATTTGTCGCCGGCATCGAGCGTGTAGGGCGGCGTGTAGGGCGCAGCCGCGGCATAGCTATCGGCGGCCGCCGCGTAAGGCCCGCCGGCGCCGTATGGCGGCGGCGCGTAGCGCGGTGGCGCGGCTGGCGCAGCGCCATATTGCAGCACGTAAGGCGCTTGCAGCGGCCGTTGCGCGTAAGCCTGCGGCGCGCTCGCCCGCGGCGCATTGAGCAGCCCGCGGCCGCTCGGCTGCTGCTGATAAGCCGGCGCGGCGTATGCCGAGCGCGCGAAAATCTGCGAGGAAAACAGCCCGGGGCCGCCGGACGAGCCGGTGAGCAGGCCGCGGCCGGCGACCTCATCGGGCTCATGCCGCATGCAGCCACTCGCCGCCAGCGCGACCAAAGCGGCCAACAGAAATCGGGCTCCCCGCATCAAACGAATCCGCTTCGTCAAAAGAAATTAAGCCCGATTAACGCTTCATATGGTTAATAAACCCTCACTAGCCGGCCGCCGCCATAAACCCGTGCCAAAGCAGCGTTTTTCGCCGTCGCCCGAAACGCAATCGGGCGCCCTTGCCGGGCGCCCGCGCATTTTTGAACGCGGCAGAGCGGTGTCAGGCGCCGGCCACCTGCGTCAGTTTGGCGGGCGTGCCGATCGGACACGCCACCCCGGTGCCGCCGAGCCCGCAATAGCCGAACGGATTCTTGGCGAGATATTGCTGGTGGTAGTCCTCGGCGAAATAGAATTCGGGCGCGTCGACGATCTCGGTGGTGATGGGGCCGTAGCCCTTGCCCTTGATCGCCTTCTCATACATCGCCTTCGACGCCTCGGCGGCTTGGCGTTGCGCGGCGTTGAAGGTGTAGATGGCGGAGCGGTACTGCGTGCCGACATCGTTGCCCTGGCGCATGCCTTGCGTCGGGTCGTGGCTCTCCCAGAACGTCTTGAGCAACGTCTCGTAGGAAATCTTTTTCGGGTCGTACACCACCAGCACCACTTCGTTGTGACCGGTGCGGCCGGAGCAGACTTCCTCGTAGATCGGGTTCGGCGTCAGGCCGCCGGCATAGCCGACGGCGGTGACATAAATGCCGTCGTGCAGCTCCCAGAACTTGCGCTCGGCGCCCCAGAAGCAGCCGAGCCCGAACATCGCCTTCTCCAGGCCCTCCGGATAGGGCCCCTTCAGCGCATGGCTATTGACGAAGTGCGTGGCCGCGGTGCGGATCGCGTGGTCGCGGCCCGGCAGCGCCTGCGCCGCCGTGGGCATGGCAATTTTCTTGAAGCCGAACATGCTCGGTTCTCCCACTTGGTTTTCTTGCAATCTTTGAGCGCAATATAAGCCTTAGCGCGCCAAGCCGAAACCGCGGCGCCGATCACGTCTTGGCCAGCCTGCCGCAAGCGGCGTTCACGCCGGCGTCAAATGTCAGCGCGCATAGCCGATCAGCGGCTTCTTCTTGCGGCCGAGCACCAGCAGCAGGATGCCGACCACGCCGAGCAGGCCCCAAGCCGGCGCCGCCAGGATGGAAACCATCCCCGGGTCCCATAGCAGGCCGCCGGCATAGGGCTCGATCAGCGGTTTTAACTTGGCCAGGCTGCCCGCATTGATGAGTTCCCACAGCGCCTGCACGGTGGTGAGGCTGAGGTGGTTGCCGGCGATCGACTTGGTGCCGTCATAGATCACCAGGATAAAGGCGGCGGCCAGACAGAGCAGGCCGAGGAAGCGGAACAGAAAACGGATCATGGTTTGGCGGTCTTTTCCTTAATTCAATCGTACCGATTACCCTGCGGCGCAGCCAGGTTCAACACGGGGCTACCGCCGCCTTCCCTTGAGCGGTCGCGGCTGCTTCCGCTAACGTCGCCCTCGCCGGGCAGCACCGGTTGTGTCATGGAGTAGCAATGCCCGCAAAACCCCCTGCCGGCCGCAATCGGCCGACCTTCACCGATCAAGAAGCACTGCAGTTTCACAGCGGCGGCCGGCCCGGCAAGCTGGAAGTCGTCGCCACCAAGCCGATGGCGACCCAGCGCGACCTTTCGCTCGCCTATTCGCCGGGCGTCGCCGTGCCGGTGCTCGCCATCGCCGAGGACCCGAGCCGGGCCTACGACTACACCGTCAAGGGCAATTTCGTCGCCGTCATCACCAATGGCACCGCCATCCTGGGACTGGGCAACCGCGGCGCCTTGGCGGCCAAGCCGGTGATGGAAGGCAAGGCGGTGCTGTTCAAGCGCTTCGCCGATATCGATTCCATCGATCTCGAAGTCTCCACCGAAGACCCCGACCAGTTTATCAATTGCGTGCGCTATCTCGGTGCCGGCTGGGGCGGCATCAATCTGGAAGACATCAAGGCGCCGGAATGCTTCATCATCGAGCAACGCTTACGCGAACTGCTCGACATCCCGGTGTTCCATGACGACCAGCACGGCACCGCGATCATCTCGGCAGCGGGCTTGATCAACGCGCTCGATCTGACCGGGCGCGACGTCCAGCACACTAAGCTCGTCTGCAATGGCGCGGGAGCGGCCGGCATCGCCTGCCTGGAACTGCTCAAGGCAATCGGCTTCAAGCCCGAAAACCTGATCCTGTGCGATACCAAGGGCGTGATCTACCAGGGCCGCACCGACGGCATGAACCAGTGGAAGTCGGGCTACGCAATCAAGACCTCGGCGCGCACATTGGCGGACGCCTTCGAGGGCGCTGACGTCGCCTTCGGGCTCTCGGCCAAAGGCGCTTTCACCGCGGACATGATCAAGTCAATGGCGGCCAAGCCGATCATCTTCGCCCTCGCCAATCCCGACCCCGAAATTACCGCCGAGGAAGTGGCGGTTGTGCGCAACGACGCCATTATGGCGACGGGACGCTCCGACTACCCCAACCAGGTCAATAATATTCTCGGTTTTCCATTCATTTTCCGCGGCGCACTCGACGTGCGCGCATCCACAATCAACATGGAGATGAAGATCGCCGCCGCCCGCGCGCTCGCCAATCTCGCGCGCGAGGACGTGCCCGACGAAGTCGCTGCGCTGTATGGAGCGCGGCCAAAATACGGACCCGACTACATCATCCCGGTGCCGTTCGATCCGCGGCTGATTTACACGGTGCCGCCCGCCGTCGCCAAGGCGGCCATGGATAGCGGCGTCGCCCGCAAGCCGATCGTCGACATGGACGCCTACCGCCAGCAGCTCAACGCGCGGCGCGACCCGGTCGCCGGAACGCTGGTGCAGGTCTACGCGCGGCTGCGCCGAAGCCCCAAGAGCGTGGTGTTCGCCGAGGGCGAGGAAGAGCAGGTGATCCGCGCCGCGGCGAGCTTCGTGCACCAGGGGCTGGGCACCGCGCTGCTGGTCGGCCGCGAGGACCGCGTGCAGACGACCGCGCGCGAGGCCGGCATCGAGCTTGGCGAAGGCATCGAGATCGTCAATGCGCGCGTGTCGACCCGCAACACCGTCTACACCAACCATCTGTATGAGCGGCTGCAACGGCGCGGCTATCTGTTGCGCGATTGCCAGCGGCTGGTGAACACCGACCGCAACCATTTCGCCGCCTGCATGGTGGCGCTCGGCGACGCCGACGCGCTGGTGACCGGCGTGACCCGCAATTTCTCGGTCGCGCTCGAGGACGTGCGGCGCGTCATCGACCCCAAGCCCGGTCATCGCGTGATCGGCGTCTCGCTAGTGGTGGCGCGCGGGCGCACCGTGCTGGTGGCCGATACCGCCGTCACCGAAATGCCGGAGGCGCACGAGATCGCCGAGATCGCCATCGAGGCGGCCGGCGTCGCGCGCCGGCTCGGCTATGAGCCGCGACTGGCGCTGCTCGCATTCTCGACTTTCGGCCATCCGCAGGGCGAGCGCTCGGCGCGGGTGATCGAGGCGGTGCGCATTCTCGACAACAGACGGGTCGATTTCGAATATGACGGCGAAATGGCCGCCGACGTGGCGCTCAATCCGGCGCTGGCCGCGCCCTATCCGTTCTGCCGGCTATCGGGCCCGGCCAATGTGCTGGTGATGCCGGCATTCCATTCGGCGTCGATTTCCACCAAAATGCTGCAGGAGCTGGGCGGCGCCACCGTGATCGGGCCGCTGCTGGTCGGCCTCGACCGCCCGGTGCAGATCGTGCAGCTCGGCGCCAAGGACAACCAGCTGGTCAACATGGCGGCGCTCGCCGCCTATAATGTGAGCGGTTGAAACCGACGAAACTGCTGGCGGTAGGGAGACTCGCAATGGCAGTAGCCGCATCCGAACCTCGATTGACCGTGCTGGCGCCGCAATTCTTGGTCGAGGACCTGAACGGCGCGATTGAGTTTTACCGCGATGTGCTCGGCTTTTCCTTCGGTGAGCCGTGGGGCGGCTTCTACGCCATCGGCGAACGCGACGGACTGCATATCCATCTCAAAGAGGCCCACAAGAACGCGACGGAGCGCGCGCACCGGCGCGACAATGAACATCTCGATGCCTATGGCGCTGTAAACGGGATCGAGACGTTTTACACCCGCTGCGTCGCGAAGGGCGCAACCATCCTTAAGCCATTATCGGAGACCCCATGGGGTACTAAGGATTTCTATTTGCAAGATCCTGAGGGCTATATCCTGGCCTTCGGCGAGACCATCAAATCAAACTGAACAAAAAAATGACCAAACCCAGACTTTCCGGCGTGATCGCCGCCATTGCCACCCCGATCGAGGCGAGCGGCGCGCCCGACCTCAAGCGGGCGCTCAATCTGGCGCGCTATTTGCTCGACAATGGCTGTGACGGCCTCAACGTGCTCGGCACCACCGGCGAGGCCACCTCGTTCGCGCGCGACGAGCGCATGGCGGTTATGAGCGCCTACAAGACGGCAGGCCTGCCGCTCGACCGCCTGATGGTGGGGACCGGCGCCGCCGCGGTATCGGATGCGGTCGCGCTCACCCGCCATGCGGCCGAACTCGGCTTTGCCGGGGCGCTGGTGCTGCCGCCGTTCTATTACAAGGGCGTGCCCGACGACGGGCTCATCGCCTATATCGACACGCTGGTGCAGGCGACGGCGGACAAGCCGATCCCGATTTACCTCTATCACTTCCCGGCCATGTCCGGCCTGCCCTGGCATGTCACGTTGATCAAGCGGCTGCTGGAATCCTTTCCGTCCCGCATCGTGGGCCTGAAGGATTCCTCGGGCGACATGGCGTATGCCCGCTCGGCGGTGGCGATTGCGCCCGACTTCGCGGTATTTCCGTCCACCGAAGCCGCGCTCATCGAAGCGCGCGGCGGCGCGTTCGCCGGCTGCATCTCGGCCACCGCCAATCTCAACGCCGATCTGTGCGCGCGCGCCTGGCGCAGCGGCGATGCGGGCGCGCTCGACACGGCGGTGGCCATCCGCAAGCTGTTCGACGGCAAGCCGCTGGTCTCCGGCGTGAAAGCGCTGCTCGCGCATATTCACGACGATCCGGCGCTCGCCCGGGTCAAGCCGCCGCTGGCGGCGTTTTCGGCCGCCGACCGCGCAGCGGTATTCGCTGGCTACGATGCGGTACGGGCCAAGCGGGTCGCCTGACCGGGATTTGGCGGGCGTTGACGCCTGGGCGGAGCCTTACTATAAGCCTCGCCCGTGGCGGCGGGGCATCTTGCCGCCACGCTTTCTTGCAAAGATCAGTCGCTGGGGCGGTCTTTCCGCCGCGAAACGTCAGTTGTGAACGAGAGGCTCATGGCCAATACCAAGTCCGCCCGTAAAGCCACGCGCAAGATCGCGCGCCGGACAATCGTCAACAAAGCGCGCCGCTCGCTGCTGCGCAATTCGGTCCGCAAGATCGAGGAGGCGATTGCCAGCGGCGACCGCACCGCGGCATTGGCGGCGTTCAAGGATGCGGAACCGGCCATCATGCGTGCCGCGCAGCGCGGCGTCGTGCATAAGAACAATGCCAGCCGCAAAGTCTCGCGCCTCGCCCATCGGATCGCCAAGCTCGCCAAATGAGCGGCGACTCGGCCATAACGCCTGGGTATTTCGCATCAATTTTGCGGAAATGACGGTGGAGTGGCTGCGCGACGCGGCGTCGCGATGCCGCCGCGCCGCGTTGTAGTCAAACCGTCATCGCGGCGTCAAACAAATTTGCTCGTCGCGATATTGCTTGACAAAGTGCGGCACCGGCCGCGCGGGCGTCGATAGCCATTTGCTTTTTACGCGAGGGCTACCTTGAAAATTCGCACACGAATTTTTTTGCGACATGAAAGGCTTAACGGGCATACGCGCGCGAGGACCACAAAATACAGATTTGACGGGCAATTTTTGGAGCACTCGTCATTTTAAATATATCGCGGCCGCGCCACGTCACATATTCAAATTCGACTTCGAAATTCTGCGCGACTCATCAACACCTTGCAAACCAATTTATGAACAGGCGGCGCATCACGCGGGCGCGTATTTTGATCAGGTGGGACGCGCACATCTGGGATTTTCATTGCGAGCGGATGACGCTTGTGTATTTTTAAAAAACGCGCTCGGAAGTCCTGGGCGTTATCAGAAAAAGGTCTCGCTTCACGCTCATCGCGGATGAGAATAGCTTTTGATTGCCTGTTGGTTTCGTGCGCGGCGCGTAATCTGAATTCAATAGGGCGAAGTCGTGAGAGGCCTGCCGCGAGGCGGCTGTGAGGCGGACCACCACCGGGCGAAAGTCCGGAAAGCAATGCGAGGGGGGAATTATGACAGCAGCGGGACGAATTTGGACGAGCAACGCCGGCATCATTGGACGGACATCGCCCAATATGGATTCGCGCCCCGCTACCGCGCGTCCCGCCCAGGTCTCATGCGCGACGCCTCCGCCCGCGGGCTGAGGCGCAGCATCCTCGACCCGCGCCGACGTCGCGCCGCCCGGCCTTGAGCGCCGCGCGAGCCGACCATCTCCCACCGGCATCGTCATCGAGTTTGCTGCGTCCCGGTTTCCGGCGCGTTGACGGCGGTACGCCGTCAGGCCGGGCGCCTTTAGTCCGTTCAACCAGTCAATCGAATCGAGAAACAAGAAAATGTCGAACGCGGATCAGGAGAGCTGGTCTCGGGTGAAGGAGCGTCTGCGCGCCGAAGTCGGCGACGACGTCTATTCGAGCTGGTTTGCGCGCATGGACCTGGAAGCGATCGAGGAGGCGACCGTGCGCCTGTCGGTGCCGACGCGTTTCCTCAAGAGCTGGATTCAATCGCACTATGCCGAACGGGTGCTGGCCTGCTGGCAGGCGGAACAGCCGCAAGTCGGCCGCGTCGAATTGATCGTACGCTCGGCGATGCTGCGCTCGGCGATCGTCAAGCCCAAACCCGAACTCGAGACGAGTGCCGGCGATAACGGCCGCTTCAACCCCGGCGGCAACGGACGGCCGCTGCCGATCGGCGATGCGACCGGGCACGAGGCACTCGGCGGCTCGCCGCTCGACGCGCGGCTGACTTTCGACACCTTCGTGGTCGGCCGCTCCAACACGCTCGCCCAGGCCGCCGCCAAGCAGGTAGCCGCCGCCAAGCGCGGCGACGCGGTGATGTTCAACCCGCTCTACATCCATGCCGGCGTGGGCCTGGGCAAGACGCATCTGCTTGCAGGCGATCACCTGGACCGGCAATGCCTTGGGCGAGCGCAAGGTGCTCTATCTCACCGCCGAGAAATTCATGTACGGCTTCGTGTCGGCGCTGCGCACGCAAACGGCCCTTGCCTTCAAGGAGGCGCTGCGCGGCATCGGCGTGCTTGGTGATCGACGACCTGCAATTCCTGCAAGGCAAGTCGACGCAGGCCGAGTTCTGCCACACGCTCAACGCCCTGATCGATGCCGGCCGCCAGGTGGTGATCGCCTCCGACCGTCCGCCCTCGGACCTGGAAAGCCTCGACGATCGCGTGCGCTCGCGGCTCGCCGGCGGCCTGGTGGTGGAAATGGGACCGCTGGGCGAGGAATTGCGCTTCGAAATCCTCAAATCGCGGGTGACGGCGGCGCGTTCGCACCATCCGAGCTTCGACGTGCCGCTGCCGGTCTTGAGCTATATCGCCAAGACCGTGACCCACAACGGCCGCGATCTCGAAGGCGCGCTCAACCGCCTGCTCGCCCATAACAAGCTCACCGGTCATGCCGTGACGCTGGAAATGGCCGAGCGCGAGGTGCGCGACCTGATCCGCCCGCAGGAGCCGAAAAGGGTCAAGATCGAGGACATCCAGCGGGTGGTGGCGCGGCAGTACAATGTCAGCCGGTCCGACCTGTTGTCGTCGCGGCGCACCGCCAATGTGGTGCGCCCGCGCCAGGTGGCGATGTATCTGGCCAAGACGCTCACCTTGCGCTCGCTGCCGGAGATCGGACGGCGCTTCGGCGGGCGCGACCATACGACCGTCCTGCATGCGGTGCGCAAGATCGAGGCCCTGGTCGGCAACGACATGGCGCTGGCCGAGGAAATCGAGATTTTGAAGCGCCAATTGCAGGAGTAGCCGGATCGCGCCACATCCTCTCCCCGCCGGCGGGGAGAGGGCCCCTGTGGACGCCCTGGGGATATGATCGGGGATCAAAAACCCGCCCTTGCGCATTTCGCCCGCTCTTGTCACCTTTGCTCCCCGGCCCCGCATTCCGCGAACGGCCGGCTTGGCGTCATGCCTTGATATTAAGGCCTGTTCCTAGGCGCCGAAGCGGGTTTCCTTATGAAAGTTACCGTCGAGCGTGCAGAGCTCTTAAAGTCGCTGGGTCACGTGCATCGCGTGGTCGAGCGGCGCAACACCATCCCGATTCTCGCCAACGTGCTGATCAAGGCCGACAAGGGCAAGCTCAGCCTGAAGGCCACCGACCTCGATCTCGAAGTCATCGACAGCGTCGCCGCCGAGGTCGCGCCGGGCGGCGCCACCACCGTACCGGCGCACATGTTCTACGAGATCGTACGCAAGCTGCCGGAAGGCGCGCAGATCGTGCTCGAGGGTTCCGGCGACCGCGCCGTGCTCTCGCTGCGCGCCGGGCGCTCGCGCTTCACCTTGCAGACGCTGCCGGAAAGCGACTTCCCCGATCTCGCCGCCGGCGAGATGACGCATTCCTTCAAGCTCGCCGCCGCCGATCTCAAGCGGCTGATCGACAAGACCCAGTTCGCGATCTCGACCGAGGAGACGCGCTATTATTTGAACGGCATCTATCTGCACACCGCCGGCACGGCGAAGAACGCGACGCTGCGCGCGGTGGCGACCGACGGCCATCGCCTGGCGCAGGTCGAATTGCCGCTGCCGGACGGCGCCGCCGGCATGCCCGGCATTATCGTCCCGCGCAAGACCGTGGGCGAGGTGCAGCGGCTGATCGAAACCGGCGAAGGCGAGGTGGCGATCGAATTGTCCGCCGGCAAAATCCGCTTCTCGATCGGCGACGTGGTGCTCACCAGTAAGCTGATCGACGGCACCTTCCCGGATTATGCGCGCGTGATCCCGGCCAACAACGACAAGAGCCTGATCGTCGACAAGAAGGATTTCGAGGCCGCGGTCGACCGCGTCTCCACCGTGTCGAGCGAGCGCGGCCGCGCCGTCAAGCTCTCGATTACCGGCGGCAAGCTGGTGCTGTCGGTGACCAATCCGGATTCCGGCAGCGCGACCGAGGAACTCGAAGTCGAATACGAATCCGATCCGCTCGATATCGGCTTCAACTCGCGCTATTTGCTCGACATCGCCGCGCAGATCGAGGGCGAGGTGGCCGTGCTCAAGCTCGCCGACCCCGGCTCGCCCACGCTGATCCAGGACAAGGACGCCAAGGGCGCGCTCTATGTGCTGATGCCGATGCGGGTGTAGCCCATTTGCGTCATTCCGGGCGAGCGGTCGGCAGGCCGCGAGACCCGGAATCCAGTAGCCCCTGTGCATCGTCTATTGCACTGCGCCGATCGTGCGGGCAGTGGTTACTGGATTCCGGCTCTCGCTCGCTCCGCTCGCTCGGCCGGAATGACAGAATGAGACATGACCTCAGCCTTCATCCGCCGCCTGAGCCTCGCCAATTTCCGCAGCTATCACGCCGCGCAGATCGAGCTTGCGCGAGCCGGTCCGGTGGTGCTGACCGGGGCCAATGGCGCCGGCAAGACCAACCTGATCGAGGCGATCTCGCTGCTGGCGCCCGGCCGCGGCCTGCGCCGCGCCACCATGGAGGAATTGGCGTTCTTTGAAGGCGACGGCGCCTGGGCGGTGTCGGCCGAGATCGAGGGCATGCTGGGGCTGGCCACGCTCGGCACCGGCATCGATCCGCCGGCCGGCGAGGATTCAGGCTCGACACGCAAATGCCGGATCGACCGGGAATCGGTCTCTTCGGCGGCGGCTTTCGCCGATCATTTGCGCGTGGTGTGGCTCACGCCGGCCATGGACCCGCTGTTCAATGGCCCGGCCTCCGAGCGCCGCCGCTTCCTCGACCGCCTGGTGCTCGCCGTCGATGCGCAGCATTCCAGCCGGGTCGCCGCGCTCGAACGCTCGCTGCGTTCGCGCAACCGCCTCTTGGAAGACGCCCACAGCGATTCGCACTGGCTCGACGCGGTCGAGCACGAGACCGCCGAGGTCGCGGTTGCGGTCGCCGCCGCGCGCGCGGAAACCGTGGGCCGGCTCGCCGGCGCGCTCGCCGCCGCGCGCGACCAAGCGCCGGAATTTCCCTTAGCCGAGATCGCGCTTGACGGCTGGATGGAGAAGCTGCTGCCCGATCACCGCGCGATCGAGATCGAGGACCGCTACCGCGCTCTGCTCAAGGACAACCGTGCGCGCGACGCCGCCGCCGGCCGCACGCTCGACGGTCCGCATCTGTCCGATCTCGCCGTCACCCATGCCGGCAAGGGCATTCCAGCATCGGACACCTCGACCGGCGAGCAGAAGGCGCTGCTGATCCGCCTGGTGCTGGCGCATGCCGGGCTGATCAAGGACATGACCGGTTTTGCGCCGGTGCTGCTGCTCGATGAGGTCATCGCCCATCTCGACCCGGCGCGCCGCGCCGCGCTCTATGACGCGCTGGCCAACCTCGGCGCGCAGGTCTGGATGACCGGCGCCGATCCGGCGGCATTCGGCGACATTGTCGGCCGCGCGCAAGTCTTCGAGGTGCGCCCCGGCGCGGTTGAGCCAGCGCCGGCAAAGCCCCTTTAATCGGCCGCGCGCCGCCGCGCTAACTATCCGCCAACCATAATTGCCGACAATTTGAACGATCGGGGTAACGGAAACCCGATACCCACTTGGTAAAATTTGAAGAAATAAAATTTGCCGAGTTCGTCTCATGCCATCACGCGCCGCAATCCCAGGCGCCATTACAGTCGATAAAACCGGATCGCGCGCGCGCAAGCGGCCGGCGGCTGCGCAGGATTTGGCGGGCGCGCTCGCCCTGCTCGACGGCCATCGCCGCGACAAGCTGCTGGAAGCGGTGGCGATCGCCGCCAAGGAACTGCTGCGCTCGTCCGACTTGGCGGTCTCGCTGCCGAAAGTTATCGAGCTGTTCGCCCAAGCCACCGGCGTCGACCGCGGCCATATTTTCCTGATCGATGCCGCCAGCGGCCATGGCGACGTCCTGCAGCATTCGGTATGGAACGCGCCCGGCATTGCGACGCCGCCGGAATTCCAGAATGCCCGGGAGCCGGTGGCGAATGTCGGCATGAAGTCATGGATTGCAAAATTCGAGCGTGGCGAGGCGATCATCGGCCATGTGCGCGATTTCGATCCTGAAAAACGCGCGTTTTTCGAGCTTGGCGGCGTGAAATCGATCTTGGCCGCGCCGGTGTTCGCCGACGGCCGATGGTCAGGTCTGATCGGCTTCGACGATTGTCATGGCGAGCGCGACTGGTCGGCGGCGGAGATCGACGCGATCAACACGGTGGCCGAATTAGTCGGGGCGGGCCTCGTCCGCACCGTCGCATCTAAGACATTGGCCGATGCCAATCGCATCATCGAGAACAGTCCGACCATCCTTTACCGCCCGACCCGCAGTCGCCCTTCCGCCTGATCTACCTGTCGCAGAACGTCCAGCCGGTACGGCTATCGACGCCGACGAATTGCTGGCGAAGCCAGACAGCTGGGCCGCAACTTATCGAAAGCGAATGACACCCCGACTATCGCGGCCGACATTCAAGTCCATCATTGAGGGAAGAACAGAGCAGACTCTAATCGAATTCCGCCTAGACAGCCGGATGGTTCCCACGCTTGGCTCGAAGGACGCGGATATGCGCTGCGCGACGATGAGCACCGGCTCGTCGCAATCGAGGGCATCCTCACCGACATCACCGAGCGCAAAAATTCCGAACGCGACATTGTCCTTCTCCAAACTACTGCTGACCACCGCAGTCGAGAATTCACCAGACGCAATCATCATTGTCGATGCCAGCAATCGCATCATCATGTTCAATCAGCATTTCGTCGAGCTGTGGGATATTCCGCCGGATCTCGTGCAGGCGGGGGCCGATCAGCCGGTGTTGAAGACTCGTGGCGGCGCGGATGAAAAACGAAAGCGAGTTCATGGCGCGGGTCCGCTACCTTTACGAACATCCGGACGTCGAAAGCCGCGAGGAACTCGAAACCGCGGACGGACGTATTATCGACCGCCACTCCAGATCGCTATACGACACGCAACGAAACTACCTGGGCCGAGTCTGGTTCTTCCGCGACATCACCGAGAAAAACCGCGCCGCCGAAAAAATCGCCGCCATGGCGCGCACCGATTTGCTGACCGGACTTCCCAACCGCGCCGCCTTTCTGGAGCGGCTCAATCTGGAATTCGTCCACGCCAAACGCAACGGCAACCGCTTCGCCGTGCATTATCTCGATCTCGATCGCTTCAAGGACGTCAACGACACGCTCGGACACCCGGTCGGCGACGACCTGCTGCGGGCGGTCGCCGACCGCCTCAAGACTTCCGTGCGCGAGAGCGACATGGTCGCCCGCTTCGGCGGCGACGAATTCGCCGTGCTGCAGGAGGACACCGAAGACACTGCCAGCATCGAAACGCTTGCCGCCAAAATCGGCAAAATCGTTTCCGGCCCTTACACGATCGATGGCAATGTGGTGTCCACCACCGTCAGCATCGGCATCGTCCCCTACCGCAGCGACATCGCGGGCGCCGACGACATGATGATGAAGGCCGATCTCGCGCTCTACCGCGCGAAGAACGGGGGCCGCAACAAGTTCAGCCTGCACGTCGCCGCGCTCGATGAAGAGACTCGCGAACGAATTATGACCGGCGAGCTGCTGCGGCATGCGATCGAGCATCGTGAGCTCGAATTGTTCTATCAGCCGCAGGTGGAGATCAAGTCCGGACGGATCGTCGGATTGGAAGGGTTGCTGCGATGGAACCATCCAAGCCGCGGCCTGTTATTGCCATCAACCTTCATTCCCATCGCCGAAATGAGCGGCAGCATCGTTGCGATCGGAGAATGGGTGATCGAACAGGCCTGCCGGCAGATCAAGGCCTGGAGCGATCTGGGGATTGCGCCGCCGATCGTCGCCGTCAATCTTTCCGGCGCGCAGTTCAAGCTGTCGGCCGACCTCGATCGCCTAGTCGCAAAAAATCTCGCCCGCTTCAATGTTCAGCCGAACCAGCTGGAATTGGAGCTGACCGAGACCGTATTGATGGAAACCACGCAGAAGCACAGCGACGCGCTCGATCGCCTGCGCCGGATCGGCGTGCGGATCACGATCGACGACTTCGGCACCGGATACTCCTCGCTCGATTATCTGCGTTCATTCCGCGTATCGCGGCTGAAGATCGATCGCCGATTCATCGATGACGTGGTGGCAAATCCCGACGACGCAACCATCGTTCGCGCCACCGTCGGCCTCGCCCACGCCTTGGGCATCGCGGTGGTGGCGGAAGGCGTGGAAACAGCCGAGCAGAGGGATTTTCTGATCTCGGCCGGCTGCCGGTTCGCGCAGGGCTATTATTTCGGCAAGCCGGTGCCGGAGGCGATGGCGAGCGAGCTGTTGCGCAAAAATCTGCAACTCGCCGCCGTTTAGGCCGGCTGCCGCGCGCCCCACCGCGCTAGGTTTCACCGAGCAGTTCCCGCCGCTGCCGCTCCGAAGCATCGGAATAGCGCCGCAACGCATGCGCCTCGCTGAGCAGGCCGATCACCTGCCGGCGCTCGGCCGAGTCGACGACCGCGAGCGCTTCCGCCTCGAAGCGATCGAACGCCGCGATCGCTTCCTGCGCCGTCAATTGCGGCAGCAGCATATGGTCGACGTGGTGCAGGATGTCGCGCACCGAGGCGGTGGCGGGCAGATCCGCCGCATGCGCTTCCGCCACGATCACGATGCCGGCGTAGCGGTCGTCCTCGTCGACCGCGACCACCTGATTGGTCGAGCCGAGCGGAAAGGCCTCGCGAAACGCCGAGATCGGCGTTTCCACCGGCGTCGTGCGCACGTCCGAGCGCATCATCTGCCCGACCGTCAGATCCCGGATCCAGCCGACGTCGGCCGCGCTGCGGATGGTCTCGCCGCGCAGATGGAAGCGCCAAGTGGTGAACGAATAGCCGAAGAATTCGCGCGTCACCTGCATCGAGATGATCACCGCGATCAGCACCGCGGTGGTCAGCCAGAGGTCGCCGGTGGTCTCCAGCGCGATGAAGGTCATGGTCAGCGGCCCGCCGATCACCGAGACCGACAGCGCGCCCATGCCGATGATGGCATAGGCGTCGGGGTCGGCATGCACCGCCGGCCACACCGCGTTGAGCCCGACCGCGAAGAGTTGCCCGCCGAGCGCGCCGAGCAGGAGCGAGGCGAAAAACAAGCCGCCGCGGAACCCGGTGCCGAGCGAGACGATCGAGGCCAGCGCCTTGAGCACGAAAATCAGCGCGATCGTTTCGATCGGCAATTTGAAAATGCCGGTCAGATGCAGTGCGCCGTGGCCGGACGACATCACCTGCGGCGACACCATCGCCAGCAGACCGACCAGCGCGCCGCCCAGCATCGGCCGCAAGCCCGGTTTCACCCGCAGCCTGGAGAACAGCACCTCGCAGGCGGCGACGCCGCGCATTAGCGCGATCCCGAATATGGCCGCCAGCAGCCCGACGCCGCCGGCGATCACCACGTCATGCACCGCCAGGCTGGAGACCGCGCCGGTTTCGATGCCGAGCCGGTCGGGCGCAAAGATCTGCGCGGTCAGGTAGCCGAGCAAGGCGGCCATGCCGACCGGCGCCAGCGAAGCGATCGAATAGCTGCCGATGATCAGCTCGAAGCCGTAGAAGGCGCCGCCCAGGGGCGCGCCGAAGGCGCCGGCGATGGCGCCGGCGGCGCCACAGCCCACCAGGATGCGCATGTCGCTGCGGCGCAGGCGAAACGCTTGACCGATCTTGGAGGCGATGCCGCTGGCGAGCTGGGTATAGCCGGCTTCCAGGCCGACCGAGGCGCCCACCCCGCTCGACCACACGGTCTGCGCCGCCACGATCAGGCTGCCGCGCAATGACATGCGCCCGCCGTGCAGCGCATTGGCTTCGATCGGGTCGACTTCGGTGCCGCGCCGGCGGGTGATGTAGGCGGTGGCCAGGCCGAAGGCGAGCCCGCCTAGGCAAGGGGTGAGAAACGCGTACAGCGGGTTGAGCGAGCCGCGGCCCGACAGCCGCTCGCCGGGGTCAAGTCCAAAGAATGTCAGATGCATGAGCGCCACCGCCTCGCCCATGGCGGCAACCACCAGGCCGGCCAGCGCGCCGACGATGAGCGCCAGCACGATCACGCTCGATTCACGCGCGCGCACAATGGCGCGCAGGCGATGCGGAACTTCGAGCTGAGTGTTGAACCAGCGCATGGGGAGCAAAATCGGATCGGGAGGACGCGCCAATGCTTAGAGGCCAAGCCGCGCCCGCGTGCAAGCCGGGCCGATTTGACCGCTTCACATGGCTGTTCGATGACGCTGCAAATGGGCGTCGGCAAGCCGTTGACAAAAGGCGCCGAATCGGCCGCCGGCCGGGCTTAAAATGCGGTGGATTTTTGGGTCGTCAGCTCTTTAAAAAATCATTTCGAATCAACATATTAACTACAGTGACTTTGCTCTGTACGAGGTCCATTTTTCGTGTCACACCAAACGCCAAATCCGACTCGTTTTTTCGCCCGTTTCGAGGCTCCCGCCGATGGCTGAACCGGCCCTCAATATCCCATCCGACTACGGCGACTATGACGCGGAATCGATCAAGGTCCTCAAAGGCCTCGACGCCGTGCGCAAGCGGCCGGGCATGTATATCGGCGACACCGACGACGGCTCCGGCCTGCATCACATGGTCTACGAGGTGGTCGACAACGCCATCGACGAAGCGCTCGCGGGCTTTGCCGACCAGGTGACAGTCACGCTCAACGCCGACGGCTCGGTGACGGTGGTCGACAACGGCCGCGGCATCCCGACCGACATCCACAAGGGCGAAGGCGTCTCAGCGGCCGAGGTCATCATGACCCAGCTGCACGCCGGCGGAAAATTCGATCAGAATTCCTACAAGGTCTCCGGCGGACTGCACGGGGTCGGCGTCTCGGTGGTCAACGCGCTGTCGAGCTGGCTCAAGCTGAAGATCTGGCGCGACGGCAAAGAGCATTTCATGGAATTCGCCGACGGCGTCGCGGTGGCGCCGCTCAAAATCGTCGGCGAGGCGGCCGGCAAGCGCGGCACCGAAGTGACGTTCTTCCCCTCGCCGAAGACCTTCACCATGGTCGAGTTCGACTTCGCCACGCTCGAGCATCGCCTGCGCGAACTCGCCTTCCTCAATTCCGGCGTCACCATCGTGCTCTCCGACATGCGGCACGCGGTCGAGAAGCGCGAGGAGATGAAATACGACGGCGGCGTCGAGGCCTTCGTGAAATTCCTCGACCGCAACAAAACGCCGCTGATCCCCGCACCGATCATGATCAAGGCCGAGCGCGAAGGCATCACGGTGGAAGCGGCGCTGTGGTGGAACGACGGCTATCACGAGAGCGTGCTTTGCTTCACCAACAACATCCCGCAGCGCGACGGCGGCACGCATCTCGCCGGTTTTCGCGGCGCGCTCACCCGCCAGGTCACGCAATACGCCGAGACGCTCGGCACCACGCGCAAGGAAAAGGTGGCGCTCACCGGCGACGATTGCCGCGAAGGTCTCACCTCGGTGCTCTCGGTGAAGGTGCCGGACCCGAAATTCTCCTCGCAGACCAAAGACAAGCTGGTGTCCTCGGAAGTCCGCCCGGTGGTCGAGAACGTGATCAACCAGGCGCTGCAGGACTGGTTCGAGATTCACCCCGCGGAAGCCAAGGTCATCGTCGGCAAAGTGGTGGAAGCCGCCGCCGCGCGCGAGGCGGCGCGTAAGGCGCGCGACCTGACGCGGCGCAAGGGCGCGCTCGACGTCTCGTCGCTGCCGGGCAAGCTCGCCGACTGCCAGGAGCGCGATCCGGCCAAGTCCGAACTGTTCATCGTCGAGGGCGACTCGGCCGGCGGCTCCGCCAAGCAGGGCCGCAACCGCGAATTCCAGGCCGTGCTGCCGCTGCGCGGCAAGATTCTCAACGTCGAGCGCGCGCGCTTTGACAAGATGCTGGGCAGCCAGGAAATCGGCACGCTGATCACCGCGCTCGGCACCGGCATCGGGCGCGACGAGTTCAATCCCGACAAGCTGCGCTACCACAAGATCATCATCATGACCGACGCCGACGTCGACGGCAGCCACATCCGCACGCTGCTGCTGACGTTCTTCTTCCGGCAGATGGAGGAGTTGATCAAGCGCGGCCACATCTACATCGCGCAGCCGCCGCTTTATAAGGTCAACCGCGGCAAGTCCGAGCAATATCTCAAGGACGAGCGCGCGCTCGAGGATTATCTGATCGCGACCGGTCTTGAGGATTTGGTGCTGCGGCTCGCCTCGGGAGAAGAGCGCGCGGGCGAGGACCTGCTCAAGCTCACCGAGGAGGCGCGCCAAATCCGCAACATCCTCACCGGGCTGCACAGCCGCTATAACCGCAAGGTGATCGAGCAGGCGGCGATTGCCGGCGTGCTGACGCCCAAAGTCACCGACGATCTGAAAACCGGGTCGGCCGCCGCCGACTACATCGCCAAGCGGCTCGACGCGCTCGAGGAAGAGACCGAGCGCGGCTGGAAGGGTTCGTTCGACGAGAACGGCTTCCATTTCGAGCGCACGGTGCGCGGCGTCAAGGAAGTCGCGATTATCGACCAGGCGCTGCTCGGCTCGGCCGACGCGCGCAAGCTCGACGAATTCGCCGCTTCATTGCAGCAGGTCTATCCGCGTCCGACCCCGCCCGCCATGCTGCGCCGCAAGGACGAGACCATGGCGATCCATGGTCCCGTCGGCCTGTTCGAGGCGCTCACCGCCGCCGGCCGCAAGGGCATCGCCATGCAGCGCTACAAAGGGCTGGGCGAGATGAACCCCGAGCAATTGTGGGAGACCACGCTCGACGTCAACGCGCGCTCGCTCTTGCAGGTCCGCATCAAGGAAGTCGACGAGGCGAACGTTTTGTTCGACCAATTGATGGGCGACCTGGTCGAGCCGCGCCGGCAGTTCATTCAGGACAACGCGCTAAGCGCGAGCGTAGACGTTTAACTTCGGGCGGCAGTCATGCCTGAGCCATCGCGCAAAGCTTTCCCGGCGGATTTTATCTCCGAACTTGAAAAGAAATATTTCTGGTGGGAACCGGCTGGCTCGCAGCCGCGATCCGAAGATCGAATTCTCGCGCAGGCGATGGATTTGGCCAATTTCGCAGATATTCGGCGACTTGAGACAACCGTAGGGCCTGATCGCCTCGTGGCAGTCATGCGCCAATCCCAACCAGGTTGGCTCAGCGGGCGGTCATGGGAGCTTTGGCGAGGCCGATTGTCACTAACAACAGGCCAGACACTACCTGAGGAGCCTCCACAGAGATCGCTCCATGCCGTCGCGCTTTGAGCCCAAGACGGCGATTCTGCCCCCGGCGCAAAGGGAAATCTGGCCGCAATTAGCTCCGGCTCCCGGGCTGTCATTCGTTCTATATGGAGGCACTGCGGTCGCGCTCCATCTCGGCCATCGCCAATCGCTTGATTTCGATTTTTTCAGCGCGGAGCCGCTCGACAAGACGCGACTCAAAGCCTCTTTCGCGTTCATGCGCGATGCACAAACCATTCAGGAGACCCCGCAAACTCTGGTTGTCTCGGCCCGGACGTCGGTCGATCCAGTTCGGGTTTCGTTTTTCGCCATGGTCGGCATTGGACATGTCAATGCGCCGCTGCAAACGTCCGACGATGTGCTCTTTGTCGCGTCGCTCGAGGATTTGATGGCGACCAAGCTCAAGACAATCCTCGATCGCGCGGAGGCAAAGGATTATGCCGACATTGCCGCTATGCTGGCCGCCGGCGTTTCATTGGAAAGAGGCCTGGCAGCCTTCAACGCCATGTTCAAAAATGACCCCGCCCTGCCTTTGCGGGCGCTTGGCTTTTTCAAGGACGGTGATTTGGCCACTTTGCCGCGGAAGGATCAGGACCTGCTTCGCGCGGCGAGAGATCGTGTCGTCAGTATTCCTGTTATCCGGCTGAACGCCGGCTTGCTGTGATAGCTACGACATCAGCTTCGCCCCGATGGCGAGCCCGATCGCCAGCGCGCCGATAAACAGCACCAGGAAAATGCCGAACAGCCATTTCGCGACGGTTGCCGCGGTTGCTTCCACGCCGGTGAAGCCGAAAATACCGGCGACGATGGCGATCAGCAAAAAGACAAAGGCCCATCTCAGCATCGGCGGCTCCTATGCTTGGTGTTGCCGCTTTTAAATAGGCTTGCCCGCGTTCCGGTTCCAGGGCGGCGGAACCGCAGCCTCCGCAATCGAGCGTGGGTCGCGCGGCGGCCAGCGGCCGGCATCGACGCGGGTAAGAAAATCGCCGACCACCTGGTTGAACAGGTCGGGCTCCTCCAGGTTCACCACATGGCCGGTCTTCGGAAACATGACCAGGCCAGAGGCGGCGATGGCGCTTTTGAGGAACAGGCTCGGCTCGATGCAGCGATCGTCCTCGTCGCCGACCACGATCAAAGCCGGCGTCGTCAGTTTGCGGATGCCATCCTCAAAATCGTACAGCGAGGGCCGCGCCCCTTGAAAGCCGCGCGAGGTATGCGCCGAGCCTTGCGCGTCGTGCTCGGCCAGATGCTTTGCAAATTCCGCAAAGCCGCGCGCATCCTTGATCGCGAACGGCACGCGAGCCGGGCCATTGCCATAGGTCGCGGCGACCGCGGCCGAGCCTTCACGCTCGAATTGTAGCGCGAGCTCGCGCGAATTTTTGTGGAACGTTTCCGTGTACCAGCGCTCGCTGCCGGAGCCGGTGCCGGCGAGCGTCATCGAGCGCACGCGCTTGGGATGATTGAGCGCGACCTGCAGCGTCGTATAGCCGCCCATCGACAGGCCGACGAGGTGCGCTTGCTCGATCTTGAGATGATCGAGCACGGCGACGGCGTCGCGCATCACGTGCTTGTATGAGTATGCAGTTGGGTCGGCCGCCACGTCGGACGGCGTATAGCCGCGCGCGGCATAGGCGATGGCGCGGTAGCGCTTGCCGAATTCGCGCAGCTGCGGCTCCCAGCTGCGATGGTCGCCGGCGAATTCGTGCACGAACAGGATCGGCGTTCCCTGCCCTGCCTCCTCGTAATAGAGCCGCACATTGTCGTCTGCGAGCGCGTAAGGCATGGGGCCGCTCCCGTTGAGGCGGCGGCACTCTATACGGATTTCGCGCCCGGCCGGAAGCCGTCCGAGATCGACGCACAAAATTAAACGGCCGGCGACGGGACGGCCGCGCTCTGCAATTCATTTGTCATTTGCGCAAACGTCAGCTCGGATGGCGCGCCGCCCAGCCCATCTCCATGCGCCGGCGCCAGGCGTTCTGCCGCAGGCCCAGCAGCCGTTTCGCCGCGGTCTTGGCGTCGGCGCGGCTGGCCGCCGCGCAGGTGCGGTATTCGAGGTCGGCGAGGCGCGACACCAGCGGCTGCCGGCCGAAGAACTTGGCGAACGCACTGATGTCGCCGTTGAACTTCAACCCCGAGATCGCATGCGCCACATTGCCGGAATGCCCGAACGCCATCACCCGGCCGGTCAGCGTGTGGCGGACCTCATAAACCCCCGGCCCGGCCGGCGCTTCGATAGGATCGCCGGCCTGCACATCGGGAAACCGTTTCCAGCCGCTCCAGGTTTGCATCATGCGAAAAACCTCGCCTTGCCGTCGGAAATAACGCCCCTTGAACGCGACAACGAACCTTTGGTTCCACGCGGTCAATATCCGCGCCGGCTGGCATCCTATAATCGAGCCTGCTTATGTCCAGGGGCCTTCCGGGCACTAATGGCCGGGCAGCACCAGGACCTTCGGCTTGGCCGGCAGGCTGGTCTTGGACACCAGCGTCGAGGGGATTTCGGCGATCTCCACGTCCCATTCCTGCCGCGCGCGCTGCAAGAAGCGATCGAGCGTATAGGCGCTGAAATAGTGCATGGGGATCATCAGCCGCGCCTTGAGCGCGTGCAGCACCTCGATCATGCCGTCGAGATCGAGGGTGTAATTGCCGTCCACCGGCACCAGCACCACGTCCGGACGGCCGATCTCGTTGAGCTGCTGTTGCGTCAGCGTGTGATGCAGATGGCCGAGATGGACGATGCACAGACTGGCGGTCTCGAAGATGAAGATCGAATTGCCGTTCTTCTCGGTGCCGCCATCGAAGGTGCGGATATTGGTCGGCACGTTGCGCACGCGCACGTCTTTGTAGATCACGTCGATGCGTGCCGGCTTGTGATCCTCGGCCCAGCCGCGCAGCACGTATTTGATGCCGGGATCGGGATGATCGGTGTAATGCGTGATGTGGGCGTGGTTCATGGTGGCGATGTCGGGCAGCACCGGCGGCTTCACAAAATCGTTGTAGTCGGTGGCGATGCGCACCAGCTGCGGGCTCTCGATCAGAAAGGTGGCGTGGCCGACAAAGGTGATGCGCACCTGATCGGGCGCGAGCGCGGCGAGCCGAAACGCGGCCGGCGCGCCAAACGGCGCGCGTGTCGCCACCAGGCCTGGGCAGCTTTGCGTCATTTCCGGCTTGACCGCCGGCGCCGCCGCGCCTTGCGCCGAGGCTTGGCTCGCCGCGGCCAGGATAGCCAAAGACGCAGCAAGAATTCTCAGCAAGGCGTCGCTCATGCCATCACCCGCACCGGTCCGGAATCTGGCACGGTTTTGGGCTGCTCGCCACTAGCCTCACGACAAATGAAAAGCGGCGCCCGCAGGCGCCGCCGTTTCAATCGCGGATCGCTCCGGCGCTCAGAATTCTTCGAAATAGCGCCGGTCGCGCAGCGACACGATGATGCCTTTCGGCGTCAGCACCACCCAGCGGCCGTCCTGCCGCTTGACCGATTGCACCGGGCCGAGGCCGGGCAGCGGGGCGCCGAGCTGGACTTGATAGATCGCGCCGTGATTTTCCACGAAAACATAGCCGTTGCGGGTCTCGTGAATGGTCCAGTCCGCCACCACCGGCACGCGGGCGGGCGGCGAGGGTTCCACCGCGGCAAAGTGTTGCGCCGGGCGCGGCAGCGGCAGCGGTGCCGGTACTGCCACCGGCGCCATGGTCTGCGGCGCCGCTATCGAGCCGGTGATCTCGGCGGCCTGATGTTCGAGCCGTTCGGAAATCTTGGCGATCTGGGTGTGCGCCGATTTATTGGCCTGCTCGAGGCTCGCCTTCAGCGTGGTAATTTCCTTGCCGAGTTTCGCGATCGACTGCTGCATCGTCTTGGTCTGTTCGACGGCGGCAAGGTCGGGTTTGGCGGGCGCGGAGAATCCACCGCTCGCCAGCGCGCCGACCACGGCGCCGAGCGCGGCCGCGAAAGTCACCGAGGCGGCGAGCAGCGCATAGCGCTTGTGGCGCGGCCGCAAGACAAAGCGCGCCGGTGTCGCGGATACCGGCGTCGCGTCCGCAACAGGTTCGATAGCGGGCGCCACGGCAATCGGTTCGCTCGCGGGCGTTTCGGTGGCAGGCGATATCGAGGGCGATTCGACGGTCGGCAATTCGGCCTTGGCCGGGGTTGCCTCAGATGCGCCATCCGGTTTTGGTGCCGCTTGCATGACGGGTCCTCGCGATTGGTTGTTCACCAATCGCTAACCACGTTCGGTTACCAATTGGTTACCATCACAAGGCTGTCATTCCGGGGCGCCCGCGCATGACGCGGTGAGAATTACACCGGCAGACCGTTTTCGGCGGCCAGTGCCTTGAGCGAGACCGCCGGCCGCGCGCCGATGTGCTGGATCACTTCGGCGGCCGCCAGCGCGCCGAGGCGGGCGGCGGTGCGGTTGTCCTTGCCGCGCGCGAGACCCACCAGGAAACCGGCGGCGAACAGATCGCCGGCGCCGGTGACGTCGACCACCCGCTCGATCGGCATCGCCTGCACCGCCTCGACGGTCTTGCGGGTGACCACCACGCAGCCCTTTTCGCTGCGCGTCACCACCGCCAGCTTGGCGTCGGCGCGCAAAGCCTTCACCGCGGTGTCGAAGTCGGCAGTTTCATACAGACTGTGCAGCTCGTGCTCGTTGGCGAAGATAATGTCCACCGTGCCCTTGCGGATCAGCGCCAGAAATTCCGCGCGGTAGCGGTCGACGCAAAACGCATCCGACAACGTCAGCGCGACGCGCCGCCCGGCCTTGTGCGCGACCGCCGCCGCCTTGACGAAGGCCTCCTTGGCCTGCGGCGGGTCCCACAGATAGCCTTCGAGATAAGTGAGCGCGGCGCTGGCGACCTTGGCTTCGTCGATATCGGCGGGCTGCAAGTCCTGCGCGGCGCCGAGAAACGTGTTCATGGTGCGCTCGCCGTCCGGCGTCACCATGATGTAGCAGCGCGCGGTCGAGGGGCCGTCGCCCGCCGGCGTGCTGTCGAAGGCGACGCGGGCTGAGCGGATGTCGTGGGCGAAAGCGCGGCCGAGTTCGTCGTCCTTGACCTTGCCGACGAAGGCGGCGCGGCCGCCGAAACTCGCCACGCCGACGATGGTATTGGCGGCCGAGCCCCCCGAGCTTTCCACCGCCGGTCCCATCGCCTGATAGATCTTCTCGGCGCGGGCCTGGTCGATCAGCGCCATGGTGCCCTTGTGCATGCCGTGCGCGACCAGAAAATCGTCCTCGGCGCGGGCGATCACGTCGACGATGGCGTTGCCGATGCCAAGCACGTCGTAGCGGGGGGCGGCCATGTGGTCCTCAAATGGTATCGCAAGGTGAGATCGGGGCGGCCGCGCACTATAGCGGCGACCGACGGGCTGGCAACGCCGACCGATCGCGCGGTCTAGTGAGGGGGCGGAAGTCTTTTTAGCACTTCCAGACTCCACCAGAGAAAGTAGCCCCCGATCAGAATGCCGAGCGCCACTTTCACCAATTGTATGATCAGCTCGTCTTTGCTCATCGAAAGTCCACCCGCCACTCGCCACCCCGCGAGATTTCCGATTGTCTTGCCCCTCTCCTATAACGGAAAGGCGCCGCCTTTAAAATTGCTATCCCGTGTCGGGGCAAAGCCTTTGTTGCGGATCGCAAAAGGGGTTGCGCGCCAAACGGCGTCATGCGATGTGGCCCACCACAATCCCCGGAGCGAGGCCATGGCGTTCAAGGAACGCGTGTTTTCCGGCGTGCAGCCGACCGGCAACCTGCATCTCGGCAATTATCTTGGCGCGATCACCAAATTCGTCGCGCTGCAGGAGCGCTATGACTGCATCTATTGCGTGGTCGACCTGCACGCCATCACGGTGTGGCAGGACCCGGCGGAGCTGCCGAAGGCGACGCGCGAGGTGACCGCGGCGTTCCTGGCCTGCGGCATCGACGCGACGAAGCACATCATCTTCAACCAGAGCCAGGTCGCCGAGCACGCCGAGCTTGCCTGGGTGTTCAACTGCGTCGCCCGCATGGGCTGGCTCAACCGCATGACCCAGTTCAAGGAGAAGGCCGGCAAGGACCGCGAGAACGCGTCCGTCGGCCTGTACGTCTATCCGAACCTGATGGCGGCCGACATCCTGGTTTACCGCGCCACCCATGTTCCGGTCGGCGAGGACCAGAAGCAGCATCTCGAGCTCTCGCGCGACATCGCGCAGAAGTTCAACAACGATTTCGCGCAGTCGATCCACGCGCACGGCTTCGGCGACGCCTTCTTCCCGCTGCCCGAGCCGATCATCCAGGGCCCGGCGACGCGGGTGATGTCGCTGCGCGACGGCTCGAAGAAAATGTCGAAATCGGAGCCGTCGGATTATTCGCGCATCAATCTCACCGACGATGCCGACGCCATCGCGCAGAAAATCCGCAAGGCGAAAACCGATCCCGCGCCGCTGCCGAGCGAGGAGAAGGGGCTGGAGCCGCGGCCCGAGGCCGACAACCTGGTCGGCATCTACGCGGCGCTCAAGGGCGTGAGCAAGGCCGAGGTGCTGACGCGAATTCGGCGGCGGGCAATTCTCCACCTTCAAGAGCGCGCTTGCCGATCTCTCGGTCGCCAAGCTTGGGCCGATCGGCGCCGAAATGAAACGGCTGATGCAGGATCCGGTCTATATCGATTCGGTACTGGCCGACGGCTCCGCGCGCGCGCAGGCGCTGGCCGCCGAAACCATGAAGGCGGTCAAGGACATTGTCGGCTTCGTGCGCCGCTAACGCCGCGTTTTTGCTGGGAAATTTTCATGGCGCGCGCAGGCTTGTGGCGACCGCGGCCGGCGTGCCACCATTTGCAGCTTGTGCGTCCATGACCGCAGCCATGATCGGGCGCACCGGGAGCGACGATGAGCACCAAGCGCCGCAGCTACGAGGCCGGCCACAAGCGCAAATATCTGGTCGTCATCGACGACACCGAGGAATGCGATCGCGCGGTCTATTGGGCGGCCAAGCGCGCCGGCCGCACCAAGTCGCAACTGGTCATGCTGCGTGTGATCGACACCGGCGAGCATAACCAGCAATGGCTGGGCGTCGCCGACATCATGAAGGCGGAGGCGGCGGAAGCGGCCAATGCCGCCTTCGACAAGTTCGCGGCGCGCGCCAAGGACATCGCCGGCATCACGCCGGACCGCGTGATCCGCGAGGGCGACCCGGCCGAGGAGATCGTCAAGCTGATCGAAGAGGATACCGACATCGGCATCCTGGTGCTGGCGGCCGGCACGTCGAACGAAGGCCCCGGCCCGCTGGTCACCAGCCTGGCCAAGACCGCCGGCACCTTCCCGATTCCGGTGGCCATCGTGCCGGGCCATCTCAGCGACGAAGACATCGACGCGAGTTCTTGAGCCTCGAACCTCATGGTGAGGAGCACAGCGAAGCTGTGCGTCTCGAACCATGAGGCCGCCTATCCTTCGAGACGGCCGGCTTACGCCGGCCTCCTCAGGATGAGGCGGATCGAGCGGTTGACCTGGCGCCCCGTAAGCGCCATTTATCCGCTATAATTGCTTTGAACCCACGGGCCTTGAACCCGTAAGGAGCAGACAATGTTCATCCAGACCGAAGCCACGCCCAATCCGGCGACGCTGAAATTCCTGCCCGGGCGAGCCGTGCTCGAGAGCGGCACCCTCGATATGCCGAGCAAGGAAGCCGCCAGGCAATCGCCGCTGGCCGCGGCGCTGTTCGAAATTCCCAATGTCGGCGGCGTCTTCTTCGGCTCCGACTTCATCTCCATCACCAAGCGCGACGGCGACTGGCAGCAGATCAAGCCGGCGATTCTCGGCGCCATCATGGAACACTTCATCAGCGGCGCGCCGCTGCTGGCGAGCGGGGCCGAGCCGGCGCCGGCCGGCGACGAGTTCTTCGACGCCGCCGATACCGAAACGGTCGCCATGATCAAGGACCTGATCGAGACCCGCGTGCGCCCGGCGGTGGCCGGCGACGGCGGCGACATCACGTTTAAGGGCTACAAGGAAGGCGTCGTCTATCTGACCATGAAGGGTGCCTGCTCGGGCTGCCCGTCCTCGACCGCGACGCTGCAGCACGGCATCCAGAACCTGCTCAAGCATTTCGTGCCCGAGGTCACCGAAGTGCGACCGGTCTAACCTGTCATTCCGGGGCGCGGCCCATAGGCCGCGAACCCGGAATCCATAACCCCGGCTTGTGAATATGGATTTCGGGTCCGCGCGCTTCGCGCGCGTCCGGGAATGACGTCATTGCTTTTGGCCGCGCATTGGTAAAAGTAGCTCCATGCGCGTCCTCGCCATCGATACCGCGCTCGAGGCCTGCTCGGCCGCCGTGCTCGACACCGAGCGGGGCGCGATTTCCGCCCATGAATCCTTGCCCATGCTGCGCGGCCACGCCGAAGCGCTGATGCCGCTGATCGCGCGGGTGATGGAGCGCGCCGGCCTCGAATTCGCCGCGCTCGATCGCATCGCCGTCACCACCGGACCCGGCAGCTTCACCGGCCTGCGCGTCGGCATCGCCGCCGCGCGCGGGATTGCGCTCGCGGCTGGCAAACCGGCGGTCGGCCTGACGACGCTCGCAGCCTTCGCCGCGCCCCTGGTCGCGGCCGACGACACGCTGCCGGTGGTCGTGGCGATCGATGCGCGCCACGATCACGTCTACCTGCAAGTGTTCGGGCCGGGCGGCCGCACCGTTGTGGCGCCGCGGCTGGCGCCCTTGCGCGAGGCGCTGCGCGCGGCGGCAAGCGGCGCGCCGCGATTGGTGGGCACCGCGGCAGACTTACTGGCGGCGGCCTGGCCGGCCGGCGAACGCGCGCCGAGCCTGGTCGATACGCGCCGCGCGCCCGATATCGGCTGGGTGGCGCATCTGGGCGCCGCCGCTGACGAGACCGGCGCACCGCCGAAGCCGCTTTACCTGCGCGCGCCCGATGCCCAGCCGCAAAACGCCGCGCAATTGGCGCGACGATAGCGCATGATCCCGAAAAGCATGTCCTCGACTTTGATCGGGGATGGATACCGGTTTTCGGAAAAGATCATGCGCAAGGAAAATGTTAGACAAGCACAGTGATTAGATCTGAATGGATCGCGCCGTAATGGGCCTGTTCTCCAATCTGTTCGCGCGCGGCGAGCCGGCACTGTCGGAAGCGACCAGCCGCGACGCCGCGGCGATCGCCGCGTTGCACGCCGTCTCGTTCGCCCGCGGCTGGAGCGAGCAGGAAGTCGAGGGCCTTTTGACCGATCGCCACGTCATCGCCCATCGCGCCATGAACGGACGGACAATAGCCGGCTTCATCCTGTCGCGGCTCATCGAGGACGAGGCGGAAATCCTCTCGGTCGCGGTCGCCAGTGCCCGGCGCGGCCGCGGGCTGGCACGCAAGCTGCTCGATCTGCATATGCGCCGGCTGGCGGGGTTGGGCGCGCGCGCCGTGTTCCTGGAAGTCGACGAGCACAATGCCGCGGCGATCCGGCTTTACGATCGCGCCGGTTTTCGCGAGATATCCCGCCGCCCCAATTACTATCCGGGCACCGCCGGCAAGCCGGCCGCCGCGCTGGTGCTGCGCCGCGATCTGGTTTAGCGCTGGCGCTCAATATGCTATGAGAGCCATGCTGTGAGAGCCGGACCGCAAAAGACGCCGAGACAGACAATCGTGACCACGCCCGACAAAGCCATCTCCGACCGGCGCGACATCGAAGCCCTGTGCGCCGAAAAGGGCATGCGCATGACCGAGCAGCGCCGCACCATCGCGCGCGTTTTGGCGGGCTCCGACGACCATCCCGATGTCGAGGAGCTGTACCGGCGCTGTTCCAAGGTCGACGACCGGATTTCCATTTCCACCGTCTATCGCACCGTGCGCCTGTTCGAGGATGCCGGCATCATCGAGCGGCACGATTTCCGCGAGGGACGCGCACGCTACGAAACCGCGACCGAATCCCATCACGACCACCTGATCAATCTGCGCAGCGGCGAGGTGATCGAATTCCGCTCGGACGAAATCGACCGCCTGCAGGCCGAAGTCGCGCGCAAGCTCGGCTACAAACTGGTCGATCACCGGCTCGAACTCTACGCCGTCCCGCTCGACGACGATAAAAAATAAGCCTCCATGCTGCGCGGTCTCCTGATTGGGGCGCTCTTCTTCACCGTGACGCCGCTCTTGATCTCGATTCAGTGGCTGCTCGACAGGCTCGACTTGCCGGGCTGGGGATTTCATCGCCACGCATTATTACCGCGTGCTATGCCGGCTCTTGCGCATTGATGTCCGCGTGGTGGGCGAGCCGGTCATCGACCGCGCGGTGCTGTTCGTGTCCAATCACGTGTCCTGGGTCGATATCTTGGTGATCGGCTCGATCGCGCCGGTGGCCTTCGTCGCCAAGCGCGAAGTCGCCAGTTGGCCGCTGGTCGGTATCACCGCGCGGCTGCAGCGGACGGTGTTCGTCGACCGCACGCGCCGCCACCAGACCGGCGACGCCATCGGCGAGATCGTCAAGCGCTTGGCCTCCGGCACCTCGGTGGTGCTGTTCGCGGAAGGCACCTCGAGCGACGGCAACCGCGTGCTGCCGTTCCGCTCCGCCCTGATCGGCGCGGTCAAGCAGGCAAGCGCGCATACCGAGCACGGTATCCTGATTCAGCCGATGTCGATCAGCTATACCGGCCTGCATGGCATTCCGATGGGACGCCAGCATCGCCCGCTGGTCGCCTGGTACGGCGATCTCGACTTCATGCCGCACATCAAGGCCTTTATCGCGCGCGGCGCGGTCGATGCGGTGGTCAGCTATGGCGACCCGGTGGCGGCCGACGGCACCGCCGACCGCAAGGCCATGGCGAAATCCCTGGAAGGCAAGGTGCGGGCGCTCAACACGGCGACGCTGCGCGGGCACCCGCGCCCGGCTCACGCTCCCAACGTCTTAAAAGCATCATGAAATCAATGGCATGGGGGTGGCGGGACAAACCCCGTCCCGACAGGTTAGATTAGCGTCCCGGTTCGAACGCGAGCGGCATGAGCAGAACGCGCAAAGTCCACGTCAAGTCCTTCGGCTGCCAGATGAACGTCTACGATTCCCATCGTATGGCGGACACTTTGGCGCCGGCCGGCTACAGCGAGACCGCCGAGCCCGACGACGCCGATCTCGTCATTCTCAACACCTGCAACATCCGCGAAAAAGCGGCGGAGAAGGTCTATTCCGAGATCGGCCGCATCCGCGTGCTGAAAGAGGAGGCCGCCGCGCAAGGCCGCCGCATGCTGATCGCGGTCGCCGGCTGCGTGGCGCAAGCCGAAGGGCAAGAGATCATCCGCCGCGCCGGCGCGGTCGACCTGGTGGTCGGCTCGCAGAATTATCACCGGCTGCCCGATCTGATCGCGCGTGTACTGGCGGGCGGGCGGATCGTCGACACCGAATTTCCGGCCGACGACAAGTTCGACGTGCTGGCCGCGCCGCGCACCGACGCGATCCGCAAGCGCGGCATTGCCGCCTTCGTCACGGTGCAGGAAGGCTGCGACAAATTTTGCACGTTTTGCGTCGTGCCCTATACGCGCGGCGCGGAAGTCTCGCGCCCGGTGGAAAAAATCGCCGTCGAAGTCGAACGCCTGGCGCAAGCCGGCGTGCGCGAGGTGACGCTGATCGGGCAGAACGTGAACGCCTATCACGGGCAGGGCGACGACGGCCGCCCGGCGACGCTCGGAAAATTGCTGCGGCGCCTCGCGCGAGTGCCCGGCATCGCGCGCCTGCGCTATATGACCAGCCACCCGCGCGACATGGACGACGATTTGATCGCCGCGCACGGCGATCTGCCCGCGCTGATGCCCTACGTGCATTTGCCGGTGCAGTCCGGCTCCGACCGCATTCTGGCGGCGATGAACCGCCGGCATACGCGAAAAGACTATCTCGCGGTGATTGCGAAGCTGCGTGCCGCGCGCGCCGATCTTGCCTTCACCTCCGATTTCATCGTTGGCTTTCCGGGCGAAACGGAGGAGGATTTCCGTGCGACCCTGACGCTCGTGGACGAGGTCGGCTTCGCCACCGCCTATTCGTTCATTTATTCGCCGCGTCCGGGCACGCCGGCGGCCGACATGGCCGCCCAGGTGCCAGCCGACGAACAAGCCGAGCGCCTGCAGCGCCTGCAGGCCGTCATCACCCGCCAGTGGCGCGCCTTCAACGCGCAATTTGCCGGCCGCACCGTGCAAGTGCTGCTGGAGAAACCGGGCAAGCTCCCTGGGCAATTGGTCGGCCGCACCCCATATCTGCAGGCGGTGCAGGTCATGGCGCCGCGCGCCATGATCGGTTCGCTGGTACCGGTCGAAATCAGCGAGATCGGCAGCAATACGCTGTTCGGCGTACTCGCCGACAACGCCGCGCCGCAACTTGCCGCAGTAGGAGCTTAAGAAACCCCTTGCGCACACCGGATCCGCCGATCCCAGCCGCCGCAGCTTCCGAGGAAACTGCCACCACGCAGATCGTGCTCGCCTTCGAGGATAACCGGCTGGCGTCCATCCTGTTCGGCCAATACGGGCAAAACCTCGCGCTGATCGAGCGCCGGCTCGGCGTGGTGGCCGAGCAGCGCGGCAATCACGTCACCATCGACGGCTCGCGCGGCGGCTGCGAGCAGGCCCGCCGCGTGCTGGAGGGCATCTACGAGCATATCAAGCGCGGCCACGAGCTGGCCCAAGGCGACGTCGAGGGCGCCATCAGGCAGGCGATCGCGCAAGGCTCGCTGTTCGACTACGACCCGGCGGGCGCGCGGCCGGCTTTCGAGGAAATCAACTTAAGGAAACGTCCGGTGCGCGCGCGCACCGCCGCGCAGGACGCCTATATCCGCGCGCTCAAGCGCCATCATCTGGTGTTCGGTACCGGCCCCGCCGGCACCGGCAAGACCTGGCTTGCGGTCGCGCAGGCCATCCAGATGTTCGAGCGCAAGGAGGTCGACCGCATCATCCTGTCGCGCCCGGCGGTGGAAGCCGGCGAACGGCTCGGCTTCCTGCCCGGCGACATGCGCGAGAAGGTCGATCCCTATCTGCGCCCGATCTACGACGCGCTCTACGACCTGATGGACGCCCGCATCGTCGAACGCTCGCTGCAGGCCGGCGAGATCGAGATCGCCCCGCTCGCCTTCATGCGCGGGCGCACGCTGTCGAACGCCGCCATCATTCTCGACGAGGCGCAGAACACCACCTCGATGCAGATGAAGATGTTCCTCACGCGCCTGGGCGAGAACAGCCGCATGATCGTCACCGGCGATCCGAGCCAGGTCGATCTGCCGAGCGGCCAGACCTCGGGGCTTGCCGAAGCGGTCAAGCTGCTCGACGGCATCGAGGGCGTCGGCCATGTCGCCTTCACCCATGAAGACGTGATCCGCCACGAGCTGGTGGCCCGTATCGTGGAAGCCTATGACCGCAAGGTCGCGCGCGAGGACAAGAAATGACGAGCGCGCCGAGCCGGCGCGCGGCGGCGCCGTCGATCGATATCCAAATGCAATCGCCGCTGTGGGACGCGCAACCCCTGGCCGCGCCGACCGTGCGCGAGGCCATCGCTGCGGCGGCGGCGGCGCTGGCGGCGCCGCCCGGCGAAGTGAGCGTACTGCTGACCGACGATGCCGCGATGCAAAAGCTCAATCGCGACTGGCGCGGCATCGACAAGCCGACCAACGTCTTGTCGTTTCCGGCGGCGAAATCGGGCGCTGCGGCATTTCTCGGCGACATCGTGATCGCTTACGAGACGCTCGCCCGTGAATGCGCCGATGAGCACAAGGTATTTCTTCACCATCTCGCCCATCTCACGGTGCATGGTTTTCTCCACCTCATGGGCTACGATCACCAGAATGATTCTGACGCCGACGCGATGGAAGGGCTCGAAAGCAAGATCATGCTGTTTATGAAGATTCCGGACCCCCATCGCGCGCACGATCTGGGCGATTCTTGACCGCCATGCCCGACAACGATCCTTCCAGTTCCATCCGGCGACGCTCCCTACGAGCCGCGCCATCTGCCGGTGCCGGTGCCGCCGCTGCGCGATGGCGGCGAAAGCTGGGTGGTGCGGGTTTTTCGCGCGCTGTTCGGCCGCAAGCCGAACTCGCGCGCCGATCTCAAGGACGTGCTCGACGCCATGCCGCCCGGCGAATCCGGCTTCTCGCCGGAAGAAAGCCGCATGCTCAAGAACATCCTGGGCCTGCGCGAACGCCGCGTCGGCGACGTCATGATCCCGCGCGCCGACATCGTCGCCGTGCAGCAGGACATCACGCTCGGCGAACTGGTGCGCACCTTCGAGGGCGCCGGCGCATTCGCGGCTGGTGGTTTACAACGACACGCTCGACGATCCGATCGGCATGGTTCACATCCGCGACCTGATCGCGTTCATGACCGCGCGCGCGGCGGTCAACCCGGAAAAGAACGCCAAGCGCAAGAAGCCGCTGCCGGCCGGGCTCGATCTCAAGGCCATCGATCTGTCGATGCCGCTGTCGGCCGCCAAGATCGTGCGCGAAATCCTGTTCGTGCCGCCGTCGTCGCGGGTGATCGACCTGCTTGCGCGCATGCAGGCGACGCGGATTCACCTGGCGCTGGTGGTCGACGAATATGGCGGCAGCGACGGCCTGGTTTCGATCGAGGACATCGTCGAGCAGATCGTCGGCGAGATCGCCGACGAGCATGACGAGGACGAGACGCCGCAGGTGGTGCGCCAGGGCGACGACAGCTTCATCGCCGACGCCCGCGCCCATCTCGAGGACGTGGCGGCGACCGTCGGCAACGATTTCGACCCCGGCGACGTGGCCAAGGAGGTCGATACGCTCGGCGGCTATCTGGTGACGCGCGCCGGCCGCTTGCCGGTGCGCGGCGAGCTGATCCCCGGTCCCGGGCTGTTCGAATTCGAAGTGCTGGACGCCGATCCGCGCCGCATCAAACGCGTGCGCATCACCCGGCTGAAGGAAAAGCGCGAACGCCCGCGCGAACCGCGCAAGCGCGGCGAGCCGGATGCGGTGCTTGCCGGCACCACGCCGCCGGTTTTGGCTGTCGACGACGCGCCGGCGCCAAAGGACGGCGGATCGTCTACCGCCGCTTCTCCAACCAGCGCGCACCGCCCGTGATTGTCACCCGCCTCGCCTATGCGGTCGTGCTCGCCTTCGGCTGGCGACGCGCCCTCATCGCCTTCCTCGCCGGCGTTGCCTCGGCGCTGGCGCTCGCCCCGATCAATGCCTGGCCGATATTGTTCCTGACTTTTCCGGTGCTGGTTTGGCTGGTGGACGGCTCCGCCGCCGGACGCTGGAGCGGCGTCATGGCCGCGGCGGCCAGTCGGCTGGTGCTTCGGCTTCGGCTATTTCCTCGCCGGACTTTATTGGATCGGCTACGCCTTCCTGGTCGATGCCAAGACCTTCGGCTGGCTGCTGCCGGTCGCGGTCGCCGGCCTGCCGGCCTATCTCGCGCTTTACACCGCTTTGGGGCTCGCCGCGGCGCGGCTGATCTGGGTGCGCGGCGCGGTGCGCGTCTTGGCGCTGGCCGCCATGCTCACCGCTGCGGAGTGGCTGCGCGGCCATCTGCTCAGCGGCTTTCCCTGGAACACTTTCGGCTATGCGCTGACCGAGCCGCTGGCGCTGGCGCAAAGCGTCTCGCTCACCGGCGTCTGGGGACTGACATTTCTCTGCATCGCGATCTGCGCCAGCCCCGCCGTGCTCGCCGACGACTTGGCGGATACGCCGCATCCGCGGCGCGCGCCGCTCTTCGGCGTCCTGGTACTGGTGGCGCTCGCCAGCTATGGCACTGTGCGGCTATGGCAGCATCCAACCGCTTATGTGAGCGGCGTGAAGCTGCGCATCATGCAGCCCAATCTGCAGCAGGACGAGAAATTCAATTACGCCGCCCGGGCGCAGGTCATGCAGCGTTACTTGCGCCTGTCCGACCGCGCCACCGGACCAAATTCGAACGGCGTGCACGACGTCACGGTTCTGATCTGGCCGGAATCGGCGTTCCCGTTCTTTCTCACGCGCGAACCGGACGCGCTGGCGCAGATCGCCGCCCTGCTGAAGCCGTCCACCGAGTTGATCACCGGCGCGGTGCGCGCCGCGCCGAACGCCAGCGCTGCCAATCCGCGCGCCTATAATTCGGTCTATGTGATCGATCCCGACGGCTCGATCCGCGGCATCTACGACAAAGTACATTTGGTGCCGTTCGGCGAATACCTGCCGTTCCAGCGCGTGCTCGAACGACTCGGCTTGCGGCAGCTCACCAAGCAGGTCGGCGGCTTCCAGGCGGGCGACCGCCGGCGCGCCATGGACCTGCCGGGCGCGCCCAAAATGCTGCCGCTGATCTGCTACGAAGCGATCTTCCCCGGCGCCGCGGTGCCGCGCGGCGAGCGGCCGGGCTGGCTGGTCAATGTGACGAATGACGGCTGGTTCGGGATCAGCTCGGGGCCCTACCAGCATTTCCAGCAGGCGCGCGTGCTGGCGATCGCCGAAGGCCTGCCGCTGGTGCGCGCGGCCAACACCGGAATCTCCGCGGTGGTCGATCCGCTCGGCCGCATCGTCAATGCATTGCCGCTCGGCGCGGAAGGCGTGCTCGACTCTGCCTTGCCGGCGGCCATCGCGACGACGTCCTATGTGCGCTTCGGTGATGACGCCTTGATTCTATTTATGGTAGTAAGTTTGATCATGGTCGCGCGGCGACGAATGCATCCTTAGATTGAACTAAATTCAGCTCTGGATTGCGCAGGCGGCCGATGCCCAGTCCACGTTGTTCGGCGACGACGTGGATTAGCCCATTAAGGAAAACATGGTTGGGCCGCGACTATGCGAAAACAGCTGAAAAATATAGACAATTTTCATTCCTCTTTGACGCTAGCGATCGAACGCCGGGAAATCACGGATTGCATTGACGGCGCCATTTATGACATTACCGTTCACGATAGTCGCATAGGAGAACTTTATGGCCAAGAAGACCCCCAATCCGATTGACAAGCACGTCGGCTCGCGCGTGCGCATGCGTCGGATGATGTTGAGCATGTCGCAGGAGAAGCTCGGGGACGCCCTTGGCCTGACCTTCCAGCAAGTACAAAAATACGAAAAAGGCACCAATCGCATCGGCGCCAGCCGCTTGCAGCAGATTTCCAATATCCTGCAGGTGCCGGTGTCGTTTTTCTTCGAAGGCGCGCCGAATATGCCGGGTCATTCCGGCATGGGCGAAGCGCCGTCGCCGGCCTATGTGTCGGACTTCCTCGCCACCTCCGACGGTCTCTCGCTGACCAAGTCGTTCATGCGCATCAAGAACGGCAAATTGCGCCGGCGCATCGTCGATCTGGTCGAGCAGATCGCGGGCGAGGACAAATAGGCACGATCCCATCGTCGCCGAACTGGCTGCCCACCGTTGCCCGCATCTTGACCTCGTCCACCGCCACTGCAAGAACCACCCGGGAAATGACGCGGCGGTGAAGCCGCGCCACAGGAGGAGTGTCAACGGTGGCTCACACCAATTTTCAGTTTACCAGCGAATCGGTTTCCGAAGGTCACCCTGACAAGGTCTGCGACCAGATTTCGGACGCGGTGCTCGACGCGTTTCTCGAAAACGACATCAAGCTCGGCATCGCCGACGACAGCAAGGTGAATACCCGGCTCGGCTGCGAGACGCTGTCCACCACCAACAAGATCGTCATCGCCGGCGAGGGCCGCGGCCAGGCGCCGTTCTTCCACAAGCACGGCGACAAGGCGGTGGTGGATCGCGAGCTGATCGCGCAGATCGCGCGCGACGTGGTCAAGGACATCGGCTACGACCAGGACGGCTTTTCCTATTACGGCGCGGATATCGAGGTGCTGCTGCACGGCCAGTCGCCCGATATCGCCATGGGCGTGGACGCCAAAAAGAAAAAGGGCGGCGACGAGGAAGGCGCCGGCGACCAGGGCATGATGTTCGGCTTCGCCTGCACCGAGAGCGAGGTCTATGAGAAGAACTCGTTCATGCCGGCGCCGATCTATTTCGCGCACAAGATTCTGAAGGTGCTTTCCGACAAGCGCCGCTCCGGCCAGCTGTTCGATCTGCAGCCCGACGCCAAGAGCCAGGTCACCGTGCGTTACGTCAACGGCAAGCCGGTCGGCTGCACCAAGGTCGTGGTCTCGACCCAGCACAAGGCGCAGAGCCGCAACGGCAAGAAATATACGCCCGGCCTGATCAAGGACATGATCGCCGACGCGGTCGAATCGGCGCTGCCGGAGGGCTGGATGCCGAAGCGGCCATCCGATTTCCTGGTCAATCCGACCGGCAATTTCGTGATCGGCGGCCCCGACGGCGATTGCGGCCTCACCGGCCGCAAGATCATCGTCGACACTTATGGCGGCTACGCGCCGCATGGCGGCGGCGCCTTCTCCGGCAAGGATCCGACCAAGGTCGACCGCTCGGCCGCCTATGCCGCGCGTTATCTCGCCAAGAACGTGGTCGCCGCCGGCGTGGCCGAGCGATGCACCATCCAGATCGCCTACGCGATCGGCGTCGCCGATCCGATGTCGGTCCTGGTCGACACCCACGGCACCGGCAAGGTGCCGGAAAGCAAGCTGGAAAAGGTGTTGCCGGAGTTGTTCCCGCTGCGCCCGACCAGTATCCGCCGCTCGCTCAAGCTCAGCCGGCCGATCTACCGGCGTACCGCGGCCTATGGCCATTTCGGCCGCGCCCCCGACAAGGATGGCGGCTTTTCCTGGGAAAAGACCGATCTCGCCGACGCCATCAAGCGGGCGGTGAAATAGGCTTCTGGGCCGTGCCGTTCTCTGCTGTCATGCCCGCGAAAGCGGGCATCCAGTAATCGCAGGCCTATCCATCTCGCGACGTCGGTGTGTACTGGATCGTCCGCCTTCGCGGACGATGACAGCATGAGCGAACGTCCAGGCAACTCACCACCGCCGCGCGCCTTCTTCGGCCGGCGCAAAGGCCATGCCCTCAAGCCGCGGCAGGCCGCGCTGTTCGACACGCTACTGCCGCGCATCGCGCTCGATCTGGCCAAGCCGGCGCCCGCCGACCTGCGCGCTTTGTTCGATATTGCGCTCGACAATGTGCGTCTCGAAATCGGCTTCGGCGGCGCCGAACACCTGATTGCGCAGGCGCAGGCAAGCCCGCAGAGCGGCTTCATCGGCTCGGACGCTTTCGTCAACGCCACGGCCAAGGCGCTCGCCGCCATCGATGCCCACGCGCTCGGCAATATCCGCCTGCATTTCGGCGACGCCAGCGCGCTCATCGACTGGCTGCCGGAGGGCGCGCTGGCACGCATCGATCTGCTCTATCCCGATCCGTGGCCGAAACGGCGGCACTGGAAGCGGCGCTTCATCCAGGACGACAACCTCAAGCGGCTGGCGCGCATTTTGCGGCCGGGAGGCGAATTGCGTTTTGCCACCGACATCGCCGACTACGCCGCTTACGCGCTGGCGCGCGTGCTGCGCTCGCCGGATTTCGTCTGGACAGCGGAGCGCGCCGATGACTGGCGCAGGCCCTGGCCGGATTTCTCCGGCACGCGCTACGAAGCCAAGGCCAAGCGCGAAGGCCGTCAGCCGGCGTATTTTGTCTTTCGGAAAATTTAGCTGTCATTCCGGGGCGCGAGCACTAAGCGCGTTTACGCGCGTCTTCAACACGCTATGGCGAGCGAACCGGGAATGACGGGGACCATTACTCCCCGCTGCCCTGCCGCACTTGCCAGAAGCGCACCACGCGCTGGGCGGTGGCCGCGGTCAGCCGCTCGTAATTCTCGCGCGCGGCATCGAGCGTCTGGCCCGAGGGCTTGGGGCCGGGCCGCGAGATCATGACTTCGCGCACCGTCCGCCAGCCGAAACCGGCCGCGCGCGCCAGGATCAGCACCGGATCGGCCCGCTCGCCGCCCATCAGCCGGTCCACCACCTCGACCGGCACCGCGCTCACCGTGGCCAGCGCGGCGATGGTCTCTTCGTATTTTTCGCTCTTGGCATAGCCGGCGACGTCGGCCTCGGTCAGTTTGCGCTCCTTGTGCAGCGCCTGTACCGCCGCCAGCGCCGCCGTGTAGTTGCGCGGCGGCGCGGCCTTGGCGGCGACCTCGTCGGTCACTTTCGCCAGCACGCGCCGGATTTCCGCCTGGGTGTCGGGCTTGGCCTTCGCCAGCAGACGCTTCTGCACCACCTCGCTTGCCTGCATCAGCAACTGGCGGAACAGGCGCGGCGGAATATCGTTGCGCAGGCCGACTTTCTCGGCCAGCACGCCGTCGCGTTCGGCGCGCTTGACCAAAGTGGTGAATGCGTTATCCGACAAGCGCGCTTTTTGATTGGTGGCGACGCTGCGCACCACCGCGCCGTCGCCGCGCCGCACCAGCACGTCCGACAGCGTCTCGTTGATCGCCAAACGGGTGGACAGCGCCAGCAGATGCGCCTGGCTCTTGGTCTCGGCGATATATTTGAGATCCGGGTCGTCGATGCGCGCCTGCTTGAGCACCGGGCCGGCCACCGCGATATTGTCGTTCTTGGCGAGCGTCGTCACCACGTTATGCGGCGCGTTCGGCACCGGTGCGATCCGCCGCGCCAGCTCCGCCAGCGCCTTGACCTCGATCTCCTCGATCAGGCAGCCGATGACGTCGTCGAACAGCGCGACGTGTTCATCGTTGAAGGTCACCGCGCCGTCGAGAAAAAGGCTGGTGATGCGGCGCAGGGTTTCGGCCCGCTTTTCCGCCGAACCGTGCTGCACGACCTCTTCCAGTTCGGGAAGCAGCGAGGCGGGAACGCTCATTGCAAAATCCTGCCAAACGGCCGGTGAAAGTCGTGCGATTGGTGGTTTTACGCATATTTAAGGGTAGATTCTGAAGGAAGGGTTAGCCGCCAAAAAGCGGCTTCACCCTTGCATGAAGCCCGGAAATCGCTATATTTCCGCTTGTTAAGACACCCTCATAACCGACCGGGTTTTGAGAGTGGGTCCTCCGGGACCCGCTCTTTTTTGTTACCAAAATGGCCGCAAGCGAGGCACGACAGGCGGTTGAACCCGCCACCCAGAACGAGACGGAACCACGGCTGATCGTCGAGCCGGGGCTCGCCGCTCGTGTCGCAGGCCTGGCCGAGCCGGTGATCGAAGCGCTCGGCTACCGGCTGGTGCGGGTCAAGGTTTCGAGCGCCGACGGCTGCACCGTGCAGATCATGGCGGAGCGGCCGGACGGAACCATGGTGGTCGAGGACTGCGAGACGGTGTCGCGCGCGCTCTCGCCGGTGTTCGATGCGGCCGACCCGATCGATACGGCCTACCGGCTGGAGATTTCCTCGCCCGGCATCGACCGCCCGCTGGTGCGCAAATCCGATTTCGACCGCTACGCCGGCCATCTGGTCAAGATCGAGACGGAAATCCCGATCGATGGGCGCAAGCGTTTCCGCGGCCTGCTGGTCGGCACCGCGGGCGAGGCCGCGCGCATCCGCAGCGATGAGCCGGACAATCAATCGGAAATTCTGCTTCCGATCGACGAGATGAGCGAAGCCAAGCTCGTGCTCACCGACGAACTGGTGACGCAAGCTTTGCGGCGCGAGAAGGCCGCCAAGCGCGCAGCGCGCGCGGCGAAACGAGACGAACGACATCGTAGGCTTAAGTCCGGCCAGGCCGGGCATGCCACCAACCAAGGAGACTGAGCTATGGCAGTCAGCGCCAACCGGCTCGAACTGCTGCAGATCGCCGACGCGGTGGCCCGCGAAAAGGCGATCGACCGCGGCATCGTCATCGCCGCCATGGAGGACGCCATCGCCAAGGCGGCGCGCTCGCGCTACGGCGCGGAGACCGACGTGCATGCCGAGATCGAGCCGAAGACCGGCGATCTCCGCCTCACCCGCCACATGCTGGTGGTCGAGACGGTCGAGAACCCGTCCAATCAGATCACGCTGGAAGGCGCCCGCAAGCACCATCCGGCGGCGCAAGTGGGCGACACCATCGCCGATCCGCTGCCGCCGCTCGAATACGGCCGCATCGCCGCGCAATCGGCCAAGCAGGTGATCGTGCAGAAGGTGCGCGAGGCCGAGCGCGACCGGCAATATGCCGAATACAAGGACCGCATCGGCGACATCGTCAACGGCATCGTCAAGCGCGTCGAATACGGCAACGTGGTGGTCGATCTCGGCCGCGGCGAGGCGATCGTGCGGCGCGACGAAATGCTGCCGCGCGAGGTGTTCCGCAACGGCGACCGCATCCGCGCCTATATCTACGACGTGCGGCGCGAGCCGCGCGGGCCGCAGATTTTCCTGTCGCGCACGCATCCGCAATTCATCGCGAAGCTGTTCGCGCAGGAAGTGCCGGAAATCTACGACGGCATCGTCGAGGTGAAGGCGGTCGCCCGCGACCCCGGCTCGCGCGCCAAGATCGCCGTGATCTCGCGCGATTCATCCGTCGACCCGGTCGGCGCCTGCGTCGGCATGCGCGGCTCGCGCGTGCAGGCGGTGGTGAACGAACTGCAGGGCGAGAAGATCGACATCATTCCGTGGTCGCCCGACATCGCCACCTTCGTGGTCAACGCGCTGGCGCCGGCGGAAGTCGCCAAGGTCGTGCTCGACGAGGACAAGGAGCGCATCGAGGTGGTGGTGCCCGACCAGCAGCTTTCGCTCGCCATCGGCCGGCGCGGCCAGAACGTGCGCTTGGCCTCGCAACTCACCGGCTGGGACATCGACATCCTGACCGAACAGGAAGAATCCGAACGCCGCCACGCCGAGTTCGAGAAGCCGCACCAAGATTTTCGTCGAGGCGCTGAACCTCGACGAAGTCGTCGGCCAGTTGCTCGCCTCCGAAGGCTTCGGCTCGATCGAGGAACTGGCGCTGGTGGACGAGAAGGAAATCGCCGGCATCGAGGGCTTCGACGACGACACCGCGCGCGAGCTGCAGGAACGCGCCAAGGAATATCTCGACAAGCAGGAAGCCGAGCTCGACGCCAAGCGCGTGGAACTGGGCGTCGAGGACGCGGTCAAGGAAGTGCCCGGCGTCACCACGGCAGATGCTGGTCAAGCTCGGCGAGAACGGCGTCAAGACCGTGGAAGACCTCGCCGGCTGCGCCACCGACGATCTCGACCGGCTGGACCGAGCGCAAGGACGGCGAGAGCAAGCATGAGCCCGGCTTCCTCGACGGCCTCGACGTCGCGCGCGAGGACGCCGAAGCCATGATCATGCAGGCCCGCCTCAAGGCCGGCTGGGTCACCGAGGCGGAACTCGCGCCGCCGCCCGCGCCGGAAGCGGAAGCGGCGCCGGCCGACGCGGCTGAGCCGCAAACTTAAGGGAACACGACAGCAAGCATGTTGGCGATCGCGCAAGACAGCGAGCTCGACCGCGGAGCGACCAGCCTCGCTCCGGGGATGCAGCGGCATTGCGCGCTTCTGCGCACGCTCAAGCCGGTCGAGGAGATGATCCGCTTCGTGGTCGGCCCCGGCGGCGACGCCGTGCCCGACCTCAAGCGCAAGCTGCCCGGCCGCGGTATCTGGATCACGGCCACGCGCGCCGCGCTCGAGCAGGCGGTCAAGCGCAACGTGTTCGCCCGCGGCTTCAAGCGCGACGTGCGCCTCGCCGCCGATCTGCCGGCGGCCACCGAGCGGCTGATGGAGCAGTAGCGCGCTCGACGCGCTGGCGATCGCCGGCAAGGCCGGGCAGGTGATCGGCGGCTTCGCCAAGGTGGAAGCGGCGATTGGCCGCGACGACCTTAAGGCGCTGATCCACGCCGCCGACGCCAAGGCCGACGGAAAGCGCAAGCTGGACGCGGCCTTGCAGCGGAAAATGCCTGAAAAATCGCATGAAATCGCGATCGTCGAGCAATTAACCGGCGCGCAATTGGATTTGGCATTGAACCGCCCAAATGTGGTACATGCAGCCCTGCTTGCCGGACCCGTGAGCGACACTTTTCTCGCTCGCGTCAGGCGCTTGCAGCGCTTTCGGACCGGAAATTCGCCCGATTTGGTTAGCGCGCATGCGCCGACGGATGGCGCACGAGGACAGAATACGTAATGAGCGAAACGAAGAACCCTGGCGAAAAGAAATTGAGCGTCTCCAAGCCTGACGCTCAAGCCGCGCACCGAGACGGGCGTGGTGCGCCAGAGCTTCAGTCATGGCCGCAGCAAGCAGGTCGTGGTCGAGAAGGTCAAACGCCGCAGCGTGGGCGGAGCGGCCGAGGCCAAGGCCGAGGCGGCGCAGCCCGAGACCGCGCGCAAGCCGGCGGCCGCGGGCAAGGCCGCGCCGGCGGCGGCCCCGGCCGAGGCGCCCAAGCCGTCCGGCGTGGTGCTGCGCACCCTGACCGAAGAGGAGCGCGCCGCGCGCGCCCATGCGCTGGCGGATTCGCGCGTGCGCGAAGCCGAAGAGCGCAAGATCGCCGAGGAAGAGGCGCGCCGCCGCCAGAGCCGCGAAGTGGTCGACAAGACCGAGCGCGAAGCCGCCGAAACGCGCAAGCGCGAGGAGGAAGAACGCCGCAAGCACGACGAGGAAACCAAGCGCAAGGCCGGCGAAGTCGCCAAGAAGCGTCTTGGCGAGGATGAAATCAGGAAGCCAAGTCCCGGCCGCATGGCGCTCGAAGCCGACGACGAGGAAGCGCCGCGCCCGCGCCGTCCCGGCGCCGCGCGCCCGGCCACCGCGCGCCCCGCCGCTCCCCGCGGCGCGCCCGAGAAACAACGCGGCCGTCTCACGCTGGTCACCGCGCTGCGCGCCGACGAGGTGCGCGAGCGTTCGGTCGCTTCATTCCGCCGCCGCACGCAGCGGCTCAAGAGCCATGCCTCCGACGAGCCGAAGGAAAAGCTGGTGCGCGAAGTCACCATTCCCGAGGTGATCACCATTTCCGATCTCGCCAACCGCATGTCCGAACGCGCGGTCGACGTCATCCGGCTGCTGATGAAGCAGGGCCAGATGGCGACCATCAACGACATGATCGACGCCGATACCGCCCAGCTGATCGCCGAGGAAATGGGCCACAGCGTGCGCCGCGTGTCGGAAGCCGACGTCGAAGAAGGCCTGTTCGACGTCGCCGACGATCCGGGACAGGCGCGGCCGCGCGCGCCGGTGGTCACCGTTATGGGCCATGTCGATCACGGCAAGACCTCGCTGCTCGACGCCATCCGCTCGACCAATGTGGCGGCGGGCGAAGCCGGCGGCATCACCCAGCACATCGGCGCCTATCAGGTCACCGCGCCCACCGGCGCCAAGATCACCTTCATCGACACGCCCGGCCACGCCGCCTTCACCGCCATGCGCGCGCGCGGCGCCAAGGTCACCGACATCGTGGTGCTGGTGGTCGCCGCCGACGACGGCGTCATGCCGCAGACGGTGGAAGCCATCCATCACGCCAAGGCGGCGAAGGTGCCGATCATCGTCGCCATCAACAAGATCGACAAGCCCGACGCCAAGCCGGAGCGCGTGCGCACCGAGCTGTTGCAGCACGAGATCCAGGTCGAATCGCATGGGCGGCGAGGTGGTGGACGTGGAAGTCTCCGCCACCAAGAAGACCAATATCGACAAGCTGCTGGAAATGATCGGCCTGCAGGCCGAAATCCTCGATCTGAAGGCCAATCCGGAGCGTCCGGCCGAAGGCACCGTGATCGAAGCCAAGCTCGACCGTGGCCGCGGTCCGGTGGCGACCGTGCTGATTCAGCGCGGCACGCTGCGGGTCGGCGATCTGGTGGTGGCCGGCGCCGAATGGGGCCGCGTGCGCGCGCTTGTTTCCGACACCGGCGAGCCGATCGAGACCGCCGGCCCGTCGACGCCGGTCGAGGTACTCGGCTTCTCCGGCACGCCGGACGCCGGCGACCGCCTGGCGGTGGTCGAGAACGAAGGCCGCGCCCGCGAGGTCACCGATTACCGCGCCCGCCAGAAACGCGAGAAGACGGCGGCGCGCGCCACCGGCATGCGCGGTTCGCTCGAGCAGATGATGGCGCAGGCCAAGACCTCGGGCCGCAAGGAATTCCCGCTGGTCATCAAAGCCGACGTGCAGGGCTCGCTGGAAGCGGTGGTTGGCGCGCTCGACAAGCTCGGCACCGACGAGGTGGCGGCGCGCGTGCTGCATGCCGGCGTCGGCGGCATTTCCGAATCCGACGTGACTTTGGCCGAGGCGTCCGGCGTTCCGATCATCGCCTTCAACGTGCGCGCCAACAAGGAAGCGCGCGAGGCGGCCGAACGCGCCGGCATCGAAATCCGCTACTACAACATCATCTACGACCTCGTCGACGACGTGAAAAAGGCGATGTCCGGCCTGCTGGCGCCGACGCTGCGCGAGACCATGCTGGGCAACGCGCAGATCCTGGAAATCTTCAAGGTCTCCAAGGTCGGCAACATCGCCGGCTGCCGCGTTACCGACGGCACCGTCGAGCGCGGCGCCAATGTGCGGCTGATCCGCGACAACGTGGTGATCCACGAAGGCAAGCTCAGCCAACTCAAACGCTTCAAGGACGACGCCAGGGAAGTCTCGGCCGGCATGGAATGCGGCATGGCCTTCGAGAACTACCAGGACATGCGAGCAAGGCGACGTGATCGAATGCTACCGGGTGGAGACGATTCAACGCAGCCTCTGAGTCCAAACCTCAAGGCTTCGCGTTAGGAACATTCCGCCCTTTCCAGACGTCATGCCCGGCTTTATGCCGGGCATCCACGCCTTCTCCGCGAAGGGAAGCAAGACGTGGATGGCCGGGACAAGCGCGGCCATGACGAATTGAAAGCTTGAACTTATGGCACGGCATAAATCGCCATCACCGCGACGCCGCTCGCCGGCGCAGGCTCGCAGCGCCAGTTGCGCGTCGGCGAACTGGTGCGCCACGCCATGGCCGACATGCTGGCGCGCGGCGACGTGCACGATCCGGTGATCGAGGGTCATCTCATCACCGTGCCGGAAGTGCGCATGGCCGCGGACCTGCGGCTCGCCACCATCTACATCATGCCGCTGGCCGGCCGCGACGCCGACGAAGTGGTCGCCGCCTTCGAGCGCCACAAGAAATTCCTGCGCGGGGAAATCGCCCAGCGCATCAATCTGAAATTTGCGCCCGATATCCGCTTCCGCATCGACGAGCGCTTTGCCGAAGCCGAGCGCATCGACAAATTGCTGCGCTCGCCGGCGGTCAAGCGCGACTCGGACGACGAGGGCGACGATGAGTGAAAATGAATTGCCGCATCTCGATCAGCTTCATGCTGAGGAGCCGCCGAAGCCAGCTCCCCAGGATGAGCGGCGGTAGAAAAAAACAATTCAAGCGCGACAAACGCGACGTGCATGGCTGGCTGGTGCTCGACAAACCGGTCGGCATGACCTCGACCCATGCGGTGAGCGTGGTGAAGCGGCTGTTCTCGGCCAAGCGCGCCGGCCACGCCGGCACGCTCGACCCGCTCGCCTCCGGCGCACTGCCGATCGCGCTCGGCGAGGCGACCAAGACCGTTCCCTTCGTGATGGACGGCCGCAAGCTCTACCAATTCACCGTGCGCTGGGGCGAGGAACGCGACACCGACGACGCCGAAGGCCGCGTCATCGCCGCAAGCGAGCAACGCCCCTCGCCTGACGCCATCCGCGCCTTGCTGCCGTCCTATACCGGCACTATCCAGCAGGTGCCGCCGCGCTTTTCCGCCATCAAGATCGAGGGCGAGCGCGCCTACGACCTCGCCCGCGACGGCGAAACCGTCGAACTGGCCGCCCGCCCGGTCGAAATCGCCCGCCTGGAACTCATCGGCGCCCCCGACCCCGACCACGCCATCCTGCACGCCGAATGCGGCAAGGGGACCTATGTGCGGTCGCTGGCCCGCGACCTGGGCCGCGCTTTGGGCTGTTTCGGCCATGTCAGCGCGCTCAGCGGGTCGCGGTCGGGCCGTTTGGCGAAGAAACCATGATTTTACTGGAACAACTGGAGGCACTGTGCCATAGAGCCGCGGCCGGCGAGGCTAGCCTCGCCGACGCACTCATGCCCGTTGAGACCGCGCTGGACGACATCCCGGCGCTGGCCGTCAGCCGGGCGGATGCGGCGAGGCTCGCAAGAGGCCAAGCCGTTTTGTTGCGCGGACGGGACGCTCCCAATTGTCCGTGGACAGGTCTATGTCGACGGTTTCGGGCCAACTGGTGGCCCTTGCCGACCTGGCATCACGGCGAAATCGTCCCCAAGCGCGTGTTCAACCTGGCCGGGCTGGTTGGCAGCGCCGCGCCGAAGAAAGGATGACCGATGTCGATTACCGCCGAACGCAAAGCCGAAGTCATCAAGACCTATGCGAAAAAGGCCGGAGATACCGGCTCGCCCGAGGTGCAGGTCGCTATCCTGTCCGAGCGCATCAATAACCTCACCGAGCATTTCAAGACCCACGTGAAGGACAACCATTCCCGCCGTGGCCTGCTGAAGATGGTGAGCCAGCGCCGCACGCTGCTCGATTATCTGCAGGCGCACGAACGAAGCTAGCTACAAGGCTCTGATCGAGAAGCTCAGCATCCGCCGATGATTTTAGTACCCGCGCCGGGCGGCAAGCCCCGCGCGTTTTCGAGTGCGGCGAAGGCGCAAGGCGCATTCGCTGATTTGATCCGGCGGCGATGGCGCTGCCGGCGACAAGCGAGAGCCGACAAAGGTCGCCTCTTGCGACAAGGCAAGGTTCGAAACGCCATGGCAGGATCGCCAGACGCTGTTCGCTTCACGACCGTGACAGCGCCGCAATTTCTGCGCCGTCTTTGCTCATGGCTTTCGGAGCTTTGCCGGAAAACCATGAGAGAAAAACGCAATGTTCGATATGCATTCGAGTCGAACTCGATTGGGGCGGGCGCAAGCTCAGTCCTCGAAACCGGCCAGGTCGCGCGCCAAGCCGACGGCGCCGTGCTCGCCACCTACGGCGAGACCACCGTGCTCGCCACCGTCGTCGCCGCCAAGCAGCCGCGCGAAGGCGTCGACTTCCTGCCGCTCACCGTCGACTACCAGGAAAAGACCTACGCCGCGGGCCGCATTCCCGGCGGCTATTTCAAGCGCGAAGGCCGGCCGACCGAAAAGGAAACGCTGGTTTCCCGCCTGATCGACCGCCCGATCCGGCCGCTGTTCGTCGACGGCTGGCGCAACGAAACGCAGGTGATCGTCACCATGCTGTCGCACGACCTGGAGAACGATCCCGACATCGTGGCGCTGGTGGCGTCCTCCGCCGCGCTGACGCTGTCGGGCGCGCCCTTCATGGGCCCGATCGGCGCCGCGCGCGTCGGCTTCATCAACGACGAATACGTGCTCAACCCGACGCTCGACGAGATGGCCGAGACCCAGCTCGACCTGGTCGTCGCCGGCACCGCCGACGCGGTGCTGATGGTGGAATCGGAAGCCAAGGAGCTGGCCGAGGACATCATGCTGGGCGCCGTGATGTTCGGCCACCGGCATTTCCAGCCGGTGATCGACGCGATCATCGAGCTCGCCGAGAAGGCGGCCAAGGAGCCGCGCGACTCTCGCGATCGACGACAACGCGCGATCTCGAGAAGGAGATGCTCGGCCTCGTCGAAAAGGATCTGCGCGCGGCCTATGCGATCGCCGGTCAAGCAGGACCGCCACGACGCGGTCGGCCGACGTCAAGGACAAGGTGATGGCGCACTTCTTCCCGGAAGGCGCCGGAGCCGAAATACGACAAGCTGCGGGTCGCCGGCGTGTTCAAGGAGCTGGAAGCCAAGATCGTGCGCTGGAACATTCTCGACACCGGCAAGCGCATCGACGGCCGCGACGTCAAGACCGTGCGCAACATCGTCGCCGAAGTCGGCGTGCTGCCGCGCGCCCACGGCTCGGCGCTGTTCACCCGCGGCGAGACCCAGGCGCTGGTGGTGGCCACGCTCGGCACCGGCGAGGACGAGCAGTAGATCGACGCGCTGCAGGGCACGCTACAAGGAAACGCTTCCTGCTGCACTACAACTTCCCGCCCTACTCGGTCGGCGAGACCGGCCGCATGGGCGGCACCAAGCGGCGCGAAATCGGCCACGGCAAGCTGGCCTGGCGCGCCATCCATCCGCTGCTGCCGCAGCGGCAGGAATTCCCCTACACCGTGCGCCTGGTCTCCGAGATCACCGAGTCGAACGGCTCGTCGTCGATGGCGACGGTCTGCGGCTCTTCGCTGGCGCTGATGGACGCCGGCGTGCCGCTCAAGCGGCCGGCCGCGGGCATCGCCATGGGCCTGATCCTGGAAGACAAGCGCTTCGCCGTGCTGTCCGACATCCTCGGCGACGAGGATCATCTCGGCGACATGGACTTCAAGGTCGCCGGCACCGATCAGGGCATCACCTCGCTGCAGATGGACATCAAGATCGCCGGCATCACCGAGGAGATCATGAAGGTCGCGCTCGGCCAGGCCAAGGACGGCCGCATGCACATCCTCGGCGAGATGGCCAAGGCGCTCACCAGCGCGCGCGCCGAGCTCGGCGAATACGCCCCGCGCATCGAGACGTTCAAGATCCCCACCGACAAGATCCGCGAAGTGATCGGCACCGGCGGCAAGGTGATCCGCGAGATCGTCGAGAAGACCGGCGCCAAGGTCAACATCGAGGACGACGGCATCGGTGAAGGTCGCCTCCGACGACGGCGAGGCATCAAGGCGGCGATCAACTGGATCAAGTCGATCGCCTCCGACCCGGAGGTCGGCCAGATCTACGACGGCACCGTGGTCAAGGTGATGGACTTCGGCGCCTTCGTGAACTTCTTCGGCGCCAAGGACGGCCTCGTCCACATCAGCCAGCTCGCCCCGCACCGCGTGCAACAAGGTCTCCGACGTGGTCAAGGAAGGCGACAAGGTGAAGGTCAAGCTGCTCGGCTTCGACGACCGCGGCAAGGTGCGGCTGTCGATGAAGGTGGTCGATCAGACGACCGGCGAGGACCTCGAGGCCAAGCAAAAAGCCGAAAGCGCGCCGCAGCAGGCGGCGGGCGGCGGCGGCGCGGCGGAGTGAGTTCTGTCCCGGGCGCAGCGCACCGCGAAGTGGTGCGCTGCAGACCCGGGACCGTACCAACCTCAGAGTTTGTAAAGGTCCCGGATCAGCGGTGCACCACTACGCTACGCTTCGCGCTGCACCGCGTCCGGGACAAGAAAGAAATGGGCGGCCTTCGCAGCCGCCCTTTTTATTGCGGTGTCTTCGATGCCGCCTTGCCGAGCGCCTGGCGGACGATTTCACCCAGCGCCGCGAAATCCTTCCGGCGCGGCGATGAGCGCCGCCAGGCAAGCCCGATGGTGCGCGTCGGCTCAGGCTGAGCAAAGCGCAACAGCTTCACGCGCGCATCGCGCCCTTCCGTCTCGACCGCGACCTCCGGCAAGAGCGTCACGCCGTAGCCGTTCGCCACCATCTGCATCACGGTGGCGAGCGAGGTCGCGCCCAAGCCGGCCGGCGCATCGCGATTTGACGCGGCAAGTTTTGGCGCCGCGCAGAAGGCCAGCGCCTGGTCGCGCAGGCAATGGCCCTCCTCCAAGAGAATGAGCCGGCGCTGATCGACGTCGGCAACGCCGACGCGGGCGCGCGCCGGCCGCGCATCGCTCGCCGGCACCGCCAGCAGGAACGCATCGTCGAACAAGACAAGCGTCTCCACATCGGCGGCGTCGGCCGGCAGCGCCAGCATCACGACGTCAAGCTCGCCGCGGCTAAGCTCGTCGAGCAGCAGCTTGGTCTGCGTCTCGCGCACTTCCAGCCGCAGTGCCGGATATTTCGTCTGCAGAAGCGGCAGCACGCGCGGCAAGATATAGGGCGCCAGCGTCGGGATGATGCCGAGCAAGAGCCGCCCGCTGAGCAGGTCGCGGTGGCTGGCGAAATCGACCAGGTCGCGGGCGGCGGTGAGGATCTGCCCGGCGCGCTCGGCCACGTCCAGGCCGATGTCGGTGAGCGCGATCTCGCCCGGCCGCCGCTCCACCAACTCGGCGCCGATCTCGCGCTCGAGCGCGCGCACCTGCATGGACAGCGCCGGCTGGGTCACCGCGCAGTCCTCGGCCGCCCGTCCGAAATGCCGGTGGCGGGCGAGCGAAGTGAGATAGCGTAACTGCCGCAAGGTGATCATAGCGATAAGTTATACTTATCGATACTACCAAGCAATACGATTAGACCTGATGACGCCACTGCGCCTAAACATCCGCAGGCACCGCGCCTAGATACCCAACACGACAACGCGAAGAAAATCACAGACCACGATCGGAGAGAACCATGGACGCAAAGACCGACAAGAGCGCGGGCCAATGCCCGTTCATGCACCACACGACTGTTGGAGTCAGGTCCAACCGGGACTGGTGGCCGAACCAATTGAACCTCAAAATTCTCCACCAGAACTCTTCCTTGTCCGATCCCATGGGCGAGGCGTTCAACTACGCGGAGGAGTTCAAGAAGCTCGACCTCAAGGCCCTGAAGCAGGACCTCAACGCGCTGATGACGGACTCGCAGGACTGGTGGCCGGCGGATTTCGGCCACTACGGGCCGCTCTTCATCCGGATGGCATGGCACAGCGCCGGCACCTACCGCATCGGCGACGGCCGCGGCGGCGCCGGAGCCGGCCAGCAGCGCTTCGCGCCGCTCAACAGTTGGCCGGACAACGTGAACCTCGACAAGGCGCGCCGGCTGCTCTGGCCGATCAAGCAGAAATACGGCGACAAGATCTCCTGGGCCGACCTGATGATCCTGGCCGGCAACTGTCGCGCTGGAATCGATGGGCTTCAAGACCTTCGGCTTTGGCGGCGGGCGCGCCGATGTCTGGGAGCCTGACGAATACACCTACTGGGGCGCCGAGGACACCTGGCTTGGCGACAAGCGCTACTCGGGCGACCGCGATCTCGAAAACCCTCTCGCCGCCGTGCAGATGGGTTTGATCTACGTGAATCCGGAAGGCCCGAACGGCAAGCCCGGATCCGCTCGCGGCCGCCATCGACATCCGCGAGACCTTCGCCCGCATGGCCATGAACGACGAGGAAACCGTCGCGCTCATCGCCGGCGGACACACCTTCGGCAAGACCCACGGCGCCGGCGATGCGAAACTGGTGGGCCCGGAGCCGGAAGGCTGCAGCATCGAGTAGCAGGGCCTCGGCTGGAAGAGCAGTTTCGGCAGCGGCATGGGCGACGACACGATCGGCGGCGGCCCGGAAGTCACCTGGACCACGACGCCGACGAAGTGGAGCAACAACTTCTTCGAGAACCTGTTCGGCTACGAATGGGAACTGACCAAGAGCCCGGCCGGCGCCTATCAGTGGGTGGCGAAGAATGCCCCGGAATCGATGCCGTATGCGCACGATCCGTCCAAGCATCGCCGGCCAACCATGCTGACCACGGACCTCTCCTTGCGGTTCGACCCTGCTTACGAAAAGATTTCAAGGCGCTTCTACGAGCACCCGGATCAGCTCGCGGACGCCTTTGCCCGGGCGTGGTACAAGCTGACGCACCGCGACATGGGCCCGCGCGCGCGCTATCTCGGCCCGGAGGTTCCGGCGGAGGAGCTGCTGTGGCAGGACCCCGTCCCCAAAGTCGATCACAAGCTGATCGACGCCAAGGACATCGCCGCGCTCAAGGGCAAGATCCTCGCATCGGGACTTTCCATCTCCCAACTGGTCTCGACCGCTTGGGCGTCGGCCGCGACCTTCCGCGGCTCCGACAAGCGCGGCGGGGCGAACGGCGCGCGCATCCGCCTCGCGCCGCAGAAGGATTGGGCGGTCAACCAGCCCGCCCAATTGGCGAAAGTGCTCAAGACCCTCGAGGGCATCCAGAAGGAATTCAACGGCGCGCAGTCCGGCGGCAAGAAGGTTTCGCTTGCCGACCTGATCGTGCTGGGCGGCTGCGCGGCCGTCGAGCAGGCGGCGAAGAAGGCCGGGCAGAACGTGGAGGTTCCCTTCACGCCGGGCCGCACGGACGCGTCGCAGGAGCAGACCGATGTGGACTCCTTCGCCGTGCTCGAGCCGGTCGCGGACGGGTTCCGCAACTACCAAAAGGCCCAATACGCCGTATCGGCAGAGGAGCTGCTGATCGACAAGGCGCAATTGCTGACGCTGACCGCGCCGGAGATGACGGTTCTCGTCGGCGGCCTGCGCGTCCTCGGTGCAAATGTCGGACAGTCGCAACACGGCGTCTTCACCAAGCGGCCGGAGACGCTCACCAACGACTTCTTCGTGAACCTGCTCGACATGGGCACGACGTGGAAGGCGAGCTCGGAAGCCGAAGACGTGTTCGAGGGACGCGATCGCGCGACGCGGCAAACCGAAGTGGACCGGCACCCGCGTCGACCTCGTCTTCGGTTCGAACTCGCAGCTGCGGGCGCTCGCGGAAGTCTATGCATGCGACGACTCGCAAAAGAAGTTCGTGCGTGACTTCGTGGCGGCCTGGAACAAGGTGATGAACGCCGATCGCTTCGACCTTGCTTGATCTCGGCTGAAAGTGCTTCGTATTAAGCGATCAAAAATGAAACGGCCGGGAATTTCCCCGGCCGTTTTTTAGTCTTGCGTTCTTATCCCTCCCCCGCTTGCGGGGGGAGGGTGGCGAGCGAATGCGAGCCGGATGGGGGGCACTCTCAATTACTCTCCGACGTGACCCCACCCGGCTGCTCGCTAGCGCTCGCAGCCACCCTCCCCTTTCAGGGGAGGGAGGGATAAGGAAGCACTACTGACCGGCGTTCTTCCCGTCCACCTCGCCGTGCGCTTCCTTGAGCGCGTCCGGCTGCGGCATGGCGATGATGTTGTAGCCGCTGTCGACGAAGTGCACTTCGCCGGTGACCCCGGTCGACAGATCCGACAGCAGATAGAGACCGGCGCCGCCTAGTTCCTCCAGCGTCACGCCGCGGCCGAGCGGCGAATATTTCTGCTGGAAAGCGAACATGTAGCGCGCATCGGTGATGCCCGCTCCCGCAAGCGTGCGGATCGGCCCCGCCGAAATCGCGTTGACGCGGATTTTCTGCGGCCCGAAATCGACCGCGAGATAGCGCACCGAAGCTTCCAGGCCCGCCTTGGCCACGCCCATCACGTTGTAATTCGGCATGGCGCGCAGGCCGCCGTTATAGGTCAGCGTCACCATGGCGCCGCCGTTCGGCATCAGCGCGGCCGCGCGCTTGGCGGCCTCGGTGAAGGCGTAGCAGGAGATCACCATGGTGCGCACGAAATTCTCGCGCGTCGAATCCGCGTAGCGGCCCTTGAGCTCGTCCTTGTTGGAATAGGCCATCGCGTGCACGAGGAAATCCATCGCGCCCCATTGCCGCTTGATCTCGGCGAACACCGCGTCGACCGAGGCGATATCCTCGACGTCGCAGGGCATCACGAAAGACGAGCCGGCCTGTTGGGCGAGCGGCTTGACGCGCTTGGCGAGCGCGTCGCCCTGATAGGTGAAGGCGAGCGTGGCGCCGTGCGCGGCCAGCGTCTTGGCGATGCCCCAGGCGATCGAATGATCGTTGGCGACCCCCATCACCAGCCCGCGTTTTCCGTCCATCAATCCCGGCATCTTCTCTTCCTATCACAGCGTCATTCCGGGGCGCGAGCGGAGCGAGCCGAACCCGGATTCCAGATACGTGCACTTGGCTCTGGATTCTGGGCCCGGCGCTACGCGCCGTCCCGGAATGACGGAGAATAAACTCAGGCTTCCAGCCGCTTGAACACCACCGAGGCGTTGGTGCCGCCGAAGCCGAACGAGTTCGACAGCACGGCGCCAAGCGTCACGTCGTCTTTGCGCGAGCGCTGAATCGGCATGTCGGCGAAGGCCGGATCGAGTTCTCGATATTGGCGCTCTCGCAGATGAAGCCGTTTTGCATCATCAGCAGCGAATAGATCGCCTCCTGCGCGCCGGCAGCGCCCAGCGAATGGCCGGTGAGCGACTTGGTGGCGGAAATCGGCGGGCACTTGGCGCCGAACACCTCGCGGATCGCTTCGATCTCCTTCACGTCGCCGATCGGCGTCGAGGTGGCGTGCGGATTGATGTAGTCGATCGGCGCCTTGCAGGTGTCGAGCGCCATCTTCATGCAGCGCACCGCGCCCTCGCCCGAGGGCGCCACCATGTCGTAGCCGTCCGACGTCGCGCCATAGCCGGCGACCTCGGCATAAATCTTCGCGCCGCGCGCGCGGGCATGCTCGAGCTCTTCCAGCACCAGCACGCCGGCGCCGCCGGCGATCACGAAGCCGTCGCGGTCGACGTCGTAGGCGCGCGAGGCCTTCGCCGGCGTGTCGTTGTATTTCGACGACATCGCGCCCATGGCGTCGAACAGCACGGAGAGCGTCCAGTCCAGTTCCTCGCAGCCGCCGGCGAAGATCATGTCCTGCTTGCCCCACTGGATCAGTTCGGAGGCATTGCCGATGCAATGGTTGGAGGTCGCGCAGGCCGACGAGATCGAATAGTTCACGCCCTTGATCTTGAACCAGGTGGCGAGCGTCGCCGAGGCGGTCGACGACATCGCTTTCGGCACCGCGAACGGGCCGACGCGCTTGGGGCCTTTGCTGCGCGTGATGTCGGCGGCCTCGACGATCGCGCGCGCCGAGGGTCCGCCCGAGCCCATGATGATGCCGGTGCGCGGATTGGAAATGTCTTTTTCCTCGAGGCCGGAATCGCGGATCGCCTGCTCCATGGCGACATGGTTCCAGGCGGCGCCGCCGCCGAGGAAGCGCATGGCGCGGCGATCGACCGAGCTGGACGGGTCGAGCGTCGGCGCGCCCTGCACCTGGCAGCGGAAGCCGAGCCTGGCATATTTCTCGGCGCGCGAGATGCCCGATTTGGCCTCGCGCAGGCTGGCCAGGACTTCCTGCGTGTTGTTGCCGATGGATGAGACGATGCCCATCCCGGTGACGACGACCCGTCTCATTGCCGCATACCCTTATTCGCGCCGCGGATTGTCGGTGTTCGATTATACATGGTTGCTTACACTTGGGCCGCCCCCGCCGCCCGTGCAAGACCGCGGGCGCCGATCAAGCGCCGCTTGGCTGCAGCGCGTCGTCCTGCTTGAACAGGCCGACCTTGAGGTCGATGGCCTTGTAGATGATGTTGCCGTCCGCCGAAAGCCAGCCGTCGGCGATGCCGAGCACCAGCTTCGAGCGCATCACCCGCTTGAAGTCGACGCCGTAGACGACCTTTTTCACCGTCGGCAGCACCTGCCCGGAAAACTTCACCTCGCCCAGGCCGAGCGCGCGGCCCTTGCCCGGCGAGCCCAGCCAGCCGAGGAAAAAGCCGACCATTTGCCACAGCGCGTCGAGGCCGAGGCAGCCCGGCATCACCGGATCGCCCTTGAAGTGGCAAAGGAAGAACCAGAGGTCCGGCTTCACGTCGAGTTCGGCGCGGATCATGCCCTTGCCGTGTTCGCCGCCCTGCTCCGCGATTTCGGAGATGCGGTCGAACATCAGCATCGGCGGCAGCGGCAGCTGGGCATTGCCCGGCCCGAACATCTCGCCCCGCCCACAGGCCAGCAGATCTTCGTAGTCGAAGCTGTGACGCTTGGTGTCCATGAGCGCGATATCCCCGCTTGGCGGGCCGGCCGGCTGAATTCCCATGCGCGGATTCGTAACACACCGACGCTAGCGGGCAAAGATGGCGAAACCGCGCGGCGCGGACAATGTTCCTCCCGGAATACCGCGCTATAACGGCCGCGGCGGCAATTGCGAGAGAGTTGCATCTGGGCTGCTAATGCGTATATGTTGCAATTGAAACGGCTTTTCAGCGGCCGGTTGCAACCGGCTATGCGAACTCAAACAACGAGCCAAGTGCGTATCATGGTGTTCCCTTCCGCCAAGCCCGCAGCGGCGCCTGCGACCACCGATCGCTCGGAATTCACCGGCTGCCCGTGGCACGACGTGAAGGCGATGCTGCGTCAGGTCGGCTTGCGGCCGACGCGCCAGCGCATGGCGCTCGGCTGGCTGCTGTTCGGCAAGGGCGACCGCCATCTCACCGCCGAAATGCTTTACGAAGAGGCGACCCGCGCCAAGGTGCCGGTGTCGCTCGCCACCATCTACAACACGCTGCACCAGTTCACCGAGGTCGGCCTGTTGCGCCAGGTCGGCGTCGACGGCTCGAAGGCGTATTTCGATACCAACACGTCCAGCCACCACCACTTCTTCTTCGAAGGCGCCGACGAATTGGTCGACATCCCGAGCGCGGAGGTTGTGGTCGGCAAGACCCCGCTCGCCGCCCGAAGGCTTCGAGATCGACCGCGTGGACGTGGTGGTGCGGCTGCGGCGGAAGAACTGAGCGCGGTTGTCATGCCCGCGAAAGCGGGCATCCAGTAATCACTGACAGACCGGGGCTACTGGATCATCCGCTTTCGCGGATGATGACGGCGGAGTTTGCTAATCCACCTTCTCGTTCGGATAGGCGCCCCAGAGGCGGTCCTGCTTGATCCAGCCGTCGAAATTCTTGCCGGCGAACTGGCACCAGCTGCCGTTGCAGGATTTGAGCTGGCCGAGCACGCCGGATTGCAGGCGGGCGGTCTCGGCGATTTGGCATCCGGGCTCGCATAGAGCGGCACCAGATCGGTCTTCAGGCTCGGCACCACCACCGCGGAACGCTTGCCCGACAACAGCGAGTGGTACACCCAGCCTTCCGCCCCCTCCCAGTCGCGGATGCGCCGCCAGTTCTCGAACTCGGCGGTGATCTCCACCGGCATGCCGGCGCGGGTATAGACCCAGCGCACCTCCTGGTCCTTGTTGGGGCCGGAGCGCACATTGACCCGGTCCGACTTGAGGCTGACGAAGCGCGGGACCGGCAAGCCGCTCACCGAGCCGGTGGCGATGGCAATGTCGCTGCCGGCCTGGGCATGGCGCGCCACGCCGGTCGGGTCCACGACCGATAGCGCGGCCACCGCCAGCGCCGCGCAGCCCAGGCGGCGGAATACGGCTGCAAAGCTTTGTGTTGTCATTGCCATCTGGTAGGAAAAAGAACGGATTTCGACCCCACGCGCGAGGACCGCAGTGTGGGCGAGCACGGTTAAAGAGGGCTGAACGGCGCCCAAACCGCGGTACCATGGGCCGCCGGACGGCGCGGTAAACAGGACATGCCGAAGACGAAAAAGCCGCTGGTCGTCGTCACCCGCAAGCTGCCCGACAGCGTCGAGCTGCGCATGCGGGAACTTTTCGACGCCCGCTTCAATCCCGACGACAAGCCGATGACGCAAGGCCAGCTCGCCGAGGCGGTGAAAACCGCCGACGTGCTGGTGCCGACCGTCACCGACCGCATCGACGCCTCGGTGCTCTCGAAATCGGGCGAGCAGCTCAAGCTGATCGCCAATTTCGGCAACGGCGTCGACAATATCGACGTCGCCACCGCCGTGCAGCGCGGGATCACCGTCACCAACACGCCCGGCGTGCTGACCGAGGACACCGCCGACATGACCATGGCGCTGGTGCTGGCGGTGCCGCGCCGGCTGGTGGAAGGCGCCGCCGTGCTGACCTCCGAGATGGACTGGGCCGGCTGGACGCCGACCTGGATGCTGGGCAAGCGCATCTGGGGCAAGCGCCTCGGCATCATCGGCATGGGCCGCATCGGCCAGGCGGTGGCGCGCCGCGCGCGCGCCTTCGGCCTGCAGATCCACTATCACAACCGCCGCAAGGTGGCGCCCAAGATCGAGGAAGAGCTCGACGCCACCTATTGGGAGAGCCTCGACCAGATGCTCGCCCGCATGGACATCGTCTCGGTCAATTGCCCGCACACGCCGGCGACCTATCATTTGCTGTCGGCGCGCCGGCTGAAGCTCTTGCGGCCCGAGGCCTATATCGTCAACACTTCGCGCGGCGAGGTGATCGACGAGAACGCGCTCGCGCGCCTGATCGAGGCGGGCGATATCGCCGGCGCCGGCCTCGACGTGTTCGAGCACGAACCGGCGGTCAACCCCAAGCTGGTCAAGCTCGCGCGCGCGGGCAAGGTGGTGCTGCTGCCGCATATGGGCTCGGCGACGCTCGAAGGCCGTATCGACATGGGCGAGAAGGTCATCATCAACATCAAGACCTTCATGGACGGGCACCGGCCGCCGGATCGGGTGCTGCCGTCAATGCTGTGAGGCTGTCGCGCACGCACACTCGTGTATGCCGCGCAGACCCGGAATCCGGTCACTAACTTCAGAGCTTGGAAGCCGGATCGGCGTGTGCACCGATGCCCGCTTCATCGCATGACGGGATGAGAGCTCATCTGTGTACCGACAAATCCTTGATCGTCGGCTTGTCGCCGCTGAGCGGATTGCCCGGGTCCCAGTCGTAACTCAGCGTCTCGAACCGCATCGAGCGCGCGTCCACCATCAGCAAGCGCCCCACTAAACCTTCGCCGAAGCCGACGATCTCGCGGATCACCTCCAGCGCCATCAGCGAGCCGAGCACGCCCGGCAGCGCGCCGAGAATGCCGGCTTCCGCGCAAGCCGGCACGGTGCCGGCCGGCGGCGGCTCGGGAAAGAGACACCGGTAGGTCGGATTGCGCTTACCGTCGGCGCGCGTCTCATGGGGACGAAGCGTGGTGAGCGAGCCGTCGAAGGTGCCGACCGCGGCGGTGACCAGCGGCTTCTTGGCGAAATAACAGGCGTCGGAAACGAGATAACGCGTGGCGAAATTGTCCGAGCCGTCGGCGACGATGTCGTATTTGGCGATAAGGCCGAGCGCGTTGCTTGCATCGACGCGCATCATGTGCGTCTCGACGTTCACGTGCGGATTGAGCCGCGCGATGACGGCTTCGGCGCCGTCCACTTTGCGCGTGCCGATATCGGGCGTGCCGAAGATCACCTGGCGCTGCAAATTCGACAGCGACACCGTGTCGTCGTCGACCACGCCGAGCGTGCCACAGCCGGCGGCGGCAAGATAAAGCAGCACCGGCGCGCCCAGGCCGCCGGCGCCGATCACCAGCACGCGCGCGGCCTTGAGCTTGGCCTGCCCCGGGCCGCCGACCTCGCGCAGCACGATGTGGCGCGCGTAACGTTCGAGTTCTTGTGCGTCGAGCATCGTTTAAACCTATGCACTTACATGCGTTTCGGCCAGCCTCTTGATGCCTTGCGCGCTCGCCTCGATCGGCTAAGGTGCCGCAAAACAAGGGTGACGGTGGCGTTAAAACGATGCGTTGCGGTCCGTTCCTGGTGATGCTCGCTCTTCTCGTCGGCGCTGCTCCGGCGCTGGCGCAGGATTCGCCGGGCCTGGTCCCGATGCCCAAGCAGACCGACGCCAAGCCGGCCAAGAAGCACGTCAGGCACAAAGCGGTTGCCGCGAAACCGGCCGAGGCCAAGCCTGCGGAAGCCAAGCCGGCCGAAACCAGGCACGCCAAAGCAACGCGGGCGCGTCCCAAGCGCGCCACCGCCAAGGCTGCCGGCGTGAGCCCCGCGACCGGCAAGCCGGGCATGGTCAAGAACGCGATCGAAGGGAAGAAATCGGCAGCCAAGAAAATCGCGCCGGCCAAATCCGAACGAGCCAAGTCCGAACCAGCCAAGGCCGGGCCGGCAAGCGACGTGTTCGCCGGAATCCCGCCCGCCGAGCGCCTGAAGATTCAGGCGGCGCTGCTATGGGCGGGCGACTATACCGGCGCTGGCGGCGGCGACGATCCGATGCTCGCGGCGATCAAGAATTTCCAGAAGCGCCACAAGGCCAAGGTCACCGGCGTGCTGACGCCGTCCGAGCGCGCCGACCTGATCGCCGCCGCCAAGGCGCACGAGGACGAATTCGGCTGGAGCGTGGTGGTCGACCCCGCGACCGGCATTCGCATCGGGCTGCCGACCAAGCTGGTGCCGATCGCGCGCGACGCCGCGCGCGGCACGCGCTGGTCCTCGGCGCATGGCGAGGTGCAGGTCGAGACCTTCCGCATCAAGGATGCCAACCTCAAGCTCGCCGCGCTGTTCGAGCAGATGAAAAAAGAACCGGCCACGCGCCGGGTCGAAACCAGCGTGCTGCATGACGACAATTTCTTCATCAGCGGCCGGCAGGGCCTCAAGCTGTTTTCCGTGCGCGCCAAGCTGCGCGACGGCGAGGTGCGCGGTTTCACCATGCTGTACGACCAGATGATGGAGACCATCGTCGCGCCGGTGATGGTGGCGATGGCATCCGCCTTCTCGCCGTTTCCCGAACGCAGCGCGCCCTTTGCCGCGCTGGCGAAATCGGTGGAATACGGCAACGGGCTGGTGGTGAGCGCGCAAGGCCACATCGTCACCGATTTGAAGCTCACGCAGGGCTGCCAGGTGATCGTCGCCGCCGGACTGGGCGACGCCGACCGCGTGGCCGAGGACCAGGACAACGGGCTGGCGCTGTTGCGCGTCTACGGTCAGCGCAAGATTTCGCCGCTGGCGCTGGCGCCTGACGCGCCCAAAGCGGGCGAGTTGACGCTGGTCGGCATTCCCGACCCGCGCGAGCAGAACGGCAGCCGCAAGCTGACCGAGGTCAAGGCGCGGCTGGCCTCCGGCAGCGCGATCGAGCTGCGCCAGCCGGTGCCGATGGCGGGATTTTCCGGCGCCGCCGCGCTCGACGCGAAAGGCGAGGTCCTCGGCATGATGGAAATGGGCCATGCCATGCTCGCCAGCATGGAGGCCGCGGCACCGCCGGTGCGGCTCGTTTCCGCCGCGACCATCCGAAGTTTTCTCGACGCACAGCACGTGCCGATGGCGCAGACGCCGACCGCCGACGCCAAGGCGGCGGTGGTACGAATTATTTGCGTGCGGAAGTAATCGATACCTGTCCCGGGCGCAGCGCAGCACACGCTCTTCCCCTCTCCCCTTGTGGGAGAGGGAAGCGAGCAAGCATCGCGCACGCAATCCTACTTATTCTTCCACTGCGGCTTGCGCTTCTCGACGAAGGCCTTCATGCCTTCCTTCTGATCTTGCGTGGCAAAGAGCGCGTGGAAGACGCGCCGCTCGAAGATCACGCCCTCCGCCAGGGCGCCCTCGAAGGCGCGGTTGATCGCCTCCTTGCCGGCCAGCACCGACGGCAGCGAGAAATTGGCGATCGTCTCGGCCACCTTCATCGCCTCCTCCATCAAGCTCGCCGCCGGCACCACGCGCGCCACCAGCCCGGATTTTTCCGCCTCGCCTGCGTCCATCATGCGGCCGGTCAGGATCAGGTCCATGGCCTTGGCCTTGCCGACCGCGCGCGTGAGCCGCTGGGTGCCGCCGATGCCGGGAATGACGCCGAGCTTGATCTCGGGCTGGCCGAATTTGGCGCTGTCGGCGGCGATGATGATGTCGCAATGCATGGCGAGCTCGCAGCCGCCGCCGAGCGCGAAGCCGGCGACCGCGGCGACAATCGGCTTGCGGGCGTGCGCGGCGCAGTCCCAGGTAAAGGCGAAATTGCCGAGATAGGTCTCGATGAAAGTCTTGTCGGCCATCTCCTTGATATCGGCGCCGGCGGCGAAGGCCTTGTCGTTGCCGGTAATCAGCAGGCAGCCGATGTTCGCGTCGGCTTCGTATGCGTCGATCGCCTGGCCGAGTTCGGCCATGAGCGCCAGGTTGAGCGCGTTGAGCGCCTGCGGCCGGTTGAGCCGGATAATGCCGACCCGGCCTTTGGTTTCGACGAGGATGTTCTGGTAGGTCATGGAATGCTCCGGCTTCGGGGTCCGCGATGCGCTTTTACTCTGTCGTCCCGGCCGAGCGCCAGCGAGGGCGGGGACTGACAGCGATCATTTCTGACATGCCGGGCAGTAAAACGTCGAGCGCCCCGTTTGCACGATGCGTTTGATCTTGCCTCGGCAGTTCGGGCAGGGCTCGCCCTCGCGGTCATAGACCTGGAAATTGTGCTGGAAATCGCCGAGCGCGCCGTCGGTGCGGCGATGGTCGCGCAGCGAGGAGCCGCCGGCCGCGATGGCGTCCTGGAGTACCGCCTTGATCGCCTCGACCAGCGCGAATGCGCGCGCATTGGGCGCGCCGTTGCGGTCGGCAATGGTGGAGGCCTGCCGCTTGGGCGACAGCTTCGCGCGGAACAGCGCCTCGCAGACATAGATGTTGCCCAGGCCCGCCACCACGCGCTGGTCGCTCAGCGCGGCTTTGAGCGATGTCTTCTTGCCGGCGCAAGCTTTGGCGAGCATCGCGGCGTCGAACTCATTTCCGAGGGCTCCGGCCCAAGCCCGCGCAGCAGCGGCTCCTGCTCGAGCTTGGCGCGCTTGACCAGCTTCATCGAACCGAAACGGCGCGGATCGTTGAAAGTCACCGTCGCGCCATTCGACATGTGGAACACCACGTGGTCGTGCGCGGTGCTCTTTGATTTCTCATGATAGTAGACGCCGGGCTTGGCATCCTTGCCGACGCGGAACGAGCCCGACATGCCGAGATGCATCAGCAGCACGTCGCCGGACGACAGGTCCGCCAAGAGGTATTTCGCCCGCCGGCCGAGACCCTCGACCGTTTGCCCGGTCAGCCGCTTTTCGAAGTCCTTGGCGAGCGGCCAACGCAGCCGGCGGTCGCGCACTTCGACCTTGGCCAAGGCTGCGCCTTCCATGGCGGGCGCCAGGCCGCGCCTTACCGTTTCGACTTCGGGCAGCTCGGGCATGGTTCTCTTTCTTCCCCCTCTCCCCTTGTGGGAGAGGGTGGACGCGAGCGAAGCGAGCGGCCGGGTGAGGGGGCGGCGCTGCCGCAAATGAGGAGCCCTACCCCCTCACCCGCCTCGCCGCTAGTGCGGCTCGGCACCCTCTCCCGACAAGGGGAGAGGGTTAGATAGCCTAGCCGCCCAGGCCGCGCTATGGTCCTGCCCGCAAAGGATTATTGCCCATGGGCAAGGCCAAACAAGACACCCATTTCGGCGAAAAAACCGTGCCGCTCGCCGACAAGCAGGGCATGGTCGACGACGTGTTTCATTCGGTCGCCCGCCGCTACGACCTGATGAACGACCTGATGTCGGGCGGGCTGCACCGCGCCTGGAAGGACGCGCTGGTCTCGGCGGTGCATCCGCCCAAGAGCGAGCGGACGTTCGCGCTGCTCGATCTCGCCGGCGGCACCGGCGACGTGGCGTTTCGCGTGGTGGAGGCCGGCGGGGCCGGTACGCGCGTTACCGTCTGCGACATCAATGCAGACATGCTCACCGTCGGGCGCGAACGCGCGCGCCAACGCGGGCTCGATCAAGCGGTCAGCTTCGCGCAAGGCAACGCCGAGGAGTTGCCCTATCCGGATCGGCGCTTCGATTGCGTCACCATCGCCTTTGGCATCCGCAACGTGCCGCGCATCGAACGCGCGCTCGGCGAGGCCTATCGCGTGCTCAAGATCGGCGGGCGCTTTTTGTGCCTGGAGTTTTCTTCCGTTGACCTGCCGGGCATCAGTTCGCTGTATGACGTCTATTCCTACAACGTGATCCCGCGCATCGGCGAAGCGGTCACCGGCGACCGCGAGGCCTACCAGTATCTGGTCGAATTGATCCGCAAGTTCCCCAAGCCGCGGGTATTCGCCAAGATGATCGAGGCGGCCGGTTTCCGCCGCGTCTCGTTTTCGACCATGACCGCCGGCGTGGTGGCGCTGCATTCGGGCTGGAAGTTGTGATCTCCGGCATCTCCCATCTCACGCGTCTGGCGCGCGCCGGTTTTGTGTTCGCGCGCGAAGGCGTGTTCGCGCTGGTCGACACGCGCCCCTTGCCGCTGCCGGCCAAGACGGCCATCGCGCTCGCCCGCCTGATCGAGCGGCCGAGCGCCAAAGACGGCTCCAGCCGTCTGGCGGCGGCATTGACCAAGCTCGGGCCGACTTACGTCAAGCTCGGCCAGTTCCTCGCCACCCGCCCCGACGTGGTCGGCAAGCAGATCGCGTCCGATCTCGAAAGCCTGCAGGACAAGATGGCGCCGTTCCCGCAAGGCGAAGCGGAAGCCGTCGTCGCCGCCGCCTTCGGCAAGCCGGTGAAGGACGTTTTTGCCAGCTTCGGGCCCGCCGTCGCCGCCGCCTCGATCGCGCAGGTGCATCGGGCGGAGATCGCGCAGGACGGCGCCAGCAAGCCGGTGGCGGTGAAAATTCTGCGCCCCGGCATCGAGCGCCGCTTCAAGTCCGATCTCGACGCCTTCTTCTACGTGGCGCGCAAGGCGGAAAGCCTGTCGCTCGAGGCGCAGCGGCTGCGCCCGGTCGAGGCGGTGGCGACGCTTGCCCGCTCGGTGGCGATGGAAATGGATTTTCGCCTGGAAGCCGCCGCGCTCTCCGAGATGGCGGAGAACACGCGCGAGGACAAGGATTTCCGCGTGCCCACGGTGGACTGGGACCGCACCGCGCGCGAGGTGCTCACGCTCGAATGGATCGACGGCACGCCGCTCAACGATCACGCCGCTCTGCAAGCGCAGGGCATCGATCTGCCGGCGCTCGGCCACAAGGTGATCCAGAGCTTTTTGCGACATGCTTTACGAGATGGCTTCTTTCACGCCGACATGCATCCCGGCAACCTGTTCGTCGACGCCGACGGCCGGCTGGTGGCGGTCGATTTCGGCATCATGGGAAGGCTGGGGCCGAAGGAGCGGCGTTTCCTGGCCGAAATCCTGTTCGGCTTCATCACCCGCGACTATCACCGCACCGCGCAGATCCATTTCGACGCCGGTTACGTGCCGCGCACCCATTCGGTCGAGAGCTTCGCGCAGGCGATCCGCGCCATCGGCGAGCCGATCCACAACCGCACCGCCGAAGACATTTCGATGGCCAAGCTGTTGATGCTGCTGTTCGAGGTCACCGGATTATTCGACATGCGCACGCGGCCCGAATTGCTTTTGCTGCAGAAGACCATGGTGGTGGTGGAAGGCGTCGCGCGCACACTCGACCCCAAACTCGACATGTGGAGCGTGGCCGATCCGGTCGTGCGCGAATGGATCGAGCGCAATCTCGGGCCGGCCGGGCGGCTGGAAGACGTCGCCGAAGGCGCCGGCGAGATCGGCCGTTTCGCCGCGCAGGTGCCCTCGCTGTTGACGCGCGCCGCCACCTTGATCGACCAGCTCGACGACATCACCCGCGACGGGCTGGTGCTGTCGCCCGAGACGGTGGAAGCCATCGGCCGCGCCGAGCAGCGCCGCAACCGCTGGACCGCGGTGGCGCTGTGGACGATCGCCGCGCTGTTGGCGCTGGTGGTGTGGAAGATGGTTTAGCTATTTCCGTTCGTCCCCGCGACCCGGCCTACGCTCGCTTCGCGAGCTTCGGCGGGTTGCAGTCCGCCGAAGCGCGGAGCGCGAAGCGCGAAGGCGGAAAGCGGGGACCCTGGGCTGCATAAAGCGCCCTAAGAACTGGATTCCCGCTTGCGCGGGAATGAACGGAGATACTGAACTCACGTTCGCTGCCCCGCATAGGCGCGCTCGATCGCCGCGAGATCGAGCTTCTTCATCTGCATGAAGGCGTTCATGACACGCGCGGATTTTTCCGCGTCCGCATCCGCCATCATTTGCGGGATCGCCACCGGCACCACCTGCCACGACAGGCCGAATCTGTCCTTCAGCCAGCCGCAAGGGCCTTCCTGGCCGCCCTTGCTCAGCGCGCTCCAATAATAGTCGATCTCAGCTTGCGTCTCGCAATAGATCTGGAACGAGACCGCCTCGTCGAATTTGAACTGCGGGCCGCCGTTGAGCGCGGTGAAGGCTTGCCCGTCGAGCTCGAAGGCGACCACCATCACCGATCCCGCCGGCTTATGGTGGATTTCCTGGCCGGCTTGCGGATAGTGGCTGATTGCCGTGATCTTGGAATTCTTGAACACCGCGCAATAGAACTTGGCCGCGTCTTCCGCTTGCGTGTCGAACCACAGGCAGGGCGCGATTTTTTGTCCGGCGATCGGCATGGCGTTTCTCCGCCTTTTCCCGCTCACTGGGCGGGAACGATGATCATCCAGCCGACGCCGAACTTGTCGGCCAGCATGCCGAAGCGCTTGGCGAAGAATGTTTTCTCCATCGGCATCCGCACCTGCCCGCCGTCGCCGAGCGCGGCGAACAATTTGTCCGCCGCGGCTTCGTCTTTGGCGTAGACGGTCAGCGAAAAGCCCTGGAAATTCGGCTTGCCGGTGTTGCGGCCGTCGGAGACCAAGATCGTGGTTTCGCCGATCTTGATGCTGCCATGCATCACCTTTTCTCCGCTGCCGGGCGAAATCATCGACTGATCGGGCGCTTGCTTGAAGCGCATGACCATTTCGACTGTGGCGCCAAGCGTCTTCTTGTAAAACTCGATCGCCTCCTCGGCGCGGCCTTCAAAGAACAGATAGGGCTGAATGAGCATGGGTCTTCCTCCCCAGCTTGGGCTTGACATAATAGGTTGATATCAACATATTGTCCGCATGTCAACCCACAAAGATTCGGCCCGCGAACTGCCGCTCGAAGCCACCTATCACGTGCGCGACGCCTGTCTCTGCCTGCACGTGCAGCGGGCGGCGCGCGCGCTGGCGCGGCGCTTCGACGAGGCGCTGCGCCCGCTCGGTCTGACGCAAGGGCAGTTCTCGCTGCTCACTTCGCTCAACCGCCCGCAACCGCCGAACGTCAGTAGCGTCGCCGCGCTGCTCGCCATGGACCGCACGACGTTGACTGCCAATCTCAAGCCGCTGCAACGGCGGCACCTGGTCAAGGTCGCGGTCGACAGGCAAGACAAGCGCGGCCGCCATCTGATCATCACCGCTGCCGGCCGCGCGCTGGTCGCCAAGGCCTATCCGGTGTGGAAAGAGGCGCATGCGGAAACCGAACGCCAGCTCGCCGGCATCAGCGCCGACGCTTTGCGCGGCGCGCTACGGGCACTGTCCTGACGGCGGGCGCGCCGTCCGCGCATTGGCTGCGGTCGAATGGGGATTTCCGGCCTTATGATTGCACTGATTGCAATGCCATCATTTCTCTGCTAAGTCTCTAGAAGATAGTGGGGATTTCCCATGGCTTCGCTCACCGTCCGGCAGCTCGACGAAGGCCTGAAGAAGCGCTTGCGCCTGCGCGCGGCGAAAAGCGGCCGTTCGGTCGAGGACGAAGTGCGCACCATTCTGCGCGAGGCCACCACGGGTGACGGCGGCGAATTGATGCGCACCTTCATGCAGCCGACCAAACACCGGCGCGCGCCGCTGCCGGCCGCGGCGGCCGAAAAGAAACGTGTGCTGCTCGTCATTGGCGGCGGAATTGCCGCCTACAAATCACTCGATCTCATTCGCCGGCTGAAGGAACGCGGCTTTGCCCTGCGCTGCATCCTTACCAAAGCGGCCGAACATTTCGTCACGCCGCTGGCGGCCGGCGCCGTTCTCGGCGAGCGCGTTTACACCGACCTGTTCGATGCGGCGAGCGAATTCGACGTCGGCCACATACGCCTCGCGCGCGAATGCGATCTGGTCGTGGTGGCGCCGGCGACCGCCGACCTGATGGCGAAAATGGCCGGCGGTCACGCCGACGATCTCGCCACCGCGGCGCTGCTGGCGACGGATGCAAAAATTCTGCTGGCGCCGGCGATGAACCCGCATATGTGGGCGAACAAGGCGACGCAGCGCAATCTCGCGCAACTCGTGGCCGATGGCTGCGTTCTGGTCGGCCCCAACGAGGGCGAGATGGCGGAAGCGGGCGAGCGCGGCCTCGGGCGCATGGCCGAGCCGCTGGAAATCGCGGCGGCGGTCGAGCGCTTGCTCGCCCCGCAGGCGCAGCCGCTTCTTGGCAAGCGCGTGCTCGTCACCTCCGGCCCGACGCACGAGCCGATCGATCCGGTGCGCTATATCGCCAACCGCTCGTCCGGCAAGCAGGGCCACGCCATCGCCGCGGCGGCGGCGGCCGCCGGCGCCGACGTGACGCTGGTGAGCGGGCCCGGTCAATCTGTGCGATCCGCCGGGCGTGACCGTCATGCATGTGGAGACGGCGCGCGACATGCTGCAGGCTGTGGAGCGCGCGCTGCCCGTGGACGTTGCGATCTTCGCCGCCGCGGTCGCCGATTGGCGCGTGGCCAGTGCGGCCGAGCAGAAGATCAAGAAGAAGGCCGGCCAGGTCACGCCGCAACTCTCGCTCGTGGAAAATCCCGACATCCTCTCGACCGTCGCCCATCGCAAATCGCAGCGCCCGCGCCTGGTGATCGGCTTTGCCGCCGAAACCGAAAACGTCGCCGCCCATGCCAAGGCCAAGCTCGCCGCCAAAGGCTGCGACTGGATCCTCGCCAATGACGTGTCGCCGCAGACTGGCATCATGGGCGGCGACCGCAACACCATCGAGCTCGTCACCGCGCAGGGCGTCGAGCCCTGGCCGCCGCAATCGAAGGAAGACGTGGCCGCCATGTTGATCGCGCGCATTGCGCGGGAACTGGAAAAGAAATGAGCAGAAATTTTTTGCTCTGTCATTCCGGGACACCGCGAAGCGGTGGACCCGGAATCCAGATATAAACTCCGTGCAAGCTTCTGGATTCCGGGTTCGCGCTATCGCGCGCCCCGGAATGACCACTTAAAGACGCCTCGCATGACCATCGACGTCCGCATCGCCCGCCTGCCGCACGGCAAGGATCTGCCGCTGCCGTCCTACCAGAGCGCGCTCGCCGCCGGCATGGATCTCCTTGCCGCGGTGCCGAAGGATGCGCCGCTGACGCTTTCGCCCGGCGCGCGCGCGCTGATCCCGACCGGCATCGCCATCGCGCTGCCGCAGGGCAGCGAGGCGCAGGTGCGGCCGCGCTCGGGCCTCGCCGTTAAGCACGGGCTCACCGTGCTCAACGCCCCCGGCACCATCGATGCCGACTACCGCGGCGAAATACAGGTGCTCCTGGTCAATCTCGGCGGCGAGCCGGTGGCGATCAGCCGCGGTATGCGCATCGCCCAGCTGGTGATTGCAACCGTGGCGCGCGCGCAGCTGCGTGAGGTCGATTCGCTCGACCCAACTCCGCGCGGGATCGGCGGATTTGGCTCCACCGGAAGTTGAAGATGGGCTAATGCGTTTTCGGCTAGACGGATGCCTGACTGTAGCCTATTACCGCTCAATTAGTTGCGACTGGTGCCATTCATGCCGCCGGTGTCCCGCAAGGGCATTCTCGCCATTGCCGCCGTGATCGATGTGGCGATCAACGCCAGCAGCCGGCCGGTCTCGGCCAAGGCGCTGGCGGCGCGCCACAAGCTGCCGCCGCGCCATCTCGAACCGGTCCTGCAAGCGCTGGTGCGCGAGGGCATCCTGCGCGGCGTGCGCGGGCCGCACGGCGGCTACGCGCTGGCGCGCGAGCACCGCCGCATCAGCGCCGAGGACATCCTGCGCGCCACCGTCGAGGACGCCGACGATCCGCCGCTGCCCGGTTCGCTGCTGGTCAATGAGGTGGTGAAGCCGGCGCTGCTCGATGCCGAGCGCACGTTTTCCTTGGCGCTCGGCCGCATCAGCGTCGAGGACATGGCCAAGCGCGCGCAAGCGCTGAAATAAATCTTTGTCATTCCGGGACGTGTGGACCCGTTCACGGTCTGGACTCTTTCGGCCTGAGTCCCCACAGGGGTAAAGTCCTGCGATTCGCGCGCGGCGTGGCGGACGCCGCTCGCATTCCTGGGGCAGGTCCGAATAATGCCGGCGACGATCCGGACGGCGAACGAGAGGCTGCGTTCTCGTCCGCGGCGGGGCGGTCAGCTCGCCGCCTTCGTTTTTGCAACGCTCGGCAGCGCGCTCGGCACCCCGGCCCATGCCGGGACGGGCGTAGCCGTCGGTCTGGTCGATGAGCTGATCCGCGTCGTCGCGCTGTTCAGCCGCCAGCAGATCGCCACGTTCACGCTGACATTCGGGCTGCTCTGCTTCGCGGTGCTCGCCACCATCGTGCTGCTGCGCACGCGCAAAGCCGCCGCCACCCATGAATCCGCCGCGCACGACCAGACCATGGCGCTGCGCGCCGACATCGACCGGCTCAAGACGCTGCTGCTGTCGCAACCGCAAGTGCTGGTGGCCTGGGCGGCGGGCAGCGACGAACCGGAAATCTTCGGCGACACCGGCATCGTCGTCGCGGGCGCGCTGCCCGAGCGCGTGCTCGCCTTCGGCGCCTGGCTCGAGCCGGCGGCGGCGCAACGCATGCAGCACGCGGTCGACACGCTGCGCGGCGACGGCCGCGGTTTCGTGATGACGCTCACCAGCAAGGCCGGCCGGCCGCTCGAGGCGGAAGGGCGCGCGGTCGCCGGGCGCGCGGTGCTCCGCCTGCGCGACGTCAGCGGCATCGAGAGCGAACTGATGGATCTCGCCGCCCGCCACGACCGGCTGATGGGCGACGTCGAGACCATGAAGGCGCTGCTCAATGCGCTGCCCGCCCCGGTGTGGGCGCGCGATGCGGACGGCCGGCTGATTTTCGTCAATGCGGCTTACGCCCGCGCGGTGGACGCCGAGGACCCGACCGACGCGGTGGCGCGCGAACTGGAACTGCTCGACCGCGCCGCCCGCGAAAAGCTCAGTCTGGCGCGCGCCGGCGGCGGCCTTTATTCCGGACGGCTGCCGGCCATCGCCGCCGGCACCCGCCGCATCTTCGACGTGGTCGACGCGCCGAGCGGCGCGGGCTCGGCCGGCATGGCGATCGACGCCACCGAGGTGGAGGCCATGCGCGCCGATCTTGCGCGCATGATCGAGGCGCATCGCCGCGTGCTCGATCAGCTCGCCACCGGCGTCGCCATTTTCAACGTCGACCGCAAGCTGATCTTCTACAACGCAGCCTTCCGCTCGCTGTTCGAACTCGACGCCGGCCTGCTCGACCAGACGCCGACCGACTCGGCCGTGCTCGATACGCTGCGCGCCGAGCGCAAGCTGCCCGAGGAGCAGGACTTCCGGCAGTGGAAGCAGCAGCTCTACGAGGCCTATCGCGCGGTCGAGCCGCAGGAGCACATGTGGCATCTGCCGGACGGCCGCACGCTGCGCGTGGTCACCGCGCCCAATCCGGAGGGCGGCGTCACTTATCTCTACGACGACGTCACCGAGCGCCTTGCCCTGCACCGCCGCTACGACGCGCTGATCAAGGTGCAGAGCGAGACGCTCGATCACCTGGCCGAAGCGGTCGCGGTGTTCGGCTCGGACGGCCGCGTGCGGCTGCACAATCCGGCGTTCCAGCGCATGTGGAAGCTTAGCCCCGAGGCGCTCGACGCCCATCCGCACGTCGAAGCGGTGACCGCCTGGACGCAGGCGCTGCACGACGACAACGCGGTGTGGCGCGAGTTGCGCGCCGCGGTGACGGCGATCGACAACCGCGAGCCGACCATGGCGCGCATCGAGCGGCGCGACGGCATGATGATCGACATGACCACCATGCCGCTGCCCGACGGCGCGACGCTCGTCACCTTCCAGGACGTCAGCGACACCGTGAACGTCGAGCGCGCGCTGATCGAGAAGAACGAGGCGCTGGAAACCGCCGACGCCATCAAGATCGATTTCGTGCACCACGTCTCTTACGAACTGCGCTCGCCGCTCACCAACATCATCGGCTTCGCGCATTTCCTCGGCGATCCGGCGTTCGGGCCGCTCACCGACAAGCAGCGCGAATATCTCGGCTACATCACCGCCTCCACCAACGCGCTGCTGGCGCTGATCAACAACATCCTCGATCTCGCCACCATCGACGCCGGCGCCATGTCGCTCAATCTCTCCGACGTCGACATCCGCGCCAGCATGGAGCAGGCGGCCGAGGGCGTGCAGGACCGGCTCAAGAAAGACGGCATCCGCCTCGACATAAGCGCCGCGCCCGGCATCGGCAGCTTCACCGCCGACGAGCGGCGGCTGCGGCAGATATTGTTCGACCTGTTGTCGAACGCGGTCGGCTTCTCGCCGCCGGGCGAAACCGTCACGCTCGCCGCCGAGCGGCTGCCGGACGCGGTCAAGTTCACCGTCACCGACCGCGGCCCCGGCATTCCGCCGGAGGCCAAGGACCGCGTGTTCGAGTGGTTCGAAACCGACTCGATGGGCTCGCAGCACCGCGGCAGCGGGCTCGGGCTCTCGCTGGTGCGCTCCTTCGTCGAGCTGCACGGCGGCACGGTGACGATCGATTCCACGCTCGGCAAGGGCACCACGGTGACCTGCCTGTTCCCGACCGTGCAGGAGGCCGAGCGCACGGCGGCGTAAATTTTTCAGCTATTCGTCAGGCGTGCTTGGCGCCGGCGCTCTCGTGCAGCGCGAGCGGATTGAGCCGCGGCTCGGCGCCGATCCAATACAAGACATTGGCCAGAATGCAGAGCCCGGTCGCGGCAAACCACACCATGGCGGTGCCGACAAAGCCGATGAACAGAGCCCACCAATGGCTGTGCAGCAGGAACAGGATCGAGCCGAGCGTGATATTGACGCCGACCGTCACATAGATGCGGCGCTCGAGATACCAGCTGTCGGTCTGCAGGAAATAAAGCTTGCCGTGGTTCGGCGCCGCCAGCGCCGGCTTGAAGCCGATGAGCTTGAGCACGTTGCCGATCGGGCAGAAGCCGGTGAGCGCGACGTTGATCGAGACGAGGCCGGTCGCGATGACGCCGAAAATCCACAGCGGGTTGACCAAGAGCGCCAACAGCGTGCTCGCCAGCAGAACCACGCCAGCGATCAGCCACACCGCCCGCTCGATATACCAGCGGTCGGTCGGAACGACGTAAATGCCTTTGCGCAGGGTCATGGATTAAATCTACTCCGCTCGCGCGCCGGCGCAAGTTCGAGGCGGCACTATAGATAAACTCTTTGCGATTGCATTGATCTACGTCACAGGACCAGTCCGGTGCTCAGCAGCAGGCTGAACAGCAACTGAATCTGCACGGTCCACACCAGAATCCGGTTGAAGCCGCGGCCGGACGGCTCGCGCATGAAGCGGTAGATCAGCCCCAGCGTCGGCGGCAATGCGATCAGCGCGGGCCAGACATGACCGTGCGGCAGAGCCCGGCCGATCGGCTCCAGCAGCGCAAAGGGCAGCAACATCAGCCCGGCAAACATGAAAGCCGTGCCCTGCCGCCCCGCCACGATGGCGAGGGTGCGCCGTCCGACCCGCGCATCGGCTTCGACGTCGCGGAAATTGTTGACCAGCAGCACGGCGCCGGTCAGCAGGCCGAGCGCGAGGCCGGCGGCCAGCGCCGCCGCGTTGAGATGGCCGGCGCACAGCCAATAGGTGCCGCAAACCGCGCCGAGGCCGAAGAAGGCGATCACGAATAATTCGCCGAGCGGCGTATAGGCGATCGGCCACGGCCCGCCGGTATAGGCGAAGCCCGCGGCGATCGAGGCCACGCCAAGCACGAAGATCGGCCAGCCGCCGACGGCGATCAGATAAAAACCCATCAGCGCGACGACCGCGAAGCACGTGCAGGCGCCGTGCTTGACGACGCGCCCGCTCAGCAATCCCATGGCGGTGACGCGCGGCGGTCCGACCCGGTCGGGTCCGTCGCCGCCGCGCTCCGAGTCGACCGCGTCGTTGTGCAGATTGGTGCCGAGCTGGATGCTCATGCTGGCGATGAGCGCCGCAGCGAGCGCCGGCCAATGAACCTTTCCCTCCATCGCCCAGGCCAGCGCCGCGCCGACCATGACCGGCGTGACCGAGAGACTGAGCGTGCGCGGCCGCGCCGCCATGAGCCAGGACGACAGCTTCATTACGAGTCGTTGTGTGCAATCGACGGGTTTTTGAACGCGGCAGCCTATGGTAGGCGGCACAGAGGGGCAATGGCGCGCGCGGCGCGCGGCGCTATACTTTGTGCCTGCGCGTTCGTGCGCATCGACCGGGGAACACCGCCATGAAACATCTGAGGACGCTCGTCTGCGCCGCCGCCCTGGCGCTCGCCGCGCCGGCTTTTGCCGACACCGTCAAGATCGTGGTGCCGTTCGCGGCCGGCGGCCCGGTCGATCAGCTGGCGCGCGTGCTCGCGCATGAACTGACGCCGCTGCTCGGCGCCGACGTGATCGTCGAGGACAAAGGCGGCGCCGGCGGCGCCATCGGCTCGGAAACGGTGGCGCGCGCGGCGCCCGACGGCCACACGATCTTGCTCGCCAGCCTCGGCTCGCAGGTGATCAGCCCGACGCTGCGGCCGCCGCACGGCTACGACCCGGTGAAAAGCTTCGAGCCGGTGATGCTGGTCGGCGCGGTGCCGACGCTGCTGGTGGTCGGCCCGAAGCCCGGCGTCTCCAATCTCAAGGACCTCATCGCCAAGGCCAAGCACGGCCAGGCCATGGCCTATGGCTCGGCCGGCCCCGGCACCACCATGAACATCGCCGGCGAACTGCTCAATTCCGCCGCCGGCATCAAGGTCGCGCATGTGCCCTATCGCGGCGCAGCTCCTGCGCTGAGCGATCTGATGGGCGGCCAGATCGACATGCTCAATGCCGACTTCCCGGTGCTGCTGCCGCTGGTCAAGGCCGGCAAGGTCAAGGCGTTGGCGCTCTACGGCGCTGAGCGTTCGCCCTTGCTGCCGGACGTGCCGACCACCGCCGAGCTCGGCCTGCCCGATGTGGTGATGGAAAACTGGTACGGCGTGTTCCTGCCCGCCGGCACGCCCGCGGCGGTGCGCGACAAACTGGAGAAATCCTTATTCACCGTGGTCGCGCTGCCGGCGGTGAAGGAGCGCTTCGCCAGTCAGGGGATGCACGGCACTTTGGGCAGCGCCGCTTTCACCGCGCGCCTCGCCAAGGAATTCCCCTACTGGCAGGCGACCATCGCCAAGCTCGGCATCAAGGCGGAGTAACTCTCTCCGTTCGTCCCCGCGCAAGCGGGGACCCAGGGCCACGAATTTCTGGATTCCCCGCTGGAGCCTGCCCCCGCGCAGGCGGAGGCGGGTATGAACGGAGAAATTATTTCTTCTTCGGCATCAAATCCGCCACCGGCGCGCCGGAGGCGATCTTGGCTTCGCGCACGACTTCGTTCTCGGCGATCTTCTGCACGCGGGCGAGCACCTCGGCGGCGCGCGCGCGCGGGATGAAGCACACGCCGGTTTCGTCCGCCAGCACCAGGTCGCCGGGATTGACCGCGATGCCGCAGATCGTCACCGGCTTGTTGACCGCAACGGTCTCTACGCGCCACTTGCCGGTGATCGGGCTGACGCTGCGCGACCAGATGGCGTAGCCGATGGCGCGCCCGTGCTCGACGTCGCGCACCGCGCCGTCGACGATGGCGCCGAGTTGGCCCTGCCGCTTGCCGATGCTCGCCGACATGCCGCCCATGTTGGAAACCTGGTCGAGCCCTTGCAGCACCAGCACGTCGCCGGGTTCCGCCAGATTATGCGCCTCGATCTCCGCCATGCCGGAGACGCCGGTGGCGACGTTGTCCGGCACGCTTCTCCTGGCCGCCACGTTCTTGACCGTCAGCGCGCGCCCGACCAGTCGCGCCTTCGCATCGGTCGGCTTGAGCACGCTTGCCGGCACGGCGCCGACGATGCCGAGCTCGTCCATGGCGTCCGACGCCATGCCGGTCAAATCGGGCAAGGCGCGGAAGCCTTCGACGATGCCGGACGGCAGCGCCGGCAGATCGAGCATGCCGAAGGCGTCGGCGGGGAGCTTGCCAAGCGGCCGTTTCATGGCCTTGACGCTACCCGGCATCGGAGGATGGCGGCAAGTCGGCGGCGGGCTTTCCAAATATAAGGAACTATGTCCTACTGCCGGCGTTGTCATGCCGACGACACTGGGGGGGAAATGTCATGGGCAAACTGGCCGCCGTCGCCGGCATCGTCGTCATGGCGGCTGCCGGCCCCGCGTCGGCCTATACGCAAGCGGACGCCGACGCCTGCACGCCGGATGCGTTTCGGCTTTGCCAGTACGCGATCCCGGACGCCGACCGGGTGACGGTGTGCCTGACCGACAACAAGCGCCATCTCAGCCCCGCCTGCAAGATCGTGTTCAACCGTCCGGCGACCGCGCGCAAAGCGCCGCCACCCGGACGTCCGCTCCGTATTCACCGCACGGATTTTTGAGGGCGAGCGGAGCGGGCCATTGTGATGCGCCGAACAGGTCAGGATGACGGTTCTGCGGGATTAACCCTTTCGTCCCGTTGTTGACCTGGGTCAAGCAAGCCATCGCCGCACGTCATATCTTAATAATAAAGGATCGATGCGAAGGGTGAGCGTCACCATGCCCGCCTGTAAGGACATCGACTATGTTCTCGACAAGCTGAGCTGGATGCGCGCCGAGCGCATATGGCCCAACGGGCTGCGCTACACCTGGACCGACGCGTTTGGCGTCATACTTTTGGTCTCGCTCTACGCGGAACTGGGCGAGGCGCGCTTCCTCGACGAGGCGGAATGGGTGGTGTCCGATGTCGAGCGGGTGCTCGGTCGCCCGCGCGGCATTCGCATCGGGCAGGCGGCGGACCGGGACGGACAATATTTCCATTATCTCGCGATGTGGCTTTACGCGCTTTCGGTGCTGGCGCGCCATCTGCCAAGCTATCGAGCCAAAGGTGTTGATCTCGTGCGCCAGATTCACCGCGCCTTTGTCGTGCCGGGGCGCGGCGTGATTTGGAAGATGCAGGAGGATTTGAGCGCGCCTTATCCCGGCTACGGTTTCGGCACGCTCGATGCGTTCGACGGTTATGTCTCCTATCGATGCCTCGACGAGCGGGCCTTGGCCGGCGAAATCGCCGATATGCGGGCGCTCATCGATGCGACGGCCGCGCGCCTCACCATCACGCAGGACCTTGGTCTCGGCATGATGCTGTGGCTCACGCACTTTTTCCCGCGCGAGGATTGGGCGGTGACGCAACGGCGGCGCAGCCTCGCGGTGCTCGATAACATGTGGCATGACGACGGATATTTCTGCCGCGAGCCCGATCTCCCCCGCGTCAAGTTCGCCTTCACCAATTACGGCGTCTCGGTCGGCCTGCAGGCCGTGCAAGCGATGCCCGAACGGGTGTCTCGGCTGAATGTCTTTTTCGATCGTTACCGGTCGGGCGACGACTATGATCGAGAAGCGATCACCCACGTGATGGCCTGCAACTCGCATTTTCCCGGATATTTAATCCGTGGATTCGGCGATTGAACCTGGCGCGCAGGGCGGCTGAGTCTATGTTCCATCGGCGGCGTAGGCCAGACAAGCGAGGATGTCGTTCTCGGTCAGCTCGGGAAAGTCGGCAAGAATCTGTTCGTGCGACTGTCCCGCCGCCAACCAGCCGAGGACATCCGCGACAGCGATGCCCATGCCGCGAACGCAAGGGCGCCCGCCGCGCTTACCCGGTTCGACGCGGATGATCGCTCGATAGTCCATGCGAAAATCATAACACAATGACTGGTTTCATTGTGGTCCCCGATCCACAAAACAGATCAAACACGTAGTGCTTATTTCTTCCGATTTTTTTGCTTCCGGGTACCGGCAAAAAGGGCTGACAAGATGTAATTAAGTCGCCAGACAAAAATCCAAACGGCAACCATTATTAGCACCCACGAAGGGTCGTATTTCGATAGCAGCTTTATGATCTCGGCAGTGTTATCGGGGTTCATGGTTCAATCTCGCAGCGGCTTTACGATCTAAAATAGATTTGGGTTTTCGTAATGTAGGACTGAATGGTTAACGGCAATTAACCACTATGCATAACCTATTGATATTATGTGCAGTTTCAGTCTTAAAATACTTGAACGTTGCGGTTTGCGTGCCGTCTATAAGGTCACGACCCTACGGCGGATGATTCGATGGTCCCCACCTCCTCCGGCGCCTACAGCTTCACGGTGGCGCTCGCCGACGAAGAGGCGACGCGCCGGCTGATGGTTGACATCGCCGCAGCGCTGGCGCCCGGCGACCTGGTCACGCTGTCGGGCGATCTCGGCGCCGGCAAGACCACATTTGCGCGCGCGCTCATCCGCCATCTCGCCGGCGATCAAACCGTCGAGGTGCCGAGTCCTACGTTTACGCTGATGCAGGCCTACGAGCTGCCGCGCTTTCTGCTGCTGCATTTCGATCTCTACCGGCTCGGCGGTCCCGCCGAGCTCGCCGAGCTCGGCTTCGAGGACATCCCGGCCAACGCCGTGACGCTGCTGGAATGGCCGGACCGCGCCGGCGATTTCCTGCCCGCCGACCGGCTCGATGTCGCGTTCACGCTGTCGCCGCAGCATGGGGCGAGCTTCCGCCACGCGTGCGTCACCGGTTACGGCATGATGGCGGCGCGCGCCGAGCGCATCGCCGTGATCCGCATGTTCCTGTCGCGCTCCGGCTTCGGCGCGGCCGAGCGCTCCTACATGCAGGGCGACGCCTCCACCCGCGCCTACGAGCGGCTGACGCTGCAAGGCGCAAGCTACATTTTGATGAATTCGCCGCAGCGGCCGGACGGCCCCACGGTGCGCGACGGCAAGCCCTATAGCGCGATCGCTCATCTTGCCGACAACGTGACGCCGTTTATCGCCATGGCGCAGGCCTTGCGCGCGCGCGGGCTGTCCGCGCCGGCGATTTTCGCCGCCGACCGCGCCGCCGGATTGCTGGTGATCGAGGATCTCGGCAGCGAGCTGGTGGTGGACGGCGAGCCGCCGGCCCCGGTCGAGCCGCGCTACGAGGTGGCGGCCGATCTCTTGGCGGCGCTGCACCGCGCGCCGCTGCCCGCCGTGCTGCCGGTCGAGCCGGGCGTCGATTACACCCTGCCGCGCTACGACCTCGAGGCGTTCCTGATCGAGGCCGAGCTTTTGGTCGACTGGTATCTGCCGCTGCTCGACGCCGAGGCGACGCCCGCCCAGCGCGACGACTATAGCGAGCTCTGGCGCACGGCCTTGGCGCCGGCGTTTGTCCCGCCCGCGACCTGGGTGCTGCGCGATTATCATTCGCCCAATCTGCTGTGGCTGCCGGAGCGCGAGGGCGTGGCGCGCATCGGCCTGTTGGATTTCCAGGACGCGCTGATGGGGCCTGAGGCCTACGATCTCGCCTCGCTCGCGCAGGATGCGCGCGTCGACGTGCCGGAAATGATGGAGATCGCGCTGCTGTCGCGCTACACGCGCGCGCGGCGCGCCGCCGATCCGGCCTTCGATGCGCCGGCCTTCGCGCGCATTTACGCGACGCTTGCCGCCCAGCGCGCCTCCAAGATCCTCGGCATCTTCGCCCGCCTCGACCGCCGCGACGGCAAGCCGCAATATTTGCGTCACATGCCGCGGGTATGGGCCTATTTGCAGCGCTCGCTGGCGCATCCGGCGCTGGCGCCGCTGGCCGCCTGGTACCGCGCCAACGTGCCGGCGTTGAAATCGCTATGACCCAGCCGACCAACAAGACTCCGCGCAACGCCATGGTGCTGTCGGCGGGCCTGGGCACGCGCATGCGCCCGCTCACCGACAAGATGCCGAAGCCCTTGGTCGAGGTCGGCGGCAAACCGCTGATCGATCACGTGCTCGACCGCTTGGCACAAGCGGGCGTCGAGCGGGCGGTGGTCAACGTGCATCACTTCGCCGAGCAGATCGAGCGCCATTTGGCCGCGCGCACAAAGCCGAAAATCGTCATCTCCGACGAGCGCGGCTTGCTGCTCGGCACCGGCGGCGCGGTGGTCAAGGCGCTGCCGCAATTGGGCGCGGCGCCGTTCTTCCATATCAATTCCGACACGCTCTGGGTCGACGGCGTGCAGCCCAATCTCGCGCGCCTCGCCGACGCGTTCGATGCGGCCGCGATGGATGCGTTGCTGCTGCTCGCGACTGCCACCGGCAGCATCGGCTATGCCGGGCGCGGCGATTACGCGTTTGCCGCCGACGGCCGCTTGCGCCGCCGCGGCGAGCGCGAGGTGGCGCCCTTCGTCTTTGCCGGCGCGGCGATCTTGTCGCCCGCTTTGTTCAAGGACGCCCCGCCGGGCGAATTTCCGCTGCCCTTGCTGTTCGATCGCGCCGAGGGGCAAGGCCGCCTCTTCGGCCTGCGGCTGGAAGGCCTGTGGATGCATGTCGGCACGCCGGACGCCATCGCGCTCGCCGAAAAGGCGATCCGGGCGAGCACGGCCTAGTTTCTGTCGTCCCGGCCAAGCGCCGCCAGGCGCGCGAGCCGGGACCCATACTCCGCAGCTTATCGAGAGGTCACGGCGTATGGGTCCCCGCTGGAGCCTGTACTCGGGCCGGCCATAGGCCGGACCCGTGTACGGGGACGACACGGTGTATGCTGCAACAATGAGTCCCCACGTCTTCAACATCCCCGCCTCGGCGCCGTTCCTGCGCGTGCTGATCGAGGCGCTGCGCGCCGGCAAACTGGTGCGCGGTTTTCCGGCCTCGGACGATCCGCTCGAACTATCCCGCGCCACGCTCTATCTGCCGACCCGGCGCGCCTGCCGGCTGGCGCGCGAGGTTTTCCTCGACGGGCTCAAAACCGACGCCGCCATCCTGCCGCGCATCGTCGCGCTCGGCGATTTGGACGAGGACGAGATCGCCTTTGCCGAAGCCGCCACCGGCGAACTGGCCGAAGCCGCGCTGGCCTTGCCGCCGGCCTTCGGCGCGCTGGAGCGGCGGCTCACGCTCGCCGAGCTGATCTCGAAATGGGCCGCGACCATCGCGCCCGAGCAAGGCGCGCCGCTGATCGCCAACACGCCGGAGGCCGCGCTCGCGCTCGCCGACGCGCTGGCGCGGCTGATGGACGACATGATCACCCGCCAGGTGCCCTGGGACAATCTCGACCGGCTGGTGCCGGAAGACCTCGACGACTATTGGAAGCAGTCGCTCGCTTTCCTCAAATTCGTGCAGCCGCGCTGGCGCAAATTCCTCTCCGAAAAGAGCGCCATCGAAGCGGCCGAACGGCGCGACCGATTGATCGAGGCCGAGGCCAGGCGGCTCGCCTCCAGCACCGCGCCGGTGATCGCCGCCGGCTCGACCGGCTCGATGCCGGCGACCGCGAAGCTGCTCGCCACCATCGCGAACCTGCCGCACGGCGCGCTGGTGCTGCCCGGCCTCGACATGCACCTCGACGACGCCTCATGGGCGCTGATCGCCGGCAACGCCGACGATGCGAGCCACGACGGCGCGCCGGCCGCCGGCCACGCGCAATTCGCCATGCACGCGCTGCTCGACCGCTTGCGCATCAAACGGAGTGACGTCGCACAATTGGCGCCGGCGCAGGGGCGCGAATGGCTGGTGTCGGAAGCCTTGCGCCCGGCCGTCACCACCGAGCGCTGGAACATTAAGAAAAAAGATTTCACCGCCGCCACCGACAAGGCGCTCGCCGCGCTCGCCATGATCGAAGCGGCCAATGCCGAGGAAGAAGCGCTCGCCATTGCGGTGGCGTTGCGCGAAGCGCTCGAAACCAAGGGCAAGACCGCAGCGCTGGTGACGCCCGACCGTGCGCTGGCGCGCCGCGTCGCCGCAGCGCTCGCGCGCTGGCAGGTCAAGGCGGACGATTCCGGCGGCGACAGCCTCGCCGACACCCCGGCCGGCCTGTTCGCGCGGCTGGCGGCGGAGGCCGCGCTCGGCGGCCTCGAACCGGTGACGCTGCTGGCGCTGCTCAAGCATCCGCTGCTGCGGCTCGGCGCCAAAGAGGGCGCGCACAACACGGCCATCGCAACGCTGGAGCGCGCCATCTTGCGCGGCCCGCGCCCGAAGCCCGGCAGCGACGGACTGGCGCACGCCCTCTCCACCTTCCGCGCCAATCGCGACCAGCTGCACCGCAGCGATCCGCGCTGGCTGATGGCCGACGATGCCTTCGACGTGGCCGCCGAATTGGTCGCCCGGCTGGGCGCCGCGCTGGCGCCGCTGGAAAGATTGAAGCCTGGCAGCCATCCGCTCGCCGCGCTGGTCAAGTGCCATAGCGCCGTTATTTCCGGGCTCGGCCGCGATGGCAAAGGCGAGGTCGCGGCCTTCACCGGCAATGACGGCGCAGCGCTCGCCCGCGCCTGCGAGGAACTCACCGAGAGCCCGTCCGCCGCCAGCCTCACCGTCGCCAAGAGCGACTACGCCGAACTGTTCCATGCGGCGATCGCCGACCGCATGGTGCGGCGTCCGCAAACGCGCGACCGGCGCGTGAGCATCCTCGGTCAGTTGGAAGCGCGACTGCTGAATTTTAACCGCGTCGTGCTTGGCGGCCTCAACGAGGGCACCTGGCCGCCTGAGACGCGCAACGATCCCTGGCTCTCGCGCCCGATGCGCCGCGCGCTCGGCCTCGATCCGCCCGAACGTTATATCGGGCTTGCCGCGCACGACTTCGCGCAAGGCTTGGGCGCCGCGGAAGTCATCCTGGCGCGCTCAGCCAAGATCGCCGGCAGCCCGACGGTGACCTCGCGTTTCGTGCAGCGCATCGCCGCGCTCGCCGGCGAGGCGCGCTGGCAGGAGGTGCGCAAGCGCGGCAACAGCTATCTCGATCTTGCCCGCGCGCTCGATCATCCGGCGCAGGTCAAATCCGCCGAGCGCCCGGCGCCGAAGCCGAAGGTCGCGGCGCGTCCTTCGCGCCTGTCGGTCACCGCCATCGAGGACTGGCTGCGCGATCCCTACACCATCTACGCCAAATATATCCTGCGCCTGCAGCCGCTCGACGCGGTCGACACGGCGCCTGGCGCGCGCGACCGCGGCACCGTCATCCACGGCGCCATCGGCGACTACACGGAAATGTTCGCCGCCAAGGCCGCCGGCCGACCCGCTGCAGGAACTGCTGGCGCTCGGCGAAAAACATTTCGCCGCGCTCGCCGATTATCCGGAAGCGCGCGCCTTCTGGTGGCCGCGTTTTGTGCGCATCGCGCAATGGTTCGCGCAATGGGACGGCGCGCGCCGCGCCGATCTGAAAACGCTGCATGCGGAGATCAAGGGCGAGCTGACATTCCCCGTCGGCAAACGCGAATTCACGCTCGCGGCCATCGCCGACCGCATCGAGCAGCTTAAGGATGGCAGCTACGCCATCCTCGACTACAAGACCGGCGCCGCCCGCACCGAAAAGCAGGTGCGCACGGGGCTCGCGCCGCAACTGACGCTGGAAGCCGCCATTCTGCGCGCCGGCAAATTCGGCAATCTGCCGGCCGGCTCGGTGTCGGAAATCGCTTATGTGACGCTGAAAGGCGGCGAGCCGGCCGGCCAGCCGGACGCGATCAACTTCAAGGACGGCACGCCGGACACGCAAGCCGACCACGCACTGGCAAAGCTGAAAGAGTTGGCGGCGAAGTTCGAGAACGAAGCGGAGCCGTATCGGTCGCTCGTCAGCCCGATGTGGCTCGGCCGCCGCTACGGCGACTACGACCACCTCGCCCGCGTCAAGGAATGGTCGGCGACGGGTGGCGATGAGGAGGAGGCGTGAGTCACGCCGGACCTGCCGCACGCTCGCTTCACCTCTCCCCTGGTGGGAGAGGTCGGCGCGAGCGAAGCGGCGCCCGGGTGAGGGGGACGCGCCCATGCGACCGCGTTCACCGCGCTCACCCGGTCCTCGCTTCGCTCGGACCACCCTCTCCCACCAGGGGAGAGGGAAGGAAGAAGTGCCATGACCGCCCACCGCACCATCCCCGCCGCCGTGCGCGAGGTGCAAATCCACGCCGCCGACCCGGACGTCTCCGCCTTCGTCTCGGCCAATGCCGGCTCGGGCAAGACTTATGTTCTAGCGCAGCGCGTCATCAACCTGCTGCTGCGCGGCGTCGATCCGGCCAAGATCCTCTGCATCACCTTCACCAAGACCGCCGCCGCCAATATGGCGAACGAGGTGTTCAAGCGGCTGGCGGGCTGGACCGCGCTCAGCGACGCCGCGCTCGACCGGCAGATCGCGCTTTCGACCGGCCGCAAGCCCGACGCCGTCGAGCGCGCGCGGGCGCGGCGCCTTTTTGCCTCCGCGCTGGAGACGCCCGGCGGCCTCAAGGTGCAGACCATCCACGCCTTTTGCACGCGGCTGCTGCATCAGTTCCCGTTCGAGGCCAACGTGGCCGCGCACTTCACCGTGCTGGACGAGGCTTCGACCACGCAATTGCTCGATCAATTGACGCTGCAGGTTCTTCTGGAAGCCTCGGCCAAGCCGGACGGCGCGCTCGGCCAGGCGCTGGCGACCGCCATCGTCGAGGCCGCCGACCAGACCTTCAAGGACGTGATCGGCGACGCCATCAGAAAGCGCGACGCCATCGAGGCCTGGACCCAGCGCGCCGGCAGCCTCGACAAGGCCATTGGCGAATTGTCGAAGGCCCTCGGCGTCGATCCCAAAGACACGGCGGAATCGATCGACCAAGAATTCTTTTCCCATTCGCTGATCCCAGTGGCGGAATGGCCGGCGCTGATCGAAATTCTCGCAATGCGGCTCGAAATCGGATACCAATCACATCGCCGCGCTCGACAGCCGCGCGCAGGTGCCAGCGGGCCGCGCGCGCATCGACAATTATCTCAAAGTGTTTTCTGCACCGACCGAATTGCGCGCCGCGCAAAAACATCGTCACCAACAAGATCGCCGATAAACATCCCGATTGGCTGCGCGCGGCTGCTCGACGAACAAAACCGCGTCTGCGCTCTGCTCGCGCGCGAACGCGCGCTTGCCGCGCGCGAGCGCACCCGCGCGCTCGTCACCATCGCGGCCGACGTGATCGCGCGCTACCGCCAGCGAGAAGGACCGCCGCGCCCTGCTCGATTACGACGACCTGATCGACAAGACGCTGGCGCTGTTCGCGCGCTCGTCCGCCGCCTGGGTGCTCTACAAGCTCGATCTCGGCATCGACCACGTGCTGATCGACGAAGCGCAGGACACCAGCCCCAAGCAATGGGAGATCGTGCGCACCATCGTTTCGGAATTCACCCCGGGCGGCGCGCGCGCCAACACGCGGCGCACGGTGTTCGCGGTCGGCGACGAGAAACAGTCGATCTTCTCGTTCCAGGGCGCGGCGCCGCGCGCCTTCGACGAGATGCGGCGCGAATTCGCCGGCCAGTTCGATACGCCCGAACAGGGCTGGCGCTTTTTACGCTTCCATCATTCGTTCCGCTCCGGCGAGAACGTGCTTGGCGGCGTCGACCGGGTGTTCGCCGCGCAAGACATTTTTGTGAGCGTCACCACCGATGAAGGCGGCGTGCCGCCGCACATAGCGCTGCCCGACGCCGCGCCCGGGCTGGTCGAACTGTGGCCGCTGATCGCGCCGGCCGAGCGCAAGGAGATCGAAGGCTGGGACGCGCCGTTCGATACGATAAGCGAGCAAAGCCCGCGCGTCTTGCTGGCGCAGCGCATCGCCAGGCAGGTCAAGCTCTGGATGGCGCGCGGCGAGCGGCCCGGCGACGTGCTGGTGCTGGTGCGCCAGCGCGGGCCGCTGTTCGAGGCCATCATCCGCGCCTTGAAGAACGCCGACATTCCGGTCGCCGGCGCCGACCGGCTGGTGCTCACCGAGCACATCGCGGTGATGGACCTGATGGCGCTGGCAGATGCGCTGCTGCTGCCGGACGACGATCTGGCGCTGGCGAGCGTGCTCAAGAGCCCGCTGTTCGGCTTGAGCGAGGAGCAGCTGTTCGAGCTGGCCTTCGACCGCAAGGGCTCGCTGCGCGCGAGCCTGCGCGGCAACGCGGCCTTTGCCGAAACCAATCGCGCGCTCGATGATCTCGCGAACGCCGCGCGCCGACTGACGCCGTTCGAATTTTTCGCCCATGTGCTGGGGCCAATGCGCGGGCGCGCAAAATTTCTCGCGCGGTTGGGGCCGGAAGCGAACGATGCGCTCGACGAATTCCTCAATCTGGCGCTCGATTACGAGACGCGCGAGACGCCGTCGCTGCAAGGTTTCCTTAATTGGCTGCGCGCCGCGCAAAGCGAAGTCAAACGCGACATGGAAATGGTGCGCGACGAGGTGCGGGTGATGACCGTGCACGGCGCCAAGGGGCTGGAAGCCAACGCCGTGATCCTGGCCGATACCACCACGCCGCCGACCGGTCCGCGCGATCCGCGTCTACTCGCGCTCGCGCATGGGCCGTTAGTGTGGGCGACTGCGCGTGGCGAAGATGTCGGCGCCATGAGCGACGCGCGCGGCCGGGCGCAACAAGACGCGCGCGACGAGTACCGGCGGCTTTTGTATGTGGCGATGACGCGCGCCAAGGAGCGGCTGGTGATCTGCGGCACGCAAGGCCGCCAAAAAATTCCCGACGGCTGCTGGTACCGGCTGGTCGAAGACGCGCTGACGGGCGATTGCGTCGCCGAGCCGGCCGACGACGGCGCCGGCGAGGTGCTGCGCTACCGCAAAAACGCATCGCAGAACATCGAGTCGCAGAAGAGCACGAAGAACATTTTGCCTGCCGAGACCACAGCGAGTTCCGTCCCGAACTGGCTGAGATCGAACGCGACCTCCGACGTCTCTGCCGTGCGCGCCATGACGCCGTCGAGCGCCGAGGACGAGGCCGCCCGCCCGCCCGCCACCGGCGGCCGCGCCGCCGCTTTGCTGCGCGGGTCGCTGACGCACCGGCTGTTGCAGTCGCTGCCGGATATTCCCGCCGGCAAACGTCTGCAAAGCGGCCGAAGATTATCTCGCCCGAGCAGGCCGGGAATTGCCACAAGAACAGCGCAAGAAGATCGCGGAAGAAGTCTTGGTTCTGCTCGACGCCGCGCCCTTCGCCGAACTTTTCGCGCCCGGCAGCCGCGCCGAAGTGCCCGATCGTCGGCCGGCTTGTTCTGGGCCAAGAGAGCGTGCGCGTCTCCGGCCAGATCGACCGCCTCGCCGTCACGCAATCGTTTGTATTGATTGCCGATTTCAAAACCAACCGCCCGGCCCCGCGCCGAATCGAGGACGTGCCGCCGGCTTACGTCAGCCAGCTCGCGCTCTACCGCGCCGTGCTCACAAAGTTGTACCCGGACAAGCCCGTGCGCGCCGCTTTGATCTGGACCGAAGTACCTGATCTCATGGAGCTTTCCGGCGAGGTGCTGGATGCGGCCATGGCGCGCATCACCTCCGCGCGATAGCGCCTTGACGCTGGGAGATCGCGTTCATAGGTTCCTGCCCTCGCAATTGCGAAGCGCGATTCTCCGCTCCCCAAGAACAAGAGGAATTTCCCCATGGCCGTCGGCAAAACGTCGGACGCAAGCTTCGAATCGGATGTTCTAAAATCCGCCGAGCCGGTGGTGGTGGATTTTTGGGCGGAATGGTGCGGGCCGTGCCGCATGATCGCGCCTGCTCTGGAAGAGATCGCCGGCCAGCTCGGCGACAAGGTCAAGATCGTCAAATTGAACGTCGACGAGAACCCGAACACGGCGGCGAAATACGGCATCATGTCGATCCCGACGCTGATGCTGTTCAAGAACGGCGAAATCGCCTCGCGCCAGGTCGGCGCGGCGCCGAAACAGAAACTGCATCAGTGGATTAGCGGCGCGGTCTGAGCGCGGCAAAATTTCGAAGGCACGGCCGGCCTTGGGCGCCGGCCGTTTGCGTTTCAAGACGGCAGCGTGCCGTTCTCGCGCAGAACATCGCCGGCAAGGTAGAGCGAGCCGGTGATCAGGATCCTCGGCGGCGGATCGAGATCGAGCTTGCGCGCGGCATCGAGCGCTTCGTCGAGATTGTCGCGGCTGGTCGCCGGCAGCCCGATGGCGCGCGCCGCGTCCGCAACCGCTTCCGCGCTCAGGCCTTTTTCCGCGCCCGGCATCGGCACCGCGATCAGGCGGCGCGCCAGGCCGGTGAAATTGCTGAGGAAACCCGCGCAGTCCTTGCTCGCCAGCATGCCGACGATCAGCACCAGCGGGCGCGACACGCGCTCCTCAAGATCGGCCAGCGCCGCCGCGATGGCCCGCCCGCCGTCCGGGTTATGCCCGCCATCGAGCCATAATTCGCTCCCGGCGGGGATAAGCTCGACCAGCCGGCCGGCGGCGAGCCGCTGCAGCCGCGCCGGCCAATCGGCCTTGACCATGCCGGCCTCGTAAGCGGAAGGCGCAATCTTCAACGGCTTGATCGCCCGCAACGCCGCTATGGCGAGCCCCGCGTTCTCGAACTGATGGCGGCCATAGAGTTTCGGCGCCGGCAGGTCGAAAAGGCCGGCTTCGTCCTGATAGACCAGCCGGCCGCGCTCTTCGGTCGCCGTCCAGTCCTCGCCGGCGATCTTGAGCGGCGCATTGAGTCGCGCGGCCTGCCGCTCGATCACGGCCAGCGCGTCGCGCGCCTGCGCGGCGATTATGGCCGGCGTGCCGCGCTTGAGAATGCCGGCCTTCTCCGCGGCGATCTTCTCCAGCGTGTCGCCCAGAAAATCGGTGTGATCGATGGCGATCCGGGTAATGACGGTGGCGAGCGGATGATCCACCACATTGGTGGCGTCCAGGCGCCCGCCGAGGCCGACTTCCAACAATAGAACATCGGCCGGATGACGCGCGAACAACAATAGACCAACCGCGGTAGTGATCTCGAACACCGTGATCGCGTGGCCTGCATTGGCACGCTCGCATTCCTCCAGCGCCGCCATCAGCTCATCATCGCCGACCAGCCTGCCCTCCCCCGGCGCACCCAGCCGGTAGCGCTCGTTGAAGCGCACCAAATGCGGCGATGAATAGACATGCACGCGCTTTCCCGCCGCTTCCAGGATCGCGCGCATGAAGGCGATGGTTGAGCCCTTGCCGTTGGTGCCGGCGACGTGGATCACCGGCGGTAATTTTCGTTCGGGATGATCGAGCGCGGCCAACAGGCGCTCGATGCGGCCGAGCGACAGATCGATGCGTTTGGGATGCAGCGCGGCAAGCCGCGCGACGATCGCGTCAACCGGCGGCGTCATGGCGGCGCGCTCACGCGTGCGCCGGAACCGGCAATTGCGGCTGCGCGCCCGGCGCCGGCGCTTTGGTCAACAACCGGCACAATTCGGCGAGCGTCGCGCGCAATTTGTGCCGATGCACCACCATGTCCACCATGCCGTGCTCGGTCAGATATTCGGCGCGCTGGAAGCCTTCCGGCAGTTTCTCGCGGATGGTCTGCTCGATTACGCGCGGGCCGGCAAAGCCAATCAGCGCGCCCGGCTCGGCGATCTGCACGTCGCCGAGCATGGCGTAAGACGCGGTGACGCCGCCGGTGGTGGGATTGGTCAAAACCACGATGTAGGGCTTCTTCGCCTCGCGCAGCATCTGCACGGCGGCGGTGGTGCGCGGCAATTGCATCAGCGAGAGAATGCCTTCCTGCATGCGCGCGCCGCCGGAGGCCGCGAACATAATAAAGGGCGTGGATTTTTGCACTGCTGTTTCCAGCCCCTTGATCACGGCTTCACCGGCCGCCATGCCAAGCGAGCCGCCCATGAAATCGAAGTCCTGCACGCCGATCGTCACCGGCAAGCCGTCGAGCTTGCCGAGCCCGAGTTTTACCGCGTCGTGCAGGCCGGTTTTGGTCTTGGCGTCCTTCAGACGGTCGGCGTAGCGCCGTTCGTCGCGGAACTTGAGTGGATCCACCGCCACCTCCGGCACGCCGATATCGAGCCAGGTAGCGCCGTCGAACATCAGCTTCAGCCGCGCCGCGGCCGAGATGCGCATGTGATAATTGGAGCTCGGAATGACGAACTGGTTGGCCTCGACGTCCTTGTAGAAGACGAGCTGGCCGGTTTCCGGACATTTGATCCAGAGATTTTCCGGCGTTTCGCGGCGCAGGAAGCTGCGAATCTTCGGGCGGACGACGTTGGAGATCCAGTTCATATCTCTTGTTCACCATACTGCGAAAAACCCAATTTTTGCAGGGTTTCTCAGGGTTCATTTAGCGCATTTTAGCGCCGACTAGCTATATTTCCCTGGATTATTCCCTGGATTTTCTCGAGGAGACTATCATGGGTGAAGTCGTCGCGTTGCGTAATGAGAGACTGCCACGAAAGCTAAGCACCGCAGTCATCAACGACAAGATCATCAGTAGTCTCGCGGTGGGCGAGCGAGTGTTTGATTCGCGCGAGCGTGGCCTCTATGCCAAACGCCTCAAGAACGGCGTTTCGTTCCGTGCGACAGCCGATCTGCCCAAGCACGCTCGCTCGATGGGCCAGCGTACGGTTGAGGTCACGCTCGGTCACTGGCCGGCCATGAGCGTCGCAAAAGCACGTGTCGCCGCAAAGCTCCACATTGCGACAGTGAAGGGCGGCACTGATCCGCGCCGACCGAAATTGGATGTGGATGGGCTCACACTGTCGCAAGCCTGGGGCATGTACCGCGACGTCTATGCCCCCAAGCGCGGCCTGAGGCCTGCGACATTGCAATTCTATGACTACTGCTACCGAAGGCTTGCACACTGGCACAACATACCGCTGGTAGCAATTATCAAGGAGCCAATGGCAATCGAGCGTGAGCACACCCGCATCACTCGTGCACACGCGCGTCGCAAGAGTGATCACGGTAAGAATGCGGCGGACGCCTCCATTGGATTCCTCCGAATTGTGTATCGCTACGCGCGCTCCAAATACATCGACCTCCCACCGTGGCCAGAGAAGCCAGCTACGTTGCACGGTCGTCGCAGCCGCGCGAGCCGTGGCATGGGTCCGGATGACCTTCGAAACTGGTGGCTGCAAGTGCAGCGGGTGAAAAATCCAATTAAGCGTGAGCTGACTCTATTTATGCTTCTCTCGGGCCTACGTTCGAAAGATGCGCGCTCTGCCAAGTGGGAGCATCTTAATGAAGAACGTCGCGCGTTGTTCCTACCCGAGCCTAAGGGAGGAAGCCCGCGAGCATTTACACTGCCGGTGTCTGACGAAATGCTTGCGTGCATCCGCCGCGCTCGAGCTATATGGGAGGTCGAACACGATCCGAGCGAGTACATCTTCCCCTCTGCAAAGTCGAGTTCTGGAAAGCATACCGACGCGCGGGCGCAGTATGTGGGTGAGGACGGGAGGGTTTGCAAAGCCAAAAGCGGCCACGATTTAAGGCGCACTTTCGAAAACTTGGGCACGGCTGCAGGCGTCCCTGAAGAAAACATGTCTGTGTTGCTAAACCACAAGCGGCGGACGCAAACCGCCGGCTATCAAAATCCTGCCGCGCTCCACGCGTTCTATCTTGAGCAGATGACGAAGGTGTCGACCGCAATCATGAAGGCTTTGGAGCAATGAGCAAGAAAGAAAAAGAGAACCAGAGACCCGCCTGGCTGCCTGAACTACCCTGGCGACCTAATATCCCAACCGAGGTCGAAGAGGACGCGCTGCGCCTCGAAATGGAGCAGCTCCGTGCCCGGCTCGCGGAGCCTGAGCCACCGACCGAGGCCGAGGCGAGCAGTTTACGTCTCGAAGCCGAGCAGATCATCCTAGCGCAGGAAATGCTGAAGTCGTCACTCGGCCATTGGGGCACGAAAGAGTTCGCTCTGAAAAAACAACTCCGTGAGGCGCAAGGCAGTTTCATCATTATGCTGGGTGTGTATGGCCTCGATAGCTACAGGTGGCCGGACGGATTCAGTGTCCATGTCTTGCCACCACGTGAGGAGGAGAGAGCAGGTTCCTTTCACGCCCGTCTGAGATTTAATCATGAATCAAATGTTTAGGGCCCAGCCCTTGCTATAGCCCGCAAAACCCACATATATAGCCCAAGCTAAGTCGCGGCCCGGGCCGCGATTTAGGTTCCCGATTTGATCGGCGGCCGTCTGCTAACCCCTAACCGGGGTGCGCGGGCGGTCTTTTTTTTCGTGCACCTCGGTTGTCTCAAACAACCACAGGTACACCATGGCGTTTACTACTCAGTACCGAACCAAGGCCCGCTGGCAGTGCCAGCCGCCGAACGAACGCGCAGCAATTTCTCCAAATTTGCGTAACGAACCCGAGCTACTGACCAGTGATCAGGTGGCGGAGCTACTCCAGGTCCACCCGATCACGATGGTACTTTGGCGGCGCGAGAACCGCGGCCCGCCATTTATCGACGCAACCGACGCCCGGTTCATCCGCTATCTCCGCACGGACGTTTCGGCGTGGCTCGAACAGAACCGCCGAAATACTTCCCCGGATAACGCGTCGTTCTTGCCCGTGCATAAGAGTAACAAGAAGTTGAAGGGGGCGCGCCATGATTGAGCACATCCCCGCGTCGCTCACGGCGAAGAACTTGAAAGCCGCCGGAAAAGAGATTGTCGCTCACATCACGGCCGGCGATCAGGCGAAGGATAAGGCGGTCGAGCACTATAAAGCCGCCGGCTTGCTGCTCCTCGATGTGAGCAACAACAAGCATCCCAAGGATTTCACGGCCTTCCTTACCCGCTCCTGCGCGGGCTTAGGGCGCTCCCGCGCTTACGAACTGATGCAAATGGCTGGCGGCCGGAAGACAGTGGAGCAAATCAGGGCCGATACGAAAAAACGTGTCGATCGGCATCGGGCTAAGAACAAGCAGCGTCCGTTACAAGAGCCTGTAACGGACAACGCGACCTTGGAGGACAAGCAGGAAGTCGCCCCGGCCGATGCACATGAAGCCGTCCCTGCCGCCGATGAGCCGGAAGTGGTCCCGACCGATACGCCCGAAGGCACCCCAGCCGACCCGTTCCCGATGTCGGAACGGGCCTTCGCGGAGTTTAAGTTTGCCGTCGACGCATGGATGCCGAAAATGACTCTGGTGACCAGGGGGCGAGCACTCGCCTACCCGCTAGAGGCAGCTTGGAACATATCGAGCGAGGCAAACCGCAAGGAATTTGTCCGTAATCGCCGCCATGAAATTGAGCCGCTTCTCCGCAGCCTGGAGTTGGGGAATGAGCTTGAGGACGGTACCCGCCACGCTGGGAGCAACGATACGGAAGTACAGCGTGGCGAGACGCCAGGCACCGCCCCAGAATCCGCCGGCGATCACACTACCCCACCGGCAACGCAGCCCACACTCGAATGCCTCGGGGCATCGACACCCAATCTCGCGCCCGACGCACCCGAGCCTGAAAGCAAGGCGGTAGCGTCGCCGCCCAGCCTCTCGCCGGAAACCGACTTCACGCAGGACTCTCCCGGCCGTTCGCACGGCATCCCGGACTTCCTACGCCGTGAGAAGATTGCAGCCGCGCCGGCTGCATAGGTGAGTGATCCTGCCCGATATGGAGGTACTGGAAGAACGCTCTGAGCTTGGCCGGTTTTTTATTTTTGAGCTGTGACCTTTTGCATCTGAAAGCGAGCACGTGCCGGGCGCCATCCGGTCTTGGGATTGTTCCGCATCGTGTGGAGCGGTTTGGGCGGGGTAAGACCCGCCGAACCAAAGGAGTTACGATCGTGACTGAAATATCAGATCCATCCCCCCGCCAAGCCTCTAGCGCGGTCGATGTCGTGCGGGTGCTCCGGGCTGCCTACCCCGACGCCTGGGGAAAACATCTCTGCAACCTGGGTGTTACCGCCCCGGTCGAGCTTCCGCCGGCGAAGCTGACCCGATTTATGAATCGCGTGTTCTGGCTCGTCCGGCAATCGGGGATCAAAGACCCTGCCGCCTGGATCGCGGCTAACCCGGCGCCGGTGGAGATCGCCGGCGACATCCCGGTACACCGAGACGCAGTCGAGCTCGAGCCGGTCAAGCTTGGGGTGGACCTGGCGAAGACCTCCGGTGCATCGCCACCAACACCGGTGACAGCAGTCGTCGAGCTCCTTTGCTCGCTCCCGACCGACAAGATGCACGTCACCGCCAAACGAAGGGATCCGGAGCCTGAGCCGGAGGCCAAACCGGATCCGCGGCGTGGCGTTGCGGAAGTGGCCGCTCATCAGAAGCCGCTGCTTGAGCCGGTACCGTCAAGGTTATCGGACGGCACCTCCCGCAGGGCGATCGGCGCCGCGGGCGAGGTCGAAATCGCCGGCCGGCAATATGCGAGACCCCCGCCCACTCGCTTCGATGCTGTGCGTCTCAGCCCGCACACTCTCGCGTTGGGACGCGGCAGGCACCGGTCCACCAAAGATCAAGATCGGCAAACTGGTCTTGTTTGACCTCGGCAAGCTCACCGAATGGCTGGCGAGCCGAGAAACCAGACCTGCCCCTGCGGCGGGTCGCAACACTCAAGGAGGAAATTATGACTGAACTTACTAACCCTGAACTAACACCCGACCCGTTCAACCCAGCCGCGCTGCGGTTGGACCAGTCCTACGCGGACACGATCGGCGTGAAGAAGCTGCTAACGACCGTACCCGTGCGCAAGCCAAACAGGCAGGACTTCGTGAGGGTGCGTTCAAATTCGGACTTTCGGCTGACGCCCGCCGCCATCATCGAGGTGAAGGAAGATCGTGAGGTCTACCTCGTGCTGCCGGGCATGGCGCCGGCGACTTCCCGGTGAATTCGCCACAGTGACGCTGTTTACGACGATCAACCGACAGGGCACGTTGCACCTATGGCCGGTGAAGCTGCCAGAATCCGGAGGGGCGGCACAACGGATGGCACCGCGTCGGCAGCGGAAGCAGCCGAACGGGCGATGAAGAAGTGGGTGCAAGTTTCTGCGGACCCAGTCGCTTGGCGCCTACGAAATCTTCGAGGCGAATGGGGATCTTCCGGAACCTGCTGTGGCCGGAATTTTCCTTCTCGGAAATCCTCAAGATCGCCTTCCGCGATCGCGTCGTCGATCGTCCCGATCACCCCTTGGTGCAACGGCTGCAAGGGATCGTGTAGCCATGGTGGTAGCAACAGTGAGTTGCCGCACGACCGATCTGGTCGCCGGCGACCACGCCGGGCAGCCATCTGATGTGGCGGTGCACCCCAGTGTGACGGGTCCAGTTGCCGATGCTCAATTCGACGTGGCAGCTCAGTTGCGAACAGGCGACGCTGGAATAGCGATGGAAGGGCTCCGCCGCCGGTCTTGAGGCTCTACCCTACGCCGAGATTTGGGAGGGTCGATTTTGAGTTCGGCGCCGAGCCGGGTGAAAATCCCAAGCCGGTGTGCCTCGTCACCTGGGAATTGCGCAGCGGGCGAAAGCTCAGGGTCTGGCACGACCAGTTCGGAACCGTGCCACCCTACCCGACCGGCCCGAATGCGCTGTTTGTTGCCTACTACGCAAGTGCGGAAATTTTATGTCCATTTGGCACTTGGCTGGCCGGTGCCCGAGCGCGTGCTGGACCTGTTCACCGAATTCCGAAACCGTACGAATGGGGTGCCGCCGGCCAACGGCAACAGCCTGCTCGGGGCACTCTCTCATTTTGGATTCAATTCAATCGGCACGACAGAGAAGGACGACATGCGCGCGCTCGTCTTGCGTGGCGGACCATGGTCGGACACCGAACGGGTAGCGATCCTCGACTATTGCGAGAGCGACGTCACGGCGCTGGCGCGGTTGTTGCCGGCCATGCTGCCCCGGATCGATCTGCCGCGCGCCTTGCTGCGCGGTCGGTACATGGTCGCGCTGGCACGGATGGAGCGGAACGGTGTGCCGATCGATACCATGACGCTGGGGCGGCTGGGGCGGTACTGGCTGGATATTCAAGATCGGCTCATTAACGAAATCGACGCCGAGTATGGCGTCTTTGAGGGACGAACCTTAAAGGCTGACCGCTTTGCCGCGTGGCTTGCCCGGACCGG